>JBNKDO010000040.1:0-104947 GCA_050288305.1 Desulfocapsaceae bacterium | reverse complement strand
CTCTGCGGAAAAATCTCTTGACCCGGAGGGTGCTTTTTTTGACCCGAGCTGAAAAACAGTCTGTTTTTTAATAGCTATCTCACTTTCTTTGTAATTAAAGCTTGTTAAAGGTCGGGTCAAAAAAGTCATGAGAAATCCGGGCTAGTTTCCTGAGCCAAAATTGATCCTCTTTTTTGACTCATTGCAGAAATATTGAGATTATATTTTGGAGCCAGGAGTGGATTTGAAGTAAAACTGTTTTTGCAAAAAAAAGAGCCATGTTACCAGATGAAGCTTATCCGTTTGATGAGATACTGGTTCTGCTGGAAGTTTTCATTTTCTTCTACACCGATTCATGTAATACCCCTAATTATATAAGCACCCTGTGTCTGCAGCCGCCTTTTTTTCACATGCCTCTTTGATAGGCTTCGTGAATCTTTCCATAACCTGCTGAGGATAGGCCTTGTTTCTTTCGCCTATTGGGATTTAATGTGAAAGCGCAACGAAGATTTATGGGGAAATAACCATTTCAGTTAAAAAGGCCGCAATAATGAGCACATCTGTTAAAAATGATTAAACATATATGGTGAATGTGCTACAATCTCAATGGATTGATTTTCAAAACCAGGAAACAACGGTATGCGTTTTTGTGGGAATGCAGTCAGATGAAATACTATTATCTTCATTGGTAAACGAAGAAAAATCTCTTCGAAATACTCGCACATGAACAGAGAGAAGTTTAAACATATAGAAAAACATATTGATTCATTCCCGGTGCTTCCTGCCACGGTCACCAGGTTATTGCATGTTACCAGCAATCCTGAGAGTTCGGCGCAGGATGTTATGGAAACGATTTTGCCAGATCAGTCCCTGAGCCTGACTATTCTCAAATTTGCAAACTCAGTACTGTTTGGTCGTCCCAAAAAAGTTGATTCTCTTACCCAGGCCGTTGCCTTTTTGGGCTTTGATGAGGTTCAAAATATTGCTCTGAGTAAATCTTTGATAAATTCTTTTGGTGATTTCGAGAAAAAACATCTCGCTTATCTGGATAAATTTTGGGAGCATTCCTTTATGTGTGGTATGGCGGCAAGGCATATCGCCCATGACCTCAAGTTGAGACAGGATGTTGCTTTCACCTCCGGCTTGATCCATGATATTGGAAAGCTGATAATCTTGAGATCTTTTGAGGAAGAGTATTTACCTCAAAAATGGATGACTGAACTAAGTAATGAAGAAATTCTGCATGATGAACTGCAGTTATTTTCATTTACCCATGATATGGTTGGTGGACAGCTTCTGGAAAAATGGCTTTTTCCGGAGAATCTCATTACTGCCGTAGCCTACCATCATCGTCCTGGCAGTACCTTCAAGGAAGCAAAATTTGCCTATATTGTCCAGCTTGCAGACATCCTGTCATTCTACAGCTGCAATCCAGAACAGCTGAATGAGGATAATATAATGAGCTGTATTCTCAAAGCACTTCCCGAAATTGAGAAGAAGTGGCTGACAGCGGGCCTGAATTTCAGTGCTGAAGCAGTTGAAAACTGGTATGGGTGGCTCCTGCTCAATCACGAGGAGGGCAACAGCATACGAGATATAGTAATCCCCTAGGGGCCTGTCACTTGTTCATTTTACGAGTAAGAGACCAGGCCATTACCGCAAGTGTGGCAACACCTGCAAGAAGTACCAGCCAAAGTATTATTTTTTTCCAGGGCTTCGGGCTGGGAATCTCCAACTGTTTTTTTCCGCCTAATATCACCTTTTCCTGAACTTCAGCTTTTCTCAGCAGATTGTGCTGTTCATTTTCGGTAAGTCCCCGAAAAAATGCACCTTTGTTCCCGAGTGTACTCTTCTCTATACTACCATTACCATAGGCAAGAGTGAACGGTCCCCGGCCTCTGGCAATGAAAAGCAGCTCCTGCGGTACATATCCGACTTGTACTTTTGTGGATTGAAGTGCTCCGCCAACGCCATCCTCGACAATTTCCAGCCTGAGGGCAGAAATGTTCTGCCTCTTTATATACAACGGTTCGTTGCGCAACTCATTGCCATTATTGGTAAGCAGATAGAACAAACCTTCTCCTCGGTAGCGCCAGCTCTTTTGTCCATCGAGACTTGCCACTCTGGCCTTTAGCAATGAGTTTGGCTGACTAAACACGATGGTAAGGCTGTCGACCGGCAGCCCGCCGGCTATTCCAGTTTGAAGGTAGGTCGTGTTCTTCTCCTGTTTTAGCACAAGAGGCAGTTCTATCCAGCGTCGCTCAATTTCCTTGGATTCGGGGCTGGAGATCGTTTGAATAGCTGTGATCTCTGGTAGATCCTCCTTATTTTCCGGCTTCAAGCGCAGATATCTACCTGATTTATGCTGCAGCTCAATTTCCCCATGTTGTAATCTGTTGTTCATGAAGACCAGATCGGCAAGCGTAGAATTTTTGATTATCCTCCAGGAAATCAAATCCTCAGAGCTTTCCAGGATCACCGGAAGCAAAATGCCTGTTCCCCCGGCTGTCCATTGGATGTTCAGGCTTAAGGGATAGGCACCAGCATCTTTCATATCTATCAAATAGGCAGAAGGCGTTTCCGTAGAAGCTTCGCTATTCTTTTTAATATTGATAATCTCTCCGTTGTTTCCGGTTTCTATTCTCATTGAAAGTTCGGTGTCATTTTGATCGGTTTGCGAAAACAACGGGAAGAATGGCACGGCAACACGTACCTTTGGTTGATCACTCGTGAATGTCGGATAACGGAGTTCATGGGGCACGATCTGCCCTTCGTTGTTGAACACCCGTATATCCTCAAGATCGCCCATGACTGTACCGGCATAAACTTCATGTGGCAGGGGTACCGAATAGATCGCTCCCTGGTCATCGGTTTTAAGAACATATCCAAAGGCAAAATCTTCCTTGGTATACTCTTCAGCACTCACCGTCACAGGCAGAAAAACCAGAAAAGCGGCCAGCAATATTTGTTTCATGAGACACCTTCTTCTTTCTTAGGAGGTAAAGGTGAAAAATAGCCAATGAGCAGCATGAGAACGCCTACGGCCAAAAAGGATACTATTCTGGCAATGGTTCCCGTTCCCGAGAGATCGACCAGAAAGAGTTTTAGAACTACGCCGCTGAGCAGAACCGCTCCGCCGAACCAGATCTCTCGTACTCCTCTCCTGTTGGCCCAGATAGTCACGGATAAGGCCAGACTGCTCCACAGGATGGAGATGGCAGACTGCATTATCACCGAATTAAACATGGAGTGCAGATTAAAAGGTACTCCAAAATAGATATGGACCAGGCGGGCCGTTACTCCGTTTAGCCATAAGAACACCATGCCGCCAAGACCAGCCCAGAGGAAAGAGGCTCGAATGGCGGAGTACAGTATTCCAGGTTGTTTTTGGTTGTATTTCAGCCAGAAGAGGATGACCAGAAAAACAAAAATTTGGCAAACGGTCAGTGGATTTATAAGCGGTATATATGGCAAGGGAGTTGGGTTGCCTTGAATAAAGTTGGAACCAAGGCTCCATAATACCAGAAAGAGTAGAGGAGCCAAAATTCCATAATCAAGATAGCTCTGTCGATGAGTGGCCACCGGCCATGTGATCTTATTTCCAAAAGTAAGCAGGCCCAGAATGAACGAGCCAGGTACCAGGGCAAAGCAGACAAAAGGCCATATTTCACCACCAAGGATGATTCTATCGGCAAGGTGGGCGATATCGTTGGTCAGTATAAAAATGAGAAGCCATAAGGATATCATATGGTAGCCATTTTTGGTTTTCTCGCCCCACCTGTCCTCCATCATCAACAAAGTCAGCCAGAGAACAGCAAGCGAGACCAGCCACGCCACCAGACCAATACCTTCGAAATAGAGGTGACTGCTGTTCGCATTGTACGTGGTAAGGGTGGCAATAACAAGAACGGGCAGATAACCAAACATCGGATACTTCAACTCCAACCATGCCAACGTGCGATTGAGACCTGTGATCAGAAGTGCGGTAAAAGCAAAAAAGAGAAGAATATAACTACTGGTTTGCGGGTAGGAGGAATGGTACTCGATATCTCTAGCCATTACACCTATCCACCAGATAACACCCCATCCCAAAAGGATCAGATGAAAAAGACTCTCCCATTTTTTAAGAACATTTTTCTGCCGACTTAAATGGAAGGAAGAAAAAAGTGCACCGAGGGCAATAAAGATACCGCCAAGAGTTACCTCGTTGACAAAAAGCAGACTCTCTTTTGATAAATAATTATAGTCATTTAAATAAGAAATAGCTGCTCCGGCCTGGAGGAGTATACCAAAACTTCTGGCAAGTACTCTCTTCTGGCGCAGACCAACCCACACCATGGCAGCTCCTTCGAGAGCCCAGGCCGATGCGGTGGCATGACCATCCAGCGCAAACGGGATGGCAAGCGAGCTGAAAACAACACCCAAAGCCAGGAAAGCCTCGGTGAGGATGCGCATGCCTTCCACTAAACGTTTCCACAGAAGTGTTGAGGTGAGGATATAGAAGGCCCCTAAGCCGAGAGCACTGAAGGCAACACCATATTCATAGTTTTCAACAAGACTTGCCTGCATTCCAAAAAAGACAATGGGAAGTCCGAAGACAAGAGGTCCGTCGACAAAACCTCGTAATTGAACAGGTTGGCGATGAGCAAAAAGAATTGAGATGGAAACATAAAAGAGAAAGAAGAGGAGAAGAAAAGGTTCTGTTGTCGAAAAATAACTCGGTTGATAGTAGTTATATCCCCAAAAGCCGGAGATCACAAAGGTGAACAGGAAACCTATCAGATTCAATTCACGCCAGGCCTTAAACCAGGCGATTCCCAGAATCCCGGAGTTCAGGAGTGTGTAATAGGAAAACAGCATGACGTGGCTGCCTGTACCTGTGGACATGAGTACCGGCGCAAGAAAACCGCCGCTGGCACCAAAAGCTGCCAGTGCCTTTGAATCCTGAAGAACAGCAAGGATTCCCGAGAGAACGACAAGGCAAAACATGACGGCAAAGGAGAAGGTGTTTGGCAGCAGGCTATAGAGTTTAGCTGCGGCAAAGACGGTAAGGTAGAGGATGCCGATTCCGCCTCCTTGAAGGACAAGACCAAATCCAGCTCTTTTTTTGCCAAGAATCCATCCGGTAATTATCAGTACTGTTCCACCCAGAGAGACACCTGCAAGCCGAAATTCGATGGGGATCATGTTGCGTTGGGCGGCATATTTTAAAAGAAAAGAGACACCAAAGAAAAGGATTATCATCCCCACCTTTAAAACCACATTTCCAGTGGTGAAGAAATTTTTTACGTATTGGCCCAGAAGATCAATCTTTTTGTTGAGCGCTGATTCTGTTGGCTCGCTGAAAACTGGTCGAGGTGCCACTTTTTTCTTAATTCGTGGAACCTCATCCCAAGGAGAAGAAGAGTCCTCTTGGCTTGTCGGTTTGGCCGGAGTGGATGAAATGGTGGTTTGAACATGCTTTACCGGTTGCGGAGCAGTACTGAGCTTTGCTGCCTGACTGGTTGTCCTGGAAACATCAGGGGGGGGAAATACTGTTTCCGATTCAACATTTTCTTTGAAGGTCTCGAGCTTGGCCACCCTTTTGCGTAGAACGAGCAACTCGATAACAATGACAATCAGAATAATCAGAAGAATGAAATTCATGAACGGCTCCGCTTCAATACTTTATAAATGCCCCGTATCCAGTCACATCATGAAAACGAAACAGGATAATGTCCCTTACCCATCAGCCACATATCAACTATGAATACATCTATTCAGGAAGCATATCGTAAAAATAGGTGAGGATATCGGTACGGGTGAGAATCCCAATTATTTTTCCTTCGTGCTCCACGGGCAGATGGCCGATATTTTTTTGAACCATGGTTTCTGCGGCCTGTGTCGGGTCAAGGTCAGGGGCGATGGTGGCAACATCACGTATCATGAAGGCCTTGACCGGAGCCTGCCACTGCCGATCCTGCTTTATTTTTTTGAAATCCCAGATCACGACAATGCCCTCCAGCTTCTCTTCATTTCCAACCAGTACCCCGCGAATGCTTTGCTCTTCCATTATTTCACGGACTTCACGCATCGGTGTGTCTGGATTTACCATAATGACGGGATAGGACATCAGATCGGCCACAACGGCGCTGCTGATCCTGTTTTCCCGAATGAGACTGATGATTTTTTCTTTAACATCTTCGGGAAGATAATGCTGTGTTTTTATAGTTACCGATGCTGCGCTGGGGTGGCCGCCGCCGCCAAAGTGCTTCAGGATGGCACTGACGTCGATACGGTCATTACCGCTGCGGCCAATAACTGTGAATGACGTTTTATCATTTATGAATATAACAAAAACAGCTTCTGTATTGATAAGTTTGCGATACATATTCACCACGGCTGAAAGCATTGGGACTTTCTGGTTCAGTCTGATGATATTTATGGCAAAACTCATTTTGCGGTGAGTAAATTTTTCGGTTTTCTCAAGCAGGGTGAAGAGAATGTTTTTCTGGTTTTCTTCATAGGGTGGATTGAGAAAAAAAGAGGCAACATTTAAATCCGCACCATTATTAAGGAGAAAACTGGCGGCCAGGGCATCTTCCCCTGTGGTCGACGGATAGCTCAGACTTCCGGTGTCTTCATAGAGTCCAATGAGTAACACGGTTGATTCCAGGGGGGAGAGGGAAATGTTTCGTCTCCTGAACTCTCGGACGAACAGGGTCACCGTTGATCCGGTTGCTCCAAGACACTGCCACGATGCCTTGATGTTGCCACCCAGAATATGGTGGTCCCAGACATGAATGATGAGATCTTCCCGGTCGCGCAACTCTTCCATGCGGTCCAGTCTCTGCCACTGATTGGTGTCAACAACAATAAGTGTGTTCACCAGAGAAATGTTGATTTCTTTGGGTAAAATGATATTAAATGCCGTCTTGTGGGTGGATAGAAATTGGCCGACATTCTTATTGACCATCTTGGGAATGATTCCAGTGGCCCCCGGGTAGAGAAGCGTTCCGGCAATGACAGAAGCCAGACCGTCGAAGTCGGTATTTTTATGGGTGGTAATTATTTTCATTTAGCTCTTTTCAGAATCATTCTTTCAGCTCTTTATTTCTCTGCGTCGAACTCACGTCCCGGCCTGATCCCATTTGTTGCTGTATTCATGACTCTACCGCAGTGTGGACACTGCAAGACCAGGCGAACATTGGTAAAACCGTGTTCATACTCCACCTTCATTATGGCTTTTGCATGACAGAGATCGCAGAGTGCTGGCTGTGTGCCTTTTTGCAGACGGATACAGAGAACAGTGGTATAGACGGCAATGACAACAAAACCGGGTATGGCAAACTCTTCGAAGCCGAAAAGATAGCAGAGGGCCAAAAGCAATATCACTATGGCCCCGATAAATCTTATCCAATGAAAACGCAGAATATTCATGAAAACGGATGGATATTTAACATCTGTAAACGGGTGCAGCTGAGATGCTGCTTTTTCGACATCTTCACCCCGTTTTGAATTCCCTCATTAAAAGAGCACCAAGTATCTGCTCTTCCAGAGAGGCTTAAAAGATCAAATAAGCGTTCGCAATGCAGTTATAAGCCTATCAACGTTTTCTTTACGAGCCGTATGACCCATGAGTCCGATACGCCAGATCTTTCCGGCTAATGGGCCGAGACCAGCACCAATCTCAATATCATGCTCCTTGAGCAGTTTCAACCGTACCGGCCCATCTTCCACTCCATCAGGAATATTGACTGCATTCAGCATGGGCAGACGATCTTCTTTGGCTACTTTCATAGAAAGGCCAATTTCTTCCAATCCCTCAACCAGATATTGGTGAACTTCCTGATGTCTGGCAAAAACCTTTTCCAATCCTTCGTCAAGGATGACACCAAGGGCGGCATAGAGACCGTAGAGCATGTTAATAGGTGCGGTATGATGGTAAGCCCGGGTTTCTCCGGCCCAATAATTGATAATCATGGTGAGGTCGAGATACCAGTTAGGAACCTTACTTTGCCTATTCTGCAGTTTTTCAACAGCCCTCTTAGAAAAAGAGATGGGTGCCAGTCCAGGGGGACAGGACAAACATTTCTGGGTCCCGCTGTATATTGCATCGACTCCCCAGTCATCTGTCTGAACAGGGATTCCACCGAGGCTGGTGACACAGTCCACCAGATAGAGTGCATCGTTTCCCTCCAGGACTTTGCCTATTTCAGCAACCGGATTCATTACTCCGGTGGATGTTTCGGCATGAACTACAGCGACAATTGCATATTGCTTCTGTTGAAGCCGGGTTTTGACCTTCTCCAACAGTACAGGTGTTCCCCACTCAAATTCAAGGACGTCGACGTCTGCACCCAGGCGTGTCGCCAGATCTTCCATGCGCATTCCAAAAACACCGTTTTTCAAAATGAGTACAGGATCTCCCGGTTCGACGAGATTGACGAAGCATGCTTCCATGCCTGAGGACCCAGTGCCAGAAACGGGAATAGTCAGTTTGTTGCTGGTCTGAAAAAGTATCTGCAAGCGGCTCTTAATCTCGTCCATCATGGTTATGAAGCGTGGGTCAAGGTGTCCGATGGTATATTGCGACAGGGCTGTATACACCTGATCTGGCACGCAGGAAGGACCCGGTCCCATCAGCAGTGTAGGTGAGAGGCTGTTGAAAAGAGTGGTTGTCATCTGTGTTCTCCTTGCTTCGCGTGTCACGAGATTGTTATTCATACATCAAAAAAAGAGATATTTAATACATGATTGCTTTAGCATATCTGCCAATGCAGTGCAAAAGATTTACTTTAGAAATGGACAGGGAAACAGGGGAGTTCTGACCACTCTATGAAGATGGTCGTTTTTATTGAATGACATGTTCATAGAGTGAGTATGTTTTCCAGTTGTTGTCATATAATTAATTATATTATTGATATAAAAGGTTTTAAGAGAGTGAATGATGGAACAATTAAGAGAGATATCTTGTCAATATGTCAACTTTATATTATTAAAATTGACAAAATATTACCAGTCTCAGACTGGCCATGGAAGAAGAAACGATTTGCTTAAGATTCTGTATCTGGAGTTTGGGGAATATCAAAGGTTGGTCCATGCGGTGTCTTCTTCTTGAGTCTTGTGATAATGAAGATGAAGTCTAGGCGTACCTCTTCATTGTCAAAAAACTTAGAACCTGACGTCACCTGAACTGATGAGAAATTCTACCTAGATTATGTCTGTTTGGGAAATTGTGATGAAAATGATGAGTAAAGATGGGATTTAATTCGCCAATACCTGTTCTACAATGGAGATAATTTCAGAGGCCTCAGGACTTTTTACAACAACTTTATCAACGCCTATTTCAATGGCTTTTTTCTTGGTTTTTTCCTGATCATCTGCAGTAAATAGAACCAACCGGGTGGTTTCCATATGTGTTTGAGTACGTATTTGTCTGCATATTTCAAGTCCGGAAATGTCTGGAAGCATATAGTCAATTACGGCGGCATCAGGCTGTGTTGCCAAGATCATATCCAGTCCTTTTTGTCCATTTTCGGCAGTGTTTATACGATATCCGGCTTTTTGAAATAATCGGGTATAAAGCTGCCTGATGACAGGATTATCATCAATGAGCACTATTTTCTTCTTCTTAACACTTATCGGTTCGACTATTTGAATTGCACTGCTTTGGGAGATATAGACCTCATCTCCTGTCTCAAGCAGGAAATCAGCTGCCGGTAAAAGTGAATCCACGCCATTACGCCTGACCCCAATTATGGTTGCCTGGAGTTTTCTCTCTGCAGATTCAACAGACGATGAGACCAGAGCCGATTCCTTGTTAACAGAGAGCCATTTTCCAGGACTCCCTTCATTCTGCCTGATCTGTGGATAAGCTGATGATGCCCTTGTGGTAGAAAGGATTTTGTCTGCTACCCGTTTACCTGCCGACGAATATGGGGAAATAACCGAATCGGCACCAGCTCGTAGAATGCGGGCTTCAGAACTTTCCATCGCCGTTCTTGAGATGATTTGAAGGGTCGGGTTCATCTCTCGTGCAGTTAATACCACAAATAAGTTTTCAGGATCAGAGTCCAGTAGCGAGAGTAATGCATCTGCTCTTTTTATTCCGGCAGACAGCAGGGTCTTCTCATTTGTTGCATCACCCAAAACAGCGATATAACCTTCTTCCTCAAGGAGCATTGATTTTGCTTCGGATGATTCAATAACGACAAAATCAGCACCCATCTTTTTAAATTGGCTTGCCGCTGCTGCACCCACTCTGCCATGGCCACAGATAATGTAATGTCCCTGTAATTTTTCGATTTTTTTCTTCATTGCTTTTTTTCTTGAGTTTGGATTTGAGGCTTTTTCAATTAAGGATTCAGTAAAGGCGTGAGCTGCAAAAGCAACGCTGCCTACACCTGATAATATTAAAAAGATGGTAAAAATTCTGCCAATACCAGTGAGTTGATTTATCTCACCAAAGCCAACAGTTGATATGGTAATTACGGTCATATAAAAGGCATCAAGGAGGGAAAACTGCTCCAGTTTCATATAGCCTAAAGTGCCAAAGACTAAAAAGAAACCGGTCAAAAAGATGGCAATGAGTATTTTTTTTCGGGTGCTCATCGAGAAAATATTGATTTTGAATGGTTGGCGATACGCTTTATCCTCTCTGTATTATTATGTTTTATCAGCAATAGCTGATAAATGAAAGTATTTAGGTGATGAAAAGACAAATGACAGGAAAGTAACCTGGACCGATCTTTGGCGAGCATTAATTAAATGTTATGAAATCAATTATATGTCCGATAGTATCGTCATGAAGAAGCCATCACCAAATTGACACAATGCTCATGAAAATTTCTAATTAGCGTCTCATCGCCATGAAATTGTGGAAAAGTCCTTTAACCGTTGGCGTGAGGCGTTGCCTGTTGTAGGCATCACCACACTGGCGAATGGCTTCTGCAGTGGTCGGATATGGGTGGATCACGGAAGCGAGACTGCCAAGGCTCATATTGCTTTGAATTGCCACGCTGATCTCGCTGATCATATCACCGGCATGGCTGCCAACAATGGTGGCTCCAAGAATTTCGCCTTTACCTTTAGAAACATGGATTTTGACAAAACCCTCATTCTCTCCATCAACAATTGCTCTGTCCACATGAGCAAATTCCCGCTTAAAGGTGAGATAGGTAATATTACGTTCTTCCAGGTCTTTTTCATAGAGGCCGACATGGGCAACCTCGGGGTCCGTATAGGTGGCCCAGGGAACAAGAAGATCTGAGACTTTATCCCGGCCGAAAAACAGACTGTTTTTTATCACGAGTCTGGCCATGAAATCTGCCATATGGGTGAACTGATACCTGCTTGCCACATCTCCAACGGCATATATATCTGGATTGGATGTTTGTAATCTCTCATTGACCAGAACCCCTTTGCGACCATCAAATTCGACTCCTGCCCTGTCGAGACCGAGACTTGAAACAGCGGGCTTTCTGCCTGTGGCGATGAGGAGGGCATCACATTCAAGAACTTTCTCCTCTCCATGTTGATTAAAAAAAACTTTGATGGGGTTATTGTCCTTGCCGTCTTCAATTTTTTGATAGTTCGCATTAAGAGCAAATTTGACACCATCCTTCAGCATTGAGTTTTTCACAATTTCAACTGCTTCAGGATCTTCTTTAGGCATTATTTTCTCACTTCTTGAGAACACGGTAACGTCAGAACCAAAACGGCGGAAAGCCTGGGCAAGTTCCAGGCCAATGGGGCCAGCGCCGATTACTCCTAACCGGGGTGGCAGCTCTGTCAGGTTAAAAATCGAACTGTTTGTCAAATAACGAGATTCTTTGAGCCCTGGGATATTGGGAATGGCAGCTGTGCCTCCTGTGGCGATTACGGCTTTTTTAAAATTAAGGATCTTGCCGTTCACTTCCACACTGTTCTTACCGGTAAAAACCGCACGCCCCTGAAAGAGATCAACACCGAGCTGGCCAGAATATCTTTGAGCGGAATCGACCGGTGATACCTCTGCGCGCAGGCGACGCATGCGTTCCATCACGAAGGAGAAATCAACAGAGACTTCTCCTTTGATATTCACTCCATATTCAGAAGCATCCCGTACTGCTGCAGCGGCTTTAGCGCAGCGCAGCAAAGCCTTTGACGGCACACAGCCGACGTTTAAGCAGTCACCGCCAAGTAGGTGAGATTCGATAAGCGCCACCTGTGCGCCTACCCCTGCGGCAGCGGCAGAGGAAACCAAGCCGCCGGCACCGGCTCCGACGACCACCAAGTTGTAGGTTGGTTTTGGTTGTGGATCAATCCATTTTTTTGGGTGAACATTATCAAGAAGTCTGGCGTTGTACTCATCAAGTGGAGAAATCCCGACGGCCTTGAGGTCAACTCTCTCAAGCTGGGCCAGATCGGCATCCGGTTCAGGGATTGATGGCTGTAATGAATCCTGACCTACCTTGTGAAAAGCAGCTGTTTCCAGAAAATCACTCCATTTGACCGGATCTCCATCCAGCTGATTTTTGGAGAGCTCTCCATGATCCTCATCAGATGCAAAACGGTAGAAGAGAAATTTATTCTTAAAGCTGTGCGCCCGTTGTACATGATGGAATATACCACCCTGCAGCATCAGGTTTCCCAGGCGCACGGCATCCTGTTCATCGGCTGCCATGCCTGACTCAATAAGCTTTTGTACCGCTTCCTCACCGACAAAGCAGTCTGTATACGTTTTTGCCGGAAAACCGTACTTACGATCTTTAATGTCTAGAATTGCTCGAAAGGCGCCGCTTATCTCGTCGAGTTCCCTACCTTTCAAAGAAACTTCATCGTCACTCAGTCTTTTCTGACTCATGAGTCCCCCAGATAAATATATTGAAAGTAATCAGATATTGCCGCAGGAGACAAGTGCATCAGCCACACGAATAAATCCTGCTATATTGGCACCTTTGCGATAATTAATCTTGCCGTTTTCCTTGCCGTACTGCACACATTTGTCATGGATTCTTTGCATTATTTCATGCAGCCTTCTTTCCAGTTCATCGTGTTCCCAGGACAGGCGCATACTGTTTTGGGTCATTTCCAGCCCCGAGACGGCAACTCCACCTGCGTTGGCAGCCTTGCTTGGGGCGTAGAGGATTCCTGCCTCAAGGTAGGCATCAATGCCTTGCTGTACCGTAGGCATATTTGCACCTTCAGCCACTGCCATGCAGCCATTCTTAATCAACGTTTTTGCTTCATCCTCGGATATCTCATTTTGGGTGGCACAGGGTACTGCAATATCACAAGGTATTGACCATGGCCGTTTGTTTTCATTGAATTCAACATCAAACTCTTCGGCATATTCGTTGATTCTACCACGCTTGTTGTTTTTCAGTTCTTTAATAAAATCAAGCTTCTCTTTGTTAATTCCATCAGGATCATAGATTGTTCCGGATGAATCCGAGACGGTAACAACTTTCGCCCCAAGCTCTGTAAGCTGTCTCTACACTATACTGGGCCACATTCCCGCTGCCTGAAACCAGAGCTACCTTGCCTTCTATTTTTTGGTTATGATATTTTAACATATTATCAAGCATATATACAGTTCCAAAACCGGTTGCTTCGGTACGGATAAGGCTACCGCCGAAAGAGAGACCCTTGCCGGTGAGTACTCCGGAAAACTCATTTGTCATATGCTTATTGGCCAAACATAAAACTTACTTCACGGGCTCCGACACCGATATCGCCTGCGGGTACATCGGTGTTCGGACCTATATGGCGGGCCAGGATAGACATAAATTTCTGGCAAAAACGCATAACCTCCCTCTCTGATTTTCCTTTGGGATTAAAGTCGGCGCCCCCTTTTGCGCCTCCCATCGGCAATCCGGTGAGACTGTTTTTAAAGGTTTGTTCAAAGGCCAAAAATTTTAGAGTATCGAGCTGCACATCATGATGGAAGCGAATACCTCCCTTATATGGTCCAATGGCATTGCTTTGCTGAACCCTATAGCCTCTGTTTGCTCGCATATTCCCTTCATCATCTTCCCAGTTTACCCGAAAAATCAGAATCCGGTCAGGTTCGGTAAGACGCTCAAGAATTTGGTGTTCCCTATAGATTGGGTTTTCCTGGATAAAAGGTATGATATCCAGGGCTACTTCATAAACAGCCTGGTGGAATTCGGGCTGCCCTGGGTTTCGTCGTTTTAGACCATTCATGAAATTGTCCAGACGTTCTTGGTGTTCTGTGATCATATGTCCCTCCAATATGCATTTATCTGCTTTTACTGAGCTTCAGGCTAACCAATCAACGCAATCACCTGGAGGTATGAGAATATGGAGACTCTTTTCATTCCAGTGATTTTGATAAATCATACTTTTTTAAGAAGTCCTGTAAGAATAGATGTGGTTGGTCATGCAATGTCAAAGCAGCAAACAAGCAGCGTCCTGTGACTTCATTAAGTAACATTTTGTTTGGGATGACCATAATTGACAAATACCGATAACTGCGTTTGAGCGTCTCTATTCCAAATGGATTCGTTGGCTTATTTTTATTGACGGTTAGGTTGTTTTATATAATATTCAGGAATAATCAGGTTCCACGAACGTGGATGAAGAGGGAATCCGGTGAAAATCCGGAACGGGCCCGCCGCTGTAACCGGGGACGAAAGCTGTGGAAAATGCCACTGATAGAAATATTGGGAAGGCGCAGCAAGTAGGTTGAACCGGGAGTCAGAAGACCTGCCTGATAAGAGGTGCAGTATCTCCGTGGACAAGGGTTGCTGTAAACGAGACGAGGACACAACAGGGCATCCCCGGATCAATAAATATTGGTCCGGGGATTTTTCTTTCCGGGCTAACGGGTTAAAAAGGAGAAAGAAATGAGAAGCTGGAAGTTCTGTATTGTCGCGTCTGTTACGCTGTTCTGTCTACTGGCAGGAATCGCCATGGCCTCGAGTCATGATGCGAAAAAGGATCAGAAAACAGGTATCCTGCTGGTAGCCTTTGGTTCAAGTGAAGCAAGTGCTCAGGTCTCTTTTGAGAATATTGATAAACATGTAAAGGCAAGGTATCCGGAGATTCCGGTTCGATGGGCCTATACCTCACATATCATCAGAAGGAAACTTGCAAAGCAGGGAAAATTTCTTGATTCTCCTGAAGTGGCTCTCGCTAAAATGATGGACGAAGGATTTACCCATGTGGCGGTTCAGTCTCTTCATACTATTGCTGGAGCCGAGTATCATGATGTTCGCAAAGTTGTAGGTTCTTTTCAAGCGATGGGAGGATTCGAGTCGATTATCCTTGGTAACCCGCTTTTAGCCACCCAGGACGATATGGCTCGTGCGGTTGATGCCATCCTTGCAACAATTCCCAAAGAACGCAAAAAGGATGATGCTGTCGTACTCATGGGACATGGTACCCACCATCCGGCAAATGCCTTTTATGCCGCCCTTATGTTTCAGGTTCAATTGAAAGACCCCAACGTTTATATTGGAACCGTAGAAGGTTACCCCGATCTCGATATCGTTGCCTCCCTTTTGAAAAAGAAGAAAATTAAGAAGGCCTATCTGATGCCTTTTATGTCGGTTGCCGGTGATCATGCCAAAAACGATATGGCCGGTGCAGAAGATGATTCCTGGATGTCGATCCTAACCAAGGAGGGGGTTGAGTGCGTGCCGGTATTAAAAGGCTCTGCAGAATTTGACCAGTTTGTTGACATCTGGGTGGATCATCTAGGTGGCTCTTTAGAACATTTCTAGGCTACCCTGACAAAGTTAGAAGCTATATGAGCAGACTCTTCTTTATAAGAGTCTGCTTTCAAGATATAGAAATTATTTGCTAAATTGTGATTCTAAAAATAATTTTGCTGTTTTCCCGGTTCAGCTTGTAACCCGAACAATTGTTTTTACCTGGGATAGCACTACATTGACAGTAGAATTGTAGCATATTGTGTAGATGTTGAAAGCAAAAATAGAGGTAAATTTGGGCTGTCCAGCACGGTGTCACTGATCCAAACGGGGTAAAGCTCCTGTTTCCGCTAACCCATGAAGAGCTGAGTTTTCTCATTGGAGCTCATCGGGTGAGTATAACCAGGGTAATGAAATACCTCAAAGAAACCGGCAAGGTTGTTGAATACGGTAAACATCTGGTTATCGCAGACGTTCATATCTGAAGTGGAGAAATTGACTTTTTATTGTTAGGATTTGAGAGCTGCCTACTTTTCTGGATACAGTAGCAATGTCAAGTTTAAGCGGATTATGAATTTCTTGAGATGATAGACAGTTTCTAGATAACATGAAAAAAAGTAGCCTAACCAAAAGCAAATAGCGTATTTTGAAAGATTCGCTGTTGTCAAGTCTGTGTGCTTTGGGTGGTTATCTGGAAAACTAGACAATAACTTGTTATGTGAGGATCTCAAATTCACGAGTTACCTCAATCTTTGTTCGATATATACGCTTTGGCACTACCGCGTGGGCATGGTTTTGGAGATAAACCACCAGTAGGCGCTTGGGAAAGTGATGACCATAGGGCTTGCGGAATAGTAACCCGTGATGTAAATGAAGGCACCTTTGGTGCATTAGTCATGCGACGTCGAATAGACGATGTCTGGAAGGTAACAGCACGCGAACAAAATTTTCGTACTTTGGACGATGCACGCCTGCGAATGGAGCTTTTATTGAAAGAGGGTGCTCCGCCCGAACCAATACCAGCGAACACAGCTCCACGCTCAGCGTTGCATGATTTAAAAGGTCGCACTCCGAGTGATCTTTTTAGACTTTTATCAACGCCATCTCATCACATAGCTGCTTGGCTGCTTAATCAAATCTACTTGGCGCTTCCCAATCCTGATAAAAGCTGGGCTGGTGATTGTCAGACTGAAAACACTCATAAGCGCCTGTGGGAGGCTCAACTGCTCGCCAGTTTTCGTGAACAAGGTCTGATCGTTAAACAGCCGTACCCGTCGCCAGATTTTCATATTGAAAATCGATTGGGCGGAGAAGCTTGGGTTGAAGCAGTGACAGCAAATCCTTCTGAGCCATATAATCATGTAGGTTCGAATCCGAGTTTGCCACCGGAAGATAGCAAGGAACGTGTTCTTGGTCCTGCCGCTGTGCGTTTTGCGAAAACGTTAGGTAACAAACTTCAGCGTTGTTACAATCAAATGCTACATGTCACGAACAAACCATTCGCTATTGCCATAGCAGACTTCCATGCGCCATCTTCTATGGTATGGAGCCGTGAGGCACTCATTAGTTATCTCTATGGAATGTTCACCGAGATAGAAAAGGTGGACGGGCGCCGTATCGCATCAGTGAACCCTGTATCGCATTTACTTGGACCGACGAGATTTCCGGCAGGACTATTTTGCAACAATACACATGATGAATTATCGGCAGTGATCTTTTCCAACGCTTGCTCGATTGCAAAATTTAATCGGGTTGGAGTTTCTGCAGGCGCCATAACAAAAGGGCTACGATATACTCGTATTGGCAAGTTTTATGACAGAACACCTGGCGCACTTGATGGCATACCATTTTGCCTTGACATTACCAGTGAAGATTACAGAACACTTTGGCCACAAGGTTACGAACCATGGTCGGCGGAGCTTGAGGTTTTTCATAATCCACATGCTCGATATCCTCTCCCGAGAAAACTCATACCAGAGGCAACACACTGGTTTGAATTTGATGGAGAAATTATCTGTGAAGCGTATTATCAAACCTCCATTCTTTGGTCAAAGACTTTGATTCAGAATGATACAGATGAGATGCCCAAACTCGATGATTTTCAACATAGGCATGGTGCCGAAACATAGGTATTCGTATTATGTCTGAGAACAGGGAGGCGGTTATTAGGCGAATGAAAATAATACACATAACAAGGCTTTTGCAGCGGAGCGCAAAAAGCCGCGCCCGCTGAAAAGCAACGTTCAACCGTATCCAAAATGGAAACATAACCCGGAGGAATTAGATGAAAAAAGCTATCCGAAGATTTCTAGCATTTATAATGCTTGGCCCTGGAATATTGTGGACCGGTTTCCTGTCGATTTTTATTGGCAAAGAAAGGGCCATTAAATTATGTGGTCCATTTTTTACTAAAGCAACCATGCCATTTGCACGAAATTGGGTGCCAAAGTTACAAGGTGCATCTGACTTCGATAGTTTTTCTTCAAAAATGCAGAATAATTTTTGGCTGTGGAAACCATTTTTTGATTTCTCAATAGTACAAGATGATAGAGAAGTTTTTAAATTAAAATTAACTTATTGTCCTATTTGCGATGTTTATCAACTTTTTAAACTTTCTGGCTTGACTCATTATGCGTGTGAAGCCGATTGGAAAGTTGCCAAGGAGAATGAAGAAAAATGGACATTTCAACGTAAGCATCAATTATCAACAGGCGATTCCTATTGTGACCATACCTATTTAAGGAAAATAGAACAATAAAGGCAGGGTTTGAAACCGTGGAGAATTGAACAATGAAATTTCTCAGACCAGTTTTCTTGTTGGCATGTTGCTTGGTTATGCTAACAGGATGTGGCTTGCTTTTAAAAATAAACGCAGAAAGTGCAATAGACGCTATGAACAAAGGGGATGTTGACACTTATTATTTTGCAAGACCTGACCCTTATTTTGTGTTGCAAGACCTGATAATCATATAAAAGGCACCTCCTATGGGGAGTTCTACAGAACCTCCCGATATCACCGACTTTGGTGATACAATGGAATAGTAGACATAAAACAAAATAAGGAGGTGCCTTATGAAGCAATTATACACTGGGATTGATCTCCATTCAAACAACAGCCATGTCGGGATCCTTGATAAGAGAGATCGTCGTATCTTTCATAAACGCTTACCTAATCAGTTAGATGTTGTTCTAGCTGAACTGGAACCTTACAGGAAACAGATTGCCAGCATAGCCATTGAATCCACTTTTAACTGGTATTGGCTCGCTGATTGCTTGATGGCTGTCGGCTATACAGTGCATCTTGCAAATCCTACAGCTATGCAACAGTATAAAGGGCTCAAATTTTTAGATGATAAACATGACGCATTTTGGCTGGCACATATGGACAGGCTTGGGATTCTGCCACAAGGATATATTTACCCCAAAGAGATGCGACCGATACGTGATCTTCTGAGAAAACGAGGGCATTTGGTCAGGTTGAGAACTTCACTCATCAACAGCCTACAGGGAATTATTTTAAGAAACTGTGGTTGCAGTCTCAGCGGAAACCAGATGAAACAGACGAGAAAAAATCATATTGCACCGCTTCTTGCGGATAATGCTGATTTAGCACTCAGCGGCGAAGTATCTAAAAACAGCATTGACTACCTCAATAGTCAAATAACTACAATTGAGAGGACCTGCCAGGATCGAATTAAACTTATCCCACAATATACCGGTCTTCTCACTATTCCAGGTGTTGGCAAGATTCTGGCGTTAACCATAATGCTTGAGACAGGTCCCATTGAAAGATTCAGAAAAGTGGGAGCCTACTCTTCTTATTGCCGGAAAGTGCCGACATCTTGGCTTAGCAATAATAAGAAAAAGGGAAAAGGTAATGTAAAAAATGGAAACAAGTATCTTTCCTGGGCTTTTGCCGAGGCTGCCGATTTTGCCCGAAGATATGATGACAGAGCGAAGGCGTTTTTCAATCGTAAGGCAGCAAAGACAAAAACAACTGTGGCTTATGCCGCACTTGCTCACAAATTGGCACGAGCAGCATATTATATCATGAAGGATAATGTAGAGTTCGACAGCAACAAGCTCTTTGCCTGAAATTCGGCCGGAGCAGTGAACCTGAAAAGGGGTTGGACAAACCACAAGATTTGATTGGAAACTGTTCCGTCCGATTGAGTATCAGTTTTCTTAACGCCTATGCTGTGAACCACTAAAGGGTTGGCAATAAACCACGAGATTTGAATAAACAATTGGGCACAGTATGGCACCAATAGTTTTCTGGGTCTGCAACTATGCGGACAGGGACCCGGGAATAAGATGTATTGTTCCACTGCGAGATTTTTTGAGGGTCTCTTCGCTACACAATACATCTTATTCCCTACGTCTTGATCTCGATGGGTGACTGGTGCGGTGAAAATTTCACCGACACATAAAACCGAAATATTGGATGCGATAAAGAGTTGATATTCTAAGAGCTTAGAGTTAATCGGGAAGTTTTTGAACCTTACAGGGAAAAGACGTTCTCTTTTCTTGACGGGGAATTATATTCCTTGACAAGGAGCCTTTTAATGGGTGACCCTTATTTTGTGTAAATATTTTATATGGAGTATGTTATGAAATTTCATTTTTCATCTGATTCGGTGGTGGATTATTCTGAAGCCTTTGTTTAGGAAGCAGCTTCTTTTTTGGTTAGGTTCTACACTTAAAGAGTCAAAAGACAACATGCACCCTTCATGACCAGGGGGAGTAAATCCTTCGACTATCCGATTAAACGATACGGTTCTGCCGTCGTAATTTGTACGATATTATTAATGTAAATAAACCTAGAGCAGCCAGTAGATGCTTAATTGAATGACCACTGATAATGCATAGGGCGTCATATAGTTGATAGTCAAAATATTCGGCAAATTTTGCTAATAAATAGCATAACAGCAAATACCAATAACCATGTATAAGAGTAAAAGTGCCCTTGAATGAAATCAATATTAACGGAATTATGATCATTGGTAAAAATTGAATAATTACGTATAGACGCAGATCACCATGCTGATGTGACTCGGTTGCAGCCCAATAAATGACAGATAAAACGCCAAGAATAACTGCTGGCCAGAAGATTCTTATGCCAAGCTTTTCTGAAATGAACTCAGCTATTATTATAGAAAATAAAGACATAAATGAAATGGTCATGGGTAAGCGATCCCACACTAATGTATCATTAGCAGGATTGAGATGATAGTAACTTGATCCAAGTCCAACCAAAACTGTTCCCATAAACAGGAATGAATATCCTAATTTAAAGTCAATTAAATATTTTTCTGAAGTTATATTTTTTATATCTATCAACCCCAGTATGCCAACTAAAATAAATGGGATATTTGATAATGTATTGAAGAAATGTGGAATGCCCAAGAGTGTACGTTTATCCGAGAAATTATGATAATTAATGTCTTGTGGAATAGGTGCATGGAGTAAGATAAACCCAGTAAATAAAACGGAAATGATAACAACGAATGTATAAACAAACCTATTCTTCATATTTTGTAATTTCGTAGTGCTATTGGCCCCAGGACATTGTTGACTTCAAATTCAACGGCGAGCTTCGGTAAGTCCGTATGGAGCGAATTTTTATGAACATTATCTCTCAGAAAGAGCTAACCGAATCCCCAACGCCATGAAAATAGAGGCAAAGCACCACCTTATTGCTTTCAATATTTTGGGGCTATTTAAAACTTTTTGACGCAATAAGGATGCAAAGAGACCATAGCCGATAAAAATAGCAATTGTCATTGCCATGAAGATGGCTCCAAGTTTTAAAGTTTGCAATGTGGTGGATGTTAAATTAGGGGTAATGAATTGAGGTAAAAACGCCAAAAAGAATATCGAAAGCTTAGGATTTAATATATTGATGAATATTCCTTTCCAAAAAATCGAATTCTCATTTTTTTCGCTATCGCTTAGATCGTTAACTATTTGCTCTTTGCTTGCCAGAGTCTTAATTGCTAAATAAATAAGATACATAGCACCCGTAAATTTTACTACGGTAAATGCAATCGCAGATGTCTTCAAAATAACAGCTAATCCAAATGTAGCACAGAATAAATGAAAAGAAACACCTGCTGTGGTTCCTAAAGCGGCTGTAATGCTTGCCTTTGCTCCTCTTGTTAGACCGTTGGAAATTACGAACAGCATGCCTGGTCCAGGCATTAAAATCACAACGATTGAAGTGACGATGAACAAGGCAAAACTTGAAGTGTCAATCATATTTCTTCCTGACTTTAAAACTTAATACAGCCATCAACAGTTGCTATGGCGCGCCAACGGAATAGCAACCTGAGGCATAGTCTTGTTATGCTTTCTTTTCACCAGTAGTATACAAAATATTCATTTCCAGCCATATACCTTTATCAGATTCCAATGATTGAATTTCAGCTAAATGCTCTTTTTTAAACTTTGTAAAATCATCTGTAGAAAGCTGGTTTACTAATCCACGAAAACCACCATTCCATATGATATACCACCAATCAGAAGCATCTCTTAAATAGTAGCCAAAATCACTTTGCATACTTTTTATATTTTGCAACCCAGCCTCTGTAAAAAGAGATTTACATTGCTCCCTCGTTGCAACTTGTTTCCACGCAAAACTTGGTACTTCAATACCATACAATTCAAGACGGTTAATAAAAAGATTTACAAGAGGTGAGAAAGCAGTGTCAAAAAAGGTTGTGATAAGAATCATTCCGCCATCTTTCACTTTATTAGCAATATGGCTTAACTGTTCTTTCATATCCTCTACAAAAAAAATACTAAATGAGCTTATTGCAATATCAAAATATTTATCTTGGTAATCAATAGACTGCATGTCCATTTCAACAAACGTGACATTTTCTAGACCTTGTTCATGCTTGTGTTTCATTGCTTGAGCAAGCATACCCTTTGAAAAATCTATACCCGTCACTTTTCCTTTGGGGAACTTCTTTGCAATAGCAAGCGCGACATAACCAGTTCCTGTTGCCACATCAAGTACATGTTCATCGCCCTTCATGTTTAAATACAAGGGAATTTGCTTAGCGCTCTCATTAAAAAATCGCATTGCTGAATGGCCATATCCATCGGAAACAGCGTTAAATGTTTTCTTATATAATTCTTTTAGCTCAACTTTATCCATTTCTTAATCTCTTGTTTATTTGAATACAATTGCGGTGCCGACCAGAACCGAAGTGAGCACCACGATTCTCGGCGACGTAGTCGTGGATATTCAGGTGACATCGGAATATCAAGAATTTCATAGGTGAATTTTTATCAAAGTACCTTGATTTTTCCCGCTTTCAATGGAAATTTGGCCACCGTGCTTATTGACCACTACATCATAGGCAATTGTCAGTCCCTGACCTTTCCCAACACCTGGCTTGGTGGTAAAAAAGGGTTCAAACGCCATAGCCAGTGTTTCTTGCGACATTCCTGTACCGTTATCTGAGATGAAGATATCAATACCATCTGGTGTGCCTATGGTCCGGCAGACAATCTTGCCGGGTAAGCCTTGTTGCATTTTAGCGGAGATGGCTTCAATCGCATTTTCCAGAATAGCCAGAAAGGTTTGATTCAATTCGGCAGGATAGCAGGGAATTTCAAGAAGATCCCTTTGCAGTTCAGTGCTCACAGCGGCCACATCGGACCATCGATGCTTAAATACGTAGATCGTGTTCTTAAGCAGTTGGTTGATGTTTGAAATTACTTTATTCTGCGAACTCGGTACAGCAAAATCTTTCAATGCAGCGACGGTTTTCGCAATGGTGTTGATTCCGTCCCTTGTTTCCTGAAGTGTGTCCGGTATCTCATCCAAGGAATACTCCACATCCAGGTGTATCAGATGCTCTCTTAGATTAGTTGAGTCTTCAGCGGTCCATTGTCCACCGTCTACCATTTCAAGCATTTTCAAGAACTGCTTCATGGCGGTATTGGTCGTGGTGCTCCTGGACTCGATGAAGCCAGTACGCAGGTGGCTCATGCCTTGACTTTGGAAGGCATGGAGGTGTTGGGCCAACTGAAAGCAACTGGTAATCCGGAATGTATGGCGTGCGGTTTTGGTCAGAAATGTCCGATGAGTGCACTGTCATGGATATTTGGAGAAGATACGACAGTTACTCCTGAGAAGTTCTACTCCGTTGAATATCAGGACGGGCTTTGGCAGCAAGGAAAAAAGTTGGGAGAAGAACTCAGCAACCGTCTTCGCAAAGTTCAACTGATGTAGGAGTGCTCAAGTACCTGATGATTATCAAGATACGGCAGAAAAAGATACTTTTCTGCCGTTTTTTCATAGATAAAAGAGCCCCTGTAAGTTTGTGGCCTACTCTTCTCTTCGAATCGGAATTGTTGTTGCCAAAGTTTTTCTATTTAGTAAGTAGTCATTAATGAATTTGAGCATTATATGCTTTTAACACAATTTTATTGTTCATTTCTTCCATCAGAAAACCCATGGTTCTACAACAGACTGCTCCCTGGGGTGAATATGCCCCACCAACACAATCACTTTTCTTACGTTTGTTAATAGCTGCCGGCCTGGGAAGAGGAGATTTACGGACAAAAATACTAGAACAATGGCGAAAGAGATATGGCAGATATATTGATATTTCAAGAAGAGGAGTGAAATACCGGCTTGATATCAGCAATAATGTAACGGATGGGAAAATCCTTGCTTCTTCGGTTGTTTATGACAAAAAAGAACTGTCGTACCTGGAGAGTGTCTGTCAGAATGGTGTTTTTGTGGATGTTGGTGCAAATATTGGCTATTATTCACTTGTTCTAGCACATCAATGTGACTGTAGAGTAATTGCTATTGAGCCTAATCCTCCCACTTTGCAGCGGTTATATTTCAATGTTGCCATTAATGAACATTTACAGAGCAAGATCTCCATTGTTCCTTTAGGAGTAGGTCCCGAGGGGGAGTTTGAACTGCATACGGATAGTAATCTCGGTGCGGCCAGTCTTCATGGTCATATTTTCCCTGGCTCGAACAATGTGGTAAAAATTCAAACCAAGCCGTTATTAGATATTCTTGAAGATCAGGGAATACAAAAAGTTGACAGCCTGAAAATAGATATTGAGGGTATGGAAGACCAGGCTCTTGGACCATATATCTCCAATGCTCGAAAGGAGATGCTGCCCAAATGCATCGTTATAGAGGATGACCAGAAACACTTATGGAAAACGGATCTCATGCAACAATTATTTGACAAAGGGTATGTCGAGAAGGCACGAACCCGTGGTAATGCTATTTTGGAATTACTCTAATATCATAACAATGCAATCAGATCCTCGCCCAGGTAGGTTCGTTCGTTTTCCCCAAGTATCCCTAAAGCGAGGCAGATCAACGTCCAGAAATGGATAACGTGATAATTGCCCCGGTAGTGATGGCCAATGTCTTCAATCTGAGAGTGGCAGTTGTGGCAGGGGGTAAGGACGTATTGTGCCTGGGTAGCGGCAATCTGATCAAATTTCCTCTTACCATAAGCTCTTCTGTGTTCAGTCATTCCTGCCTGTAGAAAACCTCCGCCACCACCACAGCAGTAGTTGGCGCTTCTGTTTGGTTGCATGTCGATGAAATTTTCCTCGCCAACCAGCGTTTTGACAACGAAACGCATGTCCTCGGCAATTGATTCCCCGTAAGCTTTACGGACAATCTGACAGGGATCCTGGACGGTAAAGGTGATATTGGCAGTGTTCCAGTCTGAGTTGACCGGAAGCTTGCCTTCTCTGATCCATTGGGCGTAGTAGGTGACAAGGTTTTGCAGTTCAAAGTCTGCATCCATTTCAAAACGACTGATTGCACTCCACATAGTATAGTAGGAGTGACCGCACTCTGTGTTCAGCCAGACCTTGCAGCCCAGGTTATTAACGGCATCAACCCGTTTTTTTATGACCTCGTACCAGGCCGCTTCATCACCTGAGAACATACAGAAATTTTCTGCAGCCCAGGCCTTCGAGGAGTAGGTCCAGTCTGCTCCAACATAATCGAAAATCTTCCAGAGCGGAACCATCTCATCCGGTTCACTCATCGGTTCACGAGAGTTTTGATTGACGAAAAAATGGGCACCATGTTTATCAATGGGTGCCTTAAGGTCCTTGAATTGTGGCTGCGTCTCACGTACTTCTTCAAGAACATCTTCAACAACAAAGACAAAATCATCAGGGGGAAATCCCATGGCACTGGTACTGTCAGTGGAACGAGTCAACTGACAGGAGCGAACAATACCCGCGGGCTTTTTCTCTTCCGACCAGAGCCCACGGGCAAAAAAGATTAGTTGGGCGATATCAATGCTCATCGGGCAGACATGATGGCAGCGTCGGCATTGGGTGCACATCCATACCCATGGCGTTTCTGCAAGTTCCTTGTCCATGCCAAGCATGGCCATGCGAATGAATTTCCTGGGGTCCATATTTTCAAGATTTGAAGCCGGACAGCCTGACGAGCAGAGCCCGCAGGTCAGACAGGAGTCAAAGCTGGCATCTTTTGGAAGCAGCTCAAGGGCTTTGTCTTTAAAGCTGATGGAGTGAGTATCTTTATTGGCCATGTTTCTAGGTGAAGGTAAAAGGACCGGTTTTTCCGTATTATTTATGGTGTAACAGTCGGTTCGCCGCTTCCACGGCCTCAAGTGCTGTGGCAATTGCTACTCCGGCACCACACCGCTGCCGAATCCAATCCTGATGGGCAAGGACAATTCCAGCGGCAAAAAGCCGTTTATCAAAAATATTGCCATCTTTACCCAAAGGTTGAAAATGCAGATTCGTTTCAATACCAGCCAGATGAATATCGTGTCCGCGCTTATCAAGATACTGTTCCCGATACCACTCTTCACGTGAATACGGCTGATAAACCGGGAGGTCGACCAGAGGCTCGGCTATGTGATCAAAGTGCGCCTGCAGGCCTCCGCTCAGGAATCGGCCCGTGGCCAGTAATGTCGTCTGGGCTGTTATCTCAATGGGGCCGAAGTTGTCGGAGAGCTGCAGTACTATCGACTCCTTGTTGAAATCTATATTTTTAACTTTTTGCTGGGGAATAAGGGTCATACCTCTGGCTGGAAGAGTTTGTTCGACTATCTCGCGTAGTCGTATACCTGGCACCGATGGCGGCATCGTGGGAATTTCAAATATTGAAAAACCGGTCAGCTTTTCAAGATCAGCAAGAACCTCATCCGGATTATGCATTCCCAGAATTGCAGGAAGTCCGATATAGTTGACATCTCCAGCTTCTTTCTGCAATACTTCGGCTAACAATGCCCTGGTGCCTGGAACTTCGAGAGAACGGGCGGCAACTTCTGCATAAAGTTCGCCGTTTTCATGACCAGGAAATGATACAATTCTAGCCTGAATATCCGGCCAGGTAGCCTTGAGGTTGGCGGCAATCTGGTGGGCACTGAAACCTTTGAGTCCCTGAAAACCAAAAATCGTGCAGGTTGATTTCTCATCCAGAGCTTTGACGCCTTTTGCCATTGTCCGGGGGACGCAGAGCGTGGGTTTAATGGTTCCTGCAGGGGTGATGGCCTGAAGGTTTGCTGTTCCTGGACTGGTGTACTGCAACCCGATATCGCTTATAAAGGAGGTGAATTCAGAAAAAGCTATATTGATTTTAAAGGGCTCCAGAGCAGCCAGTGGATGCTTGTCATGGCTTTTTTGAAGACATTGCAGTTCCTGCCAGGGATCATCAAGAAAACGACCATCATGAAAACCCAGGAGATCAAGATATCCGGTTGTATATGCCAGTGCCCCGGTGTTGCCTGCAAGTGTACAGGAAATCCCGCGGTTAAGTGCAAAGATTGATGCGGCTATTCCGGCCAGGCCAGTGCCGATTATGGCCAGTTCGGTTTCGATATATCGTGTTGTCGGCTTCATGTCTTATTCGGTTGCTTTGACAGGCTGCTCTTCCTTCAGGTTGTCAAGGCCAAGAAGACCGCAATGCAGCGCCTCGGCCAGTTCCATTTGAGCCATTTGCTGGCCCCAGATTACGGTGCGCATACCTTTGAATCGTTCATTGAAAAAATTCTGCATATGGTGGAGTCCTTGTATATCATTGTAATATTTCTGATCATAGAGGTGAGATGCAATACGAATGCCGCAAAAGGAGCCCTGGCACGGACCTTTTCCTGCCCGGGTGCGCAGGGCAATACTTTCAAGACTCATATTTTTTTCTGCTCCTGGAGAACTGGCAAGTACTTCCGTTATTGCAGATTGTGGAACCATTTCACATTCGCAGAGGATCATATCGTCCGGTGATTTGGCATTGTACCAGTATCTTGGTGATGCGCCCGGTTCAGTCCATTTACAACCAGCGGCACCTGGCAATGAAACCGTATGCGTCGTGCATGGTACAGTGTTGCCGAGCCTCGCCGCCACAAGGTTGGCTGTCTTTTCTGCCATCATACGATAGGTGGTGAGTTTGCCCCCGGTGATGGTGCAGAAATTTGCCAACGATCCGGTATGATCGAAAAGGGAAAAACTCCGGGCTACATCACGGTCACTATCTTGTTCCGCTGACTGTACCAACGGCCGGACTCTGGAAAAGGCACGGATAAATCTGGTGGTTGCCAGTGCTGGAATCATCACCATACCTTCACGCACGTTGGTGTTCACCTCATCAACGGTTGGTAGTACTTTTTCAATGGATTCGGATCTCAAGGAGGTGGTGCCCAGAATGGAAACAGTACCGCCCGGGACGAGAATATCGCCGTCTGCCGGAGGTCTGAGACGGTTGATAACCCGATCTGCCAACCTGTCATGACTAACAAGCAAGGTACCTTTTGACCAAAGCAGATGGACATCGTTGCAGCCCGCCATGCAGGCGATCTTCATGGCCCATCCGCCGCCGGCGTTAACAAATTGGCTGGCCTTTATCACAAAATTTTTTCCACTGTGGCCATCATGGCACAGGGCTTGAGTCAGACTCCCTTCTGTTTGGGAAAATTCCAATATTTCACAATGAGGCAGATATCTGCTGCCGTTATTCATTTCAGCATGGGCTACATTTTCCAGAGCGAGGTGAAATGGATCAATGGTTGCATCGGGAACGTGGTAGGCTTTTACCAGATTTTTGGTCAGGCTTGGCTCCATGGCAAGAGCCTCACTGACAGGTATCTCGCTGCAGTCTATATCTGCTTTCTGGCAATATTGCGGAAAGAGATGACCAAACTCTTCATCGTCTCCAATAACGCTGACAAAAAGTCCACCGGTGTCTTCAACACAGTGAGGTGCGATGTGTTTGAGGATCTTGCCTTCGATCCTACATTCAATGGCTGATTGAAGGTCGTTGGAAACATAACGGCTTCCGGAGTGGAGCAGTCCATGGTTGCCTCCGGAGGCTCCGGCACACAGATCTCGTTTTTCGATTAAGATACAGTGAATCCCACGCAGAGAGAGATCTCGCATTATTCCAGCGCCGGTGACTCCGCCGCCGATGATGAGTACTTCCGTTTCAAGAGTCGACATTTTTAAACCCAAGTCAGTGAGGAAATCTGGTAGGCCAGCTATTGTGTTTTTTTGCTTATCTGATCACCTCTTCTTTTTCTATAGCAGTTCGCTAAATAATTCAAGTGAAAATAATGTCAAGTTCATATGAAACTAAAAACTGTGAAAATCGCGCATGAATAATGCTATTATTTTCATCATATCTCATTATAAAAACAAGAATTTTTGGGTATCAATGCAGGCCGCAGGGGTGGTTTCATGTTCTTGTTCGACTTTAATATGGAAAAGGTGCTGGATACACCTTCGACAGTGCTTTCCAAGGTGGTGTTAATCGCGGAACTGTACCGCTCTTATTGATGCCTTAACTCTTAGCATTGCAGGCAGGCGAAATATTTTTTGGCCAATTTTACCAAGAGTATTGAAGTGAAGAAACCATTGTCAAATTGCCACGCTGCACAAGAGAAATTCCAGCTAAACGACCTTTTTCCCATGCATATGTAGGAGAAGATCGAGCATCCTGTTGGAGTAGCCCCATTCATTGTCGTACCAGGACATGATTTTCACGGATTTACCTAAAACCCGGGTACAGAGGCCATCCACAATTGAAGAATAGGGCGAACCCTGATAGTCAATGGAAACCAGAGGCGATTCCGTGTAATGAAGGTAACGATTGGCGCTATTTCTGAGCATCTCGTTAACCTCGGCAACATCGGTGGTGCGTTCTGTTTCCATGACGACATCGACCAGGGAGACATTGGGGGTCGGTACACGGACTGCAAGGCCTTCAAAGCGGTTTTTCAACTCAGGAATAACCAGAGAAACTGCAGAAGCGGCACCGGTTTTGGTGGGTATCATGGACATTGCAGCAGCGCGGGCACGGCGCAGATCGGAATGAGGGAAATCAAGGAGCCGTTGATCTCCAGTGTAAGCATGCACTGTTGTCATGAGCCCGCTGACAATACCAAAGGAGTTGAGGATTACCTGGGCGACCGGGGCAAGGCAGTTCGTCGTGCAGGAGGCATTGGAGACGATGTGATGGTTGGCACCATCGTATTCATCCTCATTGACTCCCATGACGATAGTTTTTATATCACCCTTGGCCGGAGCAGAAATAATCACTTTTGCCGCACCGCCTTCAAGATGCTTTTGGGCGCTTTCTTTATCCCGAAAGAGACCGGTGCATTCCAGAACGTATTCGACACCAAGGTTGGACCAGGGGATGGCTGCCGGGTCTCGATGACAGGTTACCGTTATTGCCTTTCCATCAACGATGATGCTTTCCTCATCAGCATCTATATCGCCATGGTAGACCCCCATGACCGAGTCATACTTAAGGAGATGGGCCATGATTTTTACATCGGTAAGGTCATTGATGGCAACTATTTCTACACCCGAAAAAAAAGGATCCTGCAGCATTGCTCTGAATATATTGCGTCCAATTCTGCCAAATCCGTTAATGCCAACCTTAATAGCCATTGCTTCTCCCTCATATCTGCGCGCCATCGTAGTGATGTCGCTCAGAGAATATAATGTTAAAAGACCCTTGTGGTTTGCGAATACTACATTTTATCATTTCAAATGACAAATAAAATCACGATAAGTGAAACTTGTGATGTCCATAAGTGAAAGCACAGAAACCTTCCCTTCTACTAAACTGCAGATGTAGCAAAGAACGGATGTCTAGAGGCCAGGCCTGCTGGAAATAAAGTCTTCACTAAATGTAAAAGATATTGTATTACAACAATGTTGTTCCACGTGAAAAAGACCGCTGGACAATGGAGCCGCTTTTCCTTTGATTCTGGAAGTATGTCATTTTTTATTATCCGGATATAGATGTTTATCTGGCTATGCTATTATTTTTTTATGAAATTATTGCTTTGTAAAAGCAAAGGCAAAGAAGATTCTCTATGAGTAATGATTCTACACCACGGCTTGCTGGTGCCCACACCACCTCAAAATACCTGAAGTCGGACAACCAAGTGGTCAGGCAGGCTGTTGAAAAAGTTGCTTTGACAGTCCATGCTTCCGCCAATCAGGCAATGATGAGTATTGAAAAAAGCCGAGAGCGGATTTCCGATGCCACTGATCACCTTGATGGTATTTTTGTTTCCAGTCTGCAGATTTCCCAGGCTGCTGAAATTGTAGAGATAACCAAAATAGGTGAAGAACTTTCGGTCTATTTTGACAAGGCAGTTCATCAACGAGCATTCAAGAATTTTAGCGATGAACTTCTCACCCAGGTTAAAGAGCTTGAGGAGAGGGAAAGGAATTTAAAGCGTAGAGAAGAAAGGCTTGAGAAAACCATTGCTGATCGACTGGCCGCCGCAGAAGCTCAGATAATAAAAGAAAGTACCAGCTCACGCGGGCTTCTTGAGAGCGCGCTGCAAAAGGCCGAGAAGGTTTTTGATCAGAACAAGATCACCCGGTTCGCCTACTCTACAATTTCACGATTTCAGAATGAGTTTGAAACTGTTCATGACGTCAGAGATGTTGAGTATATAACCAAATTATTTCAGGAAACCATAGAGCCCTTTCAAAAGAGTAAAATGGTTACCGATAAAAATGGCAAGCTCATTAAAATTATTATCAATTCCTTCACCGAGTCCTGCTATCAGGATTTGTTTTTCTTTTTCTATAAATATTACAACGAATTACTGGAAGTGTACGAGCAGGAAAAAGAGATTCCTTCGACGGCAACGGAATTGGCAAGAATTTTTAAAAGCAAACAACGTGACGCCGAGGACATAATCGCTTCGATGCATAAACGAAAATAGCAGCAACTAACCTGGATTGCTCATGAGAAATTCGGGTTAATCCTTGAGAAGTATTTCCGGTGTCAGCCCAATAATAAGTGCTCCCCAATGCCTGTCATTTATGTAAATGGGCATCGATAGGTCGTTGACGATTTCGCCAGTATCCCGCATATACGTCTGGAGCAGGAGTGGTTTAGTATGGGTTGCGCGTCTTTGCTCTGTCTGATTACTGAAATAGATACGCATGTGCCTGCTCTTGAGCAGGTCAATCTCTGGATCGCCGGTCATTGACTGTGAAAACGCCTTATGATGAGCAGGAAGATATCCATTGCGATCTACTACCAGGCAATAGATCGCGCCGTTGATTGTTGGTTTATCCTCTTCAAATAACGGCTGCATATTAGTAATGAAAGCATTGGTGAATGAGGTTTCGAATTTTTGCGGTGAGGTGTTTGGAATTTTTTTATAGTTACTGTCAAAAACATTGACACCTTGGGCATGGAGTCCGGTGATTTTTACCTCATATTTCTGACGTAATTCATTCGCCCGTTTTATGAGCGCATCAAATTGCCCCTCTCCGGTGGTAAAACTTGCCACCATCTCAAGCATCTTTTCCGTCATCCCGTGGAGGCTTTCCACTGATTTATCGGAACTTTGCATATCTTCGGCAATGGCATTACTCAATGAATTGATAATGTTAACCTTTTCTGTTGCTTCAGAGTTGTTGGTGGACAACTCTTCAATGGCAGCGGCAATTTTCATGAGTTGATTATCTGCTTCCTCAAAGTCATTGATCAGGGCGTGGAAGTTTTCGGTTGTCCGCTGAACCACACTGTTGGTGTCTTCTGAATATTCGAGTATCTGGGCCGTTTCCTGCTGGGTTTTCTCAACAATACCGATCATGGTATTGATGCTTTTCGTGATCTGTTCGGTGGCCGGGGTAATTCTGCGCGACAATTCCCGGACTTCCTGGGCAACAATGGCAAATCCCTTGCCGTGTTCACCAGCTCTGGCGGCTTCGATTGTGGCATTGAGTGAGAGTAGATTGGTCTGTTCTGAAATGTTGTTGATGATATTAATGATTTCAAGAATGCCTGAGGAATTGTTACCAAGGTCCTCAACGGTGGAGATAAACGAGGTGACAGTTTGATGAATTCGTTTTATTTTTTCTGTGATATCAGTTATTTCTTCCAGAGCTCCTCTCGCCATGGAGAGATTGTTCGTGGTTTTTTCCGAAACATATTGAGTGTTTTCTGAAACCTCTGTAATTGCGTGATTTGCTTCCACGCTTGATGTTGAAACATTCGCGGAAAGATCACGCTGCTGCTGAGTCTTTTCAGCTGTATTGGCAACGGATGAAGCAACTTTAGTTGAATCTATTGCAATGTCGACACCAATTTTTCGCATTTCCGAGATCAGTCCACGTATTTTGCTCAAAAAAAGATCATATTGTCTGCAAACCATTTGCGTGGCTGGGGTGTGTGCATCCATCTGTGGAGACGCCAGATTGGCTTTACCCTCTTCAGTGCTGGTAAAAAGAGAAAGTAATTCATCATATTCTCTTTGCCTTTCATTTTTAAGAATTGAGTTGAAAGTCATGCCGCAGATCAAGGTCAATAGAAAAGAGAGACCACAGAGACTGAAAAAGAGTTGTTGTGAATTTGGGAAAAGAGCCGCGATAACACACAGGAGCAGACTTACAAATGAAAGAAGGAGCAGAAGGATAATTGCAGCTTTGATTTTACTGTTATACTCTGGAAAAGCTTGATGAAAGCCCTTCTGATAAAATGAATTTTTTGCCATCAATAAACTCCATACATACAATTTACTATTACATTTGAACCGCTTGTAAACATATTTTTGATTTGATATAACCAGTTCTTTTTCGTGATATTTGTGGGAAAAATCATAGTCGTCTTCCGCTTCATTGACTAATGATATGTGAGATATCTCATAAAAACAAGGTTCTTCAAAAAAGCCGTTTTCACCATTAATTTTTTAATGGTTAGTATATCAAACAGTTATCCTGGTATAAAAGAAATGTTCCCAGTAGAAAACATTTCCAAAATAATAGCATAACGATGACCTGTTGGTGAAGGAAAAGGGGCAATATATGCACATTAGTATAAAAAAACAGCTTGAGCAGAAAGAATATTGGTTTCAGGAAGGGTGTTTTATTACAGAAATTGCAAATGATGAAGGGGATGATGCCTGCTCTATTGCCCGTGCCAGAGTTGAACCTGGACAAACCACTGCATGGCACATGCTCAAGGAAGTCCAGGAGCGCTACATCATCGTTTCCGGCTCCGGCAGGGTTGAGGTCGGTGAGACCCTGTGCTGTGATGTCAGTCCCGGTGATGTTGTTCGAATTCCCAATAATATCAGGCAGAGGATAACCAATACAGGCCGTGAGAATCTTATCTTTTATGCTGTTTGTACACCGCCTTTCACCATCGACTGCTATGTTGCTTTATGATTGCAAATAGATTTCTTGCATTACCACTGTGAGAATGAAACACAATGATTATATGTGTGGAGAATTATGCTTAGAGAGATGTATTGCATGTGTTAATGATTTACTCCAAGGGTTTTCACTATGAAACGACAACGGCTATGGATGGAGTTGGCTGCAATTCTACTGCTCCTGCTCCTTACTTCCTGCGCATTACCTCCTGATAGTCCTCAATGGCAGAATTCTCTGGTGTATGCTGCAGACGACAATGATCATCTGCTTTCCCAATTTGCCCCGGTATTCGTTGCTGAAGAGGTGGACCAAAAGTATAACAGGATCGGCACTCCAATTGCTTTAATTGAGCATGATCAAGAAGTTGTCAAAATTGATCCAGAAGTGGGGGCAATCTATACATCTGTGCGTCATTTTTCTACTCAGCAGGGGGAGTATACCAACATATTCTATCGTGTTCATTTTTCCAAAGTTCCACTGCGCTTTCTTGGTGCTGGTAAAAATGTGGGTTTGCTGATTGTGGTAACGCTTGATGACAAAGAACGGCCACTGCTCTATACCCTGCTGCACACCTGTGGCTGTTATCTGGCCTTTATTCCGACCTCATATATGTCTGAAAAGAGCTGGAAGAAGAATTGGAAACCCGGACGACAAAACGTCTATGGTGAAAATCTTCCAAGTTATCTTGAGTTTTCAGGCACTCAAAAACAAAATCTCATCGTCCATCTTCGCCCGGGCTCCCACCGGGCAAAAAATGTCTGGCTTATGGCAGAGGACGATCTTCAAAGTCTTCCCCTTGCCCGGCTGCCGCTCTATCCTTTTGAAGCACTTGAGCAATTGCAGCTACCCGACGGCAGCATCACCTCATTCTATGAAACATCCGGGTCTCGAAAAGGCTATGTCAAGGGGAGTTTCAAGATCTGGGAGCGATTGCTGGTCAGCTGGTGGTCCCTGGATTTACGGGTAGGGGAGGATAAAAAATTGGGTAATAACCCCGAGGATGGCACTGTCTTCTATACAAGCCTGAAACCATGGGCAAGAGAGGAGTCTGATCTTCGCGATTTTCCAGGATTTTTACAATACTGGGGCTGGCGGCTTTAACCTTCCTGTCGCCCAGCATATCCACTGGTAAAACCTTTATCGCAGGATCTTTGTTGATATCGACGTCTCAAAAACAGCTTTCTTCCTTCTGTAAACGTATCAGCATTCCGTATAGCTTATTGCCAAACCGCCCAGTGAAGTTTCCTTGAATTTCTCCGACATCTCGAGGCCTGTCTGTTTCATGGCGGCAATACAGTTGTCAAGTGGCATGAAGTGTTTGCCTTCACTTAAAAGAGCAAGGCTTGCAGCAGTAAAGGCTTTCACGGCCCCGAAACCGTTACGTTCAATACAGGGTACCTGGACGAGACCGGCGACCGGATCACAGGTCATACCAAGATGATGTTCAAGGGCCATTTCTGCCGCATGTTCAACCTGGGCAGGAGTACCACCCTGAATGGCGCAGAATCCTGCTGCCGCCATGGCTGAGGCGGATCCGACTTCGCCTTGGCAACCAACTTCCGCTCCGGAGATAGAACTCTTATGTTTAATCAGACCACCGATTGCAGCGGCCGTGAGGAGAAATGTTCGAACATCTTCAGCCGTGGCATCGTGGTGATGTACGGAATAATAAAGAAGTGCCGGAATAACGCCAGCTGCACCGTTGGTCGGCGCGGTCACCACCATATGTCCCGCCCCGTTTTCTTCGGAGACAGCCATTGCATAGGCGCAAAGCCAGTCGTTGACGTTGGTTCTGTCTGGATCGCGGTGCAGGCGGGTATGCAGTTGACGGGCTCGGCGCTCAATTCTCAAACTGCCAGGCAGTATGCCTGATGCCGAGAGCCCACGTGCAACGGAAGTACTCATGGCGTGCCAGATCTTGTCGAGATGGATATTGAGTTCATCGGCCGAATGGTGAGCCAATTCGTTATCTCGTTTCATTGATGCTATGGAGCGATGACTTGTTGCTGCCATTTCCAGCATCGACTTTGCTGAATCGAAGGGATAAGGATAAGTGGTAGTTGAGTGCACCCGGATAGGGGCCTTCAGCGAGGTGATCTCGTCAGGAGTATTCAGGAATCCACCCCCGATTGAAAAGTAGGTCCTATGGAGGACAGCGTCACCCGTTTCATCAAGTAACTCAAAGATCATGCCATTGGGATGCTCGGGCAATGCCGGTCCATAATCGAAGATGATATCTGTATCCGGTCTGAACCAGAGTTTTTCATGCGAGTTGAGCGTCTGTTGGGAGCACAGTTTGCCGGTAATTTCCGTCACATCAAGGTCGACGAGTTTTTCAGGCAAGTATCCATGGACACCAAGAAGAACGGCTTTGTCGGTGGCATGACCTTTTCCGGTATACGCAAGTGAACCTTTGAGGGTACAACGGAGACGATAGCTCTTTGCTGCCGGTGCTTCTGATAGATAGTCGTCTGCGACTTTTCTGAAAAGGTTTGCCGCTACCATTGGCCCCATCGTGTGGGAACTGGATGGGCCTATGCCGATTTTAAAGAGGTCGAGTGCACTTATAAACATAGCAATTCTATTGGAGATTTAGTTGTAAAGAGAATTGAACGCTAGATATATCATACCATGAACAAAGTACGTAAGCTTTTGAAAAGTATAAGTTTCCGAATTTTGTTTTTTGCTATTCTGGAGAGCCCTGAACTTTGACTCAGATCTGAACGTTGTTTTTTTGAACAGTATAAAAATCCATCCAGAGGCTATTATCCAGAGGAATAATCATGATCAACAAAAATGAGTTGAATTATCTCCTCATGCAAGTAATATGTTTAGTCATATAGCTAAATATAAAAATTGAAGGAAGTATGGATACACTCTTATCGATATTTAAAGCGTTGGCTGACAAGAACCGGTTGAGGGTTATTGCCGCATTGCTTGAACATAGAGAACTGTGTGCCTGCCAACTGACCGAACTGCTCGGAGTTGCCGGAGCAACGGCGTCAAGGCATCTTGCCCAGCTGCAGAATGCCGGACTCATTGAGGGGAGAAAGGATGGTCGCTGGGTATTTTTTAGATTGAGTGAAAAGCTGCCCTGTGACTTACCTTTGGGCTGGTTGAAAGAAAGAATATCTGAAAGCGATATCTTTGCCGATGATAAAGAGCAGCTTGAAGTTATTTTATCAGAAGACCCAGAAACGATCTGCCGACGACAGCGTGGATAGGCTGGCTGGGAGGGTACTCAGATGATCAAATCGAGACCAGGAAAAACCAGGGTTCTTTTTCTTTGTACCGGAAATTCATGCCGTAGCCAAATGGCCGAGGCCTGGGCAAACAGCCTTCATCCTGAAAGCATTGAGGCGTGTTCCGCAGGGATTGAAACGCATGGCCTTAATCCACGAGCAGTGCAGGTGATGGGCGAAGCCGGAGTGGATATGTCGGCCCATCGGTCACAAAATATCGATGAATTTGATCTGGACTCTTTCGATTTCATTATCACCGTTTGCGATCATGCCCATGAAAGCTGCCCTATGGTGGTGTCTGGCTGCCGTCTCATCCATAAAAGTTTTGATGATCCGCCCAGGCTTTCTCTGGCGTTGAGGGAAGAGGACGAGATACTTGCCTGTTATCGCAGGGTGCGGGACGAGATCCGAACCTATATTCAGAGTTTACCTGATTATTTAGCAAAGGAGAGCGTAGAGAAATGAGTACTGTAGAATTGATCACTGAACCCAGGAAAATGTCTTCCCTTTTCGAGAGATATCTGACTCTTTGGGTAGGGCTGTGCATCATTGGTGGCATTATACTTGGCAAGTTGGCACCAGGATTTGCCCGGCAGCTTGATGCAATGAGTTTACATGTGAATGGCGCACCGGTGGTATCAATACCGATAGCCGTCTGTCTGTTTTTCATGATGTATCCGATTATGGTAAAGATTGATTTTGGTACTGTGGTCAAGGCTGGTAAAAGTGGCAAGCCTGTTTTCCTGACCTTGTTCATCAACTGGGCGGTTAAACCCTTTACCATGTATGCCTTCGCTGCTTTTTTTCTTGGCATCCTCTTTCGTGGTTTTATAGGGGCTGATGCAGTTGACCTTGTCAAGATGCCCTTCGGCCTGGATCTGGATGTGGGGGCGGTCCATGGTTCAGGGGTTGTGGTCTTGCAGGATGGTGTCAAAATGCTTCAGGTACCGTTGTGGCGCAGTTACCTGGCTGGCTGTATTCTCTTGGGTATTGCGCCATGTACAGCTATGGTTCTGGTCTGGGGGTACCTGGCGAGAGGTAATGACGGTTTAACCCTGGTGATGGTGGCTCTGAACTCTCTTACCATGCTTCTGCTCTATGGTGTCCTGGGTGGTTTTCTCCTTGGTATCGGCAGGCTTCCCGTACCGTGGCAGGCACTGCTGCTTTCAATTGGTGTCTATGTTGCCTTACCCCTTGTCGCTGGCTATTTCTCAAGAAAAATAATCCTCAGGGTTAAAGGAGAGAAGTGGTTTACCGAACAGTTTCTCCATGTATTGACACCGTTGACCATTATTGCTTTGCTCATTACTCTGGTACTGCTTTTCAGTTTTAAAGGAGAGATCATCATCAGCAATCCTCTGACGATTCTGTGGATTGCTGTTCCGCTTTTTATTCAGACATTTGTGATTTTTGGACTTGGCTACTGGCTTGCCAAGGTTTTCAGGCTTCGTTATGAGGATGCGGCTCCAGCGGCAATGATCGGAGCATCCAATCACTTTGAAGTGGCCATTGCCACCTCGGTGATGCTTTTTGGACTCTCTTCCGGTGCGGCATTGGCAACGGTTGTTGGTGTTCTCATTGAGGTTCCGGTGATGCTGATGCTGGTGAAAATCTGTTTGAAAACTCAGCACTTCTTTGAGGCGAACCAGGAGTGAGAGCGTCGGATCAACAGGGCGGTGGAGAATTACTCATTTTTCTTTGATCAAACTCGAGTATATCCATATGATGAATATCTGAGTCTTCTCTTCACTGCGTACATTGATTTTAATGATATATTGGAGCGAGATAGCCTGGATAATTATAGGAGCCCAGGCTGATGCATGGATCGTGAAATAAATACCGCCTCCTCTGTATCGTCACCGTGAAAGGGTGAGTTGGCTGAGCGGAGTTTTTCGTCTTGGAAAACATTTTGTTTATTATTCCTGTAACAAGAAAAGGCAGAGGAAATCGACCTCAAAAATCAGCTAATATATCCGCTGCTTTCTCTCTCTGTTTTTAGAGTATAATCAATGAATTTGAGAGTTTTATGAGAAATTCAGCTGAAAACAATGAAGTTGTTTTTCCAGTGAAAAACCTTGCTTTTTTTGCCCATATTTAATATCTGCTCAACTGTTACCCAATCCCTTGCAGAGCTGTGGTGATACTATTGAGAAGTCCTTTTTTAAAAAGTAACACAAAGGATATTCAGAACTATCAGCATTGCGAAAAATAAGTGAACGAATCACACCAAGGGATACGTGCGCTCTCAGCCGGATCTGTTCAAACCGGCCTATACGACACCTCACATTCGCGATAAGGGAGAATGCCATGACTGTACATATTGCCAACCACCCACTGATCAATCATAAAGTCGGGCTGATGCGACAGAAAGATATTTCCACAAAGGATTTTAGGGATCTTGCTTCCGAGGTTGCCAGGTTGCTGACCTATGAGGCATCCAAAGATCTTCCCACGGAGAAAAAAACCATTGAAGGCTGGGCCGGACCAGTGGAAATTGAAAAGATCAAGGGAAAGAAAATCACCATTGTGCCCATTTTGCGAGCTGGACTTGGCATGATGAATGGTGTTATCGACCTTATTCCTTCCGCCAAGGTAAGCGTTGTCGGTTATTACCGAAACGAGGAAACCCTGCAGCCAGTGGAATATTATGTGAAAACCGCCAGCCAGATGGAAAAAAGAATTGCCCTTATTCTCGATCCGATGCTGGCCACAGGTGGAACCCTGATGGCCACCATTGATACCTTAAAAAGGGCTGGCTGCAAAAATATCAAGGGCCTTTTTCTGGTTGCAGCGCCAGAGGGGGTCAAGAGAATTTCAGAGGCCCATCCGGATGTGGAAATTTATATTGCCGCGATGGATGAGCGCCTTAATGAGGTTGGGTATATCCTGCCGGGTCTTGGCGATGCCGGTGACAAGATATTCGGTACCAAATAACCATAGTTCTGTAGGAAGCAGAAGAGATGCCCTCCTGTTGAGGGTGCGTAAACGTTAGAGTAAGGGGAGGAAATATGTCAGAAGAAAGACCCAATTCAGATTATGCGTTCCGTTTGAGAGACAGCATTATCGGAGCGCAGATGTTGTTTGTGGCCTTTGGTGCTTTGGTGCTTGTCCCGATTTTAACTGGGCTTGACCCTAACGTGGCCCTGTTCACCGCAGGTGGTGGAACCTTGATTTTTCAACTTATCACCAAGGGTAAGGTACCGATTTTTCTGGCCTCGTCCTTTGCCTTTATTGCTCCAATCATTTACGGTGTCCAGACCTGGGGTATTCCTGCAACCATGTGTGGTCTTGCTGCTGCTGGCGGGTTCTACATCGTTATAAGCATCATAGTCAGAATATTCGGTTCGGGTATTCTGCACAGATTATTGCCGCCCATTGTCACCGGACCTGTCATTATGGTCATCGGACTGGTGCTTGCCCCCGTTGCCGTGCATATGGCCATTGGGCGAACAGGTGACGGGTCTGCCTGGCTGGTTCCGGATACGACTGCTGCAATCATTGCTACAGTTGCTCTTGGTACTACTGCCCTGGTTTCTCTTCTCAGTAGAGGCTGGTTCAGACTGATTCCCATTCTCTGTGGTATTATTGCAGGTTATGTGATGGCAATGATTTTGGATATGATTGGTTTTTCAGCAGCGCAGCAGGCAGCATTTGATCCCGGACAGCTGCAGAACTGGACAGCTCCAGCACTTATTTCGATGAAACCGATTGCTGAAAAAGCCTGGTTTGCCATACCCAACTTTGTCCTTCCAGAGTGGCGCTGGGAGGCCGTATTGTTCATTGTCCCTGTCGCACTTGCACCAGCAATTGAGCATTTTGGCGACATCCTGGCCATTGGCGGTGTTACCGGCAAGGATTATATCGATGATCCGGGTATTGAGAACACCCTGCTTGGAGATGGTATTGCAACCTCCTTTGCCTCCCTTCTTGGCGGGCCTCCAAATACAACCTATTCCGAGGTGACCGGAGCCGTCGCTTTGACCAAGGCATATAACCCGGCCATTATGACCTGGGCGGCGCTTTTTGCCATTGCCCTTTCTTTCATAGGTAAGATCGGGGCATTCCTGGCAACCATTCCGACTCCTGTCATGGGCGGGATTATGATACTGCTCTTCGGTATGATTACCGTAATTGGTATCAATACCCTGGTAAAATCAGGAAAGGACCTGACAACTCCAAGAAATCTGGTGATTGTCGCGGTGATTCTCGTTGCAGGTATTGGCAACATGCAGTTTTCTGCAGGCAACTTCACCATTGAAAAAATTGGGCTTGCAGGCATCCTCGGTCTGTTGCTCAATCTCATTCTTCCCCAGGAAAAAGAAGAATCATAAAGCTGAAAACCCCGTGGGGCTTACTGTCGTGGCAGTGGGCCCCTTTTTCAACGGAAGAGGGTCGGCTTTTGCAATGGCAGCAATCCTTTGTTTAAATCCTGTTTACATTAAAGGCTTGAGACCATCCGTCAAGCAGCTTTTTTGTGCGATTGGAGAGTCGTTTTGAAATGACATCAGCCAACTGCTCCATGAAAGGATAACCGATCTGCGGATGCTCTTTGAAGACAATTTTCAGGATTTGTGCTGATATTGCCAGAAGCCTGGCTGGTTTTGCGCAGACAGCTTTGGAGGTGAACTGTCCTGAGGGGGTGAGGGCGGACCAGCCGAAAACTTCACCCGGGCCTATCGAATCCACTACAATTTCTCTTTCCAACGTTTCGGTTTCGACGTGGGTGTATTCTTCAAACTGAACATCGGTGATTTGATTTTCATCTCTGGCGATAAGGATCAGGTCAACTTCTCCATCGAGGACGCCATACAAATGAGTCGCTTCCTCACCCTCCTGGAAAACCGGTTCACCGGAATCACAATCCAGCACCTCCATATGTTGGGCAATTTGCGCTAAAAGATTTATTGAGATTCCTGAAAAAATCGCTAACCTTGAAATCAATTCTGGTTCGCCCATATGCCACCTCTTCAATGGAAGGTTTGTGTTGTCAACGGCTTATCCGTTGGTGAAATCTCTTCTGTATGCAGGGGTCATGCTCACCATTGCCCTGTTTCGAGATATCGATGTATTCCCCTGGCTGCTATTTTCCCGGCCCCCATGGCCTGTATTACTGTTGCTGCTCCGGTGGCCACATCGCCACCGGCAAAAACACCTTTTTTAGAGGTCTTTCCCGTTTCGGGATCGGTTTCAATTGTTCCCCACCTGGTAGTTTCAATATCCGGAGTAGTATTGGGAATAAGTGGATTAGGGTTATTGCCGATGGCAATCACCAGGACATCAACAGATATCATAAAGTTGGAATCATCAATGGGCACCGGTCGTCTTCTACCTGACTCATCTGGTGGTCCCAATTCCATTTTTATGCATTCAATCTCCTTTACCCAGCCGTTTTTGTCGCCATGATAGGCTATTGGATTGGTAAGCAGCTGAAACTGAATACCCTCCTCCTCGGCATGATGAATTTCCTCTTCCCTGGCAGGCATCTGTTCACGGGCGCGCCGATACACCAGGATTGACTCCTCGGCACCCAGACGCAGGGCAGAGCGGGCACAATCCATGGCCACATTTCCACCGCCAATTGTGGCAAAACGTTTTCCGACGGTGACAGGAGTTTTGTATTTCGGGAACAGATAGGCCTTCATCAAATTAGCCCGGGTGAGGAATTCATTGGCCGAATAGACACCGTTGAGGTTTTCTCCGGGGATACCCATAAACCATGGCAGTCCGGCACCGGTTCCTAAAAAGATCGCATCATATTCCCGAAGCATTTCATCAAGGCTTCTGATCATGCCTATAACCGAATCGAGATGGATTTTTACCCCCATTTTTTTCAGGAAATCAATCTCCTTGAAAACAATCTCTTTTGGCAGCCTGAATTCCGGGATACCATAAACCAGAACACCGCCGGGCTTATGCAGGGCTTCAAAAACATCTATCTGATGGCCAAGCTTGACCAGATCGGCAGCCACGGTTATGCCCGAGGGCCCGGCGCCGACGACGGCTACTTTTTTACCGGTTTTTTTGGGAATCCTGGGTAATTCCTGCTCTCCTTCATTGCGTTCCCAATCGGCCAGGAATCTCTCCAGCCTGCCGATGGCCACGGATTCATGTTTTTTCCCAAGGATACAGCGACCCTCACATTGCTCTTCCTGGGGGCAGACCCGGCCGCATATGGCAGGAAGGATATTGGTTTCCTTGATCCTGCTGATGCCTTCTTTCAGTTTTTTCTTTTTAATGAACTGTATAAATCCTGGAATATCTATGCCCACAGGGCAGCCTTGAACACAGAAAGGTTTTTTGCACTGCAGGCATCGGCTGGCTTCCTGAACGGCTTCTTTGAGTGTATAGCCGTGGGGAACCTCGTCAAAATTTCTGACTCGTTCCGTCGGCGGCTGCTCTCGCATAGGCGTTTTGGTTGAAATTATCTTGGCCATGTTTTTACCGTTCTCCTGCTATTATCTCTTCTTCCAGATATGCTTTGCGTCTGGCCAGAACCACATCCCAATCGACTTCATGTCCGTCAAAATGGGGACCGTCGACACAGGCAAACCTGGTTTTTCCTCCAATGGAAAGTCGGCAGGCACCGCACATTCCGGTACCGTCTATCATGATCGGGTTCATGCTGACTATGGTTTTCACCTTGAATGGCTTGGTAACCTGGCATATGCGAAACATCATAAAGGTACAGCCGACAGCAATAATGCGGTCGAAATGCTCACCATCTCTAAGATTATTTCCTAATAGATCATGGGCATGCCCCTTGCTGCCAAGGGAGCCATCGGAGGTGGAATACCTCACTTCATCGGAGGCCTCTTCAAGCTTTTCATTCCAGTAGAGTAGAAACCTGCTACGCGCTTCTGAAAATGAAACCACCTCATTTCCTGCTTGCCGCAATGCTTTTGCTGCCCTGTAAATAGCCCCAATTCCATAACAGCCGCCAACCAGACCCACCTTGCCGAATTTTGCTATTTCAAACGGTTTTCCTAAGGGGCCGCTGAAGGAATAGACCTCATCGCCGGTGTTGAGATCTGCCAGTCCCTTGGTCGCAGCACCAACTTCAAGAAAAACCACAGTCACGCTGCCATGCTCGGGATCCCAATCTGAGAGTGTAACCGGTGTTCGTTCACTATACTCATCGGAGATGGCAATGCCGAACTGGCCAGGTAAAGCCTTTGCCGCAATTTCCGGGGCAAACAGCGTCATCTCATGGACATTCGGTGCGATAATTTTCTTTTCCAGTATTTTCATTTTTCCAATACTTTCTGTAGATCCGGGATAATATCAGCGAGACTATTGCCCATGTAGTGAAAATGGTGCCTTTTCAGTGAGTCTAAAGTCAGCTGACCATGTTTTGACCGTGAGTCGGGCGTTGGAGCCTGTCTTTTTCCCACCCTTAGCTTCTTGCCCTCGGTCAATTCTTTAATCAGTAGCTGGGTCTGCTCTTTCATACTTTGTGTTGAGACGAAACCAGCCTTCCTGGTCATTTTCATGGCTATGCTGTTAATAATCTGACTGGTAGGTTGAATGTTGTCATCCATGGTGATGACGGGTTGTATTCTAATCGGTTTTCCTTCAAGATTTATGATATGTCCTTCGCTTTCCATGTTGTTTGCCAAGGGCAGAAACACCTGGGCATATTCCGACGCCGGGGTGAAGAACATGTTTTGCTGAACAAAGAACTTCAAACCTTTGAGAACGCGGCTGTAGGGAATATCCCCAACAAGGTAGAGGGCTGAGATCGCTTTTTGTTTTTTGAGCATTTCTGTGGTGGTAAGCCCTTTTTTCCTGGCTGCAATAAATCCTGGAAGCATCAGAGGGTTCATCCCGGCCATGGTGGCGCCATAACGGTTCCCTTCGGAAAGCAGGAAAAGTATCTTAATCCTGCTGGCGGAGAAGGAGGCAAGATGCATGAGGGTGTTGAAGTTTTCCTCGGCGCGGTCGGAATGAAGCACTTCGTCGCCGATGATTATCATTACGGACTCAGTATTTTTCCGAGTGATTATTTTCTCCATGAGCCTGTATAGGAAAATATGCTCGCACCCTTTATTATAGCGCTGGAAATCGGTGGAAAAGTTCACTGTCCGGTTTGCCGTTGAGCTGGCAACAATAACCTCTTTGCCGGATTTAAAGGCTTTGCGGATCCTGTTTTCTATGATGGGATGGGACCATTGGGTTTGTGAACCAATGACATACACCTTATCGACGGCAAGAATAGTATCGATTTCAACATGTCCATAGGTGGCGTAATATTCATGGATATCTTTGACCAAGGTGGTGTAAGCGCTAGTGGGAGAGATATCCACATTAGCTGATTTCATGGTCTTTCTGGCAAAATGCTGCAGGATAAAACTGTTTTCAATGGTATCGTGGGCCGAGCCAATCAGTCCAAATTGATCACCTTCGTATTTTTTCAGGTTCATGGCAATGAAGCTGGTTGCTTCTTCCCATTTTACCTCCCGCCATTTCCCATCCTTTTTAATATGCGGTCTGCTGATTCGATCAGGATGATGGGTGATGTCACCGCCAATAAACTTACCTCGAAGACAGAGCTGTGGAGGATTATCCTTTTTCCCAGGCTCAGGACCTATATTGATAATTCTGTTTCCTTTGGTATTGACCGTCATGGAACATCCGATACCGCAGAATATGCAATTGGTGGCGGTTGAACTCTCTGGGATCCCTGCCCAATTACCCATTTTTTCGGAAAGAGAGCCGGTGGGACAGACATCGACACAGGCCCCGCAGTATTCACAACCGGCTTTTTTCTGGGTTTCGTTGAAAGCCGTGCCCACCAGCGCTGAATTGCCCCTGTTGATAAAAGCCAGTACCTCACTGTAACGCTCCTCATTACAGATCCTCACACATCTTCCACAGAGAATACAAAGGTTGTAATCCAGGGTATAGAAGGGATTATCTGTGACAGGGGGGATATTTCGGTAGATAATGGGAAACCTGATATCTTTCAATTCGAGATACTCAACCAGATGCTGCAACTCACAATTACCGTTGCTGGTGCAGAAATTACAGCCAGTGGTTGTGGTCACCTTTCGGGTTGAATGCATGAATTCACTGCATTCTTTTTTATCTTTACAGATCAGGCAGGTGTATGGATGTTCAGAGAGGATCAGCTCGAGAATTTCCCGTCTCAGTTTTTGTAATTCGACCGTTTTTGTTGAAACTTCCATCTCTTTTGCAGCTGGCGTTGTACAGGAAGTGGGAAACCCGCGCATCTGTTCAACCTGGACCATACAAAGACGACAACTGCCATAATCAGGTAAACATTCAAGATAGCACAGGGTAGGAATATATATGCCGGCCCCTCGTGCCGCCTGAAGGATGGTAGAACCCGAAGGCGTGCTGATCATTTGACCGTCAATTGTCAGGGTTATCATTTTTGTTGTAGTTTCAGTCATGATTTCCATATCATTCTATGACGATGGCGTCACCGGCTATTGCCTCAAAACGGCAGGTTTCATAGCATGCCCTGCATTTGATACATTTTTCTTCATCAAGGTTATGGGGCTCGCTCTTTGGTCCGGTAATAGCTCCGGTCGGACAGACCTCAACGCAGCGGTGGCATCCGGTACACTTGTCTTTGACTATTCGGTATTGAACAAGATCCCGGCACACAGCTGCCGGACATTTTTTATCCTGTATATGGGCAAGATACTCATCGCGAAAATACTTGATGGTGGATCGCACCGGGTTGGGCGCAGTCTGGCCCAGTCCGCAGAGAGAACCTTTGCTTATGGTTTGGGATAAAGACTCCAGGAGATCAAGTTCTTCCAACGTACCCGTACCGACAGTGATTTTCTCAAGGATCTCCACCATTTTTCGTGTGCCGATGCGGCAAGGAGCACATTTCCCGCAGCTCTCCTTGCTGGTAAATCTGAGAAAATACTGGGCAACATCGACCATGCATGAATCCTTATCCATGACGATGAGGCCGCCGGAACCCATAATGGTGCCGGCATCCTGCAATGATTGGTAGTCAATGGGCAGATCAAGGAACTGCTCTGACAGGCAGCCGCCGGAAGGTCCTCCGGTCTGCACCGCTTTAAACGGCTTCATGGTACCGCTGCCAATATCGAAAATGATTTCCCGTAATGTCGTCCCCAAAGGGACTTCTATCAATCCAGTCCTGCGCACTTTACCAACAAGGGAAAAAGTCTTGGTGCCCTTGCTTTGCCCGGTGCCGAATCCCGAGTACCATTTCCCGCCGTTTCTCAAGATATTGGGAAGTGTCGCCAGCGTTTCGACGTTGTGAATGGCGGTCGGTTTGCCATGCAGCCCGGAGATGGCAGGAAAGGGCGGCCGACTTCTGGGCATCCCTCTCTTCCCTTCTATGGAGGCGATCAGGGCAGTTTCCTCACCACAGACAAATGCACCGGCTCCTTCTTTTATTTTGATCTCGAAATCAAAACCGCTACCGAGAATATTCCTGCCGATCAGGCCGATCTCTTCCATCTGGGCCATGGCGATGCGGAGCCGGTGAATGGCGAGAGGATATTCAGCCCTTATATAGATGTAGCCAAAGTTCGCACCAATACCGAAGGCGGCGATCAGCATGCCCTCCAGCAGCGCAAATGGGTCGCCTTCAATCAGAGAACGGTTCATGAAGGCACCCGGATCTCCCTCATCGGCATTGCAGATCAGGTATTTTGGAAAGCCTGCAGCCCCGCGGCAGAACGCCCATTTTTTGTGGGCTGGAAAGCCAGCGCCACCGCGGCCTCGCAGACCGGATATTTGTATTTCTTCGATGAGTTTATCCGCGCCTTGCTCAAAAGCTGCAATCAATCCCTGAAAACCGTCGCGGGCAATGTAGTGGAGGATGTTTTCCGGATCAACGATACCGCAATTTCTGAGGACGATACGTACCTGGTTCCTGAGCATGGGCAAGTCCCAGAACGATTTGGTTCCATTGACTTTAATTTGTGGATCACCGAGATGGCCAATGGGTTTCAGTTTGATGTCTTTATTACCGACATAGCCGCCGATCAATTTTGCAGCCCTCGCAGAATCAACATTGGTGAAGCTGAGTCTCGGCAGGCCGTGGGCCTGAATGTCCATAAAAGGTTCAAGATAGCAGGGGCCGATACAGCCAACCTTAACCAGGGTTAATTTCTCCTTTTTTTTCGATTTTAAAAGGGTATCCCAGACTTCTCCTGCTCCCGATGCCAGCCCGCAACTTCCCATCCCCACATATACAACAGGGTTGGTGTTCTCCTGCAAAGCCTGCCAGACCTGGGTTGCTTTGCTTTGTATGTTGCTGAACCTATTCATATTTTTCCAATATATGTTTCAGTTTGGTAACAGAAATCTGACTATGAATATCCTTATTTACCATCATCACCGGGGCCAGGGCGCAGCAGCCCAGGCAGGCCAACCGTTCCAGATCAAAACGACCATCCGGGGTTGTTTGACCCGGCATGATACCTATTTCCATTTGCAGGGCGTTCAAGAGGAAATCACCACCCTGGACATGGCAGGCACTGCCCAGGCAAATTTTTATTGAATGTCTTCCGGGAGGATTAAAGCGAAACTGTGAGTAGAAGGAAGCCACACCGAAGATTCTGCTTCTTGATATACGTAATTTTTTTGAGATTTGCCGGACAGCTTCAGGGGAAATAAAGCCTTGCTTGCTTTGAACCTTCTGGAGTATTGGGATAAGGTTGTCCACATCGCCTGCGAGATAGGCGTCGAGAGCTGCATTGACTGCACGGGTCGTAGCCTTTGTATCCGATGCCAGTAGATTCATTTCTTCCTCTCCTTACATCAGTATTCTCTTTTAGCCTATCGTCTTTCCCCTGTTTTTTCAAGTTTTCTCAATTTATCATAAGTAAGTCAGAGCACTGCTGATCTTCACATTTATCTGTAAAGGCATAATCAAGCTGAATGGGCTGGATATGTTGATCCCGAGAAAATCACGGGTTAAGGCAGGTTGGAATAGCGATGGGAACCAAGAATGGTTCTCAGACAATTTTCGATCCAAAAGAAGCTGGGTGCTAAGCGTATTTCTTGATTCATTGTCAAGGAAAACGTGCTGTAGCACCCAGAATTTACTTACAGCTTTAGTTTTTTATTACATATGTTTTAGGCCATCTATCATGTAGCCCGCGACCATCTTTTCCTAAAAAGCTAAAGGCTTCAAAGGGTACAAGTCTTGTGAATGTGCGACCTAGGATTTTACGGAATGATGGTTTATTCCCCTCTTCATCAACGACTCTGGTCCTTGTTATAAGCTTACCAAGAGTTCTGCCGGTGAAGAATTCACAGAAAAAATAATAAATCGAGAATATGACATAGCCCAAGATTATGTCCGGTATGGACTCCATCAAGGCAACCGCACTGTCGCCACCAATAATCGCTACCAAAGCGCCAACAATTACGGCGAGAATAAAATAACCCAAATCATCAATAAGCATATTGGCAAATCTTTGCCATTTGCTTGCATAAATAAATTCATTTTTCGTAATATTGTCTTTTAACTTACTTGCAGGTGGAGCATAAGGTGAAAGCATCTCCGCTTGCTTTTTTTCATGCTTGATAAATCCAGACCGGTCAGTACCTGTTCTGGCTGTATTCATCATTGGTTTATTCGTGACCTCTTTTTGAGGTGTTTCCACAAGCTTAACCTGTAGGCCCGTCTGTACCAGTTTTTCTTTATATTTTGTAGCGACGTCCAAGGTCAAGTTGCGTTTAATGACGATTGGTTTCTCAGAAGACAGGAATTTGGCAGCCTTTTCAGTTGATAATTGAAAGAGTGCTGCTGTTTTTTCGATAACATCAGGCATCTCAGCATTTGGCTGCAATTTGCACATATAGACAACTGTATATTGATCTCCCATTGAAAATCACCTGTTGATGTGTGTTTATTGGTTCTATAATTTCCCGGAACTCTTAATGTCAAGATATGTGTTGACCATGGCCGCAGGCAGCTGTGCAGCGGTAACATCCAGAGTCAGCACGCCAAGATGCTTGAGTTTGGTTAACAGATTCCTGCGCCCGTCAAGATATTGCAAAAGTGCTTGATATCGCAGTGCATCATCAAGTCCGGATATTTCAGTGTGCAGGGTTTCATCGAGAATTTGTTCACGAATATCGGCTATGATGACAAGGTGCTTGCTGCGGAGTTGTCGTGTCATTCTCATGAGATCATCATGATCTTCCGCCCTGCTGTTGGTGATGATAACCATGAGTGAACGACGACTCTGCAACGTCAGCAATTCTTCTGCTGCCCGCAGGTAATCGGCGGCCTGTAATGAGCTGTCGATGTCGTACATGCCCAGCAACAATGAACGAATTGAATCTTCCTGTTTTCGGGGTGGCAGCCACTTTTCCGTACCGCCAAAGGAGTACAGTCCAACTCCGTCTCCCTGCCTGGAGGCAACATACGAGAGGAGCAGGATAGAGTTGAGAGCCTGATCCAAAAGGCTTTTACCACCCTCGGCATGACGCATTCTTCTGCCGCTGTCGAGCACAAAAATAATCTGTTGATCCCGTTCGTCCTGATAATCCTTGGAGATAAGTCTCCGATAGCGGGAAGTAGCCTTCCAGTCAATTTTCTGCAGTTCATCTCCCTGACGATATTCACGAAGCTGATGAAACTCGTTACCCTCTCCGCGCCTGATGAGTTTCTTAATGCCCATCATACTCAGATGGTGGTGTGTCGCCAGAATGGCAAAATGAGCAATCTCTTTAAAGTTGGGAAAAACCCTGACCTCACTGGGGCTTTCGAAAAACCACTTTTTATGCCAGAGTCGCAGCGGGCTGTTAACGATTATATCTGCACCTTTGAAAAAATAATGCCCCCGTTTACAGGGATGAACTTCATAGCACATTTTCGCCTTGCTTCCGGGAGACAAGGAAAAGGTGGCGGGTATACCGCGGCTTTTTATGTGATGATCGATATGATCATGAATGCGCATATGGAGAGGAACTCTCTCCCTGCTGTTAACCTCCAGGCTTACTTTACTCCAGGCAGCTATTGGCAGATTGCTATGAACATTTCGCGTGAGCCTCAGGTCCGGTCTTCTCAGACTTTTCCAGCCATCAAAAATTGCCAGACCAACAATCAGACTGACAGAAGCCAGCCAGTAGTCAGCACATGCGGGTGCAAGTCCTGCAGTAAGACCCAGGACAAGAAAAAGAACCCACAGCACTATATGAAAAAGGGATGGAAAAATCATGCGCTCCTACAACCGCGGTGCTTCAACATTTTCAAGAAGTTCAGTAAGAACCATGTCCGTGGTGTACCCCTCAATCTCCAAATCGGCAGAGAGCTTGATGCGGTGACGCAGGACTGGCAAGGCAACTTCCTTGACGTCATCGGGTATGATAAACTCACGACCACTCAGCATGGCACTTCCTCTGGCGGCACGGAGTAAATTAATCCCGCCTCGTGGTCCGGCACCATAGTCAATGCCGTTCCAGCTTCTCGTGGCGCGTACTATAGCCACCACGTATTTGACAATCTGGTCATCCACCGTCATGGTCGGCATAAGCTGTTGAAGCGCTAAAATTTCATTCGGGCTGAGTATTGATCCCACTTTTTCAGTTTCAAGACTATCGCCAACCGAATGGCTGGTTACACTTTGGACTATCTCAACTTCCTCATCCTTGTTGGGATAATTGATATAGATTTTGAACATAAACCGATCAGTCTGCGCTTGGGGCAATGGATAGGTTCCCTCCTGTTCTATAGGGTTCTGCGTTGCCATTACCAGAAAAGGATGGGCAAGCTTCAGCGATTTTCCTTCGATGGTGACCTGCTGTTCCTGCATCGCTTCAAGCAGAGCAGACTGGGTTTTGGCTGGGGCTCTATTTATCTCATCGGCTAGAAGAATATGGCAGAAAACGGGTCCTCTGCGAATTTTGAAGGTGTTATCCTGCATATCAAACATGCCGTGACCGGTAATATCACTGGGCATAAGATCAGGGGTAAACTGAATACGGTTGAATTTCGATCCTACAGTCTTGGCCATAGTACGGGCAAGCAAGGTTTTCCCAAGACCTGGCACACCTTCTATGAGTATGTGACCGCCGCCCAGTAAGCCAATGACCATCTCTCTGACCACACGGTCCTGACCGACCACACTTTTTTTCATTTCCTGTTCAAGTAAGAGGATCTTGGCAATACCTTCCTCGATGGTCATCGTTGCTTCGGTTGTCTCAGTTGTCATTTTTCTTTTTATCTCCACCAGAAATGTGCGTGTTTAGTTGCTGCATGAAATTACTTGTTTGAATGAGATCCTGTTCCGTCTCAATTGCTTTTTGAAATGCGGTATGTAGCTGTTTTTTGGTCATCCCTGTTTTTTGGACAAGCCTTTCAATATCAATCTTCTCAGGGTTAGCCTGTTCGGTTTGTATTCCCATTTTTCTGCCAAGCAGCATATTCCAGACAATTTTTCGGTTGGTTTTCACCATTGTCTCAAGATTGCTCGTTCTCCAGTTATATTGTGCAGTTGCATCAATGTGCTGCATGATATTGTATCGTTCATCAAGGGCTGGCCGTAGCTGTGAACCACTCTGCATTTGCAACCGCCAGATTATAAGAAGCAACAGTATTGCCAGGGTTATCCAGAATAACGGCGCCTTTTTCCACAAAATTTTCAGAAAGGGATCAACAGCGGTGGAGTATAGAAGCCAGGTGGTACTATCCTCTCGGGTAAGCCATGAAAGAAAATATGCATGATCGTAGTCGCCAATCCTATAGTTATTGAAAAGAAACATCTCACTTAATACCGTAACTTTTCCTGCTCCCAGCTGATATTGGAGCAACCAGGCACCATCCCTTTCTATGTATTCATTCTGGTCAGCGCGCTGTTTATCCTCTTCAACCTCATAATCAATGGAATAGGAGCCATCTATTTTGAACACTGCGGTATTGCTGTTATCTCTTAACAACCTGGGTTGTAGGGTTTCCAGCTGAACAGTATTTTCATCAAGATTTGCGTAGATCAGCGAGTGGCGTGGTCCCGCCGGTATGGTTGACTCAGGTTTGTCGATCTTCTTATCCTGCTGTTCTTCGGTTGTTTCCTTCGTCACCTTTTCTGTATCGGTTGATGCAGTTGCGGTATTTTCGTCATCATCTTCCGGGCAACCGCAGTCGGATTTTTCTTTTTCCAGAATGTCCACTCCGAGCTGCTCTAGAAGAGTGGTCTTTCCTGGGTGATTGCTTTCCAGTGAATTGGGATTTGGAACAACCAACAAATGACCACCCTGTTCAACCCATGAAAGTAAATCTGAAATAATACTGTTACTCAAACCGGCGGGGAGATGTCGGATGAAAATAGCATCAGACACCGGTGGCAACTGAGTAAGGAGATTCAATCCCTTTACGCTTTCACTGTTATAACCGGACTGCCTTAGGTATTCCTGGGCGGCCAGCAGTGGATTGCTTCTTGCCTGAGGTGAACTGCCGGTGGTGACCGTATACTCTTTCTTCTCAAAACTATGGAAAAACCAGAGGGTTGCAAGTGAGCCGACCAGAAGCAAAAAAAGCGGCACAAGCACCCATGGAGATTTGACCTTTTGCGGCAGTGTTGTAATGCTCATGACTCTGCCCCATAAAAGTTCTGCCAGTTTGCAACGAGCTGGAGACAGGTTTGCTGCTCTGGGTCACGATGCCCATATGCTATAGCTATCCACAGAGAGGTGAGGTTGTCAAAAAAGGTCGCCTCTGCCGCAGACCTGCTGTTGAGGACTTCGCTGCAGCATTCTTTTTCGGTGAAAGACGAAAGAATCTGAAGATTATGATCGTTTATGAGCCGTGAAAGAGTACACCGGTAGAGCAAACTCATTGCTTCACGTTTTCGACCGGAATTGAGTAGCTGCAGACATGTTTTACCAACATCATCCGGTAAGCTTTCCGGACGCAGATCCATGCCGAACAACACCTCCGGTTTTTGCCCTCTCTTTTGCACGGTAAAGCTGGCGTTGAGCCAGCGCCTGATCTGGGAGTGTTTAAGCAGCAAAAAACCAATAACGATACCAACGCAGCACAACAGCAGAACTTTGCCATATTTGGCAAGAGTTGGAGTAATATCTTTTACAAGTGAAGCAAGCGACTCAAATAGTTTTTGCCAGGCTTCTGCCCAGGTTGAATCATGGGTGATTTCTTTTTTTTCTTTAGCTACCCAGTGATAGCGAACAACTTCTTCACCGTATTTTTTGTCATTCAGCACCTGCTTGATCACCTCTTTTGCTGTATCCGGATCAGGATTCCGGGCATACGAGGGCGAATATAAACCGCAGGTTAAAGTCAAGCAAATCAACAGCAAAAGAGCTGCTGCACTATGATTGATCCCGGTTTTACGTTTTTGCAGACGTTGCCGTATCCTTTTAAACCCGATTTCTATGTCCCAGGCTTCCAGTTGAACACGCCTGGAAAGATAGAGCATGAATCCGGAACAAATGTAGAGGGGTGCAAAAACAGCACAACTGAGAAAGTATGCAGTGAGAACGATCCAGTTATCTGCAGTAAAAATAAAGTCACCAAAATCAAGCCAACGCAGGTTTTCCGGAATGAGCCAATAGAGAAGGCCTATAAGAGTAAAGCTCAAAATATACTCAATAAAAAATGAGGTAAAACTTAAGAAAGCAGGTTCGTAGCCATCCTGCAGTATGGCTCGTCTTTCTCGACCTTTTTTCCCTTTCAATCCTTCGAGCAGCAAAATTGGCATTATAAATGAGCGACTGGGGCTTAGGCGAAAAAGCATAATCCTGCAGATACGACTGAAGGTTGTGTTCCTTCTGTACTCCCGTAATGTTTGCCGAATTGTTTGTTTTGTACCAAAAATAGCTTTGCTCAACCAGATCAATAGCGGTGGCTCGTACAGAGGTTTGCCCAGCCAAAACAGAATCAGGCTCCATTTTGCCGTAGAGTCGGAGAGCAGAGAGGCGACGATGATAAATAAAAAGAGCAGTGGAAGTGCGCTGAGCATCCATAGATAACATAATCTCCAATACCATCGCCTGGCTACGACAAAACCAAGGTCAACGGCTTCCCATGGCGTACGCGGGCGTATTTCGACGGTAAGGTTTTCAAGATTCATGGCTTATCCTTCCGGCGAAGAGGAGATAGAGTATAACCATGCTCCAACAGACAGCGGCGACCGGGAATTTTACATTTGCAGGAAAACCAGATGATGACCAGAATGCTTCGATGAAAGCCGCAATCAGCAACATGACTGCTCCGCCCATGACAAGCTTCAGGGCAACGGGAGCCGCCAAGCGTAATGCGTCTCTTCTTCTGTATCTTCCGGGATTCACCAGGCTATAGCCAAGCAACAAGCCGGCTGCACCGCATATTACTATTGCAGTCAGTTCAAATGCGCCGTGAGCGCAGACAAACGGCCAGAACGTCGAGGAAAAAGGTGGATGTGACAGATGACCGGCTACTCCGCCAAGCATTACCCCGTTAAAGAGAAGAAAAAAAACAGAGCCGATTCCAAAAACGATGCCTCCGGAAAACGTTCGGAATCCTATGGAAATGTTGTTGAGTATGTAATAGCCGAACATGGTGAGATCATCTTCGTTGGTTCGTTCCGCCGATCGACCTATCTTTTTATTGTCTGGATCGTACATTGACTCCATGGTGACCACCTGGTCTTCATCCATTATTGTATAGATGAGAACCGGGTTGTCGTATGTTGCCAGGCCAGCAAGCAGACCAGGAAGAAAAAAGAGCAGGCAGGCGAGCCAGAAAAAAAAGGCTTTTTGACGTAATGTTCGTGGGAAATCCCTGGAAATAAAGTGAATGATGGACCAGAAGATGTGAGTTTTTTTACGATAGAGTTGCAAATGACCCCGCAGTACAAGATCATGGAGCTTGTCGACCAGAGCCGGGCGGTAATGCCGTGCCTGGGCAAGACTGTAATGATTGCATATTCTCCGATAACGCGAGGGAAACTCAGCCAGGGAGATTCCGGATGTTCGTTTTGCCGTATCCTTAGACTCAAGCTCATCAAGCAATCGGTCGAATTCCTTCCAGCTCTGCTGATGGGCTTCCTCAAACTGATTTTGATTCATTATTACTTTTTCCTTTTAAAAACCAGTTGCCATAGGATAAAAGCCCGTTTTCTGGCAATTTTGCTTCAGTAAATTCAGCTAATATTATTGCCAGTTCATGGCGACGGGAGGTGGAAAGATTACCGGCCCGTTCACAAAAATCAAGAATAAGCCGCTGTTCTTCAAGTTTCAGCGGCAAAGGTGGCGGCTGGGCCGGATAGTCTGGAATGGAAAACTGATGATCTCCTTCCTTGGCATAGACAACCACGGTTCCTGCTGCCAGATCTCCCAGTCGTTTAAAACGAGAATTCATCAACATGGTGATGAAACCGGTGATATTAAGAAACGGAAAAAAGTCCACACTGCGGATGAGGTTTCGTAACAGTGAGGATGACCATGATACAGGAGTGCCGTCATCGTGAACGACCCTGATTCCCATGATACGTTTTCCCGGGGTCATACCATTACGGACTTCAAAAATGACCGGATAGAACCACTCGATAATAAAAAGGATGATAAGAACGAGGGCGGTGCCGAATCCGCCAAAAAGCTCGAGCAGAAAGGCTGTGATCAGATAGATGATAGCACGAAGGATGAAATCGATAAACCATGCCACTCCACGGACCATTGGCCCGGCCAGAGAGAAGGCCAGCTGCACGCCCTCTGGGGTTTCATAACTGTATCGTGTATCGCTTTGAGTAGACAATGTATCTCAAATAGCCACGTCCTGGGGAGGAGATGGCGGTTAGAATTAATGGGAAGTGGAATTTGAGAAGATATCTACAAAACCAGTATATACAGAAAGACCGGTGATCATCATGAGCGGTAATCCGATGAAAAACATGACAACAGCAGGCAGCAAAGAGAATAGCATTGATTCGCCATCAGCAGCAAAAAAACCAATTATGCCCGCAAGAATACCAAAAGCCATAAAAAAGACTACACTGATGACGAGAAAGGCCAGACCGTAGACAAGAAAAGGCAGCATATTTTTGGTACAGGCCTGGAAACTCAGCTTGAAGGCCTGCAGAGCGTTTTGGTTGCCCAGTGAAACAAGTGGGGCAGAAAACCAGACTGCCATTAGCATGGGAATTGAAAGACCAAATGCTACCAGAATTATAACGAAAAACATCATTATAGTGTTCAGAGAACCGTCCATCATCTCAGGACTTGGACCCTGGCCCATCATTAAGGGCAGAAAACCTGCTCCCAGGGTAAAAAGAAAAAGAACAGCTGTTATCGCCATGATGACAAGCATACATACAAGGTAAAGCACACCGAGAAGTGCAAGTTGGTTCCGGTTGTGACGGAAACCGCTGAAAATATATTTAATTTCCAGTGCATTTCCTTCCATCTGCTCCTGGGCCGCAATCATAAATCCTCCGGCAAAAATCATAACCGGAATATAGTATAACAGTGAGCCGAGTATCGGAATGAGTAGGATCGGTAATGAAACAATAGCAGCAATAGCACCCATGGCTAGCCATTTTAACGGTTCGCCAAAGAATATTCTGGCAGCCGAGCTTATCCATTTCCATCCCTGGGACGCAGAAACTTTTTTCGGGGTATCCAGCCAACCGCTGTCAAATCTATTTTTTACGCTAAGATCAGCAACGGGAGCAGCATATGGATTGTCACCCCTCTGCTGTTCTTGGGCTTTAGCAGACTTCCGAGAAGGTTGTTGGGAGACTTTCGGTTCAACACCCTTTTGTTGAGTTACATTTTCATAGCCTTTCAGGCTTACCTGCAATCCCGATTTGGTTAGAACCTTGGCAATCTTTTCAGCTTCCAGCCTGCTCAGCCCCTTCTTCAGAACCGTTGGTTTGTTGATAAGCAATAACTTTTCCGCCTTGGATTTTTCCATCTTTGAAATGGAGGCGAGGTTATGAATAACGGTATCGATGTCAAATCCTTCAAGTAGCTTGCCTTCAAAGATAATTTTGTATAAATCACTCATAATATTGTTATTTGTTACCCCAGAAAGAGAGAGACTGTCCTCCAATAATGTTGAAATTGCCTAACCAATGTAGGTATAAATATTCTTTTTGCAGTGCTTCGTCAATACAAAAATGTAATTGGAAGGATTTTGCATGAGTCCAGGACGTTATAAAGGTACATGCGTCCAGGTATTGAATTATCAGGTGTGAATATCTGCAGTTATAATGTTATTCAGAGACTACAATTGTTCTTGCAATATGGTCATGGACACACCGTTTCTTCTTACTAAAGATAAATAAACAATCAATGAGTGAGAGAAAACTACCGATGGCTGGGATGTACCCCAGTACTGTAGTAAATGCATATCTTGGCAAAATATGTCGCTTGATGGTTGGCAGGTTACCATCTAAATCGGCGATTCTTATTCCGACAATCTTCTTGCCAATAGTCTGACCATATTTTTGTAAGAGCTTTCCATTTATAATTATGAAAACAAGCAGTCCAAATAAACCTATTTTTATTGTGTAGAAAAACGGTGGGTGATGTTTCTCCGCCAGGCCCTCGAAACCGCCAGAGAAATATATTACCGGGAGAACGATTAAACTTGATATTATTGAATCGATAATAACAGCAAGCAGTCTCTTGCCCCTTGAGGCAAGTATCAATTCTCCTGATTTTTTGTTCTCTAAATTTGCCGAAGGTGGAGCATAAGGATTTTCTTGCATAATCTTTCCTTGTTTTTTTCAGAGTCAATTACTGAGACTTCTCCGCATAGAATTCTCATTGTTCAGGCAAACCCTGAACCATCATTTTACAATTTTTATGAGAATGATTGGGTTTTCAAGGTCAAAATACTCGCCACTATTATTTTCAATAATATCTAAGATACTATTTGAGTCTTCCAGGAGCTTAATCCTTTCAACATTCTGGTTTCCTGATTTATCTGGTTTTGTTTTTTCGATGATGGCTTTCAATTTTTTTGCTTCATATGCTTTGTTAAAGCCACGGATTGATGGTAGCCAGAAAAGTATTTTCTGGTTTTCTTTTTTAACTTTTCCCCAAAGATAGAAGCCTTCAAAATCTTCATTTGGCATATCTCGTACATTCAAATAAAGACCTTTTTCACCCTTCTTGATTTGACAAGTAAAAGACTCCAATTTCAGATCATTTTCTTTCTCTTCAATCCAGGCTACTTTCAAGATGCCGTTTGAAGGATCAATTACTTTTATTCTTATGAACTCATCATCGCTCAACCAGGTACCATTCCAAGAATCCGGTGAAGCATTGTAATTCTCCGTTCCGATAGGATATTTTGAGACAACAGTTGAGCACCCGGAGATACTCAGAAAACAATAAAGAGACATGATAGTGATTATATACTTCGTCATGATCGCACTCAAAGTTAAGTTAACTGGTGAGATTTTGCGGGTTCGGTTGAATGTTTTTTCGGTAAAATGTTTTTCTCTTTATCCAGAACATTATAGCGCCAAGTGGAAATGCAATTTTGAGCATTACTGGGCCAAATTGATTACCATAAAAGAAGCCAGCCCCCAGAAGATTGAAGCTTATAAGCTGATAGAAAATTTTACCGGTAGACCAGTTAATGGTGCATTGTACGATACCTAGCAAAACGAATATCGTCCAGAGCCATTTTCGCTTCTTTATTGGTGTTCTGAGACAGACTATAAAAGTGACAACTATGAATATTGGAATTGTTACAGCAAGAAAGAGAAAGATATAATGGATTATCGACTTGCCCTGCATGGTAAATTTATTGATATTTTGAAGTGAGTCCTGAAGAGGGTTCACATTTATCCCTGTTACGACCAATGGACCGCCTCCAATTCGCTCGAGAATAATATTTGTCATGAGATAGCTTTTCGAGAATTCGTATTGAAAGGTCAAGTTTGCCTGCCATTTCTCTCCCATTTCGAAGGTTCTTGAACCAACCAGATCAATTTTGACAGGTGCTTCTTTGGGGAAAAAATTGGCAATTTGTTCCAGCTTTCCTCGAAGATCAGCCGTTTTTAGCTTTTCATCAATGGACTTTTCAATAGCATCGAAATTGTGACTTTGAAATTGTGAAAAATATTCTTTTGCAAACGCAACCTCAGCTTTTGGTGTTAATTTATCAAGAAGCTTTTCCTGGCTGCAGCCCTGTATTGTCATAAACAAAACAAGAGCAAATAAAGATTGTAAAAGTTTTATCATGGAGAATCCTTTGAACTTTGTGCAGTAATATTTGCCTAGCAAACACCCTTATTCTTTATACGGTTTCATGTCAATATAAAATAGTGAAAAAGAGAGTGGAACATGTTCGAGGTCGTTTGAGGAGATGTTTGAGACTTCTCTTTCCAGGCGCAGAAATTCATTCCGATGCTCTTGCTCAAGGCTTCGATGCTCCGGCTGGTCGCCCCGTTATTTACACCGTTGTGTCAGGTTGTGGGTTACAGTGGTTTTAGCATGAACGAAGAGAAGTCAGAGCTTTTGAAAATATTAATGCCTTTGTCGTTTTAGACTTGCATTAACTTTTAATTAGCATTTACTTCGTACCTGGAGCCCGGAGTTTCGTGTTTTCCAGATGGGTATGCGCTAGGGTATGATTTTAAAAGAACAGTGGATAAACTTAATATGGTCAAGGATATTTCATCGCTGAGTAGTGGAGAAATTGTGTTCAACGAAGATACTGCAGATTTTAAATCCGGTACAGTATGCCTCGTTGATGACGATCCGGCAAATTTAACGTTGCTGGGCAGTATTCTGTCCAATCATGGCTTTAACGTCCTTTCGGCGACTGATGCAGAAAGTGCGTTCAATCTTATTCAGGAAGGGACACCTGATCTAATTCTCCTTGATGTCATGATTTCCCCTGAAATGGATGGCTATGAAATTTGCAAGCGACTGAAAACTGAAGAAAACACCCAGGATATTCCAGTCATTTTTCTAAGTGCTCTGGATCAGGCGATAGACAAGGTGAAGGCCTTTGAGGCTGGAGGTGTGGACTATATTACCAAACCTTTTTTGACCGATGAAGTCATTGCCCGAGTCCAGTCCCAGATACAGCAGCATCAAATTCAACAGCAACTGGCAATTCAATACGAAACGCTGCAAAAAGAAATTTTCAGAAGGAGGCAGGTAGAGAGAGAACTTGAACAAACCAATAAACAACTTGAACTGCTTGTCACGATTGATCCACTTTCCGGGCTTAATAACCGAAAACATTTCAACTATCATTTTGAGCAGGAATGGAAACGGATGATACGGGAAAAGAAGCCCATGGCCCTTCTTCTCTGTGATATTGATAATTTTGAAGCCTACAATCGCGATTTTGGAACACATGCCGGTGATTTGGTTTTGCAGAACATTGCAAATATCATCAAAAAATTAGCCAAAAGGCCTGGTGATATCGTCGCCAGGTGGGGCGAAGATGAATTTATAATTCTTCTTCCACGAACCAATGTAGACGGCGCGATAACACTGGCTGAGAAGATTCAGAGACATATGGTAGACCTGGTTACTGACGATTCGGCTGAAGAAAAAACAGATGTAGTCACCATAAGTATTGGCATTGCGAGTACGCTACCGGCCTATGGTCTTCCAAAGGACGCTTTGTTGTTAAATACTGCTGCAGCGCTGAAACGAGCAAAAAATTCTCTGAAGAAGAATATCGTTTGCTTTGACAACGCAACATCATAGATTTGTAGAATGTTGTCTCACGCCTTTCAGATCGACTACTGATTTTTCTACACCTTTCTTTCAGCCCAAAAGTAGACAATCACTGAATCTACTTTTGGACTGCATCACCTCTCATTTACAGAGGTTAGCCTTTCAGCCCCGAAATTTCTCCGGATATGGTTTTGTCGGTAATGACATCTCTACAGGTTGCATAAATACAAAGAACAGTAAAAATGCCTATTAGACCAAGGGAACCAAATCCATTTCGAATCAAACCGATTTCACTGACAACTCCCATGAGTATAGGCCCAAAACAATATCCAGCTCCCCAGAAAAAGTAAAATAATCCTGAGACAAAACCCTTTGAATAGTTGTCAACCTGGTCATTTAAGAAGGCAAGTGAGCCAACGAGAAAGAGTCCCAAACCCAGGCTGGATGACGCTAGAAGAGGAAAGATGAAGAGAGAAGACATATGAATAAAAAGGAGCATCCCCAATGAGTACAAAGAAAATCCTAAAATCATCGGAAAAACCCTGCCAATCTTATCAGTCAATGGGCCCCCAATAAATTGCGCCATCGTTATGCCTAGATAAAACGCGATAAAGAGAATGCCGCTGAGATCATTTTCAAAGAGGCTGGACTGAGAAAGATAGTTTGGAATAATGGTCATGAAGAGACCATAACCCACACCGTATAGTGTTATTCCGGTGAGCACGACAATTGTGCTGGGCTTTTTTATCAACACCAATTTCCGTGCGCGACTCTTTTTTGAAACACCTGTTGCGGGCAAAGGTACCAGCCTTTTTCCCTGAACACTGAGTAGCGTCCATACTGCCGAAATGACACATAGGATAACGTAAAGGAGAAAAACAGAGGAATCCGAAAAGTGTTTGAGTGTTACAAAACCTAAAAGACTTCCAGAGGTTAATCCCAGATGGATGGAAGCGTTGTATCTCCCAATTTCTTTTCCTTTTCTGTTGGAGTGAATAAGGGAAAGAATTGCTGGTGCCAGAGCCCATAAGGGTGCTTCACCCAAGCCCTGAACAACACGTCCCAGTAAAAGAACAGTAGAGGTTTTTGCCAGCAGGTAAAATATACCGGCACTACCGCATAGAATATACCCTGACACAATGAATCTTTTATAGCCAAAACGATCTGCCCAAATTCCCAAAGGAATTTGCACGAATACATATGAGACAGCAAAGGTTGCAGCCAGAATACCAACTTGAACAGTTGAATGTGAGAAACTGTATATTTTGCCAGGCAGAACGGGAGTTATCAGTCCAACTCCCAACATAAACAAGAAAACCGAACCATTGAGGGCAATGGTCATACTTTTTTTATCCATCATGAACAAATCTCCTCTTCCTCGAGTATTCTTTCCCGCAAGGAGAACGCACTCACACATTCACCTTAATGGCTGGCTTAAGGCAAGTACTCCTCTGCGGGTATCTTCAAAACTGAAATCGATTAGAAGAGAGGTGGCGGAGGCAGGATTTGTTGGAGATGGATCGTCATAGTTATATGAGAAGATTTTTCTATTTATTTGTAACCGACTGCTGCGAGATATTCAAGCAGATAAGTGTACGCCCTCTTACGTTAAGAGTCTATAACCAGGTATACCCTTATCTGCGAATCGATTGTCAACAGGAAAAGTCAGATATCGAGCATCGCCAACAGACCATTCGCCTTGTTGAGCAATTCCCGGCGATGTGCCAAACCATTATCACCGCCGTTAATCCGTTTGGTTAATTTCCTGACGTCATCCTGATCTGCAATCGAGTTGAGATTATTCCTGTCCCAGAAAAACACTGCTGAATGCACGGCATATTCACTGGCAACGAGATCGGGATTGTCAATAATAGAGTCATCATCCATCCACTTGGCAAAGGCCTGGTAATTGTTTTTTCCGGTAAGCTGAATCAAACCTCGGCCCCGGTATTTCCAGCCTTCTCCACTGGATTCGCTGCCATTTCCCATACGGTTGGCATAAACTCTGTTGGCGATTTTTTCTGGTTGGCGCGCATATTTATCGGCCTGATCTGCTGTTTTGAAATATTTACCGAACACTGCTCGTAATGCTTTTGCGGAATAATTCAGGTTTTCCATGTCAAAACGCATACAACCCGATTCGTGTAGAACCTGCGAAAAGAAATGCGCAAGTCGCAACTTTGATTCAGCGATCCCATATTTGGGAAGGAGCTGCTCCAGATCGCCAAGGTATTGCTCAGCATCTTCGGTGGAAACACCCATTTCTCTCAACATCTCGATTCGTGTTTTCATATGACCTCCATGGTGAGTTTTTTTATTCGAAATACAACTACAGTGTTGTCTCTATAAAAAATCCGGAAAGATCAATTACAAATGTTGACCAATGATCAGCCCATCAATAATACCATGACATTTGCAGGCAGTGCCAATTAGCAGCGGAGTTTTGGATAAGGACTGGCACTGCTGATACAGGTTTCGTAAGTCTTCTGGTAAGAATCCACCAACACCTGAAGCAAACTGACGGCTTCGTATGACCAGTGAAGTAAAAGGCGCATATTCCACATCCTCCAGCAGCTCAAAGAGAGCCTGGGGCCGTTCTTTTCCTGTATGGGTACAGATCCTTTCAGGTTCATTACAGTAGGAGGGACAAATGAAATCGGCATGCGAGACCACTGCCTGGCTAGGACTTTGACGGAGAGGGTGAGGAAGACTCCCGAGCAGCTCGTCGGGTATGTCCACCGGTTGCCAGGGTATGTTTTTTTCTGAAAGCAGGTTTTTCAGCCATTCCACAGCGAGATGCAGTGGCAGAGCCGGAATAATTTTGGCGACCCTGGACTCGGCAGTGAGGTTTCGAGTGAGCCAGGTAACGCCATCTTCATGTATGCAGGTTACATGCTCCGGTGGCTTTGCAAGTCCTTCTTTCTCTATCAGGGTAATGTCAGCATTGGCTGAATTCTGATGGAGCATTGCAGCGGCATGCCGGCCAAACTGACCACCGCCAATAATCCAAATCGATTCGGTTGCTGTTTTCGGATCATGGTTTTGAGGATTCAAGGATGAGCACTCTCCTCTGATTGCAAGAATCTTTACTCATATCTCTGCATTCTCTCGAAAAATGCAAGTAAAGACATATGTTGCTGTTACTGTAACGTCATTATTACCCCGGCAGAACGTAAGGATTCCTCCTGAGGCTCAAGGGTGTCTGGAGCAGTGGTCTGAATACGGGCGGCATCTATGCCACCGTCTAGAATAAATGCATCTTTAACAACCATGGCGCGCTGCTGGGCCAGGTCGCTTAAGTCGTCATCGGTAATGTTCATTTGCTCCATCACAGCCTGGAGCATTTCTTCCTGGGTTGGTGGAGCTGAACCATTCTTGTCTTTTCCGGAAGGTGTTGTTTGACCAGGGTTTTCTGCGTCTGGTTGTGCCGATCCTTTGTCACTCTTTGCAGGATTTGGAGGAATAGCGGCAAATGCTGCTTGAAGATACCCAAGATATTCCTCATCGCTTAATTGAATATCCTCAACGGTTGTCACCGTACTCCCCTGTGAAATACGTTTCTTCATTTCTTCGCTTTTAAACTGTCTTTCGAGTCGCAACTGTTTCAATGCCTCTTTGTCGAGCTCAATATTTACATAGCCACCGATATCGAGTTTTAAAGCGGGACGCTGGGTAAGTGCTGTAATGAGCGTTTTGACCTTTTCCGACTCCTGCTCAGTAAGTGTTGCCGTACCTGCTTTGAAGTTAAGGACGTTGAGATCTTCCCCGCCACCAAACATGGCACCTAATAGCGAGAAAGGTGCTGTGGCGGCCTTGACCAGGAGGTTCATGATCATTTCAACCACAACACCGCCAATGCTGAATTCCGGGTCATCAAGGTTTCCGGTTATCGGCAGATCCAAAGAAATCCGTCCCGAAGGATCTTTAAGGAGCGCAACGGCCAAAGTTACCGGGGCATTGACCGCATCTTCACTTTTGACCTCCTTGCCGAAATCGAATTGGTCCAGAAATACATCATTTTTAGCATTTAAGGTATTATCCTTGATAGCATAATCAAGATCGAGAGTCATTTTACCTTTCTGAATAGTGTATCCGGCATATTTGCCGCTGTAAGGTGTGAAAACACCCAGATCCATATCTTTCAGGATCATCCGTATGTCGAGATACAGATTGGTGGTCAATGGATTGATTTTGCCATCAATTTTTAAAGGCGTGTGCTTATTGACCATGGCATTGAGATTGAATGCAGGCTGATTCTTGGCATCAGAACTCAGCGATGTCACTTTGGAGTTGATTTTTGTCAATGTGGTGTTGAAGTTAGGGGATATCGAGCGATCATGAACGGCCACCTTGCCATTTTCAACGCTAACCAGTCCGATCCTGAAGGGCGCAGCTTTATCCTTTTGGTTTTTCTCAGGTTTTTCTACTTCTTTCTCATGTGAAGAGTCAGTCCGGGCAATACGGCTGAAGTTAAGAACGCCGTCTTCTGCGACAACGAGGTTGGCGCTGGGGCTCTTGAGAGAAATTGACTGGAGATCGACAAAAAAGGGTTCAGCGTCTATCTTCATGCCTTGCAGGGCAAGATTTTTAAAGGAAAAAAGGTCACGATTATCATTGCTGCCAAGGGATTTAAAGTCGGCAATGCTGATATCTCCGGTCAATTGTGCATGTATAGGTGCTTCCGGTTCTTTTTTCAGGGTTATGTGGCCTTGTCCCGCAACAGCACCTTCCGGGATAACTATATTTGCTGCCTGCGATATAAAAGCCTGAAACCACTCAATTTGAATATCCGAGGTGGAAAATTCCACATCAGCTTGCAGGGGATCAATCCCTATTTTGCCGGCAATATCGACTGAACCACTCTGGTTTATCTTGAGATTCAACTGGGCATCACCCTGCTGATTGGTGGCGTTTGAAAATTGCCGGGAGTGAAGCTCAATATCTTCAAGGGAGATATTGCCTAAACCTTGTTCCACGAGATCACCCGCCTGTACCTCAAAGTTTTGCAGAACGAAGTCTTCAAGCCTGGCTTCCCATTTCGGCGAATCATTCTCCGTCATCCGTGGCTGTTGCTCAACACTCATCGGATCTTCAGGAGGTGCAAGAGCGGCAAGATTGAGGATTCCATCGTCGAGACGGAAGATATTGAGTTTGCCGCCATCAATCATCGTTTTTCCGATTGTAACTTCATGAGCCGCGCCGCTAATGCCAGCATTTTCGAGGGAAAATGAATCGATTGAGAAAATATTACGAGATGATTCTTCCTCACTATAATTAACCTGAAGATCGTCAATATTGATTTGTCCGATGGTTAGCTGTAAAGGCAATTCTTGCTTCTCTACCGCAGGTTGTGGGGCTTTCTCTTCCTGATCCCGGGGTAGCAGATTATAGACATTCATACCATTCTGATCATCACGATTCAGAGACAATACAGGAGAAGAAATGGAGAGTTTATCAAGGTTTATCATCCCTTTAAGAATTTCTGAGCGTGACAGGGCTACATGGAGTTCCATCAGGTTGAAGAGCTCGGCACTCCCTGGCCCCCGGATATCCACATCGTCCAGGGTGAGATTTCCGGATAGAAGAATTTGAGGCGGGGAGCCTGGAATTTCCGGCGAAGAGAAATCCAGAGAGAAGTCGCAACTCAATTTTCCTGCGACTAAATCGACATTGGTAGGAACAGGGTTATAAGCAAAATATTTGGGGAGCTCCAGGTCCCTGAGGCTGAATTCCATCGTTGTCGTTAACGTCTTGATAAAAGGTTTGCTCTTGCCTTTCAGTTCGAAGGGGGCTCCATTGAAGTTAACAGCGAAATATGGGGTGACAAAGATATTGACGTGGGAGTCCATGTTGGAGACAAAGGGAACAGCCAGGTTCATTTCGGTAAGAGTGTGCTTGGTGTTTTTAGCCAGGTCTTCGATAAGGATTTCACCATTGTGGAGTCTGATGTTGGCAAGGAAAAATCGTAAAGGTGTTGAGGATGTATCTTTTCTATCGGTCTGTGGTACCCCGTCTTCAGCAGTTTTATCGGGAAGCAGATCGCTGAAATTATACGAGCCATCTTCATTGATAGTAAGGTGTAACTTCGGATCCGAAATGGCAATTTCTTTAATTACCGGACCGAGTTTAAAAATAGAGCTTGCCTGTAAATTGACTTTAACCTGACCGATCGCCAGAAAGGAGTGGTCGGCGTCTTTACTACGTATCTCAAAATCTTCGAGAATAACGAGAAAAGAGTAGGGATTAATAATAATTTTTGAAATAGTCGTTTGTCTTCCCAGGAGCTCAGTGAGTTTTTTCTGAGAGATATTTTGGATAATTTTGGGGAGTATAAAAAAGATCAGGAAGGTATAGATAACAAATAAAGTGCTTATAATAACAATAACTTTTTGCCATCGTGTTAGAACCTTATACGCTCGAAAAATCCCCATTTCCCCTCCATTTCAAGCAAATAATCAGTAGTGTGTGATAGCTCCAAGTACTTTTAAAACAAAATAGTTGCAGAAGGACAATATGAAAAATTTTTGGCTGAGCTGATATGCGAACTAAGGATTTTGTATTGTCATTTGCAGACCGGCAAAAACCTGTTCGCTTGGATATCCGTCCGGTTTCAAATCAGCAGAAAGTTGAAAGGCCCGGATTGCCTGACGTGTTGCCGGACCAAGAATGCCATCTGGGGTGCCTGGATCAAAGCCAAGAGCAAGCAGGCGGGTCTGCATCTCTTTTACCTGGGCAAGACTCAGCCTTGGCTGATTTTCCGGGGGTTTTTGGATAAGCTCTCCGGCACCGTTAATTCTGTCGGCCAGGTACCCTACCGCCAGGGCATAGAGCTGCGATCTGTTCCAGCGCATGATGACCTCGAAGTTTTCATACACCAGAAATGCCGGCCCCTGATATCCTGCCGGCAACAGCAGTGCTGCCTCCAGTGGTGTTCCTGGAGGAACCGCCGGCAGCGGTGTGTTTGTGGCCGTCATAATACCTGCTTTTTGCCACTGTTCAAATGACAGTTTATTCTCCAATCCCAGTTGATCGAAAGAAAAATTCTCGGGCAGTCGTACTTCTCTTCCCCAGCGAAAGCCCCGCTTCCAGCCGAGATGGTGTAAAAAATTTGCAGCTGAACTCAAGGCATCGGCTACGCTTGTCCACAAGTCGATCTCGCCATCACCGTCCCCGTCAACGGCGTATTGCAAATAGGCAGAAGGCATAAACTGAGTATGTCCCATTGCCCCGGCCCAGGAACCGAATAAAGGTTCACGGACACCTGGCTTTTCCAGCAAACGTATGGCATTGAACAGCTCTGTGGTAAAAAAACTGCTTCGACGTTTATCGCAGGCCAATGTTGCCAAGGCATCGAGCGTGGGGATACTGCCAAGATAATTGCCATAGTTCGTCTCCAGTCCCCAAAACGCAATGAGATACTGAGGAGGAACACCATAAATATCGACAAGGTGGTTCAATAAATCGCGGTGTTCCTGGAGTAACTCTCGGCCACGTTCTATTCGCTCATCGGTGACGCGACGATTAAGATAGCTTGCAAAGGTTACGGTAAACTCAGGTTGGCGGCGATCGGATTCAATAATGTTTGGAAGAAATGAAACCTTTGCCAGGGTTTTTTCGGCAAGCTGGGGTGAGATACCCTTGGCGATGGCAACTTGCTGCAGGTTGGCTATACATTCATCGAAGGTTGCGGCTCCGTCATTTTCATTGTTTTCCTCATCTGTCCCTTGAGCAACTGCCTGTAGGGAAATTGTCATGAGTAAAAAAGCGGTGAAGAGAATTCCTGGGCGACATTGAAAACAAAGAATATATCTTTTAACAAGGTATTTTAGGTGGGTAATCACAATCTAACGACCTCAATTTTGATTATTGCATCGGGAAATAAGCGGATGCAAAGACGGATTATTAACATTTATCCATGCCTAACCCCTCTTCTTCTATATAACGGTCAATGAGAAATGGTTCGGACAAACACTATAAGAGAGGTTGTTCATACAACAAGTAACACCTGAAAGAAGGGTTAGCAAGGTCTGGAAGAGGGAAAAATGTGCTGATATTTCAAGAATAACAGTTCGTGCCGGGTTCTCCTTAAAGCCGAAACCGGCCGGAGGAGGTGGCCAACAGGAATTCGGTTTGTTTTTTCACTAGAGATTCGTCATGTTCCTGGAAGATCACTGCCTCAAGAGCTATTTGATCACCAGCACCGAGCATGGTGCCGTTTGCAGTACTCTGTTCGTGACACTGCCCACTATAAGACCGGCGAGATTAGTGAGACCTCTTGAACCCATGATGATGAGATCGCAATTTTCAATGGTGGCAATGTCGGTTATAGCTGCTCCCGCCGGTTCCTCCATCAACCTGTGTTCCACGGTAGTACCTTTTCCCTTAAGTCGCTCAATGTAGGGTTCTATCAATTGTTGACTACGTTTTTTTATAAGTGGAATTTCTTTGTCTCTTTGTGTTTGTCCAAGGATGGTAGAAAATTTTCTGTGACAGTGAACGAGAATAACCATAGCATCGACCAATCCCAGATATTCTATGGTTTTATCAATAACCTTATCTGATTGTCTGGAACCGTCGATAGCAACCAGGATCTTTTTTTGACTCATGGCACACCTCTCTGAGACAATAGAACATGTTTTCGTTATGAGAATGTCGGGGATTATTACAGGGGTATTATATCAAATTCATGGAGGAATGATCAAGGGCCACAAAAATGCTTTTTTCTGTTTTCGCAACTTTCTCTCTGAGACACTTATCATATTGTCAGATGTCTGATGTGCCAGAAAAAAAATATTTAATTGTTGGTTCATCTCATGAGTAAACGTTCTAAGCTCAACATTAAAAAAACGTACACTTTTTTGGTGATGAAAGTCGTGTAATGAGTATATTGGATGTCACCTAATTGTTAGTAAAAGGAGAGGATATTATGGAGATGATGGAGAATTCATATACAGTTGCCGGAGTTGGCTCGCCGGTTGTCGATCTGGTTGCCCAGGTTCCAGATTCATTTCTGGAGGGTATACACGGTGCGAAAGGCGGCATGGAATTGGTCGGAGAGGAAGATTTTTCAAGGCTTTTATCCTCATTGCCGGAGTCGCCTGCTTGCTCTCCGGGAGGAAGTGCCGGTAATACGACCTTTGCCCTTGCCCGTCTTGGTATGCCCAGTAGATACATCGGGGCTATAGGTGCTGATGTGGCTGGCAAATTTTATCTGGATGCCTTTGCCAAACTTGGCGGAGATATTTCCAAATTTCAGACCCGGCGGACAATGCCCACAGCCCAGTGTCTGAGTTTTGTAACTCCTGATGGTGAACGTACCATGAGGACGCATTTGGGTGCAGCATCATCTCTCTCTGTAGACGATGTCTCGGTGGAGGATTTTGCTGGTTGCAACCACGTTCATATTGAGGGATATTTACTCTTCAATCAAGAGCTTATGTACCATGTCCTGCATGTGGCAAAAAAGGCGGGATGTATTGTTAGCGTCGATCTGGCTTCATTTGAAGTTGTTCATGCCGCCAGGCAGCAGCTTCCCGAATTGCTGGAGAAGTATGTGGACATGGTCTTTGCCAATGAGGAAGAGGCGGAAGCCTTTGCTGGGACCACTGATCCTGAAAAATGTCTGCAAAAGCTTGGGCAGTATTGTAATGTGACGGCCATCAAATATGGTGCATCAGGAGCGGTAATCAGGCGAGGTCCGGAAATATGCCGGGTTGAGGCGGTTCCGGTAGAAGCTGTTATCGATACCACCGGTGCCGGTGATATGTGGGCGGCAGGATTTATTTATGGCATGGGTTCCGGCAAAGATCTGGAAGAGTGCGGGAGATACGGCTCAATTCTCGGAGCAGAAGTTGTACAGCAGCAGGGCACCGCAATACCTGATTTGCAGTGGGATCGGATGCTTGAAAAGCTCAATCGCTAAGAGCCAATAGCATTGAACTCATTTACCACTTCCCCACTGGAAGCAAGAAGCTGTATTTTTCGACAGACAATATCAGCGATGCAGTCATAGCCTGCATCGCTGCAGTGGGTAGAGTCCTGATAGTACGATGCAAAACCGGATGAAAAAATATCATAAAGCTCGATTTTAAGACACCTGTTATCCTCACGGGAGATTTTCTCCAGCACACCATTATATCTCCGAATGTTGATATTTCTCCAAGCTTCTTTATGGGGAACTGTTTCTAAAAGAAAAATGATTTTCGCATGAGACATCTCCACCATTTGCCGTATATTCATCTCGTACTCTTCCACGCTGACCACGTTCTTCTCCCCCAAAAGAGTGCTTAGCCCCAATCTGCGACATGTTTTTTTGAGTGTCTTTGCCAGCGACCTCAAGGGGCGGCGCAACACGGTGTCTGGATAATACAAAACGTAAGGGGAGTATTTAAAGGTGGTATAGGAATCCACCAGGCCAAACTGGATGAGGAGACAGTCCGTTTGCCCTGAAAAATCACGAAGTAGATGCAGACCTTCCCTGGTGGTGGCCATGGTATGCCCAAGATTGGTCACTTCGGCACCGAGGCGATTTGCTATTCTCTCAGGATAGCTGTTGCCTTCAAGAAGCTTTGCCCCGAGAGTATTACAATCGCCCATGGCGGTGAGGTGTTTAATGAGTGTCATATCCGGGTTGATCGTTTGCTTGAGAATGAACACACGGTTTCCAGGTCATGTTCAAACCAAAAAACAAGCGTAACGTATTTTATATAAGCATGTCAAAGTCTTGTTGGTAGTTTGTAGAGTCGGTTCCTTTGTTTTAAATGTTTGCTGAGTTTATGGTCGAACCATCAAAAGGGCTGGTGTCATAATTTGCTGAAAGCTGGTTCAAAGGTCCCTGGCAGGATAATACCAATTGTATATATTATATACTATGAAGAAGAGACCTGTAGACAGAGTTGAGGTGAATGCTTATCGTCAAAGTGGCAAAAATTTCGACAAGATAGCCAAAATGGGCTGCAGGCAAAACTGAAACATGTTGTTCTCTGCAGTCAGGAGCATAAGCAGATATCGCTGGCGACTTGATCGGTGAAAGATTGTTACTTAATTCTTTTTAGCCAATACACAGGGAGAAAGAAATGAAAAGTTATACGTATAAGGATTCGACTATTCCGGCTCTGGGGCTGGGAACCTGGAAGTCGAATAAAGGTGAAGTCTATGGTGCTGTTCGGCATGCGCTGCAGATTGGCTATCGCCATATCGATTGTGCGCCTGCCTATACCAATGAAGAAGAAGTTGGTGCCGCCATCAAGGAGGCTCTTAAGACCAATAAGGTTCAACGTGATTCTCTGTGGGTGACCTCCAAATTATGGAACAATGCTCATCTTCCTGAAGACGTGGAACCAGCTCTGAAAAAAACACTTGCTGATCTGCAGCTTGACTATCTGGATCTCTATTTGATTCACTGGCCGGTTGCTTTCAGACCGCAGGTCTTTTTCCCCAGAGGCGCTGCCGACTATCTGCCGCTGGAGCAGGCCCCCATTATAGAGACTTGGCAGGCACTGGAAGAATGTGTCGCCAAAGGCCTGGTTCGTCAGATTGGTGTCTGTAACTTCAGCACAAAAAAATTAGGTGATCTGCTTGATCAAGCCTCAATTGTACCGATGATGAACCAGATTGAACTGCACCCTTATCTGCAGCAAAAAGAGATGCTGGACTTTTGCCAGGAGAAAAACGTTGTGCTGACGGCCTATTCGCCGTTGGGATCTTCAGACAGACCCAAGGGTATGAAAAAAAAGGACGAACCAACACTTTTGGACAACGGTGCACTCTTAGAAGTTGCGGAGAAACATCAGGCAAGTGTTGCTCAAGTTCTCATTAGCTGGGCTCTGGCCCGCAATACGGTGGTTATTCCCAAATCGGTGAACGAGCAGAGGCTTCAGGAAAACTTTGATGCTCAGAACCTTCATCTTGATGATGAGGATATGGCTGCTATAGCGAAGCTGGATCAGGGATATCGGCTGGTAGACGGTGCGTTTTTTGCCGCACCAGGCTCTGGCTATACCGTTGCCGGCATCTGGGATTATTGACTTGTCGAGTCATTGCACCGCTCAGAGACGATGGTCGGTGCAATGATGCAAGGTGTGGCAAAATCAGTACAGCTTGTCAGCCGAGTCGAGAATAGCCTGACTGATGGTTAGTCCCATTCGCTTTGCCGCTTCCGGATTGATCTGGAAAGAAAGTTCTTTTTGAAATTCCACGGGGACTTTCCCTGGATCGGCTCCTGCGAGTATGCGTCTGGCCAGGGCTCCGGTCTGTCGGCCATGGAGGTAATAGTCAAATCCCATTGCGGCGATAGCTCCTCGTTTTACCGAATCGGTATCAGCAGTAAATAACGGTATATCAACCTGCTCACTTACTTTTATAACGGATTCCAGGGCCGAGATCACAGTATTGTCGGTGGGAACGTAAAAGGCATCGACCTTGCCAACAAGGCTCTGAGCAGCCTGATAGACATCTGCGGTGTTTGTTACTGGTGCGTCGACAATTTCAAAGCCTAAATCAGTAGCAGCTTCTTTTATCCGTTTGACGTTGGAAACAGAATTCACTTCACCTGAATTATAGAGTACCCCCAGTTTTTTCAAATCAGGCAGAAAACGCAGCACCATTTCCATGTGCTTGTCCATGGGCAGACGGTTAGATACTCCGGTAATGCTTTTGCCGGGCATTTCATAGTTGCTGACCAGGCCTGCCGCCAGTGGATCGGTGATGGCGGTAAACACCATTGGGATAGCTGCCATGTTTAAATTTTTCTCGTAAATTCTGGCGCATGCCTGGGCTGAAGGTGTGGCAATGGCAACAATCATGTCAGGGTTATCGGAGATAATCTGACTGGTGATTTGTCCTGCTGTCGCCATGTTGCCATTGGCGTTGTAGATTTTGTACTGCGGCGTGATGCCATTTTCCGCAAGATCATCCTGGAATCCCTTCAAAACAGCGTTCAGTGCTGGATGGTCAACAAATTGGCTGATTGAAATGGTAAGCCCGGATGCGAGAGACAGAGTACAGAGGGAGACGAGAGTGAAAAGGGTTAGAACAGCGCAAAATTTTTTCATAATTGTCACATTGATTGAAGAATTAAGAATAGAGAAGCTGTTGAATTAATCATCTTTAAATGATCGGCATCGTTGTCGCAAGAATTATTCTTATTCACTCCCTGGTTGGTCTTGAGTAAATAAGTTAACTCCGGTATTTTATATGGTCTGAGTCTTTCACAACAGGCTCGTTTTAGAAATATTTTTCTGTTTACGGTCAAATGCTTGCCGTAATAAGTAGGATAAGGATAGCAATGCATACCAAAGTAACTCTGTTTGTTCAATGTCTGGTGGATTCAATGTTTCCGGAAGTGGGTGATGCCATGGTCAAGGTTTTCGAAGGGCTGGGCGTTCCCATGGAGTATCCTCAGAGTCAGACCTGTTGCGGTCAGCCTGCGCTTAATAGCGGCTACCGCAAAGAAGCAAGGGCCGCGGCGCAAAGATTTGTCGAAATTTTCGGAGATGCCGAAAAAATTGTCTGCCCGTCAGGCTCCTGTGTCCATATTGTGAGGCATCATTATCCAGAGCTGTTTGCTGATGAGTCCATGGAATTTCGCATGCGCGTCAAGGATATTGGTCACAGGTGTTATGAATTCAGCGAATATCTCGTTGATGTTCTTGGAGTAGTGAATATTGGTGCCGAATTTCCGGGAAAAGTTACCTATCACGACTCCTGCCATCTGCTGCGGGGACTGGGTATCAAAGAGCAGCCTCGAAAGCTTCTCAATCATGTGAAAGAACTAGAGTTTGTTGAGATGAACGACAGCGATATCTGCTGTGGGTTTGGCGGAACATTCAGCGTCAATTATCCGGAGATTTCCACAGCTATGGTTGATGAGAAAATAGAAAATATCCTGGCAAGCGGCGCAGACTATGTCGTCGGCTGTGATATAAGCTGTCTTATGAATATCAAAGGCCGTCTTTCAAGGAGAGGTGAGAAGGTGCAGGTGAAGCACATTGCCGAAATTCTTGCATCTGGAGGAGTATGATAATGAATAACTCCAGCAGTCTTCGCTATATTGAAGACGCCCATGATGGATTGAACAATAGCTGTTTGCAAAAAAACCTGAAGAATCTGCAGAACCGTTTTGGCAAAGGTGCCTTGGAGTACTGGGCAACAATGGAAGACCCTGCCATACGCGACCGAGTGAAACAAAAGCGTATGAAAACACTGGAGAATCTTGATGTTGTTCTCTCCGTTCTTGCAGAAAATGTCGAAAAATCCGGTGGCCACGTCTTTTTTGCCAAAACTGCGGAGGATGCGGTTAATTACACTCTTCGGGTAGCCAGAAAAAATGAGGTGAAGAGCGTAGTAAAAGGCAAATCAATGACCTCCTCCGAAATTGGCATTGATCAGGCTCTGGAGAAAGATGGTATCGAGGTGGTTGAAACCGATCTCGGGGAATATATTGTGCAGCTGGCCGAAGATCAACCATCCCATATTATTGCACCTTGTATTCATTTTGATAGAAACCAGATTGGCCGTCTTTTTGAAGAAAAACTTGGTATTGAATATACGGATGACCCGCCAACCCTGACCCGTGTCGCCCGCAAAGCACTGCGTCAGAAGATGCTCAAGGCCGATATGGGTATAACTGGTTGTAATATTGCCTGTGCGGAAACCGGCAAGATCAGTCTGGTTTCTAATGAAGGCAATATCCGTATGGCAACTACCATGCCAAGGGTTCACCTGGCCCTCATGGGAATAGAGCGTGTTGTTGCCACTATGGATGAGCACCAGCATCTGCTGCAGCTATTGACCAAGGGAGCTGCATTACAAAAAATCAGTACGTATGTGAGTTTTACCGGAGGCACCAGGGTGGGAAGTGATCCAGATGGACCTCAGGAATTTCATCTGGTTATCATCGATAACGGCAGGTCAAAGATTTTGGCCGATGAAGAGTTCCGTGAAGTGCTGGCCTGTATCCGCTGCGGAGCGTGTCTTAATATCTGCCCAGTGTATGGACGAATCGGCGGTCATGCCTATCACTCGCCTTATCCCGGCCCTGTTGGTGCGGTGGTTACCCCTCTGCTGTATGGTATTAATAAGTACGCTGATTTATGCAAGGGTGAATCTCTCTGCGGAGCGTGTCTCGATATCTGTCCGGTGAAAAATGATTTACCGCGCATGCTCCTGGCACTCAGGCATAAGCTGGCCTACGGTGATAAAAAATGGCAGACGCACAGGCACAAGCCACTGGAGGCATTTACTTTTAAACTCTGGCGGATACTGATCGCCAATGGGAAAATATATCGCTGGACACTGCGCTGTGCCCAGCTTTTACAAAAACCATTTGTTGGCAGGAACAAGATGATCAACAGAATGATCGGGCCTGCCGGGAAGTGGACCCGTGATCGAGACCTGCCGCCACTTGCCGGGGAGTCGTTCAGTAAACGCTGGAAAAAGCTGCACAATAGAAAACAGAGGAAAAACAGCGAGGTAAGCAATGGATGAGAAAGGTAATTTCCTGGCTGACATCAGAGAAGGGCTCGGTATTCCGCGAGAGGACGCCAGGTCTCCTGAAGAATGCTCAGACCTTTTTGCTGGTCCGGACGATACCGCTGTTCTTGATAAAATCCACTATCGTACCCATGTAGAGAAGCAGAGCCTGCTTCAGATCTTTCGAGCAAATGCCCAAGAGCTTAATCTTCAAGTCCACGTTGTGAGATCTCTCGATCATGCTGGTGCAAAGATTGTAGAAATTGTTGAGGCAACCGAGCCGGAATTTGGTTCGGCAAAACAACTTATCCAGCATGATCATCCTGATATTGCCTCTTTGCAGCTGTGGAAGAAGTTTTCCGGAAAAGCTATACAAGTGCATACCAGCTATCCTGCTGATAATGAAGTCAGGGAAAAGACGATAGCTTCGTATATTGGTCTCACTGTTCCCCAATGGGCGGTTGCCGAGTCGGCAACTATCATCCAAACCGCCGAACCAGGACAACCGAGATCAACTTCATTGGTACCGTCGATACATATTGCCTTATTGCATATTGGAGACCTGCTGGCCGATTTGAGCGAGGTATATGCTTTGCTCAGGAAAGAGCCGCCTGAACACTCTTATGTGTTCATTTCAGGGCCGTCTAAAACTGCGGATATTGAAGCGCATCTGGTACATGGTGCACATGGACCTTATGCCATGCATATTATTGTCGTGGATGAGAGGCTGGATGAAGGGGAAAATTTTAAAGGTTCGGGACTTTTTTCATCCTGATTATCAAGCAGCCTAAAGTGGCATTAATTTGACAGGAGATTGCCTCTATGGAAATAGTAACTCTCGTTGAGAACAGCTGTTACGATAAAAGATTGATGCCGGAATTCGGACTTTCCCTTCTGGTTGCTTTCTCAGGCAAAACTATCCTTTTTGACATGGGTGCTTCCTCACGGTTTGCTGATAATGCTGAAATTCTGGAAAAGGATCTGGCCAGAGTGGATTGTGCCGTGATATCCCATGCTCACTATGATCATGGTGGTGGTCTTGACGCATTTACAGCAAAAAATCACCTTGCGCCGATTTATACCGGTGCCGGTGTAGAAGGAAAGTACTATGCCAGTATTGGAGCTAAAATGCCACTTTCTCTTCAACAATTTTTTATGCCGATTCTGGCAAAATCAGAGATATTGAGTCGCTATATCGGTCTTGATGGTTCTACTTTGCAGAAGGCTTACGGGAGAATTGAAGTAATTTCCGGTCTGAAAGAAATTCTTCCCGATGTCTTTCTTCTTGGAAAAATACAGATGAAACACCCTAATGCAGAGGGGAATAAGTATTTGCTTGAAAAGTCGGCGAACGGTATGCACCGGGACCCTTTCAATCATGAGTTGATCATGATTATTAGAGAAGCCGATGGGCTAACTCTTTTTACCGGCTGTGGTCACAGCGGTATTCTCAATATGGTGGAAGCAGTCCAGGAAAATTTCAAGCAGGTGAGGATTAAGGCCATTGTCGGTGGATTTCACCTTGCCCTGCAGCCAGGAAAGCCCTGCATCGCTGGAACTCGCGAAGATATAGCCGATATCGCCAGGAAGTTGAAAGCCGCAAATGTTGAGAAGGTTGTAACGGGTCACTGTACAGGGGAAGACGCCTGTACCATTCTACATCAGGAATTGGGAGAACATTTCTTTAAACTGACAACAGGGTCCAGGCATATAATCTAACCCCGGTAATCCACGAGCGGCCGGGATAAGTGACTTGGTCGTATATGTGAGTTAACGAGTTTTAAAATCGTTTCCAATTTCTTGTGTTTTGTGTCAGCTTTTGGGAAGTACGGTATCAATGGTGTATCGGGCGATTTTAACAGCCCTTTTTCAGAGAGCTTAAAATTTTCATGCTCTTATAACAACCGTCAAGATATTGTAAAATGAAAATCTCCTCGGATTTTCACTCTTTTTACTGGTAGAAATAATCCACAACTGAAGCCTCATATTGCCTGTCTCTTTAGCGCAAAAACTATTTCAACTTGTGCATTTTTCGGAATGGTTCTAGTTTTGAATGCAAGTGATATGTTATGTCATGGGATGGAAAAGAGATGACAGTTCATTGAATGCATCGCTCTCTCTTCAGTCTGTCAAGATTCGACAATTATTATTTTCTTTGGGTGGCATCATGATGAAACACATTGCCCGTGAAATGAATCTTTGTTGAGGACATAGTATAAAAAAAATGGGAAAAGAAAGTAGAGCTTCTTGCAAAAAGCTCAGTAGTAAAGAAAAAAAAGTTGCCTGCTGTATAAAAAAATTGGTTAGTTTTATATTCTTGATCAGACTCTACTAAATCATTGCAAAGAGAGCTGAAGAAATTGTGAATTGAATGAGTGGAATACAAGTTTTGCTGACCGAGATTATTTTTTAGTGAGGCGCTAAAATATTTGCCTCCGGAGTGTGTTAATGAAGAAAAACATTGTAGGGACAGGAGCCCTAATCCTTGTTGCAGGGATCCTCTATTTTGTCGTCAGTTCATCTGAACGGAAGGCTGTTGAACCAACACCCTTACCGACAAAAGAAATCAGTATGTATCATTATTTCTCTGGAACCCTTGATGGCGGTATTCAGGAAATGGTGGAAACTGTCAACAAGGAGCGCCAGGGTGAAAGAGTAGCTGCTTATGGTCTTAATCATGAAGCCTTCAAGTCTATGATTGTTGAGACATTGAAGAAAGGCAATCCTCCAGAAATCTTTACATATTGGGCGGGAGCGAGAACTCAAGCACTGGTTGACCAGGGTATGCTTGAACCTCTTGATGATGTTTGGCCAGCAATTGCATCGCGTTTCCCTCAATCGATAGTCGATGCAGCAAGTACCTACAATAATCATAAATATCTGTTACCCATCACTCAGCATCTGGTTGTGTTCTTTTACAACAAAGCACTGTTTACCAGGGAAAATCTTACCCCGCCATCAACGTGGCCTGAGTTTCTCGAGATTTGTCAAACGTTAAAAGACCTGAATATCACTGCAAACGCGCTTGGCGCCAAAGAACGCTGGCCTGCTCAGTTTTGGTTTGATTATCTTCTTCTTCGGACTGCAGGACCGCAATACAGGGCAAAGTTGATGCAGGGTAAAGCATCCTATACCGATCCGCAGGTAACGAAAGCCTACCAGATCTGGAGTGAAATGCTGCTGAATGGCTATTTTAATAAAAATGCCAATGACCTTGACTGGGCTGAGGCAACAGAACTGGTTTGCAGGGGTGAAGCCGCCATGACCTTAATGGGTACCTGGGCGATACAGCATTTTACGGCTTGTAATTTCGAGGAAGGAAAGGATTTTGATTATTTTACTTTTCCGCTCATAAACACCGAAATTGCAAAAGGGACCGTTGGTCCCATCGATGGCATTGTTTTATCACACGAGTCGTCCAATCATGAATTCGCCAAGACCGTTCTCTCTTATTTTGCCGAAACGGCACCACAGAAGCTCATGAGCACTGGTTCTGGAGCATTGGCACCCAGTCAGGAGATTCCGGCAGATTTTTACACTCCGTTTAAACAGCGATTATTTTATGAAATGAAAGAGACTCCATTCTGGGCGTTCAATTATGACCTGGCAACATTGCCGCTGATCGCTGAAAAAGGTATGGATAGTTTCAATGAGCTGATAATGTTCCCTGAACAGTATCAAAAAATATTGCTGAATCTTCAAACTGAGGTTGCTTTGTTTTACAAAGAGGCTGAGAGCAATTGATCAACGAAGACGGGTAAGCCTCTTATTTTAAAAGAACACTAATATGTCATTTCGAAAAAAACTCGGACTCGCATTTTCCCTTGTCCTCTTTTTTACCATCATTGTCTCCCTGACAAACTGGCTAGGAATGGGGAGTGTCATCTCCAGGCAGAATCAGGTCGATGCTTTTACCAAATCCATAGAACAGGTGTTTCAACGAATTCTCCGAGAGGAGCAGAGTTTTCGTGCTACTGGCAGAATAGATCATTCCCGGGCCGTTTTTACGTATCTTACAGATATCAGGCATAAATTTGACATATCTCTTGATACTGTCTCTGATTATAAAAAGGAGAGCAGTCTACGCTCAGTGCTCAATGCACTGGAAAGCTATGAGGAGAGCTTTTCGGAATACAGCAACACGACGATTGCCATGGAAACCATGAGAAGTCGTATGCTTAATGAGTCGCAAAAGCTTGTTGCAAATGCTAAAAAATTGACGGACCCTTTTGATGGCATGGATATCGATGGCATTTCAACGAACGGGAGTGGTGATCAAAAGGATTTTGACAGCATAGAGAGAAGATTATCGGTAAAAATCCATTTTCTGATAAGTACCGCATTGCTTTCAGAAAAAGAATATATCCTGTTCAGAAAACCAGAAGCGGTATCAAAGGTGAGTAAGGCTATCTCGAAAATTGTCGATGAAGCGAGTGACATACAAAAAAACTCAAAAAGTCAGGGCAGTCAACTTAAAGCATATCGAATAGCCAAGGTCAGCACGGTTTATCTTGATATTTTTAATCAGTTTGCCAGGGAACAGCAGCGGCTTCAACAATCTGAAACGCTGATGAAAAACGCCCAGGAAATGTTCAGAGATTCATTAATCAGTTATATAGAAAAAGATCGGAATTATACCAAGAAACACATTCGATCCCTGCAATTTCTCTCTGTTATTGTCTCCATTTTTGCCATTATTCTTGGAATTGCCGCAGTCTTCATTCTGTCAAATCTGATTACTCGGCCCATACAGCAGTTAATGATTTCAGCCCAACACATTGTTGAAGGCAATCTTGATACTTCGGTCAGAATTACGAGCAATGACGATATTGGAGCCCTGGGAAAACTGTTCAACCAGATGACGGCACGTCTCAAAAATAGTTTCACACGTATTGAGGAGTACCAGTTTCATCTCGAGGAACTGGTGAAAGAGCGCACCGAAGAACTGCAAAGTGAGATAGCCGAGAGGCAGGACGCCGAAGAAGCACTTCGAGCGAGCAGTGAGCGGCTCAGAAACATTATCGAGCAGTCGCCAATGGGAATTGTTATTTTTGATCGAGATTTCAAGGTTATGTCCTGGAATTTCAGTTGCGAAAATATTTTTGGGTATAGCCGTTCTGAAATCATGGGACAAACCGCCCTGAAAATTATCAATGAAGAGGCGTATTGCAAGATCAAGGAAATCTTTTCAACGATGGAGAAAACAGGGCAAACCATCAGAAACAGAAACGAGAATATTACCAGGGACGGCCGCACTATTATCTGTGATTGGTATAATACTCCTCTGACAGATTCGGATAATCAAGTAATCGGAATGCTCTGCCTGGTCGAAAATGTTACCGAACAATTTCATTTGGAAAAGGAACTTCTCAAGGTCAAGAAACTTGAGTCGACAGGTGTGCTTGCTGGCGGTATCGCTCATGATTTTAACAATATACTTACAGCGATCCTTGGTAATATAAACCTGTCCTTGCTCGATCCAAATTTGCAGCCAAAGACCAAAGCCCTTCTTTTGGCCGCCGAGAAGGCATCGCTCCGTGCTCAGACGCTGACCCAGCAGTTATTGACTTTTGCTAAGGGAGGGGAACCGGTCCTTGCAAAAACATCACTGAAAGAGGTCATTGTCGATTCTGCTGATTTTGTTCTTCATGGCAGCTCTACCTTTGTTCGATACTGTATTCCCGATGATCTATGGATGGTGGAGGTTGATCGGGGGCAGATCAGTCAGGTTATTCAAAATATCGTCCTCAATAGCAGTCAGGCAATGCCGGATGGAGGTTTTATTGAAATCACCTGCGAAAATTTTCCACGTGAGGATATCGGGGAAAATCTACTCTCAGGAAACTCCGATTATGTTAAAATCACCCTGGCCGATAATGGTGTCGGAGTACCAAGCCAGGTTCTTGATAAGATATTCGATCCCTATTTCTCTACCAAAAAAGAAGGTAGTGGCCTTGGTCTGGCAATAACCTTGTCTATCATTAACAAGCATCACGGTCACATCTCGGTGGATTCCGAACCGGGCTCCGGGTCTGTTTTTACAATCTATTTACCGGCGACCAGAATGTTGTCTTTGCCGGATCAGTCGGCCAGCCAGCCTGTTAAAGCGGTGACAAAAGCGCGGATTCTTCTCATGGATGATGACGATATGATTCTTCATGTCGTGGGGTCAATGCTTACCGTTCTGGGGCATGAGCCTCTACTTTCAAAGGACGGGGATGAATGTTTGCATCTCTACAGGGAGCAATGCGCTGCCGGATCTCCTCCCGATTTGGTCATAATGGATCTGACCATTCCCGGTGGCAAGGGCGGTGAGGCAACCATGAATGATCTGCGCCAGATAAACCCACAGATAAAGGTTATTGTCTCAAGTGGTTATTCCAACGATCCGATCATGGCTTCATTCGCTAAATACGGATTTATAGAAGCTATTTCAAAACCTTATGTTATGCAGGATCTCGCCGAGGTGCTTGACAGAACCCTTAAAAAATAGTTTCTGTTAACCTTGAAAAAATAACGTTACCTGTAGTGGAACAGGATGGTGACGGTTTTTACGGGAATTAAAGGTACGTTTGGTCCTTATCTGGATAATGGAAAAATATGGTAACACCGAGTTGGAGCACAAAATTAATACAATACTCCTATCTGCACCATTGCTTTCGTGCTTTGAGTGAGATAGGATGACGTCGTGCCTGTCATATTATCATGAGCAATTCATTAACAATATTTATCTTAGAGAGATTCAATAATGAAAAAAATAATCCTTAGTATTTTGGGCTTTTCCATGGTTTTCCTCCTGCAATCCTGTGCTGGGCTAAATGGTACGAAAAATATTGCTACTCTCCAGGAGGAGTTAAAGAGCAATGACATCACAACGAGCTGTGAAGCAGCTTTGGAACTTGGTCAGATTGGGCACCGGGAGTCTGTTCCCTTGCTTGCTGAAATGACTGAAAGTGAAATACCCGATGAGCGCATATGTGCTGTTGAGGCTCTGCGCAGATATCGAGATCCGGGATTCTGTCAGGACTTCTATGACATTTGGTTGAGTGATCCGGATGAAAAAGTTCGTAAGGCTGCAGGGATGTCTGTTATCGATAATGATTGTGAAAAAAATATAAGCCGGAGAGCTGACTATGCAATGGATTCGAAAACCTGCGGTTACACCCAGTTCTTTATTAATACCGTGAAAGACGCGATTGCCAAGGCATCTCCGGCCGAAGAGTGGAAAAAGGTCATACCGGCACTCAAAATCCGGGAAACAATAATGGATAAAGGTACTCCTGACGAAATACTCCAAATGCGTTTAAACCTGGCTTTTGCTGTTATAGACTGGGGTGAGTCGGCTTCGAGTATCCATTCATTTGAAAACCAGGGAAGCATAGAGGCGACGCGCAGCAAATACTTAAGTGATATTGAGGTTTACCTCAAGAAGGAGGAGTTTGTTAAACAATTTTGTCCAATTATACTTTTTCCCGATTTTGCGTTTTGGAACACTGTTATAGCTAAGAAAAAAACACAGTGAAAGAGATAGGGATAACAAATTCTTTGTTATCAGGGAAGAGCAGCAGATTCTTGCAGTGTCCTCTATAAAATTAGCAGACAGCAGAAATATTGGGGGTACCGATATAAGAAAAAGGTGAATTATGGCTGAGATGGTTGATCGACGATTATTTGCTGAACTGGAGGAACGGAGCTTTGAAAAGATTATCCTGCCTGACTATTGCGACTACATCGAGAAGGAACAGTGTTACAGAGTTCGGGCATGGAATGGAACATATGCAGTTTATCCGCGACAAAAGAAGATTGAGCCTTTAGACGGTACACCTGCTCCCCACAGCTATTTCTGCGTTTTTCTGGTGAATTACTTGCTCGCGGAAAAAGCGGGGACAGCAACAGGAAAATGGATCTCGGAGAAAGATCTTGTTGGTGGTGTCACCTTTTTTCGCGGGCCTCACAAAATCCCAACTGAACTGATCAGCAAGGCTTTTGGGAATAATCTCGATCTGTTGCAGCAAAAATGTCTTCAACTTTGCGGTACACCGCTTGAGATGGCAGACTGTGCTTTCAGCTTTGATATTATCGGATCTATCAAGGTTGCACTGTTGTACTGGCAGGGCGATGATGATTTCCCTGCCGAGGCAAAACTGCTCATTGACAGCAGTGTAGCTGGTTCACTTCAACTTGATGTTGTTTTTGGGTTACTTTGCGATGCGTGTGCACGGATTGCGAGGTGAATCATAGATCTTTCCTGACACCCGATTTCCCTGTATTTGTGAAACCGGGTGGGAACAGCAATGTTGAGAAGGGTTACTTAATCTCAACAGGTTTACAAAGTCTGGTTTGATCAGGAGCCATTTTCCCGCATGAATCGCAGGAGAATTTCATAGCTGTCAACTTTTCTTTGCAGACATGGTTGACGCCGACATCTTTCCCCCCGCAGTATTCGCATGAGAGTTCTTCAACTGTTGGATCACAGAGATGCCCGGGATCATCTGCCACGGCACCGCAGCTTTTACATATATGAGCCATTATTAATCTCCTTTATAGTTTCGAAAGCGGGTTATCAAAACGACAACCCTTTTTATCTTCACCACCGGATAGGATTGAGACACAATGTGATGAAATTGTGTTGCAGCGAAGTTAAAGGAAAAGTTAAACAGGCTACATCCATTGTCAATGCATGACCGTTATCGTCTATTCCTCCCTTTCCGAAGCACCTCTTTGTTATTGACTGTTGAAGGTTTCGTCTTCGGGGTAATACTCAAAATTTTAAAACAGGACAGCACAAACACCGCGGTGTTTACCATGCTCCATGGATAGAGGAAAAATCTGGTAAAAGCATTAAAAACGATATAGGGTAGCGGTGAATATTTATCGACGACAGAGAACCCTGAAATTAAACATTCAATTTATATGTCAAATATATATGAAGTTGTTCTAATACAGTTTGCAGGAAGGCGGAAGGAGCATTAATACATGGTAGTCTCTGGAACAGGAAGTGACAATGAAGTGGTGGTTAAATTTGTAGCCAGAGGGCTCTCCAGAGGGGAGGACCCCGGCTACTTCAGCAGGCATCTTCCTGGTGCCTCTCAAGTATGGGGACGATGCCGGTTTACCTTTGATCTGGAAAATGAGGACTATGACTGGCTTGTTGTCTATCATGATATTCCAGAAGAAGGTAAATGGCTCCATGAGCTGCCGCTGCATTGTCCGCAGGAGAATACTATTCTCATCACCTCTGAACCCTCATCTGTCACCGTATACGGCACCGACTATCTCAGGCAATATGGAATGGTGATTACCTTTCAGGAGCCATGGGTGATCTCACATCCGAATGTTTGTCATCGGGCCCCAGGACTTGTCTGGTTTTACGGGTTTTCCTCCGAGGATCGTTCATACAAGAATTATGATGAGTTGTCTGCGGAACAGCCTGAAAAATCAAAGCTCATCTCGACAATGTGTTCAAGCAGAACAGGAAATGTTACTTTGCATAGCAAACGTCTCAGCTTCTCCAATCGGTTGAAACAAGATCTGCCTGAACTGGATATCTTTGGCCACGGGCTCAAACGGGTTAATGATAAAGCAGAGGCTCTGCGTCCCTATAAGTATCATGTTGTTGTTGAAAATCATGTTGCTCCTCACCATCTCACCGAAAAATTACCCGATGCTTTTTTAGGTTATAACCTGCCTTTTTATCACGGCGCCCCAAATGCCACTGAGTATTTTCCCAAAGACAGCTTTATCCCTATAGATATCAATAACTATGCCGCCACTCTCGATATCATTAAAAGTCATATCACCAATAATGAGTATGAAGAGAGACTTCCCTCTATTCGCAAGGCCAGGCAGATAGCACTTAATGAAATGAATCTGTTTGCAATACTCAACAAGGAGATCTCAGCAAAAGGCACCGTCAACGGGGGAAGAGGACTGCAGCAAGGAGGAGTGATAAGAAACCGACGCACCATGAGAATAAAGAATCCATTGGTCGCCGTCCGCAGTCTCACTGAAAAGGTGTATGTAAAATCACGGCACCGACTCAATTCTTTCTTTCGTTAAAAAACGTGTCAGGAAGCTTTCTTTTTAGCCGGTAATTAATTTGAGAGTCATTTCGTCAGTAACAAGGCTGATCAGGCACGCCAGTAATCGCTGAGCCAGTGACATGGCTTGGTCTTTTTATAAATTGCTTTCCAGAATGGCTTACCCTCAAGGGGCCATTTTCCGGCAATTGCATCATCGGGTAGTGGGCGACCATGGAAGGCAAGAATGGACGCACCTGTTGGTAATTTGGGTGTTTGCCACCAGCGATGTGGCCAACGGGGAAGACAGTGTTCTTTGAATGAGATGACCCATTCGTTTGGCAGAAACTCAAGCTTTCCTTGCTGATATAGGGTGCGGGTGACGTATTCCTGTTCTGCCGTCCAATACTGTTTATGAATTTCTTCTCTGTTTTTAAGATAATTTTCGTACAATTCCGGGTAAGCACCAGCTTCGAACACATACATTGAAGTATTACCGTATGGTTCTTTTTCTTTGCGTTTGTCAAATTCATGCCTAACGGCAAATTTGGCTGAGAAATCAAAAAAACGATCAAGTGGTCCGACAATGATAATATCAAGGTCAAGAAACATGGTTTTGCCCTTGATACCAGAGAGATCTCTACGAAACATCAGCAGTTTCTGCCAGGGGCCGCGTGCAGATGGGGGCATGTTAAATTCTGGTAATTGCCGTATTATGACCTCGTCTCGTATCCCGGCAGCGCTGTCTGTTATGCAATAAAAATCAAAAGAGCGTTTAAGATGTCGCTTAACCATGCCATACAATCGATTGACATATTCGCTGCCGTAGAGTGTTCCCCACTTCATGCAGACGATATTGACTGATTTATCGGTCATATTCATTTATTTATTTCATATTTCGATAACTTTATTTACACGCCCGGGTGCTCTTCAACCTCTGATGTCTCGGTGTGGCCTGATGGAAAAGAGTAAAACACCGCCAAAAGAATTGCAAAGATATGACTTGGAATAGAGGTCAGAAGCCACGAATTAAACAAACAACCAACAGCCAAGAACACAATAACCGCCTGTAAGGCATAGGCCTGACTGCGTAATTTTGCGTGAATCAACTTAAACGAATGTAATATTGGTTCAAGTAATACCAAGAGGAAAAAAAAGACCCCCACCAGTCCTATCTGCACGCCAATAAGGAAAAACTCATTATGAGGGTCGGTAGCGGGTATGGTTTCCTTGCCTTTAATAATTTCACTTTGAGCATTGAAAAAGGACCCCGTACCATAACCAAAAATTGGCTTTGCCTTTATAAGCTCAATGCTATTTTGATACCAATCGAGCCTTACGCCTAAATCTGTCGCTGAATTTTGAGCGGTTACATCGTAATTCTCTAAATTGCTAATTGTCTTATGTATCTCATGGTTGAAACTAGAAGAAAATTGAAAGATGAGAGCACAAATTACAAATAAAGATACACTAAGTATTAGTTGTTTCTTTATTGAAAAATACTGAACAAAGAAAAGCAGGGAAAGAGCTAGAAAGAGAACCCAACCCGTCCTTGTATTAAGAATAAAAAATAAGTCATAACAGATAACAGCAAAAAAGCTTATCCACAACAACCGTCCTTTACTTTCAGTCGAAATTCTTTGTATGAGCAGGTATGCAAAAATAACAAGAAAACCGCCACCGTGACGATATATCGAAAACTTATTTTGTGGTATCAGATGAAAGTCGACGAGATATGCATTAACAAGAAGAGCGAAATAACCAATAAAAAAAGCGTTTAATACATTTTTACCGATTCTGTCATCCTCTCTGCACAATGACATGATAATTGGAATAAAGAGTAACACCCTGTATTTTTTTAAAAAATCAAGTGCATCTTCCATTGGAGCGGGCGTATAAAATACCCCAGCAATAAAGAGAGCAAATAAAATAAATGAAAGGGTAACAATTTGATTTTCTTTAATAATTGTTGAAATATTTTTATAAGCACCGGAGCTTAACCAAAACAGAATCATTAATAATGAAAAAAAGGCGGTTAAGGCAGTTGAGAAAAAAACAAAAATACAGACTGCATACAATGAGTATGTTGCAAGTTTAAACGTTCTTTTATTCATTTATTTTTTTTCCACAGATAACAGGTCGTTAATATCATTTCGGAGAAGAGAAAAATGTTCATGTATCTTTTGGGCTGCCTGGGAGGTGAAAATAGGTTTTCTTAAAAATATATCTCGTTCTTTTTCGGAATTGTACAGAGTCTTGATACGATCAAGAGTTGTATCATTCCCATTTGTCCCGTTCCAGAAAATAATCCTTTCAGGGTTTATGATTTCTGGTTCAGGATTATGGTCGCCCCAATATACTGGAATAGCTCCTGCTTCAAAAGACTCAAGCAATTTTTCAGTTACGTATCCCTGCACGGATGCATTTTCAGCGCAGATATTAAAAACAAATTGTTTTAAATATGTCTTTTTATCATCTGCATACATTGATTTTAGAGAATCATCGTTATGTTTTAATTTTCCTGGACAGTGGACAAAGTCTATCTCTTCCAGCGCGTTTGTTATAATTGATCGAGAAGCAGGGCCTGAATAGTCGATAATTTTTTTTGGACTATTATATCCATCGTGACTGGCAATCATTGCTGCAAAATGTTTCTTTGGTAAAAAACTTCTTTTTTCAATTTCGTCTAATACTGCCTGTATTTCATCTATCGAGGCTTTTGCTGCAAATCTAGCGGAGAAGATATATTCCAGCCAAAGTGGGAATCTTCGGTAATTCTCTTCATAACGATAGTCAAAACCCATCGCCAAGGTTGGTAAATCATCTAAATACTCACGATACTCTCTATACTTCTTTAACGTCGATAAATTTTCTTCAGAGAAAAATAAGCTGGGACATTTACTGGTTTTTAAAATCAACTTCAGAAGCCAATAGCTACCAAATGAAGAACAGATAATCAGAGATGGTTTATACCATGAAACAGTTAATTTTTTCCCGGTCAACTCCCTGATAAAAGAGTACAACCAATCTTTTTCTTCTGCATCTTTTAGATTTTTTGAAGAATAACCGTTGTATAAAATACGAATATCAGCGTTCTCGCCTTCTTTTCTTATATTATCTCTTAAAGAGAGATAGCAATATTTGCAACTTTCTTTGAGAAATTTGGTAGTTCTGTGATAATAGAAACTGATGTCTCTTAGCATTTACTTGTTTGGTATACCAATGAAATAATACATATCTTGCGCTTCCGGATAGGCACCTCGTACAGCAAAAAGATTAGAAATGCAAGGTATAAGACAAATGAGGGTATTGAAAAACATCTGATATGAGACTGTTGGCAGTCCCGTCCGAATTCCTCATGAGCATCGTGTCCTCTCAATGAAGCACAATCGAAGGTTGGTATTAAAGAATTATTTTGTTCCCGTCAGCTACAGCAGCAGGATGTCATTGGCATCTTTCTCGCTTGCTTCATGATCTTACTTATCCGTGCCAGCCGTTAAAGAGATTCGGTCTATACGAGGTTTTCAGGAATTTGTACGGCAACCACTCTCCCCTTTGCCGTAATGGTCCCATCCACCATGAAATCTGTTTCGATCACTACTTTTTTCTCTTTAATTTCAGTGACTCTTGAACGAAGTTCCAGCGGTGGTCCAAGGGGAGTGGGTCTCAGGTAGTCGACATGGAGAGCTGCAGTAACGAAACGAAATGGAGGTGATGTGCCTGGTTCTCGTCCAGCCTCGCGATAGGATGCAGCAGCGGCCGTTCCCGTGGAATGGCAGTCAATCAGGGAGGCAATTAGCCCACCGTAAACATATCCTGGAAATGCAGTGTGATACTCTTTGGGATGAAAAACAGCAATTGATTCGTCGCCGTCCCAGTAGCTTTTTATCTGTAGACCGTTGTCATTGTCAGGGCCGCAGCCATAGCATTTTCTGTATTCTTTCGGATAATGATCCTGAAATGCTTTTTTCATTCTTACTCTCCTTCTTCGCAGAATATTCATGGAAGACAGAATGTGTATTTCCCCCAGCAATCAGGAAAAACACCGGGACTCTGTCAGTGCCCTCCGCAGGAGGTATACGTGACTTGTGGTACATTCAAGATGTCGCTGAAAAGGATTTTGCCTTTTCGTGTTCTTCTATCCTCAAAGGAGGAACTAAAAAGAGTGTTGACACAATTTCTTTTTCGATTCAAGGTAAATCACAGTTTACGATTGTACACAAAATTAATCATCAATATTTGGAGGGGCTAATGGCTCGTCTTTTCTTTTTCCTGGGTTCTGTGTTTGCTGGCCTTGCAGTTGTTATGGGGGCATGGGGGGCTCATTCCGATATGTTTGGAGAAGTTCAAATGTTGTGGATAGACAAAGGGGTTCGTTATCAGATGTTTCATGGCCTTGCGCTTCTTTGCACTTCACTGCTGATAGGTTCCCATAAAAGATTACCATGGCTGGCAGTCGTGGCAGGAGGGTGTTTTATCGGCGGTATAGTGCTTTTTTGCGGCAGTTTATTTTATATGGCAGTGAGTTCAACGGATCTTGGGCTGGTTACTCCTGCCGGTGGTATATTGTTTCTGCTGGGTTGGCTGTGCCTGGCACTTTCCGCACCAGGCAGGAAATAGTGAGGGGTCGTAGCCATATCGTTTTCCATCTTTATAGCAGGTGTTTTTTCCGTATCTGCTATAGTTTCCAAGAATTAACCAAGAAGTGTGATTGCTTAAGCGGAATTCAATAGTTATAGTCAGCTCAATCTACTTTTACTAATTTTCAAGGTGAGAAGAAGAGAACATGCAGCGCTTTAAAAATATTCTTCTTGTTCTAGGCAGATCAGGATTTTCTGGTACCGCAGCAAAGAATGCAATTCATTTGGCCAGGTCAAACCATGCTCGGTTAACTGCAGTTGATGTTGTGCAGAGCGATGTGGGAGGTTACCGGTTCAGGACTCCTTCAACGAAGCTGGATGAGATTGAGCATATGCTGATTCTTGAGCGGCACAAAGAAATTGAGCAGATGTTAAATGCCGCCGACATTGATATCGAAGTGGATATTCAAGTTCTGGCTGGCAAAAAATTTATTGAAATAATTCGCTATGTACAGAGAGAAAACATTGATCTGGTCATAAAAGAAGTTGAGAAGGATAAGCGTTTTGCTGCAATGTTTTTTGGTTCCACAGATCTGCGACTATTAAGAAAATGCCCCTGTCCTGTATGGCTGGTAAATCCTGAAGCTGCACCGAAGAATCCAAGAATACTTGCTGCCGTTGAGCTTGAGGCCATAGATGATGAAGGACGGCTGAATGATCTCAATCAGCAAATAATCGAGACATCATCTTCACTGGCTTTTTATGGAAACAGTGACCTGCATATTGTCAACGCATGGATCGTTTTTGAAGGTGGAAGACTTGCCAAAAAGCTGTCAAAGCAGTACCGAGAGGATATTCTTGCCTGGGTTGATGAGCAAAAAAACAGCATTGCCAAGGCCCAGTCTGAGTTTCGAAAGGTCTTTGATGATCATCTCCAGGAAAAAGGGTTGAGGGATCTTGGCCACACCTTTCATTTTCCAGAGGGGATTGCCGAGGAAGTAATCGTTGATTTGGCTGAAAGCCTTGATATAGACCTCGTTGTTATGGGAACTGTTGCCAGAACAGACTTGGCCGGATTGTTAGTTGGTAATACCTCTGAGGCAATCTTGAGCAGGATTAATTGTTCCGTGCTTGCCATAAAACCGCCTGGGTTTGTTTCTCCGGTGATTGATGAAAACAGGTAGTCCGCAAATGCCCTTTAAAAAAGCTGCATTCTCGATAAAATCAGCTCTTTTGCGAATGAGACCGTTGCTTCGGCTACTTCAAAAGTTTCGTGGTTCTCCCCAGGCAATTGCAGGCGGTTTCAGTCTTGGACTTTTCTTGGCGCTGACTCCCACCATCGGAATACAGTTGATTATCGCAGTGGTTCTGGCCACTTTTTTCAAACTCAGCAGACCAGCTGCATTATTAGCGGTTATGGTTACAAACCCTTTGACTGTCCCTCCTATATTCACTTTTAATTACTGGGTTGGCAGGCTCTTTTTCGAAGGACCGTCGGTGTCTGAAGTCTATGGACATCTTATCGGTATCGCTACTGAAATGGCAAAAATGAATATCTGGCAGGTTGGAGATCAGCTAAAGGTGTTTGCGGGCATAGGCCAAGATATGCTTATTCCTCTTTTTTTCGGTAGTTTCTTGGTGGCGCTGCTGGCGGGAGTACTTTCCTACGTAGTTCTTGTACGTTTTCTCTGGTTTCTCAAACTCCATAAGGAACGAAAAAGAAATATTGTCAGGAAGGCCTAAATCACACGTAAGTATCCTGCCCTTAATCGTAGCTGTAAAAACCTTCGCCAGATTTTTTTCCCAGTTTACCGGCTTTAACCATGTTGCGTAGCAGTGCGCAGGGGCGGTATTTTCGGTTTTCGAGACTGCGGTGCAACGTTTCCATTACGGCAAGACAAGTATCGAGGCCTATTGTGTCAGCTAAAAGTAGAGGGCCAATAGGGTGCTTGACGCCAAGCTGCATGATTCTATCAATTGTTTCCACATCTGCAATGTCATCGAAAACGCACGTTATCGCTTCGTTGATCATCGGTATGATCAGGCGGTTACATATAAAACCGGGGTAGTCCTTGACCTCAATGGCCTCTTTTCCCAAGGATGCGACAATTTTTTGAGCGGTATCCAGGGTTTTATCGGTCGTTTTGGCCCCTCGAACGATTTCGACAAGGTTCATGGTTAAAACAGGACTCATGAAATGCATACCTACAACTCTTTCCGGGCAATCGCTTGCCGAGGCTATCTCTGTGATGGAGAGGGCAGAAGTATTCGTGGCCAGGATGGTGTCCTGAGTTATGTAATTGGAAAGAATCTCAAAGATTTGTTTTTTTATGGTAAGATTTTCCGTAGCGGCTTCAATAACAAAATCAGATTGAACACTCTCTTTTAAACTGAGGGCTGGCTGAATGCGCGAGAGAATTTCCTTTATTTCTCCCTCACTGCCCCCCTCTGAGTTGAGTTGTGTTTCTATTTCGATGAGGCTTTTTTCAACACGCTCCTGGTGCAAATCCTGTAAAAGTACTGAGTATCCGGATTCTGCCGCGATTCTGGCAATGGCAGTTCCGGTCTGGCCAGAACCCACAATCATAATGGTGTTAGCCCATTCTCCCATTAAAATTCTCCTGGTATTCCTCTATGATATTGAAACCGTAAGAATCGAAAAACACCTCGTTTTTTCACCATGCAATAGTACTATAGCATAGTAAATATGGCGAGGTGAATGAATTTCCCTATAATTTTTTATATTTTTGAAAATACTCTGCAAACATTAATCATACTTTTTGAGTCTATCCATATTTAAGATGCATTGTGGTAGTACCGTCTCAATCTTCATTCATTGGTTGGAAAAACTCTTTGTTTTTCTAGCAGTTTTGAATAGTATCAAAAGAGTTGAGGTAACCAGCAATCTTAATGAAGGAGACCATATGATAATTGGCATTGATGTCGGCGGCACCCATGCCGATGGGGTTTTGTTGCATAAAAACTCCATTATTGCCAAGAACAAAGTCAACGTTGACCATGATAGTCTGGGTGATGCGATTATTTATCTGTTAAAATCGCTTTTGCCCGAAGATCGGGCATCATTACATAGAATTCACTTAAGTACAACACTTTGTACCAACGCACTTGTTGGTAATAATCTCGAAAAGGTCGGTATGTTCATTCAGGCCGGTCCTGGCATGAATCCCGATTTTCTCCGCTGTGGTGATGATGTCTGTTTTCTTGATGGGGCGGTGGATCATAGAGGACAGGTGATCCGTAGTCCCGGCGCTTCTGCAATAAAGGATGCTGCCAGAGATTTTAAACGGAATGGTATCGATTCGATAGGTATTGTCACTAAATTTTCCCATCGCAACAGCGAGCATGAGCTCTGGGTCAGAAATCAGCTTAATGATGAATTTTCCCACGTCAGCATGGGCCACCTCCTCTCCGGGCTGCCGAATTTTCCCAGAAGAGTGTATACAACATGGCTCAACAGCGGTTTGAAAACACGCTTTTTTGAGTTTAAGAATGCGATGGAAACAGGTTTTACAGCACTCGGTATAGATTGTCCCTGCTATATCCTTAAAGCAGATGGGGGAACAATGCCTTTCAGTAGCGGCTGTGATTTGCCATGCCAGTCCCTGCATTCGGGACCATCGGCCAGTGTAATGGGTGCGCTTGCCCTTGTTGGCGGTGAAGGCGATACGATCCTGCTTGATATTGGTGGGACAACAACTGATATTGCCCTTTTTGCCGATGGTATTCCACTGCTCGAACCTTATGGCGCTACGGTCGGTGGCCGGCCTACGCTGATACGTGCCTTGCAGACAAGAAGTATTGGGCTGGGAGGTGACAGTGCAGTGCGAATGAAGAGTGATGAGTTTCATATCGGTCCGGATAAGCAGGGTCCACCATTGGCTCTTGGCGGCTATACACCGACACCAACAGATGCGATGATCGTTCTCGGCACCATTTCAGCGGGTTCACCTGCCCGGGCAGAGGAAGCAATGCTGATGCTCCGTCCAGATAGAGATGCCAAAGAAACGGCGGCAGCACTGTTACGCAGTTTTGCGGATCGTGTTTATGACAACGTCAAGGAAATGATTGAAGAGGTTTTTTCAAGGCCGGTCTACACCGTTTCAGCCTTTCTTGAAAGAGAGAAGATTACTCCCGACAAACTTATAACCATTGGCGGGCCAGCCTTGGCCCTGCGTAAAATTCTTGAAGAGAAATTCAAACTGAACTGCGTTGTACCAGATGATTATGAAGTTGCCAATGCGGTAGGCGCGGCCAGAGCACGTCTCACGGTACAGGCAAGTCTCTATGGTGACACCACCACGGGGAAAATGAGCATTCCGGAAATTTCTCTTATGGAGAGCGTGGGCAAACGCTTCGATATGCTGGAGGCAGAGACCCGTCTGGTGGACACGGTTGCCACAATGGCCCGTGATATGGGTGCTGTTGTAACTCCAGAAATTGATTTTACAGAGCGGCTCGAGATGAATACAGTCCGAGGGTTTGCCACCACGGGCAAGATCATAGCTTTGAAAGCCCAGATCCGTCCGGGACTTGATCAGGAACAGGAGTAAGCCATGACACTCTACATGCCTAAAGCAGTGCGCAAAACAGGACTTGTCCTTTTCCCGGCTTTTGACTGGTGTATTAGTCCCTCTCATCCGGAAAGGGAAGAGCGGCTGCTCTATACCAAGGACCAGTTGATCGAAGAAGGTCTTGAAGATGTTAACGGTATTGAATTTTTCAATCCGGAGCTGGCTCTAGAGCAGGATATCAATAGAGTTCACCTATGTGTTCCTTCTGCTGCCGAGCTCATGACTGACTCGCATTTTATTTCTACGGGTGGCGCTCTGCGGGCAGCGAAAGCAGTGATGGATGGTGAAGTGGAGCGATCTTTTGCTATTGTCAGACCGCCAGGTCATCATGCCATGCAGACGGTCTTCGGTGATCGTGGTTTCTGCGTTGTCAATATTGAGGCGATCATGGTCGAATATATCCGCCGTCACTATGGAATTAGAAAAATCGCTATAGTTGATACCGATTGTCATCACGGGGACGGTACCCAGGATATCTTTTACAATGACCCCGATACCTTGTTTATATCCATGCACCAGGATGGCCGGACAATTTTTCCGGGGAGCGGCTTTCTCCATGAATCAGGTGGACCATCTGCGCCTGGATACAATATTAATATCCCACTGCCTCCAGGAACATCGGAGGAAGGTTTTGATATGGTTATGGATCGTATTGTAATGCCGATCCTTGATGAATTCGAACCCGATCTTATCATCAACTCGGCTGGCCAGGATAACCATTATTCCGACCCGATTACCAACATGAATTTTACGGCGCAGGGATATGCCAGATTGAATAAAAACCTTAACCCCGATATCTGTGTACTTGAGGGCGGGTATTCCCTTGAAGGAGCCCTGCCCTACACCAATCTTGGGATTATCCTGGCCATGGCCGGAATGGATACTTCACATGTCCGGGAACCTGATTATGATCCGGCAAGATTTCGGCAGCCAGCAGATATGACACGTTTTATTGAAGGGCTTTGCACTCAAGCCACCCAGCTTTTTGCCGACCGGCATAAAATGCGAAAGGAGTATGCCGGTCAAAAGCAGGTTGTTGAGAGAAAACAGATTTTCTATGATACCACCGGCTTTCAGGTAGCAGAAACCAGAGTGTATCATTTATGTCCAGAGTGTCCTGGTTCCACAGAGGTTTTTGCCGAGGGATTACACCGGCATATTCACGGATTCTGTGTACCGTTTAACGGTTGTACGGCATGCCAGAAAAAGGCGCGGGACAGTTTTACCATAACCGCAGGAGAGCGTGATACGTTAACCGTTTTGCAGGACAGGGTGGGAGATATCTTTGAGAAAAAATAATGTTTCATTCCATTTTCACCTGAGCTTTAATTGAACGTATGGCGAGAACCATTATTTGCAGACGCGTCCAACCTGTTTCCTCTCCCGTTACTTCGCAGTAACCGTAATCTGCTTATAATATACCCCAATGTTTAATGAGTCTCATAAGTTAAAGTTAAGAAAAATAAGAAAAAAATATTAATCTGATTACCCCCTAAAACTCAGCTTTCGTTTTTTATTCGGGAGACAAATTGAATTTTTCGAGTTACTGAGGGGACTCTTTAAGCTCATTGGTTTGCTGAAGTTCAGGGATAATAAGAAATATGAATTAAACTCATCTTTGGTTCGTTGGTATTCATTCCGCTTTGTATACTTTTTAGCTATGACTCCCAGTGGACCTCAGTCGCAGCTCGGCTGCCATTTTTGCCAAGTTCCTTTTTGGGCCAGTGTTAACTACTTGTAACGTTAATGGTTGAACCTTTAGTGAAAAATATTGCAGAGGCTTCTTTGATTCTCGGTTGTCTTTATTATGGTGGTGATGAAAATTCATGATGAAAGCAATTGTCTATAATAAATATGGCTCACCCGATGTTCTACGACTGAAAGAGGTCTCAAAACCAATCCCGGGTGATAATGAAGTTTTAGTAAAAATTTATGCTGTATCAATTAATTCATGGGACTGGGATACATTAACAGGAAAACCATTTGAGTATCGGTTTTTATTCGGTCTTTTAAAACCGAAAAGCGATAAGTTGCATGGATGTGATATCGCAGGAAAAGTCGAAAAAACCGGAAAAAATGTCAAGCGCTTTCAAATTGGAGATGAAGTCTTCGGCGACCTATCGGAAGAGGGTTGGGGCGCTTTTGCCGAATATACTTGTGTTTGCGAAAATGATCTGACTCTCAAACCTTTGAGTATGACGTTTGAGGAAGCTGCATGCCTGCCACATGGAGGTAACCTTGCTGTACAGGGCCTTATTGATTATGGAAGACTCAAATCAGGGCAAAAAGTTTTGATTAACGGTGGAGGCGGTAGTACCGGAACGTTGGCTATCCAGATAGCTAAGTCATATAATGCTGAAGTTACAGCTGTGGATCGCACCGAAAAATTAGACATGTTGAGTACTCTTGGCGCAGACCATGTAATTGACTTCACAAAGGAAGATTTTACAAAAAATGGACAACAATATGATTTAATTTTTGATGTTAAAACTACTCGATCTTATTTTGACTATGCTCGGTCGTTATCTCTCAATGGAAAGTATGTAACAGTTGGAGGAAATACTTTACGAATTCTTCAAGTAGTGCTTTTGGGATCACTTGGCAGTAAGAAAAAAATGAAATTGGTTGGCTATAAATCTAACAAGGACAATGCTTACTTGATAGAGATTTTTGAAGGTGGCAAACTCAAACCCGTTGTTGATAAATGTTACCCTCTGGAAAAAACTGCCGATGCTTTCAGATATTTTGGAGAAGGACGTTTTAAGGGGAAAATAGTCATATTGTTAGACCATAACAATAAAACCTAACGAAATTTTAAGCACAGGTCGCCTGTACTGGAGGCGCTGCCAACCTGTGAGATTCAAGGCTAACAGAGGTAGGAAGTTGAAAATTGGGGGAGATAATTTTGAAGATGACGCTGTTATCAGAATTCACAAAGAGCACCTTTCTGATATGTACGCTCATTCTCCACTGCAAAACGTTCACACATGAGACGTGGAAGCTCTGAATTATGATCATTTGGCAAATTGATAAGTTAGCTGACGCTCTCGTGAATGGGAGAATCACGGAAAATATAAAAATACGATACTATCTTGCACTAATTTTTTTGCAAATAGTGGGAACTGCTATCCCTGCATATCTATGGGGCTCAAAAATAGATAAACTAGGACTCGTATCCTACATTTTAGGTGCTGGTGTTGCCTCGTATTATGTTATTAGAATCTTTCATATCAACAATGGCATAGATGGTGAAAATATCATTGAAAGGCTAACAATTTTGAGTTTCCCTGCCTTTCTCAAAAGTACACTGTTGTATTGGGCATTATATTTTGTGTTTTCTATTATATATGTCCTTACAGAAAATATGGTGATCTTCCAGGTCTATGCTTTTTTAATTTTACCGTTTTACTTTTGGTTCGGTTTTGAGCTTATCGCAAATTCATTAAAAAAACAGTGCAGAATCAAACCTTTCAGATGATACAGATGGAGTTTCGCTACTTTCAAAATGCGAGGTGACTGATTTCTATTTTTCTTGTTAATCGTATCATGCGATAAAGCTCGTTGGGATGGTTGATATTCATGAATGTATAATAAAGAGGATAATGGTAGATTTTCCAAACTCCATTCCATCTGAAAATAAACCCCCGCTACATAGTAGAACAGCATGGACATCTTGAGGCTCTCCAGAGAACTTAATTCTAACAACAACTCGGGTCGGAAAATGAGATTGTCATATTGTATTATCTCTTTACTCATAACTGTGCTTTTAGCAACTACCTGCAAAAAGAATAATACCTTGAGCGACTTCAGAAGTGATGGGTGTTCTCTCTTCCCTGACCGGAATGAGTTGAGCAAGCAGGACTGGTGTGAGTGCTGTTTCGAGCATGATATCACCTATTGGATGGGTGGGACAAAGGAAGAACGATTGATTGCAGATACGAAGCTTAGAGAATGTGTAATCGAAAAAACCGGAAACACCAGATTGGCCGATCTGATGTTTGACGGCGTTCGATTTGGCGGGAGTCCGTACTTTTATAATTGGTATCGCTGGGGCTATGGCTGGAGTTATGACAGAAAATACCAGGAATTAACTGAAAAGGAAAAATTACTTGTACAGAGAAAGTTGAATGAATATTTCGAGAGTAAACCGGTAAGTCCCTGCAGTGGGGAAATGGTCAGTAAAGAATGAGCTGACAGGGCATCAGTGGTTTTCTGAAAAAAATTCAACCATCATTTCATAAACCTGAAGAGGGTTGGTGTTATTCGCCTCAGCAATCTGCTTCAGGTTTTCTTCTCTATTTGCGGCTAAAGTACAAAAAAAACAAAGGAAAACAAGGGTCATCAAGGGTCAGGTCTTGTAAGATATATTCATTGACAAGGGGCCTTTTAATGGGTGACCTCAACTTGTGTAGATTTGGCAATTTGAAGGGGCGGGTGTTCCACTTAAAAACACCATTTCATTGTTCAAACAAATGGGGCCATTTCTTTTTCCCTCGCAATGATTTGTAGCGAGGCGAAAAAATATTTTTAGAAGTTGTTTCGTGTCCACCACAGAAAAGCGCACTTTCTTTCCAGGACAGTACAAAAAAATAAAATTTTGGCGATCGACAACCGATAAGAGAATATGCTGCCATGTCTTTCAAAAGAAGCAAAAATGAATTCCCAATGAATAGCTGGGTAATAAAGTGTGGAGCACTTTTTTTTCAGGGGAAATGATCATAGAAGATGAGGGTCGGAGAACAAATGGAGGTACGAAAGGAACAATTTTTCAAACGGAGCGGCAGCAGCGAAAAAAACGTGAGCTGGACAAGCCATTTGCCGTCTGGTTCTGCCCTCTCCTTCCTGACGGCTACGCTTCGCAATCTATTGGGCAGGATCCGGAGTGCGTTGACAGGAGATATTCCCTTGCCCCGCATCCCCATCTGGTTTCAGCTTTCGGTGACCACCATGTTCGTTCTTGCAGTTTCCATGATTGCCTTTGGTTATGTCATCATGGAGAGGCAGAAGGAGAAGCTGTACGACAACACCATAATAATGGGGATGGTCAGCCTGAACTATTTCAGCAACAACGCCAAAATTCCGTTGCTCAATGACGATATCCTCGAACTGAACACTTTGATAAACAACGCCGCCACGGTTGACGGGTATTACTATGCTTTTATCGTCGATAATGATGACATCATTAAGGCCCATACCGATCATGAGATGATCGACAAGCCTTTTCAACCCTTCAAGAATGTTGAGCAGGTCTACACGAAGGGGGAGGTCACCTATTTTAATTACACCTCCCAGGACAATCTCCATGTGTTGAACCTCAGCATGCCCATCATGTTCAAGGAGAAAGTACTCGGTAAAGTCCATCTGGGCCTCTCAACGGATTTCGTAAGAGAACTATTTATCAATGAGCGGGCCTTTCTTGCAGGAAGCATCCTTCTGGTAATCGTTTTCGGGATGATTGTCGCTGTTTTAGTCAGCCGCCGTTATTCTCGGCCGATTTCCTCTCTGGTTCGCGCCACTTCCGAGATTGGCCAGGGGAACTATGACTACAAGGTCGATCTGCGGCGCAACGATGAACTGGGCACTCTGGGAGATGCCTTCAACAGGATGGGCGACGAGCTGTACCGGCAGTCTGTTATGAAGGAGTCTTTTGGCAAATATGTAGGTTCCGAGGTGCTTGATATGATCATGAGCAATTCGGGTAAGGGCTGGCTCAAGGGGTGCAAGAATGCAGCTTCAATACTCTTCGCCGATATCAGGGGATTCACCGCCTACGCGGAATCGCGGGAGCCTGAGGATGTAGTGGATGATCTTAATGAGTTCTTCGATATCGCCACCCAAATCGTAATGAAGCATGGCGGCTATGTTGATAAGTTCATCGGGGATTCAGTGCTTGCTGTTTTCGGTATGCCGTGCGATCGCCGGGATCACGCCCGTCGCTGTATTGCCGCTGCCTTGAACATGCAGGAGGAGTTCTCCAGATTATCAGGGGGAGAGAATGTGCTGCTGCGATCAGTGGGTATCGGTATTGCTTCAGGAGTGCTGGTGGCTGGAAATATAGGCTCCCAAGTCAAGACGGAATACACGGTGATAGGGGACTGTGTCAACGTCGCCTCCTATCTCAACAGCCTTGCCGGAGCGGGTGAAATTATAGCCGGCAACGGTATGAAGCACCATTTTGGCAGGGACCTGCAGGTAGAGATCCTGGAGCCGCAGAAAATCAAGGGGAAGGAAGAACTTGTGGAGATTTTCCGCATTGGAGCCGCAGCAGGAGAGTGCGAAAAGTGAGGGAAGGAGTTACAGCGCATAGACACAGGGTGGTCAGCGGCCAAGCATCAGACCGCTTTTCAACTTTCGGTGTCCTTCTTCTGGTCGTTGTGATCAGCGGTTGCAGTATCCCTTCTGCCAAGCTCAACGAGGTGCCGCTTCCGGTTGGCGCCCAGAAAGTGGCTGTTCAAAAGGAGGCAGACAGTGAGTACCTGGAAGCGTTGCGTTATTGGCGCCAGGCAGCCGTGGTGGTGGATAAAAAAATCGCCGCTATCTCGGTGTCTCTCAAGGAAATAGCGGCTGGTCATGCGCGAAGAGGCGTCAGGCTTTTCAACGAAAGAAAAGGCGAAGCTGCCCTGAAGGCATTCTTTCAGGCGTTACGTTATGATCCGGCCAATACAATTGCCCTGGACTATCTCAACAGCAGATATGCTCCTCGTCAGCTTGTCCCCTATACCGTCGCCCACGACGATTCCTTGGCCACAATAGCCGAAAAAGTCTACGGCTCCGCTGATGACGTCTTTGCAGTAAAGCTCTTTTCCGATGTGGTGGACGGCCGCGAACTTGTGGAAGGGGAAGTCCTCCACCTGCCGCAGCTGGACTCGTTTTACAGCCAGTCGCTACTCGATTATAAACGGGATATTCTGGTGGCTCGTAAACTGTACAGAAAGGATGAATTCGCCGAGTTGCTCCCTCTGGCGGAGAAACTATCCCAGGACCATCCTCAGGATGAAGAGGCCTCCTATCTGCTCAACAGCGCCCTGGTAGGACTGGGTGAGAAGTTGAAGAAACAGGAGAAATATGATCAGGCCGTCGGGTTACTGTCCCAGGTCGATCCTGTTTTCAAAAACGTCAAAGCAAGTATTGCTGAGATCCGGGAACTGCAGAAGATGAAGCTGGCAGAAGACGCCATGCAGTTGAATACGGAGTTGTTCAAAAAGGGCGAAAGCCTCTACTCGCAACGGAAATACCTGGAGGCGCTACGGATGTTCCGGGAGGTCGATCCGCAGTTCGAAGGAGTCCAGGATGCCATTGCCAATGTTCTTGAGGTGATAGGCATTCAGGCGGAAATTCACTATAAGAGAGGAGTGAAATTTTTCGTTGAAGATAACCTTGACGAGGCAATCCGGGAATGGCGGCAAACCATAGTTTATGAACCGAGCCACAGCAAGGCTGTTGACAACATTATTAAGGCCAGACGGCTATTGAGAAAGGTCGAAGCTCTCAACTGATCTCAACCTGTGTTTGACAAGATTATTCAGCTGGGCATCATCGGAAAGGTGCAGTTTGGTTGTAGTTCGGCTACTCCAGATCTTTTAATCCCAAATACCAAATTTATCTAATATCGCAAAGCTAAGACCCAACACTGCTGTGATCCAAAATAACCAGTAGAGTACAAAAGCCAGAACTCGATCCAGTCGGTTGTATGGTGTCGAAGTATCTCTGATTTAGCATAAAGACCAGGGAAGGGACCATTTTCCAATTTTTTGGTTATAAATTTGGGTCTCGAAAGAAAACCAGGGTCAGAAAACCAGCAGAAAACCAGGGTCACAGAAAACCAGGGTCAAGTCTTGCAAAATAATATTTTCCATGATACATTTTGTTCTATGGCTCGCCCTTTACGAATAGAATATCCTGGAGCAGTGTACCATCTCACCTCCAGAGGAAATAGGCAGGATAATATCTTTCTCAGTGATGAGGACAGGGAAGGTTTTTTGCGGATTCTTAGAAAAACCGTCACTCGTTATCGTTGGATCTGTCATGCCTTTTGTCTGATGGATAATCACTATCATCTTTTGGTTGAAACTCCCGATGCAAACCTGTCATTGGGAATGCGGCAACTCAATGGGATGTATACCCAGTTCTTCAATAGAGCTC
>JBNKDO010000039.1:0-4210 GCA_050288305.1 Desulfocapsaceae bacterium | reverse complement strand
CGAGGTATCTCTCTGGTACCTTTGTCCTTTGTCAAATAACCCTCTATTTCCCTAATAAATTTCTCACTACCAAAAATCACCTGCCCGACCACTTTTTCCCAAGGTGATGCTTTGCCTGCCAATCCTTCTTGTACAAATTGGCGATATTTTTCTCTTGCTCGTTATCTCTTTTGCGCAAACTGGATTTGCATCGGGAGTTTCAACCAAAAGATGTTAGTGATTGTCCATCAGACAATAGGCATGACAGATCCAACGATAACGAGTGACGGTTTTTCCAAGAATCCACAAAAAAACCTTCCCTGTCCTCATCACTGAGAAAGATATTATCCTGCCTATTTCCTCTGGCGGTGAGATGTTACATTGCTCCAGGATATTCTATTCGTAAAGGGCGAGACATAGAACAAAATGTATCATGGAAAATATTATTTTGCAAGACCTGACCCTTCTGACCCTTGCAAGACCTGACCCTTCTGACCCAAGGAGAGTGATTTGGCGAGAGACTCTTTTTCCGAAACTATCGGGCAACACCTTGAAAGACGCTAAATCACTTGAAAGGAAGGAAGAAAAAGGATAGGTTGCTTGCTATTGATGGCCGGTGGAAAGGAAATTAGGGCAAAGTCAGGGAGGCTTACAAAGCGATGAGGTCTCACCTGTCATCCATCACTTTTTCCTGTCGCTAATATCATAACAATGAAATACGGTATGTTCGAAAAAGCAGGTAGAGCAAATAGTTTCTCAAAATTCATTATCGAAAACTCTTCAATTTTTTCCAGATTCGCGCAAAGAGCAGGCATAGTCGCCATACTCCTGTCATGGGCCCACATAGTTATTGCAGGGCAAGAGATGGCAATGCCTGGAAGCCTGATAGCAAGCGCAGCTGGGGTTGCCGTTGTGCAAACTGAGTATCGCAGCGATGAAAAACGGCCCCTGGCTCCAATTATCCATTTGCTACTATCGCCGGCAAATTCGGACGAACAATCCCAGCTCTGGCGGCCGTTCATGATGCGCAGCGCAGAGGAGGCTGAGGGCGGGTTGATGGGTGGGGGCTCGGAACAGCATTTTCACGGCATCACCCGTTCTTTATACAACCCGGAATATATCTATGCGGTACAGGATATTGCCGGTCCCTGGCGAAGCAGGGACGGCGGGATAACCTGGGAAAAAACTCTCGACAAGGGGCTTGTCTGCCGCAACTCGGATAGCATTGAGGTAGATCCGGTGGACCCGAATAAGCTCTTTGTCATGATGGATAACTGGAATGGTTATCGTCCCCAGGAAAAGGGAGGCATCTTTCTGTCATTAAACGGAGGAGAGACATGGCAGTTGGTGCTCAATATTGACTGGAACGATGATTACACCTTCTCGGCATGGGACGGACCACACCAAACAAACGCCTATATATGGGGCTCATCGGTAGATGTGACGGGCGAGCCGACTGGAGGGTTCAATCATCGGACATATACGCACAATATTACCTGGTCATCAATAGGGGTGAATGCAACGAGTTCGCCTACTCATTGGTTTGCCGCATTTCCAAGAGACTATCTTTATTTCTCCAGCGACGGCGGCAGGAGCTGGAACAAAGGTGCTGATCTGAGTAAATACCAGTTTATCTATGCTGTGGAAACCGATATCGAATATCGCGATATCGTCTATATCGCAACGGAAAAAGGCCTCTTAGTGAGCAGGGACGGCGGGAAGACAGTGGAGGAAAGAGGGGTCTGGTATGTCCACAATGTTCCCCGATCCTCTCCCAGAGACCCTGAGTCTCTGATAACCTTTCCCAGAACTGAGCAAACCCGCGATATTTTCAAGTATATGCGAATGTACTCATTTGTTGTCGATCCCCGGATTCCAGGCAAATTCTGGTGTGTAGGGCGATGGTTCCCCGATCCGTCCGTAGATACCTCCGCTCTTGATGAAAACAGCGCCAGGGAATGGCTCTTCAGTACAACCGACCATGGCCAGACCTGGCAAGAAGCCACAACCCAGCCTTGGCCCAATGACAAGAATTTACCGTGCAGGCTCTTCATTCACCCAACAAATGGCAACTTGCTCTGGGTTACGAACAGATGGGGATATGTTCATCGCTACAGTCAGGACAGTGGTTTGACCTGGTCGAATGGGTTGCTTGGCACAAGTAATCCGGGATTCGGCCGCGAAGCTGAGTGGCGGCGGAGAATAAGTGGCGGGATAACCGGCATAGTGCCGAATTCCGGCGACGGTAATGATGTTGTTGCCTACTCACATGCCACTTTCTGGAAAAGTAATGATGGCGGTATCACTTTTAACGAGTCGGCAACCGGTTTCAATGGTATCGCCTGGAGTTGGTACAAGGAAGGAATCGCTTTTGACAGGTACCATCCCGGTAGGATAGGCACCTTCAACTGTGACGTCAATGTACGCATGAGTGATACCAATTGGGACTATTTCCGAAGCACCGAAAACGTGGATGAAATCAACGGTTGGGCCACCGGCAGCAATAAGCAGACGGTAGGTCAGGGTAGTCATGCCGGAGCCTTTCAACCTTTGCCGGACTCGGGCGTTATGGTCGCCACCATAGGCGAGTACTTTAAAACACGACTCATGCGCAGCGAAGATGCCGGGCGAACCTGGTCTCTCATCGAGAATCTTCCTCTGCCTCCGGGAGTGGAGGAGAAACAGTCCTATTGGAATGGCGGGTCCATCTTCTATGTGGGCTTTAGTCAGGTTCGGCCAAATCGCGTCTGGGCTGCAAGCATGGTAAGCGATGATGCGGGTCAAACTTTTAGGATGATCGACTTCGGCCTCGATAGCAAAGGCAATGCATATAAATCATGGCCTATGGTTCTGGGCTTTTGTCAACATCATCCGGAAACGGTTTACGCTATGGGCAACTACGGCAAAACCATAGTGCGAAGCGATGATTCCGGAGATACCTGGCGGACCTACACCAACGGCAGTGTTCAGGTTCCTTGGCAAGTTACCTGGTTTGACTCACAACCCTTTTTTGAAGTGGATCCATTCAACCCTGATATCGTCTATATACACAGCAAAGATGGGGGAGTGGCAATGTTTGACGGCACTACCTGGACCGATATCTTCGCTGCCGACGATATTCCAGGCAAAAGTGAAGGGAACCATGTGCGAGCAATTGCCGCAGATCCGACAAACGAGGGTGTTCTCTATATCGGCTGCTTCCTGCCGGGCTTCGATGGAATATGGAAAACCACCGACAGAGGAGCTACATGGGAAAATATAAGCAAAAATCTTCCACGTATCGAAAACAGCGCAATAAAGGTCAGCCCTCATACGGGCAACCTGTATTTGGGTAGCTACATTGGTACTTGGGTTTATCCCGCGCATAGTCTCTAAGCCAGCTCTGCTGGGTTAGAGAGAATCGTTTCTTGAAAAAAAGACAAGAAACGATTCTATGGGGCGCTTTTAAGCTGTCAGGGGTTCGGCTTTGCCCATCCGTATTCCCATTTCATATGCTTTGCGCATATCTTCCTACATGACAATTTCTTTGTGTTTCAGTTTGTCTGCATGCGACTGCATGAGGTTATCTCCAATCAGGTAAGGAGGTGATAAGTAATCGCTTTGTAAGATCCCCCTAACTTTTAGCCAAAAATCTGTCAAACACCCTTCAATTCACCTCAACCTATCTTTTAACGCAGTCCATTCAAGAAATTTTCGTGGTGCAAGGAGGTCAAGCTACAGATTCATCCTTTATTGGTCCAGGACGCCACTGATACAGCCAATTTTGGACAGACATGTCCACCACCGGTTCTTACTTATCAAAATTCATATACCAGTTCATCATATCCCGGCCAGCCGTCATCGCAGGGAACAATTTCGGGGCTCTCGATATATTCTGGTGCGCGAAGAGCAGGAAGAGCAGGGTCAGGTCTTGGGAAGAGCAGGGTCAGGTCTTGCGAAATAACATTTATTATGGTATATTCCGTTCCACGGTTCGCCCTTTACCTGTCAAACAAGGTCGCTTTTGACCTTTGTTGCTCTATCTTCTGTAATTACAAAGAAATATAAGAAATAATCTATTTTGACCAATTAAAGAGAAGGCTGCTCTTTTTTTTTCTCCTGCTTCCCCCACAAAGTCCCCTACCGACCTTCCCGCAAGACCAGCAAGCCGTTGATGGTCAGTAGCCAGACGGCCATCGTCACCGGTCCCAAGGCAGAGGAGATCCATACCGACGAGCATGGGCGGGTCAAG
>JBNKDO010000038.1:0-153447 GCA_050288305.1 Desulfocapsaceae bacterium | reverse complement strand
TGATCATCTTTGGGAATTTCCTGACCTTTCTGGTCGGATGTTATACGGACCACCGGTTTATCGATGGCTTCTCCAACCGCAGTGACCACGCCTTTTGTTCCATTGGAAATTCGAACCCGATTCCCGGGGGGATATAAGCCGATTGCACTAATGAATGAAGCGAGAAGTGATGGATGGAAGGCCCCACGGTCAGTGAGCATAATGCTGAAAGCCATATGGGGTGCCAGGATTGGTTTATATGGCCGGACAGCGGTGAGAGCTTCAAAAACATCGCATATTTGCAATAATGAGGTGAATGGATGACGCACTGCCCATTCCGGCTGAACTGGATATCCTGTACCATCATGGCGAATGTGATGACCCCAGGCAGCGGCAATGTCCATTGGCGTGGCATTCTTTTGGCCCAGCAATATCTCTGCCCCTATCCGAGAATGGTTTTTTACCATGTTGAATTCTTCTGTGCTGAGCCGACCTGGTTTGTAGAGGATTTCTTCAGGAGTCCTGCTTTTGCCAAGATCATGAAGCAATCCTGCAGTTCCCAGGGTCAGTAGAGACTCTTTACTCCAATTGAATGAGTGGCCTATAAAAACAGCAAGAGCTGCAACGCGAACTGAGTGACCAACGGTGTAGCTATCATAATCGGGATAGTGGATATGTTGCATCAGATCTGAAAAGTGAGCACGGGTAAAAAAATGCAGCATATATTCACTGACCGAACGGGTGTTATCTATATCGATATCATCACCGCCGGCAACATCACCATGAGTCTGAGCTACGGTGTCAAAAAGAGCTTGATAAATGAGCGTCGGAGAGTGAATAAAGCTGCCGGAATCCTGGCCCTCCCAGACCGACTGCTGGTCTTTCGACATCGGACCGCCAGGTTTGAGATATTCCTGGGCGATTTCAATGTTGAAGATATTATTGTCAATCAGTAGTTGTCTGGATTCCTGCAAGCTTTCCGTTGGTTTATTTAAAGCGTTAGCCAGAGCGAGCAAGGCCTTAAGCTCATCAATGGTGGTTGAGTCCGTAAAAGATATCCCACCGCAATGGAGTTTTTCTGCAAAGAGAATAAACTGCCGGCCAACGATACTGGGACCAACAAGATTTCTCCCCTCAAAAACCAGATTCCCGTCAATAAAGCCAATAAATACCTTATCCAGTCGAGCCTCCCTGCAAAATTGACGGAGTTCCTCGATGCATTTGATAGAGAGTTCCTTGACCTTTGGGTGTTCGGAAAAATAGATTTTCTGGGTAGAAATTGTTCGACAGAGAAGGACTAAAAGATTGTTGAGTTTCTCGTACATATTATAACCGGCTATTAGTATTTACCTTTTACTGCGCTCAGCGAGGTCTGCGCCGCGGTTCTGCATGCTGCCGGCCATTTCGGGATAAACAGCATCTTTTTTGCTCCCGCAATCTGGGTGAGCACTTCGACAGTTTTTTCGCCGGGTAGCTGTGACAAAGCCGCGATGGTATTTTCCACCCACTGCTCATTACGTCGTTCCTGCGGTAGAGTGGTCAGTGTTTCGAATATTATTCGTGCTGCAATTTTCTTCAGTGCGACAGAAATTTCCTTTTTCTGCGGAGCCTGACGAAGATATGAGTAGAGAAAGAGCTTGTGCTCCTGTTGATTGAGATTTAGCAAAGGAGCAACAGCTTTTATCAGCCAATCCCGCGGGTTACGTCTTAATCCGCCAATGATCCGTTCTCCGACAGAACGTTCGATTTTGGTCTTATAAAGAAAGGCGAAGAGAGAATAACAGCTGGGACTGACGGCGTGAAAAATATCAGGTGCCACCTTGTTGTTCTCAAATGCTTCAAGAGCACTGAGTTCCGGTAACATTGCACTCATCTGCTGAGCCGAGAACCTGGCCGCAACCTGGCAAAGCTGATGATAGGCAATCTTATCCTTGCTGCTTCCCTCGACCAGTATTTCATTGACAACATATGGCCATAAAAGCTTTTGCTCCTCCGTATTACATAATTTTATGGTATGGAAAAAGAGTTGCAGGGTGGTACCGTGAAGTGAAGTACGCAAAGGTTCGACTAAAAAACGAATGGTCGCTGATAATCTGGTGGTATTTCCTGATCGGATAATGGTATGCAGACCACCGCTGAGTATCTTCCATGATTTTTCTGAAAGAGGGACTGTAACCCCAGTTCTGATAAGCTTCTGCATCTGTATTTGAGCGGGCATAGACTGGGCGTGACCGGCAAGCTGCATCAGAATGGACAGGGTTTCATTGTTCTGGGAAGATAGTGATATTTTGGCACAAATTTTCGGATCAAGTTTGAGGTTGGAGGCAAAATCCTGAATTTTACTAATACTGACAGTTGGCTTATCTGGAAAGGTAGGAAGTGACAGGGTTTCCTCTGCAGCACCGTTCTCTAATGGTTTTTGTTCTGATGGTTTATGGATGACCGTGAGCAGTAGCTTGAGTGCATCGCGAGATTTCGAATCCTCTGTTTCCAGCTCCAATTTTCTTAAAATAGAGGTGAGCGCATTGATATTTGCACCGGACGAGAGTCCCTTTTTACCATCCGTTTTCTGTAATTGTCCACTTCGCAGAGCCCTGGTAAGAAGTCCTGCTACGTCATCCCATGATGCGCTGGGCAGATCAGCAATTTGAAGATTGGATTTGGCTAACTTCTCGGGCAGGCTTTCAAGAAGTGTTCTGCATTGCTGAATTTCTCCTTCACTTAATCCATGTTGCGTCAGAGAGCTGATAAAGGAATGCAGGTTTTCAGATGTCTCCGGTGCATTTTGAGCAAGAGAACTATCACCACGGGAGAGAAATTCCAGACGTTCAATCTCAATGGAATGTGGCAGATCATCCAGTTCAACCTGGGTGAATTGTTTGGAGTTGATGGTTTTTGAGCGATAATACAGTATCCTTCTGACAAAGGTATGCAGCTCTGGCATGGAAATTTGTCGATCGATTTTCATGCCAACAACACCAAGGGTTGTCATCAAATCATTGAATTCTTTAACGGGCGGCTGTTCTGGGTCGAGCTCAATACCCTCGAGCGTGACATTGTTATTGAATATCTTAAATTCGACACAGGGTTTTTCTCCAGCAATTTGTTTTAGCTGAGACATGAAACGCTTTGTGGCCTTGTCGAGTACTATATGGCCGGAGGGATAATAAATGCCGACTTTTAGCAGTCTTCTCAAAGAACTCATGAATTCATGAAGAGCAAAGGAATCCTTAGATGGCGTCTCTGAGGTAGGTATATTCATAAGAAAACTGTTGGGTTGACAATTATTGTCGAATAAAAACAAGATTATACAGGATGCTCTCCACAACCTTGTATAATTTTATATAGTAATAGGAATTGACTTCAAAAGTCAATCAACTTATGGGGGCACGGCAAGATGGTTTATAAAAACAGTTCATCATCATCCCCAGGAAAGAGTAATTGAGTGTTTTCCTGTCTCGTTAAAACGATAGTGCCGGTCTCAATGGTCTGACGGGTCGCCTGATTAAGATGGACAAGTGCAAGCCTTGGGATAGCAATCTTTTCAGCCAGGAGCAAACATTCGTTAATTGAAGAATGATATGGGACACTGGAATTCACTGAAAATGCCTCATGGATAACCAGGTCACAGTTCTGCATGAGTTCTGAACTCTCTTTCATAGCCTTTCCATCACCACTGTAATAAACTGATTTGGAGCCATTGCTTATTCTCAAACCATTTGCCGATTGGGAGTGCATTACGGGGGCACATTGCCAGGCAAGATCGTTATGTTGACGAGTCGTTCCCGGTTGTAATTTAATAAAATCAAGTGAAAATGAAAGCTTAGAGATAAGCTCAGGATAGGCAAGGTGTAAGGCGCTCAGTATTTTCTCTTCTCCATTTATTCCACTCAAAATAGAGAGCGGTTCGGTTCTCTTCTGCATGTAAAAGTGGAGAATGAGTTGAGGGAGTCCAAAAAAATGATCACCGTGAAAGTGTGATATCCATACGCTATCCAGTCGTGTTTGCGCCGAACGTGCCAGATAGCCGCAGGTGCTGCTGAACCCACAGTCGAGCATGTGTGCATGCCCATGGTTTTCTATGAGCACTGAGAGATTTTTCCGAGCCGGATCACAGGAATCACCGGTACCGAGAAAGGTTACTTTCATAACTCCTAAAATGAGAGTGAGATTGATTCAATATTGGCCAGATCATCAGGACTGCACTGTGCTTTACGACATATCCAGCCTTCAAGAGTTTGGCATTTTTTGAAATTTTTCCGAATAATCTGACAGCGGACCGGTTCATTATTGCCATATTTGTCGAGGATGTAGGCCAGCCGTTCATTAAGGTCAACTACGCTGCTGTGATTTACCCGCTTATCAGCGTAGAAGATAATATCCTTTGCCAGAAATATGCCCTTTTTGTAACGATCTTCTTCATAGCTGAAGAGACGAACATGCTCTCTGACAATTTCCGCAATCTCAGAAAAACCGAGTTGATAACAGAGTTTTGCACCCTCTTCGGCATGATCACATGCGTTGTTCAGGCAGGGTGTTTTGGCGATATCGTGGAGAAGCGCTCCCGCTATAACCAGATTTTTTGAAGGTAAAATCAGTGATTCGGCATGGTTTTCCAGGTGGAGCAGGATTGTGTCGGCAACCCGGGCCACTACAAAGGAGTGTTCGCGGATGTGGGGCAGCATGGCATGTTCCTCCATCAGCTGCAAACATCTTGAGATAGATGGAGGAGGTGCGGATGGCATAACGTCTCTAAAACTCAGTATTTCTTTGTTTATTTGCTGCTCAATTCATGAACACACTCAACGGCGTATTTGGCTTGGTCCGGTGGCGTGAATTGATGGATTCCATGGCCGAGGTTGAAAATGTGCCCGAAAGCACCTTGGGCATCATCCAGCAAATTTTGGATGCGCGCTCGTAGTTCATCTTTGGGTAAGAGTAGGGCAAAGGGGTCGAGATTACCCTGAACTGCCTTCTTGCCTACCTTTTTTATCGCATCACCAATGTTTATGCGCCAATCCAATCCAATGACATCGGCACCAGAAGATACCGAAAGGTCGAGTAACGTCGCACCATTGTTGGCAAAATAAATTAATGGCAACCCTGTTACCTGTAGATCCTCAATAATCTTCCTGGCATAGGGCAGGGCAAATCTCTCAAAATCCACAGGGGCGAGAATTCCAGCCCAGGAGTCAAAAAGCTGCAGAGCCTGGGCTCCAGCGTTGGCCTGTGCCAGAAGATATTTACTGGTTGTTGCAGTAATTTTTTCCATGAGTTCATGGAAAAGGGTTGGATGGGTGAACATCATTTTCTTGGTTTCCCAGAATACCTTGGAAGAACCACCCTCAATCAAATAGGTGGCACAGGTAAAAGGGGCTCCGGCGAAGCCAATGAGCGGAACGTTGAGTTCCTTTCTCAACAGTCGGATGGTTTCCATGACAAAGCCGGTTTTTTCAAGCGGATCTGGAACTATGAGCTTGTTCAGATCTTCTTTTGCTCTGACAGTATTATGAAAAATGGGGCCTTTTCCTTCATGAAACTCAAGGGTTGCTCCCATGGCTTCCATGGGAATAAGAATGTCAGAAAACAGAATGGCCGCATCCATGTTGAGACGGTCTATTGGCTGAAGTGTTACTTCAACGCACAACTCAGGATTTTTGCATAGCGTAAGAAAGCTGACGTTACCCCTTACTTTCTGGTATTCCGGAAGGTAACGTCCTGCTTGGCGCATCATCCATACTGGTGTGTAGTCGGTCTTTTCGCCACGGCACGCTTTGAGAAAAGTATCATTCATCATTGGCATGTAGTTTTTAATAGTTGTGGTTATGTTAGAAAAACAGTTATTTTTCACGTAGCCTTACAGGGACGTAGCTACAATATGGCTCTTGAGCGAGGTAGTCGCCGGTCACAGCATAGGCTCTGGCTCTGCAACCGCCGCAGACCTGAAGATATTCGCACCTGCCGCAGTTCTCTTTATATGATTTGAAATCACGCAGGCTCAGGAAAAGGCTTGAATTTTCCCAGATTTCTTTGAGTCCCAGTTTGAAAATGTTGCCTGCTGATTTTGGAAAGTAGGAACAGGGCAATACCTCGCCGTCCACGTCAATAAGACAGATAAGCTGGCCGGCGAGACAGCCTTTAGAGCCCCCTGTGGAGAATTTTAAATTCCTTCTCTGGAATTTACTGCCTTCTTCTTTGGCTTTTTGACGCACGGTTCTGTAGTAATGCGGTGCACAGGTTGGACGCATGAGCAGCTCGTTCTCCTGCTTTTCCACTTGATAATGCCACTCAAGGATCTCGTCATAAATATCTTCAGGAATTAATTCTTCCATAATGTCCTCACCGCGACCGGTGGGAACAATCATGAACATGTACCAGGCGGAAGCTCCAAGGCCTTTGACTAGTTTGTATATCTCAGGGATTTCGTGACGGTTGCGCAGTGTAAAAGAAGAATTGACTAAAAAAGGAATCTTGTGTTCGTTGAACAATCTTATGGATTCCATGGCTCCGGCAAAAGCACCTTCCTGATTGCGAAAATTGTCATGGGTTTTGGCGCTGGCACCATCAATACTCAATGAAACCATCCTGATTCCGGCCTGTTTTATGTTGACGCAGGTTTCTTCTGTCACCAGGGTTCCATTAGTGGCTAAACACATTCGCAGTCCTTTGTCTGTACCATAACGGGCAATGTCGAAAACATCGTCACGGAGTAGCGGCTCACCACCTGAGAGTACCACGACAGGACTTGCGTATGAGGCAATATCGTCAAGAACAGTAGTGGCCTGTTCATAACTGAAGTCAGGGTGAGCTTCAGCCACAAGATCTGATGATGAGCGACAGTGCACACAGGAAAGATTGCATCGTCTGGTTATTTCCCAGGCAATCCATTTTGGTACAAATTCCATTTAGAAACCCCATGTATAGACAGATAAATAATTTCGCCAGATATTAGAACATAATGCACATCAAATTGAAATCAATCATTTGGGTATTCTCGGGGGTGAAGGAGGTAGGATATGTAGGACAAAGGAGAGACAGTAATCCCCCATATTTGAGGTTGAATGTATCTACTCTTCAAATGAAAGTTCTATTTCTCATGAACTTTAAGGGGAGTTGAGCAGCGCGATAAGCCTGCATTGTGTGGAAGAAGGATGTTTCGTCTCGGATGGTCGAACTTCCACACAACTGCTTATTAATTAACAGGTTATGCTGACCGCTGCATACCTGCTGTAATAATTCCTGCACCGATCAAGGCTGTACCGCCACAGCGATTAAACCATCTGCGTACCGCTGTGCGTTTTATGGTCTCACGCAGTTTGCTTGCAAACACCGCATAAAGGGCTGCATTAATGAATGCCAAACTAAGAAAAGTGCCCCCCAGTAAAACAAGTTGACCTAAAACCGGTTCATGGTGGTTGATGAACTGAGGTAAAAATGCTACGAAAAAGGCAATTCCTTTGGGGTTGAGTGCCGTCACAATATAGGAACTTTTAAAAAGTGAGCGCGGGGAGATTTCTTTACTCTCCGTCGAGGCAGCGTTGTGCTGCGGGTTCACTCTCCATAGCTTGATTCCCAGATACAGTAGATATAGTGCTCCAATCCATTTAAACAGAGAGAAAAGCGTGGCGGAAGCACTCATGATTGCACCAAGGCCGAGCAGCGAAAGTGTCATTGCGGTAAAATCACCAAAGAGAACGCCAGCAACCAGAGGTACTACGGATTTAGGTCCGTGTGCCACGGCTTGACTGACAACAAGAATGATTGTTGGCCCAGGTATTACTAAGATAATCGTTGTCGTGATAATATAGGCAATCCAGACTTCCAGACTCATTTGTATCTCCTGGGTGATGTTCTGTATAAAAATTAGAAGAGCTATATCTAGTAGAGCTGCATCTTTCCATATCCTTTACCAGGGACATCGTTGTCGATGCACATGGGAAACGCTTCTGATTTCTTAAGATTATGGCAAATGTTTAAAAAAACGCAATCAATTTGTTGAGTGCATACTAGCGAAAACTCCTTCCGTATATATTGAACGGCTCTCGCATAAAACGCCAAAACCAATGATGGTATTTTGATCATATGCCGCAACCACGTTGTATTGGCCTTGGTCCAGATAATTTTGCACAAATCGACAGCCAGTGGAACATTTACATCACAATGGCTGCTCTCCGTACGTTCAATAATTCCGTTGAGAAGACAAACAGCCAATTTTACTGCAACGAACAGCACAATCCAATGAGATTGTCGGCAATGCTATGCCACTTTTACCACTGCCTCTCCATCGATAACGAGAGAGCCTTCACTGTTTAGACAATATGTTCTCAAGGTCACAATCGGCTTGTCAGGACGAATTTTCACTATTTCAACCGTTGCAGTAATTTTGTCGCCAATATATATGGGAGCGGTAAAATTCAAAGACTGACCCAGATATATGCTTCCTTCACCGGGTAATTGCATGCCCAGGAGACCAGAGAAAAGGCTGGCTGCCAGCATTCCATGAACTATTTTTCGGCCAAAAATAGATTGTTCTGCAAATGACTGATCTAAATGAATGGGATTTTTGTCGAATGAGAGATTTGAAAAACCAAGAACGTCCTCATCGGTAAAGACCTTGCTCACTGAGGCTGTATCTCCAACGTTAAGATCTCTGTTCATTTTTCACCTCTGGATTACTGTGTTTTTATTTTGATATAGGTTGCGGCAATACCGCTGACGATGAGGTTATAGGTCATACCTCATATACAGAACGTCGAATGGCAAGTGCTCGAACTTCCTGGTGTCGCCTTTAACAAAGCCTAACTTGAGATACCATTGTTTCAGCATTTCATGTTCAGCAATTATTCCAATACTCACATAGAGAATATTTTTAGTATCGGCATATTCAAGAATATGTTGAACCAGGGTAGAGCCAATCTTATTATGCCGATATTCCGGCAGTACCGAGAGTCTGTTGAGATATGCCGTTTTCGCATCTGGCTGTTCGAAGGCGACACAACCTTTGCTGGTTTCGTCATCTGAATAAAGAAAATATTGTTCTCCTCTTTTGAAGTCGGAGAGTACCCAGTCTGGAGTATAGAAGGATGGATGTTTGGGTGTATTTTGAATGGTAAGACCGAAGAGTTTAGCCACGTCTTTATTCGCTTCACTGACAATGAAAGCAATCTTTTCGGCGTCCGTTTCTTTGCCTGGTATAATTGTCATATGGCAACCTTCCCCTGACTCCAATATTTCATCCTATCGAGCCTTTTACAAAATTTGGATTTTTGTTCAAAATCAGATACGTGCAGACTCTGAAAAGACAGTTTTGCAAGAGACACAATCTTTTTAATTTATTGTGTACTGAAGGACTCCCTGAATAATTATCTAAGCTATATGCATCACGGTTTTACTTATTTCGTTTTCCTGTTTAACAATTCTTCTCCAGCTGCTATTGTCGTTCATTGTTATCCATCTTCTCTCTTCATTTCTATAGAACCAGTCTTTATCTTGTTGAAAATATATCTGCAGATCTTCGGTTTCTAATATGTTCAAAATTTCATTACTATGAGCTCTGGAATCACTGAAGTCAGTCGTGGCTTTTTGTCCCATCTCACTGTAGAGAGAATTGAGTTCAAGCAATAATGAATTTGTCTCTCGTGCCATATTTCGGGCCTTTAAACCAATTTTTTTAGCCTCTTCAAGTAAGACTGGATAGCTGTGTGAGGGATATTTGGAATTCAGGATGGACGATATTTCATCAGCCTTTTTCTCATCGGATATATGATATGATAACAATTCCTTGCAGAGCATTATCGAGAGCTTTTCAGCCCTGTCAACAGCACCTATCACCAGCGGGTGGACATGTTGGAAAAGAGCCTGGTATGGGTTTGAATCTCCAGAGCTTTTTTCATTTCTCCAGAGCCGTATTACCCTGGTAAGTTCGTCCAGGCTGACACTCACCCGATCATTATCTCTATCGATGGGGGAAAGATCGTGAGTCAAAGAGGTGTCAACGGCCGTTAGAAATGCCATAGGGCCCATGCGGATTTCGTCTGCTCCCAGGGCAATCATGGTTGCTGCAGAAGCACATTCCAGTGGAACCAGGGCAATGAGTTCTTCACAATATTGTCGTATTAAATTGACAATTCTTAACGAAGCACGTCCTGTACCACCGTCAGACTTGATGAATAGGTAAATTCGTTGCCTTTTTCCAAGCCTTTCAAGGAGCTCATAGAATGCAACAACATCGTTCTGGCAAACAGACCCTCTTGGGTTGTTCCAGTAGGAAATGAATGTGCCGTCATCAAGAACCTTTTCAATCTGTTTGATGAGGGTTTGAGTTTTATCGAATAAGACAGGCGGCTGTTTGATTTCAGAATTATTTTCGTGTTCCATTTGACTCCAGATAGCATTATTCAGTTATCATGATGTATTCTGTATGTTTTCTATAATCGTCCAGAATGATCCATTCTCCTTAACGCGTTTTTATCAAAATTTCCTGACGTTTTTTTTATTAGAAATTATCTGCCAAAAGCTTTGGTGTTTTTTCCTGGACATTGAGGGTGAAGAGATCATTTTCCGTTTGATACCGCTATGCGTTTTTGCAGGGGGACTGTAAAGAGTGATAAATGGTGAAAAAATATGAGTGCTATTTACCTTTCGCATGTACAAACCGTATTCAGGAAAAAAAATAGATTATTGTAGGTAACACAGAGAAATTATATTGTAAATTTAAATTTAGTCCGATTTTAAAGGAATATTGGAGTAAACGGTCATGGTGTGTTTACCGTTGACAGTTATTCGAGATATTTGCGGTTGAGATAACAACCTATAAAAACGCCAATCAGGCTGCCGGCAAAACTTATCAGGTATGCGGTCATGATGCCAAAGGGATCACCAAGAATCCAACCGATCCAACTGCACAACGTTATGGAACACAATAGGCAAATTTTTTTCATATTTATTGACAATTTTGATGAGATGCACCGCATCTGTTTTCGCTATTAATGCCGATCAAACTGGGTGGAACAACGCATTGTTAGTAAACGAGTATAATGGACAGTCTCTTCGATATCCAATCTATAAACATTCGAGAGTCGCAATACTCATTCTATAATGAATCAGCACTTGGGGGCTTTGGTTTTACCTTTGGTGGTGTCCAATACATTCCTAACTGTTTTGAGAAACTCTTCTTGTATGATTGGTTTATATACCAAGGTGTCAATAGGTAACTTTTGAGCACTGTTATCGTCCAGGTACTCGCTATACCCGGTGCAGAGAATAATGCTCATATCTGGACGAATCCTATTGATTTCTATGGCAAGATTATCTCCTGCCATATCGGGCATAGCCATGTCTGTAATTACCAGATCAAATCGACCAGGATCATCTTTAACGAGATTCAATGCCTCCAGACTGCTTGTCTTTGCGAACACCTCATAACCGTAGCGTTCGAGCATCCGCTGAGTCATTGTAATAAGTGATATCTCGTCATCAACCAGTAAAATCCGCTCTATACCGGTTGGCAGGCATGTTGGCTCTTTCTCTTCCTCTCCAGTTGATTGCGGCGGTAACAGCGGTAACAACACCTCAACGGACGTTCCTCTGCTGATTGTACTTTCGATTGTAATTATACCGCCATGCTTGTTTACGATACCACTCACAACCGCCAATCCCATGCCCAGTCCTTCATTGATGTCCTTGGTGGTAAAATAGGGATCAAGAACGCGTTCTATCACCTGGGGTTCTATACCTTCCCCGGTATCCTTAATGGTTAGCCTGGCATATGTTCCCGGTTGTAGATTCTCATAGCGGATGGAATTTTTTTGATCCAATGCAATTGCTTCAAGATTCACCTGCAAAATCCCTGGTTTGTTTCTCATCGCATGTGTTGAATTGTTGCACAAATTTATGATTATTTGATTGATTTCAGATTGATTTGCCAGAATCATTTCGGTTGTACACTTAATATCACACTGAAAGTCGATGGTGGTGGGAATTGCTTTTTTTATAAGATCTGTCGTCTCCTTGATAATTGTGCTTATCTGGACCGGTTTTTTGGAAAATGATTCTTGAAGCGATATACTTAGTAATTTTTGAATGGCATCTTTGGCCCGCAGCGATGCCCCCAGTATTTCCTCAATACAATTATAAGCAGAACTCCATACAGGGATATCGTCAACTGCGAGTTCTGCATTGCCGATTATAATTCCTAATAAATTGTTAAATTCATGAGCAATCCCACCCGCAAGAGTACCAATGGCTTCCATCTTTTTAGATCGTTGTATCTGTTTCTCAAGCCGTTTGTTTTCGGTGATATCAATTATAAATCCTTCTATCCCGATGATTTCTCCATTTTTCTCTACGGGTCTCGCGGTGAAAGAATGATATTCCGTTGAGCCATCTTTACAGAGCCGCGAGAATTCACCTGTTCTGATCTTATTTCCAGCTATCAACTGCTCGACAATTTCCTGGGCCTCATGAATGTGTTCTTCGGGCTGGGTTAAAGAAAAATGTTTACCAATAATATCGTCTGTAATCTCATATTTGTGCAAGCGCAGCCAGGCTCTGTTGACTTTCTGGAAACACCCGTCCAGATCAATAAAAAAATAGCCTGCATCGCTTAATTCAATAACCTCCTTCAGGCGATTTTCACTTTTCTTTAGTGCCGCTTCAATTTGTTTGCGAGAAGTAATTTCCCGTTGCAACTCATCTGTACGTTTTTCGACCAAATCTTCCAGATGGTCCCGATACTTTCGCAACTCCTCCCTGACTCTTTTTGACTCTGTAATATCTTCCGACCAGCTCACAATCCCCAGAATTTCGCCTTTATCATTGGACCATGGTGTCTTAACCAATCGTCGCCACCTGACTTCGTCATCGATTTCAACCTGATATTCAGGCACCTCGATTCGCTCTCCGGTTTTCAATACACGGTTGTCCCGCTCAACCATTTTTTTTAATCCATCGGGGTAGAGTTCAGGTGTCTCAAGGGTTGTTCGGTTAATAATAGCTGATGCCTGAAGACCATGTGCTTCTGCCAGATTCTTATTGACCAGAAGATATTTTCCCTCTCTGTCTTTTAATGAGAACCAAAAGGGAAGCTCATTGATGATGATTTCGAGGAGACGCTCCTGCTCAAGGTAGGCTTTCTCTAATCGACCCGTATCCGCCTGGTAAGATTCCAGATCACGGATTCGTCTTTCCAATTCCTCATAGGTGGGTTTTCGTTGCATGACAGTTTTCAAGAGGCTGAAGATCGGTTCTTCATTTGCCAGCACTGAAGTAAAGATTTATTTATGCCCTGTAATTTTTTGCAGGGAGAAATAATGGTTTTTATCTCCGGGACCGGTAAAGTCGCGTTTCAATAAAGTGGAGAGTGAACTTAAAAACAGCTAAAACAGGTTTGCAGATGCAACAGGAATGGAATAACGATAGCAATCGTCAGGAAATCATGCAATGAATAAACACATAAAAATATAGCAAGCTCTAAGTATAGGCTCCCATGGTGAAAAGTTGAATCACTATGAAGACCAATGCAATGATTATTCCCCATACAATTGTCCCAATCAAACCCCATTTGAGGAACTCTTCTTTAGTATTTAATACCTTAGCGTCCACTTTTTCTCTTTTGCGATCAATGTTGATCTGGCAGGGCGAATTTCCAGGGTAGCCTCGCTCAGTGTCCTGGGACATGTTAACTCGTCGATAATCTGTAAATATGTCTTTCGCTTATATAGTATTTTAAGAATTAGTGCATGGAGTAATTAATACTTCAACCTAACTTTTGTTTGTTCCATCTCTGCTGATGTTCGGCATGTCATCCTGCGCATGCACTTACTAAAAACACCAGCATAATGGCCTTGATTCCTGGCGACGACTTCTCCTGTGCAATAGTATTTTCCCTCTGCAGAAAAAGGATAGAAAAAGCTGATAAGTATTACATCGTGCAGTTTGGAGACATATGCACAAAACAACAATGCTCGGCACATGTTAAGCATTCGATTAAATTCCAGGTAAATAAAAAATTATTATATTTCAGTAATATACCTGTTTTGTAATGATTTATATATACTGCGTTGTCATATCAAAGTTAAGGAAAAAATTTAATTATAATTTAATAAAATACTTGATTAGTGGTTATGTATCGTGTATATGTAGTTTAAGAAAAAAATGAAATACTATATCAGGTCAGACCTGGTGTGGTTGATTATCAACACTATTTTTGAGGAGATGGTCATGAAATTGAGAGGAATGATAAAAATCGTTTGCGTTCTTTTTATCGTTGGTTTGTTTTCTTCCATGGCGGTTGCCGGTGAAGGGGGCAATCCCCGAAAGGGAAAATATCTTTGGAAGAAAAACTGCAAGACTTGTCATGTAGAAGGGCAGGAAGGCGGTAAGCTCTCGCCAAGCTCAAAAACTCAGAGTCAATGGAACACCTTTTTCGAGAGTGACAGCCACTCTCCTGTGGTTGAAGAGAAATGTCTGAAGTATTCCAAAAATGATCTCCATGATATTCAACATTATATGGAAGGTCATGCCATGGATTCAGATCAGCCCGAAACCTGCAGTTGATCGAGTAACGAACCGCCGCGCAGCCTCCTCCATTCTATAAAGAGAGCCGTGCCGCAACCTTTGGTTTTGCAGTGAAGGGCAGTTGGAAGACAACTCCAACTGATTTTGCAGAGTCATCAATATTTTTTCAAGGTGAATGTTTTGACAATTGCATTTTCCAAAAAGTTAAGTAGAAGGAATTTTCTTCTCGCCTCAAGTTGTGCCATCGGTGCTGGATCGGTCGCACTGATGGGGGCTCGCTATAAAGCTCTGGCCACCTCAAAGCATACGTTTGAACTGAGTGATCTCGGAAATCGGGATGTTTTTACCAGTTGCGGGATGTGTGTCAATAAATGCGGGGTAATTGCCAGGGTGCGCAATGGGGTAATCGAAAAGCTTGATCCTAATCCTAATTTTCTCAAAAGCAGGGGAATGTTATGCGCTCGTGGGAATGCCGGCCTGGATACGGTGTATAGTCCTGATCGGATAAAATACCCGATGATTCGGGTCGGTGAGCGGGGCGAGGGGAAATTTCGTCGGGCCAGCTGGGAAGAGGCGTTGGATCTGGTCGCAAAAAATCTGAAGAACTTAGCGGAGAAATACACCAGAGCTGGAACGGTTTTCGTCTCGACAGAAGGTTATCAGGAACATTTTTTCACCACCTTTGCCGAATGTTACGGCTCACCGAATACTCTGCGTCATCCGACTCTCTGTCTTGCTTCTAATATCCAGGGATTTGGTGCAACATATGGAACCAATCCCACCCCGGATGTGTTGAATGCGGATTATCTGATCATGTCAGGAGCAAATCGCAGTGAGGCTTTGGTAACTCCAGACTCTATCGATATGCTCACCGGCGACGGTGGCAAGAGAAAGGTTGTTTATCTTGATCCTCGATTTACCAAAACAGCAGCCAAGGCGTCGGAATGGTTTGCTATCAGGCCCGGGAGCGATATGGCCTTTATTCTGGCCATGACCAACGTCATTATCACCGAAAGATTATACAACAAAGATTTTATTGCGGAGATGACCGTCGGTTTTGACGAGCTGGAAAAACACATTGTCCAATATTCTCCTGAATGGGCCGAGGGCGAGTGCGATATTTTAGCAAAGGATATACGCAGGATCGCCAGAGAGTTTGCCGATGCCGCACCGAAAGCCGTTTATTATCAGGGAAGGAGAAGTTCGTTTTTTGATAATGATACCCAAATGCGCAGAGCCATGGCAATTCTCAACGCTGTCGTTGGCAATTGGGATACCAAGGGTGGCATGGTGCCAAACAGCAGTATTCCCCTGGATAAACATGAATATCTGGCTCCATGGTATGATGAAGTACCTGCCCGTCTGGATAGCGGTAGTGCCACCTATCTCTCTGAAAAAGATGGTTCATGGAAGTATTTCCGAGATAGGGTCTTAGAGGGCAAACCCTATCCTGTAAAAGGGATGATGATCTACAAACAGAATCCTTTGGTCTCTGTTGCTAATAGGCAGAAGACGCTCGATATGATGAAGCAGATGGAGTTCATTTGTACCATTGACATCACCATGAATGATACTGCCTATTATTCTGATGTTGTGCTGCCTGAGGCTACGTATCTTGAGCGAATGGATCCCATTGAGTCTTTAGGCGGTATTCTTCCGGTGGTAACTACTCGTGAGCCTTGCATAAAGCCGATGTATGAGTCAAAGCCTAATCTCTGGATAATCCAGCAGCTTGCCAAACGGCTCGATGATGAGATATACGCATCCTTTGATTTCACCATGGAGGAATACCGCCATCATCAGCTTTCCAAAAGGCCGGACATTGCCAAGGCTCTCAAGGAGAAAGGCGTCTTTTATGAAAAGAGTACGCCAAGCTACGGCAAAACCCGTGGCAAACGTCTAAAAACCAAGAGCGGAAAGATTGAGCTTTACTCTGAAAAATATGCGGAAAAAGGACTTGATCCGCTACCGGTGTATACCCCTCCCGGAAATGTACCCGAGGGTCGATACCGTCTCATTTTAGGAAGAAATGCCTATATGACCCATGGCACCACTGCCAACAACGCCTATCTGCATGATCTGACACCTGCTAACCAGCTCTGGCTCAATGTCTCCGAGGCGCGTAAAAGAGGTCTGAAAAACGGCCAGCTTGTCAGCGTGAAAAGCAGCCTGGCCACGGAGCAGCTGACGCTTTTTGTTACCGAAAAAATTCGTCCTGACTGTGTTTTTATGTCGCATGGTTTTGGTGTCCTCAGCAAAGGACAAAAATTGCTGCAGGGTAAAACCGGTAGTGATGCAGCACTCATTGAAGATAAAGTAGAACCAATTTCCGGAAACATCGCCATGCACCAGACCTTTGTTGAGATTGATGCAGCATAGGTCGCAGAGGGAGATATCTGAATGAAAGCCAAACGTTTTGCGATGGTGCTCGATAGCAGTAAATGCATTGACTGCAAGGCCTGCACCGTTGCCTGTAAAGTTGAAAACAAGGTGCCCTTGGGCGAGGGAAATTATCGCAACTGGGTAACCGAAGGACCGCTTCGGGGTGAATTCCCTAATCTGGGACAATCCTTTGCTCCGGGACAATGCATGCAGTGTGCTAACACGCCTTGTGAGCATGTTTGTCCGACGGGGGCAACCTATGTCAACAAGGACGGCATAGTTCTGGTCGATGACCGCAAATGCATCGGCTGTAAATACTGTATGACCGCATGCCCGTATAATGCCAGATATTATAACGAAGTCACCGGTGCCGTCGATAAGTGCACATTTTGCGTGCAGCGAATATACAAGGGCCGACAGCCCGCCTGCGTCGAGACCTGTCCAACCAAAGTGCGTGTTTTCGGCGATCTCAATGATCCGAACAGCGAGGTGTCCAGGCTGCTGGTAAAACATCCGTACAAGGTTGAGAAGCCGGAGATGGGGACTAATCCTTTTCTTTTCTATATAATTTGAGGTGGTTGCGATGAATGTAATGGTAGAAAAAACTGTTAAAAAGCATACCACTCCTCAGGGATGTAGCAGAACAGCCGGCCTGGCATGGTGTGCTCTGCTTGGAGCGGGGTCTGCTGCTGGGATTGCTGCGGTAATATATGTGCTCAGCGTGGGGCACCTTCATGCCTACAATCTGACCAGAGAGGTACCCTGGGGCATCCTTATTTCGACCTATGTATTTTTTGTTGTCTCTAGCACTGGCCTTTGTCTGGTTTCCAGTCTTGGCCACGTTTTTGGCATAAAACAATTTGAACTTATCGGTAAACGAGCAATTCTTTTGGCAATCCTTACACTGCTCACCGGGTTCGGCACAATAGCCATGGAGCTGAATCATCCAATCCGTATGATCATCTGGGTAATGCTCAGTCCCAACTTGAGTTCTCCAATCTGGTGGATGGGGACGCTTTACGGCATTTATCTGGTACTGCTGGGGATCGAATTTTATGCCCTGATGAAAAATCACCACGGTATGGCCGCAGTGGTTGGACTTCTTGGATTTATTGCCGCAGTGACAGCACATTCGAATCTCGGTGCGGTGTTTGGGCTGCTTGAAGCCAGGCCTTTCTGGCATGGTTCATTTCTGCCGATTTATTTTATCCTTTCCGCCATGGTTTCAGGCGGAGCGCTACTGGCCATGATAGTGTATTTTAACAACACCTTTCGTGGGCAGGTTATTCCCGAAAACGAACATAAATTCATGCAGGCCCTGGGGAAACTGCAGGCGCTTTTACTGGGAATTCTGATATTTTTTGTAATCTGGAAGATAATTCCAGGCTTATACGGTAAACCTCCTGGAAAATTTGAAGCTACCATGGCGGTATTGACTGGGCCGTTGGCTCTTAACTTCTGGTTGTTTGAGATCCTTATCGGTCTGGCGATTCCGTTTGCCATTCTTCTCAATCCCAAAACCCGAACCACTTTTGGGGTGATGACGGCTGGACTACTCTCCACCATAGGTATATTTTTCATGCGCTATGATCTGGTCATTGCCGGCCAACTGGTGCCAATGAGAACAGATCATGGAGAAAACGGTTCGACACTGCTCCACTATGTCCCCTCGCTTGCCGAAATATCCATCGTTGTCGGAGCTATATGCATGTGTGTGTTGCTCTATGCTGTCGCAGAGCGAAAGTTAGAATTGGGTGGTGCCAAGTTGGTCGGAAACGAACTGCAAAATTGATAAAAGAAGAAAAGATGGTTTCCTGGATTGTGTTGCAAATTACTTGGCAGGACCTCACCTTGCGTGGGGCCTGCCATTTTTTTGATCGTAGTTAAAAATGGAAGAGTAACCCGAATTTCTTGGTGCTTGTGGATGTGCCAAAGGGTAGGGCATGTTTAAAGATTAATAATTCAATTTAATAATAATTAAATTGATTAATTGTATTTAGTGGAACGGCAACCAGGGAAACGTATGGTTGTGTATTGGAATTAAGGAATAGGGAGGAAAGTATGGTAAAGAAGTTATCCGTTCTGGCACTTGCCGGATGTCTCAGCATGCCTGCGGCCGCATTGGCAGCCGGCAGCCCCCAGATTACGGAACTGGAGGCTAAAATTAATGCTCTGAGCAGTCAACTTGCAGAATTGAAAGCGGCCTTGGATAAGCAAGCTGAAGTTGATAAAAAAACGAAGGAACAGGTAGATTATATTGAAGAAGTTGTTGTTGACCACGACTATAAGGCTGAAGATTGGGATCTGGCGGCGAGGATTAAGCTCAGCGGCGATTTTCGTACCAGGTTAGACTACTATAACGCCGATACTGTATTGGGTAGCGAACTTTCAAATGATACTCTGTGGACCAATCGGTTCCGTCTGGGACTTCTTACCCAGGTGAGTGAAGATGTGAGTGTCAGTGCCAGATTAGCCATGTTTAAGGCCTGGGGATCGCAGTCTGGTTTTAGTGATGATTCCGGCGCTATGTATCCGATTTTTGATGGCAATACCACCCGGACTCCTTCTGACAGCGCATTGTATGTAGATAGAGCAATAGGTACCTGGAATAATATCGGCGGTATGCCGGTATGGTTTTCCATTGGACGCAGGCCGACAACCGACGGTCCACCGGCACAGTTGCGTACCGGTATGGATAAGCGAATGGCAACGCCGGTTAATTTCATGGACTGGCCCTTTGATGGTTTGACCATTGGTTATCGTTATGATTGGGGCATTGAGGCACTTGGTAAAGGTAAGGTACGTTTCTGCTATGGCAGAGGTTTTGAAAACGGCCTCCAGAATGAAACAAATGTACTCAATGATACTGATTTCGCCGGATTTGCCTGGGATGTGATAGACAAAGGTGACCGGCTCCTGGCCATGCAGTCATTCATGGCATTCAACCTGTTTAACTACCCACAGTTCAAGGATCCCGCAATCAATGCAGCTTTTGCAGGAATGCTTGGACCACGTGAAACTGCTGGTAATCTATGGCATACAAGTGCCGTCTATCAGGATAAAGTTGTCGATCTTAACTATTTTCTCGCACTGGGCTGGTCTCAGACTCAACCTGATGACAACGGCCTTTTTAATGGCATGACACCTAATACCGACAATGAAAACGGTTATAGTTTTTACGCTGGTGTACGCTACGACATGGATGATCTTGGTCTTAAACTTGGTCTCGAATACAACTACGGCACTGAATACTGGATCGGCATGGCACCTGGACACGATGATATCTACCAGAGCAAACTCTCGACCAGGGGTTCTGTATATGAGGTTTATGCCATCTACGATCTGCCCACCGGCGAGGCTTTCTCCAAATACGCCAGAACCTTTGTACGTCTTGGGTATCAGCATTATGAATATGACTATACCGGCTCCGGTGACTGGAACTTTGCTCCCATGGACGTCGACGATCCAGGTACTGCCCTGATGCTTCAGGGAATGGGGATGGATTCCGTCACAAGTGCTGATCAGGTATATGTTACTTTTGAAGTGCTTTTCTAATTTTTGTAATTGTTAGTACATCTTGACCGGGGAGTTCCTTCCCCGGTCTGTTTGCTGGTCGTCCTTCCATTTTTGTTCTGCACAATTTGATGTAATCTCAAAACCAAGATCATTTTAAGACTCCTCGGGCGAGGTTGAACTTGAGCAGTGGGCCAAGTAATTGTATAGTGCATTCAGTAAATTTCGATCTATCCGGTAAAACAGGGTAGAATTAATGCATATTTTAAATAATTACAGCCGGGATTATCATGATACGAATTGTACTGAGCGGTTCAGGCGTTTATACGCCTCCATTCTCAATATCCAATGAGGAACTTGTCGATTCTTTCAACACCTATGTTCGCAATTTCAACTCTAAAAACGCTGACCTGATAGAAAGTGGCGAGATAGAGCCGCTGCAGGAATCCAGCGCAGAGTTCATTCTTAAGGCATCCGGGATAAAAAGCCGATATGTGCTTGATCGTGAGGGAATTCTCGATCCTGAACGTATGTGTCCAAGGCTACCGAGAAGAATGCCGCCGGAGATGTCTCTTCAGTGTGAGATGAGTGTTGCTGCAGCCAGACAAGCAATGGAAAAGGCAGGAAAAAAGGCTGATGATATCGATGCTGTCATTGTTTCCTGTTCCAGCTATGAAAGGCCGTACCCGGCAATTGCGGTTGAAGTCCAGCAGGCTCTGGGGATTGAGGGCTTTGCTTTTGATATGAATATTGCATGCTCTTCAGCAACCTTCGCAATACAGAATGCTTTCGAGTCCATATATCGTGGTAATGCTAGGGCGATTTTGATTGTCACACCTGAGATATGTTCAGGCCATCTCGACTTTCGCAATCGTGACAGCCATTTTATCTTTGGCGATGTATGCACCGCATTGCTGATTGAACGTGAGGATGTCTGCCAGAGCAAAGATGTATTCGAAATTATTGATACTAAACTCGCTACCAGGTATTCAACCAACATTTATAATGGGTTTGGATTTCTTAACCGCACCGCATCCGAGCAGGTAAGTGAAGAGAGTTGTCTTTTTACCCAGGAGGGCAGAAAGGTTTTCAAAGAAGTCGTGCCCATGGCCACTGCATTTATAAAATCACACCTCAAAAAGCATGGAATTGATCCGCATCAATTACGGCGTGTCTGGCTGCACCAGGCTAATTTGAGTATGAATCAGCTTATTGCTAAAAAGCTTTTTGGCGATGATTTTTCAGAAGACAGAACGCCAACCATACTGGACACTTATGCCAATACTGCCGCGGCAGGATCTGTGATCTGTTTTCATCATCATCACGAGGATTTGCACAATCAGGATCTGGCGGTCCTCTGTTCCTTCGGTGCCGGTTATTCGGTAGGTAATGTGATTATGCGTAGACTCGCCTGAGGATAATCCATTACCCGCAATTGACCTCCCGGCCCGCCGTTCATATTGTGACAACTGTCGAAGACCGTTCATGTCTTGCAGATGGCAGGCCGTGTATTAACAATACAAATAGATAAACAACGGACATATTATGATTATCAAGCCAATTCGCATTGATTCGGTTGAGGGTGAACAGATTACAGCAGCGCTGTTGAACCGATTTCAAGACGCAGATCGCAGCTGTCAGGACAGTGTCGAGAAGATTCTGCGTGAAGTCCTTTCCCGTGGTGATGAGGCAGTTATTGAATACTGCAATCGTTTTGATGCCCCGGATATGACAGTTAAAACCATGCAGGTGTCAGCAGGTGAACTCAAGGAGGCATACACCAAGGTTGATGAGGATTATCTGCAGACCTTGACCAAAGCGATTGATCGGATACAGGGTTTTCATGAGCGTGAGATGGAAGATTCCTGGATTCAAACAAGAGAGGATGGCACCATTGTTGGCAGATTGGTTCGTCCCGTGGATTCCGCCGGGTTGTATGTACCTGGGGGACAGGGCGGCTCCACTCCGCTGGTCTCGTCTGTGTTAATGAACGGTATTCCGGCACTTATCGCTGGAGTCAATCAGCGGGTGATGGTGACACCACCGAATGCTCAAGGGAAGATAGACCCCTATCTCCTGGTTGCTGCCCAGGAAATTGGTATAACAGAGATTTACAAAATTGGTTCGGCCTGGGCCATTGGTGCTCTGGCGTATGGTACGACAACTATTCCCCGGGTTGATGTAATTGTAGGGCCTGGGAACCAATATGTAACCGAGGCAAAACGGCTCGTTTCCGGTATGGTGCGAATAGACATGATCGCCGGTCCATCGGAAGTCCTGATAGTTGCTGATGATAAGGCCGATCCTCGATTAATTGCTGCCGATATGCTTGCTCAGGCGGAACATGATACCCAGGCTCTTGCTGTGGTGGTGGCCACCAGTGAGGCGGTGGCTCAAAAAATTCCTGAAGAGTTGGAACTTCAACTGGAAGATCTTTCCAGAAAGGATATAGCGCGTCAAGCCCTTGAAAACCATGGAGTTATTCTTCTTGTTGCTGATTTGGAGGAAGCTGTCGATCTCGCCAATGGTATTGCCATAGAACATCTGGAATTGATGATCGATGATCCCTGGTCGCAGGTACCACATATTCGTCATGCTGGAGCGATTTTTCTAGGCAAGAATACGCCGGAAGCAGCCGGCGATTATTTTGCCGGTCCAAACCATGTTCTGCCGACCATGGGCACGGCCCGGTTTGCTTCGGCACTGGGAGTGGAAACCTTCCTCAAGAAGAGCTCCGTTATCTCCTATTCCAGAGCCGCGCTCAGAGAAGATGCAGATCACATTCAGAGGCTTGCCAAACTGGAAGGACTTACTGCACACGCCGCTTCAGTAGCCAAAAGGGTGGAGAGTGATTAATAGATGCTGATTTCATTGAAAACCAGGATTCAGTGATTGTAGCTGGCTATGTAATTGGGGAGCAGTGTGGAGAGACAGATGGTGGATATTGGCGAGTTGCTTCGCAAAGGATGTTCGATACTTGCGTTGGAAGTGGCAGACGAAGCCATTATACTTCTGGAGCGATATTTTCAGGAACTCCAGCATTGGAGTAGAAAGATAAACCTTGTTGGCAAAAAGCAGTCTCCTCAACTTATTGTAGAGAACCATTTCCTTGATTCACTGATTCTTCTGCCCTATCTCAGAGAGACTGGTTGTGTTCTTGTGGATGTGGGCAGTGGTGCTGGTTTTCCTGGTCTTGTTTGTAAAACTGCACTGCCGGAACTTCAGCTTAACCTCGTTGAGCCGCGCCTTAAGCGTGTTTCTTTTCTTCGTCATATTGTTCGTAACCTGGGATTGGAGAACGTGGAGATTTTCCCTGATCGTTTGGAAAATATTACTTCTGAATCGCTACATTGCACTCATATCACCAGCAGGGCTGTGGCTGAGATTGAGCAGTTTGTGGAAATGGTCGATCCCTATGTTGATGACGAAACTGAGATATTGTGCATGAAAGGACCTAAATGGAAGGAAGAGCTTGATCTGGCAATGCCAACACTTGAGATGCGAAGGTTTTCTCTTGTTGGAGTTGATGAATTTTCACTTCCATTTAACAAGGCAGGGCGGGCGGTTTTGACCTTTCGCCGGAAATCGGCACTCTGACTCTGGTTATATTCGTGTAAATTTGTTAAAAGATACTCCGGCAAGATGGATGATGTTTTAAAAGATGATAATCGTATGATTGCAATAGGTACATGGTAATATTGCGCTTTACTGTATCATTGAGAGAATAAGTATAAATAAATACAGGTGAAAAAATGAGTAAAATAGCAGTGCTTGCGGGAGACGGTATCGGCCCTGAGGTCATGGCTGAGGCCATAAAAGTTCTTGATGCGGCAGCAAAGAAATTCAGTTTTGAGCTCGAATATGAATATGCTGATGTGGGCGGCATTGCAATCGATAATCATGGCAAAGCGCTGCCAGAGGCCACATTGGAATTGTGTGAGAAAAGTGATGCGGTTCTATTTGGTTCCGTGGGTGGCCCTAAATGGGAAAATCTTCCTCCTGAAGAACAGCCAGAGAGGGCAGCGCTTCTGCCCTTACGAAAGCATTTTGATCTATTCTGTAACCTGCGCCCGGCAAAGGTCTTTAAGTCATTAACTGCAGCCTGTCCACTTCGTCCTGACATAGTTGGCGGCGGCTTTGATATTCTCTGTGTCCGTGAGCTTACCTCGGGAATCTATTTTGGCACTCCCAAAGGGCGTGGAGGAAGCGGCGAGGATGAGCGTGCCTTTGACACCATGGCCTACACCCGCGGGGAAATACGTAGAATTGCCCGAATGGCCTTTGATGCAGCACGTTTACGTAATAAAAAAGTAACCTCCATTGATAAGGCAAATGTCCTGACCACCATGGTACTCTGGCGTGAAGTTGTTACTCAGGTAGCTCAGGACTATCCTGATGTTGAACTTAATCACCTCTATATTGATAATGCCACCATGCAGCTGGTAAAGGATCCTCATCAGTTCGATGTCATGGTCTGTAGTAACATGTTCGGTGATATCATTTCCGATGAGTCTGCAATGCTTACAGGCTCCATGGGCCTTTTGGCATCTGCATCTTTGAACACTGAAAAGTTTGGTCTTTATGAACCGGCAGGTGGCTCGGCACCTGATATAGCCGGGCAGGGAATCGCCAATCCTGTCGCCCAGATTCTCTCAGCTGCGATGATGCTGCGTTACAGCCTGGGGCAGGATGAGGCTGCTGCTGCAATTGATGCTGCGGTGGAGAAAACGCTTGAATCTGGAGTCTATACACTTGATATTGCATCTGATAAATCCAAGGCTGTGGGAACCGCAGCCATGGGTGATGCCATTGTTGCCGCACTGTAGTTCTATATTTGAGCACTTTTTGCCCCAATAACCTTGCGGAGCCTGAAAAATGACCATTACTAATGCGCCCATGTTAGTGGCCAGCAAAACTTCAGCGGAGCTGGCCCGAAAAATAGCTGCAGAGCTGAAAATACCATTTTCAGAGATGATCCATGAGCGCTTTGCCGATGGTGAACACTATCATGCCTTTCCTGAAAAGGTTGAGGGACGCAGCCTTATAATTATCGGCTCCACTCATAACAGCAGCTCCCATCAGGAGCTGCTCGATCTTATTCAAGGCGGGATATATTACAATGCCTCTTCCGTAAATGTGGTGATTCCATATCTTGGTTATTCCACGATGGAGCGCGCCAGGCCGGGGATTAACGAAATACCGAAGGGTATTACCCGTACCCGGCAGATTTTTAGAGCACGACCGAACTATGTTGCCTTTCTTGATCTGCATTCAGAGGCCGTGCTCCACGCCCATGGCGGTGAAATAAGTACTCAGCATATTTGGGCGGATAGTCTGGTAACTGAAAAAATCAAAGAGAGCGGTTTGAAGGATTATGTATTAGTTTCCCCCGATTACGGTTTCTCCAAGAGAGTTGCACGTCTGGCCCGTATTCTGGACTGTCCGCATACTGCGGCAGATAAGGATCGTGTAGATCGGGACAAGACCATCGTCAGTCAGATTTCAAGTGTGGTAAAGGGAAAAACAGCCATCGTCTGTGATGATATGATTCGTACCGGAGGTTCAATTATTCAAACGGCTGAAAGATGCATGGAAGCCGGCGCTAAAAATGTCGCGGTAATGGCAACTCATCTGGTCATGGCCGGTAAGGCGCGTCAACGATTTGAAGCAAGTTCCATTACCAAGGTAATTGGTTCGGATTCCTATCCGGGAAGAAAGAGTGATGATTTTTTTGATATTTATTCCGTTGCCCCTCTCCTTTCTAAAGTGCTTAAAGGGCACCTCAGGTTATAGCTCGGTATATTTTCTCTGAAAAGAAAAACTGAAGCAGCATGAAAAAAGAAACAATTGCCAGAATATTGAAGTCCTCAATGTTGTTCAAAAAATTGGGACCTCGTCAACTTCTTGCTGCTGCAGAAATTGCCAAAGTACGTTATCTCAGCCATGGCCAGGAGGTCTATAACCAGGGTGAGCATGGCACGGATTTTTATGTTCTTGGCATTGGTGAGGTTGAGCTTGTTCTCACCCGAAAAGATGAGAGCCAGTCCGTTGTCGGCAGAATCGCTCCTGGTGGACATTTTGGCGAAACTTCATTGCTTACGGGAAAGGAACACTCACTCAGTGCCAGAGCGGTTGGTGATGTCGCCCTTATCTGCTACAGTAAACTCCTGTTTGAGCAAGCCCTGTTAAGTGATGATACTATTTATCAGCAGATGAATCTGGCTCTAGCAGAGCGGCTGAGGGTTGCTTTCAGGGATCAGGCCGATACCCTTGATACGGTTCGGAAAAAAATAGTAACAGACGAGGAATTTGAAGATTTTCTCCTCATTTCAGCGACATCGGGCAAAGAGCGAGATGGTGAGTCAAAGCTCTCCAGTGTGGCCAAACGTACCCAGGCGGTCTCCAAACAGTTCTCTGCCAATCTGGCCCCTGTTTTGCTCACCGGAGAGAAAGGAACAGGGAAGAAATTTCTGGCTAAACAGATCCATCAGCAGAGTGAATATGCTGATAAGCCGTATATTGAGATCGAGCTACGAGATTTTATTGAAGAGCAGATTCCAGAAAAATTATTTGGAATCCCTCAGGATACCTTTCCCTTTGCTCAGGCTCGTCAATCCGGGGTTTTCGAACAGTTTTCGCCTGGAACGGTGGTACTACTGAATGCAGAATTGCTCAGTTTTCCGATCCAGCAGAAGATTTTTCGCGCCTATTCAGAGGGTGCCTTTAGTCGCACGGGAAGTGAAGAACAGGTGCCAATGCTGTCACGTCTCATCCTGGTTTCAGATGAACATCTGGAAAACCTGGAGGAAACTGACTCCTTTCTCCCGGCAATGTTTGATTTGCTGAAACAGCAGCAGTACCGGGTACCTTCGCTCTGCGAACATAAACGGGATCTCCCCAGACTGATTGATTATTTTCTACAGCGTTACAGTCGGGAGTACGGTAAAAATATTACCGCCATTTCTCCGGATACCATGGGGTTGCTCATGAATTATGATTGGCCCGGTAATCTTCCTGAGCTGCAGAGTGTTATTCAGCGTGCTGTGATGCTGGCCCAGAGTAATGAGATCCTGTCCGGCCAGATTATCCTCGGATTACCGAAAACTGAAGGGAAGTGGGAGTTTAATCTTCTTAGAATCCCTGGGGTTAAGAATTTTCTTAGAAGCCCTGTTTTCCCAGTTGTTCCACGATTTGCTGTGGGGGTTGTGCTGCTGGCGACATTAGCTGCGCTGCTGTGGGGACCGAACGATTCCGGGCATAATATCGGTATTACCCTAAGCTGGGTAATAGGCTGGCCTCTGTTGTTTTTTTCATTCTTCTTTCTCGCCAGAACCTGGTGTTCCATTTGCACCTTGGCCGTTCCCGGTAAGCTTGTCCAGGCCATCGTCAAACCAGATCGTCCAACTCCACAGTTTTTAAAAAAATACTCAGGCTGGATCATGGCACTGCTCTGCATTGCCGTACTCTGGGTCGAGCTTGTCTGGGATGCTTACAGCAGTCCGCTCTTGACAGCAACGGTTATTCTCGCCGTATCTGCTGGTTCCTTTATATTCAGTATTTTTTATAAAAAACGGGTGTGGTGCAGGTATCTCTGTCCACTAGGGGCAATCAATGCGATTTTTTCCATGCCATCGGTCCTCGAATTACGGGCCAACAGACCTTTTTGTCTGAATAGATGTAATGAGCACGTTTGTTTTCGTGGGGATGAATCGCAGGCAGGATGCCCAATGTTCAGACATCCTTTCCTGGTAGATAATAACCGGGATTGTATCATGTGTGCAGAGTGTGTAAAGAGCTGTGACAACAGTTCAATCCATCTCAATCTTCGACTGACCCCGGAAGAGTTATGGGATCTCAATACCCCAAGAAGGGCAGATTCATTTCTGATTGTGGCTCTTGGCGCAATCTTTTTTCCGTTTGCCCTTCATGAAGACTTCTCGACAATGGTCACTCAGGTGCTTGCTCAGCTGCCGCCAGTGTTTTTATCCGTACCTGTTTCCCTGGTGAAAACTGCCTTCTTCTTTGGCATTATTGCACTTTTTCAAATAGGCTATGTACTAATGGTCTATCTTGTCGCCAGGTATGGTGCTATCAAACGGCAGGCCCTCAAACCAATGCTTGGTTATGGCTTTATCCCTCTTATCCTTGGCTGCTATCTGGCTGTCCATTTCGAACTCTTCATACAGGATGCCTGGAGAATTTGGCCGAATCTTCTTGAACTTTTTGGTATTGAGGCCCGTTATACGCCTCATCGAATTCTCAGTGCTGACTCCACCGCAGTACTGCAGGCCATCACCGTCTGTGGCGGAATGCTTGCCTCCTTTTATGCAATATATCGTATTATGGCCCGTTTTAAGGGACCGAATGCGTTTTCTTCAGAGACTCTGGTTTTACCCTACAGTTTTATGATTTTTCTGGGTGGACTGTCGTTGTATCTTATCTGAAAGCAATATCCCATCATGGATTGTATTGCCGGTTCATGAACTGAAAGACAAAAAAAACCAGGCAAGTCTGACACACAGTGCCAATCTCACCCGGTTGGGGGGGGTGTGTTTCGGATTGTTATTATCATTATTCTTGCAACTTTGGTGCCTCTCTTTAAAAACCTGGGTGGATCGCCTCTTAGGTATATTAACACCTCGAAATATTAAAAATAAATTAATGCAAAGTATTTCGAATACGACAATAGAGATAAAAAAGGGCAGTTTGCTTACCTTTTAGTAATCTGAATTTCAAGGTTGAGATTGAAAACAAAGAATGGTAAGCATGCCTTTGTGGATATTCAGGAGAAACAGACGGTTTTACGTTCTTCTTTTTATCTGCTATACTTAACACTAAACTAAAGCGGCTGAGCCGTATTTGGCTATGGGACCCTGAGGAGATAAGTACCTTGGTTGCAGAGAGCGTTTTCTCGTCTCAAAACCTGTTTCCGTTTTCTTGTTTTTTGGTGACAGACTTTTAAAAGTAAGGTACCAGCAAATGGGGTTTAGGCTATAAACTTTTGATGAGGGATGTTGCGTAAAATGGAAGAAACCAGAAGACGATTCAGTCGGATACCCCTTAACTTCCCGGCACGGCTGATTGTTGATAAAACCGAAGTGTACGATATACGTGAACTGGCAAACCTCAGTATTGGCGGCTGTCTGGTGCCGCTGGATGAGGAGATTGCCAAAGGGACGCCCTGTACCATCACCATCAGGCTAGCAGGGGGGCTAGGTAATACCTCAATAAATATTCAGGGTAAGGCTGTGCGTCATGATAAAGAGTTTGTCGCGATACAATTTACCAAGATACGCCCCGACGATCTTCATCACCTTCAGAATCTTATTCGCTACAACGCTCCGGATCCTGATGTAATTGAGGAAGAGATTAACAATAATCCGGGGATCTGCTGATCCGGAATATCTGCGTGAAAACGTTGTAAGCTGTGGCTTACCGGTTTGTAAAAAGATGTTTGTGTCTGGCCCTTACTCGAAGCATTTTACTTGATATAATGAGAGGCAGGTCTCTTTTCAGTTTTGAGCTTTCCTGCCATTTACAATGACTGTGCCTATGCGGGTTTGTTGAAAGGCAGAGTAATGGTAAATGTCGTTCCTACTTTTGGGGTTGATTTGAAGGTCAGTTCTCCCCCATGTTTTTCGTGAATGATATTTCGTGCAATAGCAAGACCCTGGCCCGATCCTCTACCTACTTCCTTTGTTGTGAAAAATGGGTCGAATACCCGGTTTGCAACTTCCTGAGGTATTCCTCCACCGGTATCAGAAATGATAATAAGCAGCTTATCGTTCTCGACGGAGGTGGAGATACTGATTAGTCCCATTTCGGAATCATTCTTTCTATTATCCTCGATTGCCTGACTGGCATTGACGATGAGGTTTAAAATCACCTGACCGATATCTCCGTGATGCATGAGTATCTGGGGGATTTTCCCAAGTTGTAGTTCAAGGTTGGCGACATATTTGTAGGCATTTTTGCAAACCACCAGAGTATTGTTAATAATTTCATTAATATCTGCGGCAGTTTTTTCGGCACTGTCCGTGGAGTGGGCAAATCCTTTCAATCCTAAAACGAGTTCTGAGACCCTGTTGACTCCGTTGATGGTCTGCTCAATAGCCCCGGGAACCTCTTCGTAAAGATATTCCATATCCGCTTCTTCTTCCTGAGAGGAAATAGCGGAAATCAGTTCGGTATATTCTCCTTTTTCTTTCAGGGTACTTACCAGATCACTATATTTTTCAATAAGTGCTGCCATGTCAACGAAAGCCTCCTGGAGAAAAGACATGTTGGTACCTATGAACTGGATGGGAGTATTGATTTCGTGCGCTATACCTGCTGAAAGTTCGCCAATTGACTCAAGTTTCATGCCATGAATCCGTTGGGCTTCCTTAAGCTTTTGTTCGGTCAGGTTTCGAAATATAAGGACAGCTCCAGATATTAAGTTATTTTCATCACGAACCGGGCTGACGATATAATCGGCCATAAAGCTTGAACCATCGGACTTCCAAAAAACGTCACCAGTTACGTGATGGGAGGAGCCGTCTTCGATTGCTGCGAAAACAGGACAGAAATCCCAGGGGTATTCGCTGCCGTCTTCCAGAGTGTGGTGAAAAGTCTCGTGATATTGTCTGCCTATGAGTTCTTCTTCAAGATATCCCAACGAAGTTAAGGCAATTTCATTGGCAGTCAGCACCAGTCCTTGACAATCCACAGTCACAACAGCACCATTCACCCACCCTAAAAGCATTTCATTCTGATAGAGTACCTGCGTTAAGGCCTCTTTGAGGTTTTTATTTTCTTTTTCCAAATCCTGTGCCATTGACGCTCTCTGTCTGTATCTAGTAGGTCTGATACTGCCGTTTCTAACTCAACTCTGTGAAGTATATCACTATATTTTCAGAATGAGAAATTATGGATTGCTCAACTGATATTCTGCAGTTTGGAGCTTCATTATTTGAGGGAGAAATCCGGGTAAGTGATTGAACATTTTTCACAACTTCTTCTCCTGGAGACACATTTAATTATTCTATTCTGAATGATATCATGTGGCTGGATCTATATCCTTATCGCTGTGAGAATCACCAAACTCTAAACTCCGACTGGCATTGTAAAACGTTTTAAGTAAAGACTGGCAGGTATGTCGCTCAGTCAGGATATCCCCAGATGTATTTACAGGAGAAGTGACATGTCGAAATACCTGGGAAAAAGTTATATCAATTCCCTGGTCAGGTAGTGATCGAGGTACAGTAAGCAATTCTCATACAGGCTTTTAGAGCCTTTGCAGATTTTCAACAGTCTTTTCATTTTTCACATTTCCGGTATTCAGAACCGTTTTAGGTTCAAAAAGCATGACTTGACATTCTTCTTCGGCTACCGGAAGATGTTCTACACCTGAAGGAATAATAAAAAATTGTCCTTCAGTGAGTTCGATATCCTGTTCTTTTAATTTAATTGTCAGCTTCCCCTTAATAACCATGAAAAGTTCGTCCTCGTTTTCATGCTGATGCCAGACAAATTCCCCTTTCAATTTTACCAGTTTGACATATTGGCCATTGAGTTCACCAACTATTCTGGGACTCCATAATTCATCGAATAAAGACAATTTTTCTTTGACGTCTACTTTTTTCATTTCCTTCCTCATTCGCCAGATTTGAACTGATCTTGTCCACCATTGATATGTTTGGGAGAAATCCGCTGACATCTCTAAAGAATCATTTGAAACTCAGATATTTCATGAGAACATTCATATTGAAAAAAATTCGGGCTAGGAGCCTGTCGGAGAAAGCTCTTTTCCCCCATCTCAGCGTTATTTTCCGAAAATCAATGCTCACAATATCAGCCATATGGCTGTGCTTGATTTCCTGAAAATGCCTTGATCTGAGAAAAAAAATAGCAATTCTCCGACACACTCCTAGTCCATGTTTTTTAAAAGTGTCAAAACCATATCTATATCTGCCTCACGGTGAGCGGCGTTGATTTGGAAGCGAATACTTTCATCACCTTTGGGAACAACGGGAAAGACCAGACCTACCACCAGTACTCCACTGTTGTAGAGACTTTTGACCATTTCATGAGTTTTGGGAGTGGAGCGCACCATCAAGGGAATGACCGGATGTGGGCCTTCTATAGTCTCCCTGCCAAGATTTTTCAAACCTTCTCTAAACTGTTGTTGGCGCTGGCGTAGATTGTAAAGGCGGGTAAGGCCCTCATCACTGTCGCAGATATCTACTGCCTTTATCGCGGCGGCACAGTCTGCAACTGAGAGCGGATTTGTATAGATATAGGTGTCTGCTTTTTGGCGCACTGCCTCGATGACTGTTTCACTTGCTGCTATAAAACCACCGTTTACTCCGAATGCTTTGCCAAAGGTTCCGACGATGATATCGGGCTGTGCATTACTGTATTCTGGTGTGCCTCTGCCTGTGTTGCCATAGGCACCTATACCGTGTGAGTCGTCAACAACCGTGATAACTCCATCTGCAAACCTGGAGTCATACCTTGCGGCAATGTCGATGATCTGATCAATGGGAGCCGTATCTCCGCGCATGGAATAGACACCGTCGAAGATAATGACTACCCGCTCGATATCAGAGGGAGTTTCATCAAGGCAACGGCGCAGGTCGTCCATGTCATTATGTTTGAAGATACCTTTATTGGCACTGGGTACTCCGGCAATGCGCATGGCCCTGATTATGGAGTTATGATTGAGCTGATCGCCTATCCAATGGGTTTTCTTGTTACTGATGGCCAGTGCCAGGCCGCAGTTTGAGGTGTAGGCAGAGTTGAAAATTTTAGCTGAAGATTTGTCAGTAAAGGCAGCAATTCTCCTCTCAAGCTGAACATGATGCTTATATGTTCCATCAATAAAGCGCACAGCACCAGGACCCACACCGAACTTATGGGTGGCATGATCAGCCGCTTCAATAACCTCGGGATGATTGGCCAGGGAAAGGTAGGAATTTGAGTTCATGCGCAGGAACTCCAGGTCACTGCCTTCAAGCTGATAACGCGGCCCATAATTTTCATGAGCCGGTATATATTTGGTTATGATGCGCTCTGCTGCTTTGGCTCTGCCCGTATAGGCGAGGGTCTGCAGTTCAGTTGAGAGAGCGGTGTCGAGTTTATCCAGTGACATGCGATGTCCTCTTCGGCTGGCAATTTTTAATAGTTATACATCTGACCAATCCAGAACAACTTTGCCTGAATTGCCTGTCTGCATGGCTTCAAAACCCTTTTCAAACTCCGTATAATGAAATCTGTGGGTAATAAGCGGGGTAATATCGAGACCTGACTGAATAAGAGAAGTCATTTTATACCAGGTTTCAAACATCTTCCGGCCATAAATTCCTTTGATGGTGATACCGTTGAAGATCACGGTGTTCCAATCAACGGATATGCCGCTACTCATGATACCAAGAAGTGCTATTTTACCACCATGACAAAGGTTTGCTAAAATTGATGAAAAAGCCGATGGGTTGCCGGACATTTCCAGGGCAACATCAAAGCCTTCCTTCATGCCGAGCTTTTGCTGAGCAGATTCGACTGTCTCTTTGGTTACATCGATTGTTAACGTGGCCCCCATTTTTTCAGCAAGCTTCAATCGGTAGGGATTTACATCGGTGACGACGACATATCTGGCACCGGCATGTTTAGCAACCGCTACGGCCATACAGCCAATTGGCCCAGCCCCGGTTATGAGCACATCTTCTCCGAGTACGTCAAATGATAGTGCTGTGTGAACGGCGTTGCCAAGAGGATCAAAACATGCCAGTATTTCCTGAGAGATTTCAGGGTCGCAGTACCAGATATTGGTCACTGGCAGGCAGAGGTATTCTGCATAGGCTCCTTCCCGGTCCACACCAACCCCCTTGGTGGCGTTACATAGATGCCTCCTGCCAGCCAGGCAGTTGCGGCATTTTCCACAAACCAGATGACCTTCGCCGGAAACAATATCACCCACCCTGAAGTCATGCACGTCTTCTCCTCTTTCGGCAACAACACCGACAAACTCGTGACCAATGTGCATGGGTACCGGGATAGTCTTTTGAGCCCATTCATCCCAGTTATAGATGTGCAGGTCGGTCCCGCAGATAGCTGTTTTGAGGATTTTTATAAGAACATCGGACCTTCCTGGACGGGGTACGGCAACCTCTTCAAGCCAGAGACCTTTTTTCGCTTTTGCTTTAACGAGTGCCTTCATGGTTTGCATTTCTGCCATCCTTTTTTGAAATGGATTAGTGCGTTCTCTTTTGTTATGTATGTCTTACGAGTGAAACCCGGTCATGACATGTGGGTGTAGTATTCTCAAACATTTTCTCAGATAACTGTAACTCTCTTTTTCCATTAGGATATATAAAAAACACTCTATATACAATTTCCATTGTTATCAAGATTTATAGGTTTGCATTGTCTTGCACCGGGGATCTTATCAATACGGCTTGTCTGCAGTGGATTACAGAATAAACGGTTAAAAAATTACCAAGTTAGGTGAATAACTTCTGGATTTATCTCGAATGCTTTTTATGATGTAGGGAGGAGAATCGAGGCTGAACTGCATTCCAATCTTTAAACGACGCTGTCAATGAATGAAAATTGCTGGCTAACGACCACTCTTTCCAAGTGAAATATGACCACAAAAGAAGCAGAAATACGTAAAAAACAGGGTGTTCTTGCGGTGAATGTCGGTTTGGGAGCTAACACCTTATTGGCGCTTGCGAAAACATTTGTAGGGATTCTAGGGAACTCCCCGGCTCTTCTGGCCGATGGCATCAACTCCACATCGGATGTCGCCTATGGAGTTGTCATGAGTTTTTGTATGAAGATCTCCAGCAAGCCGGCGGATCATGAACACCCATATGGCCACGACCAAATGGAATCGATTGCGGCTGTTGTCGTCGGAGCTTTTGTTATTTCTACAGCAATAGCTATTTTCTGGAACAGCGTCAACAATGTCTATGAGCTGCTAAGCGGACAGGGTGGTTATTCCGGTGCAGCAAGTGTCGCTTTGTGGGTAGCAGTTATTACCATAGTCAGTAAAATCTGGCTAACAGGCTGGACAGGAAGAATCGGAAAAAAAACGAGTAATAGTGCTGTTCAGGCTTTGGCACATGATCATCGCAATGATGTATTTGCATCGGCCGCAGCAGCAGTAGGTATCTACTTTGGCATAATGGGTTTTCCCTGGGTGGACCCTCTTGCCGGCGCCTTGGTCTCACTGATCATTCTCTTCACCGGGATCGAAATTCTCCGGTCAGCCAGCGCTGATCTAATGGATACAGTCCCAGGCAAAAGTCTGGGCAAGCAAGTCAGGGACATCCTGGCCCGGCATGACGGTATCCAGGAAGTGGAAGAAGTGCATGCCCATCGTTTTGGTCCCTATTTAGTTATGAATATAACCATAGGAATCAATGGTGAGCTTCGGGTACGAGAAGGAGATGAAATTGCAACGGAGGTGGAGGAAAGTCTACTGGAAGAAATTGAGTTTTTACGTCGTGTTCATGTGCATTATCATCCTGTTCAGAATAATCAATAATTTGTCAGAGGGGTTTGCTATATCGGTTTTTATGAATACAATTAGGTATCATATTGTTTTTATCTGAAGGCTTTCCTGAAATTGATTGTAATATTTTGATTATACAAAGAATTCTCTTTGAATACTATTGTGTTAAAGGAGTCTGGTTATGAAGAAAATTATTATTTGGTTGCTCGCTCTTGGCGGTGGACTCATGGTCCTTTTGATTGCTGCGGTCTTGATTGCGCCAAGGTTTATTGATGTAGAATCATACTTGCCGACCATTGAGAGCAAGGTTACAGAAGCAACCGGAAGATCATTCAGCCTCGGCCGAGATGTAAACGTATCCGTTTTCCCTTGGGTTGGCGCCTCCTTTTCCAATTTGCAGCTTGGAAACCCAGAGAAATTCGGTGGTGGAGATTTTGTCAAGGTCCAGTCGTTTGAGGCGAGGGTGAAACTGTTGCCGTTGTTATCCAAAAAGATAGAAATAGACAAATTTGTTCTCAATGGTCCGGAAATCAAACTCGTTAAAATGGCAGATGGCAGCGTCAACTGGACATTTGCTCCAAAGAAATCTTCCCCCCAACAAACCGAGTCTGAAACACCGCCAAAAGGAGAAGGTGGAGCGTTGCCGATAAGCTCACTCGAAGTTGGTGAATTTTCCATTACCAATGGCCATCTTCTGTATACCGACATGTCAACAAAGCAGACCAAAGAAATATCCAATCTCAATTTGCACCTTGAGAATGTCTCTCTGGAGAGTCCCATTGGGCTGGATCTTAGTGCCAATTATGATGGCCAGCCGCTGAGCGTCAAAGGTACAATTGGTCCCATTGGCAAAGTTCCAGGTGAAGGAACGGTCAAGATTGACATAGTTGCGAAGGCTTTGAAGCAGCTGGAAATTGCTATTGCTGGAGAGATTATCGAGCCGGTGAAAGAACAGAAGTTCAATGTTCATCTCAAGGTGGCTTCTTTTTCACCTCGTAAACTTCTCGAGCAGCTGAAAATACCTCTTCCTATAAAGACATCTGATCCTAACGTTTTAAACAATGCCAAGGTTGATTTGAATGTACAGGGAAGCCCTGCGAGTATTACCGTGAGTAATAGCAGCATCACTTTGGATGAATCTGTTCTGGCGATGGAGGCGAAGGTGAAGGATATGGCCAAGCCTGATGTCGCCTTTAAAATGGATCTGAACTCCATTAATCTGGACAGGTATCTGCCTGAAGCATCATCTGAAAAGGAAAAGGCTGAAGGAAAGGGTGGTCCCTCATCGTCAGAACCTGCTAAAATTGACTATACACCATTGCGGCGTCTGATTTTGGATGGTGAGATCAAGGTAGGAGAGCTGGTTGCAAAAGGTGCCAAAGTTCAGAATGTTCTTGTGAAGATAACAGGCAAAAACGGTGTGTTCGATCTTAAACCTCTAAGCCTTGACCTGTATGAAGGTTCCGTTGCCATGACCGGTAATTTCAATGTTCAGAAAGATAGGCCGTTGAGCAGCATTGATCTTACAACAGAACATGTCAAAGCTGGTCCTCTTCTTCGAGACAGTTTGAAAAAAGACGTTCTCAGGGGAACAACGAATGCCACTGCAAAAATTGTCTTTTCTGGAGATAATGCTGCGGACATTAAGAAAAGCTTGAATGGTTCCGGCAATCTCACCTTTCTTGATGGCGCAATTGTCGGTATAGATATTGCTGAAATAGGCAGGAATCTGGCTTCAGGACTCACTGGTACACAGAAACCCTCAGAGAAGCCTACAACGGATTTTGCCGAGTTGAAAGTGCCTTTTAAACTTCTTTCCGGCGTTTTCCAGACCGACGATACCTCTTTGCTTTCACCACTTCTGAGAATTAATGCTTCTGGATCTGCCAATCTTGTCAATGAGAGTCTGGATCTGAGAGTCCGTCCTAAGATCGTAGGCTCTCTCAAAGGACAAGGTGACACGGAAGATCGTAGCGGGTTTACTGTGCCGATTATTGTTCAAGGGACGTTTGCTGAACCAACCTTCAAACCTGATGTGAAGGCAATGGCAAGCGAGGAGACGATTATTGAGGCGATAAAGAATCCGGAATCATTAAAAGAGAAGGGTAAATCGCTGGAAGAAACAGGAAAAAATCTGTTGAAAGGACTTGGTTTCCGTAAATAACAGATCTTGCAGAGACGGCAATGGTCCCTCATTGATGAATGTCATTTTTCAGAAGCAGGCTGACGATGAACAACGCCTGCTTCTATTTTTTTTCCCAAAGATCAAAGGTTGAGCATTTGCCCTGGCTGTGAGTTCTGGCATGGGAATCTCAGCCGAGCACACCATCCTTCAAAGTGTAGACACTGTCCATCCTTCCAGCAAGTTCCATATTATGTGTAACCATGATAACTGCGAGAGAGCGTTCGCGGCAGAGTTCATGCAGAAGGTTAAAGACAATCTCTCCTGATCGACTGTCAAGGTTGCCAGTGGGTTCATCCGCCAAGAGCACCTTTGGTTGCATAATAAGAGCACGAGCCAAGGCGGTACGCTGCTGTTCCCCGCCGGAAAGATTGGTTATTCTATGATCAAGGCGATGATCAAGTTCAACCTGTTCAAGCAGTTTTACTGCCTTGTTATGGACGTTTTTGGGTCTTACACCGGCTATGCGTGCCGGCATCATTACATTTTCCAAGGTAGTGAACTCTGGAAGCAGGTGGTGGAATTGAAAGATGAACCCCAGTTCGCGGTTACGGAAGGCGGCGAGCTCATTACTGCTGAGTCGAAGAAGGGATTTGTCCTCAAAAAGAAGGTCTCCCGAACCGGGTGATGCCAGGGTGCCGCAAACCTGCAGGAGCGTGGTTTTTCCGGATCCTGATGCTCCGGTTATCGCTGCCATTTCACCGGAAGATATAGTCAGGTCAATACCCTTGAGAACCTCGATAATCTTGGTGCCGTTATCAAAGGTTTTGGTGAGATTTTTTGCTTGGAAGAGAGCCATCAGGATAGCACCTCAGCAGGCTGAACCTTCGAAGCCTTCCATGATGGATACAGTGTTGCCAACAGGGTGATTACAATTGCACTGACAGCAATAATGAACACGTCGCCCGGTAAAATTTTGATTGGAAGTGTCGTCATTGGGTAAACGTTTGATGGAAGTTCGATGAACTTGTAGCGGGAGAGTAGTTCACAGAGGCCCAGTCCGCCGAGAACACCCAGTATGGTCCCTGTTAAAGCAATGACAGCTCCTTGAAGGAAAAAGATGCGCATGATTGATGAAGAGGTGGCCCCCATTGACTTGAGAATGGCAATATCCTTACTCTTCTCCATAACTACCATGATAAGCGCACTGATAATATTAAGTGCCGCCACCAGAATGATCAAAGCAAGGCAGATAAACATACCAATTTTCTCAAGCTTGAAAGCCGCAAAAAGGTTGTGATGCATGGTCATCCAGTCCCGGGCAATAAAACCGGAACCAAGGGTGCTGGCGATGTCGGCTGCAATGACGTCGGCCCTGTTCAGTTTCCTCTTGTCAACCATGACCTCTATGCCATGAACAATATCTCCGCTTTCGAGAAACTGCTGGGCGTCGGCAAGGGAGAGATAGAGGAGAGATGAATCATACTCATACATCCCCGACTCAAAAATTCCCGAGACCCTGCAGGTTTTGATTTTAGGAATAATACCCATGGGAGTAAGAGGCCCGGATGGTGAGATGAGCCTGACCTTGCCGCCAACACGGACCCGCAGATCCTCGGCCAGGTTTTTTCCTAGGATGACGTTCGGAATATTATCCTCGTTTTTTATGGATAAATCGTCGATGGAACCCTGGATCATCTGCTCGGGAAGGTTGATTACACCCTTTGCCGTCTCCGGGTCAACGCCTCTCATCATTGCACCGCTGCCTCCTGCCGGACTGCTGAGCAATGTCTGGGAGTAGAGATAGGGAGTCGCTCCTTCAACATCTTTGACCCCTAAAATCTTGTCCCTGATCTGATCATAGTTTTTGATTGAACCACCTAATTGCTGAACGATGACATGTGAATTAAGACCGATTATCTGGTCACGAAGCCCATCCGTGAAGCCGGAGTAGACGGCAAGAACCACCATTAACGCGATAACGCCGACGGTGATTCCGGCAACAGAGATAAACGATATCAGCGATATAAAACCATGCTTATGTTTGGCCCGCAGATATCTCAGGCTGATAAACCACTCGTACATATCAGGAGTTGGACTCAGAAGTTTTAGTCTTATGTTCTTTACCTGCTTTTCCAGGCATGTTTTCCGCTTTGAGATGCGGAAAAAGTATGACATCACGAATTGATGGAGAATCTGTTAAAAGCATCACCAGTCTGTCAATCCCTATACCTTCTCCTGCCGCCGATGGCATGCCGTATTCAAGTGCACGCAGGTAATCTTCATCGAGAACTGGGTGAATTTCCTCATCGTTACCACGATCATTTATCTGTTTTTCAAAGCGCTGACGCTGATCGGTCGGGTCGTTAAGCTCGCTGAAAGCATTCGCAAGTTCTCTGCCGGAGATAAAAAGCTCAAACCTGTCCGTTATTTCAGGATTGTTTTCATTTTTCCTGGCGAGAGGCGAAACCTCGGTCGGATAGGAAGTGATAAAGGTCGGATTGATAAGTTTTTCCTCGACAAGAAGTTCAAAAAGCTCGGTTTTGGCTTTTCCTACACCTGCATTTTTATCGAGTACAATTCCTTTTTCCTTGGCCAATGCAAATATCGCTTCTTCATTGTCGATAGTTTCCATGGAAATACCGCCAATTTCGACCAGCGACTGATCCATGGTGAGCCGTGCCCATGGTGGTGCCAGATTGATCGGGGTACCCTGGTATTCAATCTTCATCGTACCGTTGACTTCCTGGCACAGCCACGAGATCAGTTCTTCGGTGAGGTCCATCATGTCCTGGTATGTTGCATAGGCCTGATAGAACTCGAGCATGGTAAACTCAGGATTATGCCTGGTTGATAATCCTTCGTTACGAAAGTTGCGGTTAATTTCAAAGACCTTTTCAAAGCCACCGACAAGAAGTCGCTTCAGATAGAGTTCCGGAGCAATGCGCAGGAATAGATTCATGTCCAGAGCATTATGGTAGGTTTTAAAAGGTTTAGCTGTTGCTCCACCTGGTACCGGCTGCATCATGGGAGTTTCGACTTCCATGTATCCTCTGGCATTGAGGAATTCCCTGGTAAGACGAATTATCTCTACCCGTTTGCGAAAGGTTTCTTTGGTTTCGGGAGTAACAATGAGATCCACATAACGTTGCCTGTACTTGGTTTCCACATCGGTCAGGCCATGCCATTTTTCCGGGAGTGGCCGCAATGATTTCGAAATCATCACCAACGTATTCGCGGCAATGGAGAGTTCTCCGGTTTTCGTGGTGAAAAGTTTTCCTTCAATACCGACAATATCTCCGATATCCCACTTCTTAAAAGCCGCAAAGACTTCCTCTCCGAGGGTTTCTTTTTTGATATAGACCTGCATTTTTCCCGTGGCGTCGGTAAGGTGGCAGAATGCTGCTTTACCGAATTTTCGCATGGAGAGTATTCGACCGGCAATGGAGTAGGTATAGCGGGTTTCATCATCAGTCTCAACAGGCAGCTTTTCTCCGTCGGCCAGTACATCAGTTATTACATTAGCCGGACTGAAGTGGTTACTATAAAGATTCACTCCCATTGCAGCTAGTGCTTCGGCTTTTTCTCTTCGTTGTTTGAGGAACTGGTTATCCTTGCTCATAATATGTATGGAAAAATTGAGTATGATCTGTGGTTACGATTTTCTTATATCAGGTGTACTATAAAACTACACTACAATAGGCTGTACACGGTAATTTGCAAGTATTGATTTTTGCTATGACCGCAAAGCAGGCGCCTGATCAAAGAAAACACCAGCTAAAATGTATACAGGCACTGCCCCGTCCGTTTACCGGGTATTGCCTGCCTTGTCAATTCTTTTCCAGTATCGCTATGGTCTCAATGTGGTGCGTTTGCGGAAACATGTCAAACGGTTGGATGGAGATAAGTCGAAAATTTTGATTCTGCAAATTGATTATGTCTCTGACCAACGTTGCCGGATCACAGGAGATGTAGAGTATCCTCTTTCTTGTGATCTTTGCAAGATCTGTCGTACAAGCACCAACTCCCTGACGCGGCGGATCAACGAGAGTGAGGTCAAACCTTCGTTTTTCCTTGATGAATTTGAGACAGGCAGAGTCGATAGCTCCTTTGATAAACTGTGTATTGGTTAGTCCGGCTTCAGTACTGTTTTGTTTTGCCGCACGAATTGCCGCGCCCTGTCCCTCGACACCGATAACGGAGTCAGCTATCTGAGCAAGGGGGATAGAAAAATTTCCCATGCCACAGCAAAGATCAAGTATCTGCAAACCGCTGAAGCCTTGACAGTGCTGGAGAACATAGTTGATAAGGTTTTTATTCTGATGCAGATTAACCTGGCAGAAGCCACCTACTTCCCAGGAAAGCCGGAAGGGTTTATATGCTGAAGTCTCTTCAAAAAGATATGAAAACAGCTTTGTCCCACATGCTCCTGTACCATTTGTGTATGGACCTTCTAAGGAAAAGTCGGAACCGGTGAAAAAAATCCTTTCAACAGCATCAATTGTTCCTACAAGTTTATCAGCTCTTTTTTGTTCCGTGGGGCGAGGTCTCCTCTTGCCGTGAAATAACAGCGTAACAGAATTCGTCTCGGGATTGTAGAGAAGTTCCAGCTCTTTACTGATTGCAGACAAGATTTGAAACGACTCGCTTTGAAGAAGAGATTCCAACACCGAATTTATCAGGGGATGAGCCAGAAGGCAGGCAGTAATGGGGACTATTTCTGCGGAACGAAAACGTAGAAAGCCAACAGTATTATCATGTATTTGCAGGCGTATTCGCTGCCTGTAACCAAACTGCTCTGGTGATGGTGCACATGTGCCAATGTTTTTAGAGAGATCCTGGAACAACTCAGCTACTATCTGGGTTTTAATATTGAGCTGCCCATCATAACTGCAGTGCTGGAGGTTGCACCCGCCACATCGGCCATAATAGGGGCAGGGGGGAACAATGCGAAAAGCATGAGCGGTACCTACTGGTTCTGCTTGGCCAAAGAGCGTTTTTTTGCGTTTATCGGTTATCCGGTATCGTACTGTTTCGCCGGGAAGACTGTTGTGCAGCAAAATCACTTGTCCTGCGTCGTCTCTTGCCAGTCCGTAGCCACCGTTAACTATTTTTTCAACTGTCAGGGTGTTGGATTCCATATTTAATGTTATACTTAAAGGTTAAGATTATGGGAAAGTATCATGATATATATTGGTCTACAATCAGGAAATTGAATGAAGGCAGGTAAAGGTTCGTATTCACGAGAAATGGCAGAATGAAAAAATCCTTTGTTAGAATGCTTATCTGCATCTGTTTTTTTTCGAAGATACTCATTGGGTCTCCTTTACAGGCAGCTCCACTGGTTGACGTTACCATTAATGGCATAAAAGGGACACTTCTTGATAATGTCAAGGCTGTCTTGACCATATATCAAAAGATGGATCAGGAAAATCTCAATGAATGGCGAATACGGCGAATGCATGAAGATGCAAAAGGAGAAATAAGGAAAGCCCTTGAGCCTTTTGGGTATTATCATCCTGAAATTTCTACTGAGCTGCTTGAGACTGGAGAGATATGGCAAGCAATCTATACGATCGCGCCAGGAATGCCGATAAAGATATCTGCCATTACTATCCAGATACAGAATCAGGAAAGTGAGGCGGCCCCGGAAATAGAACAAGCAGTAGATGCATTTCCCTTGAAACAAGGTATGACCCTTGAACATGAGCTTTACAAGGAGGGTAAGAAAAACCTTCTCGGCAGACTTGCTGCACTGGGATATATTGATGCCGCCTATCAAAAAAGCGAAATCAGGGTTACCCTGGCCGAAAATGATGCCAAGATCGATATGCAGATTAATCTTGGTCCCCGCTACCTTTTTGGGGAGACGCAATTTGATCAGCAACTCCTCGCTCCTGAATTTCTGGTTGGCTATTTGAATTATCACAAAGGTGATATTTACTCCCCTAAAAAACTTGTTGAACTCCAGCGTATTCTTTATAGAACAAATTACTTCGGGAGGGTTGTTGTTCAGGGAGAGGTTGATAAGAAAAAAGGGTTGTATATACCCATTACGGTGAAAATGGAAGATCCTGAATTCTTTGACCGCTATATCCTTGGACTTGGGTATGCCACCGATGAAGGGGTCCGTGGAAAAATCGGTTGGGAAAACCGGCTTATTAATAAACATGGTCATAACGTCGCAGTTGAGTTGAAGCTTGCTGAAAGGCAGACCAGTGTCGATTTTCTCTATGGTATTCCGGTAGATGACCCACGTTTCGATAAAGTTCTTTTTGGCGCCCAGTATCACAAGGAATCATGGGAGGACACGGATACCCGGATTCTTCAGGGAAGTACTACCTACCAGCACAAGGATCGACGGTTCACCTATGGTGGTGGTTTTCAACTGCATGATGAAAAATATGAAGTGGGTACGAAGACCGGAGAAAAATTTCTAGCCGTGCCTTTTCTTATCTGGTCGCTAGTGTATGCAGACGATCCGATTAACACTACCAATGGGCTCTTTTTTTCAATAAAACTGCAAGGAGCCTCGGAGTCAGTCTTTTCCGATTCGACATTTGCTCAGTCAATTGTTTCCGGGAAATTGATAACAACCCCTTTTGAGGGTGTACGGTTGATCAGTCGATTTTCTGCTGGTGCAACCGCCGTTGATTCAGTTGAAGATCTACCGCCGTCATTCAGATTTTATGCTGGCGGTGATAAAAGTGTCAGAGGTTTTGCATACAGGGAACTGGCATCAAGAGACTCATCCGGAACAATAATTGGAGGGAAATATCTCCTCTTTGGTTCGGTGGAACTGGAGAAAAGCATATATGAAAATTGGAGTCTAGCCGCTTTTGTTGATACCGGAAAGGGTATCAATAATATCAGAGAGAACCTGGGTAAGGGAGTGGGAGGTGGGATCAGGTATAGACTGCCTTTTGGCCAAATCCGCCTTGATGTGGCTTCGGCTGTCTCAGAAGAAGGCAACCCTCTTCGTATTCATCTTACCGTTGGTGGTGATCTCTAATGAGAAAGGTTCTGATTGGTGCTTTTGTCTTTATTGTTGCGATAATACTCATGCTCAGCTACGTGATCTTTACTGAGACAGGCTTACAGCTTTTGGTTCGATCACTGGAAAAAATATCAATGGGGAATCTTCATGTTGAAGATGTCAGAGGGAAACTGACGGGAAAATTCTCTTTTGAAAAGCTGGACTATGACTCGTCTGATACTCTTCTCCGGATAAAACATTTTGAATTGTATTGGAATCCTGCTGCTCTCCGGCAAGGTAATCTTCATGTGCTTTCCTGTGTGATAGAGGAAGCTGAATATAGCAGCACAACTACTGAGGATGACCGCGAAAAAAAGCCAATCTCCCTGTCGTTACCCAACCTCAGCATACCACTTAATATATTGCTGGATGATTTGCGGGTCAGAAATATCCAGGTTCTCTCAGCCGGGGAAACGGTGGCCGAGATTGATCGAATCGATCTACAGATGTCCGGTGGAGCGACCCTATTACAATTCAACACCGTTTACCTGCAAGGCAATGATTATGAACTCAGTATATCAGGTAGTATTGGGGTCGATAATGGCTGGCCAGTGGATATAACCGGAAAGTGGCGCTACCAGATTGAAGGAGCGCCGGAATTGCAGGGTACCGTGCGTGTTTCCGATTCGCTCAAAGATGCTGGGGTACATCTTGCTCTGCAGGCTCCTTATATTGCACAGATGGATGGACGTATGCAGATTCAGGAAGGCGGTATTCTCTGGCAGGCTGAACTGCAAGCCATTGGGATTGATCCAGCGATCATTTTCAATGATATCGACGGTAATCTGGATATATACGCATCAACAAATGGAGCATGGAAGGAGGATACTCTCTCTGCAGCACTTTCAGTCGAGCGTATTGACGGCAGATTGTTCGGCCAACCCATAGATTTGAATGGAACCGCAAAATATGATGGTGAACAATTTGAGATTGCTGAGCTTGTCATAAAAAGCGGTGAGATCGGGGCAACCATAAAGGGAGGAATCGGTGAGACACTTGATTTGTCCTACAGCCTGCATCCACTGGAAACCAATCATTTAGTCCCCTGGCTTACTGGTATATTGAGCGGTGAGGGCACAGCTTCGGGAACATTTACGACCCCTGTCATAACAGCAGTTCTTCTGGGAAAAGAGCTTGCCGGAAATGGGGCTACGATTGACGAAGCCCGCGCCGATTTAACGGCAGAGATATTCACAAATCTGCAAGACAGTAAAATAGATGCGGTGGTGAAGGTGAAGGATGTCAATGTTGAAAGCAACCATATTGACAGGGCCGTTCTTGATGTGGCGGGCAGTTTGAAAAATCATAAGCTGCGCCTGGAAGTTTTTCAGGAAATGCTTGCGATGGTGATGGGCGCTGATGGTGGATGGCTTGAAAACCAATGGAAAGGCGATATCAACACACTGGACATTGTCTATGCCGATAAAGAGAAAATACAACTTGCACAGCCAGCACCCCTAAGAGCTGGTGTAGACCATGTTGATATTGAAGATATGTGTTTCAGCCATGAATCCTCTACACTTTGTCTGAACGGTCAGTTGCAAGATAAAAAATGGCAAACCGAAATTGACCTGAAAGAGTTCAATCCAGCCTATTTTATCGAAGAGTGGCCAGGGACAGTTAACGTAAAAGCTCTAGGGAAGGGAGAAATTGCTGACGGTGGTCTTAATTATGTAATTGATATCTTAAATATTTCAGGTGCCGTGAAGGACGTTCCTCTCAAAGGAACTGGGAAAATCAGTCAGAGTGGTAAAGTACTCGGATTTAAGGATATCAAATTGTTGTATGGGGACGCTTTGTTAACGGCTGAAGGTCGACTCAGCAACACATACGATGTGGATTTTCACGTTACGATACCTGATCTCAAGAAACTTGCTCCCGAAATCGGGGGAAAACTTAGTGCTTCAGGAACACTCTATGGAACTATGCATCAGCCAGTGGTCGACATCGATTTCAATGCCAGAGATGTTGCCATGGCAGGCTTTTCTATTGCGACACTCCAGGGTGATGTTGGTGTGGATCTGCATAATGAAGGTAAAGTGGAGGCAATTCTGCGTGGCTCTGATATTTCCGGTGAGAGTGTTAAAATATCTGCTGTTTCCCTGCTGGCCAATGGAACCGCGACCAACCATCTTTTTATGATCAACGCAGAAACAGCTTTGGGTACTGCCGAAGTGCAGGGGCTGGGAAGCTATAATACCGGGTGGCGAGGTGTTTTGGAAAGTGCCACCTTAACCTTGAAAGAGCATGGCACCTGGAGCCTCCAGGAGGATTCAACTCTTGAGATTGGCACAGAAAAAGGCAGCCTGGAGCACTTTTGCTTACATGCTAATGACGCGAGCATCTGCTTGCAAGGCAGGTTTTTCGATGCTCAGGAATGGTCCGTTCAAGCAAGCATTGACTCTTTTCCCCTAACAATGATTGAAAATGCAGGTCTTGGTGATATTCCATTACAGGGAGCACTACAGGGATCTGTAGACGTCTCGGGTGATCTTGCAGGTGTCTCTGCCTTGAAAGCGGAGGTAAAAGTCCCGAGGATGCTCTTACAGGACAAGTGGCAGGATAATGTTCAATACACATTTTCTGAAAACGCTGTTTCCGCAGTTCTGGACGGAGAATCGTTGCAGGTGAAACTTGGGTCTCGTTTTCAGAATAACGGTGAGCTTACAGGAACATTTTCTATTAAGAACATTAAAAAGGGTGGTCAACATATCACCGCTCTGCCATTAAACGGTGCACTTGATTTTAAAGTGGAGGATATATCATTTGTCTCAATTTTAACAGAGGCTCGTTTTCAGCCAATGGGACGTCTTCTTGGAGAACTTGATATTTCAGGGACTCTCGGGAATCCAATCGCTAAGGGTGCTGTCAGTCTCCAGAATGGAGAGGTACTGGTCGCTGATCTGGGGATCTTGCTCCAGGATATTTCAATACGAGTACGCAGTGAATCAAACGCGCTCAAATATACTTTAAAAGCACAATCCGGGCCTGGCAGTATATTGAGTGATGGAACGGTTACACTGGGAGGAGATAACGGTTTCATGGTATCTGGTGCTATTACAGGGAAAGAATTTGAGATAATGAACACCGATGAATATGTGTTCCATGTGTCACCAGATCTGCAACTTGAGTATGGCGGAACCAGGGACAGCATCGTTGGCTCCCTTGTGGTTCCGTATGGGCGTATTATTTACCAGGGAGGATCTGATACGGTTACCGTGACAGACGATGTCGTCATCGTGGATGCCGAAGAGCCAGTTAAAAAAAGGGATAGCCAGTTTTTTGCTGACATAGCGGTAAAACTAGGTGAAGACGTGCAAATAGACGCTTATGGTCTAAAAAGTGATTTGGTTGGAGCTGTCAGGCTCATAGATGAGCCCGGTAAAAACTTGGCAGCGAAAGGTGAGTTGATCGTCTTAAATGGGCAATTTTCTCTCTATAGTGCGGAGCTGGATATCATCAGGGGCAGATTACTCTTTTCAGGCGGAGATGTGGAAAATCCTGGGGTAGATTTTCGTGCTGAACGAAAAATAGAGAAAAATCGTGTTGGAGTTGATGTCTCCGGAACAGCCAAGGACTTGGAATTTCAGCTTTTTTCTGAGCCATCGATGGAAGAGAGCAATATTCTAGCATATATTCTTTTCGGTAGAGCTCTTTATGAATCTAGTGGTGCCGAGACTTCTCTTGTAGGATCCGCCGCCAATGCTCTTGGAATTCGAGGAGTTAACACCGTGACCAATAAATTGGGGAAGTATGTTCTGGTTGATGATATACATTTTGAAGGTGATGCAAACGAGGAGGATCTCTCAATTGTGCTGGGCAAACATCTCACCAAGGATCTTTTTATCGGCTATGGTCATAATCTTTTTGATGAAGTGGGAGAATTCAAGATGCGCTATCAACTGGGAAACAATTTTTCTTTTGAAACCAGCAGTTCAATTGAGTCAACGAGCGGTGATATAATTTATACCATCGAGAGATAACGGATTTTGAACCGTAGATTGCCTTTAACCCAAATTCCTTATGAGCATTGTCTTAATTTGGCGATGGCTGCTTCATTACGATACTATAGGTAAGTTGGCTGATCGGCTATAATTTACACACTGCTCACCGGATGTCAGGCCAGGTGTGACATCTTCTCTATTGTTCTGCCAGCAAACATAGTCGACCATGATCCACTGGCAAAGACTTTGACCCTGAAATCACCTGATCAGAGAAGAAATCCGCGCTAGCCGTCTTGGGTCTGGAAATCCTCAGGCTTGTTTTGATTTTCCAGAATGCATTTTCCCGTTCCTGAAAAAAAATCAAGAAATACGAATAGATTCTCTCAGATTAATCCATAATGTGATAGAATATGGTATGGTTTAACATATAGGGTAATAAAGTTACCAGGGAGCTATTTATGACCGAACGCAAAGTGCCAAGCAAGCATTTCAACACATTGATACAACGTTATCCCTCTGTCTTTGAAGCCCACGAAAAACTGGGTGCAGAGCTTAAAAATGCTGGTCCGTTGGATGAGAAAACACTGCAGCTCATTCAGCTGGCAGCAGCGGGAGCTGTCGGTTCGGAGGGTGCGGTACATTCTCACACCAGAAGGGCACTGGCTGCAGGGGCTTCGGCTGAGGAAATCAATCATGCTCTGATCAGCCTTATTTCCACCCTTGGCTTTCCAAGGGTAATGGCGGCAATCTCATGGAGTGGTGATGTTCTTAATAAGTAGATCGCCTGCTTCTGAATCTTGCTTTGCCATGAAAGTTGAGCGTAGATGTTGCTGTTTATTTTCTTGGTATTAATGATATGTTAAGAGGAGAAACATATATCCGAAGGAAATATGGAACGCCTTACGATGTTATGATGCCAAAAAGGACACAAGAAGTGTATCGTTCTCAGTTCATTGGCATACGTGGTTATACTCCGCTTTTAAACACAAACGAAAAGGAGAGATGATGACTACACCTTCTCCGGAAAAATCGTCAGATTCTAATAACAAAGCTGAACTTGTCCAGAAGCTTTATGCTGATATACAGAATGCAGCTAAAGAGAAGAATTTTCAACATGCTGAGGCGCTTCGAGAAAGATTGATGCAGGTCGATTCCATGGCCCTTTCTGAGATTATTGGTTCTGCGGAATTCATTGAACAGGAAAAGGCAGCAGGTATGGACAGTGAGCACCTGGCTATTTGGGACCCACTGTATTCCACGTTATCTCAGGGAGAAAAAAACTGCCTTTTTTACTCCATGAAGAAAATCGTTCTGCCACCCAAAAAAATCATTCTATCACATGGAGCATACAACACCAGACTGTTTTTCATCGACAAGGGAAAGGTGACAATAATATTTCCTAAAAAAGGTAAAAATACAGTTCTTGCTCAGCTTGGCAGGGGGAATCTGCTTGGTGAATATAGCTTCACCTCAATTGCCCTTTGTTCGGCCACTGCCGTTACTCACTCCGATGTGAAATTATATTGTCTTGAGAATAAAGCGACGGATACCTGGCATGAGGAATATCCCGGATTGTATGGTAAAATTACTGATTTCTGTATAAAACACGGTAGTCTGGAAGATATAGACCGCTGGAAATCCTTGGAGAAAAGGGATAAGCCGCGGCACTCGATTTCCGGACCGCTAAAAGGCTATCTGCTTGACAAGGATGGTCGAAAAACCGAGACCTATTTTCGTGGTGATCTCTCGGACATTTCTCTTGATGGGTGTGCCTTTGAAATAAAATTATCAAAAAAAGCAACTGCCAGAGCCCTGCTGGCCAGGCACTTATCTCTCGACTTTGCTTTTGATATTGATGGAAAATCGGTTGAATTTGAGATGACTGGGAAGATAGTTAAAGTGTCATTTTTTATGTACAATGATTACTGCATCCACATCAATTTTACGAAAGCCATCAAAAAATCTATGTTGGAAAGACTTTTAAAGAAAAAAGAATAACGACTACAGTCAAACGAAAATATTACGTTGTTCCTGATGCCTGCGAGCAGGTATTAGTTCTTCGGTATTCTTTCTTTGGCCGTGTAATATATATTATGGTATGCGAAACACTTTTATCCGGTTTTATCTCCTCTGGACGGTTATTAATGTCCTGATCTATTTTCTTCCCATTCCGCATGATTTTGGCCTCCAATATTCCTCTCTGCTAATAATCATTGCTGTTGGCGTATATCTTTTGGCGGCTTCCTCACTTGCCTATACAATCATAAATGCTACTTCTTCTCGTCAACGTCATGAAGTGATCGGCTATCTTCTTATAGTCGTACTGATTATGGCTCTGGCCATTGTGTACACAAGTGTTTTTGGGAATATGGGGGTAGTTGGCGCGGCAGTGTCAACGGCAAATCTTCTTGTAGGAGCAACTGTTCTTGGTACTATTCTCTCAACTGCCATAAAAAGAATCGGCGAGCTGGTGCCGGTATGTATAACTGCTGCAGTTGCAGACACCATAAGCGTTACCATGGGGCCAACAAAATCAATAGCTGCTGAAATAACAGCGTATTATGGAGGGGGGAGGGAAGGTCCTGTACCGCTGGTCGATTTTATTATTATAAAAGCAGGAATTCCTGGTTTTGCTGCACCCGTCCCTCTTTTTGGCGTGACTGACTGGATCTTTCTCGTCCTGCTTTCTGCCGCCCTTATTCGATTGGGGAAAACGGATAACTTTCTATCGGTAAATGGTGCTATCGGTAAGTATGTTTTTGTTCCGGTTTCGGTAGTGGCATTGTATATAAGTTTTATCATTGCCCAATTAACAGGAACCTTTATTCCGGCGATGATGCTCATAACCTGCTTTTTTCTTGTTTTTCTTATACTTCAATATAAAGTTCATCGAAAACTAAGGCGTGTGGATATATACTACAGCTGCTTTTTCCCTTGTGCTGTTGCCTTGGTTTTATTGTTATATTCAGATGCTATCCACTGGAGGGGGATGTTTTTTTGAAGCTTAGGAAAATATTGCAGAGCATTTGATTTATGAGTAAATGTAAATCTATTTCGCAGGTTACATTGAATAAACATGAGAATCTATCGAGAGTGGCTGTCTGTCCTTTAAGCAGGTTGTTGTCAACTCTTAATGGTCTTAATACTGGAAGGTGGTAAAGGTAAACGGGTGCGAAACTCAAAAAAACAAGTAACAGTCCTGGTCGTTGATGACGAACAGGTGCATCGGTTCATGCTCTGTTCCATGTTCAGGGAGTGGGGGTGGAAATGTGTCGAGGCCGATGACGGCACGACTGCAGTTGAAGCTGTGAAAAACAATACGTATGATGCCGTACTCATGGATGTTCGTATGGCGAAAATGGATGGTAGGGAGGCATTTTCGAGAATACACGATCTCCAGCCTGAGTTGCCGGTAATCATCATGACAGCCTATTCCTCAGTAAACGATGCCGTTGAGGCAATACAGCACGGAGCCCATGATTATCTTACGAAGCCCCTCGATTTCGATAGATTGCGTCTGGCTCTGGAACGGGCTCTGGATAAGAAACAGGTAGATACTCAGAAGCATACTGCCGTTCAAAGTGAGACGGGGCTTGTCACCAATATCATTGGCTCATCTCCTCCCATGAAGGAGCTTCTTGAGATGATAGGTTATGTGGCGCCAACTGAAGCAACCGTTCTTGTGGCTGGTGAATCGGGAACTGGCAAGGAGCTGGTTGCTGAATCTCTTCATAGAAACAGTGCCCGTAATGGCGGCCCTTTTATCAAGGTTAACTGCGCAGCTCTTGCCGAAACGCTTCTTGAATCTGAACTGTTCGGGCATGAAAAAGGTTCATTTACCGGAGCTGATAAGAGAAGGGAAGGGAAGTTCGTCCAGGCAGATGGCGGTACTCTTTTTCTTGATGAAATTGGTGAAACCAGCCAGGCAATGCAGGTTAAACTTTTGAGAGTTCTTCAGGAACAGGAACTGCAAAGAGTTGGCGGTGAGGAAACGCTCTCAGTCGATGTACGGGTAATTGCTGCAACCAATCGCAATCTGGAAGAAGAGGTGGCAAAAGGTACTTTTCGGGAAGATCTGTATTATCGACTGAACGTTGTCATGCTCACGGTTCCTCCACTGCGTGACAGATTAGCGGATATTCCCGATCTGGTGAACCATTTTACTAAAAGATTTGCTGTAAAAAATCGACGAACTGTGGAGGGTATAACCCCGGAATGCATGAAAATGCTGACAGATTATCATTGGCCTGGAAATGTGCGTGAGCTGGAAAACGCCATTGAGAGGGGTATTATTCTCATGCGCGGTGAGCAGCTTACAGAAAAGAGCCTGCCTCTGTCGATCCAAAAATATCATCAGAAAGACGCTACAATCTCATTGGAAGGCGAATTGCCTTCTTCGCTGCAGGAAGCTGAAAAAATTCTTATTTTACAAACCCTGGAAGAGACCGAGGGCAATAAAAGCGAGGCCGCAAGACGTCTAGGCATAAGTCGGAAAACCTTGCAGAATAAACTGCAGAAGTACGAGCAGTTATAATTAGCAGGACAGTAGAAGATGAAGTGTCTGCAGTTGTCTGACAATCCCACAAGAGACAACACCAGGCAGGTTACACTACAGTTTCGTCTGGATTCCGAACTCTATCCATAGGTGCCAGGGGAACGAAAAAGGGTCCGCAATATCTGATTTCAGTTTTCAGCAAAAAATGTCTGGAAAGCCTCAACAATAAAATCGATATCCTGACGGTCTATTTCGAGATGTGTCACTATTCTTACCTGTGTCCCTTGTGATATGATAATCCCGCGTTGCCTGAGGTAAACATGTAGTTTGGCCAGATGTGATTCCGGCAGGGTGATGAACAACATGTTCGTCTGGTTTTCATGATAGCGTAGGCCAACAGCTTCAATTTCAGATAACCCCCTAGCCAGCGCCTCGGCGTTATGCTGGTCCTCGCTTAATCTCTCAATATTATGCTCCAGGGCATAAAGCCCGGCAGCAGCTATCACACCTGTCTGGCGCATGCCTCCCCCGAGCACTTTTCGCCAGCGACGTGCTTCAGCGATAAAGTTTTCACTTCCACAAAGAAGAGAACCAACGGGTGCTCCAAGGCCTTTTGAGAGACAGATTGAAACGGAGTCAAAATAATCTGCGATTTTATATGCAGGTATGTCCCATTTTCGCGCTGCGTTAAAAAGTCGGGCTCCGTCAAGGTGCAGAAGCAGGTTATTGTCTCTGGCTAAACTGTTGCATTTTTTTAGATAATCAAGAGGCAGGGCGATCCCGGCATGGGTGTTTTCCAGACAAAGAAGTTTGGTGCGGGCAAAATGAAAGTTATCTTGTTTTATATTGTGTTTGACCTCATCCAGATCAAAGGTCCCGTCTTCCTTAAGATCGAGCGGTTGAGGCTGAATACTTCCCAGAACAGCTGCTCCGCCACCTTCATATTTATAAGTGTGTGCCTGCTGGCCGACGATGTATTCGTCCCCTCGCGCACAATGGGTCAACAACGCGGATAAATTGGATTGTGTACCAGAGGGACAGAAAAGGGCGGCTTCCTTGTGTAGTATCTCGGCGGCCATCTCTTCAAGCATATTTGTGGTCGGGTCCTCCCCATAAACATCATCACCCACCTCAGCCTTGTTCATTGCGGCACGCATATCAGCTGTTGGCTTGGTGACTGTATCACTCCTTAGATCTAATATTTTCATGGCTCTCACGATAAAAAGTGTATTGTATAAATGGATATGTATGACATCTTCTAATCTGGAAATAGATAATATTCTACAGTATTTTAGGTGTCATTATAACAAAAAGTCCAATACGAAATGAAATAACAATGCTCAATTGATGTCTGGATGGGGCCGGTACTCACAAATTACTATATCGATCGCTATGGAATAAAAGATAATATGCTATTTTGTATTGCATTTAATTCCCGATATTTAACGTTTGAAGGTAATTGTCCTGTCAAACCAGAATAGTTGCGGTAATTTTTATTAGACCCCTTTCTTGACAATGAAAAACTAGCTACTTATTGTTCGCACAAGTTTGATTTTGGAGAATAGAAGCATTCATAGGCTGTTGAGCCTTTTTTGATGTGTTGAAGTAAAGCAGATAGAATATTGGAGGCATAGGTGAGCGGGAAAGAAGAGAAAGAAGATATTGTCGAAGAGACGATGGATGCCCAAGAAAGCCTGAGCGATGGGGAAGATGAACAGGTTGCAGCAGAAACAGCTGAGCAAAGTGTTGAAGATGATGCTGGAAATCTTGAGAACCAACTTGCTGAAGCCAAAGAAGAAGCGGCTGATCTCAAGGACAGGATGTTGAGACTGGCTGCCGATTATGAGAATTATAAGAAACGAAATGAAAGAGAGCGTGCCACCGCGCTGAAGTATGCAGGTGAGCAAATATTCAGAGAGTTTCTTCCCGTTGTGGACAACCTGGAGCGAGCAGTTAGCCATAGTGTAACAGAAGGAAATGATGCTGCAACGAAACTTACCGGATTGATTGAAGGAGTTGAGTTGACATTAAAAGGGCTTCACGCGAGCCTGGAAAAGTTCGAAGTAAAACCGATTGAAAGTAAAGGGCAGCCTTTTGATCCAAACAAACAGGAAGCATTGACCATGGAACCCAGCGACACAATTCCTGTTAATCACGTGGTGAATGAGTTTGAAAAAGGATACTTTTATAAGGATCGACTGCTGCGTGCCGCGAAGGTGACAGTCTCTTCCGGGAAGGCTGAAGGTTAAAGGTATATGTCCCGGTTTGACAAGCACTGACTGCCTTGACAAATAGACCAGGATGACAAAGATTATAACAGTTAATATGCTACTGAGACGGATGAAAATCGGACAATCCGAGTAAAGATATAAGGAGAGAATGACATGGGCAAAATTATTGGAATTGATCTTGGGACCACAAATTCATGTGTTGCAATCATGGACGGTGGCGATCCTAAGGTGATCGCAAACGTGGAGGGTAATAGAACAACGCCTTCTATTGTTGCATTTTCGGATGATGGCGATCGACTTGTCGGTCAGGTCGCGAAGAGGCAGGCCGTAACCAATCCGGAAAGAACACTGTATGCAATCAAACGTCTCATTGGTCGAAAATTTGTCGATGCTGAAGTAAAAAAATCCATTGAAGTGAGTCCCTTCAAAATTGTTGAAGGAACGAATGGAAGCGTTTCCGTCGAAGTGGAAGGCAAGGTTTACCGGCCAGCTGAAATTTCTGCTATGGTTCTGGCCAAGATGAAACAGACCGCAGAAGAATATCTTGGTGAGGAAGTAACCGAGGCTGTGGTCACCGTACCGGCATATTTTAACGATTCACAGCGTCAAGCAACCAAGGACGCCGGCAAAATTGCAGGGCTCAATGTGCAGCGTATTATCAATGAACCTACGGCTGCTTCACTTGCCTATGGCTTAGACAAAAAAGGTGAGGAGAAAATTGCTGTATTCGACCTGGGTGGCGGTACATTTGATGTTTCAATACTTGAAATTGGTGATGGTGTTTTTGAAGTAAAATCTACCAATGGTGATACTTTCCTTGGTGGTGAAGACTTCGATATGCGTATTGTCAACTGGCTTGCCGATGAATTCAAGCGTGAGCAGGGCATTGATCTGCGCAGCGATAAAATGGCATTGCAGCGCCTCAAGGAAGAAGCGGAAAAGGCCAAAATGGAACTTTCCACTACAAAGGAAACCAATATCAATCTTCCTTTCATTACCGCAGATGCTTCAGGACCAAAACATCTTAATCTCAAGTTGAGCAGAGCAAAGCTGGAAAGTTTGGTTGGAGATCTTGTCGATAGGACTGTCCAGCCATGCAGAACGGCATTAAAGGATGCAGGACTTGATGCCTCAGAAATTAACGAGGTAATTCTCGTTGGTGGTATGACCAGGATGCCCATGGTTCAGGCAAAGGTCAAAGAGATCTTTGGAAAAGAACCGAGCAGAGGTGTTAACCCTGATGAGGTTGTAGCTCTTGGTGCAGCAATTCAAGGCGGCGTTCTCCAGGGAGATGTGAAAGACGTCCTGCTTCTCGATGTTACCCCTCTTTCTCTGGGAATTGAAACCCTTGGCGGTGTAACCACCAAACTTATCGAGAAAAATACAACTGTTCCAACCAAGAAGAGCCAGGTGTTTTCCACAGCTGCAGATAATCAGCCTGCCGTTTCCATTCATGTCCTTCAAGGTGAGAGAGAAATGGCTGAGCACAATAAGACCATTGGCAGATTCGAGCTTGCAGATATTCCCCCAGCTCCTCGGGGCGTACCTCAAATTGAAGTGACCTTTGATCTTGATGCCAACGGAATTCTCAATGTCTCTGCAAAGGATCTGGGTACCGGCAAAGAGCAGTCAATCAAAATAACTGCATCATCAGGTCTGACCGAGGAAGAGATTGAAAGAATGACGAAGGATGCCGAGATTCATGCCGAGGAAGACAAGAAGAGAAAAGAGCTTGTCGAAACACGTAATCAGGCCGATGCGCTCATTCATGCAACTCAGAAGAGTCTTGATGATCTTGGTGATAAAGTTGATGCAGAAACGAAATCCAACGTTGAAAAGGAAATCGAGAACGTCAAAAAAGTTCTCGAATCCAATGATACCGATAAAATTAAAGCGGCCGTGGAGGCATTGACCAATGCTTCTCATAAACTGGCTGAACTCATGTATGCCCAGGCTGCAAAAGAAAACCCTGACCAGGGTGGTTCTTCTGGAGGTGGCGCTGCAGGTGGATCTGCTGGCAGCAGCAACAAAAATGACGATGACGATGTCGTCGATGCCGATTTTGAAGAAGTGAAATAAAATACTTTTTCATAGAACAGTCAAGGGAGTGTGAAAAACGTGTTTTTCACACTCCCTTTTTTTTTGTAGATGCGTTATGGTTACCCGCTATTCTAGAAGTTCTATGAAATTTGGTTAGTCTGCAAAGATGTATGTCGGCGATCTTATGTCGCTCTCCGAGGTTATACTGTGTCCATAGACGGATACAGAAAAAAGATAAAATAACAGCTATTTAATTTAGGAATATGAAGATATTATCCGGTATTCAACCATCTGGCCAGCTTCACATAGGTAATTATTTCGGTATGATGAAAACAATGATATCACATATGAAAAACTCTGAACTCTATGTGTTTATCGTCGATCTTCATGCCATGACTTCGGTACATGACCGTGAAAAATTGGCCAGGGGAACCCTTGAGGCGGCTGCAGATTTTTTGGCCCTTGGTCTTGATCCAAATAAATGCGTCTTTTGGGTACAATCCGACGTCCCTGAGGTTTGCGAGTTGACCTGGGTTTTGTCCACTCTGGCTCCAATGGGTTTAATTGAGCGGTGTCATTCCTATAAAGATAAAGTTGCCAAAGGGATCTCAGCGAGCCATGGCCTATTCTCTTACCCCATTCTTATGGCTGCTGACATTCTTCTGTATCAAGCTGAGAGAGTACCGGTAGGTAAAGATCAAAAGCAGCATCTGGAAGTTGCCCGTGATCTGGCGATAAAATTTAATAATGAATTTGGTGACACGTTTGTCGTTCCGGAACCTGCAATTTCTGCAGAAACAGCTGTGGTTCCTGGGCTGGATGGCCAGAAAATGTCAAAATCCTATGGTAACACCATTCCAATATTTCTCGAAGGCAAACAGCTGAAAAAAAGAGTTATGGCCATAGAGACCGACGCAACTCCGGTTGAGGAACCAAAAGATCCGGATAAATGCACGTTATTCAGTATTTTTAAATTGTTTGCATCCAAGGAAAGACTGGCTGAAGTGCATGATCTCTACGTTAACGGCGGAGCTGCTTATGGATATATAAAACTTGAACTGCTTGATCTCTTAAATGATTTTTTTGGTGAGGCCAGACGAGAGAAGGAAAAATATCTTGCCGATCCGGAAATGTTGAGACAAATTTTGGCACAGGGCGCTGATAAAGCGAGGGAAAAAGCGTCCGTGACTCTTGATATTGTTCGTGATCGGGTTGGCCTGAAATACTAATGCCATTATTCTTCTTTCTTCATTTCTTCGAACATAATGTTGTGGCGAAGCGTCCTTTTTGTACATGAATACAGGTTTTCTAAGATATGAAGAATCATGTTCAAACAACATTCAGCAGGTAGAGATATGACATACGAACAATTTGGAATAACAAGAGAGGATGCTTTAACGCTTTTGCAGAGTAAAGTAAAAAATAGCAACATGTTTAAGCATTGTCTTGCAGCTGAAGCAGTCTTGAAAGCAATGGCAAACAGGCTTGGTGAGGATGAGAATAAATGGGGACTTGCCGGCCTGCTTCATGACCTCGATGCCGAAACACAACCCGATCTGTCTACCCATACTCAAGAAGCTGCTGAAATACTCAAGGAAAAAGGTATTGATGACGAAATAGTCGAAGCTATCCGGCTGCACAACCTCCAGGCATATCCGGGTAAAAAACGCACCAGCCGCTTTCACCATAGCCTGGCAGCCGGTGAGACTGTTACCGGGTTGGTTATTGCCACGGCTCTTGTCTATCCTGATAAAAAACTGGCTTCCGTGAAACCTAAATCTGTTCGAAAGCGTATTAAAGAAAAAGCTTTTGCTCGCGGTGCCAATCGTGACATTATCAAAGAGTGTGAACTGGCAGGAATCCCCCTTGCTGATTTTTGTGCGTTAAGTTTGGAAGCCATGCAGGGGATAACCGATGAGCTGGGTCTCTAGAAGAGCAGCTATTAGAACCCTGTCTTACCTGAATTTCTCGTGAGCTTTATGTAAATTTGCAATGGTTTCGCTTTCGGCAGAATGTTCTTCGTTGCTGTTTTTGATCTAAAGACACAACGTTCATGAGAAATGCGGGATAGCAGCTCATTTGAACTATTGTGATGTAATACTCAAAATAACTTTCAATAAAAAAAGGCAGAGCCTCATTTACGGGCTCTGCCTTTTTGTCTCTCAAAATTTGCAATGGTTGTATAGTACCAGCAGATTTGTATTAAAAATGATCAAAAATCGACCAACTCGACATCAAATACCATTGTAGCATTCGGTGGGATTGGTCCGCGACCGGCAGGACCGTAGCCAAGCTCCGGAGGAATGATGAGCACGCGTTTTTCCCCCTTTGTCATTGAGAGAAATGCTTCGTCCCACCCTTTGATGACCCTGCCGGACCCTACTGGGAATTCTATTGGCTGTCCTCGGTCATAGGATGAATCAAACTTGGTACCGTCAAGCAATTTACCAGTATAATGAGCCTTAACGGTTGCTCCTTTGCTCGGTGTTTTCTCGCCATTACCTTCTTCCACAACGACATACTTGAGCCCCGAAGGGGTAGTTATTGCATTGGGCCATTGCTTTTTTATCTGTTTTTGGGTTTTTTCTTCGGCCACATTGGCTTTTTCCTGGGCTCGCTCATCGATAGAACTCAACAGTGCATCAAAAGCTGCCTGGTCATTTTTGAAATTCTTAGCCGCGTCACCAACCCGAATAATGGTAAGGCTGTTAATTGTGTCGCCGCCTTTAATGGTATTGACTACATCCTGACCCTGGACGACATGGCCAAAAACTGTATGTTTGCCATCAAGCCATGGAGTGGCGACATGAGTAATAAAAAATTGACTGCCATTTGTTCCAGGTCCAGCATTTGCCATCGAGAGAATTCCAGGCCCCGTGTGTTTCAGAGTTGGATCTATTTCATCGGGAAAAGTGTAACCGGGACCACCTGTTCCTGTACCTAAAGGGCATCCACCCTGAATCATGAAATCTGGTATAACCCGGTGAAAAGTAAGGCCGTCATAGAATTTATGTCCAGAGGTTCCCTTGCCAGCTCCAAGTTCCTTGGTGCCCTCGGCCAGACCAACAAAATTGGCCACGGTTAAAGGGGTTTTCTCAAACTCGAGAAGGCAGAGTATCTTTCCTTGGGAAGTATCGAATTCAGCATACAAGCCATCTTTTTTGGGTGTTTCAGCCATTACATTTTCTCCAGTTAATAGTATCAGTAATAAATAAATGGACAATAAAGCCGTTACTCTATGCATTGTTCCCTCACCTGCAAAGGTTTCAAGGATGAAAAAATCCGTATAACGACATTTTGGGGTCTATATTAACCACTTCTAGAGCAAATGCCAGAGACTGAAGGATGTATCTATTGACCGGATTTTCTTTTGCGTTGACGAAGAAGGGGATAATGGGTTTATTAATCTTCCTGAAGATTCCATTGTTTTGTCTACAATATCGAAGTGTTCTTTTTGAGAGTATGATGTGTTTGTCCTCTATCGATGTATAGTCGCACTGCTATTCTATGGCTGTTTACCGTTTTTGCTGCTTTTTGTTCTTGTTACCGGTAAGCATCGCCGTGGTCTGCCCGAGCGCTTTGCCTTTTATTCTCTTGGAAAAAAAGGGAATGACTCAGAAATTCAGACAATCTGGCTTCATGCTGCGTCAATTGGTGAGGTCCAGGCGGCAAAATCAATCATTGTTCAGTTGAAAAAACGACAGCCGAAGGCGAGGATCGTACTCAGTACCATGACACTGCATGGTAAACATTTTGCTGAGAAGCAGCTCGACAAATCTGTAAAGTGTGTTCTGGCTCCACTTGATATTCCGGGAATAGTGGGAAGAGCTATAAAATCGATTTGCCCAGATGTCTATATTTGTATAGAGACAGAGTTGTGGCCGATGCTCATTGACTCCCTTTCCCGGAGACAGGTGAGGTTGTGCCTGGTGAATGGCAGGATTTCGAAGAAATCCTATGGCAGTTATCAGAAAATGGGGCGGCTGATTCGTCATACAATTCGTCAGTTCGATAAAATAGCCGTGATTTCCGAAGAAGACCGCAACAGATACCTCTCGCTTGGAGCGAGGTTAGAACGTCTTGCCGTAGAAGGAAATGTCAAATATGATCTTTCTCTCCCAGATAACAGTCAAAAGGTAGAAGAACAGTATAGAGAACTTTTAAATCTCAAAGGTGAGGATGTTTTTGTGGCTGGATCAACTCATGGTGATGAGGAAATTCAGCTTGCAAGGATTATTGAGCCTCTTCAACGAGAAAAAGCAACGGTTTTTCTCATTGCTCCACGTCATACGCAAAGGCTTGATGAGATTATTTTGAAGTTTCAGGATAATAAGATTGATTACCAGCTTTTCAGCAATCTGAAAAACGGTTCTGAGACCAGACAAAGTCTGGTCGTTCTCATTGATACCATGGGAGACTTGAGTTTACTCTATGGTATTGCCGACTATATTTTTTGTGGAGGGAGTCTTGTCGATAAGGGAGGACATAACCTCATGGAGGCCGCAGTATGGAATAAGGCAGTTTTTTACGGCCCATTTGTAGAAGACTTTCATGATGCTGCACAACTGCTAGAATCTGTTTCGGGAGGATTTCCGGTTGCCAATATTGAGGATTTAGAAAGATTACTCTTGTTTTATTGCACTCATCATGAAGAGTATAGGCAGGCCTGCCTGCAGGCAGGTGATATTGCTCGGCAACAGCAGGGGAGCTCCGCCAGACAGTTAGCTTTTGTTCTTGAAGAGTAATTCTTCCTATGAGGTTTCACCGGTAGACGTAACTTGACGTTGAGGATATCATCCTATTTTTTCTTTCTTCCATGTAGACTGACTCGTTCAACAATTTTGCGATAATAATCATCCTGCATGGATATATTCGCCGGAGTTGAACGTTTACTATCTATTTTCATCAGCAGCACATTGAGTTTTCTCATTTGCTGAAGTCGTTCGTGTTCATCCTCCGTTGCAGCAATAAGCTCTTCCAGTCGCTGCACTTCCTTTCTTTCTTCAATTTCAGGCGGCAAGTAGCCACTATTTTTCATGATTTTATATGCCATTTTCAGATCATCTGGCACGTTGTGATCATTATCAAGTGGAAGCGGCTTATTTTTCCATTTTGAAGTGGTCAGACTCCGTGTCTGCATGGCCTCAAGTATTTTTTGTTCAGCAATTCGGGCGAGTGAATCCATGAATTCTCCCTGACGTGGTTCAATCATTTAAACGTGCGGGGCCTCTTCAGGACTATAAAGTAGGATGTCAATATCCAGCACTTTGGCCGTTGCATCCGGCCCTCTGTGCACTTTCATGGTAATCTTGTCTCCTGCCTGCTTGTCAACCAGGGCAATACGCAGGTCTTCCATGCTTTTAACGGCAAAGCCGTCCAGCTCTAAAAGAATGTCTCCACTTAAAAGTCCTGACTTCCCGGCGTTGCTCTCTGGATTTAGTGTAACTATTTTAAGAAAAGTTTCACCTGCTTTTTGTATTTCATCGATGGAAATACCAATTTTCCCCGCAGGAGTGAGCTTTTGTGGAGCCAGGTAGAAGAAATAGTCAGCGAGTTCAGGTGAAGGAGGCCTTTCTTCATTTACAGTCATGGCAACGGTCTGAGAAACCTCTATCCTTCTTAAAACTCTGGGGGGAATGCCGTTGTCTTTACGGGCGTGCTCAGCTCCGGCGATGACGACCATTTTTTTGGTGGGATTGTTGCGAAGATAATCAGCAATATTTTGGGCCATTGTCTCATCCCAGACACCTTGAGCTTGAATGAAACCACTCAAGCCGTTTTTGCTGCTGCCACCATGGGGATGGAGTTCTTGAACAGCACGAAGGCGTTGGGAGTAGCCAGGAAGTGAGAGATCACGTTCTTTGGGTAAAAGCGTTTTTTGTTCTTCTGAGAGCTGGAAGGTTGAACCGTTTTTGAATATTGAAGAGACAATGTCTCTTTCAATGTTAAGACCTATCAGTGGTATTTTATGCTGACGGGCTAAGTCAATAATCCCTTTATAGTATCGGTAATCGTAATTCCACACCTGGAAATAGTGTGAGCGTTTGAGAAAAGTCTTTTCATCCATCTCGGTATTACCGAGAAGATACTCGTCTAGCACTTCCTGACTGCTTGCTGGAAACATCTCCATACCAATGGCAATGTCCTGATTTTCTTTTGCTAATTTTTCAATGACAAGAAATTGCAAATAGTGATCCTGCATTGCCGTATGGCTTTCGCCAAGAAAAATGACCCGTGCTGGCAGCATTGCCGCCATGGAGTCACTATACGATAGAAGGTCTTTCGTTGGGATAGATTTCGGTTCATCGGCCAATTGAATACTATGGCCAAAAGGAGCGGACCAAAACTTCTTGTCAATGAGAACACCGTTCTGAAAATGAAGATAGGAATATTTGCCGTAGTGGGTGATTTTTGGCAGTGACTTGAGAATTTCTTCGGCGCTGTCTGCTGAAACTATCAGGACATACTTTGTATCATTGAGGGGATTACGACGTGCTTCTATCGTCATTCCTTGAAGTGGCTGTCGATTAGGACCAAAGAGGGAAAGTGCTAAACTATTTTGTTTTCCTAGTAGAACAAGATCTTCAGAGGTGATATCAGTTGCTTGTAATTCCTCTATCTTTTTGATTAGCCAGGTGTGCTCAGTTGAGTAATCGAGAAAGGGTTTATAGTCTGCCATTTCACTTTTCTCAGCAATGACAAGGGGTTTTCTTGGGCCAAGGAAGTATGACATGGTCGGAACCTTTTCTTCTATATTCAAAGTCCTCATTACATCGTATTCTGGGTCGATTGTAATTCTGTTTGGTAATGATTGTAGTGGCAGACTGATAGTTTCGGTGGCTTTTGAGATCCTGGGTTCAATTGATATGGACCAGTTTGGTGCATCTATCCGCAGGGGCAGGGTGATTTGGAATGGCTGCTGAGATTTTTGATTGACTGTAAAATTGAGCAGGGTACCGCCGTTGTCGGTCGAAACCTTAATATCTTTGAGTTCCAGCTTGGCAGTATCATCACTTTGTAATCTCTCAGAAAAAAAACGTTGCAGATCCTCTCCGGAGACATCTTCAAAGATATTTTTTATATCATTCCAGCCAGCACTTTTATTGCGATAGTTGTTATAGAAATTCCTGATTCCTTGAGAGAACAGCTCCTCACCAATTAGATTTCGTAATTCGTGAAAAAACATTGCCCCTTTTATATACCCAACACTGCGAATAGCTCTGGCCATGGGTTGATTATGATTTGCTGAAGTAAACATCTGCAATGGAATCGCATTTTCCTCGGTTACATAACTATGATATTTAAGCAGCTGTTCCTTTCTGTTGATGGCTCCTTCGCCCACATCTCTTCGGTAGAGCCAATCAGCCAGATAGCTTGTCAGTCCTTCACACCAGTTGCCTTGGGTGTAATCCACGGAAATAGAATTTCCAAACCATGAGTGGAGAATTTCATGACCCAGCGATGTGTCTTTTATAAATGGCAGTCGCACCACATATTTACCCAGGAGAGTGAATGTGGGCATGCCATAGCCAGTCGGTCTGAGGTTTTCTGCAATTACAAAATGAGTGTAGGGATATTTACCAATCATTTCCTCGTAGCGTAGAATAAAAGCACGGGCTGAATCAAGGTAGCCATTGGCGAGATGTTGATCTTCAGGTAAAAAATAGCTATAAACCGAAAGATTATCACGTATCTTCATACTGTTAACGATGAATCGGGCAGCGATAAAATGGATATCGGCAGTTGATTGGGCAAATGAAAAATCGACGGTTTCAGAACCTGGTTCAGGAAGGGTGTCACTTTCGCTCAGGGCGACGAATCCCTCAGGGATTCGAGCCTTGAGCGAGAAAACAGCCTTCTCGGATGGTCTGGGATACCAGTTATTAAGAAGAACAATACCATCAGTCGTAATAAAATTATCATGGTGATTGTTCACCGTTTTTTCAAAGGAGAGGAAAAGTTCCTGAGCTACATTTGCCTGTGGTATGGTTATGTGGTCCGGATGCTCATCGGTCGACGCAGGCTGTGAAACAGCCATGCTTTTTAACATAATTCCAGTTGGTGCAATACCATCAAGGAAAAGAGTCAATGATCTTTTCGCTGGAATTTTTACGTGAGCAGTGCCGTAAAGTTGTTGCCTAATAAGATCAAAGGAGATGGCAAGCTCGTAGGAAATGTTTTCTTCGAATTGCCGTGCTGCTTGTGAAGGTCTGGCAAGTGTTAAAGAAAGACAATACCCCAGGAGGGCGATGAAGGTTAGATAGTGTAATGGTATTGGTCGCTTTTTCATGGAATAGGAAATAATGTTGGATATTCAATTGAGAGAGAAAATGTGCCGAAACTCGACGATTTCAACTACAGATTATTATAACACTTTGTGTTAAACTCGCTTAAAGAAATGAGTTTTTCATTTCTCTCTGTTTAAATTATCAGAGGCGTTCAGCCTTTAAAATATGTGATTGAGAGTGGTTATGAGAGCAACACTGGTTGGTTTGAATGGTCGTTATACACACTCATGCATGGCACTTTTCTATGTTCGTAATGAGATTGTCGCAAACGTCAATAATATCTTTCCGGAAATCCTGCAATTCACCATCAATGATTCGTATTATCAGATTCTTATGCGTCTTAGTGCAACTAACGCAGATTTGTATTTTTTTTCAGCAGCAATCTGGAACAGTGATCTGGTGATAAAGATTGTCAATGATGTATTGCGGATGTCTCCAGAAATCCATATTGTCGTTGGTGGTCCTCAGGCAGAGATTGTCGGACTCCAGGTAAATAAAAAGCGTTGCAGCATTGTCCAGGGAGAAATTGAAGGGGTCGGCGAAGAGTTTTATAGGGATTTGCAGAACAAAACACTCAAAACCAGATATCAATGTACGCGAGTGGGAGCGGATTTTTCCTATCCCTATATTGATGCAGATTTTGGCAGGCATCTGGAGAACAGACATATTTATTATGAGAGTTCTCGGGGATGTCCTTATTCCTGCACATACTGTCTGTCAGCCTCGCAAAAGGGAGTTTTTCATAAAGATCTTAGTCAGGTTAGAAAAGAGCTGTCCCATATTCTAAAGCACAACCCTATGGTCGTGCGTTTTGTTGACAGAACATTCAACGATAATGGGGCAAGAGCTCTGGCTATTTGGCAATTTCTTGCAGAGCAACCGGTAGAAACAATATTCCATTTTGAGATAAGTCCCAGTCATTTCAGTGAGGAAATGTTTGTTTTTCTGCAAGACCTTCCTGCGGGTAGATTTCAATTCGAAATTGGCATTCAATCAACAAACCCCGAAACGCTGAAGGCCATAAGGCGATCAATAGATACCGATGCTGCTCATGATATTATCGTCAGGCTGAGTCAGATGAAGAATATCCATCTGCATGTTGATCTTATTTTAGGTTTACCCTATGAGACAAAAGAGAGCTTCCTGCAATCTTTTCGAGACGTGTTTTTTATGAAACCCCATTATATCCAAATGGGATTATTGAAAATTTTACCTGATACTCCCATTTGCCATACCGCTCCTGAGTTCCGCTATTGTTACAGTTCTTCAGCTCCATATTCCGTTTTTGCAAATAGCTGGATGGACCAACAAAAAATGAGGGAACTCTACTGGTTTGGCGAATGTGTGGAACGATTTCTCAATAATAGATATTTTGTCTCTCTTTGGGAGTATTTAAGAGATACGTCTGAAGACATAATAACGTTCTTTTTCGGGGTGCTGGAGTTGTGCCTTGAAAACGACTTTTTTCAAAAGGCGCCGACACAGCAGTTTCTCTGCTCAATTATACGGAAGCTGGCAGGTGGTCGGGAAGATGAAGATTATATTGTCGAACTCCTTCGCTATGACTGGCTGAGATGTGGTCACAGATTTCTTCCTTCAGAGCTTAATGTTGAAGAAGGCCAGCAGTCCAGGACCTTGAAAAAAAGAGTTTATGAACACCTTGGGGGGCAACAGCCAGATGATAAACCGGACGCTGTTGTTTCCTCTCAGCTCAAGAAAGGATTTGTTGTTGAATTTTCGAAGGATTTTATGGAAAAACACGGGAGTACAGAAAGGGAGGGGCGTCATCTTCTCTGTTTTTTGCCAGAGCGAGGACAGGATTTACACAAGTTCAATAAATATATCTGCTTGAGGTTAGCTCCTGAGTAAAGTTTCAATATTGACCTCCTGAGGTCATAAAACCGAGTGAGGTTGGTACGATAACGAGGATGATTAGAAACGAGGAAAAAGGAGAGTGGACGTGCAGAAATATACCATTAAGACGATGAATGTAATAGCAAAAGAGGGACTGGCTATGCTCGGCGAAGAATATGAAGTTTCCCGTGATATCGAGAATCCTGATGGTATTCTTGTCCGTAGTTCAAAGGTCGACACCGATGACTATCCCGGAATCCTCGCCGTTGCACGAGCCGGTTCAGGAGTAAACAATATCACCGTTGATAAAGCTTCAGAAAAAGGTATTTGTGTTTTTAATACTCCGGGAGCTAATGCAAATGCTGTCGTTGATTTAGTTTTTCCCATGATTGGCGTGTGGCTCAGGAATATATATGAGGGAATTGTTTTTTGTCAGTCTCTTGTAGACATTGACCCGGAAAAGCTGCACAAGGAAGTGGAGGGGAAAAAGGCTGCTTTCCGTGGTGTTGAGATTGCCGGAAAAACTTTGGGAGTCGTCGGGCTTGGACAAATAGGTGTTCGTCTGGCCAATGGAGGAGTGCATCGGTATATGAAGGTTAACGGGTTTGACCCACGTCCAGCCATTGGTAATATCCATCAGCTTTTACCTGAGGTTAATATTACCAGAACTCTCGCTCAGACTCTTGTTGATGCTGATGTGGTCAGCCTCCATTTACCATTGAATCAGAGCACCCAGGGGTTGGTAAATGCAAATTTTCTTAAAAATATGAAAAAAGGTGCTCTTCTGGTTAATTATGCCAGGGGACCGATCGTTGAGGAAAAGGCTGTTCTTCAGGCACTTGATGAGGGGCACTTAAATGGGTACATAACCGACTTTCCAACACCGGAAGCCATTGGTCACCCCAAGGTGCTGACCACCCCTCATCTTGGTGCCTCCACCAGCGAGTCTGAAGAAAATTGTGCAGTTATGGCTGTAAATGAGCTTTCTGCCTATTTGGAATATGGTAATGTCGTGCATAGTGTCAATTTCCCCAATGTGGAATCGATCCCGTCTGGCAAAGTACAGTCCCGGTTGATCATGATTAACAGGGATGTTCCCGGTATGATTGCCTATGCTTCAAATGTCATCAGCAAACATGGCATTAATATTGCCAGTTATCTCAATGAATCAAATGGGTCTATTGGATATAATATCATCGATCTTGAATCTCCATTAAATTCTGAACTTCTCGCTGAAATCGTCAACAATGAAAATGTTATAAGAACACGTGAGATAACGGTTCGATAACCCTGCGTTTAGGGGATTTAAATCGCAGGGCTGGCATTGTCTCAGGTATTGCTTTTTGCACTTGTCTCTTTGTTTTTGTGGTAGTGGCAAAAATTGTACAGAGGTAAAAAAAACTTCACACCTATGTATACGGAATGATACGTGTAAATTCATGACCAGTACTTATTTAGAAAAAATGTACAAAAAATTGTATTTTTAAACGAAAGAACGATGTCTGCAACGAGGTTTCAATGCCAATGATGTCGGCGTCTTCCGTCTTGAAGGAATTTTATTAGAAATGGCATACATAATGCATAATATTACTTGCTTTATCTCTTCTCTCCTTTCTCCAGGAAAAGCCGGCTCAGCGCTCGCAGAGCTGGCTTTTCTGCGTCTGCACCTTTTTGAATGCACTATCCACAGAATGTGATGCCATGCAAGAGCAAATACTAGTTTGTTTGGATCAATGCAATTCATATGAGAATGTTAAGCTCAAAGAGTTTTTCGAACGATCTTTTGCCACTGCTCATCGGTTTTCACCTCGTAGTGCAAAAATTTTCATAAAGCCTAATCTGATAAGCTCCAAAGGACCTCGTCTGGCATGTACGCATGGCAGCTTTTTACTTGCACTTGGTGAATTTCTCGTTGATAATGGCGCCCAGGTGGCTATTGGCGATTCACCTGCATTTGGCAATGCCTCCAGCGTTCTGCGAAAGCTTGGTATTGATGATGCGCTCTCTGAACGAGGAATAGATATTGTCAATTTTCACAAGGTAGTGCATCACAGACTAGAATGTGGAGTAAATGTAGGTATTGCCGCAGAACCACTGGACTGTGATTATTTTGTCAATGCCCCGAAAATAAAAGCGCATGGTCAGATGTATGTGACCTTGGCGGTGAAGAATATTTTCGGAATTGTTCTGGGAATGAGAAAAGCCATGCTGCATATGCGGCACGGCGGAGCGGATAATATGTTCAGCAGGATTCTCGTTGATCTAATTCAGTGCTTGCCCCCGCATTTTTCGGTTATTGATGGAGTAAAAGCCATGCATGGGACCGGACCCATACATGGTATATCCCTTGATCTTGGTTGTGTAGGGTTTTCGTCAGACCCCGTAGCTCTGGATACATCTCTTCTTCATGCTCTTCAACTCGATGCCGGGATGAGTCCATTGTGGTGCGAAACCAAAAGACAAGGGCGCAATGGAGCCGATTTGAGCAACGTTTTCTTTCCCATGCAGCAGCCGGAATATTTTCATGGCTCTCACTTTCAGGCTCCATATGAGCTAGCACCTGTGCGATTTAATCCCTTTCGCTTTTTCAAGAATAGTCTTAGAAGAGCAGCAGGATATGTACGCAGGTAATCGAGTAATTCTGAGTTTCAAAATATGAGGAGGAGTAATGTTCGAGTTAAATGGTAAAGTTGCCCTGGTGACAGGTGGCTCGCGAGGCATAGGAAGAGCAATTGCTGTACGTTTAGCAGAGCATGGGGTCGATGTGGTTGTCAATTATGTGCGCCATAAGAAGGACGCCCAAGCCACAGCCACCGCTGTAGAAAAACTGGGCAGAGAGTGTATGCTCGTAAAAGCCAATGTTGCCACAGAGGATGATGTGGCTGCAATGTTTGAGATGATACAGGAAAAATTCGGGAAGCTCGACATCATTGTAAGCAATGCAGCATCCGGAGTTCTGAAGCCAATAATGGAACTTACTGAAAGACATTGGAACTGGGCCATGAATATAAATGCAAGAGCACTGTTGACTCTTGCTCAGTACGGCACTCCGCTGATGAAAAAAGGTGGCCGAATTATCGGTGTTTCGAGTCTTGGGGCGATCAGGGCAATCGAAAACTATACAACGGTAGGTGCTTCCAAGGCAGCACTTGAGTCTCTTGTCAGGCATCTGGCGATTGAACTGGGTCCTAAAAAGATAAATGTCAATACCGTAAGTGCCGGTGCGGTTGATACCGATGCCTTGAAGAAGTTTCCAAACAGAGAACAGATTCTTTCAACGGCTTTGGAGCGAACACCCATGGGAAGACTGACTACGCCGGATGATGTTGCCGATGTTGCACTTTTCCTCTGTAGCCAGTTTGCCACAATGATTCAGGGGCAAGTCATCACCGTTGATGGGGGTTATGCAATACGTGGTTAGGACGACAAACGGATTTAAAGATCGTGATAGGGTGCATGGTGATTATCGCATCTATCAGTGAGAGGGTATGTATATAACAACGGAGAAAATAATTCTGGCATCGGCTTCGCCCAGGCGAAGAGGATATCTTCGTCAGTTTGGCATCGATTTTGAGATGGTGGTTGCCGATATAGATGAGACTCCAGTCAGCGCAGAGACACCTTTGCATTATGTTGCCAGAATGGCAAAGGAAAAAAATGACGCGGTACGGCAGAATAATCATGACCGCTGCATTATTTCTGCAGATACCGTTGTCTTTCTAGATGACCAAATTCTAGGGAAACCCCAATCTGATGTTGAAGCGGTGCAAATGCTCATGCTTCTCAGTGACAAGGTCCACAGTGTTGCGACAGCTCTGTGCATTAGCTGGCAGAAGTATCAGCTTTTTCATGAAGAAACAGTTGTTACTCAAGTTGTGTTTTCAGGTATTGCAGAAGAAACAGCAAAAGCATATGTGAAAACCGGTGAACCACGTGACAAGGCCGGAGCTTATGGAATTCAGGGCAGGGGAAGTGCTCTTGTCAAAGAATTACGGGGATCTTATTCGAATGTGGTGGGACTTCCGCTGCATGAAATGATTACTGTGCTAAGTAAATATGGAATAGTAAAAACAAAATGAATTGATTTTCTTTACAAAGACACTTCCTATTCATCTAAAAAAATGGTTAAATGAGAGTGCGCGATTGTTCTAACACGCTGTTGTGACTATTTATTATGTTCCTTTACCGAAAAGAGAGCATGAGACCAACAGGATTTGTATGAATAGTAGAGCTTGCAATAAATTGAAATCAGGAGGTATTCTTTAACAAGGGTTGTGACGCATTTTAACTTGAAGACGCTGTCGGTAGATTTTTAGCTGTAAAGTTTTTATTGGTACTCCATCATATGCCACTCTTATTCGCCTCAGGCGACAGTGTGCAGGCTGTCACGATCACAGCAGGAGTGAGGTGCTTGATGATGGAAATGGTATTTTATGATTGTAGGGAGGAGCTGAATTATGGCAGGAGAGGATAAACAGCAGTTTGGGCTAAGCGTTTTAAAAGGCTTCAACGCTGCTGTGACAACGACAAAGTTGTATCCGCCTCACTTCCCTCAGGTTTCTGCATCAGTAGAAAAAGCTTTCGAGTTAATTACTACCTATCTCGGCAAATATAAAACGCTCAGTTTCAGTTTGATCGATGATGAGCCGAAATTGTGTGGACTTCCGGTCAGTCAGAAAACTCTTGGAAAAGTGCACGGAGAAGATGTGTTTCGTCAACTTCGACTCTTGAATCTGAATCACATCGTTCTTGAAAAAGAGTGCGATCGCTCAACCTTTAACGCCCTCATAACTTTTTTCACCACATCCCCTCAATTAATCAGCAAAGAGGGAGGTAGTCGAGCCTTTGTTATCAATCTTGGGCTGGACGAACTGTTTCCAGAACACTATACCGTTGAAGCGCCTGTTGAAAGAGACGATAGTTTTGTTCTCATTCTTGAGCAGTTGAAGAATTCTGGCCGGGCGAACAACGAAGATATCCAAACCATAATCAATGTTATTGATGGGGAGACCATTACCGGTCAGAAAAAAATCTCTGCTTTAGCTGCCCGCACAGCAGAACAAGGTGGCATGGTTGATCTCATTGTCGCCAGTATTGCTCAACTTTTAAAAGATGTCCGTCGTTATGGTGAATTGGTTTTTCCACTCTCGTTTGGAACGCTTATGCGTAATGTCGACAGGATCGTCGATAGCGAAGAGAAAGCTGCACTGGCACGATCCACCGCTGTTGCCTGTGGAGACTCGTTCAATGAATTTGGTTTACATGTACTTTTTCTACAGCATTATCCCAAGGGATTTGGTGCCCTGTTGTACGAACAACTGTTAGCCTCATCGCCAAAAACGTTTGATAAGGTGATACAGTTGATCTACCAGGAGGAGGAGACAGCAGCTCAGATGATGGGAAAATCTTCCGATCAATATCGCGATGTAGCTGCTGGGATAAAACGTCTTCTTGCCACTGAAAAAGGAAAGCAATATCTTCTTCGCGAAAAAGCCAAAACAGTTCTTAATGCTGGTGAAAAGGAGCGGCAAGCCAAAAGGATTCAAGCTGGTATCCGGCAGATTTTAAAAGGCGATGTCAACGGCTTGAGAAACAAGGAACTGGTTAGAAACTTGCCAGCAACAATAGAGTCACTCATATCCAAAGGCAAAGACAAGGCTGCGGCGACCATAATAACAAATATAACTACAGAGTTGCTCAAAAGTGATGATCGCAGCCATGATTTGCTGGGTGAATGTCTAGGGAGCATCGCTGAAAGTCTTATAAATACAGAAAAATGGAATTGGTTGGAAAAGGTATCCATCCCCCTGATTACTTGGGTTAAGGAAACGGACAGGGATGATGAAGTCTTTGAAAATACAATAGATATCCTGATTAAATTACAGAAATACTATTGGGAGAATGATAAAGAGAAGCAAGCTGATACAGTACTTAAACTCTTTTTTGCTATTCGTACAGAGAAGCTTGAAAAAAGCAGGGATGCTATTGCTATAGTCAGTCGATTGCAGGATCGTGCAGTTGAGAGAGCTCCTTTGTCAGTTATTCTTGACAAAAGTGTCGAAAATAACGATGAGTTCAATGATAGACGCTTGATAATGCAGGGGCCTCTTGCCACAAGATTTCTGCTCAACAGGCTCCTTGAATCAAAAAATACCAAAGAGCGTCTTAAAATCCTGGAGTTGCTCAGACGAAAAAAATCTCTTCTTCCCCCTATACTTCTTGAAAAGCTGGCCACGCCAATGCCATGGCACGGTAAACGCAACCTGTTAAAGCTTCTTTCTGAAACCGGAAGTAAAGAGCATGCCCGGAAAATTATTGAATATCTCAATCATGAGGATATTCGTGTGCAGCAAGAGACGTTTTTATGTATTCAGGCATTAAGTGGGGATGATCTTAAAGACAATCTTCTTGATGCCCTTACATTTGCTTCCGGGCCGATGATGGAGCAGGTGGTCCGAGCACTGCCTCCAGTAGCTGATGAAGAAGTAGTTGGGGCCGTGGCTGATCTTCTTGATGACTGGAAACATTTTCCTGATGAAATAAGAGATTCCCTACTTGAGCAGTCGGCAAAGCTTTTAGGTATGACAACAAGCTCGACCGCTGAAAAAGCCCTTGAAGAATTTCTGCTGCTTGAAAACAAGTCGAAAGCAAGAATTATTGGAGACGAAGTCTGGTTAACTGTAAAGCAGGCTTTACGTAAAATAAAAACCCTGCGAAGGGAGAGAAGTAAAAAAGAAATTCGCCAGTCAGTTGAAAATTTTGAAACTGAACCAGGGAATACGGAACAGCAGATAGCACATTCTACTCAAAGATCCTCTTTTGCTGAAGAGTCGCATATTGAGCATTTGCTTGAAGAAGGTAATATCGATAGAGCAAAGACCCTGCTTCTTGAGATTATCGGTAAGGCCGCAAGAAGAGAGCGGTTTGATGAAGCCACCAGGCTAAGAGAGTGGCTGATTGAAATTGATCCCTCAGCATTAAGTGATATCATTGCTACTGCAGAGCTTATTGAGGAAGCAAAACGACAAGGGATCAATAACGATTATCTTCAGGTATGGTCCAGTCTTCATGATAATCTCACTTCAGAAGAATTTAACGCGATGTACTATGCAATGGAGCACTCAAGTCATTCTGCAGAAGATGTTCTGGTTCAGCAGGGGGATATGTATCCCGCGTTGTTTTTTGTCAATCAGGGGAAGGTAAAACTCTATCATGACAGTAAGCACGAGGAAGTATTACTGAAAGTTGTAGCACAAGGTGAAATTTTTGGAGCTGACACCTTCTTTGATGCCTCAGTATGGACAGTAAGTGCAGCAACTCTCTCCAAAGCTGAAATATCGGTACTGCCTCAAAGGAATATAACGAGCTGGGTTGTAGAATCACCTGCATTGGAATCAAAATTACGTGATTTTGCAGCAGGGTTCAGTGGCTTTGCCAAAAAGGCGGAGGAATCTGCGACAGATAGAAGAGAATTTGAACGTAATATTCTATATGGAATTGCTCGAATAACTCTCTTTGACGAGATGGACAATGGCCCCAGCACCCAGCTGAAGGGGGAACTCGCCAACCTTTCGCGTGGTGGTTTATGTTTGATCGTGAGAATTTCAAAAAAGAATAACGCCAGAGTTCTGTTGGGCAGGAAAGTTTCAGTACAACTGGAGTGCTCCGGAACATCAGGAGAGATGTTGACGAAATCTGGTGAGCTTGTGAGTGTACGTTCTCTCTATTCAGCGGAAAACGAATATTCAGCACATCTCAGATTTGAACATCCATTGGATGATAATGAGCTAAACGGTATTCTTGAAGCTAATTCGCCTGCCAATGCATAGAGGCTGTGGCAGGACGAGAATCTCCCATTTCCATTGATTTCATGATGGAGCGTGAGATCGTTCAAAGTACGTTTGCTACCGCTTTTCCTGTCTCGTTTAAAAAAAGCCAATGATATCCCTTTTAACCACTATGCTGCATCTGGATGCAGTCTCAAAGATTATACTGCTCTCAGGGAGTGGAGCACTGCTTTACCGTAGACCTTCCCATAAGCATGCCTCTGAAAAAAAAGAGCTGGAGGTTTGGTGGAGTCTTTTTGAAGGTCTAGGTCGCCCGAAAAATGCCCTGTTTGTGTTTGAGCAAGGTTCCTGCAGCATCTTTCAAACCGCTGTTGGTTGTATTTGCGTCGTTCTCAAAGGACAAAAAGGGAGTAACGAGGTAAAATCCATATGTACAGCATTTGATGAGAAATCAGTTGATTTTGCCAAACGAAAGGCATTTCTTCTTCATCTACTCACTGAAGTGGATGATTTTCTCAAGCTTTCAGTAATTGCTGAATTGTCTGTGATGGCGGACAAAGAGGTCGGCCTGGAGCTGGCTCATCTGTTGAGAAAGCACAGCGATTTGGAACCCGATGTACGAGACGAATTGTTGCTGTCAATTTGCCGACTGCTGGGTGATTGCTCGGCTCCGGAGACAATGGAGCCTTTATCGAAATTTATAGAGGAATACACCTTATCCGGATATAAAAATCAGGAAGTGGAAAAAGAAGCCAGAGTCTCATTACAACAACTTGATTTTGCCAAACAGCAGAAAAAAGCAGACAAACCGGGAGAAGAAGTCAGAAAAGATGATAAACCGGGATCACAAAGTGTACCGGCAGAAGGCCATAATTTGCGGGAGAAGGCTGAGTTATCGAATAATGACGATAGCAGTCATCAGGGTCATCATAAGGTTCTTGACCCAGTCAAATCTCACCCCAAAACTAACGGTGAGGTGCGTATTAAAGAATTGCTGGCAAAAGGACAAAAGCAGGAAGCCGTTGCTATTATTTTGAAATACATTGAGGCGGCGGCGCGCCAGAAGATGTTTGAAAAGGCGGAAAAGCTTCGTGATACACTCATGAAAATAGATTCAATGATGCTCCCAGAGATAATACGAGCTGCAGAGATTATTGAAGAACACAAGGCTGCAAGCATTGATCAGGAGGATCTGAAAACCTGGTCGGCTCTTACTGAGATGCTGAGCTCAGATGAGTTTACTTCATTGTATCATGCCTTGACGAGAAGGCACTACAGAAATGGAGAAACAGTTGTCGATCAGGGAATAATGCGTCCCCAGTTATTATTTGTTAACAGCGGTCAAGTGCAGCTTTATACTCATGTTAATGGCAGTGAAGTACCACTGAAGTCGGTCGGTCCAGGAGAAGTTCTCGGGGCTGGAACATTTTTTGAGGCTTCTGTCTGGACGGTGAGTGTACGCAGCCAGGGGGCCGAACTATTGGTACTGTCACGAAAGCGTCTGGAAAAGTTGACAGAGGAGCATACCTCCCTTGAATCTAGGTTGATCGATTTTTCCGCTCGTTTTGTCTCTGCTAACGATATTTTTCGAAAAACCAAGAGGTCGAGAAGACGTTACGAGCGGAAAAGCCTGTCCGGCAGGGCTGCTGCAACATTGCTCAACCAGGATGGAGAGGAAACCGAGATTTCATTTAAGGGAGATCTCTTCGATATTTCTCGTGGTGGTTTGTCATTTGTCGTTCGGATTTCAAAGAGGAAAAACGCCAATATGCTTTTTGGTAGAGGTGTTCGGGTTGGAATTTCGATTGGCAGGGCTTCGACCAAAAGACAGTTGGTTTTTAAAGGTAAAATTATTGCGGTTCGTGGGCATCATGTCGTCGGCAATGAGTATTCATTGCATGTTCAATTCGACGAGCAACTGAGTCACCAGGAGATTCAGCAGGTGCTGGGGCAGAGCTGATATGCTCTGATTAAGAATAGTGGTATATGTCTAGTTGAGGGCTATTTTTTTATGGAAACGCCGGTTGAACAATTTTATAGAGAGTATTTACCTGATTGCACAGTGCAAGACAATATTCTCAGCGCTCCCTGTCCTTTTTGTAAAAATACCAAAAGTTCAACTCAAGGGAAAATTGTTGTTTTCCTCAATACTGCCAGCTTCTTTTATGGCTATTTCAGGTGTCAAAGTCAGTGTGTTTCCGGAGGTTATCCTAACTATTTTGCTCGCCTGGCCGGAATTGATCCGTCCAATGTCCCGGGCAAGATGGAAGATGAGTCATACTGGCAGAATCTCAGCTATCCCGATAAAAACATTAATACGGAAATTGATGATTTTGTGAACAGATTATCTGAGCAGGGCTCGTCATTTTTTTCCGATACAAACATTGGACCAGCCGTTTTACAGCAGATGAAGATAGGCTATAACGGCAGATATCTCGTTTATCCATATTTTCAGCCCGACGGCAATGTCTATTCAGCGAGATGTGTTCATCCTGACAATAACGAAGATTATTTCTGGTATGGGAATACTAGCTTTGGTTCAGGATCTACCGGTCTGTTTAATGTCGAAGAAGTCCAGAGATGTTCAGATGGTACGCTCTTTTTGTGTGAAGGTGAAGAGAATCTGCTCGCGATAAAGCAGTTAGGTTTTCCGGGTGTTGCATTTTCAGCAAAACACAGTTTGGAAGAGCTTCAGCCCGAGGTGTTTGAATCGATTAAAACACTTTTCATTGTAGTAAGAAACAATCCAGAATCGTATGCTGTGGCCAGACGGGCAGCTTCCCGGGTAGGGTATAAGGTTCGTATCCTCTATTGGAAAGCTGAACACCCTCAGGATTATAGCCTTTGCGACTTTGCCAAGGAGAGAGGAACGGCTCTGGCAAAAGGTTTTGGCGAAATGATTCTTTCAGCAAAACCGTTTTCTCCGTTTAGCACTCCGGAAAAGGAGAGTAGTGAGTTTTTCTCAACAGTTGAGCAGAGATCAGGAGACGAATATGGTGCCTTGCTCTCGGGTTTTTCTTTATTGGATTCTCGCATTGGCGGAGTTCATGGCATAAATATTCTTGGAGGTGGACCGAAAGTAGGGAAGTCGTGTTTTATGACTCAGATTGCCACCGAGCTGGCTGAACGAAAAGTAGGCGTTTTATATTATGATTTTGAAAATGGTCGCCAGCGTCTCTATCAGCGGACTTTTGCACGGCTGGCCAGACTTGAAACATCCAGAATTGCTGGGTCGAAATTAACGGCTAAAGAGCGGGAGCGCCACACGCATGCCCGTGATAGGTTTGAAAAGCTTCTGAAATTTTTCAGAGTCATAAATGACCGAAAAGTTTCGCCGGAACTCATGAGAAGGCACATCGATTTTCTCAGACATGAAACACGAAATGAATTTACCGTTGTCGTGATAGATAGTCTCCACAAGCTTCCATTTAAGGATCTCAAAGAGATGCGTAGTGGCATTGATGCGTGGCTGAGAGAGATGGAGGCGATGCGGGATACCTTGAACGTGGCTTTCCTGGTGGTCTCGGAGCTTTCCCGTGGTGAGAGAGGCAGTTATGATGAGGAGCCTCACATGGGGGTTTTCAAAGGCTCGGGTGATATTGAGTATAGTGCCGATAATGCAATGGTACTATTACCTGAATGGGATCATATGAAGGCGAACATGAAGGAAAGAGTCAATAAGTTGTGGCTCGTTGGCAGCCGTGAACATCCTCCGGGGCTTGTCGGAGAGTATGTTCTAGATTACCCTTTTTGGGGATTTTGCGAGCAAACAAAGGCTGATAGTTGAGAGATCCTACCCGCAAATAAAGTCCTCTATTCTCTGTTATCGAATGAAATGGCCTCTTCCCGTAACCAGGCCTGCAGGTCTTTTAGAGCTTGTTCTGCACGAACTCCTCCGCGAAATTTCTTTGGTATTTTCTTTTGTAGCGGCGGGAAAAGTCCAAAGTTTACATTGGATGGCTGAAAGCGTTTCGGGGAAGATTCTGTCAAGTGAGAAATAAGGGCTCCGAGAGCTGTTGTCTTTGGAGGAATTATCGGCGCCTGATCAGTGGCGCATCTACCGCTATTGATTCCGGCAAGCAACCCCATGGCGGCTGATTCGATATATCCTTCAACTCCAGAGAGCTGTCCAGCTATAAATATCTGCGGATGCTTACGCATCTGCAGGGTTGGAAGAAGAATTTCCGGTGCACATATAAATGTGTTTCTATGAATGGAGCCAAACCGGGAGAATGTGGCCTTTTCCATTCCAGGAATCATCCGAAAAATACGTTTTTGCTCGGCGTATGTGAGTTTTGTCTGAAAACCGACAATGTTGTAATGACTGCCTTCAATATTCTCTTTGCGTAGCTGTACCACTGCATAGGGATCTTTATCGTCACGTGGATCTGGTAATCCCACCGGTTTCATTGGGCCGAAGCGAAGGGTGTCCACACCTCTGCTGCACATGACCTCTATTGGCAGGCAACCTTCGAAATATTTGGCACTTTCAAAATCCCGAAGAGGTGTACAAGACCCTTGGCCAAGTTCATCTATGAAGTGGAGATATTGCTGCATGTCCATGGGGCAGTTGAGATAGTCACCGGGCCCATCGTCATAGCGTGATTTTTGATAGACTATCTCCATATCCAGAGACTCCGCTTCTACAATGGGGGCGATGGCATCATAAAAAGATAACCGTTCCTCTCCTGTCATTGAGCTCAGGCTATCCGCCATGGCATCGGAGGTGAGTGGCCCCGTCGCTAAAACCACTGGCTCTTTAGGGTCAAAGGGCAGTTCCGTAATCTCTTTTCGTATCACCTCTATATTGTCGTTTGCAGCAATTCTTTCAGTGATTCTTCTGGCAAAACGGTCCCGGTCCACCGCCAGAGCTTTTCCCGCAGGCACAGCAGTTTCTCTCGCAGTTTGAATGACCAGAGAATGAAGTACTCTCATTTCTTCTTTGAGTAAGCCTACCGCTGAAGTGGGATCATCAGAACGAAAGGAATTACTGCAGACGAGTTCAGCGAGAAATTCACTTTCATGGGCAGGGCTGTATTTCAGAGGTTTCATGTCATAAACTTTGACTCTGCATCCTCTGCTGGCCGCCTGCCAGGCCGCTTCACAGCCAGCCAGTCCGCCGCCGATTACTGTAATTGAAGTCATACTATCTCGCTATCTGCATTCTTTATTTGTTTCGGTTCAGGGCTTATAAATTTCAACTCGTACCTTTCTCCGTCCCCATTTCAGGGCATCGTTATGAGAATCAAAATAGAGATCAATTCGATTGGGTCCCTTTATGGCGCTTCCCCGGTCCTCAACTCTACCCCAGCCATAGCCAGGAACATACATCTCGGTGCCGAATGGATAATATTTGGTATCTGCTGCTATGGTGCCTTTATGAGAGGAGAAATACCAGGGGAAAAGAATTGTTCTCACAGGTATCATATAGGGGCGCTGAATACTGTCAAAAGAGAAAAGCCCTTCCTGCGGTTCGCGTGGTTCTGTGCCGCTTGCTGTCCTGCCTGTATATTCTCTACCCTGGCCGCTACCTTCACTTACATAACGATTCCAGAAATCAAGATGAAGATAATGAGGATTGCCTCGTTCCCAGCTGCAACAGGATGAGCAGCCACAGTATGCAGTGGCAGTGAGCAACTTGCCAACCGGCTTTTTGCCGCAACCTCCAGAGCTTAGAGCAAGGGTGATAAGTGAGATAAGAAGTAAGAATCGCTTCGAAAAAATGAAATCTAACATCGTTCTTCCTTAGGTTCGGTAAAACCATTTTTTGAGTTCACTATCTGAAAAGCTTTTTAGAACAGGTCTGCCATGTGGACAGTGGGAAAAGAGATCAGCCCTCGCCATTGCATCAAGTAATGCATGTATTTCCTTTTGAGAAAGTTCATCTCCGGATCGTACTGCAGCCTTACAGGCCATGGTTGCCAGAATGTTATCGAGCTTACCTCCGGTACGCTGTGAATCTTCTCTGCCAAAACCGTCAAGGGTATCGTAAAAAACCTCACTGGCTCGACATTGTCCGGCAAGTGCCGGTATAGCCGAAATGACATAGGAATTGCCGCCAAACTCCTGAAGTGCAAAACCAAGCCGCTTCAACTCTTCGCTGTTGTTGTCAACCAGCTGAATTTGAAAGGGACTCAACTCAACGGTTTCCGGGAAAAGTAAAGACTGACTGGCAACCTTGTTATCCGCGTACTGCCTGCGAAATTTTTCATAGAGAAGGCGTTCGTGCGCAGCATGCTGATCAATAACCAGGAGGCGATCTCCCGCCTGACACAAAATATAGAGATTCTTATACTGACCTATTACTTGAATATCATGATGAAACGAAGCATCGTCTCTCCTGATTAAATTCTCGTCAGCTTGAATACTGTTACTCTGTATGGTTGGTTCATTGGTCTGTAGTGGTTGAGGCGACGAGTGGTCAGTGGACGTATGTGCCCAGGAGCTTAGTGTACTCTTTGGGGACAGGGGCATTTTATCGAAATGGTCGTCATTTTTTCTTGTATACGGAGGGGAGAACATGGCAACTCGTTCTGGACTTGGTTTTCGGATGATATCCTCACGGGTTGTGTTGGTTTTTGTGAAAATAGAAGACCGGATACTTTGCTGGTAGTCAAACATGGCTGTCTCCACAGCCTGCTTGATAAACTGATGAATATCTCCACTGCTGCGAAACCGTACCTCATGTTTGGCCGGATGAACATTGACGTCAAGCTCTTCTGCCGGAAGAAATAAATGGAGATATCCTCCGGGTGAATTGCCTTTGAGAAGAAAGCCGCGCAGGCCCTCAAAAACAGCATGCCGCATTAATCTGTCTTTAATTGCCCTTCCATTAATAAAGAGACGAAGTCGCGCGGAGTTGCCGGATGAGCGCTCTGGTGGTACCAGGAATCCATGAATTCGCCTTTTCAAGCTGTCTGCTTTGTCCTTGCCAACGGGGATGAGGGTGTCAGCATAGTTCATGATGGTTCTCAGTCGAGTTTCCAGGTCATGACTGGTATTAAAACAGAGTGTCTCTTTGCCGCCTATTCTGAGGGTAAAGGCAGTTTCGGGACTGGCAAGTGCGTAGTTTTTTATGATCTCATCTATATGGCCTATTTCGGTACGGTTGGTACGCAGGAATTTTTTTCGGGCCGGAGTCCTGCCAAAGAGGTTTCGTACCTCTATAACGGTCCCCTTGCTGCTTCCCGTTTCATGAACTTTTTGTAGTCTTCCGTACTCGAATTGGGCTTGAGTACCAAGCTCGCTACCTTCTGGTCTGGAGATAATGGTCATCTTGGCAACAGAGGCAATAGATGGAATGGCTTCTCCACGAAACCCCAGGGTGTTGATGGCGATGAGATCGTGAGTTTCATCAATTTTAGAAGTCCCATGACGTTCGAAACACAGCAGGACGTCGTCTTCATCCATGCCAGAACCATTATCAAGAACACGGATCAGACGGGTGCCTCCTCCTTCCACTTCAACCTCGATGCGATTGGCACCTGCATCAAGGCTGTTTTCCACAAGTTCTTTGACGATGGATGCGGGGCGCTCTACTACCTCTCCTGCGGCAATACGGTTTGCGAGCTGTTCCGGGAGTATACGGATATTTGGCATAAAAAATGATTAGTTGATTGTTTCGGTTTTAGTGGTAGTGTAGCTTCTGGCAAATGAGATGGTACGCTTTATGACCTGCACATTTTTTGATTTATTGTTGTTCCCCTGATCATCGCATCGCGAAGGGTCTGCCATGTACCGGATAACTACGATCTGTCTATCTGCCGGTTGGGTAAGGAAAGCGTTGTCAAAAAACGCTTAAATTGGTTCAATCTCTGGCTGATACTTTCAAGATACTCATTGTTTCATTTTATACACAATGTATTGTAGTTCTACCCCATGAATTTACCATTGATTATTAAATAGTGTCACCTGAAAAGAACGGAAGGTCAGCAAAAAGACCCGCCTCAAGCAAAAATACAGGAAAAACAGCAAGGCGAAAACCCTTTGGAGAAAAACACATAATCGGTTTTCTCTTTGGTGTTTGCCTGTTGGTCACCCTTTTTCTCGGTGGCGTCCTGGGTACTATGGTCGCCCTTAAAATCCCGGATATTCGCACCGTAGCGCATTATCGGCCCCTTCAGACCAGTTATATCGTTGACCGGAATGGTAATGTTGTTGAGAGAATATTCAAGGAAAACAGAACGGTTGTACCTCTTTCGCAAATGCCTGAACTGTTGCCCAAAGCCTTTGTTGCTGCAGAGGATAGCAGATTTTTCGATCATCCTGGACTTGACTTTTTTTCGGTGTTGCGGGCTGCATTGGTAAATATTAAGCGTGGCAGCAGGGCACATGGCGGTTCAACTATTACTCAACAGGTGGCACGCTCACTTCTGCTCACCAGGGAAAAAACCTATCTTAGGAAGTTCAAGGAAGCGATACTGGCATGGCGAATAGACTCATTATTGAGTAAAGAAGACATTTTGTTTATCTATCTTAATCAGATTTATCTTGGTGATGGGGCATATGGTGTCGAAGCAGCTGCGCAGGTCTACTTTAATAAACATGTACAGCAGTTGAGTCTTGGAGAGATGGCTATCTTGGCTGGCTTGCCTCAGGCGCCAAGCAGATATTCTCCTCACAAATATCCAGAGAAGGCTATTCAAAGACAGCGTTATGTCCTCAACAGAATGGCTGCAGATGGTATCATTGAAAAAGAGACAGCGTGGCGTGCCTTTGAGGAAAAGCTCGTTGTTCATGAAATTACCACGCCCAATATTCTTGATTCTGGATACTATACTGAAATTGTGAAGAGGCAAGCCAGACGTTTGCTTGGTCATTCGCTTTTCAATTCAGGGGTTAGAATTCACACATTTTTTGATCCAAAAATGCAAAAGGCGGCCGTTGAAGCTGTCCGCTCCGGGGTACGAGCATCCTATGGACGTCAGGTTCGCCATGGTGAGACGAACAGCATGCTGCCTCAGGGAGCACTTGTCAGTCTCGATGTATGCAGTTCAAAAGTTCGGGCACTTGTTGGCGGCAGAGACTTCGCTTCATCGCCATATGACCGGGCGACAATGGCCAGGCGTCAGGCTGGATCCGCATTTAAACCGGTCATCTTTAGTGCGGCTCTGGAAAAAGGTTGGAGCAGCAGCTCCACCATTCTTGATGGTCCACTTTCCATTGCAGGTTATGGCAATACCTCGTGGCAGCCGAAAAATTATTCAGGAAGATATCACGGAGAAGTCACTCTCGTTGAAGCACTTGTTCATTCCTATAACACTGCTGCCGTAAGATTATTGGGGAAAGTTGGATTGACTCCGGTGCATCAGCTTAGTGCAAAACTTGGTATAGCCTCCGAAATGCCTGAGGACCTTTCCCTGGCCCTGGGGTCCCTTGATGTCTCTTTGCTTGAATTGAGCGCAGCCTATTCGCCTTTTGTTTGCGGAGGGGTTTACACCTCACCTCAGTTTATTGACAGAATAGAAAAAATAGATGGTACTGTTCTCGCAAGGAATTTTCCTGAAAATGAGCGGGTTCTCTCCGTGGATACCGCTCGAGAAATGCACTGGATGCTTAACCAGGTTGTGAACTACGGCACCGGAGGCAGGGCTAGAGGACTTACAGGTGACAGTGGTGGTAAGACTGGAACTTCAGATGATAACAGAGACGCATGGTTCATAGGATATAACAGAGGGCATCTTGCTGGGGTATGGGTTGGGCATGACAAAAACGATTCCCTGGGGAGTGACGAAAACGGAGGGCGAACGGCAGCTCCGATCTGGCGCGATTATATGGAAAGGACGGCCGCTTTTCGCTAACACGACCGATCCTGGGGGTATCGGAGAAAGCCCATTCCTTCCGTTCCCGCATATCACCCATCTTTGGATATTTCTAGAAAATCAGTGCTTGCGGAACAGACTCCGATGTCAACATCTGCCTGTGCTTGATTTCCTGCAAATGATTAACACTCCTCGGAGCAAGCTCATCACAGGAATCACTCAAGTCTGGCGAATAAATCTACCCGAAAATTCCTTTCAGAGTAAAAAAGAAGAGCATTGCCATTATCGCACCTGCGGGCAGGGTTACAAGCCAGGAGAGAATAATGTTGCCGACGACGCGAAGATCAAGAGCTCCAATGCCTCGTGCCATGCCAACGCCGAGCACGGCACCCACTAAAATATGAGTGGTTGAAACCGGTAATCCTGTTCTGGAGGCGAGGACAACCGTCGTTGCTGCAGCAAGCTCGGCGCAGAATCCACGTGAGGGTGTGAGTTCGGTTATCCTCTTGCCAACTGTCAACATAACCCGGTATCCCAAGGTAACAAGACCAAGGACTATGCCGCCACCTCCTAAAACAAGAATCCAAAGAGGCAGTTCCGATTTCTGCATGACTTCGCCACCTGAACTAACGATACTGACAACAGCGGCCAGGGGACCTATGCCATTGGCAACATCATTTGAACCATGGGCAAATGCCATGGCGCAGGCAGTGAAAAGCATCATTGGTGTAAAGACTTTTTCAACACTGGTAAAGTGAAATTCCCTGTTGGCATTATGGTCTTCTTTTATATTTCTAACAAAATACCAGCTTATGGAGCTGGTCAGCATCCCGAAGAGAATGGCGACTCCAATACTTTGAAATCCTGTCAACTCTATCTGTAGATGCTTTAACCCTTTAAAAAGAGTAACCAGGGAAATAATAAAGCCGACCAGGAAAATATACATGGGAGCATATCTTTTTGCATTTTTAAGCGGGTTGTCTGTGTTGAGAATGAGTTTACGTGTGCTGAGAACCAGGAAAAAAGAGATCGTACCTCCTATCGCCGGTGATATGATCCAGCTTGCCACAACCTTGATAACCTTTTCCCATTTCACCGCTTCAGGCCCAATACCGACAAGAGCAAAACCAATGAGAGCGCCAATTATCGAATGAGTTGTGGACACTGGCCATCCTTTGGCTGAGGCTATCATCAGCCAAAAGGCGGCGGCAAGGAGAGAGGCGAGCATGCCATAAACCAGGATCTCGGGATTACCAACTATGCCTGTCGGATCAATGATCCCCTTTCTGATGGTTTTCGTGACATGACCGCCCGCAATTACCGCACCGAGAAACTCGAAAACAATTGCTATGCAGATGGCTTGTTTAACAGTGACAGCACCTGCACCAACGGAAGTACCCATGGCGTTGGCAAGATCATTAGCACCGATCCCCCAGGTCATGTAGAGCCCGAAAATGACCGCCAGCACAATGAGAATTGTTCCATAGGAAGTAATTATATCCACGTGTATCTCCTTATTTTATCTGGACAGGAACAGCAACAGTCTGTCGCCTATGTTTTCTGCCTGATTAGAAATATCGCCAACGAGTTCAAGAATGCGATACCAGAAAACAACATCCACCGGGTTGAGTTCTGATTCAATGCTGAACAGTTCTTTGCGAGTTCTGTTGAGAATAGAATCGATATTATGCTCGCTTTTACGTACACCCTGGATGATATTTGTCACCTTTTCCACTTCTCTGCCACTGCCGAAGCCAACTTCAACGAGTTCATCAAGTTCTTCTATCATTCGTTTCGCCTCACCGCTTACTTCAATTGTGCCCTCAAGCAGCTCGTCAAGAAGTGGCTTGAGAGCCGGGGGAACTTCCATGGTCCGGTAGGACAGGATTTTACCAACCTCCTCACATATATCAGATAGTCTGTCCTGGTCAGAAATAAGACCCAACAAATCTTTTCTGTCGACTGGAAGGAGAAGCGTTGTTGGCATATTCAGTCGGAAGGTGTTCTTGATCTGGTCAGCCTCGGATTCCAGTTGTCCAATCTGTTGTGCTGCCTCGAGAACTTTGTCATTATCCTGATCGAAAAGGGCCTCAAAGAGAGGTGGGAGGGTACAAATACAGTTAAAAACTAACCGCATATGCTCCTGAATCGGTTTAAATGGGGATTTTCGTAAAAGTCTGGAGAGAGGGCTTGTCGATTTTATTGGCATAGGTATCACCTCTGAAAGTGTTGGAAGTTCATATCAGGCTGGTGTCATGAGCCACAATAAAGAGGAATTAATATATTATGTATGAATCTCTAGTATATATAGAAAAGTATGGTTCAGCTCAGTCGGTTCAATATTGCTATCTTCTGCCATTTTATTTTGGATTGGTATCGCGATGGAACGTTCACCTTGCAAAAGTTTCCCCGACTGTAGAACATCTTGGATGGAATTGAAACAAAAAATAGGGTCAAATATTAAAAGTTGTATTAAGAAATTGTTCGCACAATAATCAGAAATAATTATGAAGGAAATGAGATCAAAAATATGTTTTTTTCCTCATTATTTCAATATTAAGGGAAATCGCGGAGGTCAGTCCTGGATGATTTTATCAATGAGTTTTGTTACAGGCTCTTCGGGAAAACCAAGAGGAATAACATGGGATCCGTCGAGCAATAAAGCCTGAGCTCCTTTCTGGTGACCGCTATAGATAATGTGGTGATCCTTGATATTGCTTACATCTTTCCAGTAACTGCCAAATGGATCAAGCGGAGTGTGTCCCACAATAAATGGCGTACCTTTGGGTAACTCAAGCGATTTGCGGAAACGTTTCACATCTTTTTTATTATAACCGTTAAGGTTGTATTGTCGCTGTACTCTCTTGGTTGTAATATCCTGGATAAGATCAGGATGCTCATGAATGTTAATTATTTTTTCTAGGGTGGTTTTTGTCATTGGCGGAGCTGCATGACAGGCATAAAAATTGTTACTTTTAATGACATAGGGCAGCGTGTCGTACAGTTTCACCATGGCCTGGACGTAGCGGATTCCGCGAAGCTCTTTGAGCCTTTCCTCCAAAAGAAGACCTTGCTGGATCGTGTTTTTGCTAAGTTCGGGGTCGAAGCTGTCGTGATTTCCGCGGATATAAAAGATATTGTTTGGCAAAAAGCATTTCAGCTTAAAAATAATGTCCATCATTATAATGGAACTGTCCATGTCCTCCATTTCATTGGCAATTTCAGAGTGAACGGCATCTCCCAGTATGATGATGCATGCTGTATTGGCATGGAGGCATTCCAGAAGGTAGTTTTCTGAGAGTATTTTTAGAAGATTGTCAACCTGTGCATGGAGGTCACCTATGATTATAGGGGTCAGATTATCAGGCAGCTGAATCAGGCCTCCGCTCTTGTTTTCGCTAGTTTTTACACAATAGGAATCATTGGCAATGGTTTCTATCGTCTTTTCGAGAAGCTCCTGTGCCTCATTCGGAGGCAGAATATGAATTGGGCCGCCATAAATTTCCCTGATTGAGACCAGGGCGTCATAACGGTGTGTTTCAACTCGTTCACGGTTATCCTGGTCATCCATGCGAACAATACTCACCTTTTTACCTGGTTCCATGGGGGTGAGGATAAGATCTCCGTGCCTGTTGGTGATCTGTAGATGACGATTGGCAACATTTTGGTCCAGATCAAAGAGATTCGCATAAAGTGAACTCTCTCTTCCTAAAATGATTGATTGGCCGTCACACAGTCTGGCGAAGCCGACTATGTTCTTCACGCTGCAAGAGAGCGGGGAGAAGATAAGCCAATTTTTCTGAATGTGTTTCTTCTTCATTCCCAGCGGGATTTCCGGATGAAAATGGAGATGTTGTTCACTCAGCCTCAACTCAAAGCTTTTACCGTCATGGGCAATTCTGCAGGGTGAAGTGATGTCCTGAAGGGTATTGGAGATGGTTAGCCAGTTGATGGCTTTTTTGGGGAAAAACAAATTTTTCCAGCCACTTCTACTGTCCATGCGGCCGGTACGTTCGTGCGGCGGTAAAAGCCATACCGGTATACTTTTTTCTTTGGTTTCAACGATACGCATCGGCACAGCATGTATGTCCTCGCGAACATATACCTGTACTGCGGCACGGTGAAGGTAGAGGGCAACTTCTCGATACACTGCAGTCTGATTTTTCACCATCTCTAGGGTGAGATCATCGTCAATAGGGAAATATCCTTCAGTATGCCGGGCTTTGCGACGATTAAAAACGGTTTTGGGATCAGGGATAAGGAATTCAAAAATGTATTTACGTTTCCAATCCGTCGAAAAAAAAGAATCGTTCGAAGGGGGTATTTTTATACGACTCAGCTCAAGCAGCAGAGGACTTTCTGCCTCAAGCCATTCTTTGTCAAAGACAGTCAGCGCTTCGTTTATGCCTTTGAAAGGAAGCCCCAGGTGTACTTCACGAGGGCGATATATGAGATTTTGATTTTTCCACCAGTTATTTGCGGTAAGATCAATGAATCCTTCATTTGGCCAACCGCGAATCTGGTTGATGTAATAAGTTTTCCCTGCACCTGGTGGTCCGGTTACAATCAATTGAAGAAATTCCAACCCATCAGGAAGTGTTATCCCTCGGATTTTCTGAGTTCGCTCTATGGGTTTTAGAAGACTTTTTAATATATTCTTCATTGATGCATCGAGGTGGACAGATTGTTGAACTCTATGAGGAAAATGTGTATTTCCATGTATTGAAATCTGTGTGTTTGTTGCCGGGATGTGTTTATTGAAATCTCATTTATTTGTGGTATGTTATACTCTTATTCAAGACTTTTCAAGTAGCCAGGAGCCAGGAGAATGGAAATAGTTATTGGTTCAATGCCATCCCTCAACGCATCAGCGAATAAGCCGATTAGACGGGAAAAGGGAATGATAGAGGCACAATTGTTGAACGTTCGACCGCCGCGAAGGGGAATTGCCGGCCCTTCAGGAGCAGAACGTCGCGGCAAAATAACACGGGATCCAATAAAAGGCAGAGTACTGACACTGATGGTGATGGATGGTGATGAGCTGCCGCAAGATATCGAAAAAGCTAAATATCGGGTGAGTTTGCGATTTCACCGGATGTAACAGGCCATATTCTCCATCTGGTAACACTGTTGCCGATCCCTTGGATGAACCGGCAACAGAGTTGAAATTCTCTTATTTTATCAGAGATTAAACGCTGTACTTGTTAATAGACATTCATTGTCCATATACCACAGGGACAGGTATCTGCACAAAAGCCACAGGCTATGCACTTGCTATCGTCTGAAACGTATTCATAATCTGCCACTATTGCGGAGTCTGCCACAATTTTCTCGGATATTTCTTTTCTCGAAATAGCGCCGGTGGGACATATGGTCTCACATAGATGACAATCTCGGCAGGACGCACAGGAGAGGCAGCGGCTAGCCTGATCCTTTTCAGTCGTTCCTGTCTCCTCGGGCATATAATGCGTTATGGTTATAGCCTGCTGCGGGATAAGTTCTTTTTGGAACGGCTGCCAGGGAATATCCTTGAACTTTGCTATGATGAATTCTGCTGCCGTTTTCCCAGATCCGAGCGCATTGGTGGCAAGTCCTGGTCGCTCCACATCACCAATTGCCAGGACTTTTGGATCGCTGGTGAGGTGAGCCTTGTCGGTTTTTATCCATGACGCGCCACCAACACTGACAGTCTCCACTGATTCAGGCAAAAATGGCAGTGCCGGAATATCACCAATGGAAATGATCACAGTCTGTGCAGGTATCAGCTCTCCTTCTGCGGTGACCAGTCCTTCGTCAGTTACTTCTTTTGTCATAACCGGCCAGAGAAATCGTGCTCCATGGCTTTCGGCAGCATCTTTTTCTGCTCCAAAAGCTAACGGTTTCTGAATATCGACCAGAGTAACCTTTTCAGCACCGAGCCTATAGGCCTCACAAGCTACATCACAGCCAACATTTCCCGCTCCTATTACCACGACCTCTTTGCCCACCTGTAAAGAATTTCCGGTTTTTGCCATTTTTAGAAAATCAAGTGCCGGCATTACCTTTTCACTGCCAGGGAACTGGAGTTTTCGCGGTTTATGTGTCCCCACTGCAATAACTACATAATCGAATTCGTCACGCAGTTTTTTGAAAGATTCTTCATCCGTATCTTTATCGAGATGGACATGAATGTTTGGAGTATCAACAAAACGTTTAATTTCTTCATCCCAGATAGCCTGCGATAACCTTTCCCAGGGGACTACCTGGGCGAGTTTGCCGCCAAGTTTATCATCTTTTTCGTAGATATGAGTCTCAACTCCGCCAAGGGCTAATTGCCAGGCAACATTCATGCCGCCTGGGCCGCCACCAATGATTGCGACTTTTTTCCCAAGTGATTTTGCAGTTTTGGGAGCTTCGTGACTGCTGACAGCTCGGCCAAGAATCTGCATTTCAATGGGTTGATCAACCCCACGTCGGGAACAGTTTTCCATACACAGGTTTGGACATATAGCACCGCAGACAGATCCCGGCAGAGGAGTGTACTTGAGAACCAACTCATATGCTTCGGCGATTCGGCCTTCCCGTATTAGCCGGAGACGGTCGACTGTCGGAATATGGATAGGGCAGTAATAGGTACATGGAGCTGCCTTTTCACTATTTGCCCACCAGGGTTTAAAGCGCCGCATTTCACCGGTTACAATGGCATCAATGGTACTGCGGTCAAGTCCCGGTGCCAGGTCACGTAATGGGTCTCCACCGCCAAAAGCGTTATCCCAGAAGGTGCGGCGGAACTCAGCCATGGGCATGGGACCCGAGAACATCAGTGCCCGTTCCTGCGGTGAAATGGCAATAAGAGCCTGCCATTCTTCACGTACACTCAGTTCTTTCAGAAGCTTGGTTCGGTCAATTTTATCAAGGAAAGCGGGTAGCTGTTCCTGGAGCCACTGCCATTGTTGATCATCAAGAGCCTGCTTTTTAGCATTTGTTTTAGAGTAGGAGTCATCTATATTGCCACGAAAATATATTGTTCCGCCAACCATTCCTACACAGGGACGATAACCTAGAACGTTCTCCGGATTTTTTGCCTCAACGTTGCAGACCACGGCAATTCCACCGCAGTTAAATTCAGCGAAAGAGTCACCTGTTGAACCAAGTACCCAAAGTTCAGGGCGTTCGTAATCGGGATTCCATTTGGTCATGGTAAGACCGCGTGCACCGATGGAACCACCTATATATACTTTGCCATTGGCCATGGCATTGCAGACGCCGTTTGTGGCATTGCCTTTAACCGTTATTTCTGCACCTATGTTGAGATAGCCCACATCATCGGAGGCAGCACCATCACATATAATTTCCGTGCCCGGCATGCCCATACAGCCAAGCCTCTGGCCTGCAGGTCCCTTGAGATGAATTGTAAGTCCATCTTCCCTCTCCAGGCGGATACCAATATTATGTTGTCCATATGTTTCCAGAGAGAGTTTGGAAGACTCTTGTGCAGCTTGGCGCACAAGTTTTTCAAACTCCATGGAACTGATACGCTGACCCTCTTTATCGAGGCCTTTTATAACGGGAATAGTCACTGGTAACTCCTTATAACCATTTGACATATATAAGTGATCATGAATTTCTCCAGATGATGTTTCAACAGAGGAGATTTTCGTCAATCCACTTCACCAGCTCAGCTGGGTGGTAAACCATAGGTCGAATGTATTTTATATATTCTTTTTAGCAGACATATTTAATCTGCAACAACTCGGCTGCATCCTTGTCATTGATACCCAAGGCGTCTGACATACCTATCGGTAAGCTCTGAGATCTTCCCAACGGAGCCATGATTTTTTTCATCTCTGTTCTGATCGACATGAAAACGTCTACTACCCGCTGGGCAACCAGGTCCGGATCAAGTCTTCGGTACAGCTTTGGATTCTGGCTGGTTATCCCTTTTGGACAAATACCAACATTGCACACATTGCAACGGTTCTTTTCATTGCCCAGACAACCGGCTGCTGCCTGCATAATGTATTTACCGATATGAACACCGGAGGCGCCAAGCATGATAAGTGCCATACCATTTTGAGCAACATTTCCGTTTTTTCCTATTCCGCCAGCCGCAAACAGGGGGATCTCGTTCTGTTTTCCCTGCTTGGCAAGTTCAAGGTAACACTCGCGGACGTTGGAGGCTATTGGATGCCCGGTGGCATTCATAGAGACATCGTAGGCAGCTCCTGTACCACCATCAATGCCGTCAATAGTAAGACCCGCGGCATATGGGTTACGGACCAGGTTGTTCAGTACGGATTTCGCCGAAGTAGAGGCTGAAATTTTCGGATATACCGGTACCTTATGACCAAAAGCTGTGGAAAGAGTCTGGATCATTTTCATGACACTCTCTTCGATCGAATAAAGCGTCTGGTGAACCGGAGGTGAAGGCAAATCAACGCCTTCAGGAACTCCGCGGAGCCGAGCTATAAGTTTAGAGACCTTGTACCACATGAGCAAGCCACCATCGCCTGGCTTGGCACCCTGGCCATATTTGATTTCTATTGCCGCCGGGTCACATTGCATCTCCGGGATAGCACGGATGATTTCATCCCATCCAAAATATCCGGAGGCAATCTGTAAAATAATATATTTCAGATAAGGGCTTTTTAAAATCCATGGTGGACAACCACCTTCTCCGGTACACATTACCACTGGTAATCCCAGTACTTCATTGCAGTATGCTACACCCTGGAGCAGGCCAAGCCACATGTTCGGTGACAAGGCGCCAAAGGACATAGAGCCGATGACGAATGGAAAAATCTCTCGTGTTGGCGGAATCCATCCCCCGGTTTTTATCTTTTCGAGATATTCTTCCGGAGGAAGTACCCTGCCAAGTGATGTGGTGATATTGAATTCATGCCTGCCTGCATCCAACGCCGGATCGGTGAGCATGGAGATACGGTCGAACATGATACGGTCGAGAAGGGTCGGTCCGCTTGCATTTCTTCTTCCCCCTCGTTTTTGTGGTTCACCATTACTGTTATGAAAAAAGAGAGATCTGTTTTCATTGGTATTGGGGACAGGAGAAATAGCTTCGTTTGGGCAAATCATTTCACACATGGCGCAGCCAATACAACTGTTCGCCATATTGGTTTTCTGGCGAATACCGGTGAAATTGCGATATTCAGTTTCCCGTTTGTTCGCAAATACGTCAAGCTTGGGTATTCTCTGTCGACGGTGTACCAGATAAATGGCGTTTTTCGGACATATAGCTGTACATTGCCCGCAGAGCGTGCACCTGTCTTCACGATGTTGAATGATCCAGGTGTGGTCGCTATATGTTAAGCTGCTAGGTGTAACGGATACGGATCGCGCTGAGACCATATTGTCAGTTCCTCTCTATCTGGGGGAATTATTACTGTGTGTTCACGCATGGGCATAAAGTCGAGCGAAGGGTCGCGATCAGGGATCATGGCATCCACTCCGCACATTTCCGAGGCAATTGCCCACTCACCGGGACGCCCTCCGACGGTTGCCGGGCGCAGTTTTTTCTGGTCCATAACAATCATGCATGTTTCATCAGGCAAGGTACCAATAACGGCATTAGGACCATCGATAATCAGGCGCTTGCAAACATTGCGCAGGCCTCTTAGAAAATCACCCTGCGGATGAATATCAAGTTCCTTATTGCTTAAAGGCGTGATGATGTGCTTATAGGCTTGAAGAGGAAGCTTGAGCTCCTTGAGGGTATAATGCAGTATATGGGCAAATACTTCTGAATCACTTTGATAGCCCATATAACCTGGGAAATTGCGACCAAGAAGCCAATCGCGAATAGGTACGAAAGCGGTATTCTCACCATTTGTCATGGTGGCAATTCCCTGAATAAAGAAAGGATGGCAGGCATAGAGGTTGATACCGTAATTGGTATTCTGCCTACCCTGGGCCATACAAACACGTGATTTTATCTGACCATCATGGAGGCACAGGGCGTCTCCAATCTGCAGAGGCCAACCCACCTCTTTAATCATGGCAACATCGGGATAGAAAGAGAAGATAGTTAAGTCTCCGCCGCTTTCCTCACCTATTTTACGCAGGGCAATTCGAGTGCGCAACATTTCCGCTTCGCGCTCTTCTGTGGATTTTTCTTTGAAACTCTCAGGCATTCGATAGGCCCGGAGTAAATATCGATAACGGTCCTTGGCTTTAATGAGTCCCTGCTTCATGGCAAAACGATGATCATATTTGAGCTCATAGTTGTGCCCGTCCATATATTCATCAAGACGATATTCCGCCTTTTTTGAATGAGCGACACCTGAAAGGATCGGAAATCTCGGATTATACTTAAAATCCTCAAATTCCATTCCACGCAGTAAAAGGCCTAGACCTGAACCGTCGTATCCTTCCTTCATGGCTTCCATGGCAGTCAGAACAGAGTAGGGTGAAAACGGTTCATTGGCTGTTTTTAATGCTAAACGACACATGTTTTCTCCTGATAGAGTAGAATAGACTGCCAAAGGCAGAAATTCATCCAGCTGAGCTGGGTGCAGCACCTCTTGATCTGTGTTTTACTTGTAAAATTGAAAAGAAAAACAGTTTCGAAGGCACTCGTTGCGGCAGAATGTTAACCGGAGGGGTACTTCTGGCCAGATAATAGTGAACACTAGATGACGAACGCGTATAATTATCATGAAAAAAAGAGTAAGTCAATACAGATTGTCGATCTTCTCGAAGTCCCGGAATCATTATAGAAAATTGGAAATAGAAATATAAAAAAACACATTTCAAAGACTTGTTAAGGTCGTAAAAGTGGTTTTTTTGATGCCGGACAGCGGTAAATCGGACGGGAAGTGGCTGGTGTGAAATTATCCTAAAAATAAACGCTCTGCAGGAAAATACCTGCAGAGCGTTTTCTATTGAGCAGAGGCGAAGAACAGTCGGTAGTGACCTAAAAGAGCCAACGAATCTTTGTTGATGATCAGGTAATAAACCTTATTTCAGAATTCGACCAACGTTTTTTACCTGATTAACTGTCTCTTTTATCTCACCTGCCTCCTTGACTCCGGGAATAGTATCAATGACTTCTTTGCCGCTTTCTTCAACGTCACTTAATCCACGCTTGAAGGATGATATTGCCTTGCCCAGGCCTGATCCAATTTCAGGTAGTTTTTTGCCACCAAATATAAGGAACGCGATTCCTAATATCACTATAAGTTCTGGAGTTCCTAATCCAAACATTTTTTACCTCCTGCAGTCTCTAAAAAGAGAGAACATGTAATTATGAGGAAGAGTCGCTGTTGTCTTTGTCGTCAATTTTCTTTTCTGGCTCTTCTTCTTTTTGTTTTGTCGCTTCTTTAAAATTTTTAATTCCTTTTCCAATTCCCGAGCCGATTTCAGGAAGCTTGCCCGCACCAAAAATAATTACAATAATGACCAGAATTACTATAAGTTCTGGCATGCCAAGTCCAAACATAACACTTCCTCTGGTAATAGGCTTCGTCCGTGGGAGCTATATAATTAAGCTATCAGGCCGCCTTTGATAATCTTTAAAATCCTGAATTTAGAGCAGTCAGCTGATAAAGTCAAGACTGAGGAGGTCTCCAGATGGTTTTGGTGGAATCTCAACACAGTTACGACTTATCATACTGCTGTTATTACTGAGTTGTTGTCAAATCAATTTCTGAGTTGAACGATTGTATCCGACATTCGTCTCATTGTCGTCAATAATTTTTGTTCATCGATGGTGAGCAGTTGACGATTTTTCATGAGCTGCCTGCCCCCGACAAAAGAGTGGATCACATCACTGCCACGGGCAACATAGGTAAGGTGAGAGGGAATCGAATACATTGGTACCATATGTGGTTGATCGAGGTCGAGTACAATAAAATCAGCCTTTTTATTCACCTTCAGCGAACCGAGGTTGTTTTCAACATTAAGTGCTCTGGCTCCACCCATGGTCGCGGCATTAAGAGTCTCTTCCGCCCCCATTACGGTTGGGTCCATGCAACGCACCTTATGTATCTTGGCAACGCTGCTCATTTCGCTGAACATGTCGACGTTGTTGTTACTGGCGCTGCCGTCGGTTCCAAGGCTGATATTGATACCATGTCTTTTCATCTCGACGATTGGTGCAAGACCAGAGGCAAGCTTCATGTTTGATTCAATGCAATGAGATACACTTATTCCGTGTTGTTGCATCAGATCCATATCATTTGAATTGATTTTAACGCAGTGTGAAGCAAGAGTTGATGTACTCAGGAGGCCGAGATTATTCAAATGCTCAACGGGTCTGCAACCATACCTCTGGCGGCAGGTGTCCACCTCGACATCGTTTTCAGAGAGGTGGATTACATAGAGGCTGGCATTCTCTGCAGCAATATCTCCTAGTCTGGTAAGCAACTCGGGAGAACAGGTGTAAACGCTGTGTGGGTCTGTGGTTATGGTAACAAGAGGGTTATCCTTATACTCTGCAAAAAGTTCTTGAAGATAGGAAATACCATTTTCCAACTCACCATAGCACGGTGAAGGGAAATCATAGAGAACCTCGCCAACCCAGCCCCGAATTCCACTTTCATCTATAGCTCTGGCAACCTCTTTTGAGAAGAGATACATATCGCAGAAACTCGTGGTACCAGAACGAATCATTTCTGCGATGGAAAGAAGGGTGGATTGGTAGACAATCTCCTCGTTGAGCTTTGCCTCAATAGGGAAAATATGTTTTTCCAGCCAATCCATGAGCGGCAAGTCATCAGCAAGTCCACGGAGGAAAGACATTGCGGCGTGGGTATGCGTATTAATCAGCCCGGGCATTATAAGTCCATGCTCTTCCCAGATATATTCAGCCGCTGGATATTTCTCTTGGAGTACTTCCGCTGTATCAATTGCTATAATGGTGTCACCCTTCACAGCGATTGCTCCTCTTTCAATCACGTCAATCTGTGCAGCAGAGGGAAGAAGATAGCGGGCTCCGAAAATATAATCTGGTTGATCGCTTTTCATATCATATCGCTGGCAGGTATGTCTTAGAGTTGTGAGAGTATCTCGGTAACCAGCTTTTTCAGCTGCGGTTCTGCTTGTGAAGCTGAGGCTATAATATCCTCAATGGCTATGGCTTGAAAATCGTCTGGGTCATTGACATTGGACACAACCGAAAGACCGAGAACCTTAAGCCCACCATGTAAGGCGACGAGAACCTCCGGAACTGAGGACATGCCGACAGCATCCGCACCGGCCTGCCTTAAAAAGCGGGTCTCTGCAGGTGTTTCCAGGCTGGGGCCGGGAACACAAACATACACGCCGGTAATCACATTGTTAATCCCGCAATTCGTGGCGCAGCTGAGCGCTGTTTTAATCAGACCAGGATGATATGGCTCAGAAAGATCAGGGAACCGGGGACCCCAGCTGTCAACGTTTATTCCTCGTAGTGGGTTCTCGCCAAGAAAATTTATATGGTCCCTGATTACCATTATCGAACCGGGATGGTAAAGCGGATTAAGCCCACCGGCGGCATTGGTAATAATGAGATTTTCGGCACCCAGCAACGAGAGTACTCTTACCGGAAAAGCCACCTCTTTGGTGGAATAGCCCTCATAATAATGAAAACGCCCTTGTAAAACCGCAACCTTGTGCTCACCAACGGTGCCATAGATGAGATTGCCTTGATGACTGGAGACAGTAGCTTTTGGAAAATGAGGTATATCCGAATAGGGTAGCACAACCTCCTTGTTAACGCTTTCGCCAAGCTGGCCAAGACCAGTCCCCAGCTGAATGACGGTCCGGGGAATCGCAGGGAGTGTCTTTTGCAAAAAAGCAAGACACTCCTCTACCCTGTCTTTATGCTCAGTATTATCCATCTATACCTGTAAGAGCGTTCGATTTGAGATACTCTTGTATCTTTCTCCTGTCTGCTGGCATAAGCTCGCAACGGCTTTCTTGGTTAAGGATATCCCGTATGGCCTCTGGTGGTTCAGGTTCAATACCTGTCGCGGTCCTGACCGTATCAGCGAATTTTGCAGGATGGGCCGTGGCAAGACAAATCATCGGTATGTTTTTTTGCTGGTTTTCCAGGCCGGCAAATACGCCTATTGCCGTATGGGGGTCCAGCAGATAATCGTATTTGTTTTTAAATTCCTTGATGGTTGCAGATACCTGCTCCTCTGATACTGCCACTGCACCAAAATCTCTTTTTATTTGATCCCCGTGAGTGCTGAGATCCAAGCAGCCATTTTCAGCAAATTTCAGCATGGCGTCTGAGGTCATGTCCGCATTTTTATCGAGAAGATAGTAGAGATAACGTTCAAAGTTTGATGCTGCCTGAATATCCATGGATGGGCTTGATGTACTTTGAACCGCAGCTTTCGAATAATCGCCATTATTGACAAAGCGGCTTAGGATGTCGTTTGAATTGGTGGCAAGAAATAGTTTGCGGATTGTGCCTTCGGGGAGGAGCTGTTTAGCTATGTAACCTGCAAAAATATCACCAAAGTTACCCGTTGGGATTGAAAAATCCATAGCCTTATCATTTTCATGATCTATTACGTGCAGGCAACTGTAAACATAATAGACAACCTGGGCAAGGACCCTGGCCCAGTTGATTGAATTTATTGCGCCAAGATGAAATTCTTTTTTGAAATCAAGGTCATTGAAAATTTCTTTGACAATGGCCTGTCCGTCATCAAAGGTGCCCTCTATAGCTATGTTATAGACATTGGCGTCGGTGACTGTCGTCATCTGCTTTTCCTGAACCGGGCTGACGCGTTTATGAGGGTGAAGGATGAAAATCTTAATCCGTTTTTTGCCTTTCACCCCATAAATGGCAGCGCTTCCCGTGTCACCCGAGGTGGCCCCCAAAATGTTGAGGTGGTCTTCATTCTTATCAAGAAGATATTCAAAAAGATTGCCAAGAAATTGCAGGGCCACATCCTTGAATGCGAGTGTCGGTCCATGAAACAGTTCCAGGATATGGAGATCACCATGATGCACAAGTGGTGTTACTTCATTACTCTTAAATTCTGCATAGGATCTGTTGATGAGGTCGCGAAGATCGCTGGAGGGAATGTCACCAATGAACCGAGACATTATTTCGAAGGCCAGGTCGGCATAGGACAACCCGTTCCACGAACTGAATGTATCGGCTCCAATTCTGGGGATATTTCTGGGTAATAATAGTCCGCCGTCCGAGGCAAGACCCATCATTACTGCTTGACTAAAAGAGATCGGAGAGATTCCTCCGCGTGTACTAATATATTGCATGGTAGCTCTCGTAGTGTTTTAAACAAATAGAAATGGGAATAAACCGGATTGGCGTAGAAAGAATATGGCTTATTCCGCCTCGATCTTCACCTTTTTGGCGTCATGCCAGAGTCCTTCAAGGTTGTAAAAACTGCGCTGTTCATGATAGAAAATATGGACCACGACGTCATCGAAGTCAAGAAGCACCCACATTCCCTCCTGAAGTCCTTCAGCATGTGTCGCCTTGATTCTCTTGGTTCGGAGTTGGTTTTCTATGGTTTCAGCTATGCCTTGGACATGCCGTGTTGATCTGCCGTTCATTATAACGAAAAAATCAGCAAATGATGAAATACCTGTTACATCAAGGATAATCAGATCTTCAGCCTTGGCATCGGCGGCTATTTGGGCACAGGTATTAGCTAACTTAAAACCAGATTGTGTGGCGTATTGTTCTTTAAGTTTCTTCATAATTTTTAATGCAAGAGAGTTGGTGTTAGGAGTTCCTATCCATTTTTATTTGATTTTCGTGGAGGAAACTCAAAGCTGATCTTACCATTTTTTGCCAAAAGAAGATAGGCATCAAAAGGCCGTTTCTTTTTAGAGATGAAACCTTTGATAAGTTCAGTTTTGCCGGTGGTGAGCAGCTGAGTAATGTTTTCCGGAGAGAGTTCCCGGGAGAGTATTATTTTACTGATTTTCAGCCCTTTTTTATCATTTCCGTCCATAGCTGACTCCGACATATAGCCGGCAGGAGTCTCGTAGACCGGGGTTTGGTCAATGGGTGACTTTCCTAAAGGCTGCTGCTGCATTATGCATTCCTTATCCAAGTCGTCAGTGGTGTTGGCAAATATGAAATCAACTTTATTTTTGGTGAGTTTAACCGATGCGGTGAACGATTTTCCTTTCTTGGAGAGAAAATTTGCAAAAGGGCCGATGGTTTCTCCCTTGATAAGGGCAACGATTTCCTCATCGGTCATCACTCTTCCGCCAAGAATCTTACGTATATTAAGAGTGTTGTCTTCAGAGTGATAGGCGGTTGGCGATGAAAAGAAGCGCATATTGTTAACCGGACTGAAAGGAGCTTCGGCACGGACCTCAGATTCTTCAAAGTTGACGATCTGCGATATTATATGTTTGGTAAGTGCCCTGATTTCAGTCATAAACGTATCACGGGTCAACTCACCTTTTAGGATGCGGTTAAGCTTATATTCCCATTCTCCGGTCATCTCCGGCGAGGCGAGAACGTCGATTTTCATTGCCTCTAGAAGTGCCAGAAGGTCAAAAGCTTTTCCAGTTGGTACGAGCTCTTTGCCTTCACGAATAACATATTTTTCATTGATGAGTTTCTCTATAATCGCTGCTCGAGTTGCTGGCGTTCCCAGGCCTCTTTCTTTCATTGCCTCTGCCAGTTCATCATCATCGATGAGTTTGCCCGAATTTTCCATGGCAGAAAGGAGTGTCGCCTCACTGAAACGTGGTGGCGGCTTAGTTTCTTTTTCCTCCAGATTGATTTCACTGCAGATTACTTCAGCCCCTGCTGGTATCGGTTCTAAAATAGTTTCCTTACTACCTTTACCTGTATTGCCATAGATAGCTTTCCAGCCTGGTTCCGTCATGATTTTACCTTCGGTGAGAAAGGTCTCTCTCTCTACAACGGATATTCGTCTGGTAATCAAAAATTGAGCGGCTGGAAAAAAGACGGCAAGAAAACGCTGCACCACCATCAGGTAGATTTTCTCCTCAGCTTCGGAGAGATTCTTTGGAAGTAATGCGGTCGGGATAATGGCATGGTGGTCAGTTACTTTAGCATTGTTGAATATTTTTTTATTCTTTTTGAGGTAATTATTTTTTAAGGCAAGCTCAGCAAATGTGCCAAGTTTCCAAATTTTCTGGATCTCCGTTGTCTTTTTGACGGTCGGGAGATAGTCCTCGGGCAGATATCTGGAGTCTGTCCTTGGATAGGTAAGAACTTTATGTCGTTCATATAGGGCTTGGGCAATGCTCAGGGTATTTTTAGCGGAAAAACCAAATCTTGAATTGGCCTCTCTCTGAAGTGAAGTCAGGTCGTAGAGCTGTGGTGAATTTTGTGATGACTGTTTACTTTTTTCGGAGACGTCAGCCTTGCCCCTTTCACATTTTTCAATTATCGCCTTCGCTCTCTCCTCGACCCATATCCGATCTGCTTTTAAATCTGCTTTTTCAGAATCTGGTGAAAAATCGGGATCGATCCACTTTCCTATATATGAACTATTATTATAGGTGAAGGTTGAACTGAGATTGAAGTAGATTTTTTCTTTAAATTTCTTTCGTATCCATTCACGTTGAACGAGAAGGGAAAGAGTGGGGGTTTGAACGCGTCCGCATGGAGTAAGGAAAAAACCGCCATGGCGTGAGTTAAATCCTGTGAGTGCCCTTGTTGCATTAATACCAATGAGCCAGTCAGATTCAGATCGACAGAGAGCGGTGTCTTCCAACGTTGCCATTTCTTCGTTCTCGCGCAGGCGATCAAAAGCCTTACGTATTGCATCACTCGTCATGGATTGAAGCCAAAGACGCCTGAAAGATTTTTTGGCGACAGAGTTATTCCAGACATAACGCAGAACGTTTTTAAAAATAAGTTCTCCTTCCCTTCCAGCATCGCAGGCATTGATGATTTCTGATATATCCTTGCGGCGTATCAGTTTCTGTAAGGCGCTGAGTTGTCCTCTTGTGTCTGGCAGTTTTTTGAGTGGAAAGGTTTCTGGCAGAATAGGGAGATCCTGTAAATTCCATTTTTGATATTTAGGGTCAATCTCTTCCGGATAACAAATTGCGACCAGATGTCCCACAGCAAAAGAGATAACATAGCGGTCGCTTTCATAGTGGGTTTTAGATTTTTTGTATTTTCCCGGCAAAACCTTAGCTATATCAGCGGCAACACTTGGTTTTTCTGCTATGATTAATGTTTTTTCAGTCATGAAATATAGTGTAATTGCTTTGGGATTCGAGCTTTTCTCCACTCAAAATCAAAAAAGCTCTCCGTTGTGATAAATGTTATTGTCAATTAGTTTGTTTAGAAGCAAATAAAAACCAGCAATTGGATATTATTATTGTTATGCCTGAAAGATTTTTATTTGGTTGTGCAGTCGTGTATTAAATATTCCAGAAGCTTTGCATATTCGGTGCTGCAGCTGAGGCATGGATATTCAGCTGCGAAACAAACCATATATAATTTTGGTACAACCCCCATGAATAGCTCGTTGTTGTATATTCCGCTCCTCTGTTTGTCAATCGGAATTTTTTTTAAGACATGCTCTCTTCTGCCAGAATCTGTGTAAAAGCAAGGGGATTAACCCATGCAAAGTTTTATAGTATGTCATGTCAATTAAAAGTCAAACAGATGGTCTATAACGGCAGGGGACAGGTTACTTAACCGAGGTACTGAAAAAAGGTGTAGTGATGCGATTGTCTCATTTCGGTTCTGAAATCTCACAAAAAAATCAGTTTGATATTCACCATTACTAATCCGTGTTACCGGGTACAATCTTTTGCTTGAACGACAGTTGACGCATCAATTATTTCAATCCTGCAACTCTGGGTATTGAATCTATCTTCTTTATTATTAAGAGATTACTGGTGATTTTTGCGATAGCATCGCTGATGCCGTGACCAGGAACTCAGCAGACAGGTGAAATGTTGAGGCTGGCCAACGTAAATGTCTTTGAAGTGAACGGTGGAGAAGGTTTTTATCCTGGCAAAGTTTAAAATCCTTATCTCTTGACAATCTTGCGCCAAAATGTTTAACTTGGTTGTTTCATACGAGGTGGTGCGGGCGTAGCTCAGTTGGCAGAGCGCAAGCTTCCCAAGCTTGAGGTCGCGAGTTCGAACCTCGTTGCCCGCTCCAGGTTATGATGTACGGGGTTTCGTTGAGGCAGGAATCGACAGATTCCGGAGTATACCTGCTGGTGTATCGGCAGGCATTTGAAAGTGGGCTATGCCCGCTTTTTTTTATGTCCGTATGTCAGTGGGATTGTTTTAAAAGAGTTATTTTCGGCTGATGTTTCACCGGGTTGAGTTGAAATGAGTGATTTTGTACAAGATAAAGTTAGCGCATTTGCCGAAGAGCTTTTACCTTCAATGGGGCTTGAGCTTGTCGAAGTGCAGTTTCGGCGAGAGCAACATGGTTGGGTGCTCCGCGTTTTTATCGATGCTAACGATGGTGTGACCCTTGATCACTGCAGCAGGGTCAGTAGAGAATTGGGCGACTTCCTTGATGTCGAGGATCTGATTGAGCATAAATATCACCTTGAAGTATCATCGCCTGGTCTTGAAAGAAAGCTATTAAAAACAGATGATTTCCTGCGATTCTGCGGACGTAAGGCCAAAATCAAACTGCAGAATGAACATGATGGCCAGAAGACATTCATTGGTGAAATAACCAGTGTGATTGGGAATGAGATCACGCTTACCCTGGAAGATGGAAAAAAACTGGAATTTACTTTTGCTATGCTGAACACGGCAAGGCTTGCTATATAGTCGTATTTATCGAATCACTAAATACAGAAAGTGTCCGTTCTAAGGAGTCAGGACAATAACGTTGGAGTAACAAGATGCTGTCAGATTTAAAACGCATTATTGATCAGATCAGCAGGGATAGAGGTTTTGATAAAAAGCTTTTAATCAGTGCAATTGAGGACGCTGTTGCCTCTGCTGCACGAAAAAAGCTCGGTAGTCGAAGAGATATCGAAGTCCGCTACAATGAAGAATATGGTGAAGTTGAGATATTCCAGTTTCGCAGTGTTGTTGAAGAGGCTGAAGACGAGCAGACTGAAATTTCCCTCGAAGAGGCCTTGCAGCTTGACCCGGAAGTTCAGCTTGGTGATGAACTTGGCGAGAAAATGGACAAGATTGAAGATCTGGGCAGAATCGCAGCACAGTCGGCCAAACAGGTTATTATCCATAAAATGAAGGATGCTGAGAAAGAAGTCATCTACGAAATGTTCAAGGGACGCATTGGTGAAGTGGTCAGTGGTATCGTCCAGCGTTTTGAACGAGGAAATATGGTGGTTAACCTGGGTAGAACCGACGCCATTCTCCCTAAAGATCAGCAGATTCCTAAACGCTCTTTCAAACAGGGTGACAGAATTCGTGCTTACCTGAATGAGGTGCGGCAGACCACAAGGGATGCCCAGCTGGTTTTATCCAGAACCTGCGATGAGTTTCTCGCCAAACTTTTTCAGATGGAAGTACCCGAAATAGCTGAGGGGATCGTAAAAATAATGGGAGTAAGCCGGGAGCCCGGATTTCGGGCGAAAATTGCGGTGAGCTCAATGGAAACGGATGTGGATCCTGTCGGTGCCTGTGTTGGTATGAAAGGGTCCCGAGTACAGAATGTGGTTCAGGAACTTCAGGGTGAAAGAATAGACATTGTCACCTGGAGCCCGGATCCAGCCAAGTATGTGTATAACGCTCTGGCACCGGCTCATGTTAGCATGGTGCGGGTTGACGAAGAGAATAAATCACTCCTCGTTGTTGTTCCCAATGATCAACTCTCACTTGCCATTGGTAGACAGGGGCAGAATGTGCGATTGGCCTCCAAATTGCTTGGTTGGAGAATTGATGTGAAAAGTGAGCAGCGCTATGCCAATCTGGAAGATGCTGGTTACCAGAGCCTGCTGGCTCTTGAAGGTATTGAAGAACCTCTTGCTGACCAGCTTTTTTCCAAAGAGATTAAATCAATAAAAGATCTTGCTGAAACCGATATCGACACCTTGATTGTTCTTCGGGCCATTGACGAGGAATTTGCGGCGGCTTTGATTGATGCAGCAGGCAAAGCGATGAAAGACGGTCTTTTTGCTGTCGAGGAATCTGATTCCGATAAACAGAAGGGGGATATCGACTCCGCTGAGGATGAGCAGGAACATAACCCTGCAGAGAGTGACACTGAGGACGAAACAGAATAATCCGTGTCAGGCCCAGTGCGAACATGTACAACATGCCGGACAAAGGCGTTGAAGACGTCTCTTCATCGCTTTGTATGGGAGGAAGAACGACCTGTACTTGATGAGTACCAGCTTAAGGACGGCAGGGGAGCATACTGTTGTAAGAGTGAAAAGTGTTTAAATAAATTTCTTTCACAAAAGCAAAAGTGGCGAAAAACATTTAGAAAGTAATAAAACTTCTCGATGACGCCCAAGCATAACTTTTTGTCAGTAAATGATAAGGTTGGGGACGTGTTTTTGCTGAGGAGAGGTATTACGGGAGTGAAAAATGAGTAGGGTGAGGATTTACGAATTGGCAAAAGAGGCCGGAATGGCGAGCAAGGATTTGGCCGATAAGCTTATAGAGCAAGGATACGATATCAAAGGTCATAGTTCTACTGTGGATATTGAGACGGCCGAAAAGATACGTAAAACTGTATTGCAGAGTTCTACGACGGAACGTGTAGAAAAGAGGATAGACGATCCGAGTGGATCAACCGTCATCCGCAGGAGGTCTACCATTATTCGTCGTAAGGCCAAAGCACTCCCTGAAGATACAGACCAGGATGACGCCGCCGAAACCGAAAGAGAGGAAGATGCAGATACACTTGCAGAAGAAAAGCAACCTATGGAAGCAGGGATTTCTGCCGCTGAGCCTGCCGAATCAGCAGAAGCCGCTGAGACAAATCAGCCCATTGCTGATGAGCAAGTAACTGATGATGCGGTTCAGGCTCAGTTCGAAGCCGATGCTGATTCATCTGTCGAGAGCGAAGCAACAACAGAGGTTAAAGGTGATGATGCTCAGGATACAGCTGTTGCAGAGGTCGCCGTTTCGCCAGAGAGCAGCGGTGTAGAAGTAAAAGCCAAGAAAAAATCGACCAAGAAAGAGAAAAAAGGTGCCTCGAAAAAACTTGCTCGAGTTGTTGGTACCATAGATATACCGATAGAAGAAGAGCGAACGATACCCGTCAGACCCAAACGCAAGCCCACAAGAAGTGGTCCTGGTGTTCCCGCTTCAGAGGCTGCTATACCCGGTGGGAGTGATGCAGCGACAGAAGCTGGACGTGCTCGGAAAAAAGGTAAAAAGGGTGTCGTTGAGCCCGAGGAAGATGAATTTGGTCGTAAAGGCGGTAAGGGTGTTAAAAAAGGTAAAAAGTCGGTCAAATACACCCATTTCGGAAATGACTATCAAAGAACCTCTGGAAGAAGGGGCAGGAAAGGCGGCAAGGGGAGAAAAGACGGCAAGCCGATTGCTCCACCTTTAGAGATGAAAGCCAGCAAAAAGCGGATCAAAGTTTTTGACTCCATAACAGTGGGTGACCTGGCTGCAAAAATGAGGGTCAAGGCGAATGAGGTTATAGCCAAATTGATGGGCCTCGGAGTAATGGCAACAATGAATCAGTCAGTTGACGTGGATACGGCAATGTTAATCGCCACCGATTTTGGCTATGAGGTTGAACAGGGCGTGACTGAAGAAATTGGCATCCAGATGCTTGATCAGGAGCAGGAAGTCGGAGAGACCAAACCGCGACCACCAGTAGTCACGGTTATGGGCCATGTCGATCATGGAAAGACCTCTATTCTAGATGCCATCAGGAAAACCGATGTAGCCGAAGGAGAGGCCGGTGGAATCACTCAGCATATTGGAGCGTATCTGGTCAAGTCTCCTGCTGGAGACGTAACCTTTGTTGATACTCCAGGCCATGCCGCTTTTACTGAGATGCGTGCACGAGGTGCCCAGGTAACCGACCTTGTTGTCCTCGTGGTTGCTGCTGATGATGGTGTAATGGGCCAGACCAGAGAGGCAATTCATCATGCTCAGGCAGCTGACGTTCCTATAATTGTTGCGGTAAATAAAATAGATAAGGACAATGCCGATCCCGATCGAGTGAAGAGGGAACTGGCAGAGCTTGAGTTGACTCCTGAAGAATGGGGAGGTCAAACCATTTATTGTGAAACCTCAGCGAAAAAGAATATTGGTATAGAAAACCTTCTGGAAAATATCCAGCTGATGGCTGAGATTCTTGAGCTGAAAGCCAATCCTGACCGTAAGGCCAAAGGTCGCGTGATCGAAGCACGACTGGATAAAGGGCGGGGAGCCGTTGCTACCGTGATGGTACAGCAGGGAACTTTGCGGGATGGGGACTATTTTGTTGTCGGCCAGTATAGCGGCAAGGTACGTGCCCTCTCCGATTACAAAGGACGAAAAATCGATTTCGCCGGACCTTCCATTCCTGTCGAAGTCCAGGGTATGTCTGGTGTGCCATCCGCCGGTGATGAATTTATTGTGGTTACCGATGAAAAAATGGCCAAAAGCGTCAGTCAATCGAGATCACTTAAGGCTCGGGAAAGTGAGCTTGGTGCCAATACCAAGATTTCACTCGATAAGTTGTTTGAACAAATGAGTGAAGGAGAGGTCAAGGAACTTCGGGTCGTTCTGCGCGCTGATGTTCAGGGAACTCTTGAAGCCTTTGCCAAAGCGGCACAGGAACTTTCCACCGATGAAATTAAGGTGCGGGTGCTTCATGAGGGAACTGGAACGATTACAGAGTCAGATATTCTGCTGGCGTCTGCATCGGAAGCAATTATAATTGGTTTTAACGTGCGGCCAACCATGAAGGTTAAAGATCTGGCCCAGAAAGAAAACGTTGACGTTAGAGCATATGATGTTATCTACCACGCTCTTGATGACATTCGCAAGGCCATGGTTGGTATGCTTGATCCCACCTTCGAAGAAAACGTTATTGGCAATGCCGAGGTAAGAGAGACTTTTAGTGTACCTAAGGTTGGTGTTATTGCCGGTAGTTTCGTTGTCCATGGCAAGTTTAAGCGTAATGCCAAGGTTCGAGTCGTCCGTGATGGTGTTGTCGTCTATACTGGAAAAATTAGTTCATTGAGACGTTTTAAAGACGATGTCAAGGAAGTCCTTGCCGGTTTTGAATGTGGCATTGGTGTTGAGAACTTTAATGATATCAAGGTTGGTGACAATCTGGAAGCCTTCGTAATGGAAGAGGTCGAGGCAACTTTAGGCTCGTAATAAGCAGTGCAGAGAATGAATAACTGGAATCCCAAAAGCACTCTTGATTCAATAGGTATTGGAAAAAGAGAAAAAAAGAGACCTTCGCGTATTGCAGAGGCGGTAAGGAATGAACTGTCAGTTGTGCTATTGCAGAAAATGCGGGATCCGGCCGTGGCGAGTATCTCGGTTACCCGTGTTCAGGTAACTGATGATTTGAAGTATGCGAAAATTTATTATAGAGTAATGGGAGACAGGAAGAGCGCTCACAAGGCGGGGAAGGGATTGGAGAGGGCAAAAGGTTTTTTACGCACTCAGCTGGCCAAATCTCTGAATCTTCGTTATACGCCAGCACTGCAGTTTTTTTATGATGAGACGGCCGATAAAGTTGAGGAAGTAGAAAAGTTGCTTCGTGATATAGCCAAGGAAGACAAATCGAATGAAGATTCCTAAGGAGATCAGCGCAGCTATCAGGGATGCTGAGAACATAGTTCTTTTCACCCATATTCATCCTGATGGTGATGCCCTTGGCTCTTTGCTTGGATTTGCCGATATACTTGAAGGTTTGCAAAAACATGTTTTCTGTTATTTGGAAGAAGAGGTCCCATACCTCTATCATTTTCTTCCAGGGCGTGATCGGGTAAACACATCGCTTGCCGATCTTGATGCATTTATTGCGGAAAATGGACAGGTAACGGCCATTTCCCTTGACTGCGGAGATTGCGACAGGTTGGGTAGAAATGCCGATAAGCTTCAACAGATAGAACCATTTCTTGTTATCGATCATCATCGTTCACATCGCAATTTTGGTCATTATCGCTATGTTGATCCTAGCAAGTCTTCAACAGGGGAAATGGTATATGAGTTGACATGTCAGCTTGAAGCTAAAATCTCCTATGAAGCTGCCTACAATCTCTATGTTGCCATTTCAACCGACACCGGGTCTTTTTGCTATGACTCAACCTCACCGAGAACTCTCAGGATAGCTGCGGAGCTGGTTGAACTTGGTGTTCAGCCTGACGAAGTCTCCGGACAGATTTACAACAATTACACTCCAGAAAGAATCCGTTTGCTGGAGATGGTTTTGGGGACCTTGCATCTCTATGATTCAGGCAGGCTTGCCATGATTCACGTCACGCAGCAAATGTTCGCCGAAAGTAAGGCGCTTCCTGAGGATATTGAAGGCTTCATTGATCTGCCCCGTTCACTAAGGGGGGCCAGGGTTGCCGCTTTTATCAAAGAAAACAAAAACGATATTGTTTCAGTAAGCCTACGTGCTAAGGGGACTACGGACGTAGCTGAAATAGCAAAATCGTTTGGTGGTGGTGGACATCGCAATGCTGCCGGATTCCGTTTTTCGGGGAAAGCATTGGATGAGGTCAGGACTATTGTGAAAGATGAGTTAATCCGGGTGATTGAGTAAGTTTTTGCAACGAGTCAAAGTTAGTGTGAATAGGTATGTCTGATTTTGATGCCGGGGTTTTTCTCATTGATAAGCCAGTCGGACCCAGTTCATTTGCCATGGTACGGAATGTTCGGCGAATTCTGGGCATAAAAAAGGTTGGCCATGCGGGGACTCTGGATCCTTTTGCCAGTGGGTTGCTGGTCATCTGTGCTGGACGGCCGGCAACGAAGATGATTTCTCTCCTTATGGAGGGAGAAAAGGAATATCTGGCCACCTTGACGTTAGGCAGAGAAACAACCACCCAGGATCCAGAAGGAGAAATAACGGTTGAGCGTTATTTTGAACATCTAAGTGCAGAACAAATCAGCAATTGTCTCCAGGAATTTCAGGGAGTCCAAGAGCAGGTTCCGCCTATCTACTCTGCGCTGAAACATAAAGGGAAACCTCTTTATTATTATGCCCGTAAAGGCATAGAGATAAAAAAAGAAGCACGGCAGATCACAATTCACTGTCTGGAACGAGCCGATGAGCCAATTGCCCTTGGTGGTAAGATGACTGAGCTCAGGATTCGAGTGGTTTGTAGTAAGGGAACATATATTCGTACTCTGGCTGCTGATATTGGTACGAAACTAGGCTGTGGCGCTTACCTTAGTGAGCTACGCAGAGTGCGTAGTGGTATTTTTTCTGTGGCGCACAGTTTTCCTGGTGATGAATTCAATGCAGAAAACAGTCGTGAGCGATTTTTAGCTGGAGCATTATCTGTAAATGATGTATCTAATCTGTTGCAATAATCATCATTAGTGGATAGGTTGTTCCGCAAAGTAGTTAGGTAAGAAAAAAAGTGAAAGACTCGCCATTGGAAAAAGCGGTCAAAATGAGATTCTACTCATGAAGGTCAGCCATCGAATTTGCTCCTCGGTGGAAATGCTTTTTAAAAGGTTAGATTTTATATAATAACAATAAGATACCATCAAGTATACAGTTTTAGGAGGATGTTGTGGCACAGACAACTGTAAGTAAAAGCGAAATAATTGAAAAATTTAAGGTACATCCATCAGATACTGGATCATCAGAAGTGCAGATTGCTCTTTTGACAGATCGTATTCATTACCTTAATGACCACTTCAAGATACACAAAAAGGATCATCACTCCAGACAAGGACTGTTAAAACTTGTCGGGCAGAGAAGAAGTCTCCTTGATTATCTTAAAAAGAAAGACATTCAGAAATATAGAGCTCTTATTCAGGAGCTTGGTATTCGTAAATAGCGATAGTAAAGGGCTTTCGCCCTTTTCATGTTTACTACGTGCCATTACTCAACAGACTATTTCGGAGTACTCCGCAATGGTCTGTTGTCATTTTGTAATAACGCATTTCCGGAAAAAAAAGAGCATACGGGGCTGGTGGATAATCCAGTCAATATAGTGGCGCTGGGCATTTCCCTGATGCAATAACTATGGAGTTAAAATGTATAAAAAAGTTGAAGCACAAATTGATGGAAAAACAATTTCCATCGAAACCGGGAAATTGGCCAAACAGGCCTCTGGTTCAATCGTCATACGATCAGGTGAAACTGTTGTTCTCGTTACAGCAGTGGCCAGCAAGGAGAATAAGCCTGAGCTAGGCTTTTTACCTTTAACCATTGAATATCAGGAGAAACTCGCCTCGGTCGGCAGGATTCCTGGTAACTATTTTCGTAGAGAAATAGGGCGTCCCAGTGATCATGAAGTTCTGACCTGCAGGATCATTGACCGACCTATGCGACCACTTTTCCCCGATGGCTATTTTTCAGAGACACAGGTTATTGCCACTGTCCTCTCCGCTGATACCCAGAACGAACCGGATATCCTTGCACTTACTGGTGCATCCTGTGCCCTCACCATTTCCGATATACCTTTTGATGGGCCTGTTGCCGGTGCCCGTGTCGGCTATATTGATGGCGGATATGTTCTTAATCCAACGGTGGATGAGCTTACCCGATCGAGCATGAATATGGTTGTGGCCTGTACTCGCAAAGCTGTTGTCATGGTTGAGGGACAAACGGATAATCTCAGTGAGGATGAGGTTCTCTCGGGAATATTCTATGCTCACAGTCACGTGCAACCGCTCATTGATTTGCAGGAAGATTTGCAGTCAAGTAACGGCAAGGTCAAGCGGACGATTGAAGTACCCAAGGTAGACGAAGATCTTCTGGCCAAGGTAAAAGAAATTGCTGCAGCAGGAATGTCCGAGGTGGTAACAACAGCGGACAAGATGGAACGTGGAAGTCTCTACGATGAACTCAAGAAAAAGGTAATTGCAGAGCTTGATCAGGATGGAGATAGAGGCCGTGAGATTGGAGATTTGCTTTCCTCCTATAAAAAGACAGTCATGCGAGCCATGATTGTTGACGAGGAAAAACGAATCGACGGCCGATCTTTTGATCAGGTCCGGCCGATCAGTTGCGAGGTTGGCTATCTGCCAAGAACACATGGGTCGGCGCTTTTTACCCGTGGTGAAACCCAGGCGTTGGTCACGGCAACACTGGGAAGTGAGCGGGATCAGCAGCGTGTTGAAACTCTTAGTGGAGAAGAAAATAACCGTTTCATGCTGCATTATAACTTTCCTCCATTTTGCGTTGGTGAGGCACGTATGATGCGTGGTCCTTCCCGACGTGATGTCGGGCACGGCACCTTGGCAATGCGTGGATTATCTGCAGTTTTGCCAAAAGAAGAGGACTTTCCATATTCTATCCGGGTGGTCTCAGAAGTTCTTGAATCCAATGGATCATCATCCATGGCAACGGTATGTGGTGGAAGTATGGCCATGATGGATGCCGGTATTCCTATCAAGGAACCTGTTTCAGGAATAGCAATGGGTCTTATCAAGGAGAATGATAAGGTCGTTATCCTCTCCGATATCCTTGGTGATGAGGATCATCTAGGCGATATGGACTTCAAGGTTGTTGGTACTGAAGGCGGCATTACCTCGTTGCAGATGGACATAAAAATTGATGGAGTTGATCGCACAATTATGGGCCAGGCACTCGAGCAGGCAAAAACGGGACGACTCCACATTCTAGGAGAGATGCGAAACGGAATAGCATCTGCCCGAGAGGAGGTATCTGAATACGCTCCCAAGTACCTTGTTCATAAAATAAACCCAGATAAAATACGGGATATCATAGGACCTGGTGGCAAAATTATCAAAGAGCTTTCCGCGGAATATGATGCCAAGATTGAGGTTGATGATACCGGTCTCATCAAGATATTCACTCTTGATGGCAGCAGGGCAGAGCAGCTTATTGAAAAGATCAAGGAAATTACGGCCGAAGTGGAAATTGGTAAAACCTACACAGGCCTTGTCAAAAGCATCAAAGACTTTGGCGCGTTTGTTGAGATTCTGCCTGGCACCGATGGTTTGGTTCATATCTCCGAGCTTGACACCAAGAGGGTGGCCAAGGTTACCGACGTTTTGAACGAAGGTGATACGGTGGAAGTGAAGGTCCTCGACGTGGATAACAGGGGACGAATTCGTCTGAGCCGCAAAGCCTTGCTTTAATTTTTTAAGAATACTACTGGTAATGAAAGCTGGTGCTGTAGTGGTACCGGCTTTTTTTATATTTTTAGAACCTATTGCAATACTGTCTTTTCTGAGTCTGTGCTTACCTGATTTTGAACAAAAAAACTTAATTTGCAAATATTGCTCTTTCGAATGAATTGTTTTTAAAACAGGTTTGTCGTGCAGTGAGGTTGGCTTTATGATTGAACAAGAAACTATTATTTTTTGCTGGATTGATAAAAATGCTTCATCAGATCTTAAACTTCCCCGGTATGAGACTGATGATGCTGCGGGAATGGATGTCTCCGCCGCAATCCAGGATCCTCTGACACTGCATCCTGGAGATCGATGTCTGGTTGAAACGGGTTTGGCCGTGGCGATCCCGTCAGGGTATGAGATTCAGGTTCGTCCGCGCAGTGGTCTTGCCATTAAGCATGGGCTTACCATTATTAACAGTCCTGGAACAATTGATGCTGATTATCGTGGGGAAATTAAGGTTGGACTTATCAATCTTGGTACCGAGAATTATACCATTCATCGTGGTGACCGGATTGCACAACTGATCGTTGCACCGGTAGTTCGTGCCAGGGTGGTTGTAGCTGACTTGCTCGACACGACAGAGAGGGGTTCTGGCGGTTTTGGCCACACCGGAATATGACATGCAATTTTCCATACTGGGCAGCGGCAGCAAAGGAAATGCCGTTTATATAGAATCAAAAAAAACAGGCGTTCTTATTGATGCCGGTTTTTCTGGTAAGCAGCTGGGTACCAGGTTGTCCGCAATAGGCAAAGATATCCTCAGTGTTAATGGTGTTTTATTAACCCATGAGCATAACGATCACATCGTCGGTGCAGGGGTTGTGTCAAGACGCATGAAAATCCCGGTCCTTGCAAATGCCGGCACTTTTGAGGGTGCAGCGCCAAAACTGGGCAAACTGCATCAGAAAAGAGAGTTTTCCACAGGGCAGGAGTTTACTTTTCAGGATCTGCAAATACGGTCATTCCGGACTCTGCATGACACCAATGACCCAGTAGGATTCGTGATCAGTGATGGCCAGTATTCCATAGGGTATTGCACCGATACCGGTAAGGTTACTCATCTGATGGCAGCGCGGCTGTTGAAATGTAATGCCTTGATTCTGGAATTCAATCACGACCTGGAAATGCTCAAGAACGGACCTTACCCGCTCGCTCTCCAACAGCGGGTCCGCTCAAGCCATGGGCATTTGGCCAATGTGGATGCAGCAGACTTCCTCAAGCAGCTTTTGAATGATCAATTGCAGTATGTAATTCTTGCCCATCTCAGTGAGACCAACAATCTTCCCGAAATCGCTCATAGAGCTGCTCTTAAGGTTGCACAAGCATCGCCGTGCAAACTCATGATTGCAAGCCAGGACACTCCCACACCAGTTATTGAGTTTTGAGTTGCTTTCGAAAGAGTCGCCTTTAGTCTTTCCCTAAGCCGGAATTTTCATGAGCATTGTGTGTTTATTTGACGGTTACTTCTTTATTATGAGACCATTGGCAATCCCAATATGGTCCACTGCCAAAAAAACTATGAATTTGACACCACCTGGACCGATGAGAAGACGGGCTGTATCCAGTTAAGTTCTTCGGTAATCTCAAAAAAGAAAAAAACGTCCAGCTGACGATTATATATTGGGCAGGAAGATACGCTTGTCTTTGGGCCTTTTAGGGTTGGCTCTATACAGCAGCAGAGTTTTGCCAATGAGCTGAACAAGAGTGCTGCCGGTGGATTCCGGAACAGTTTGTGCCGCATCTTTCTTGTCAACGCTACTGTTTGTGCCGATCTTTACTTTGATGAGCTCATGATTGTTAAGCTCAGTTTCCACTGCCTGGAGAATATTATCATTGAGGCCTTCTTTGCCTATAAGCACAAGAGGTGAGAGTTTATGTCCCAGACCCCGGAGATGTTTTATCTGCTTGTTTGAAAGCTTGGGAAGCGCCTTTTTTTTAGATTCTGTCATGGTAATATTATATATTTTTATCCAATAAGATTTTTAACAATTTCATACCCACCTACCCACGTTCCAATTGCAGAACCAAGACCGGTTAGAATGAAAACGAGAAATACACGTAGCAGTTTGTTTCTCCACCATCCGCTAAATCCAGACATATCATCTCCTACAGTCTCGAACTCCCTGACCGTTGGCGGACATGTCATCACCTGGATAAAGGCGGTGACATAACCCGCACCAATGACAGGGGTAAGGCTGGTAATTGGAGCTGCGGCAAAAGCGCTTAGGGTGGTTACCGGATGTGCCATTGCCAATACGGCACCAATGGCGGAGGGGATACCATTTGCGAGGATCCAGTAGAGCAGGTTTGCACCAGCAACAGCCGCTCCTTTCTGAAAACCGATGACGATGATGGATCCGATAATAATTGTTGGGATGAGCCAACCAAGCGTTTTGAAAATCCGGGAAACTGGGGGGATGATGCTTATTTCTTCAAGGGTTGCAGAGTTATCGGTGGAAATATGTTTGATGATGCCTGGAACATGACCAGCTCCGACGACCGCAACAATTTTTTTCCCAGGTGAAGTGCGAATTTTTTCAGAAAGATATATGTCTCTTTCATCTATCAATACCCGTTTTACATCGGGAAGTGCATCTCCCATCTCATCCATTAGTTCGGCGAGAACATCTTTCTTCTTCAATTCAGAGAGTTTTTCTTCACTAACCTCTGTTTTATCAAAAAGACTGCCAAGCAATGCTGCGAAAAGATAGCCTTTTTTTAAGAAGGATGTCGATTTCCAGGCACGTCTGAGAGTGATGCGGACATCTCGGTCGCAGAGGACAACAGGGATGTCATTATTTTTTGCTGTGTTTACGGCAGTTAAAAGTTCAGCACCAGGCGACACACCAAGCTGACTGCCCAGCTTTTTTTGATACGAAGCCATGAGCATGTTTATCATCAACGTGGAGAGTTGTTTTTTGCGTATTACTTCTTTGAGGTCAAGGGCCTGCCAGCGTTTTTTTTGGGTCAGTGCCAGGCAGCGTTTTTCATCAAGCTCTACACATACTGTATCGGGCTGCTCTGCTGTTATTGTCTGTTCAACAAGGTCAACTGATTCCTGGGAGATATGAGCGGTGCCGATGAGAAAAAGTTTCTTTTCTCCAAGCTCAATGATATGAACATCCTCCGGATGTTCGTGGCTAGTGGAGTTTGGTTCAAGCATTGAATATTAACTATTGTCTTAAGATTGTTATGAAAGCAGGTCTAGAAAAATGTGGTGTCTGCCGGCAAGCATCATGCGATTACATGAAGCGTTCATGTACGGTTGAGACGGGCCTGTGATAAATGTAGCTCTATAATGGTAACGAATGAAACAGTTGTAAAGAAAAATTGGTGAAATTATACTTATGAGTTTGGGATGGCAGTAAATAATTGCGCTTTCAGATTTGAGGAACAGTTTTTATTTTTCACTACAAAAAAAATTGGAAGATAATTATTTACTGCATAGGGGATTCCCTCTTTTGGATTCCTGCCTAGGCGTCTTTCATTCTCAGCCTGTTTCCAGGATGAATAGTGTTTGATTTCAGATTGTTCCAGATTTTTATTTCTCTTGGAGAAGTGTTAAATCGGCGTGAAATTGTCCACAGGGTATCTCCTTCTTTGACGTGATACCAATTATAATCCTGCTCTCCCGCAAGCTCGGTAACCTCTGTGGTATCGGTAACCTCTGTAACAGCCACTTGCGGACGACTTTTATTGTTTTCCGCAAGAACAATCAAATTTCCATTGGTTTGAATTTTAGCAGTATCTTCAGACTCTACCGTTTTATTTGAAATCTTAGATGACGAGGCGACACTATTGCTATCATGAATGATATACAACGCCAGCTGTTGTCCTGCTCGAATCTTGTGAACACTTTTTATACCGTTCCAGGCGACAATCATTTGAGCTGGTACACCATAATGTTTAGCAATCTTAGAAACGGTTTCCCCTGCTTTGATGGTATGCAGGATCAGAGAATCTCCAGATTGAGCCAGGGCTGTGGTGTTTTCCGGCAACAATTGATAATCGACCATGGAATAAGGAATACGCAAGCGCTGGCCGTTTTGTAATGAGCCGTTGCGAAGGTTATTGACCTTCAGCAGTGTGGTTTTGTTTATGTTGTATGTACGGCATATACTGGCAAGCGATTCGTTTTTTCTGATAATATGGGTTTTGTAACCGGTTTTGACAACGCTGTGCAGTCTTGGTAGATTTGCCTTTGCCAGTTCAATCGATCCTTTTGGTATGTTGGCCAGATATTTTCGCTGATTCGAAGGTGTTTTTCCTGATCTTAGCTCCTGGTTCAGCTGTGTCAGTTCCAGTTTTGAACCACCGCTGATGAGAGCCAGCGCATCAAGACTGAAACCGGGTCCAACTTCAAGAGTATCGTACTGCAGTGGTTTTTCGTATGGGATGTTGGTAAAACCATATTTCTCAGGATCTTTGGCGATAATAATGGCAGCGATGAGCTTGGGGACATACATTTTTGTTTCAAGGCGGAGATAGCGTTTTTTCTCGGCAAGTTCCCAGAAGTCTGCGGTGTTGTACCTCTTTAATGCCTTACGTATGGTTCCAGGTCCTCCATTATAGGCAGCTACAGCCAAATGCCAGTCATTAAACTGTTCGTAGAGATCGCCTAGATATTTTACTGCAGCCTTTGTTGATTTGACAGCATCACGTCGTTCATCAACATAGCGGTTTATTTGAAGGTTATAAAATCTTCCTGTTCCTCTCATGAACTGCCATAATCCTGTGGCACTGGCTCGTGAATAGGCCCTCTGACTGAAGCCGCTCTCTATCATGGCAAGATAAAGGAGATCCTTTGGTAACCCGGCCTCTTCCAGTTCTTTGTGGATGATATCCTTATATCTGGTGGAACGAGCCAGCCAGCGCTGAAAATATACTTTTTGTTTATTTTGGAATAAATCGAGATACATTTTCACCTGCTTGTTCATCACAACAGGAAAATCATATTTCAATATTTCTTCAGGTTGAGCAGGGTTTTCTTTTTCAAGCCAGGATCCTGTTTTTTCCAGAGCGTCAAGCTCCTCAGCAATGCATTTTTCTGTCTCAACTGGTTGGGGAAGAAGTTCTTGTGGGGGCAGGCTGGAAGTTTCGGAATCAATGAGCTCAATGTCTTTTGCCATGTCATCGTCAGAAAAATCAACGAGATCCATAAGAGCCTGCTTTGGAGCACAGCTTGAGAGTGTGAGCAGGAGAAGAATAGACAGAAAAGAACGAAATTTAATAATACTCATCATAAAATTTAGTTACCTTGCAGCTGTTGCAGAATATGAAAAAGAAAAAAGTTATACATCCCAGTTGAGATATCTCTTTCGACGATGTACATTCATTTCTTTAGTTTAAAAGCCAAATTGCCGTATTTAAACCTCATGATTCCTTGAATTGCAAGGAAAATAGCAAAAAATATAGCTGCAGGAGGCACCTGCTACCGGAGTTGAGGGATTTCTCCTGAAGGTATGTGTTGACCATACATGATTAAAAAAATTTTCTGGATTATCATTATTTTGACATTTCTGGCCTCAGCTGTGGGTGCCGGAGCTCTGTATTGGTTTGTGGTCCTTCATCCTGGAGACGCCATAAATCCTGAAAATATCAGAAGTATTTTAGGAAGAGAGAGCCCTGTATTATACAACGATGGCAAAACTCGCCTTGGCGTATTCTTTAGTGAGGCGCATCGTCAGTATGTACCCTATGATGAAATACCAGTAAATTTCATCAATGCGTTGGTCGCTTCTGAAGATAATCGTTTTTTTTCTCATTTTGGGTTTGATATTTTTGGTATTGCCCGGGCAACTTTAAAAAATATTCAATCGAGAAGGATCGTTCAGGGTGGTTCTACTCTGACTCAGCAAACTGCAAAAAACCTTTTTAAGCGTCAAGATCGTTCCCTCAAGGCTAAATTGAAGGAGCTGCTTTTTGCCTTGCGTCTCGAGCATCATTATTCCAAAGAAAAGATTTTTGAGTTTTATGCCAACCAATTTTATGTGAGTGGGAACGGCCATGGGCTTGGTGTGGCAGCACGCTATTATTTTGACAAGAAGCCGGAGGAACTAAGTCTTCTGCAATGTGCCTATATTGCCGGCAGCGTTAAACGTCCAAATGCCTATAATCCTTTTATAAAAAGAACAGAAGAACAACGTCAAAAAGCCCTGGAGCTTGGACGGGCAAGGGTGAATTATGTTCTCGGAAAGATGCTGGAATTAGGAATGATCAGCGAATATCAGTACGGTCTGTCTAAAATCAGCGATATCCAGTTTGACAACGGTCGTGTCGGCTATTCTCTTGATTATGTTATGGAGATGGTCAAAGACGCAGTTACTTCAGAAGAGGTGATAGCAATACTGGAAGAACACAATGTCGCTAATATTGCGACTTCAGGAGTCCGTATTATTACCACGGTTGATCAGGCGATGCAGGAGCAGGCATTATACTCGTTGCGCCACGATCTATCACGCCTTGATGTGCGTTTGCGTGGCTATGAGCGCGAAGAAGTGCAGAAGGAATTGAGCGAACTCAATTATGATGGAGATACAACTCTCAAGGAACATGCTTTTCTCTTTGGTACTATCCTTGACATAATTAGCGGGAAAGATGGTTCATATCAGATTACCGTAGATCTTGGCCAAAAATTTGGCAATGGAATGATAGACGAGAAAGGATTACGTAGGCTGGTTACTGCTCGGGCTCGGCTACAGACAAATAATCCTTGGCATGAGGCTAAGTCCAAGGATTATGCTAGTTTTCTCAAGCAATTACAGAAAGACGATAGGGTATGGGTAAGCGTTCGTGGTCGAGCTGAAAATGATACAATCCTTCTTGAACTGGAGAAATTTCCTGAAGTTAATGGGGGGGCACTGGTACTGAAAGACGGAGAGATTAAGGCCGTGGCCGGCGGTGTTGAAAACCGTTTCTATAATCGGGCCATTTATGCCAAGAGAACCATGGGGTCTTCCTTTAAGCCTTTTGTTTTTGCGGCTGCTCTGCAACTTGGCTGGAACAGTGTAGATCGCCTGCGCAATTCAAGAGATGTTTTTATTTTTCAGGATGAACCCTATTTCCCAAGACCAGACCATGATTCACCCTATGATGAGGTTTCGATGAGTTGGGCGGGTGTTAAATCAGAAAATGTGGCTTCGGTCTGGCTCCTTTCCCGCCTATGTGATAAATTAACTAGCGAGCAATTTCGGGAAGTTGCAGCATACGTTGACATGGCGCCACGAGTCGCCGGAGACGAAAAGGAGAGCTATACTCAGTTTCGTAGTCGAATTCGTGATATCTTTGGAATTGTTATTAGCCGTGATGTCCTGAGAAAAGCGGCCTATCAACGGGCTCTCGATAATATCGAGACGGACCTAATTTTTGCCGGTCGTGAGAGAGAGTATGAGAGTATAAAGAGGATGCACTATGGTTTGAATTTTCAGGAATATAAAGACAAGGTTGAGGAGGAACTCGAAAACGAAGATGAAGAACCAACTGCTAGCCGTAAAGTTGAATTGATGCTCCGCCAGGATATTCTTGATAATAATTTTCTCGATCTTGAAAGACTTCGTCAGCAGCTGGAAGACTTTAAGAACTCACTTTGGCAACTGGATAGCTTTTTCTTACCACATGCTGCTACGAAACAAACCGAGAATGCCGGAGATCACTCAGAAACCCAGCCGATGCTGTTTTATGATGAATTTGCGAATCGTTACTATTTTATGCGCAATCCCGCGGCAAGTGGTGGCATGCGGCTGATAGCTCCATATAACCTTCGAGATTATCTGGAGAGACAGGATTATGACCAGCGGCGAAGGTTTTGGCAAAACATCATACTTGATGCCAAAATGTCTGTTGAAGCATTTGATCTTTTAGAGAATCAGATAGGGCGAGAGCTGGAAAAGTTTGAAAAACTGCCTCCCTACAGTATGGATATTTTAGAGAATATACAAGATTACAGAATCCTTGTCGGTCTGCATTATTTGATTGCCTTTGGCAGGGAGCTAGGGATTGAAAGTGAATTAAAACCCGTCCTTTCTTTTCCTCTGGGATCAAATGTTGTTACTCTGCTTGAGGCCGTACGTATGTATGAAGCTCTGGCCACCGGTGTAGTTACCACCACCGGCAAGTTCACTGATGATGAAAATACCCTGCTCTCAATAATTGACCGAATTGAATCAGCGGAAGGTGAAGTGCTGTATAAACCAGAGCGTCAATCACGAAGGGTTTTGGCACCCAAGACTTCCATCGCTATCGGCCATGTCCTTGAAAATGTGATCAAGCATGGTACAGGGAGATATGCAGATGAAAATATTAAACTGACCGATGCGGCAGGTGCAGCGAATGCTGGTTTTGATGCACTGGATATTTCTATTCCGGTTCTTGGTAAAACTGGTACCGCCAACAGATATACCAACGCTTCCTTTCTCGGATTTCTGCCCCAATTGTCAGAGCAAAAAGACAGCCTTTCTCTGGAAGATGGATACGCGGTAGGTGTCTATGTGGGGTTTGATGATAACAAGTCGATGAAGAGCGGTGCTACCAGGATAACTGGTTCCGCCGGGGCTCTGCCAATTTGGAGTGAAATAATTGAGGCAATTGTCCGTCAAGAAAAATATGCGGCAAATCTTGATCCGGTTGATTTGTCTTTTAATGGGCTAAAGCTAGAACGGCAAAATGCTGAGCAGGTCAATGTGGCGGTTCATCTCGACCAGGGGGGAACGGTTTCCACACCAGCAAGATTTATCGATCAATACCAGAGATATATTCCATCAATTATGACCTTTGGCCGTATAAATGCAGAGGGAGAATTTATTCCTGAACGGCAGTTTGCTCCATTTTGGCAGGTTGCACCAATTATGGAAACCACGCTGACTCAATAGAGTTTACATCGTTTTCTTCCGGAAGTGCGTAGTTGTATTCCTCAAACATCCTTGTTTTCTTCTTTTTCAAGGTATCAGGAAACCTGTGATCATGGCCTGAGGTACTTCTTTGTCCCAGCATATGGGATATTGACAACATGTCAGTTTCCATGATTTTGCAAGGCATTCTGCAGGTAAACTGGTAATATTTGTGTCGTTGATGTATACATGAAATGAAAGAAAAATAATGATCAAATGATCAGCTGGGGGAAGAGTATGGGTGAAGATGATAGAAGAAAGCACAGTCGGAAAAAAAAGCAGAGCATAGTCAGTTTTCACCTGATTCAGGAGAATGGTGATAGTGCATCGAGGAAGGCAGAGCTTCTTGATGGAAGCCGTGGCGGCGTACGATTAAAGACAAAAGAATCGCTTCCCAAGAATACCCGGTTATATATAAAGCTGGATTCCGAGGATTGGGGAGAAGAGCTCACCTACCTCTGTAAAGACTCCGGTCTTGGCCTGGTCGAAGTTTTGGGTTCGGTAATGTGGTGTCTTGAAAGCGATAACACTCCGGGGGAATATGAAATAGGCACCTGCTTTATAAATCAGGTGGAACAATAACCTCAAGATTGCTCAAATGACATCTTTAGAAGTATGCTTACATGCGGTTATCACTCAATATAATCTGAGTATGTATCAACACTGCGATTGGGTAAGTTGAAATAGGTTATCACCAGCTTGTATTGTAAAAAGATATGAATATCATAGATTGTGTCTGATATTTATTGTGGAGGAGAGGTGAGAGAGGTAAATCTTTTTTCCTTTTATGCCGATAGGATTACTGCAATGGTAGGGGGCGAGGAAAATATCATAATTTCCCTTGTAAACAGATGAAGAAACAACGAAAGAAAACAATATGGTTTTGCTAAAAAATTCAGTACCATGGATTCTTTGTACACTGTTGATGACGGGGTGTGTTGTCCCGCAGAAAAAAGTGATAAGCCAAGGTGGAACGTCTTTTGACGGAGGCGTGTCCGCATATCCCGGAGTAGACAGGACAACAGGTCAGGAACGGGGGGCAGAAAAGAACGGAGCTGCCGGAGTAGGAACCTCATACTCAGGAGCAACGTCTGACTCAGGAAGTATGGCAAATGGTGTTGGCTTATCAGAAATTCAAGGTCCACTGCCATCATTGAACTACGTCAATGACCGCATCTTTGAGTATGGCAGAAAGCTTGATCGCTGGCGAAAGATGGATTCGGAATCGGCAGCTCTGGAACTCAATCAGAAAGATTCTGAAACAATGGTTAACTGTTTTGTCGACCTGCAAAATGTACTTGATGGCTACAATCAGCTTCGAGCGGATATGCTACGTCTCAACACTAGTTCCAACTCCTCAATGATCATTAACAGTGCCAATGTTCTGGATCTGCAGAAAAGTGATATCTCTTTTCTCGAGTCTATCTGTGGGCAACTGTTTGCTCCGGAAAGTGATGAGCTGGTTGATTGGGCAAATCGAGAAGATGTTACAGATCTTCCTCAATTGGAGACACTTATTGAGCGCTACAATGATAGCGGAGAATATGAAGAAGTTATCCAGGTGTGGCTGAAGATACCTGCCCAGCAGCATGATCGGGTACATCTGCGTACCAAGATCCTATACGGTAATGCGCTGATGTTCCTCCATCAAGAGGAAAAGGCGGCGGAGATGTATCAGCAGATTGTTGATGAAATGTCTGTCTCGGAAAAGCAGAAAACCGATCTGGTATCACTTCGTAAAATGCTCGCAGATCTCTACACTGCTGCCGGCAACTATCCCGCTGCTGAAAAACAGTATCTCAATATTTCAAAGGATTATAGAAATCTCGGCAGCATCCAGGAATGGTCAGAACTGCAGTTAAATATTTTAGAGAGAAGTGCAGAACAGGGGCCTGAGCTTACTAAATATTCAGCGCTATTAAGAGATTATCTTGGCTTTATTCCTGAGCGTGACGGTTATAAAATCGTCTGGAATGCAGAGAAGTTCCTCGCGGAATACCCATATTCTGCGGTCGCTTCAAATGTAGATTTAATCAAAGCAGAAGCGGAAAAAAGAGCACAGGGATGGTTTAACACCTATATCAACGAAGTAAATCGTTTGGCTGAGCAGAAAAAATATCTCGATGCCATTGAGAAGCTGGAAGCAGTTCCCACAGATTTGATCTCCGCAGAACAGAAGGCTCAGGTAAAGGCCAAAAATGAAGATCTTGTTCTGGCGGAAGCGGTTACGAGAGAAACGCGAAAGATCGAACAAATGCAGGAATTGCAAACTCGCTGGAACGAAGGCATGCTGAAGGTAGAGGAAGGGAGCTATACCGAAGCCATTGATATTTTTCGAACTCTGCTGCAAACAGAATATCATGCCAAAGCACAGGACAAGATTAGCGAACTGACTCTTCTTGCAGCTAAAACTGACAGAAGGGCTGCGGCTGACCTCTATATACGCTATACCAAAACCTCTGATATTGACATGCAGAAAAAGCTGCTCACAGAGTCTAGAAAGCTACTCACCGACATTTTGAAAAAATATCCTGAGGTGGGGATTGCCGATAAGGTAAAGGGTAACATTCAGCGTGTAGAACAGGAAATGAACGCCCTGGACCCTTCTTTGCTGCCAGCCCTCAAAGAAGCAGAGCGTATTGATGCCTTAGGTCAAGGGGGTTCTCAAAAAGATGATGATTTTGTCTTTACAGCTCCGCTCGATCCATCACTTTCTCAGGAGAACAAAGTCCTGGAAATAAAAATCAGCGAGTAGTGTTGAAAACAAATAGAATGGACCCGATAAGAGAAAATCGGATCCGCTTAAGCGATATACAGCCCCTCTTTTGAGGGGCTTTCTTGTTGATCAAAAGTGCTCTTAATGTTGATGCTTTTTCACCATAAAGTAGAGCACCGGCACGGCCATCCTGCTGATAAGGAGCGAGGCAATTTCGCCAAACATCAGCGAAATGGCCAGGCCCTGAAAGATAGGATCGGCCAGAATAACAGAAGCTCCCACAACCACAGCAAGAGCTGTTAATAACATCGGGCGAAAACGTACTGCGCCTGCCTCGGTCACTGCATGGGCCAATTCCTGTCCTTGAGCTATTCGCAATTCAATAAAATCAACAAGAATAATAGAATTACGCACCACAATACCGGCGCCAGCCATAAAGCCAATCATTGATGTGGCCGTGAAAAAAGCCCCAAGTCCCCAATGTGCAGGCAATATCCCAATGAGTGAGAAGGGGATTGCAGCCATAACAACAAAGGGGGTGATATAGTTTTGAAACCATCCCACCATGAGCATATAAATAAGGATCATCACGACGCAGAAGGCTATGCCAAGGTCGCGGAACACCTCTAGGGTTATATGCCATTCACCATCCCATTTCATTGCAGGAGCGTCGTCCATGAATGGCTGGTTGAGATTATAGATCTGCAATGTATGGGTTGAGGCGCCAAATTCTTTTGCATCCACATCCTTGAGGCGGTTATTCATCTCAAGTATCGCATAAACAGGGCTTTCGACACTACCGGCAACATCCCCGGTAACGTAGATAACAGGTTTCAAATTTTTTCTGTATATTGGCTGCTCGACGACAGAGTCCTTGATAATTACCAGTTCTCTCAATGGGACGAGGGGGGATTGGGAAGACATGTCGGGTTTTACCGAGATATTCAAAAGAGAGTCAATGCGGGCACGTAATTGTCTCGGCAGTTCAAAAACGATATTTATCTCTTCTTTTTCCAGTGGCTTATGAAATAGATCGACAGATTCACCCTGTGTTCCGATATCGATTGTTCTGGCAATAAGCTCTTCAGAAACGCCGTTCAAAGCAGCTTTCTCTTTGTCAATTATAATAATTTTTCGTGTTCTTTCGGTTTCTTGAAACCAATCAATATCAACCACTCCTTCGCTGGCGGCAAAGATCTCCTTGACCTTCATTGCGAGTTTTTTACGGTCTTCTTTGGTTTGGCCATAGATCTCAGCAACGAGTGTCTGTAACACCGGCGGGCCAGGTGGAACTTCCGCCACCGCAACAGCAGCACCGTAATTTTTGGCAATTGCTGTGACTGCGGGGCGAATTCGCTGGGCTATGGCGTGGCTCTGCTCGCTACGCTGGTCTTTGGCGAGAAGGTTTACTTGAATGTCAGCCACTGTAGGACCGCTTCTTTGGAAATAGTGACGAACCAGTCCGTTGAAGTTGAACGGTGAGGCAGTGCCTACATATACCTGGTAATTGGCAACAGCCGGGTCCATGCTAATGGCCTCAGACATTTCTAAAGCTGCTCTTGAGGTGCGTTCCAACGTTGACCCTTCAGGCATGTTCAGAATGACCTGAAATTCACTTTTATTATCGAAGGGCAGCATTTTAACCTTGACCATGCCGAAATAGACAAGAGAAAAGCTGAGCAGCAACAGTGCTGTAATGATGATAAAAAATAGAATACGCCAACTTGAATGGACAAGAAGCGGGTCCATAATGCGATGATAGAGTCTTGTAAAAAAATCATCCGGCATTTTTTCAATCGTACTCTCCGCTTCGGCAAAATGATGGCGCTTAAGGATTCGTGTAGCTGCCCACGGGGTAACGGTAAAGGCAATGGCTAAAGAAAAAAGCATCGCAGCAGTGGAACCAATGGGTATAGGACGCATATATGGTCCCATGAGCCCGCCGACAAAGGCCATTGGCAGGATAGCAGCAATAACTGCCCATGTGGCTAAAATAGTGGGATTACCAACTTCGTTAACAGCGTCAATGGCAATATCGGTAAAGGTTTTATCTGAGTTTCCGGGCAAGCGGACATGACGAACGATATTTTCTACAACGACAATTGCATCATCAACAAGTATGCCTATGGAGAAAATGAGAGCAAAGAGAGTTATGCGGTTGAGCGTATAGCCATAAAGATAAAAGACCAATAGAGTGAGAGCCAGCGTTGAAGGAATCGCCAGCATAACCACAATAGATTCACGCCACCCCAGGAAAAGTAGAATGAGCAGAGCCACACCAAAAACGGCTATACCCATATGGAGAAGCAGTTCGTTCGATTTCTCCGCTGCAGTTTCTCCATAATTCCTGGTGACTGTTATTTCAACATCTTCAGGAATAAGATGGTTCTCCAGGCTATGCACCTTTCTAATAACATCACTTACAACAGTTACGGCGTTGGCTCCTGGTCTTTTGGCAATGGAAATAGTAACTGCTGCTTCCCGTGATGGCGTATTGCGATCACCATAGAGGACGTAGTTGTCTGGCTCCTCAGCGCCTTCAGCAAGAGTGGCGATGTCTTTCAGATATACCGGCTTGTCGGCAAACACGCCAACAACAATTCTGCCAACATCATCTATATTTTTGAGAAAACTGCCAGTTTGCAACTCAACTTCATTGTTCAGGGTTTTTAAACTGCCGGTATAGGCCTGCTGATTTGCCTGGCGAATTTTCGGTATAACCTCCGTTACCGTTAAATTTCTGGAATTGAGACGAAGGGGATCAAAGAGTATTCGCAGCTGATGCCTGGTGCCGCCAATTATCATTGTTTCTGCAACATCTTTAATATTTTTAATGGAATCATCTACTTGAAATGCCAGGCGGCGTAGCGTGAAATGATCATATTTGGAACTATGCAGAGTCAGGGCGAGAACAGGGACATCATCAATAGTGTGCGGTTTGACTAATGGTTGGGAGACGGAATGGGGAATTCGATCAAAATTAGTTGCAAGTTTTTGATTCAGACGAACTATCGAATTTTCAAGATCAGTGCCAACATAAAAACGAACAACCAAAAGGCTTTTCCCGTGCATTGATGTGGAATAAATATATTCAACTCCGGGAAGTTCGTAGAGCAGCTTTTCCATGGGAATTGAAACCCGTTCTTCAACCTCTTTTGGTGTGGCACCTGGCATGGCCACCATGACATCTATCATCGGCACCTTGATCTGAGGCTCTTCTTCCCGAGGAAGAAAGTAAACAGCCATGATACCAAGAAGCAGTGATGCAATAATGGAGAGAGGCGTAAGCTTGGAGTGAATAAACGCCTTGGCTATTTTACCTGCAAAGCCACGTGTCTGGGTTTGATGAGGTGTCATCGAGTATCCGTCTTAGGTAGTTATTCTATGATGATTGGCTGTCCATCGCTCAGGGAATTTTCACTGCTTAAAATTAAGCTGTCACCTGGACTGAGTCCTGAAAGGACTTCAATGCCATCCGGATAAATTTTACCTGTCCTGATGAGGCGAAGCCTGGCTCTGCCATCTTCAGCAACAAACACTTTTTCCATTTGTCCATACAGCTGAATTGATTTTTGAGGAATGAGCAGGGTTTTCACCTTCTTTCCCGGGAGAGTGACTCTCGCGAATTGTCCCGATCTGAGGGAAGTGCTTTTCTCGATATCAAGTTTGATGGTTACCGTTCGTGATTGACGATCAGCAATGGGTGCAATTTCGGCAACATTACCCTCAATCTCCAGGGAGGCAGCCGGAACCAGGATATTCATTTGCATGCCCATTTTTATATTGTTTGCTAATATTTCAGGGACCTCGGTGACCACCTGTACATTGTTTTCATTTTCCATGTGGAACAATGCTTTTCCTGGTGTGGCCAGATCTCCTGCATCGACAAGCTTGCGTGTTATTCTTCCTGTGAAGGGCGCGGTCACGGTGGTGTAGCCAAGCATTGCCTTGGCTCCATTATAGATTGCCTGGGCGATCTCCTGGGTTTCCTCCAGGGATTTTACTGCTTCCGGTGTGGCAGCTTTCTTGGTAAGAAGCTTCCTCTCGCGTTCAAGATTGCGCGAAGCCTGGTTGAGTTCGGCCCTTGCCTGCAAAAGCTTTGCAGATAACTCCTCTGCACTTATCTGCAACAGCTTTTCCTCACTCTTCACATAGGTTCCGGGGGAGACAAAAATCTCTGAGATATTACCGCTTATTCGGGAAGAAATAACTGCACTTTCAGCAGCCTGTACACTTCCCATAACTTCAATTTGATCAGCCACCTGACTTGAACTCACCGTGAGTATCCGAACTCGTTCAGAGGGAAATTCTTTGGCGACGGTATGATCGTTGTCTCTCTCATCGCTACAACTCCAAAGAGGAATCACGGATAACAGGATAACCATTGCGGATAAAATGCTTCGGTTACGCATATTTTTCTCCAGGGTATGTATAATTTTCCAGGTAGTGCTGTTTTGCTAGGATTCTGTTGTCCATGAGTATGGTTCTGGCATTTTCATCTTGTTTCATAAGGATTATATCCTGTAATTTCACTAAGAAAATGTTAAATAATAAATTAATTAAATCATTAAATAACTATATTTCAAGATAAAATAATGTCAATAGAATCATGTGGTGGAGAGAAGTGTAGTGTAGCATTTTTAAATGTTCAATACAAGCATATGCTCATAAGGAGTCCTGGTCGTTCAGGTTTTATGTGACTGTTTTATAATAAAAATAAGGGAGGTTAGCCAGTACTGATGTATCACTGGGAGAATCAGATTGGGCCGAGGGGATTCGCTTTTTATCGGGAAGTCAGATGAATGAGAGAGCAGCTCGAAAAGTTTTTTAGCATGGATGGTTATTACTTCCTGCTTCCATATACATGTATTTGTTTGGAAAGACCACGGTTTACTCCTATGGTGACTATATTCTACAATGTATATCAAGACTGACCCGTGCTCGAAGCTTCCTGGGAGAGCAGGAAAAAAAGCGACTTCCCTCCATCAAAAATTCAGCAGTAAAACGAATAATTTTAAAGTTCAGCAGGTGCTGCAATTTCGGAGGTGCGACACCCCCGAAAGATAATATTATTTTTCAACTTTCTGCTGAAGCTCAAAGGCCAGCTCTTCTTTGGCCTGATTGAGCGCCATCTGACTTATATCTCGTGTTTTTGCAGATATCGCCTGGCTGATAGTTGGGTTGAGCTTGAGCATCTTCTGCCCCAGATCCGATTTGTAGAATTTGGTGAGTTCTTCTATTTCAGCTGTGGTGTAATGCTCTTTATAGACTGGGAGCATGACCTCTTTAATGATTCGGTCGAGATTGAGTTTATAGCGAAAAAGCTCATACAGCCTGGTGGCCCCAAAATCATCCTGACGATAGATTTCAGCTGCTTTCTGAACCTTTTCTTCTTCAATCTCGCGGGCCATAATAACTTTAATTTCTTTCATGAAATATGGGGAATTCACCTTGATGGTTTCTTGCATAGTCTCAAGTGATGCACCTATATTCTGTACTGTATTCATAGCTTTAAGTAGCTCTTCAATTGCTTCGTCGGATGCGGATGTTGCCGAGGCTGCTGTCTGTGCAGTTGCGAACAGCAGGGAAACTGCCAAAAGGAAAAAACTTTTTTTAAACATGCTCATATACTCCTGTTAACCGTAGATTAGTGATTGTGTTAATGGACCCAGCATTGAGATCCTTGAAACAGGCTGCGTTTTGACTCTCATGAAGTATTCAACACATCTTAATAAGGTTTATCCCCGATTTCTTTCATGTGTCTGCTGATTTTCCATGAAATATTGGGTCTCATATTGCACACAGTCAGCCTGATGGTCATGGCGAAATGACTCTTAGGGTAAAGGCCTCATTTATATCATCATCTCCTTCCAATATGCAATAAAAAAAGGGGTAGGCGTCGAGGTAGTTCTCTTGTCAAGAAGAGCTGAGTCGATGGGTGGTTGGGAAGTTTTTGGGAAAAAGCTCCTTGAATTTCAATGGGTAGCTTTATCCTTTTCATGTAGCATTTTAGTGGTGGATCAACATAGACTGACCAACTTTATTGAGTGTGAGGCATATTCATAGAGTTACGGCCAATAACCTCCATGAAATCACTTTTTAGATAGGTTGGCATGGTTCACATTACGCGTTACTCATGATCTTTCCGTATTACGGAAAATTGTTCTCTTCATTTCAACTTCCCTCTTCCTCCACAATACATAAGGTATAACCCTATCATAATAAATACTGAGGAGAGGAATATATGGTGAAAATAGCTGGCAACTATCGTCTTGTCTGGCATTCCTTTTCTGTATAGTATTTTTACTCTCTCTCCCTTTTCAGGGCATACGAGGAAATGGTAAATAATTCTGGTCTTAAATTCCTGGATGGCTCCGTCACTATCGGTATATTGGATAAGAGGTCTGCATCCGAAAGTTCTCCCCATGCCCTGGTCAATTACCTCTCCGCTGATGGCTGCAGATCTGAAATGGTGAAAGGAGAAAACTGAGAGCTTGTAAAATGAGGGAATGAAAATAACAAGGCCAAGGGCAAACACGATCAAATTGACCACGATTTGCCATAAAAGATTTGTCTTCATTTCGGTACTTCCTCCATGATAAAACAAATAGCGTTGATATTCATTCATCCTGTTTTCGTACCTTACTCCAAAAAGTCTGTCATAAAAAACAAGAAAATGAGTAATGTATTTGAAATCGCTAGCCTCCACCTACATCCAAGATACAAATCCCCCTCAAAGGGGGACTAAAAAGAGTATCCGAAGGGTATCATGAATAAATGCGGCTCTGCAGGTTTAACCTCAATATGTCACGTGTTTGGATAATATAATTAAAGGGCAAAGCTGTTTTTTTTGAAATGTTGGGGGGGAGTATTCAGCGCTGATTGCCGATCCATCTCCACTGACCGTCTGCCTCTTTGGCGATATGTTGAATAACCAGAGGAGTACGATAGTCTTTACGATCAACAAAGCCATCGATAATGGCTTTATTTCCATCCTGCTCGAACCGGGTCAACACAATGTTGAAATTTTCGAAATTGTTTGCCTGAAAGATCCGCTGGACAAAGGATATGAGATCGGTTTTACCACGACCGTTTTGAACATAAGATTCTGAGTAGTTGTCTTTCAATGCTTCCAAATCTTTCATTTTAAAACAACGGGCCTGATTATTCATAAGTAGCTGGACTCCTTCCGGCACTTCGACTTTTCGTGTTTGCTCAAGAGGCCTTCTCATCTTTTGAGGGGAAAGTGTTGACTGGACAATCAGCTGTTCCCTTTCAGCAGGAAGTGGTACCTCAACATGTACAATCCGCAAAAAACCGGCAATTTTGCCACTGGCTCGGCCCTGGCTGTTAATAAGATAACGCTCGCTCAGTTGCTGCGGGCCCAGGTCCGAGAGTAACTTCAAACCACGGTGGTTGACGAAGATCTCCAGATTTTCTGGTGCGATGCCAAACACATAAGGTTCTCCCTGGAATGCAACCCAGAAGACAGTCATCCGTGAGCCGTATGCAGAATAGTCTATCCCCTGAACTACGTCCTCCAGCATATAGTCGAATACAAGTTGGCTGCCAGGTGCTGAATGTTCGGCAATGAATTTCAGAGTATTATTCACGCCCGTCTCAGAGATGAAGTAGGTAACGCCTTCCCACACATAAAAAGTCTGTTTGTCATATATGAAGCCAGCCTTGCTCAGAACCTCATCCAGTGTTTGGGTATTGAAATCGATAGGAACATAGGTTACCCACTCGGGTTTGCGTTCAAGGATTTTTTCCACCCTGTTCTGTTTATCCTGCAAAGTAGCTGGCAGGTCGATCTCGAAAAACCGCACCTTTGGATATTGTTCGTGGAAACGGTAGGCACGGCTGTCGAATCCGGCTCCCATAATAACAACTTGAGAGACACCGTTGTCGAGCGCCTGCCTTAACAGGTTATCCATATGATGGGTACGGGCATTGACGTAATAGAAAACACCGGTATCCTGTACATCGATGGATATCTTGGCAGCGTCAAAACTCATACCTAGACCAGGGATGATGCCAACCATGGCAGGATTGACAAAATGTGTAGCCATATAATCCGGATTACGGGTTTTCAGATCAGGGTCTAACGCTGCGATGGAACGAAAGGCGCAGACTGCTTCAGCGGTAGAGCTTGTTTTGCCCTTTTCCACAGCGACGGCGGGAAGTGTAAAGAACAGTGCAAAGGACAACAAAAGGAAATGGATAAACCACGATATTTTGAGCTTCATATATATTTCCTCCAACTGGTTTGATTAAAAATGACGATTCCTGTTAGCAGATGATTCAACTGTCTCAAGACGTTTTGATTGAAAGATAAATACTCCATATGCCATTAATCCCAAAATAATGGTAGCCAGCCCGAATAGTGAGGCTATTGGCTGACCTTTGAGAACAAAATAGATGATCCAGCCATTGCCAAGGATGAAGATGGAAGGGATGAGTGGATATCCTGGGGTGCGATAGCTGCCTGCAGGCATTGGTTTGAGATGGCTTAGCAGCATCATGCCGCCAACTGTTAAAATTGCAGAAAGGGACAGGGTGAACCCGATATAGATTAAAAGGGAATCAAATGTGGCGGTAACTACCATAATTATGGCGATAATTGCCTGGAGAAAAATGGAGGCCGCCGGGGTTTGGCGGAGTTTGCTGAGCCGTCCAAAGGCATGGAAGAAAACGCCGTCCCGGGCCATTGCGTAGTAAACCCTTGGCCCGGTCATGATCATGGCACTGAGAACCGATAAAAGACATCCGGCGATTGCCAGTCCTAGCCAACGACCGGCAGCAGGGCCGAAAAGAGCGGTCGTCGCCATGGTGCCGACATCTGCATGTCCAGCCATCTCCTCTGGAGCCAGGGCATAGAGATAGACACCGTTCAGCGCAAGATAGAGAGACATAACTATCACCGTACCTATTGTTAAGGCGCGAGGCAGATTACGTTCCGGCTCACGGATCTCTCCTCCGAGGTAACCCGCTGCATTCCAGCCGCTATAGGAAAAGGAGACGAAGATGAGTGCGACTGCCCATTGGCTGCTGAAAAGTGTATTGCTCCATGCTCCAGCCTTAAAATTTGTGATATCGCCATGACCAGTAACCACGGCGGCAATCACCAGCCCGATGATAAAACCGACCTTGAGTAGAGTCATACCGTTCTGCATTCGGGCACCGAGTCTCAGGCTGTGATAGTGCAGCAGGGTGATGCTCAGTATAACCCCACTGGCTGTCACTTTGGCGATTCCCTGATCTGTATGGGGGAGTAAATAGGTGGCAAAGGCCATGGCCGCTGCTGCGATGGGAGCCGAAAATCCGACGAAGAGTGAAAGCCAGCCGGAGAGAAAACCGAGGCATTGACCATAGGCTTCACTGAGGTAGATATATTCACCACCGGCTTTTGGAAATCTAACTCCAAGTTCGCCGTAGCAGAGGGCACCACAGAGGGCAAGAAGGCCACCGACCAGCCAGCAAAGCCCGAATGCTAACGGATTGCTGACCTTTGCAATAATAAATCCCGAAGAGGTAAAGATACCTGTACCAATCATATTAGCAATCACCACCACCGTTGCCGAAAATAATCCCAATTCCCGTTTCAGTTCCTGGCTTTTGATCAGCTGATTCTTCATTTTCACTCCACCAGCATAAATTTAATTAAAACAAAATTATGTGAGCACACTGTCTATTTAGATTGTGGCTAAGAACGATTTCAAGTCTGAGTTCGTCAATGGTTCATTGGGTTCGTGAATGGGTTGAGCAAGAAAGCAGAGCCTTTTGAAATCATCGTTGAAATCAGCTATTATTAGGTGCTTTATTGATGTTATATTGTTCTGACCTCTTACAACGGAAAACTTTTTATGATTCGAACTGCTGTTACATTTCTGGGGCGGCTTCCTGGTATTGTTGCCAACCATTCTGTCGGACTTTTTTATTCACAATGGACGAATCGTTATCTGGTCTACCTTGTGGCTTGTCTGCTCGCAGGCGTCTGGACGTTTGTTGCTCTTGATCTCTATGGCTGGTTAACATGGCGAGTTACCTCAATAAGTTTCCGAGGTAATCATATATTGCATACCATGATTAATTTTGGTCTTTGCCTTTATGTGGCTGATGAATGGTTGGCACGCTTGACAGGTCGATGGGGGCGATTTGAAAACAGAACCCTGGGAAAACAGGCTCTGTTTTGGGGAGTAAGTTTTGTCGTCGCATTTTATGTTCAGCGGACTATTGTCTTCAGCGGCATCCAATATTATGCTCTGGACATCTATTACTATTATCAACAATATCCCGAGATGCGCCCACGACCTCTGGAACATTTTTTGTTCTGCCTTCCGTTTTTTGTCGGCACGATTCTTATACTGTGGTTCATAGCCTTGGTTCGGCAGCTTTGGTTAGAAAAAGAGCGGAGGGCTCAGGTGTTGAAGGAACAAACATTGGTTGCCCAACATGAGGCGCTACACGATAAGGTATCGCCAGGAGAGACTGACCGTGAGACAGCAGCACCACTATGTATCCAGTCAGGAAGCAGCCAGATCATCCTGGAGCAGGATTCTATCAGCCATGTTACCGTTGAGGACCATTATTGCCGGATCCATACTATAGAAGAGGACGAAGCTAAAAGCTATTTTATCAAATCATCCCTGGCGGACCTCATGGAGAAGCTTCCCGATGGTCATTTTATCCAGATTCACCGATCCCACGTCGTTAATGTGCATGCGATTCGTCAGCTCGATAAAACAAACCGTGCTTCCAGGGTATATTTGAAATCTGATGCTGTCCTGCCAGTGAGCCGCTATCGACTCTCGGAGGTGATGACACAAATTCAGGATGTGCTGGAATCACAAGGCTATTAAGAGTCCGCACGCTGGGGAATGATATCGGGCCGTCTAAGACAAAAGATGATCATCTGTTTCTGTCAGGGACAATTTTTCTGAGAATAAGGAGTAGCCTCTGGCTCTCAGACCAGAGGATCGTATTGACTCAAGAGTCCTCTGTTTTTACAAATAAAAAGGGAACTAGCCTTGGCTGGTTCCCTTTTTATAATCCTTCACGTTTTTTGTGTACTACGAAGCTTTTATCTCTATCTGACGTGGTTTTGCTTTCTCAAATTTTGGCATGCTGAGCTTCAACACACCTTCTTTCAATTCCGCATTGACGCGAGCGACGTCTATGGTCTGTGGCACGGAGAAGACCCTGCGGTATTCGGCATCACCAAACTCTTCCCAAGCTGCTGCACCGTGTTTTTCCAGTTTACGGATACCGGAGAGCACCAGCCTGCCGTTATCTATATTGATGTTGATTTCTTCCTTTTTTATGCCAGGCATGTCAGCATGCAGAAGAATTTCTTCATCGTTTTCAAAAATATTTACAACAGGTGCGATGGTTGGCAGTCCGCTTCTTCTTCTCTCGGGCATTGATTCTTCAACTTTGGTTACATCTGTTCTCTCGCTCATATCTATACCTCCATACTGTCTGCAGTCTATGGCAAAATACTATTTTTATTAACTGATGCTTATTTGCTTTGGTTTGGCCGCCTCAGCTTTTGGCAAGGTGAGTGTGAGAAGGCCGTCTTGCAGGGACGCACCAACCTTATCCACATCCACATCCGCGGGTATGGTAAAACTGCGAGTGAAGGTGGCGGCAGTACTCTCTGTTCTATGGACTTTGTAGCCTTCTGGAGTTTGATTTTTGCGGCTGCCGCTTATTTCCAGATAATTCCCCTGAATTTTGACGTCAATGTTGTCTTTTGTCATGCCAGGAAGTTCAGCAACGACGATAAAATGGTCACCACTGTCGTATAGATTTGTCCTCGGCGAACCGTCAACCGTCAGTCGCCAGCCAATGTCATCACCATAGGATCCGGCGAAATCAGGGAAAACCCTATTCATACGAGAACGAAGCAGATCCATGGCACCAAACATTCTGTCAATGTCTCCAATACCTGTCCACATAATCGATCCTCCTTTTACAATGAGTTGTCCTTTTTACTCTGCGCATCCTCTTCTATATCATTAAAATATGGGTGTTATTTGAGGATGCACTCCATTTCTTGGCTGAAAAAATAATTACATTTTTATCTGTGTCAATTAACAAAAGTTACTTTTTATGTAATAGTTGAAAAAATAATATTTTGGACTACAATAATAGGAAACAAAAAAAGAGCAGTCTGGAGAAACAGCATTGCTGAATACTTTGAAAAGGTTGCAATACCAATTGCTTGCGATTTTGAAGGAGGTTCCGTTATGCCAAAAAATTATTATATCATTTTAGGAATACCTGCCGATTCATCTCACAGCGACATCAAATCAGCGTATCGAAGATTGGCCAAGGAGTATCATCCGGATTATTATGCTGAGAGTAATTCTCCTTTCCAGGCAATTCAGGAAGCATATTCGGTGTTGAGTGACCCTTCACAGCGAAAACAATACGATGATAGTCTCAGCGTTTTGAGAGCACGAAAAGGACAGAGATCTGAAGCGATACAAAGAGGCTTCAGTCGAGTAAAAACTGAGCCGCTTGTACCGGAGCCACACCAGGCAGAACCCCTTACCCCCAGGGCTGCAGATATTTCCAGGTCTATGGCTTCCGGTCTTGAGTCACTATTAGGAGACTTTTTTAATACAGCTTCATCAAGCTGGGCGTATGACAGAGGCCGCAATGATTATGAGGATATGGAAGTACTTTTAACCGCTGATCAAGCACAACGTGGAGGGCACATTCGTGTTCATTTGCCGGTTCAGGTTCGTTGCCCGTCTTGTCAGGGATGGGCAGGTTGTGGATTACAGGAGTGTTGGCGATGCTTTGGTACAGGGTTCTTAAGAGGGGAAGTTCCGCTTTTTCTCAATTATCCGCCGGGAATTCCAGACAATCATGTCGTTGAGTTTCCCCTTTCCCGTTACGGTTTTGCGGGTAATGCTTTGAAAGTACGATTTATGGTCGCTGATAGTCCTCGCTAAACAGATTGATACGGATTCTTTTCTATCCGGAATCCGTATCAATACCTGCCTTGAACTGATCTATTTTCAACAAAACCTCTGCAAACCTCCTCTTCCCCTGCGCTTCCGTAGCCAAGGATAAATACAGCATAGCAAAAAATCTCTGTGGGTATGGGAATATCTAATAACTATCATCACCCAGCCGTACCTTGCCTCGGAATGTCCAGTAGATCAAAATGGTATATGACACCACCAGAGGCATGCCTATAGCTACAATGATAAGCCCAATTTTTTGGGTAAGCGGACTTGAAGCAGCATTGAAAATGGTCAGGGAAAAATCAGGATTATTTGATGCCGGCAGCAGATTCGGATAAAGCGCTGCGCTAAACAGGAAGACCAGTGCTGCAATGGTACAGCAACTGCTTACAAAGGCATAAAAGGGCCTATGCTGAGAAATGGCCCTGGGAATGTTGGCAATGGCCAGCAGATTAAGCAAAGGCACCAGCCAAAGAATGGGATAGTCGTCAAAATGTTTGAGAGAGGCCGGTACAAGCAGTGTCGAATAGAGGGTAACGATAATGAAAAACGTCAAAAAGGTAAAGAAAGTACCTTTCATCCAGCCATGCAACCTTGTCTGCAGGTCGCCTTCGGTTTTCAGGTAGAGATAGATTGAACCGTGCATGGCGAGAAGAGCCACGGTAAAAAGTCCTACCAAAACACTGAAAGGTGTGACCATCTCGAGAAGAGTACCTTGATAATCTCCGACCTCTGAAATTGGCAGACCCTGCATCAGAGCACCGACGGCAATGCCAAAGAGAAGGGCGGAAAGGGTAGAGCCCAGGAAAAAGAGGAAATCCCAGAAAGAGCGCCAGACATTGCCTGTTCTTTTGGATCGGAATTCAAGTGAAACAGCCCGAAAGATAAGGGCAAAGAGCAACACCACAAAGGGAATATAAAAAGCACTGAATATAGAGGCATAGGCAGAGGGGAACATGGCAAAGAGTGCTCCGCCAAAGGTTACCAGCCACACTTCATTGCCATCCCAGAGAGGTCCGATACTGTTCATCACCAGTCGTCTTTCTTGGTCAGTTTTGCCGGTAAATGGATGGATAATCCCGACGCCTAAATCAAAGCCGTCGAGGATGGCATAACCGATGAGTAGAACATTCAAGATAATAAACCAGAGAAAACACATTAATTCAGGACTCATGCTGCACCTCCATTACCATCTTTCTCTCCAGTGAGTCGGGCATGCTGTTTATCAATAGTCGCCTGGCGCATACCGAGTGTGCCGTCTTGCCTTCCCTTTGTTGGTGATGCTTCAGGACCCTTTCGGATTTTTCGGTCCAGGACAAAAATCCACACTGCAGCAAGTGACACGTATAAACACATAAACAGAACCAAGGAGGTAAGGGCTTCTGTTTGTGAGACTGATACACTGATAGAGTCAGCAGTGCGCAGCCCGGCTGATTCATCGTAGAGAACCGTCCCGTCCGGGCCAGTAAGCAGATCCGTGCCCCCTGTGTTCCAGGTTACAGGAGGATTCACCGTCCATGGCTGTCGGCCGACTTCAGCGGATATCCAGCCGGATTGGTTGGCAACAACAACAAAGCCAATGGCAAACACAAATAACCAGAGCAGCCATTTTTTCTCATATAACTTTCCGCGCATATTATAGTAAAGTCCCAGACCGCAGAGCCCTATCATAAGCGATCCCAAACCAACCATGGCACGCCAGGAAAAAAATGGGATGAGGAGAGGCGGTCTGTCTTCTTTTTTAAAGCGGTCCAGGCCGACCACCTGTTTACTGAAGGTAAAATCATCAAAGAGAAGAAAGCTGAGGCCACCGGGAATGCCAAAACCAAAATCGATACGTTCTTCCTTTTCATTGGGCCAGCCAATGATGTTAAGGTCTCCTCTGCCAGTTTCAAAATGACCTTCAAAAACACCAATTTTAGCCGGTTGAAATACGTACATGTTCTGAGCCTGATAATGACCGTTAAGAGCCAGGCCGAGAGAGGCCGCAAAACCCATGATGAGGGCACCGTTAAAAGAGTGTTTGGCAAACTCTGGGTGTTTCCCTTTCAATATATAAAATGCCGAGATGGAAAGGACATGAAAAGCTCCAACAGCAAAACAACCCAGAAGTACATGACTGAGCCGATACACGGTTGAGTGATTAAACAGCAGATCGATAAAATTGACTATTTCGGCACGGCGTTGCAGCACTCCGTCGACCACCCAGGGGATCAAACCGGAGGTCCCGTCGGGCAGTGTTCCCTGGCGCATGATGTCTACTATATGGTGCCCCGCTGGAGTCTGTTGCCAGCTGTTGGCAACCACAATCCAAACAGAGGAAAAGATCGAGCCAAGAGCGACCATATATACGCTGAAAAGATAAAATCCGGCCCTTACCTGTTGTCTGCCAAAGGCAACGACTGCGAGAAATCCTGATTCGAGAAAGAAGGCAAATACACCTTCTGCGGCTAATGCACTGCCAAAAACATCACCGACAAACCTGGAATAGGTTGCCCAGTTGGTGCCAAACTGAAACTCCATGACGATACCACTGGCCACTCCAATTGCAAAATTCAGCACGAAAATCTTAGTCCAGAACTGGCTGGCAATGGCGAAGATAGTTTTTTTGCTAAAAAAGCTCCTGGTTTCCAGATAGGCGAGTATCACCCCAAGACCAATGGTCAAGGGTGGAAAAATATAATGAAACATTATGGTAAAGGCAAACTGAAGACGGGACAAGAGAACAACGTCCATGAAGGTTCCTCCAAGCGAGATTGTTTTTAAAAGACGTAGACTTGCCATCATCGCTGAATAGGTCAGAATGCAGGCTCTGGTCAGTGTGGTCTGGCTGAATGATTGAACTCCTAACAATCTATCCTAATTTCAATGCTTATGAAAGCAGAGTTCTGCAATGGTTTAAAAAAACAATGAATTTTATTCACAACGAACACAATGGTTTAGAAAAAACTTTAGAGAGATTTTGAAGGGAAGTAGAAAAAGAGCTTAACTGTAAGTGTTTACAACAAAGAGCGTCCGATAATTTAATAGCCATTAATAAAAAGGGGAAAGAGCATGCCTCAAAGCCTCTTTCCCTGATGCGGATGATGCGATATCAAAATTCCAATGGAGCAGTTATCAACCCAGAACTGCCAGTGCATTTTCCAGGTCGTTTTTAAGATCTTCAATATTTTCAATACCTGTGGAGTAGCGAATGAGGCTTTCAGGAATACCCATTGCCTGGCGTTCTTCCCTGGTGCATTCGACATGACTTGTCGTTGCCGGAGGTCCGACGATGGTTTCAACTGCCCCGAGATTCGCTGCTGCATGTGCATATTTAAACCGGGCAATGACCTGACCTACAGCTGCCAGACTTTCATCTTTGAGCATAAAGCTGAGCATGGCGCCAAACCCACTCATTTGTTTTTTCGCTATGTCGTGACCTTCATGGGCTTCAAGGCCTGGATAAAACACCTTCTTGACCTGTGGGTGGGACTGCAAATACCTGGCAATCTCAAGAGCATTCTGGTTCTGTCTCTCAATTCGCAGCGCCAGTGTTTTCATGCCGCGGATAATGAGATACGCAGACATGGGATCAAGCGAAGCCCCGTTGATTTCCCGATAATGATATATGTGTTTGACCAGATCTGCCCGCCCACAGACAACACCGGCAAGAGCATCTGCATGGCCGCCAAGAAATTTGGTCGCAGAGTGGAGCACCAGGTCTGCGCCAAGAGTCAGAGGTCGCTGGTTTATGGGGGTAGCAAAGGTGTTGTCAACCGCAACGATGGCTCCAGCTTTTTTGCCTGCGCTGGAAAGCCGTTCGAGATCAGTTATTTTTATAGTAGGATTGGTTGGTGTCTCAAGATAGAGCAGATCACAGCCTTTTGCCACTTCCTGTTCAATCTCCTCGTGATTAGTAGTATCACACAGAACCGTCTCGACATGAAATCGAGGTAGAAACTCCGTGAATATCTTGTTGGTGCCGCCATAGGTGTCTTTTACCGAAACGACACGTTGTCCTGGAGAGAGCAGGCCAAAGAGAGTACTGCTGATTATTCCCATTCCGGAAGAGGCGCTGGTAGCCGCCTCGGCGCCTTCGAGCAGGCATATCTTTTTCTCGAATACATCCACAGTTGGGTTTGTATTGCGACTGTAGATATGGCCAGGCTTGTTACCAAGAGCAACTTGCTGCCATTCTTCAATATCTTTATACCCAAATGATACACTGTGTACTACCGGGACCTGGGTCACATTCGGCATAACGTATTCTTCTTCGCCAGCCCATACGGAAGATGTGCTTTTTCCTGGGGGTAATTCTTTCAATGGAAGACCTCCTCATAAAAATAACAGTCCCGCATTTGTGCTTTTTCCATAGTAATGCAGGGGTTACCTGTGGTTCATCGTTTTTTTATTCTCCACTTGCAATCCAGTACAGTAACGGCTGATAATGAACAGGAGCGAGCCGATTCCTGAAGAAGGGTACAGGAAAAGACCAGTTTGGAGATTTCCCGAAAAAGTTATGCTGGCGGAGATTCAAAATCTTGCAGATATTGTTAGCTTTTATAGTTCCTTCAGTAAAGGTTTTTTTGACAATTCATCCATGATCATGGCGATGATGCACGTCTGGCCAGTGAGGGTGGTTATGGGAGGCTGAATCGTGGTTATGCCAATGACCGTGATAGCCATTGTCTGGATACTTTATATGCGCATGTGTGTGATGATGATCATCATGACGATGGCCATGGTTATGGTCCATCGCTTCATGTTCATGATAGTGGCCATGTTGATCTCGGAAGAGAATGAGCACGGAGACTATTAGCAACAGTGCGGCGCCCAGCTGCATCCACGAGAGGTGTTCACCCAATAAAATAACCGAGATGAGCACACCAAAAAAAGGAGCGCTGGCAAAGATCATCTGACTTCTGGTGGCGCCAAGATTTTGAGCGGACCAGATATAGAGACTGATGCTGAACCCGTAGGAAAAGACGCCGACAATAATTGCACCTGCTACAAGCGGGAGTTCACCTGTCCATGTCTCGAAAAAACAGCCAATGAAAAGATTCACTGATCCGGCAATCAACCCTTTCCAGAAGGTACTTTGTGCAGGGGTTATTCCATCAATAAGAGCGGTGAGGTGATTGTCCAGTCCCCAGCAGATGCTGGCGCCGCTAACGAGCAGCAGGGCATAAATTCCGATATTGCCTTCATTCCAGGAAAGCATCATCGAAGCCAGAATGGTTCCTGTCACGCCAAACCAGCCATACATTCCCAAATGATCTTTAAATATGATAAATCCAAGAACGGCAGTGGCTGCAAGTTCCAGATTCAACCACATGGCAACAGTGGATGAAGATGCAATTTGCAGTCCGAAAAGAAGAAGAACCGGTCCTATAACTCCACCCAGACTAATCGCACCGGAGAGCCGCAGGAAATTTTTCCTGTTAATTTTATCAATCCGAAGAACGTTTTGTCTGGTAAAAGAAAAAGGCAGAACTCCCAAGGCTGCACCTAAATAGAAGAGTCCGGCAAGCTGAAAGGGAGGAAGGCTGTTGAGCAATGTCTTGCCGATGGGAGTAGACGCTCCAAATAACATCGCTGCAATTAAGGCGATAACTATATATTGCATGTCTTCTTTATAAAATACTTCGGTTTTATCTTTTTATACGAGGAGGCGGTGGGTTAAGATCGCCTATATTGCCGGTACCATCTCAACCCATTCCCGGACGGTCACGGGGAACCTCAAAGCGAACAACAATTTCGACATCTTCGGCGATTTTACCTTTTCTCAGTGCCGAGGTCATATTTTGCTACGTCACCATCCGGTGTGTACACAATGTTCACCTGAGCTGATGAAGAGAGACGGGCTGCAAGTTTCTAACATAATCGGTCTTTTCTCTTTTACCGTCAAGTGTTTAAAGCAGATTTGATTTCAGATGAGCAGGCTGTAAGGTTGCACGGCTGCTTTTCTGATCTGGAACGAGCGTGATCTTATGTATTTGTAAAAGAGGAGAAACCCAGGTTAGCAGTTATGATGTAGGCGAGAGTTATTCTAGTCGGCTAAAACTCAGTAAGCAGAGGGAATGTTGAGGCCAAAAAAGGGAGCGGTCAAGGATAGTCCACCATTTTTCGCAAGTCCTCATCCCAGAGCTTCAGAGAAAAGCAGGAGAGGCTTTGCCTCAAGCTAACTGGCTCTATGGTCTGTAAAGGTTTAATTGTATCGTAGCAGCTCTTCAATTGATAGTTGGGGATTGTGGGACTGAGATGATGGATGTGATGATATCCTATGTTGCCGGAAAACCATCGTAATATTGTTGGTAATTGAAAAAATGAGCTGCCCTCCATGGCGGCACGTAAGGGAACCCACGCATCTTTTCTCGCCCAGTACCCACCTTTGAACTGGTGCTGAACATAAAAGAGCCATATGCCAGCAGCTCCTGCAAGGAATAATACCGGCAGTTGAATCAACAGATAAGTCTTCCAGCTTATGAGCTTTGCTGCCGTCAGGGCTATTGCCAGAAGGAGCAGGTTGGTTAAAATCACGCCAATTCGTTCTTTCCTTCTTGCTCGTACATCGGGAAGCCTGTTATGGAGGAGAAAATTGAAAAGTGCACCAAGCCCAACCAATACCAGGGGATTCCTGTAAACTCTGTAGAGCAGCTGTTTAAAAGATGATGAACGTTCATATTCTGTCAACGTCATGGTCCAGATATCGCCAAATCCACGGGCATCGAGGTTAGCATAGGTGCCGTGATGCCGAAGATGGATGAAGCGCCAGTCTTCAAAGGAGGTGAAAACAAGAACTCCAAGGAGATACCCGAAAAAAATGTTGGTACGTCTTGATCTATAAAAAGCCCCGTGTGCACAATCGTGAAACAGGATAAAAATACGAACAAGAAATGCGGAAGCGGGTAGGATTAGAATGAGGGTAAAAACATATGGATACCCTCGTTGAATCGATAGAATCATCAGATACCAGAGAAAGAAGTAGGGGATAACAGTATTGATGAGCTGCCAGGTCGATGTGAGGCTATTAGAGTCTCGGAACCGAGAGAGTTCAGCATACCATTCGGGCCAGCTGAAACTGGTCGATCTGTTTTCCCTCGTGCCGGATGGCTGGGTCGATTTTTCCCTGGTCATATACAAACCTCAGTTAAACGGTTTTCCATCGCGAGCTACTTCTCGGCTCTATCTCTATTGTAATTATATAATGGTACATTATGGTTTTCCAGGGTCTTGTTTTCTGTTTGAAAAGGATGGTAGATGGGAAGGTTGTGGGATAATCGCCTGCTCTTGTCAGTAACACTTCCTGCGAAAAATATAATTAAAAGTCATGGACCGCTTGACTCGCACGAACGGTCGTGCTATTGTGTGTGCATGACGAAAGGACAAGATACCAAAAATAGCATACTTAGCATCGCTCTTGGCATGGCCAGTGAGTCAAGTTTGGATTCAGTGACAATTGGCTCATTGGCGAAGGCGACCCAAATGTCAAAAAGCGGGCTGTTTGCGCATTTCCAATCCAAAGAAAACCTGCAAATTGCAATTCTCGAATTTGCGGCTGACGATTTTATTTATAATGTGGTCCGACCTGCATTGAAGAATAAAGCAGGAATTCCAAGAATTAAAGCGCTGGTGGAAAATTGGATTCAATGGGGAGGCAAGCTAAAGGGTGGTTGTATTTTCGTCTCAGCCAGTACCGAATTTAGTGAACGTCCTGGAAAAGTAAGGGAATTTCTCCTTGCTCAACAGCAGTCGTGGATTGAATCATTAAAAATGATTTGTAGATCGGCAATTAAAGTACATGATTTTCGTGAGGACATTGATTGCGAGCAATTCGCTTTCGACTTGTATTCTCTGCTTATGGGGTATCATTATTATTCCATTTTACTTCGAACAAGCGAGTCTAAGCAACGCCTGGGAAAAGCACTGGACAAACTGATCCATTCCTATCAATAAAAAGACAAACGAAGGAACAAAATTCATTGGGAGATATTATGAGAGCACGAACAGAACTTTACTCAAATAATAGTACGAACGTTCGTATAAGAAGTTCTTCGCATCGACTAAAACAACTTTCCCTAAACACGTTGGGATTCTTGTTTCCGCAAAAAACAAAATCTAAAATTAAACAATTGTTTTTTAAACCAGCAAGAAAACATCCTACTGCAAAGGAACAACAAATGATTGATGTTGCCGATAATTTCCAGATTAAGGTACATGATAACACCGTACAGTGCTGGCAATGGGGAGAGGGTCCAATAATCCTCGCTGTACATGGGTGGAACGGAGCCGGGACAAACCTTTATCCATTCATTCATCCCCTCATGGATAAAGGATTTGCAGTTGTGACCTTTGATGCTCCTGCTCACGGTCAATCGGAAGGTGAATTAACCAATTATTTTGAAATAACCGATGCAGTCAGGGCAATGGTCAACCGCATCGGTCGTAATAATTTGGCAGGAATGGTTGCACATTCCATTGGAGCTGCTGCAGCAATCAATTGTCTCTCAAAGGAAAAGCTTCATGTTAAAACAGCACTTATTGCTCCGGCACTGAAGTTGCGGGAGCTTCTCTTTAATACTTTTGAGAAAAATGGTGTACCCAGGCACATGTATTTATCAATTATTTCAGAACTCGAAGAGAAATTCGGCTACAGTATAGAAAATGACAATCCCTACCGGCTTCTTGAGAATCTGGACTCAGATGTGATGATTGTTCATGATCATGGAGACCGGATGGTTCCATTTGAAGACGCCTTCACTCTCGTCGAAATAAACAGCAGGATTGCTTTCCATTCGACAAAGGGGTTGGGGCACAAACGCATTCTCAAGGATGAGAACATAGTCGAGACAGTATCTCAATATTTGACTGGGGTTGGGCCCGAAATAAACTTCCGGCAGAAAAAAGAAGTTCAATTGACTGAACACTAGCGCTAATATTTCTGCTGCCTGCATAAGGAAACTTTTTCCCGGAGTCCTGCTAACGCATTTACCTCATCTTAAACTCGGGTAGGGTGGACTGCCTCCAAATGTGATATTGTATAAATGAAGAGTCGAAAACATCATGCATCATTGGCGTGGACGAAAAACGTCTTAATATTAACGGATATTCTCTGTTAAAGAAGTGTCCTGTATCGTTTCTTCAGGATTAGTGTATATGCAGTATAAAAGGCTCCAATACAATGAGTCTGTGCTATCAAGCTTGTGGTTTATATACGTACGAAATCCCTGTAAATCTGGACAATTATCTCAAAACCAGGCATATATTGCTTTCGTAAACACGTCATTACATAAACAATATCATCTGGAGGAAATTGAAGAATGGCAGACACAATAACCGGTAGCGGGAGCTGCCTTTGCGGATCAATAGAACTCAAGGCGGCTGCAATTGTCGATAAGGTCCACGCATGTCATTGCACAATGTGTAGAAATTGGGGAGGTGGTCCGCTATTGGCTGTGGATTGTGGTACGGAAGTCATCCTAAAAGGTAAGGAAGACATAGGCATCTATGATTCCTCGCCGTGGGCAGAACGCGGATTTTGCAAAAAATGCGGAACACACCTTTTTTATCGGCTGAAAGAGACTCAGCAGTATATTGTTCCGGTTGGCCTGCTCAATATTAATGATGATGTTCTGGTGTTTGAGCATCAGATTTTCATTGATGAGAAACCGTCATATTATCACTTTGCCAACGAGACGGAATCTCTGACTGGCGCCGAGGTCTTTGCGAAATATGCTCCGCCGGAGTCTGGGGAATAATCGACTGTCACCAATAACCAAAGAGAGAGGATAGATCTGCTAGCCTAAATTTCTTAAGAGAAATTTGGATCAGAAAAAATTTTGAAGATCCCTGTCCAAATATCTTTGTGGTGCTTATCGTCATAATCAGGCAACTGTTTGTATTTATATGGATTGCCTTGACATCAGGCGGTGAATAAATTCCCAACAACTTTATCAGGAGACTCCTATGATTCATAAAGATATGGCAAAAGCGCTCAATTCCCAGATAAATAAGGAAATGTATTCGGCATACCTGTATATGTCGATGTCGGCTTATTCCGCCAATATGGGTCTTAAGGGCTTTGCCAACTGGTTTATGGTGCAGTATCACGAAGAGATGTATCATGCCATGAAAATGTATGAATATATCCAGCGCCAAGGCGAAGATGTTATCCTAAGTACCCTGAAAGCTCCGCCCAGCAAATTTACCGGTCCGCTTGATATGTTCACCCAGACTCTCACCCATGAACAGTTTATAACTGAATCGATCTATAAATTGGTGGATCTGGCTATTAAAAAGAAGGATCATGCTACCCAGATTTTCCTTGAATGGTATGTCACAGAGCAGGTCGAAGAGGAGGAAAATGACAACGATATTATCCTCCAGTTGAAACTGATTGGCGACAATCCTCATGCCTTGCTCATGCTTGACCGTGAACTTGCGACTCGAACCACAACCGTACTGGTCGACTTCAGCAAAGGCGTTGAAGCAGCCTCCGGTGCTTAATGCATTTCTCATCCATTCAGACACCTTTGGTGAACATTGTGTAAATATGGAATGGTTTTATTTGTGGCAGAATCTCTTTCCCTTTCGATTTTCTATCTAAATTGACGCAATGTTCACAAGAAATGAGGGGTAAGAAGGAATAACCCCTGGTCATAGGCATCCCGAGAGGAGGGATGCCTTTTCTCTATAGCGTTACTGGCGGTTTATTCCATCCCGAAAAAGAAGGAACAGGTGCAATGAGCAACTCAAGTTGTTCCTCGGTACCTAAGTGACCGGTATCGACAATTACATGGAGTTTGGCAGATAACTTTTCTTATTCTTCAATATGGACCGGATGCTGTTGAGCTGCACCTGAGGTCTTCGTAAATCGATTTATTTTCTCACTCCCCTCAATTCCTTAATAGAGACAAGGAACCAGAGTATGTTATTGCTCCTTGCCGTTTCTGTTTGCTACTTGCCCCATTTTTAATTACGATGCTTCCGGGCTTTAAAAAAACAACTTTTCTGGTTTGGGAGTGCTTGATCTTTCGCCGATATTTAATTTCTCGGAGTCTTATATGTTCAGTAAATTGAAGTGGATAGTTCATACCAAGGCATTTAGTTCTTTTATATATTATTTTATCATGATCTATCTGAGCACACTTCGATTAAAAACCAGCAATTTACAAAATTTAATGACCTTGCTGGGCAGAGGGGAAACTATTCTTCTTTGCTGCTGGCACCAGCAATTCTTTTCTGCCATTCGTAATTTCAAAAGATTTAACAAGTATAATCCGGCTATTATGATAAGCCGAAGTCGTGATGGCGAGTTGATATCCAGAGTGGCTCATCGTGTTGGTTGGAAAACTGCCAGGGGTTCTTCATCCAAAGGTGGGCGATCTGCGATGAATGCAATGATAGCCCATCTGAAATCAAACAAATTGGCAGCTCATATTTTAGATGGACCCCAAGGGCCTATAGGCAAGGTAAAGCCGGGAGCGATAAAAATCGCCCAGGAGAGCGGAGCCTTGATAGTGCCTTTTTATGTGGAGGCAGACAATGCCTGGTATGTCAAATCGTGGGATCAATTTATGCTGCCAAAACCTTTTTCCAGAGTCACACTCTGTTATGGTGATGAAATCAAATTTGCACCGTCCGATTCTTCAGCAGAATTTGAACGACAGATACAGGAACTTGAAGAAACGATGAAGGATTGGCTTGTGCTGAAATATCCGGTTAAAAAAGGTGAAGGTACTAAAGAAACAGCTCTGTAAATACGCATAGGCAAATTTTGTTCCTCGGGTGTTCCTGTTGACCGGTTATAGTTTCATGGTTTTCGCGTATTCCTTTTCTAGTAAATCGAACTGATCCCTGTAGAATTGTACTTGAATACTATTAAATCCACGTAGATGAATTGCCGGGCATATAGTACCAACGGTTTTATATCCATATGGATAACAAAAAATGTCTTCGTCAATAATAACCAGAGCAAAAGTTGGATAATGTTCAAAGAGTCGAACACCAAAGAACTGGAAATCATTAATTTCTGCTTCGATGGCTTGAAGCTTTGAAACCAAATTTGAGATGACATCCTTGCCATTGGTATTTGGAAATGAACATCCCTCTTCTTCAACCAGGCGCTGCTGTATTTGAGTGCTTTCTACATTACCTAATAAAATTGATACTTTTGAACGTTTTGCCTTCGCTCTCTCCACAAGAAGTTTAAATAAGTTGGTGTGCCAGAGAAAGTTAATTGCCATGCCGAAAAGTTTGACGTCCTTCGCGGATCTCAGACTGTTTTCTATTTCAGAAAGCAATTCGGGATCGTCCGAACGAGGATAGAGTTTTCGAAATCCAGATTTTTCTCGATGCAGCAAATACTCAAGATGATCGTTATGGATGTTTTGCAAAATGCGGGTATAAAGCATACCAAACACTGAGCCTACCACAAACGTGGAACCGATCGCGTTGAGAATGCTCTGCACTAAGACCATATGTACCCATACAGAATTTCCCAGTACAAGGAGAAGCAGACCGATCAGGAATCCAACCGCACCATGATATGCAACAAAAATCGTATCAATCATTTTCTTTCGATTAGTCATTGGATGCTCTCAGTAGAGGTTGTCTATTGTATTGTGTGCAGGTGTTTAGCTCATATTTTCTCAAGAGTATCGTATCAATTACATTAAATTAGTCAGCTTACCAATAATATCAGTATCGCAATAAAGAAGCCACAGCCAAAAGAGCACTATGTTGATGAGAATTTTTTGGAGAGTTACTCTTTGGGAGGCAATTTGTATTTTTTTGCCTTCTCTGCAACGAGCCGGTTGCAGGTTTCCCAATCCTTTGTGTAGACAAGAGTTCTGAAAAGAACGCTAAAACTACTGGCATCATGGCAGTAAAGGTATCCGGATTTTTCCACATATTGTCTTGTTCCCGTCGAGATAAAAAAGGAAAGCATGAATAAGCCCAGAGTAAAGAAAAGGATGGCACGATGGAATGAGTCACGCCATTTTGCGACAAGAGATGGTTTGAAATAGTCAACCAATGAGAATATATGAAAAAATGGTAGCGGAATCATAATAAAAAAAACACCGTTACGATTAAGAAAAGAAACCGAATCAGTTGAATTGGAAATGCCTGTAAGAACCTGATGAATTTGATGATAACCTATATAGAACCCCCAAATCACCAAAATGTCGATGAAGGTTAGACCGATCAGTGCCGTCTTCCTATCCATAATAATCCTTTATGAAGTAATAATATGCACATTTAGCCATGTATATATAAGAGAGGTCGTGAAATTTAGGTGAGCATTGTTTGGGTTACGAATTCAGATCAATGAAATGATTTAAAAGGATTGTCTATGTCGAACCCTGTGGAACGATAAACCAGCTCTCTCTCGAATTCATGGAGCTTACGACCTATTGATTTCTCTATTTCTTCTTTTTTCCTGATGATTGCCTGTTGGCTATTCTCCAGCGTTGATACCAGACTATCCGTTAAACCATACTGATCGTCAATGTATTGTAATGAGCCTCCTGTCAAAATGGAAATACCTATTGCGAAAGCTATAGGGAGAGCAGCAGTTGAAACTAAAGCTCCTATCAGTAGACCTGTTAACCCACCGGCCAATGAACTTAAACCAACGATAATCAAATCAGACGTAATTCTGCCAACCAGATTTGCCATAGTGGTCTTATGTTCCAGAATGCATTGAATAATAGTTAAAGGCACAGTGGCCACAACAGTGATAAAGGCCCCATTTTTTACCATGTGTTTAATACCTAAAGCACCAATGGCCATCTGGATGATCCTGGTGTTTTGGGCCGAGTAGACTGTTCCCCTGAAAAGCTCGCGTCTGCCGGCATAGCCGCCAAAGACGATGTACTGTCGCATATTTATTACTCGCGATTCAACCTTGCCGCTAATTCCAAGATCTTTAACGACCTTACCCAAAGTGACCGTATCCATGATCGGAGAGAGCCAGGGGGAGATGTTGCGTTTGGCAAAATCCACGGCCTGGAGCTTATCTATTGATGTTATCTGACGCATATCCGGAGAAGAGGAGTGGTGGCAGGCGCTGGTATTGGCATAGCTTCTCAACAGCCTGGGCTCCATGGGAGGTACTCTCTCGGATTGGAGAGCGGCATGAAATGGGGTCACCCATTAAAAGGCCCCTGTCAAGAGAACATACTTCTCCCTTAAAGAAAAAAGGCGAATTTTCTTGCAGGATTTTCGTTCAAATTAGCTTTTGCTACGTGCGAAGAAAGAATCCTGTTGCCGCTCCCGGTATTTCA
>JBNKDO010000037.1:0-110571 GCA_050288305.1 Desulfocapsaceae bacterium | reverse complement strand
GACAATCGAAGAACATTATCAACAAGATGATTTACGGCAAACTCAAAGGTGCCTTTTTGTAATTGCTTATTGAAGAAAACGGGCAGGAAATGGCCTTGGGCCTGGTTGGTGGGTTTGTATTTTGCCATGAATTCAGGATGTCTTGATGTTCAGTGGTCTTAGGGGTGAATTTCACCACTTTACACCATATTTTCCCTTTAATTTCATGGTATTTATGCTTTTTCTACAGCCTCAACGCCGTATTCACCGGCTTGTCCGGCGCAATGCATGGTTAGGTAACCATTGTTCAATAATGTCGTGATGTATTGACCACGCCTCCCATGCAGTTCGAGCCCACTCTTTGACAACAGCTTTATGTTCTTCTGCTGAATTAGTCTTATAGACATCAGCAGCCGTAACTGAGCCAAAACTCTGTGGGGGCGCGAGAAAGACAAATGAATGTTTGTTTTCACTAGCCTCCAACATGGCATCATTCGCCTTGTCGTCTGCTAAACCATGCTCAAGGAACAGACAAAGCCTAATCAGGTGCAGACCAACAGACTGGATACTTTGACGGTCTGTAGAACCTGGATGCTGGACTGCGTATGCATCAACGGTCAATCGGTGAACTTCAAAATATGTTGGATCGCTATATTCGCGAGCCAAAACCTCACCATAAACCGACCAGCACCCCGGAGACGAACGCATGTATCGATGTGTCGGACCATCAATATCGGGAAACACACCACCGCAACTAAAACATTTACAAGTATTCATATCAGTATTCTGCGTAGCGCCGCGATTATCTGGATTCCTTATAACTCCAAAGAACCAAAAATTATTCACAATGTAAAATCAAATAGTTATACTGTTTTGTGCTTTATATCATGAAATATCACTAGATATCCAGTTAACAGGATAACATCCATGTTGCAAATCACAGTTCAACTCCCAAGCAAATGAGATATCATGCGTCTTCAGATTTTATACCCTGCATTATTACATTGAATCGATTAAGTCCCGTTCTTGAATTTCGCTGATCCTCTTTCTCAGCTTCTTGAAAAGGCTGTCGATTATCCTGTCACTGACAATTTCGTTGTTATTATTCCGATAAACGTTTCACACCTCGTACCCCGATATGACAGGTTGTACATCTCGTATTTGCGGCAAAGGCATCACCGCCGTCGTGACATGAACCGCAATACACACCATCATAGATTGATTTCATCGTGAAATCTTCATTTTCCTGGGCGGTACCCGCTTCCATCTCAAAGATTTCATCATGGCACGAATCACAATCAAGCTCCATTTTCATGGTGTGTATCTTATGTTCGAAGACCACGCCTTTTACAGGCTTATCCCAGATAATTGGATCTTCCGGACCATAGAGATCTTCGTCGTATTCGGTTTCTTTCGTATCGGCTGCGATAAGATATGCCGTCTGGGCGACAAAGAGTGCAAGGATAATAATGAACAGTGACTTCTTCATAAATGCTCTCCTCATTATAGAAGACCAGATATACAGGATAGCTGTATTGTCTGGTGGAATCTCACAGTATTATCAATTGCGTACATCTGTAGCTACGCATTTGTATAATACACATTGGGAAGCGCGCCGCTTTCCGGACGCAGTACCCATACCATGGTGTCAGGAGTGTGAAGCAGCTCGAATACCCGGCTGCTTTCATCGGTCAGATCGCCAAAAACACGCACATCTGCAGGACAGGCCGTAACGCAGGCCGTTTCAGTTTTTCCTTTGGAAAGAAGAGTATCGTAGCAGAAATTACATTTATCAACGTAGCGCTCTTCTTCTTTAAAATATCGTGCATTATATGGGCAGGCAGACATGCAGGTCTTGCAACCGATGCAACGGCCTGGATTCATCATTACGATACCGGTTTTTTCATCCTTCCAGGTGGCGGTTGTGGGGCAGACGCGAACGCAGGGCGGGCGATTGCAATGATTGCAGAGTACGGGCATAAAAATAGTTTCTTCTTTGCCATCCATGATTGGCCGTCTTTTTTCAAGGATGTCTGTTCTGTAGCCATATTCCGGAACTCCATTGGTGGCCACGCATGCCTCTTTGCAACGCTCACAATCAATGCAACGCTGCTCGCGAATGACCATGGTGTAATGCGGTGAATAGGAATACTTCCCTTTAGGAGGAAGTACTTCGGAGGCGTAAGCTTTTCCTGCTGGGACCAGCGATAATATTTTACCGCCCAGAAACACTCCGGTTATCAGAAAACCCAGTTTGAGAAACCGACGTCTTTCCGTGGAAGGTATTGTGTTAACACCTTCGTTCTTTAATTTTTCCAGTTCTTTAAGTCTCATGCCAAAACTCCCTGATGTTCATCATGAATTATGGTTGACTCTGTCAAAATCGGCAGGACAGTAGTATCTGTTTCAATGGCTCTCGGACAGATGTCCCCTGAAGAGTTTTTCGCCCAGGAGCAGGAAAAAACCGCAAAAGGTAAGACCGCTGGCGGCGACCATGAGTTCATGGATAGACGGTCTGTAGCTATATAATTCAGGATAGTCCACGAGTCCCATCCCATGGAAATGGGGAATAATCTGACCGACGATGACCAGATCATAACGCATGGCAAAAATACCCAGAATTGTGCATATCGAAGCAACAAAAAGTGCCCGCATATTCTGAGCACGAACAGCAAGAATAAGGACAAAGGGGATGATCATGCCAAAGGCAATTTCCCCAACCCAGAAATTAATGGAGTAGGGACCGTGGAGCAATGCCTCCATAGCAATGAACTTTCCGGGTGGATGACCGGCAATACCGGCGATCATTTTCCAGATGGTGAAGAAGATAAGAATGGCAATGGCAAGAGCCGCCAGCTTCCCGACGCTCTGCATTGCTTTTTCCTGTTCGTAGCTCATTTGCCAGCTATTTACCCGGTGAGCTAAATAGGTACAGAAGATTATGGTTACACACCCTGAGAGTGCAGCTGAGGCAATAAAATAGATAGGCATATATGGACCGTGCCAGAATTCACGGCCATTGAGCAGCCCGAAGACTGCTCCGAGATTTGAATGGGCTGCAATACCGGAGAGCAGGCCGGCAAGCCCAAAATAGGTTGCTTTTTTATGGCTGCCTTTCTGGAGGAGAATAAACTCGCCGATCATGAAAACCAGATACGCGCCATAGAGGGTTCCCATCCACCAAATGTTTGAGGTCAGGTTGGCACCAATAACGTTGCCAACCGGCATTCTCCAGGTATTCTCTATTTCAAACGCGATGACCATAAAACCGGCAACAATGGTGATAATCGACATGAATACGGCCCGTTTGGCAATGGGCATAAAATCTTCAATGCCGAAGACGTGACCTATGGAAGAGACAATGCAAAGACCTGTGGAGGTTACCACAAAGAAAACATAGGCAGCAATTAGTGCCCCCCAAGGGACTTCTCTGCTTACGCCAAAGGTATGCTCGTGGCCAGCCAGCAGTGAATGAACGCCAAAGCCGATTCCTACGACAGTAAAGATGGCAAAGACCGCCATGACAAAATTGATGCTTTTCGAGGTACTGGGTTCGAGTCCTCCAGTGCGGGGAAAGAAATTGTTCAATAAGCCATTCATCGTCTGTAACTCCTTTATTGGGAAAAGAATGTATCAAGAGATGTATTCTTATGTATCAATCAAATGTGATAATCTATTAAATAGCTAAAAAGGTCAATAAAAACTTTAATTAATGGAGATGGAGGTAGAGAACAACAGGTAGAGAGTTGGTGAGGATCAGACAAAAAAAACCTCAATAGCGGAATTCTCTATTGAGGATTTTGAAGGTGGAGTAATGAACGAGTAATCAACCGAATCGGCCGGTAATGTAATCTTCTGTGAGTTTATGGCGAGGATTGGTGAAAATTCTCTCGGTTGATCCCACTTCCACCAGGTCTCCAAGATGAAAATAGGCTGTTCGTTGTGATACCCTGGAGGCTTGCTGCATGGCATGGGTCACGATTACAATGGAAAATTGTTCTCTCAGCTCGGCGATAAGATCTTCAACCTTTGCCGTGGCGATAGGGTCGAGTGCTGAACAGGGTTCATCCATCAATATAACCTCTGGGCTGACGGCTATTGCTCTGGCGATGCAGAGACGCTGTTGCTGACCGCCGGAGAGTCCAGTACCGGGTCGAGCCAGTCTGTCTTTGACCTCTTCCCAAAGACCGGCACGTTTTAATGAGCTCTCAACAATCTCATCAAGTTCGGTTTTATTGGTGGTGAGTCCGTGGATGCGAGGACCATAGGCGACGTTATCATAAATGGACTTGGGGAAGGGGTTTGGCTTTTGAAAGACCATACCAACTCTGGCCCGCAATGGTACAACATCAACACTTTTGTCATAAATATCCTTGCCATCGAGGAGAATCGTTCCTTCAACCCGGCAGCTGGCCACTGTATCATTCATGCGGTTGAGGCAGCGCAAAAATGTTGATTTTCCGCAGCCTGAGGGGCCAATCATGGCAAGCACCTCGTTACAGGCAACATCGATGTTGCAATTACGGATTGCCTCCTTGTCATCATAATAGACGGCTACATCCCGGCAGGTTATGCGCGGATTCTCAACAAAGGGTTCACCAACAGTTTCCAGTATTGCTCTGGTATCATCATTTGCTTTGGTGGCGACTTTCTCTTCCGACATGAATGTAGCAAAGGTGTTGTCTGCCATATCTTGAGTTGCTTCCATAATTCTGCTCAATAGGTTGTAAATAGTATTGTTACGTCTTTTCTATATTGACAATCGATCTTCTCGTATATCGAGAAGACCGATTGTTGGTAAGGTGATACCAATACTGCTGTTTTACATGGTGCTGAGTGCCTTAACGCTTGAAGCATATTGGCTTCTTTCATCATCAGGCATGGGGATCAGACCTTTATCTGCAAGATACCCCTCAGGTCCCCAGGCTTTATCGGAAGAGAATTCAGCAAGATATGCCTTCATCCCAGGAATAACGTCTATATGAGCTTTTTTAACATAGAAATAGAGAGGGCGGGATACAGGGTAGCTGCCGTCACCGATAGCCTCAAACGTCGGCGCCTTACCGCTGATCTTTGAACCTTGGATTACATCGGTATTCTGATCAAGGAAAGAGAATCCAAAGATACCAAGAGCGGCTTGGTTTGACTGGAGCTTCTGAACGATCAGGTTGTCATTTTCACCTGCTTCAATGTAGGCACCGTCTTCACGCAGGGTGTGAGCTACTTTTTTAAATGCTTTCTTATCTGATTTGCGCAAAGCCTTAAGGGTGTCAAATTTCTTCGCACCGGATTCCATGGCAAGCTCAACAAAGGCATCACGGGTTCCTGATGTTGGCGGGGGACCAAGAACCTCGATAGCTGTCGCAGGAAGGGCCGGGTTGACATCTTTCCAGGTGTTATAAGGGTTGTCGATGAGGTTGGCAGGATTTTTAGGATCTGGAACCTGCTTGGCAAGGGCCATGAAAATGTCTTTTTCACTGAGATCCAACTGTTTTGCAGCTTTTGAGTTGGCAATAACAATACCATCGTATCCAATTTTTACCTCTACGATTTCGGTAACCCCATTAGCGGCACATTTTTCGACCTCAGAGCTTTTGATAGCACGGGAAGCATTGGTGATATCAGGATGAGACACACCAACACCAGCACAGAAAAGCTTGAAACCACCACCTGAGCCGGTTGATTCAATTTTGGGGGTTTTAAAATTGGTGGTTTTGCCGAACTGCTCGGCAACGACCGTGGCAAATGGGTAGACGGTGGATGAGCCGACGATTGAAATGTAATCACGTGCGGCCTGGGCACCAGTAACTCCCATGAGGGATAGAGATACTGCACCTGCAACGATAAGTCCTTTAACGTTCATCTTTTTCTCCTGAATATTTGTTGTATTGTTTGTTTTTCTACTACGTTTGTTAAAAAGACAGGGAGAACCCTGTATCACCACTTAATCTCAAATTTTTTGCGAAGTACCACTGCTGTTGCATTCATGAAAATTAGAAATGCCAGCAAAATCATAATTGCCGCAGAGGTGCGTTCGGTAAATGCCCGTTCCGGACTGTCGGACCAGAGAAAAATCTGTACCGGAAGTGCAGTTGCCGGATCGGTGATATTTGAGGGAACATCGACGATAAAGGCGACCATACCGATCATTAATAGTGGCGCGGTTTCGCCAAGTGCCTGAGCCATACCAATTATGGTGCCTGTAAGCATGCCGGGAAGGGCTAAAGGCAACACATGATGGGTAATGGTTTGAAGCTTTGATGCTCCAACGCCAAGTGCTGCTTCACGAACAGAAGGGGGAACCGATTTCAGTGATGCACGCCCTGCAATAATTATCGTTGGCAGTGTCATCAAGGTAAGTACCAGACCTCCAACAACGGGGGTTGACCTGGGCATACCAAAAAAGTTGATGAAGATAGCCAGTCCTAAAAGTCCGAAGATGATGGAAGGAACAGCAGCAAGATTATTAATATTAATCTCGATCAAATCCGTCCACTTGTTGGCCGTGGCAAATTCTTCTAAATAGACTGCCGCCGCCACACCAATAGGGAAGGAAAGTGCAAGGGTTATCAGCAAAGTTAACAGCGATCCCTGTGCAGCACCGAGAATACCGGCAAGTTCCGGCTCTCTGGAATCACCTGCAGTGAACAGGACGGTATTGAAACGCTTCTCAATTCTTCCTGCAGCAAGGAGGCTGTTGATCCATTCTAATTGTCTATCGCTCAGGCGACGTTCTGACTGCGGTTTTGAAGGATCAATCTTGCCTTTCATATACATATCAATATCATCATCTGCCAATACCCAGACACTTTTCTCTTGGCCAATGAGAGAGGGATCAGCAGTAACCATATCCTGGAGCGCGAAAGAGGCACCGCTACTCACCATATGGTACATCTGCTTCTTTTCTTTTCTCGATTTAACCTCGGGAAACATGTTGCTCATTGACACTTTGATGAGCTTGGGATAATTGGCTGTGGCCAGATTCTCACTGGTGAAAATATCTTTGGAAAAAACCACATCCAACTGGATGTATGTCTGTTGGAATGCTGTATATCCCTTGGAAAAAATAGAGACAAACAGAAATGCCAGAAAAAACAGAGCAGATGAAATTGCTGCTATTCCCATTCTCTTGAATCTTTGTTCCGCACGATAACGTCGGCGCAGACCTTTGTTAATCGTATCTGCTGCTTGAACTCCCTTATTCATCTAGCTCTTTTCCTCTATATGTTATTCTTATGGTTGTTTGGTCCTGCGGCTGTCTGTTACTCATACTGCTCCCGGTACTTTCGCACGACCCGCAGGGCAATAAAGTTAAGCACCAGGGTAAAGAGAAAGAGCAGCAGGCCAAGAGCGAAGGCAGCCAGCGTTTTTGGACTGTCAAATTCCTGGTCACCAACTAAAAGTGTGACAATCTGCACGGTGACTGTGGTTACAGCCTGAAAAGGGTTAGCCGTAAGATTTGCTGAAAGTCCTGCCGCCATGACCACGATCATGGTTTCCCCGATCGCCCGGGATACAGCCAGCAGAACACCGCCGACAATACCGGGCAGTGCTGCCGGGATAACGACACTGCGAATGGTTTCATATTGGGTGGCGCCAAGGGCGTAACTTCCATCTCTGAGTGTCTGGGGTACCGCATGGATAACATCGTCGGAGAGGGAGGAGACAAAAGGAATAATCATGATTCCCATGACGAGTCCTGCTGCAAGCGCACTCTCTGAAGCAACGTCAAGACCAATAATTGCCCCGGTGTTGCGTATCATGGGGGCAATAACCAAAGCGGCAAAAAAACCGTACACGACCGTGGGGATACCGGCGAGGATTTCAAGCAGCGGTTTTGCTATGGTACGAACCCGGGTGGCGGCATATTCGGAAAGATAGATGGCGGACATGAGACCGATGGGAATTGCCACCATCATGGCAATCAACGCAATCATCATTGTGCCTGCGAAAACAGGTACTGCGCCAAATGCGCCTGAAGAACCGGCCTGATCAGCCCTGATCGCCATCTGAGGACTCCATTCAAGCCCAAAAAGGAAATCGGTAATATTAATAATTTTAAAAAAACGAATGGCTTCAAAGAACACTGAGAAGAGAATGCCGATCGTTGTCAGGATGGCAATGGCTGAGCAGCCGATGAGAAAATATTTGACAAGCTTCTCGACAATATTTCGTGCCCTGAGCTGTGGAGATATCTTTCGATATGCCGGGATGACAGAACCGAGCATGATCACAAATAGGACAGCAAGCACTGCAAACCTGAAGTTTGCCTGCAGGCTAAGATATCTCTCGGCAGCCTCTTTTATCGCTACTTCATCCACGCCGGCGGTGAAACTTCCTTCAATAACATTACGGATGTCGTTGATAATCAGTGACAATTCTGCGGTTGAAAGCTTTTGCAATTCCGCAGGAAGTGCATGTACTACGAAGGAAGTCAACAGCGATGGTTCGACAACCTGCCAGATACAATAGATGAGCAGCGCAGGAACTGCCGCCCAAATTGCGGTGTAGAGGCCATAATATCCAGGAAGAGAGTGATTCCTGGTCTCATGGAGTTCAGCAACTCTTTTTGCCCTGGTGGCCCCCATCAGATAGGCCCCTGAAGAAAAAAGAAGCAGGATAACGAGAAAGTAGGAATACATTTGCGGGCTATTAATTATATGAGTTTGAAATTAATTTCATTTTTTCAGGAGTCTGCCCGTATTATTGTTCCTTCAACAAGGTAGACCACTTCCTCGGCGATATTGGTCGCCCTGTCCGCTATCCGTTCCAGGTGCCTGGCAAGCAAATAGGTATTTATCAGGCATTTGGTATTGTCAGGATGTTCGGGAATGAGTGTTGTAACCCTTCTGTAGACTTGGTTCCTCAACGAATCTACTTCATCATCAACGAGAAACACTTGTCTGGCCTTGGTGGCATCACGATGTACCAGGGAATCAAGGCTCAGCCTCAACATGGAAATCACTTTTTCCGACATGACACTGAAATCGAAATTAATCTTCATCGGCTTGCATTTTGAAATGGTCTCCACGCGCATTGCGATATTAACAGCTATATCTGCAATACGTTCTATCTCATTGTTTATTTTGATCACGGTGACAATGAACCGGAGGTCACTGGCTACGGGCTGATGGAGTGCAAGTATTTTCAGGCAATCTTCTTCGATTTCAACTTCCATCTCATCAATTTCATAATCTGAGACGATGATGGATTGAATATTGGTACTATCCTGGGTGAAGATGACCTCCGCTGCTCGCCGAACCCGGTCTTCTGCCTTGGAACTGAGATCCAGAATCTTTTTGTTGAGCTTTTCAAGCTCATAATGAAAGGTATAATGTGGTTGCATAGCGTGTCTTTTGATCCGCAATCAGAGTTAGTCTGTTGGAGTCTGCCGTTGTGTTGCAAGAGAAGATACGGGATAAATATTTCGGCATCGTTAAAAGAATATTAGGATTGTGTTAGAAGGGATGAAAGGGGTTGCGGGGTCATAAGAAATGGTGCATGTTTTCCTACCAGTGGATGAGATCCCAGGAAAAAACGCATGCGGCGCTGGTGGTTCAACCTCGATTCGATATGTATAAATACTGCCTCATGCCTTCATGTATTCTGATCTGAACTAATAATGACCTATGAAAAAACAACACATTCTCATCGTTGAAGACGACACCGATATCCAGCAGCTCGTCAGTTATAATTTGATCCGCTCGGGATTCAATGTCTCCTGTGCCGACTCAGGAGAAGACGCGCTTGAGATTCTTGTGAGTGAAAAATTTGACTGTATAGTGCTTGATCTTATGCTGCCCGGGTTGTCAGGTCTTGATGTCTGCCGGCATATACGCAAAGAACAGGGAGAAGAAGAGGGAAAGGCCCCAATAGTAATGCTCACCGCCAAAGGTGAAGAAGAGGATATTGTTGCCGGACTAGAGAGCGGTGCAGATGATTATATCACCAAACCGTTCAGTCCCAAGGTGCTTATCGCCAGGATTAAAGCGGTTCTTCGACGTATTGAAGACAGTAAAATTGAAAGTACTGAAACAGCGACAGGCAATATTTCAATTCATAACCTGACCATTGATGCCGGTAGACACGAAATATTGCTCGGTGATGAGCTCCTTCAGTTAACCATGACGGAGTTTGGTATTCTCACCTTTCTTGCCAAGAAACCTGGTTGGGTTTTTACCAGACAACAGATCATTGACTCTGTGCGAGGCTATGATTTCCTGATTACACCGAGGGCTGTCGATGTACAGATATTTGGATTACGTAAAAAAATGGGCAACTCCGGCAGAATGATTGAAACCGTCAGAGGAATAGGGTATCGCCTGAAAGCCAATTGGCAGGAAGAGGACTAAATAAATACTATCATGAAACAGAGAAAGTTGATCTGGCAGATATTTCCGGCAAACCTCCTGATCCTTATTCTCACGGTTGTGAGTGTTGCCTGGTTCGGCAAGTCGTCTTTGCAGTCCTTTTATCTGGAAGAACTGGAGAAGGGGTTGGTTGCACGTGCCTATCTTATCGAATCGGTGGTCGCCTCTATGCTCAAAGCCGATGATATCAATGCTTTTCGTGAATATATAAAAAATTCTGGGCGAAAGGCCAGTACCAGGATAACGGTTATTTATCCGAATGGCCGGGTAATTGCGGATTCCAACGAAAACCCTGACTCAATGGAGTTGCATCACAATCGTATAGAAATTAAGCGAGCGCTTGAAGGTGAAATTGGCACTTCGGTTCGCTTTTCCAGGACATTGGGCCAGGAAATGCTGTATGTGGCCGTGCCGATAAGTGGCGAGGTGAAAGAAGATTCTGTCTTTCCGGCAAAGGGTAAGGTTGAAGCAGTGTTGCGCATGTCAGTAACCGTGGATGCTATTCAGTTCGCTTTAAAAAATATTACCAGCAGAATAGTAGTAGGAGTTATTGGTTTTGGTTTGCTTGCCGCAATTGCTTCACTTCTGGTCTCAAGAAATATCAGCAAGCCTTTGGAGGAAATCAAAAGAGCGGCTGAGAGGTTTTCAAGAGGTGATTTCACCGATAAGATGACCGTCTATCAGAGTCCCTCCGCTTCCACTGAAGTGGCGACTCTGGCAACGGCCATGGATAAAATGGCCACTCAGCTTGATGAACGAATTGAGACGATCAAAAGCCAGAGAAATGAGTTGGAAACGGTTTTTTCCAGTATGGTCGAGGCGGTAATTGCTGTTGACAGTAATGAGCGGGTGATAAATATCAACTCAGCGGCAGCAAGGCTTTTTGGAATAGAGAAAGCCAGTGCAAAGGGAAAACTCATCCAGGCCGTTTTGCGAAATATCAATTTGCAGCAGCAGATTAAAGAAGTGATGAAATCAGGGATCTCAATTGAAGATGAGATTATCCATGTTGACATGGAGGGGCAGAAATTTTTACAGACCAACATTGTTTCGCTCAATGATCATCGCCAAAATGTACAGGGTGTTCTGGTGGTACTCAATGATGTTACCAGGGTGAGAAAGCTGGAGAGTATGAGACGTGACTTTGTTGCCAATGTTTCTCACGAACTGAGGACTCCCATTACCTCCATACGCGGCTATGTCGAGACTCTTCTCGATGGTGCCATCGAAAACAAAGATGATGCCCTGAAATTTCTTGATACAGTTTTACGCCAGGCAGAAAGGCTCAATGAAATTATTGAGGACCTGATGGTACTCTCCAGAATTGAACAGGAAGCGGACCATGGACTGATCAAAAGGGCAAAGGGCAGTTTATGTGTCGTTCTCGATGTTGCCATCGAAACATGCGAACATAGTGCCAAAGAAAAGAATATCTCCATTTTTCTTGAATGCCCCCAGGGTATCGAGCTGGAGATAAACGAGACGCTTATAGAACAAGCCCTGGTAAACCTCCTTGTGAACGCCATAAAGTATAGCAAGGAAGGCAGCGAGGTGAGAGTTGTTGCCGAAAAGCTGGTTGAGAATGGTGTGAGTGTGGTGAAAATCCACGTGACGGACAATGGTATAGGCATAGCATCAAATCATCTGCCCCGTCTGTTTGAGCGATTTTACCGTAGTGATAAAGCGCGCAGCAGGGCCGAGGGAGGAACCGGGCTTGGCTTGGCCATTGTCAAACACATCGTACTTGCGCATAACGGCCAGGTTGATGTTACCAGCGAACTTGGTAAAGGCAGCACTTTCAGTATGACCCTGCCCATTGATGAGTAGTCAAACTGCAGTTCAGGTTTCCATTATTACTGTCGAAAATATTTGCTGTTTCAGCCAAACAGATTGATCACCTCTCGTTCAGAGGTGTTTTGCAAAAATACTGTGACGATGTGATTCTGCATGATCGCTTTCTTGCTATGCTCTTCACGTTTCTGGTACAACAGATGTGAGAAGGTAAGATCACATCTACGGAGGGTGCGATGAAGAGAATATCCATCCAGGAGAAGGACCACTTATACGAAGCGGTCGCTGTTTTCAAAAAAGCGAAAAATAGGGTGGCATTAACCGGCGCTGGCATTTCCGTGGAGAGCGGTATTGACGATTTTCGCAGTCCAGGAGGGTTGTGGTCAAAATATTCACCGGATGAATATGCCACCCTGAGCGTTTTTAGACGCAACCCTGAAAAAGCCTGGAAGCTTTACAGGGATCTTGGCAAAGGTCTCATCGGTAAAAAGCCGAATGCTGCACACCTTGTCCTTGCCCAATTGGAAGAGAAAGGTTTGCTGAAAGGTGTTGTTACCCAAAATATTGATAACCTGCATCAGGACGGCGGCAGCCATGTGGTTTTGGAAATCCATGGTGATCACAGGCATCTGCAGTGTATTTCCTGTGGTGATCTTAGTATCTTCACCGCTGATTTTCTAAAATTTGAGCAGGTGCCGCGATGCATCCATTGCAACCATGTGCTCAAACCCAATGTTGTCCTTTTTGAAGAAAATGTACGTCACCTGGATGAAATAAACGCGCTTCTCCACAGCTGTGACGTCCTCATGGTAGTAGGTACTTCAGCCCAGGTTTATCCGGCAGCTGCACTTCCTGAACAGGTTAAGGCATCTGGAGGATATATCTTTGAATTCAATGTAAGTGAGACGGTGCTGACCAGGAGGAACGGCCTCAGAGGGGCCGGCAGCGACTATTTTTTTCACGGCAGTGCTTCCACAATGCTACAGATATTTGCTGAAGCTCTAAGCACGTAATATGAAATGATAACTGAAGGGGTTATTTATTAAAGAGGTTTATAACCTTCGTCAGTTTCGTATGAATTTCATCAAGGGCAATTGAGGCTGGTGAGGTTGGTGCATATTCACACACCGGCATATAGGCCTGCAGAGCTTCTGCAACTTCATCGTCAACCGGAATTTCTCCAAGCTCCGGCAGGTAAATCCCCAGATACTTTGACACGAGTTTTTTCAACTTAAGGGTATTCAGCTTTGAACCGGGAACCACCTGGTTGACCACAAGCATCGGATGAAAAGACTCGAGATCCTTTTGGATTTTTGTTTTTGCACCCTGTTGAATCTCTTCAGCTAAATCAAAAACCTCGGTGATCGTCTGAAAGTTTTTTTTCTTTAAGATGCTGCTTACTTCACTGTGAGAGAGAAAGCCATTCAGTGCTTTGCGAATAGTTGCCAGTTTAACAAAGGTATAGAAATCCATGATCGAGGTGTGTTCCGGCATGGTTGTACAAATGTGCAGATCTGCGGCCATGAAGAAATCAAGGGTATGATAGCTTGTTCCTGCGCCCACATCAATGAGGACGATATCTGAATCAATGTTGGTAACTGCGCGTAGCAGACGCATCTTTTCCTGATAGGTCATGTTGGCAGTCTGCAGTGTATCGCCGGTTCCTGGAAGGAGCTGCAGGCCATAGAACGAGTCAAATGTATGAATAACCTCTTTCAGATCAGTAACCTGTCTTGATAAAAAATCGCTCAATGTTCTTTCAGGTTTAAAAAGGCCAAAGAAGATATGGGCGTTGGCTCCACCTATGTCAAGATCTACCACACAGACCTTTTTCCCCGACTTGGCCAGCAATAATGCGAGGTTGGTTAAAACCACGCTTTTTCCTGTGCCGCCTTTTCCTGATCCAACTGAGATAGTGAGTGCCATATATAAGAATCGTTATATTTTCAAGCGAGTATTTGGGTTGGTCTAATAACTTCCTTATCTGTATCTTCGGTTATTTTTGGAAATAATTAAATGTTTTCCTTCTCCTGATATGAAAATGATTGAAAAGAAAAGATGCAATCTAGATTTCTTATTAGTCCGGGTGGTGGCGATAATGCGAGGCAGAGGAGTAATTCTTCTTTATTTTTTTCTTTTGCTTCTGATTTTGAGAATGGGAGCAGCTCTGTCGAGTATGGTTTGCAATGAATGCTCCTGTAAGGCATTGCCACTCCAGAGAATCCAACCCTCTTTTGATTTGAGCATTATCTTCCCGTCAACGTAAGAAAAAGTAGCTGAGAAGATATCGGCTGCCTGTTCACGTTCACCTTTCGGTGGCGGAGGTTTGGTGGTGGCTGATGAGCACTGCTGGCAAAATTCGTCATTGGATTCTGCGAGGATTGATAATGTTTGTCCGCACTGCTGGCAAAATTTCATGGTAACTGAAAAATCTAGCAGCAAGGCATAGTTAAGATAAATGATTTTTGAACCACAAATTGCGTTGCGTATAGAAATTTCATTGTCTTTTCTCTAAATTTTCAGTGGTAAACGACAGAGGGGCATCAATTGCATTGAGCACGAGACTACTTTTCTTCCCTCCTTCGGTTTCGCTGTATTCCGCACCGACAATGGCCTGTACAACCTTTTTGTAATCGATTCGTTTTCGGGGAAGAGAAGGTTTGAGAAAGCGGCTGTCTTCGGTATAATGAAGAAGACCTTGAGTTTGCAACTGGTTGAGGGTGTCAGCGATAGCTCTCAAATCGTGCATAGGGTATTTTTCGGCGAAACCGTCAATTGTTGATTCGTGCTCCTCCTCAAAGCACTGCTGAACGTAGTCCAGAAGATCATAGGCGATGGCAAGTCTCATACTGGCCGGCGACTCTTTACAGGTGAGATGAAAGGAGTCTTTATGTTGATATGCATAGGCAATCTGTGCTCCGGCAAGAATAAAAATCCAACCGAAGTATATCCACATCAGGAAAAGGGGCAAGGTGGCAAAAGAGCCGTAAATTGCATTGTATTTGGCGACACCAACCTGCATGGTGATATAGAGATTTTGTACTTGGAACCAGAAAAATCCGGCAAACAGAGCACCGACCATGGCTGGAATTGTCTTGACTTTCGTGTTTGGGAAAAAGAGATAGATAACATAGAGAGTCAGGGCAAGAAAGAGTATGGGGACCAGTTTGAGAATAAGTGTCTGCATCCACAGGAATGGCAGAAAAATGGTGAATTTAGAAAGCAGGGAGTCGTTCTTGAGAATTGTCCCGGCGGCGATACCGACGTTTATCGAGATCGGCATGAGAATTAGAAGTGCAAGATAATCTGCGATTTTACGCATGGCAGAGCGCCCGCTATCAACATGCCATATGGCATTCATGGCCATTTCAATATTACCAAGAACCATGATCACACTGATGAAAATTCCAGCCATGCCAAAGGTACCGATTGTGGCAAAGTTGGTTTTGTCCACATAGGCAAATAATTGTTCTATTGCCGAATGGAGATGCTGGGTAAGGTTTGAACGTGTGTCTTTTTGCTCAACAGCCAATTCCTCCACGGTGGTATTGTCCGATGTCAGTTGATTGCCACCCTCAAAGGTACCTATATAGCTGTAAACCGCATTTTTGAGCTGGTCACCTCCACCAAGGCCTTTTACCACTGCAGTGCTCATGGCGAGAATGGGAACGAGGGAAAGTATGACTGTAAAGGTTAATGCAGCTGCTCTTAGCGAGAGTTCATTTTTTCTGAACTCCTGCACGGTTATTAGAATTACGCGGCAGAATGAATGGGCAAAGCGGTGAAGAGCTGGTTTATTCTGCTGAGGAGAGTGCTGATCTGCCCAGTCAAAAACCTTGGATGGTGAAAATTGATTCAACATAAGTCTTTAATTATCCGCTGGAGGTTCATCTTTTCTAAATAACCGTTTTTCCAGAACGTCATAAACCAACTCGCGTTTTATCGGTTTAGTGATATAGTCAGTCATTCCCGCTTCTAGGCAGAGCTCCCGATCACCTTTCATGGCATTGGCCGTCATGGCAATAATTGGCACATCTGCAAAACCTGCCTCTCTGATTTTCCGGGTAGCTGTAAGACCATCCATTTCGGGCATTTGAATATCCATAAGAATGGCATGATAACTCTCAGGTGCTGCAGTGTAAGTGGAAACCGCTTCCTTGCCATTGCTGACGATATCCAGGGAATAGCCAGCCTTGGTAAGAATGGCGTTCGCAAGTTTCTGATTGACAAGATTATCTTCAGCCAGGAGTAACCGTATGTTCTGCTTAAACTCTTCTCGGATGGTATACTGCGTTACAATACTCTTTTCTTTGTCTTTTTGGGTATCATCGCCAAGCAACAACTTTTCAACAGCACGGATAATGACCTGCCTCCTGGACGGTTTGGAGAGAAAACCATTAAACCCGCTCTCCTTACATCTTTCGGCTATCCTTTCGTTTGAGGAGGCGTAGGCTAGGAGAGGCATTTTGTTGCAGGAGAAATCGGATTTCCTGATCTGTTTGGCCAGATCATATCCTGATCCATCGGCCATGTTAAGATCAAGGATGGCCAGGTCGAGGGGCGAATTCTGCTGTTCAGCATTTTTGAGGCAGTGAAAAGCATCGGCACTGCTAGTGGCAGTAATGACATTAAATTTTGCTTTGGCCAGAAGACCTTCCAATATCTCCAGACTGGTATGGTTGTCATCGACAATGAGGATTCTTGCTCCTGTGGTTTTTGCGCTGGCGATGATTGGCAGAGATTTTCCGGTGGATTTTTTCATTACCGATGTAAAGTGAAAAATCGTTCCTTTGCCGAGTTCACTTTCCGCCCATATCCTGCCTTCCATTATTTTAGCAATTTTCGAACAGATAGACAGGCCAAGGCCGGTCCCTCCGTATTTACGGGTGGTGCTGCCGTCTGCCTGTTTGAAGGGTTCAAAAATTGTATCTATCTTGTCGTTTGGAATTCCTATTCCAGTATCGCGAATACTGTTGTGCAGAGTGATATGTTCATCATCCTCCGAGACTACTGCGACAGCAAGCTCTATCTCCCCTTTCTCTGTGAATTTAGCTGCATTGCCAAGTAGATTGATAAGAACTTGTCGATATCGTCCTGGATCGCCGACAACGTTGGCAGGAAGGTGGTCATCTATTCGGCAGATGACTTCGATGTCTTTCGCTGAAACCCTTGGCTTGATGAGTTCGCAGACATCATGTGCTGTTATTTCTGGATCGAAATCAATATTTTCAAGCGACATTTGGCCAGCTTCAACTTTAGAAAAGTCGAGAATGTCGTTAATAATATCGAGGAGTGCCTCGCCGCTACGTTTAATCGTCAGTGCACTGTCTTTTTGTTCATCATCAAGTTCGGTAGTGAGGAGGATATCGGTAAAGCCGATTACCCCATTCATGGGAGTGCGAATCTCATGACTCATTGCGGCCAGGAACTGACTCTTGGCAACGTTGGCTGCTTCTGCTGCAAGAGTTGATTCTCTGAGTTGTTTTGTCTGCCTGGCTATCTCAGACTGGAGTGTTTGTGAATATTTTTCCTGCTGCTCCTGAATGATTTTATGGCTCTTCTGGGTCTCGAGCAGGACATCCTGATATTTGTTATCAAGGACCAGAAACTTTCTTTCATACTGCTTTTTCTGGATCTCCAGTCTCTTTCGCAGCTGCTTTATCTGCAAGTCAGAGAGGTATGAATGTACACTTTTTTCTAAGAGCTTTTTTCTATCTGGAGAAATTGGTGTGTTGTCTTTTTCCTGATAACAAAACAGACAATTATATTGAGCGATAAACAGGCAGAAAACATTACGGGAATCGCTTAAAATACCTGTCCCGGATACTGTGTTTCGAGCCGTTTCTTCCAGTATTTCAATATTCTGCGTATCTTTTACTCCGCCAGATGAGGCCGGTATGCAACTATTTTTAGAATCAATGCAACTTAACAACCCGGAAGGACAGATGGTTTCAAAATGAGCGAGGAGCAGCTGTATCTCTTGGTGATGGCTGGAGTCTTTGCCGAGTATTGATAGTGGGTCGATCATGATTTTCCTTGAGGTGAGCTATAGAGGTCCTGAGCCTTTTCCATTTCTTCGGGTAGATCTTCAAGAAGCACCCTGTATTCATCCATGTTCTCCTGCATATGGCTCACAAGCCCAGGTGAAAGTTGGGCCTGTACACCTTCGATGGCTGTATAATTGAGCTGGGCGGTAAGATATTCGGATATTTGAATAATACCGGTCAAACTCTCCGGTTCAATTTCCTCGAACGGGGTATGGTGATCTCTCACGGCCTCCTGAAGAGGTGTGGGCATCTCCCATTCTTTGGTGAGTAAATATCCAATTTCACAGTGATCTGTATCTAAAAACTGTCGTTCTATATTAACAATGGATGCACCGTTTTCATAAGCATTGCATGCGGCCAGAAAGTCAGTTTCAGCTACCTGTTCTTCTACAATCAAACCGAAATCATGCAAAATCCCACAGAGATAGGCATCGTCACCATTGATCCCGAAAAGTCTTTCGGCAAGGGCCTTTGCGCAAATACTCACGGCGGCGCAGTGCATCCATAGCTTTTCACGTGAATAAACTTCGCTCTTGATTGCAGAGGAGGAAAAAATATTTTTGAGCGCATCTGTGACTGCTAGATTATAGAGGTTCTTCATGCCAATAAATGCGACGGCTCTGCTAATCGAATCAACCTTTTGCATGAGTCCATAATACGGACTGTTGACAAGTTGAAGGAGACGAACGACCAAGGTGGGGTCCATCTTGATGACATCCTCAAAATCTTTCATGGTAGAATTCTCATCATGAATGAGTTTTGAGAGTTTGGTGACAACATGTGGCAGGGTTTTCATCTTACGAAATTTCTTCATTATCTTCAGCGCTGAAGATGACATTGGCAGCTCCCGGTCTCAGGTGGAAAAGGGGTCTTAACAGAGTCCTGTTAAGCACATATAAAACAATTATACATAAACAACCATAATGATAGTAGAAATATTTGATGTTGCTCCAAGTCTTCGCCTCTAAGGAGAGTATTCTTGAATTCTAAGTGTGGCAACTCGCCTGAGCTTGAGAAAACCTGACCTTCTGCTTTATGAAAGGTTTTCGGCGCCAACCTTTCATTATCAAAAGTCAGGGGGAGAGGCTGAGGTTATTTGCGGAGGAGGCGCTTACCTGCAGCCCATTGATTTCATAACAATAAACCTGGTAAACACATGATGTGAATGCTAGCTTGTCGTAGCTTTTTTCTTTTCTTTTAAAACTGGGATAATAGCTTCATAATATCGGGGAGAATGAAAGTTTTCACCAACATCTTTGCGAGAAGTTTGTCGTGAGGAAGATGGGATGCGCAGCTTCTGGCCAACATAGACCACTGCGTTTTTATTAAGATTATTGATTTTAATCAACTTCTTGAGAGGGATATCGAGCCGGTGAGCAATTCCGCTGGCTGTGTCACCGCGCCTGACCTTATAGTATTTGGATCTCTTCTGTTTCGGCAAGAACATATTTCCTGGCATGCTTTTGGAAAGCGCCAGGATCTCAGCGTTTCGTGGTAAGTACAGGGAAAATCCCTTGGGGATATATTTTTCACCCTGCCAGATGGGATGAAGTAAGGAGGGATTGAGTTCCTGGAGTTCAGTTTTATTTACATGAAAATGGTTGCTTATGTCTGCTGCATCAACATAACCGGGCAACTTCAGACGGACCACTCTTTTTGGCGCATCACGCTGGATGAAGGTGGCTTTTTCCAACTTCTTGGCAATTTTGAGAGCAGCCAGAAATTCGGCATAGAAATTTTTCGAGGCAAATTTGAAATGACCTTCCTGGTAATTATTAAAAATATTTTCATAATTCCCTTCCTGGGCCACTGCTCGTATCATCCCGGCACGTCCGTAATTATAGGCAGTTATTGCCAAAGGCCATGTTCCGAGATTGTCATAGTTTCGTTTGAGATACTTCGCTGCCGCATGAGTTGCAGCAAGAATGTCTAGCCGTTCATCGAGAATGTAATTAATGGTCATTAAATCTTTACCCGTGTAATGGGTAAATTGCCATATACCGGCAGCACCATGTTTACTGTAGGCCTTTGGGTGGAATGATGACTCTACATGGGCCAGATAGGCGAGATCTTCAGGAAGGTTGTACGATCTGAAAATACGCCTCATCTCAAAAATATATGCTCCTGACCTTACAACTCCTTCAATGAAACGATTTTTAAGGCCTGTTTGAATACGCAGGTTTTTTGCAGCTTCCTTGAACTTGTTCTCTAAATCGGGAGGCGCAAAGAGAGAAAAAATCCGTATCTCGTCAACAGTGGTCGGTTGTTCACCATTGGAAAGTTTTTCCAGTATCGTCCTATATTTATTTTTAACAGCCTCCAAATAGGCTTTGTTCACACGGCTCGATCCCGGCAGACTGGCTTCAAGCAAAGGTGTTACCGTGTAAATGATGGAGAGGTCTTCTCTGTCATGGAGAACGGCAGTATCATCTGTGTATTTATCGTAAATATTTTCCCAGAAGGTAACATTGCTTTCAATTGAAGGGAAGCTAGGGAAGTTGTTTTCATTGGGTAATGCCCTAACAATTCCCGGGGAATACAGAAAAGTAAAAAGGAGGAAAAGAAAAAACAAGGGATTGCGAAGAATACTTCGGATGGCTAACATGGGACAGCTTTTTGTAATAAAGAATCTAAACAAAGCACACAGTTTCAAATTGATATGAATCTTAAACTCAACATAGTAATTATTAAATCACAAGGAGAAGAAGATGTACACCCCAATTTTGGCAGCACTCGGATTTATTGTTTCTGCCGATGGAAAAAATACACTTCTCATTCATCGTACTGCGAGAAAAGACGATCATCATTACGGCAAGTTTAATGGCCTTGGCGGTAAAATGGAGTCAGGTGAAGATATCGTCTCATGTTTGAAAAGAGAAATATATGAAGAAGCTGGTATTGAGGCTAAAAATATTATTTTGAGGGGGACTATAAACTGGAAGGGATTTGGAGGAGAAGGTGAAGACTGGTTTGGCTTCATATTTCTCGTGAATGAGTATGATGGTATACCGCGAGCTGAAAACAACGAAGGCAGGTTGGTCTGGAAGCCAATTGACGAATTAAGCAGTCTGCCAATGTGGGAAGGGGATCGTTATTTTCTCCCTCTGATATTTGACAATGACCCGCGTGTTTTTCATGGATATATGCCATATGCTGAAAATAGGCCAGTGGACTGGTCCTACAGCCGTTTATAAAGATTTGCGACCTGAATTGTGTAATGAAACTCGTTTTTGGGGCTGACCTGGAGGGAGAGGGGCATGTACCTAAAAGAGGTAAGGGGAGGGGTGTTTTCCTTGTTAAGTATTGCAGAGAACGCAGTTCATGGTATAGTCTTGTTGGAAGGCAAGGTAGTGAGCATTACAGCAAAAACAGCTGTTAGAAATGATATTGGGTAATCAAAAAACAGGGGCAGTACCACGTTGAAATATGGAGAGGACTGGTTGCGCAATTATGCCCTGAATAATATTGCTATTTGGATGAGGTATGTATGGATCAGGAAAGTGAATTTGAACGTCTTGAACGATATGTTAGTAGACTTTTAGCTCAATATGACAGGTTGCTTGAGGAGAACAGCACCTTGCTGAAAAGTGTCGAGCAAAAGGATGAGGAAATAGAGGAGTTAAAAAATCAGATTAACTCTGCTGATACAGAACGGGGTGATATCTCCAATCGTATCAAAGCACTGATAGATCAAATAGAAGAGTGGGAGTCGACACTCTCGACCACTGATACAGCACCTGATCAGGCTGAAGTCTCCGAGGCAGAGCAGCCTGGAAAAACAGAGGTGGTTGAAGTTACTGAGCAGGAGGAAGAACTGGAAAGAAAGCAACAGCAGAATCTTTTTAATGTTCAACCCAGGTCCAACTAAGCTGTGTGATTGAAGTTTCTGCAGGACAACGTACAGGGCTGAATTGCCTGGTTGTCGAGAACCGATCGCCTTCGGTATAGAAGAATATATAAGCAGGGTACTTTGGTTGCGGCGGCCCTGTTCGGCCTGATAATCGCTATCCTCTCATTCTTAAATGGGGCATGCGAGATGCGGGCTGTCTTTAGTCTCTTATGCCCCAGAGTTTGTAAAAAAACAAGAAAACGAGAGTCGGGTATGAAACCGCAAAGCTGTATCTCTATCAAAGGTAATTATCCCGCTCATCGGGGTTAGATAACATGGCAGAGCAAGAAAGACTGGTGAGTTTTACTTTGCTTGGACAGAAGTACTCATTTTATACGGCTGCTTCAGAAGAGGAGATGAATAAAATCCTTGATCTCGTAAGGCAGCTAACCGAAGAAGGCATAGGCGATGCGAAGAGTGGTTCCATTCCGGTAAGCAAAACGGCAGTTATGGCGTGCCTTAACATTGCTTCACGCTATATAAAATTGCAGCAGGATTTTGAAAAATATCGTAAAGAAAATGATGCTAGAGCATCTTATTTGATAGAGAAAATTGATGCCACCCTGCCCATGAAAAAAGAGGGTGGGAATGTATAAAAGGCTTTTGTTTGAAAGAATATCTGATATAATGACGCAAAGAGGAAAAGAAGCACTTCAGCTCTTATTTACTGATTTTTTCTGTTCCTTTGATTGTTTTTGAAAAGTTTGTCTTGATGTATACATTTTAAATATGTTTCCCTGCGCTGTTGGTGATCTTCCGTGTTTGTTGAGCCAACTCTCAATAAAAGGGTAGCACCGCTGTTTTCCAATAGAAAATCGTTCGCGATTTACTTGCGGTAAATATGAGCATGCCCACCTATTTCGATAGGTTTAACTATCCCGAAGACACGGCAGGGTGGGGATTCCTTGGGTACTACAGAGCTTGTTTTAAGTTCTGTTTTTAATATATTCGAAGATTTCGATGTTTTAAGTTACAAAGAAACTTCGGCTTGGTTGAAAAAAGAAGATTGATTACAGCTGGGGTGCTGTTAGAGGACGATTGAATTGAGCAAAGTTGGATCTGCTTACTATTCTATCAACCCTGAACGGATTTTATCTTTCTGCTACTGAGGAGAAGGGCGGATTACGATCAAATCCATAACGCAGGAAGAAAAACGTGCTGAAAGGAAACAGTCACACTCTAATCCTGCTGTGTATGTTTAGGGATGGTTGTAGATATAGCTGATGGTGATTCATCCCATGTTGTTGTGGGGTGGAACTGGCAATATCAGAAACAGGATATCGTATTATTGGATTATATATAGTAATTAGCTGATATCATGTAGATATAGAATGGTTGTATTGCGGTTCAGACTTCTTTGCGACCGGATAATGTGTGTGGGAGAGCATCACTCGTAACTTGGATGCGCATGTCATCTTTCCCAGGATGATATCAGCACGCTTCTCTGCCCCTTCAATTGTTATAACCTGTATGTGTGCAGTATTCACTGCAGCCTTCCTGCTTTTCAGATCTGTAATACAATCGATATGACATAGGGATATATATGGACATGATAATGAACCCCGTGCTGGCCTTGGTTGGCGGTTTGTTTGTTGGCTTGGCAGGTGGATTTTTCTTGAGGCGAAAGGTTGCCGAAAATCAGTTTCGTAATTTACAAGCTCAGGGAAAGCAGATCATTGAAAATGCCATTGTGGAGGCTGAGCAACGCAAAAAAGAAGCACTTCTGCAAAGTAAAGAGGAAGCCTATCAGCTTAAACAGATTGTAGAAAAAGAGCTCAAGGCCGATAGGAGTGAAATTAAGGACGATAAACTGCAGCTTCATAAAAAAAGAGAGATCTTGAAAAAAGAGTGGGAAGCATTTGATGCTAAACGTTCAAATCTTGAGATAGTTGAGAAAAAACTCCATCAGAAAGAAGCCGCAGTAGAGAATAATCTTAAAGAGGCTGAACAGCTTGTTGGTAAACAGCGCTATGAATTGGCTCGTGTGGCCGGTATCAGTCAGGATGATGCCAAAAGAATGCTGATGGAGTCTCTGGAGAGTGAGGCCCGTCTGGCAGCAGGAAAGAGGCTCGCCCAAATAGAAAATGAAATGAAAATGGAGGCCGACAGGAAGGGAAAGAACATCCTGGCTCTGGCAATTTCACGTTATGCCGGCGATTACGTTGCCGACAAGACAGTTTCTATGGTTCCATTGCCGAATGATGAGATGAAGGGAAGAATTATTGGCCGTGAAGGGAGGAATATACGGGCAATAGAAGCAGCAACGGGAATAGATATCATCATAGATGATACTCCCGAGGCCGTTATTCTGTCTGGTTTTAATCCGGTGAGGAGGGAAGTTGCCAGATTGGCTCTTCTCCAGCTTATAAACGACGGCCGCATCCATCCAGGCCGTATTGAAGAAGTGGTGGAAAAGGTTACCAAAGAACTTGAGGTGACCATGCGTGAAGCAGGAGAACAGGCCACTTTCGACGTTGGCGCTCATGGTGTACATGTTGATTTGATTAACATACTCGGTAGGCTTAAATATAGAACAAGCTACGGGCAAAATGTATTGCAGCATTCACTTGAGGTTGCTTTCCTTTGCGGCATAATGGCTGCGGAAATTGGCATTGATGTAAAGACAGCCAAGCGAGCCGGATTGCTTCATGACATTGGCAAGGCAGTAGATCATGAGGTGGAAGGGTCACATGCGATTATAGGGCGCGATCTTGCTAAAAAATATGGCGAGTCCAATGAGGTGGTGTATGCCATCGGTGCGCATCACGAGGATATACCGCCACAAAGCGTATTGGATGTTCTGGTCCAGTCTGCCGATGCTCTTTCCGGAGCCCGTCCTGGAGCTAGGAAAGAAATGTTGCAGAGCTATGTCAAACGTCTTGAAGATCTGGAAGCAATTGCCAACGCCTTTACCGGGGTGGACAAATCCTATGCCATTCAGGCTGGCAGGGAATTACGTATAGTTGTCGATTCGACCCTTATAAAGGATAGCGATGCCACGCTTCTCGGCCAGGATATAGCTAAGAAAATTGAAGAGCAGCTTACCTATCCTGGGCAAATTCGAGTAACAGTGATCCGTGAAACCAGAGCTGTCGAGTATGCCCGATAGGCATATATCATATAATATCCTTCTGTTACACTTACAGCTAAATTAAATCAACAAGTTACAGAGTCGCATCGTCGACTTGTGTAACCGACAAACAGCGACGAAAAGTAAAACATCATGAGCTCAGTAGACGAACAGTTAGAGTTAATCGAACGAGGTGCGGCTGAATGCATTTCCCGGGAGGAACTGAAAAACAAGCTTGAAAAATCTCTAAAAACCGGAATCCCTTTGAAAATTAAAGCAGGTTTTGATCCAACCGCTCCAGATCTTCATCTCGGTCACACGGTATTGCTGCAAAAATTAAAACATTTTCAGGACCTGGGGCATGAAGTGAGTTTTCTAATCGGCGATTTCACAGGACTCATAGGCGATCCCACAGGGAAATCCGAAACCAGGAAAGCCCTGACTCCAGAAGATGTTGCCAAAAACGCCGAAACCTATAAAACCCAGGTTTTTAAAATACTTGACCCTGAAAAGACCAAGGTAGTGTTTAACAGTACCTGGCTTGGCGCACTGAGTTCCTATGACATGATCCGTCTTGCCTCTGAGCTGACCGTTGCCCGGATGCTGGAGAGAGAAGATTTTAAAAATCGCTTTGAAACCGGTAAACCAATTTCAATTCATGAATTTCTCTATCCGCTCATTCAGGGATATGATTCCGTGGCCATGGAGGCAGATGTCGAGATTGGAGGCACGGACCAACTTTTTAATGTTCTCATGGGCCGGGATTTACAGCGTTCCAGAGGGATGGACCCTCAGGTTGTACTCACCATGCCTCTTCTTGAGGGTCTTGACGGTGTCAATAAAATGAGCAAGTCGCTGGGGAATTATATCGGCATTACAGATTCTGCAGACGACATTTATGGCAAGACTCTTTCTGTTTCAGATGATTTGATGTTCCGATACTATGAGCTGCTGAGCGATTTAAGCAGTGCGGAAATTGAGGAATTGAGAACAAAAATGACCAATGGTGAACTACATCCCAAGGAAGTAAAAAAACAGCTTGCCAGAGAATTGACCACACGATTTCACTCGGCAGAGGCTGCTCTGGCGGCTGAAGCTAATTTTGAAAAGGTTTTTCAGCAGAAAGGATTGCCTGATGAGATACCTGAAAAAATAATTATAGGCTCTGAGCCCATTTGGCTGCCTCAGTTGTTGGTTAACGCAGAACTGGTCAGTTCATCTTCTGAAGGACGACGTATGATTAAACAGAATGCGGTTTCTCTGGATGGTGAAAAAATTACTGATATGAATTTTAATGTTGAACCGAAAGGCGAGACACTCCTGCGAGTAGGTAAACGAAGATTCTGTAAAATTGTTTTTCAGTAAACAATGCCAACTCATTATAAAAAAGGGGATTGTAACAAAACAGTCCCCTTTTTTATTACAGCTAAATGAATGGACTACGATTCAATTTAGTTTACAGCTTCTTTGCTGCTTTTCTTCTGACAGTGCTCACATATCCCTGAAAATTCAATGTGATGACCCAGGATCTCATAATTAGAGGCTTTACTGGCAAATGCGTTGATATCCTGTTGAACCGGGATATCAATATCATTTACCCTATCACATTCCGTGCAGCGGACATGGTAATGGCTCTCTGTGGTTGCATCGAATCTTTTCTGTGTTCCACCAACCTCAATTTTGAGGATAACGCCACTGTCAGCCATGAGTTCAAGATTGCGGTAAACTGTACCAAGGCCTATACGGGGGAGTCGTTTTCTTACCATGTCGTAGACTTCATTGGCCGTTGGATGAGATTTTACTTTACTCAATTCCTCAAGGATAACCTGTCTTTGCGTGGTAAGTCGCATGTTGGGTAATTGGTCCATGAAAATGTATCCTGTAATGTGTTTTTTGGTGTGAAGCTAGCGAGATAATGTACTCTGCGACTTCATAACTTTAACTCTAAATTTGCCTTGGTTCCATCGTCTTGACCCAATCGATGTTACTGTTTGTCAGTCTATAATAACAAACCACACGCTTCTGGCAAAGAATAAGATTAATAAACTTTATTAAGTGGCATACTATATCAACAGAAGATAAATTCAACTACAATTTGATTAAGACATGAAAAAAGTGGGGGAAATGGGTCGAATCGGCGAGTGATGTGTTCCGCAAGTTACACCTATAACGGCGGGATTTTACCCTTAATTTGTACTCCCATAAATATGGAAAAGAATGAAATGAAAAAAGATAAAGACGTAATGTAGTCAGGATAAGGGGGACACAGCTTCAATGCAAAGAAGGATTGTAGTAACCAAAACGAAGTAATGGAAAATTCTGTTGAAGTTTCCGGAGCCACATTCGTATTCCCATTCCTTTCTCCTGCTCAGGGAATTGGATTGATTGTAAATATAAGTGGGGATCCATATTAAGGTTACGTAGCTGGATAAGGTCTGGAGAATGATTTTCAATGAGTGCACAAAGGCAGTCAAACTCAGCAGAACAGTCAGTGAATCCTGGAAGAATGAAATAATTCAAAGAGACAAACCGACCAGCATCTTTCATTACCTTGATTGATTCCTTAACATTATCAAAGGAGTAGTTTTGAGGCCGGTAGTAGGGGGTGTAGTATTTTTCCTGAACAGAATTGAGACTTACCCGAATACTGTCTAAACCAGAGTCAGCAAGTTCTTTCACTTTCTTTGGCAAACTGGCATTGCTGTTCAAATTTATTGTTCCCAAAGATGTCTTTTGGCGTATTTTCTTAATTGCTTTGGCCATGGTGTCTGCTTGAAGGAGCGGCTCCCCTTCGCATCCCTGACCGAAACTGACAATAGCCCGATCTGCAGAATTGAGGTGTGCAACAGCCAATTCGCTGATCTCTGCAGGTGTTGGGATAAAGGTTATTCGTTCTTGAGTTGAAGGACAGCATCCTGATGGCTGGAGAGAAATACAGCCAAGACATCTGGCGTTGCATTGCGGTGAGGTTGGAAGTGGTGCCTCCCATCTCCCAAGAAAGTAGTTACGAGCTGCAGGACAGCCGTAGGTGAGGCAACATTTCCCCAGATGCTGGATAAGCCGGTTGGCTTTAAAATCATCCAGTTTTCTCTTGGTATTTTGATCTATGATTCGTTGATTGAACTGTAGTGAATCCTGTCGAGGATCATCATCACTTCGAAAAGCAGCAACCCAGAACTGATCATCCATCCACCCTACAGCCGTGTAGGCAAACAGCGGCAATACTTGAGGGTCTTTATTCTTCTGCGTGAATGCGCTGGTGTAGATAGCTGTATGGGCAGGTGACATGAACGCTGCAACTGCCTGGATGCCTGATTTTTTCTGGTATGGATTGTGTTCAAGAAGCAGCGGTTCACCGCTTTGAGGATCCATTCCCACCGGCAGGCGGTCGGGTAAAAGAAACAACTCACTTCCTTCAGGAAGGGGAATGAGATCTTCGCGGTCAGGTAAAAAGAAATGTCCGTTACTCATGCCTGCCATGGCAAGCGGGCCAAAATCGGAAATGTTTCCCTGCCCGTCTGCAAAGACAAGGGAAGGGGTTGAAGCAGGATGCATCACTAAGGACGCAATACTTTAAGAACGGAATCCAGTGTCCGGTATATATCTAGATCTTCGCCAAAAATATCCTGGATATCATCATGCTCGATAAGGTCTTCAATGACAAACTGGGTCAGATACAGACTGACAACATTGGGGTCCTGTACCAAAGTCCGAACTGGTGCGAGTTTGAGCTGCAGGTCAAATTCATCAAGGTCAATGAGCTTACGTAACTGTTTATTTACGACCTGCTGGAGGCGGTCGACAGCAGTGGCCTCAATGTTTTTACGATCAATCAGTCTCTGGATAATTTTAGTAGCAAGATTTTCAGAGTTATCGCGAGCAAGAAGAAACATTTTCCGTCTTTCCTGTTCGCGCTTGCGATCAATGGCACGAATGGTTTTATCCGTAGTTCTTGTGTGACTTATGTGTACTTTGGCCATGTATATGTCTCCTTGGGTGCCGAGCTGAGTTGGTGTCCGGTTACCCTGTCAGGTCATGAAAGAGTATTGTAAAATTCCATTTTAATCCGATCAAACAATTATCACTACTATAAAGTTCAGAACATGAGTGCATTTTTTTTAGATGATAACATTAATAATTGCATGCTCTTCATCTTCTGTACGATTATCTGGTGGCCTGGATAAAGTCAACATACTAATTTAGAATAGAAAAATTACCGGTGAGCTGAGTTGATCGGTTTTATAGGTTTTAAAGATGTACAGACACTTTTTTATAAAGGATATAGCTAGATTAGATGATATTTCAAATTTTTTTTTATTTTCAATGTTGCCACCTCCTCCAGGATGTCTATTATGGCACCTGAATTTGCAGAATTTGCATTAAGTTTTCATTTAACAACAAAATAGTGCTTGAATTTGATGCATTTTCCTATATATATAGATGGCTAAAGGCAGTATAGAAAGAGAGGCCTATACCAGAAGATCCTCAATACGGACTATAGGCCTGCGTTGATTGCGTACATATACCAAAAAAGCTAAATGGAGGTTTAAACCATGACAACCAGGATTCAGTCGATGTTTCTGGCTATTGCTGTATCTTCTTTTCTTGTTCTTTTTGGCTGCGCGAGCAGTCAGACTGAAAAGATTGCTCCAATGCCCAAGAAAGATCAAGAAAACCAAACAGTAGGTCAACCGGAATCACTTGATACACCATCACAGCCTAGCATATCTGAGGGACGTACTTCCGCTCCTATGCTGCCTGTCTATTTTGACTTTGACGAATCCAACATTCGTGAAGATCAGGTTAACAGAGCTATCGTTAATGCCGATTTCCTCAAAGAAAATCCTGATGTAAACATTCGAATTGAAGGTAACTGCGATCCACGTGGAACAAATGAGTATAACATGGCTCTTGGTGAGCGTCGTGCTCTCAGCGCTAAAAAATATCTGCAGAATTTAGGTGTTGAAGCAGCCAGAATGACCACCATTAGTTTTGGCGAAGAGCGCATTTTACTTCATGGCCACGACGAGCTTTCTTGGGCTCAGAATCGTAGGGATGATTTTGTAATACAATAAACAGTTGGAGATTTTTATGTGTTTTAAAACCCTGAAGACAGTCGTTTTGAGTCTTCTGCTCGGCATTTTTGCATGCTGTAGCGCCTTTGCCGCAGACGGAACCGGTTTGAAAATCGGTATCATGAATGTCCAGAAAGTTCTGGTTCAGTCAGATGCTGGTCTGAAAGCTAAAAAAGTTTTTGAGAAACGAAAGACTGAACTGGAGGCGCAATTTGCTACAGATCAGAAGAAGCTTGAGGAAATGCAGGCTGAAATAGAAAAAAAGACATCTGTCTGGCCAAAGGAAACAAAAGAAGAGAAAATACTGGAGTTCAATAAAATGCGGCGTGATCTGCAAACGAAGACCAAAGACGCCAGTATGGAAATGAAAATGCTTCAGGACAAAGAACTTGAGCCAATCATAAAGGAACTTGAAAAAGTGGTTGATGCCTTTGGTGAGAAAGAAGGGTACTCTATAATTCTCGATTCTAAAAATGGAGTTGTTTTTTACGCCAAAGCATATGATATCAGTGATGCTTTGATTGCAGAACTCAACAAAGTCATGAAGTAACAATTGATTTTTGGTGACTCTGCAGGATTCTTTTTTCTGATTGTTTCCTGGTTTGAATTTTATCGTCTGAACTGGAAAGAAAAACAGTGAAAGGGACCAAACAATAGGATCTGAATATCAAAGCTCATCTTTGAGACAATGAAAACGACACAGGAGATTTCTCCTGTGTCGTTTTCGTGTTTTTGGCTTGAGTAATACGACGAATCTGTCGTCAACCAATATTAAAAGTATAAACTAATGAATGTAAAAAGTATGACCGGTTTTGGCCGGGGTGAAAAAGAGCAGGATGGCAGGATATGGACTGCGGAAATCCGTTGTGTCAATAACCGATTTCTGGATATACATATAAAACTTCCCAGAAGATATTCAGGTCTTGAAGACAGGATTCGAAAAAAAATCTCCGGGTTTCATCAGCGTGGTAGAGTTGATCTGTTTATTAATGTGCAGGGTGACTTCTCTGACCTTGAGACAATACATATAAATGCTGATCTTGCAGCGAGATATAGACAGGCTCTTGCCGATATGGCGGTTAAATTGGAGCTTGATGATGATACCTGTCTTGCCCAGTTAGCTTCCTATCCGGATGTTATTGTCCGGGAACAACAGGCCGAGGATTTGGGATTCGCCTGGGAAAACATTGAAAAGGCATTGGACGATGCGCTTTCTGCCTGTGAAATAATGCGGATTGACGAAGGCAGATGTCTTCTTGAAGATCTTCAGCAGCGTCTGGAGCTTTTTGTCGGAAATATTGAAAAGATCGAAGCAATCGTTCCCGACCTGCTGGAAAAAAGGGAGCAAAGTCTTCGCGACCGTCTTGAAAAGCTCCTTCCTCAGATAGAGATAGATCCGCTACGTATTCATCAGGAAATAGCTATATTGGCCGATAAAACAGATGTTACCGAGGAACTGGTAAGATTGCGCAGTCATATAGGACAATTTGAGAATTTTCTTTCGGAAAAGGGAAGTGTTGGCAGGAAGCTTGATTTTCTTATCCAGGAATTTTTGCGCGAGGTAAATACCTTGGGTTCAAAAATAAATGATGCAGAAACTGCCCATCTTACTGTTGATTTGAAGAGCGAGCTTGAAAAAATACGAGAGCAGGTTCAGAACATAGAGTAGTTCTTTTCCGAACATGATATGTTTCCAAGTGGAAGACACTCTCGCCCTGAGCCAATCGTGAGTTTTTGAATTTGCCTAAATACCATCAAGATATAACGGAGAAACTAACATAAAATGCTGTTGCTTAATGTTGGGTTTGGTAATACCGTCGTAGCCAATAGAGTTGTTGCTGTGATCAAAACCGGATCATCGCCTGCACGCAAGTTAAAAGAAAATGCCAAGAATAATGGTAAACTTGTTGATGTAACCGAAGGGAGAAGAACACGAGCCATTATTGTCATGGATTCTGACCATGTTATCCTGTCCTCCATTCAGACAGAAACATTGAGCCAGCGTATGCTTGCTTTACAGACTGGTCAACAGCTATCAGAGCTTGTAGGTGGTTCAACACAGCAGCTTAAAAAATTATAGGTTGTGAATATGGTCCAGGGAAAACTTTTTATTATCTCGGCACCTTCCGGGGCTGGGAAATCAACAGTTCTAAACCGGGTAATAGCTCAGCTCACTGGGATTGCCTTTTCAATTTCTCATACCACACGTATGCCCAGGAAAGGTGAACAGGATGGTAGAGAATATTACTTTGTTGATAAATCCACCTTTACAGCGATGATAGAAGAAGGCAACTTTCTTGAATATGCAGATGTTCATGGAAATTTCTATGGGACAAGCAGACTGGCGGTACAGAAACAACTGAACCAGGGCCTTGATGTGATTCTCGATATTGATGTGCAGGGAGCAAAAATCATTCGAGATGCGCATGAGTTGGAAGCGGCCTCTATCTTCCTGGCACCACCAGACCTTGCGGAGCTTGAGAGACGATTAAGAGGCAGAGGACTCGATAGCGACGAGACAATTGTCAAACGGTTGAAAAATGCTCACACAGAGTTACGTTCTTTAGGGGAATTTGATTACTTAATTGTCAACGACAAGCTTGATGAGGCCGTGCGGATGTTTGAATCAATAATTCTTGCAGAAAGAGCAAAAAATCATCGTCACTTCAGTGGCACAGAGATTCAGACGAAGGTGCTTTTTGTATGAAAAATACTCAAAAGACTCAAACCGGAGGAAGGGAAAAACGAATAAAACTCAGCGATGATATTCTTTTCGGCATTCACCCGGTTGTCGAGGCATTGAAGGAAGAAGTTGACAGAGTGGTTGAACTTTTTCTTCTGAAAGACCGACATGGCAGCAAGCTAGAAGAGATTATAGGCTTGGCCAGAGAGAATAAAGTAAAAATTACCTTTGTTTCTGACCTGAAAATAATCGGTGAAGGAGGGACACAAGCTCGACACCAAGGCGTTATCGCCAAAATGAGCCATACTGCATTACTGCCCTTCGAACACATGCTAGAGAAGTTTCGCCATATGATCCACCAGGGTAAGATACCGCAAATCATTGCCTGCGACTGTCTGCAGGACCCACAGAATCTCGGGGCAGTAATCCGTTCAGCACATGCTTCAGGTATGACTGGAGTCTTGATAACAAAAGAAAAATCTGCACCTCTCGGCGGTACTGCCGCAAAAGCGTCCGCTGGAGCAATTTCGCATATTGATATCAGTCAAGTGACCAATCTAGCGAAAGCATTGCAGCAGCTTAAAGATGCAGGTGCCTGGATTTTTGGAGCAGTAAAAGATAGTGACGCTCAGTCTCTTTACCAGACCGATCTTAGGATTCCTGCATGTTTTGTGGTGGGAAGCGAGGGCAAGGGCATACGCCCGTTGGTTCGAAAACAATGTGACGTGCTTACCTCTATTCCCATGATAGGTTCACTGGACTCTTTGAACAGTTCTGTGGCCGCAGGCGTGATTATGTTTGAGGCACTGCGGCAGAATCTTAAAGAGAAAACAACGGGGTGAATGACTATTTTTTCTTCTCTTGCATCTTTGCCTTAAGCAGCTCTCCCAGGCTTCCCATTGAAGGTTCCTGCTTTTTCTTGCCGGCAACGAACTTTTTGTATTCCTGTCTTTCCGCTTCTTCCTTGTCCTCGGGAGCTTTGTAGTCAGAGGGAGTGAGGCTTATCCTGCGGTCATATTCATCTATCGATTCGATTATGATTTCAATGTCTTGGCCAACTTCGAGCACCTCTCTCGGATGGTTTAGCCTGCGTCCATCACCAAGTTTAGAGATATGGATAAGTCCATCCACTCCTTCGACGAGGGTAACAAAGGCACCAAATTGCTGGAGACGGGAAACCGTTCCCATGGCTTGGCTTCCCACTGGAAATTTTTTGACAAAAGTGTCCCAGGGATCAGCCAAGGTTTCTTTATAGCTCAGTGATATACGATCTTTTTCCCAATCGATTGATTTGACAACAACATTTACCGACTGACCAACAGAGAAATGATCATTAATGTTCTCGACTCTGCTCCAGCCAATTTCGGAGACGGGAATAAGGCCGTCGACACCGCCAATATCGGCGAAGGCTCCAAAATCCCTGATTGAGGTGATGATGGCAGTAAGGGTCTGTCCCTCATTAAGGGTTTCCTTCAACTTTTCTTTTTGCTGTTCGCGTTCTTCTTCTAGAATGGCACGAGCGGAAACGACAAGGTTGCGGCCGTTTTCTTCAAAACGGCTAATCAGGAAAGTCATGTGAGTGTCAAGGTAAGTGGCAGCGGCATCATCAACCCGGCGTAAACCCATCTGTGAATAGGGGCAAAAGGCACGGGTGTTACCAGAAAGAGTGATTTCAAAACCACCTTTTATCTCTGCTTTAACATACCCTTCAACGGGAATCTGATTTCGCCAGGCCTCTTCAAGGTGTGCAACGCTTGAACCTGAGCCGAGTTTCGTTGTGAAGATCTGTTCTGATCTTTTTGCCTGAAGAAAATACACTTCAAGAGTATCGCCTGGTACAACGGAAATATTACCCTCCGTATCGGTGAGTTCGGCTGCCAAAAGAATACCCTCGCTTTTGCCGCCAACATCAAGAAAAATGTTTTCACCGCTAATTCCCGCAACATTAGCGGTAATCTTTTCTCCAGGAGTGAGTTTGCGTAGGCTCTTCTTTTCTTCTGATTTGAAGAGTTCTTCAAAGCTGTCACTAAAATTTTCCATTGTTATTCGTCCGGGTTGAAATGAGTTGTACTTTTTTTGAATTATTTCCCTGTCCATAAAGCCAGGGCCAGGAAACGATTGTTTTCACTATAAAGAAGATGTTTTTTACTGAGGTCGGCAAAAAAATTCAAGATCGATTTTTCCGGGATCTCAGGAAAGTTTTTTTGTATTTCATCCAAACTGCGAATGGTTGCGCAATAGAGATAGAGCAGGCGTGATGTTCCTCGCAACCGGTGCAGTAATGGAGTGTCATCGATTCTTTCCTGCCTGATGACGAGGAAAGATACACCATCACGGTAGCTTAGAGGAGGTGTAGACGAGCGAACACGTTTTTTATGAAACTCTTGCCATTGTTTCATGCGCTGACGAACCGGTTGCCACCATTTTTTCTGAAGTGTCTTGTCACTTCTGTAATCTTTGATAAGCATGTCCATGCTTGTGGCAATATCATTTGGAAAAAGCAGATTATTATTCCTGTGGTTGGTTACCGTGTGTATGCCAAACCGCATAGGTTCTTTTTCGATTTCTGAACCTGTACCCAGAAAGAATGTTGCCGCCGAGAGAGGGTGGTATGGTAGTGCATATTCAATATTCCCAAGAGTTTCTGCTGCCTCATCAACGGTCGAACCGGGATACTCAACAATCAAGTTACCATCCAGTATTATACCATTTTCCATACAATGTTTCATGACCGCCAAATTCTCAATAACCGTTGTCCCCTTTTCCATTTTTTTAAGCAGTGAGTTACATAGTGCCTCAATTCCTACTTGAACGGTGGTGAGGCCACCTTTGCGATATTCTCCAAAGTTGTGTGGGGCGTTGATGTTTCTTATTTCAGCAAAAAAGCTTACGTCTTCAGGCAGCCGTTGTGCGGCTTTGAAGAAACTGTCAGTTTCATCAGGAGGAAGAGCATTATCGCAAAAGGTGAAATCAAGACACTCATGAGTTTTTAATAATCGCTGGACCTCTTCGAGCATCCTGTTTGAGGTTTTCCGACGATAGCCATGCCACTGCAGGTTAAGATTACAGAAGGAACAACGGTTCCACCAGCAGCCTCTGGAAAACTCGACAGGAAGAATTGGGTTAAAAGGCTGTCCCGGGAATTCTTTTGCCAACTCTTCAAAATACGGTTGATAATCAGGGATTGGCAAGGAATTGAGATTGCACATCTCCTGATTTCGGACCTTGGTATTGTCTTTAGGATGGGAATATAAATTATGGTGTTGTTGCAGCTGAGCGCAGAGCATCTCCAGCTGGATTTCACCTTCACCGGAAATGACATGATCAATCTGATCGAAGTGTTTTTGTAGTGATGTCCCCATTGTGCCAACGCATGAAGAGCCACCGAAGACGATGGGAAGCGAAGCAGACTGTTGTTTAATGAACTTTGCTGCAGCAAGCGAGGAAAAAAGCTGACTGAAACAGACACTGAAGCCTATAAGGTCGTAGGATTTGAGATCTATGGTGTCAAGCCAGTCTCTAAGGTGCTTTCCAAGTGTATCGCAGATTGAATGAAATTGTTGATGAATAGCCCTATTGTCTAAGGAACTGTTATTAAATACTTCTCTCGCCTGCTCTTGTCGTTCCGGAAAGACCAGTGTCGAATATAAAGACTCACCAGCCCAACTGCTCTTACTGATATATTGATAAAGTTCAGGACCTAAAAGCCTGGCTACGCTAAGGTAGGGGTGAAAACAGTCAACAGAGCAGACACCTTTACCTTCAAGATACGATTTGAGGGCACCTAACTGAATTGACGGTCGATTAAATAGCGACCAGGGCATGGAAACAAGAGCAATCTTCACAGTACGTTAAGAGGTAAAACTATTGACGAATGATTTCGGTACCTGGTGGCGGAGTAAAGCTGAAAAGATCCTTACTCGTTGGTTTTCCATTATTGACGAGACTGTTCTCTTCAATATGACCTATATTAATGATGGTTTTGGTTTCAAAATTATCAACGATTTCTATACGCTGTATCTGTTTAAGGTCTTTTACCCACAATCGGATGTCGTTAACCTGAGATTCTGTCGACCGGGGTTCGAGCCTGATGACATCATACATTGGTAAATCGGCAGAACTCTCTTGTATTTCTCCCCCCTCAGAGACGATGAACTCGTCTTCTATGTTCTTTGCTCCGGTGAAAAACGAATAGGTCACGTCCTGTTGCAACTGGTCTGCGGGGGCAATGATCATCTGCTTGAGATTTTCAAAATACATGATCAGTTCCTTGCCATCGCTGATAATTACTTGACGATCAGGTGCCTGATAATTCCAGCGCATCCTGGTCTTGTCCACATCCTTGACGAAATAGGCATGCCCGCTGGCCTGTTTGGTCCGTCCGCTGATCTGGCCCATGGTCTGTTGAGTGAAGTTGAAACTCAGGCTTGACAGTTTGCTGAGCCGATCACTTAGTCCTTGGGCAACTTCCAATGGCGAACGTGACATTTGATCAGCAGAAGCAATGCTTACGTTGAGCAAACAGAGCAGCAGAACAAGAGGGAAAATTACAAATAGAGGATGAGAACAATTTTTTTTCATTGTTTAATAAGCTCCACAGGGTGACGAAAGATGAACGCAGCCGTTCGTCGGGCTGAATCAGTTACGTCTGAAAGATAAAAACGATGAGAGACATTTGCAGATTGCGTGACGTTATCATCAACTATTGGCAGCAGTTGGTCACGCAAGGCATGAGCAATTTCGATTGATGAATCGATAACGGCAATTTTTTTTCCGGCGCGTTTGCAGATAAGATCTTTAAGTAAAGGATAATGGGTACATCCCAGAATCAAGGTGTCTATCTGCTTATCCTTTAAAGGATGGAGGTAGCGACGGATGATCATTTTTGTCTCGCGTTTGTTCGTCCAACCTTCCTCGACAAGAGGGACAAGCAAAGGGCAAGGTACCGAAAAGACCTCACAGCCGTGACGAGATGCCTTAAGCATTTCTTCGTAGATCCCACTCTGTACAGTGGCTCGTGTCCCAATAACTCCGACTCTGCCAGATCTGGTTACTTCCACAGCCCTTTTAACCGCTGGGCTGATTACTTCAAGGATTGGCACGTCAAATTCCGCACGCAATCTTTCGGTGGCAACACTTGATGCCGAGTTGCAGCCGATTACGATGAGCTTGGCTCCATTTTTCAGCAGAAATTCACAATTTCGCAGTGAATAATCGGTGATGACCTCGGCACTTTTGGTGCCATACGGAGTCCTGGCGGTGTCACCGAAATAGAGCAGTGACCGGTTTGGCAGTACTTGTTCTATGGCACGAGCTACGGTGAGGCCGCCAATTCCTGAATCGAATATTCCTATCATGATTTTTTAAATAACCGCTCAGCAATACTCAGTTGATCGGGTAAAGTCTTTGAGTGAAGGGCTCCCAGTAATAAAGTGGACTGAATATAAACACATGCGCAACAATATGCCATCTTTTCCCTGAAGATGAAGGGTGATTGTAATTTTGATGATATTCATCAACAACGCAAATGCAATGGCTGCAGCCTTTTCGATACACCAGGATGGCCATTTATTTGTAAGAAATATGCAGCGGACTCCGAAAAAATAAGGTATCAATTGCCACTTCATGTTGACAGACAGGGGGCATGGAATTATTTTGACTCTGGTTTTGCCATCATATACTTCTCTGCAAAAGAATACAGAGAAGTATAGTTTAACCCCGGGAACCTGGAAGATAACCGGGACTCAGTTTGGTACTCCTCGGAGTTTGTTTCTTACCTGAGGGGTATAAGTACTTTGAGACAGATTGTTCTCTTCCTTAACTCATTAGAAATCAATCTGTAAGGTACTCAATATTGATGATAAGTTGTAATGGAGAAAAGAAATGCCGGTATATGAATATGAATGTCAAGAGTGTGAGAAAGTCTTCGAAGTGCAGCAGCGTATCTCCGATGAGCCGTTAAGTACCTGCCCGGAGTGCCAGGGTCAGGTAAAAAAATTGATGTCAATGAGTTCATTCCAACTCAAAGGCAGTGGCTGGTATGCAGACGGTTATGCCTCAACATCAGCCTCTAAAAACGGCAACGGCAAGTCAGCAACGGAAAAAGCTGCCCCTGCATGCGAAGCCAAAAGTGCCGGATGTGCCGGTTGTCCCGCCGCCGCAGCAAATTGATTACGCTTTTATCTGAACATAGTAGAATCCAAGTCTCTTTAGTTCACCAGCATTCCCTTCACAGTCATATTGTTGTAGACTCGTAAGCTCTCAGCAAATAATGGCCATTGCATCCCCGTAGGAGTAGAATCTGTAGTCACGGGCAATGGCCTCGTTGTAGCAGCCCATCAATGTTTCCCTGCCGCAGAGAGCTGAAACAAGAAAGAGTAGAGACGATTTTGGCAGGTGAAAATTGGTAATAAGATTATCGATTACCCGAAATTTAAAGCCAGGAATGATATAGAGGTCACACCAGCCTTCCATTGCTTTAACATCGCCATTGTCGGACGCTGCAAACTCAAGGGCACGAACAGTGGTTGTGCCAACTGCCCACACCTTTCCTTTATTTCTTTTTGCATCTTGTATTTTTGCAGCACTTTTTTTCGGTATGGAGATGTATTCCTGATGAATCACATGTTCATTGATGATAGCCGTTCGTACTGGAGCAAAGGTCCCATAGCCGACGTGCAGAGTGAGTGTGGCAATTTCCACTCCTTTTAAACGCAGGGCTTCGAGTACCGGTTCGGTAAAATGCAGACCAGCAGTAGGTGCTGCAACAGCCCCGGTATGTTGTGCATAGACAGTTTGGTATCTGGTTCGATCATTTTCCAGTACGCCTGAGCTCCGTTCGATATACGGTGGCAGCGGGACTGAGCCACAGCTCGATAAAATAGTGCTAAGATCAAGATGTCGAGGGTATTCTAACTGAACTTTTACCTGGCCATTATCGAGATGTTCCAGAAGGGTGCATCTCAGGTTTGGGCCAATCTCCATTATCGATCCTTTGGTCGGTCTACGTGAACTTTTTACAAGAGCTGTTGTTTCAGCAAATTTTTTCAACTGATTGGCAGGGGAAGAAGTTTTTTCCAGAGGGAAATGCAGTAGGAAAATTTCTACCTTGCCTCCGCTTTCTTTCATGCCCTGAAGCCGTGCCGGAAAAACCTTGGTGTCATTGACGACGAGAATGTCACCTTTGTTAAAATAGTCGACAATATCAGCAAATTTTTTGTGCTCAAATGCAGCAGTTTTCTGGTCGAGCACAAGGAGTCTGGAGGCGTCTCTTGTTTTTGAGGGGTGTTGCGCTATATTTGTTTGAGGCAGTGTGTAATCGTAGGCCCCAAGTGTGAAATCATCTTGCATGGTCTGTCTGATGTGCGGTAAGTATCTAATGAGCAGTCATTGGCACTGCTTTTCTTCTGTTCTGCTCTAAATGGGCAGGCAAACTGTGAACCGGAAGAAATGCTTCCTCGTTTGGAATCACTTGGTCCAGAAAAAGATAGTTCGTCTCCAATCAAAAAGCGATCTTATTACCATGATATTAGCCGTTGCTGCAACTGAATTTGAAATGAATGCATATCTTCAAGCAGGCGGAGAGGACTTTTCCAGGGGCTTCGTTTGTGGTGTCGGGATACTTGAAAGTTGCCTGACGCTCACCAGATATCTTGAAAAACATTGTGATGACATCTCAGCTGTTGTTAACTTCGGTGTTGCCGGTGCATATATTGCGGATACTCTAGAGTTACCCGCCATGCTTGATATCTGTATAGCTCAACGGGAAGTATTTGGTGACCTGGGAATATGTTATCCACGCAGGCTGGATGAATTGGGAGATGAACTTGCTCTGAAGAAAACGTTCTCTCTTGATGAAAGTCTCACAGCCAAGGCCCTGCAGGTTCTTAAAAAAGACAATGTCAACGTTATTGCCGGCAATTTTGTAACGGTAAGCTGTGTCAGTGGCACCGCTGATCGGGGTGAAATATTCCGCCGAAAATATGATGGCCTTTGTGAAAACATGGAGGGTGCCGCCATTGCCCGCGTGTGTCTCGATTATTCTCTGCCCTGTATGGAGATCAGATGTATCTCCAATTATGTTGAAGATCGTGATCCTACCCGCTGGCGTTTAGAGGAAGCCTGTGAAAAAGCAGGAGAGATAGCGGCTTTTGTTGTCAAAAATTTAGGATAGAATCATGGATGCTTTAAGTTTGGGGTTTTCCCCGTGTCCCAACGATACATTTATTTTTCATGCCCTGGTCCACGGTCTGGTGGAGGGGCCCATTTCATTTCAATCTCCATTTCTGGAAGATGTTGAAACCCTTAACGGTTGGGCCATGCAAAAACGGCTTGATGTCACCAAGCTTTCATTCCACGCTCTGGGGCATGTACTTGACGAGTATTGCGTGCTCTCTGCCGGCAGCGCTTTGGGAAGAGGCTGTGGTCCTCTCGTTGTTGCCGCCGAGCCCCATGACCTCAGCAGGGGAAAAGCATTAAAGATTGGTATTCCAGGTAAATACACCACAGCCTCGCTACTCTTTCAAATGTTTGCTCCACAGTGCACGAACCTCATGGAAATGGGCTTTGATAACATAATGGCTGCTATTTCCAAAGGCGAAATAGATGCAGGAGTGATCATTCATGAGAGCCGATTTACCTATGCTGGAGAGGGGCTTATTTGTCTGCAGGATCTTGGCAGGTGGTGGGAAGAAACGTCGGGTCAGCCAATTCCACTGGGTTGTATTGCCGCACGGAGGAATTTCGGAACGAAAATCATCGGAAAAATTGATCAGGCCATACGAACCAGCCTGGAAAAGGCATATGCAAATCCGCGTGGCTGTTTGCCCTATATTCGTCAATATTCGCAGGAAATTGATGAAAAAGTGGTGCAGGACCACATCGCCCTTTATGTTAATGAATATTCGATGGAACTTGGAACTGAAGGCATGCAGGCGATAGCCACTTTTCTCGAACGAGGGAGAGAGGTGGGTATTTTACCCAAGAGCAGCATGTCAATAATGATATAATCTGATATGGTAATGAAGATAGACTCTGTTGATTCGTTTCAATACTCTTCCATTCTCACCCTGGTAGGTAGGGATCTGCAGATATGCGAGCAGACTCTGGAGGTGATCGCGACGTCATTGGCGGAAAAATTCATTGATATTCTTGTTGTGTATACGCAACAAAATGAGGCCGCCCGAAAAGGCAGAATAAGCACATTCATTACTCGTCCCTATGATACTGTTTTTCTTGATGATGAACTTGCAGAGAGCGATGAGCGGAGAAATATAATTCTGTCCCGGTATTACCTGAATTATGACCTTATCATCCTCTGCAGGGTTGAAAGGGATTGCCCAGAGGAAATTGAGATATTTGAAGGAAAGACACCAAAGGGAGAAGCTCATTTCCGATTAAATGCTGGCGATGAGGCTGTAACCTTGGCAGTAGATCTCTATGACTGGCTTTTGAAGCAATTGTCAGCTGTACCGGTCTGGGGTTGTGTGCTGATTGGTGGGAAGAGCTCACGCATGGGCCGTCCCAAACATCTTATCAAAGATGCAGATGGTATAACCTGGGGAGATAGAATTGTCAGAACCCTCTCGGAAGTGACCGAGAGGGTAATTCTTTCCGGTAGGGGGGAGATTCCTCCGTCGCTCACTCATTTGGAGCGTCTTGTCGATATATCTGGAGCTCAGGGACCACTTGCTGGAATACTTGCAGCGATGCGATGGAATCCTCATGTGTCCTATATTGTTGCTGCTTGTGATATGCCTGGCATACGGCAGGAAAGCCTACAATGGATGCTTGGCAGACGACGACCAGGAGTTTGGGGAACTGTACCTCTGCATCTGCAAACTCAACGATTAGAACCTCTCCTGGCATATTATGATTATCGCAGCAGGAACCTTTTTGAACATCTTCTCCAAACAGGTTCTTTACGACCAAACCACGTCTGCAAATCCATGAAGATTGAGACTCCCGAGGTGCCCTCGACCATTGCGGATTCCTGGTACAACTGCAATACTCCTGAAGATCTGTCAGTGGTACAAGGAAAAACCTTGGATACTAGTCGCTAAAAACATTAACCTTTGCGCCGATTAAGTTTTGTATTACCAAAATATAAAAACTACATTGACTGCTAAAATCAGTAAAAGATATCACTCCATTTTAACTCTTCCTGATCAAAACCATTGAAATAAAGCTGAGGGCATAGCCCGCGGAACTATTATCTTGTTTGTGTTTGATATATTCCTGTTTGCGATAATTACCTATCATTTCGAATGCAGGTGATTTTGTATAAAGATGTTCCGCGGTATGAAAAAATGCTGATCCACCTCTCACAATTTACTCTTGACCATCCTACAGCTTTACCAGTATAAGAAAGTGGGTTTAATTTGGCTTTTTTCAATTTTAGCCATGTGCAGAGCTCGCCTAAGATTTTTTTATTGAAGTAAACGTATGTGGGTGGGAAGAAAATATTCCATTTACTATTTTCAATTCTCGCCTATAGTATGAGGATTACTCAGCGTCACAGGCTAAGGTAAACCTATGACATAAAAAAACGGAAATCGTAGGTACGCTCAGGAGAGGAGCAGTCTGTGTTTGGTGGTTGACTTTTGCGTAAAGGACAGATCGTGACCTGGGAATTGTGTTGTCTCTAATCGGCCTGGTTTCGAGGAAGGCCAGAATTATTCAACAAAACGGAGAGGAAATATGAGTAAAACGAGAATGCTGTTGGCCGCAGTTTGTGGCGCTTCACTGCTCACTATCGGAGCTGTTGGGGCACAGTCAAAAACTCTGGTGTTCTGTTCGGAAGGCAGCCCGGAAGGTTTTAATCCCGCCTTTTATACCGCGGGCACCACTTTTGATGCCTCCTCAAGGCAGATTTTCAATAAGCTTGTTGAATTCGAAAGAGGTACCACTCAAATCGGACCGGCACTTGCTGAGAGCTGGGAAATAACCGATGAGGGTAAGAAATACACCTTTCATCTGAGAAAGGGAGTGAAATTCCAGACAACAAAAGAATTTACCCCAACACGTGATTTTAATGCAGATGATGTTGTTTTCAGTTTTATGCGTCAGTTGGATCCGGAGCATCCCTATCACAAGGTTTCCGGAGCCAGCTACGAATATTTCAATGGTATGTCCATGCCTGACCTTCTCAAAGAAGTAAAGAAAGTCGATGATTATACTGTTGAATTTCTCCTCAACAGGCCGGAAGCTCCAATGATTGCCAACCTCGGCATGGACTTTGCTTCAATCCACTCTAAAGAATATGCAGATAAAATGATGGCTGCAGGAACCCCTGAGCAGTTGGATCTCAAACCTGTGGGGACCGGACCATTTCAACTGGTAGCATACCAGAAAGATGCTGTTATTCGATTTAAAGCACATCCAGATTATTGGGCCGGAAAAGCGGCACTTGATAACCTGGTCTTTGCCATTACTCCGGACGCTTCAGTTCGCTACCAGAAGCTTAAGGCTGGCGAATGTCATGTAATGCCATATCCTAATCCTGCCGACGTTGCAGCCATGCAGAAGGATCCTGAGATTAATGTTCTTGAGCAGGAAGGTCTCAATGTTGGCTATCTTGCCTATAACACCAAAGTCGCTCCTTACGATAATCCCAAAGTGCGAAAAGCCTTGAACATGGCAATTAACAAGCAGGCGATTATAGATGCCGTCTTCCAGGGTGCTGGTAAAATTGCCAAGAATCCAATTCCTCCAACCATTTGGTCATATAACGAAGCGGTTGTGGACGATCCTTATGATCCTGCTGCAGCAATGAAGATGTTGGAAGCTGAAGGTATAAAAGATCTGAATCTGAAAGTTTGGGCAATGCCAGTACAGCGTCCATACAATCCTAATGCCCGCCGCATGGCTGAACTGATCCAGGAAGATATGGCCAAGATCGGTGTCACGGCAGAAGTTGTCTCCTACGAATGGGGCGAGTACTTAAAGCGCTCCAAAGATATCGATCGTGACGGAGCGGTTCTTCTGGGCTGGACTGGTGATAATGGTGATCCGGACAACTTCCTTGCTGTTCTTCTTGGCTGCGATGCAGTCGGTGGGGCAAACCGTGCCCAGTGGTGCTATCAGCCTTTCGAGGATCTTATTCAGAAGGCCAAAATTGTTGCCGACATAAAAGAGCGCACCAAACTGTACGAGCAGGCTCAGGTCGTTTTCAAAGAGCAGGCTCCATGGGCCACAATTGCTCATTCTGTTGTTTTCAAACCTGTTCGTAAAGAGGTTGTTGACTTTAAAATCGATCCTTTTGGCGGACATATTTTCTATGGTGTTGATCTGAAGTAAAAAAGTCAGGGACCAGGCAGAAATGTCTGGTCCCGTTCTTTTTCCACCTTTTCCATCCCTCATCTTAAGTAAAATACATGTTATCCTATCTATTCAGGAAATTAGGTGTCATTCTTCCGACCTTTTTGGGTGTAACCCTGGTTGCTTTTGTTTTCATTCGCATGCTGCCAGGTGATCCTGTTTTACTCATGGCTGGTGAGCGGGGGATGACCGAAGAACGTCACGCCCGGTTGATGGCAGAGTTTGGCTATGATAAACCAATTATCGTTCAATACGGTATTTACCTGAAAGATCTTTTAACCGGTGACTTTGGTACTTCGATCATCACGAGACAGCCAGTATTCAAAGAGTTTTTTACCCTCTTTCCGGCCACCATGGAACTTTCCCTTGTTGCGATTATTCTTGCCGTCATAGTGGGGCTGCCTGCAGGGATGATTGCTGCCACCAAACGAAGATCCTTTTTCGATCATGCGGTGATGACCGGTGCACTCACCGGGTATTCCATGCCTATTTTCTGGTGGGGGCTGCTACTCATTATTTTCTTTTCGGGTATACTTGGCTGGACTCCGGTCTCGGGGAGGATGTCGCTGCTCTATTATTTTGAACCGGTTACCGGTTTTATGATCATCGACAGCCTGCTTTCCGGACAGGAAGGGGCATTCCTGTCGGCTTTGTCACATCTTATCCTGCCGTCCATCGTTCTTGCTACGATCCCTCTCGCAGTTATTGCCAGACAGACCCGATCGGCAATGCTTGAGGTTTTGAGTGAAGATTATGTACGAACTGCTAGGGCCAAAGGGCTAGGGCAGGGTCGGGTGATCGGTATGCATGCCCTGCGCAATGCCATGATTCCGGTTATCACCGTGATCGGTCTGCAGGTTGGCGTGCTTTTTGCCGGAGCTATTCTCACCGAAACTATTTTTTCCTGGCCGGGTATTGGCAAGTGGATGGTCGATTCCATATCCCGTCGGGATTATCCTTCAGTTCAGGGCGGGTTGTTGCTCATCGCTGCCATTGTCATGATTGTCAATCTGGTGGTGGATTTGCTTTACGGCCTCATTAACCCACAAATTAGACACACGGATTAAGTATGGAAGAAGTAGCGGTAATTCGGGAGATCGATCAGAGGCCGAGCGGCAGAGTAGCTCTTCTCAGGGAGTTCTGGAGTTATTTCAGTGAAAACAAAGGGGCGGTAGCCGGGTTGTTTTTTTTCATAGGTATTATTCTTGTCGCAATATTTGCCGACTTTATTGCTCCGCATGGTCCCAACCAGCAATTCCGTGAAGCGTTGCTCCAACCGCCTTTCTGGCAAAGTGGCGGAGATGTCAATTTTCTCCTGGGCACTGATGCCGTTGGCCGTGACATGCTGTCTCGTCTGATTCATGGAGCCAGATTCTCGTTATTTATCGGCTGTATCGTCGTTTCGATTTCTCTTGTTGTAGGTGTAATTCTAGGACTTGCAGCAGGATATTTTAGGGGCAGGGTCGATACCTTCATTATGCGGATCATGGATGTTGTTCTTGCCTTTCCCAGCCTTTTACTGGCCCTGGTACTGGTTGCCATTCTTGGACCCAGCCTGATTAATGCAATGATCGCAATCGCAATCGTTCAGCAGCCTCATTATGTACGGCTGACCCGAGCTGCTGTCATGACAGAGATGACCAAGGACTATGTAACTGCTTCCCGTATTATCGGGGTGAAGACGCTACGGTTGATGTTTGTCACGGTGTTGCCTAACTGTATGGCTCCGCTGATTGTGCAGGCAGCGCTCAGTTTCTCTACAGCTATTCTCGATGCTGCCGCGCTGGGGTTCCTGGGAATGGGCGCTCAGCCACCGGCTCCGGAGTGGGGTACCATGCTTGCTGAAGCCAGAGAATTTATCCTGCGTGCCTGGTGGGTGGTTACCTTTCCTGGTGTTGCTATTCTTACCACGGTGCTGGCCATCAACGTCATGGGTGATGGCCTGCGTGATGCCCTCGATCCAAAACTTAAACGTTCCTGATAATAGATATGTCACTGCTTGAAATAAAAAATTTGTCAGTTGCCTTCCAGACCGCTGGTGGTATGTTCACCGCAGTCGACAGGGTTTCTTTGAATATTGATCCCGGTGAAGTTGTCTCCATCGTCGGCGAGTCAGGTTCCGGTAAATCTGTGGCCATGCTGGCCCTAATGGGGCTCCTTCCCTGGACCGCCAAGGTGACAGCAGATGTCCTCAAGTTTGATGGAAAGGACCTCAGTACCATTACTAACAAACAGTTGCGTACCATTATCGGTAAAGAAATGGCAATGATTTTTCAGGAGCCGATGACCAGTCTGAATCCCTGTTTTACTGTAGGATTTCAGCTATCAGAAGCCTTGAAAATCCATCTCGGTATGAATCGCAAAGAACGAAAGGAAAGGGCCATTGAACTGCTTGACCAGGTTGGTATTCCTGAGCCGCAGAAGCGCCTTTCCGCCTTCCCTCACCAGCTCTCAGGAGGGATGAACCAACGGGTTATGATCGCTATGGCCATCTCCTGCAATCCCAGATTGCTGATCGCCGACGAACCAACAACAGCGCTCGACGTAACCATCCAGGCGCAAATTCTCGACCTGTTGCTCAAGCTTCAGGAAGAGAAACAGATGTCGTTAGTCCTCATTACCCATGATATGGGAGTCGTTGCCGAAACCGCTGAACGGGTTGTAGTGCAGTATGCCGGTCAGCAGGTTGAAAAACAGTTTATCAAGGGGTTGTTCTCCAATCCTCATCATCCGTATACTTCGGCACTTCTTGATTCGTTGCCGGAGCGTGCCACAACCAAAAAGCTACCCTCAATTCCAGGTGTTGTTCCAGGCCAGTTTGACAAACCATCCGGCTGCCTTTTTTCTCCGCGCTGCAAATATGCAACCGAGCTCTGTACTTCCACTCCTCCTCTGCATGGTTCTTTGGAGATGGGAAGGGCGCTCTGCCATTATCCGCTCATAGATGGCCAACCGACAAACTACCCAGAGAAGCGGGAGGTGGTATAATGGCCCAGGATAAAATTGTCCTTGAGGCAGTTAACCTCAAACGTCATTACGAGATCAGACGCGGTGCATTCAGAGAACCGGCAATGCTTAAAGCCCTTGATGGCGCGACTTTCACTCTCGAAAGAGGGCGGACACTGGCTGTGGTTGGGGAATCCGGCTGCGGCAAATCGACCCTGGCCAGACTGGTGACGCTTATTGAAAGACCAACCGCTGGTGAGCTGAAGATTCAGGGCATTAATATTATCACCGCAAGTGAGCATGCCAAAAGTGCTCTGCATAAAAAGGTACAGATTATCTTCCAGGACCCATACGGTTCCCTTAATCCAAGACAGAAAATCGGTGCATGTCTTGAGGAGCCATTGTTGGTTAACACCGATATGAGCAAGGAAGAGCGGGCTGAAAAAGCACGCAACATGTTGGATCTTGTAGGTTTGAGGCCAGAACACTATGACCGCTACCCCCATATGTTCTCAGGCGGACAGCGTCAGCGTATTGCCGTGGCCCGTGCCTTGATGCTCAATCCTGAGATTCTGGTACTTGATGAACCTGTTTCCGCACTTGATGTATCTATCCAGGCGCAAATTCTTAATCTTCTCTCTGACCTGCAGGAGCGGTTTGACCTGGCCTACCTCTTTATCAGCCATGACCTGTCTGTGGTAAAACATATTGCCGACGATGTCATGGTTATGTATCTGGGCAGACCCATCGAATTTGGCAACAGAGACGATATCTTTTCAAGGCCCCATCATCCCTATACCAGGGCGCTGCTTTCCGCCACGCCGGTCGCAGATCCTTTCCGGGAAAAAGAGAGGATCATGCTATGTGGCGAGCTGCCTTCGCCAATAGCACCTCCGCCCGGCTGTACCTTTCATCCCCGCTGCCCTGATATGACCGAGATCTGCAAGGGGCAGGCGCCTGGTATCAGCGAACTTGATAACTGCGAGGTCGCCTGCTATCATCCGAAAATGTATTAAAGACAGCACGTAATGGTAAAATATATCCTGGTGCACTTCCAGAAGCTGTCGAGTTTATGAGAACTTTAAAAGAAGTTTAACAAGGAAGAAGCCTTTTGGGATACTTCAAAGAATTTTTTGTCATGGGATGGTCAACTTATAATTATTCATTGACTATCTGAGCTGTCACCGGGGTCCCGTTAGTATCACCCTTTGAAGTAATGGAAATCAGTTCTCCCACGAAACTTCCTACAGCCACCCGGCTTTTGATTTTCACAGGAATCCGGAGGGAATCTGCTGTTACCCATATCTGTATTTTAGCATCCTTACTCTTTTTAAAGACTCCGCCCACATGTTTTAAATCAGGTTCGATAAGCCAGGTATCATAAGTCCCGCTTGGGACTGTAATGGTTTGTCGTTTTACCACGTGCACCAGGCCAATAACACATTTCTTTCCGTCCGTAACCGGTCGTTCGATGGACGAGTCGGTAGCCATATCCAGGCCACGAATATAGTAAAAGGCCGATAGTGGATCGAAAGTACCGGGCATGAGAGCAAGCGGCTTGAGTTTTTCATTAAAATTTGTGTATTGAACCGTTTGGTTCTGATGATCGAAATTGACCATGACGTCCCGGTGGGTACTTCCTTCGCGCTGCTGTTTTTTGTAGAGCACTGAATGATTCATCCCGGTATCGGTGAATGCATCAATTCTATCCCTCACCTTATAGAAGGCATCCACGAATGAGTTGGATTCCGCTGTCATGACAAAATGCCAGGCCTGGGCTCCATTCACCGAGGTATGCGGCTGAATTTCCATGACAGCCTCTCCTGCCGGAATAAATGTCCAGCTTAAACGGAAGACCAGTTTTTCTCCAGGTACAAAAGGAATCGTATGTGGTTTAGCTAGAGCTTGGTTCTGTCCGCTAATGAAAACTAGAATCAAGATCATGAAGCAGAGACTTTTAGTAATATAGGTAGATGTATTCATGTTCATTTTTTTTCCATGTTTTAATTCTATACCTCCGGCAGCAGAGGTATACTTGCCAACATGATCTCGTTCGAATATCTCATAAGAACTTGGTCACATTGGCTGTGACTTCTTCATTACAATACTATTCAACTACATAGTAAACCAGCAATGAGAACGCGCAATACAGCAGTCAGGGCATGAAGTTGTTATGAATTCTCTAGTAAATAGCTAAGTTTTAAGGTAAGTACTTAGAAATAATAATGTTCGCTCATTTGATCTGATTTTTACACCAATTGTCAACAGCATTCGGCTGCGTAAAATATATCATCTTATTTTGGAGAAAAGAGTAATGAAAATGGTCGTCTTGGTACTTTTTGTCAGTATGTGTTTTCTTTCAGGTTGTGCTACGCCCAACAGGCATCTCTTGAAAATTGAGACAACACCCAGTGACGCTATTGTCTCCTATCATCACACCAGTAATATCTCCGAGACCACCAGACAAATATCCGGAATAACACCATTGGAGAGAGAGTTTGATTTTAGAGAAAACGGGACGCTCTGGCTTGAAATTGAAAAAAGAGGCTATGCTCCTAATATTGTGAAGGTTATTCCTGAGAACGGTAACATTTCCATAGAACTTAAAAGAATTAAAAACACACATGGTGAAGACATCGGTTTATATGTTATGCCAGAGATACAACGAATTCTTTTGGTGAATCCTGATATTACAATAATCGAGAGAGGGTTTAGCAGTGAAGAAATTTCAGAAGAAAAATCACTGCAGGCACAACAGGAGTTATCAAAAGGTATAGAAAAGTTTTTTGCTGAGAAATATCAGGTGATTGCCATTGAATCATCTGATCGTGACCAGAAGTTGTTACGGCCACTCTGGAGAGATGCCCGTTCAGCAATGGAGCTTCTTGATCCAGTCCGGTTGAAATATCTTCCTCATCCACCAATGCTTGAGACCAAGAGTAGTCGTAAGGCTGCTATAGAGTTGGGGAGGAAATATAACGCGCAGGTAATGTTATTTATTAAAGGTAAGCAAAATCTAGAAACAGCTGGCTTGAAGGCGGGGATAGCCGGGACTGCCATCGCGGGAACAGCAGCAAGTTTTGGTGGAGGATATGGTCGAGCACTGTCAAATAACGATTCATTTTTTGTCTATAACATATACACTCCATCTTTTGGCAAAGGAACTCTTTTAGGAAAGGCTGTTTTAATTGATTGCAGTAATGGCGAAGTACTTTGGGTAAGCAGAGGATTGTTAGAAAACGTGCTTACAGGTCTGGCGGGTTCCATAAAGGATAATTAATTCAACCAGTAAAAACTCAAAAGGAAATATTATGAAACGTGGAATGACTCTTCTCTTTGGATTTGCAATATTTATCTTAACTGGATGTGCAACACCTTTAACAATGCCTCCGCCAGCAACGCTCGATATAGCAAACATCAATCAATTCCCTTATACCGCAGGGCTCTTTATTCCGCAGAATGACAAAGAGTATGTTTATGAAAAGGTAACAAGTCCTGTTGATAAAATGTCGTTTCCTCTTGGCAAGCAAACGTATGAAACATTCAAGAAAAACATGCCGTTAATCTTCAAGAATGTTACAGAAGTTGATTCAATTGCCCCACATCTGGATGTCGATTTAATTATCAAACCATCAATTGTAAAATTCGAATCCAGAATTCCTTATCCTGCATACAAGCCATATACTGCAACAATCGTATATCATGTTGATATATATGATAAAAATGGAGAGAAAATATTCTCACAGACAACCACCGGTGAGGGACAAACAAGCAAAGGGTTACTATCCGGTTTTGCGGCAAGGAGTATTTGTGCCGAGGTTGCCCAAATGGCCATGGATAATGCAGTACAACAGATAATTGAGGGATTGGCAGAAGCGGAAGAGTTGAAGAACCTTCCTTAAGAATTGCCTGTAAAAATGAATAGACACGGGTTGTATTCCTAATATCTGAGTTTGAAGGGTATGAGAAATTATCCTGAAACCTCTTAACGTACCTTTATTGGGAACGTACCCGTGAGCTAAGATTTATGAGAGAAGGTAGAATGAGGGAAATTGACTAAGCATGTTTTCTGCTCAATTCCACGATGCATAGGGTTCCATGAATATTAAGGATTTTTCACAAACAACAGGCCTGTCTGCACACACCATACGTTATTATGAAAAAATTGGGATAATACGAAATGTACACCGTAATTCCAGCGGCCATCGGATATACAACCAAAATGATATTTCCTGGGTAGAATTTATTAAACGATTGAAAGATACAGGAATGCCGCTTGAAAAAATTCAGCAATATGCTGATTTACGAGAAGAAGGAGATCACACAGCAGGTTCCCGTATGGCCTTATTACAAGATCACGCCAGGGTTTTAGCCGAAAGAATCCGTCACGAACAAAATCACCTGGATATGTTGAATGAAAAAATAAAATATTACAAAAAATTGATCATCTAATGAATATCGCTTGACTTAGAGTTGGCTCTAACTTGTAAGCTGCTTTTATACGAGCCTGTTGCAAAAGGGTTCATACATTATAAAAGTCCACGAGGAGAGCCACATGAACAGCGAAAGATTTGATTCGGGATTAAAAAAATTAGCAGAAATTGATGGAGAGGCTGGAAAAAAGGTTATTGACAGTCTGGCTTCTATCTCACCTGATTTAGCGAAATATACAATTGAATTTCCTTTTGGAGATATATATCAACGACCAGGACTGGATTTAAAAAGCAGGGAGATAGCAACTGTGGCCGCATTGACGGCATTAGGCAATTGCCAGCCACAACTAAATGTCCATATTAATGGTGCCTTAAATGTTGGTTGCAAGCCTGAAGAAATACTTGAAGTTATTATTCAGATGGCAGTCTATGCTGGATTTCCAGCAGCTTTAAATGGAATGTTTGTCGCAAAAGAGGTTTTTCAGGAACGCAATATAATAGATTCTTAACTCGCTTCCGTCGTAAGGTGGAAACAGATAGCATCTCGCATTGTGCCCTGGAAGCCAGCTGGCTTACGATCATTTTTTCAGTATGCAGGCGTTGTCGATCTATCTATAGGGGAAAAACATGAAGCCCTGTCCAGAATGCAAAAGTGACATCCCTGAAGATGCCGAGGTATGCAGATATTGTGGGGAAAGGATTGAAGGGCAACTGTGCCCTAAATGTTTAAGTGTAAACAAACATCAAGCAACCGTCTGCAGATGGTGCAATTTTGTTTTCAAAAAGGAGAGCAAGCATCTCGATATCAGTCCTTTTGAGGTGGTTGCCGAACTCCTCCCCACACTTATTATTCGTTTCCGACTGTTTCCACAGAAGGTGAAATTTACCACGGAGAAATTAATAATATCCACACCAGGTTTTTTTGCATTATCCATATACCATGAGGAGATCCCGTGGCATAAGGTTGCCGGATTTGATTATCGTTCGGGAATATTCTGGGACCAGGCAACAATTCAGACAAGGGGGCAGACATCGGCAACTATTGGCTGCCTCAATAAGAAAAAAGGTGAAAGAATTCGTAAATTATTACAGAACCTTGAATTGTAATAAGAAGGAGTCTGACCGCCAAAATAAATCTGGAAAACCATAGCTGATAGAGATTATATGGAGATTGGAAGCTATATTTTTAATAATGCCGAAGTTTTGGACTTCTCAGGCTCATTTGAGGTGTTTTTAACGGCAAGTTTGAGCTTTGACTCAGGGGGACTATCAACCATGGATATCGAGCCGATTGAAATACGACCTGCGATGCTTGAGGATGCATCTGATATTTCATCTCTTTCGCTACAGCTTGGATATAAATCTTCTGATGTTGAAGTAAAAAAGCGTTTAGGGAACATAATTTATTCAAACGATCATTGTCTTTTTGTTGCTTGTCAAATCAACGGTAGAATTATCGGTTGGATTCATGTTTTTAGTACTCTCAGAGTTGAGTCTGATTCATTTTGTGAAATCGGCGGTTTAATTGTCGACAAATTGTATAGAAATCAAGGTGTTGGTGCAAAATTGATTTATGTGGCTCAAGAGTGGGCGGCTCAGCAGGGCTGCACGGTATTGAGGGTGCGAAGCAGGAAAGAGAGGGAAAGTGCAGGAAAGTTTTATTTGAAGGAAGGGTTTTCTCTAGTAAAAGAGCAACGCATCTTTAATAAAAAAATTACAACTAATAAATAGAGCTTTGGGTAAAAGGAGACTCCGGGAAGGATGCTTCAATGACGATGTTATTCGTTATGCGAAAGAAATCTGGGATGTTTGCGCAAGTGAAGAGCTGGAGCTTGGTTTTAAACATGGTTCACTCCCGGAGAAAACCACTTTATTCATTCGGGAAGATGGTGCCTCCCGTCTCATGGATGATTTTGGATTTAATGATTGGAAAGGGCATAACTCAGTCGGCAGGTTGAAGTAGTCATTCTGGCTGACAGGTCAACTTGAGCCTCTGGCAGTAACATGTCTTTACCCTTTATTTTCTATATTTTTTGATATGATTATACTTATTATTGGTTTATTGGTTTTTCTTGGCATTCATCTTCTGCCCACTTTTCCAACTCTCAGGAGAGGATTGTTGGAGCGGCTTGGAGAAGTCGGATATAAAGGTTGTTTTGCACTAATAGCAATTGCAGGTCTTATCCTTATTGCCGTTGGCATGGGGCAGCGCGATATACTATCAGTATGGGAACCGCCAATGTTCTTGAGCCATCTTTCCATAGTGTTGATGCTGCCTGTCTTTATTCTACTGGGCGCAGCATATATACCATGCAATATAAAGCGCTTTACCAACCATCCGATGTTGTGGGGTGTGACTTTCTGGTCTTTTGCCCATCTTCTTGTAAATGGCGATTTGGGTTCAATCCTGCTGTTTGGCAGTTTTTTGCTGTACTCCCTTTATGATATGTGGTCTGCCAACAGGCGTGGAGCTGAAAAAAGCAGGAAGACACGACCAATTGTCTATGATGCAGCGGTGGCGGTGGTTGGCATTGTGGTGTATGTGCTTATGTTCTTACTGCACCCGTATTTTATTGGTGTATCAATTATCAGTTGATTCATAACCGGGCTGGAGGAATTTAACAGGATCTTACTGTCTCAATGTTTCTATTCTTCTAAAAGGAGTCTGTCATGGAAAAAGCAATAACCGGAAGTTGCCTTTGTGGCAAAGTGAGTTATGAAATTCAGGGCCCCTTTGAAGTATTTCAATATTGCCATTGTTCTCGTTGTCGGAAGTTTACCGGCAGTGCGCATTCTGCCAATCTGTTTGTGCCACCAAAACAGTTCAAATGGATGACTGGGGAAGAACTGATCGGTCGATTTGAGCATCCAGACGCCAAATATTTTGCCACCACCTTTTGTAAAAATTGTGGCTCTTCTTTGCCCTGGGCGGTCCAGGGAGGTACAAATATAGTAGTTACTGCCGGGACTTTGGACGGTGATCCTGGGATCAGGCCTCAACAGAATGTTTTCTGCAGTTCAGGGGCAGAATGGTTTGAGGAGACTGGAAAACTTCCAATGTATGAAGAAATTCCCACAAAGAAATGATCTGCCAGCAGGAATCAGATCTGGTATTTAACAGTTGAAAAATCTGTATTTTCCTTTATATCAGAAAGATCAGCTGCGTTATATGCTTTACTATGGTCAAAAACCGTTTCTTGATGTTGTATTGTATTAATATTCAATTGTTATTTGGTGGAGTTTAAAGATGCTCAAAGTAGGATTTGTTGGCTGGAGAGGTATGGTCGGATCTGTTCTTATGGATAGAATGACTGTAGAAAATGATTTTCAAGGTTTTGCTCCTCATTTTTTTACAACATCCCAGGTTGGTCAGGATGGCCCTGATTTTGGTAATGACAGTAAACCTCTATTGGATGCCGAAGATATTAACCTTCTTGCAGAAATGGACGTTATTCTTTCCTGCCAGGGAGGAGCCTACACGAACAGTGTTTATGATACGTTGCGGACTCGATGGGATGGATATTGGATTGATGCCGCTTCGACCTTGAGGATGAAGGATGACAGTATAATTGTTCTTGATCCGGTAAACAGAAGAGTTATTGACAAGGGGCTGCAACAGGGCATAAAGAACTACATCGGCGGAAATTGTACGGTTTCTTTGATGATGATGGCCCTGGGAGGTCTTTTTGAAAATGATCTTGTTGAGTGGATCAGTTCAATGACCTATCAGGCAGCAAGTGGCTCTGGAGCAAAACACATGCGCGAGCTGATTACCCAGATGGGCGAGGTGGAAGACAGCGTCGATGCGCTTCTCAAGGATCCGGCTTCTGCCATTCTAGACATTGATACCAAGGTGACAGCGAAGTTGAACAGTGGTTCCATGACTCTTAACAATTGGCCGGTGCCTTTGGCCGCCAGTTTGATTCCCTGGATAGACATACCAATGGAAAACGGCCAGACCAGGGAAGAATGGAAGGGAATCAGTGAGACCAACAAGATTCTTGGACGCAAGGGCGATGCCCTTATTCCAATTGATGGCCAATGCGTACGGGTCGGCTCAATGCGATGTCATTCGCAGGCCTTTACCATTAAGCTGAAAAAGGATATCTCTATTGCTGAAGTCGAACAGATAATTGCAGGTCATAATGAGTGGGTTAAGGTTGTTCCCAATGAACGATCGATAACAGAGAAGGAACTCACTCCTGTCAAAACCTCTGGAACCTTAACTATTCCAATTGGCAGAATTCGAAAAATGAATTTAGGATCTGAGTATCTGACCGCTTTCAGTGTTGGTGACCAGCTTCTTTGGGGTGCTGCAGAGCCCGTGCGACGTATGCTGAAAATAGTGCTGGCTCACTTGCAAAAGTAAAGGTAAAGCCTTTTACTACGCAGCCTGCAGAAATAAACCAATACAAATAAAGGCTGCCGGGTCTGGCCCGGCAGCCTTTATTTGTTCTCTTTTACCAGAATATCGAGTGTAGGACTATTCCAGAAAATCCTTGGTTACAGCACAATCACGACATATTTCAATTTTCTCTTCCCAGGTCCTTCGGGACTTGCACTCGCAGATGGTGCCGTTGATAAACCAGCAGAGTTTTCCTGATCGAAATTCCCAGGCTGGGCATTGGTGTTTTCTCTCCTCTGGACAATCGAGTATTTCCCAACAGTCTCTTTGGACGTTATTGGCATGCGCTTTTCGTGAGAGAAGAAAATAAATTTGACGTTCTACGTGAGTGGGTACAGAGCGCCAACCCTGTTCATATGAACAAATGGCCTTCAATGAAGTCCCAAGGAGTTCGGCGAGTTCTTTCTGGGTCTTACCAATTTTTTTGCGAATCTGTTTAAATTTAACGCTATCCATGAATTACCTGAAGAAGAGTATTTGATTACCTTAATTATAGCATCATATGATGTTTTGAGACAAATTCTTGACGTATCATACGGAAAAAGGAATGAAATAACCTTCTTTTTTTTTGAATAACAGCGAAAATGATTGTAGTTTGAATCTCGGTTACCTGTAGATAGTTGAAAAACAACAATAATACCACATTGTGCCAGTTGTGTTTTCTGCAATAGCACATTATTTAAATCATCATCAGTGTTGTGATGAAGTGTCATGAATTTTTGTGTCGGAACTTTTAATATATCATGAGATTTGAATACATTCTTTCAGGAGGAAAAAATATGACTCTGAAATGTAGCGTTTTTTTCTTTTGCATGTGCTTTTGTTTGGCGAGCTTTAACGTCAATGCGAAGCTTCTTGCCAAGCCATCGGAGAAGGAACGCTGCCCGGTTTGCGGCATGTTTGTTGCCAAATACTCCTCCTGGCTTGCTCAGGTGCATATGGAAGACGGCGAAATACAATTTTTTGATGGAGTCAAGGATATGATGGCGTTGTATTTTGAACCGCACAAATATGGCAGCGACTCCAAAGTTGCAGAGGTCTATGTCACTGATTACTACACCCAGAATTGGATTGAAGGAAAAAAAGCATTTTATGTGATCGGCTCAGATACCTTTGGTCCCATGGGGCATGAATTAATTCCTTTCGATTCTCAGGAGGCTGCTGCAGCCTTTAAAAAAGATCATCATGGGAAACAGGTTATCAGTTTTGATCAGATTGACCTGGGAATGGTTAATGAAATGCGCTCGGGCATGAAAGGTATGAAAAAGATGAAGCACAATTAAGCCACACATGCGGAAAAGCGGATTTCTCCTTATCATGGTGAGCTTCATTGTAGTCTTTGATATTCTCCTCGTCAATTATCTCAGCTCACGGCAAAACACATATGAACAAGACAAGGTGCTGATGCGTCTGATTGTGAGGGAGTTGGGGTGTTCAGATCTTGCTGTAGCAACTGAAGCAAGGTATACCCGTCATCCAGCGGTGAGTGATGGCGTAGTCCCTTTTATGGATCACCCGGCGGATATTGATCATTTCCCCACAGGGTCGTTCTGGTTACCGGGTAAATAGACCATGAAATCATTGACCAGAAGTCTTAATATCCTCGATTATGCAATCTCCCTGTTGTTACGGTATAAGCTTAAAAATATTGGTATTCTTCTTGTCTTCGCTACGGTTATTTTTCTATTAACCTCGCTTCAGCTCGTCAATTCGGCTCTTCGTCAGAGTGCAGATACAATTTTAACGACGGTCCCTGATATTACAGTTCAACAGATGTCAGGGGGACGACAGGTGCCATTTGCTGCCAATTACAATGATGTTCTGGAGAAAGTTTTCGGGATTAAAAAATTGAGGGAGAGAATCTGGGGTTACTATTTTGATGAGAAAAATGGAGCCAATTACACGGTGATAGGATTGGCCGCCTCGTCCGTTTCTTCAGCTCTTTCCAAGGCTTTGGATTGGGGGAGACTTCCTGAAGTCTCCGGGGAAGTAGTCATAGCCGCGGCAGTTGTCGAGAGCATGCAGCTTGGTAAACGCCGACAATTTTCCCTTTTTCGACCCGATCTGAGTTTGCAGTCTTTTGTCATGGTAGGCCAGTTCAAGAAGAACACTGGAATTATTACCGACGATCTTCTGTTCATGTCCCAGACCGATGCCGGAGAACTCTTTGCCATGAAGAAAGGGCAGATAACCGATCTGCTGGTTGATGTCGCTAACCCAACAGAAGTTGATACCATTGCCGGCAAAATTGCCGAAGCACTTCCAGGAAGTAGAGTACTTACTAAAAGTCAGATTCAAAAAACCTATGATGTGGTGTTTAGCTGGCGTTCGGGGTTTGGCTCAATATGTCTTTTGACCTCTTTATTTGCTTTCATCATCCTGGCGTGGGACAGAGCCTCTGGGGTCTCACCGGATGAGATGCGGGAGATGGCTATTCTTAAAGTAATTGGCTGGCAAACTGCCGATATTATGATTTTAAGGTTCTGGGAATCTGCGATTATAGCCTTGACAGCCTTTCTCCTTGGATATTCAGCAGCCTGGGGACATGTTACTATATTTGATGCAGTGCTGCTCAGGCCGGTGATGCTTGGCTGGTCGGTTCTTAAGACATCGGTTTCTTTTTATCCGCCGTTTTTAATTGCGGATCTTTTACTTATTTCTGCCTGCTCCATCATTCCTTACATGGTGGCGACCATTGTTCCCGCCTGGAAAAGTGGCATGGTACGTGCCGATACGGTGATTTGAATGGACGTTTTTTTGGAAGATGTTCATAAATATTACAATCGCAGCAAAGAAAATGAGGTCCATGCCCTCAGGGGGATTACCCTGCAGGTAAGAGAAGGCGAAGTGGTTTGCTTTCAGGGACCTTCGGGTTCCGGAAAGTCAACATTACTCTCGATCATTGGTTGTTTGTATCCACCCACAAGCGGTAATGCCACAATTGCCGGGAAGCGGCTCTCGAGAATGCCTGATCACTTTCTTACCCGTCACCGGCGGGAAAATATTGGCTTTATTTTTCAACGTTTTAATTTGATCGAGAGTCTCTCTGCTCTTGAGAATATTACATTGCCGCTTCTACCCATGGGAATATCTCCTGCCGAGAGAAATCGTAAAGGGCGTGCGCTTCTTGAGCGTTTAAGAATTGGCCATCGGGAAAAATTCCGGGTTGGTAGAATCTCCGGTGGTGAAATGCAGCGCGTCGCCATTGCCAGAGCACTGATTTGTGATCCGCCGCTCATTCTGGCGGATGAACCGACGGCTCATCTGGATACTGAATTGAGCCGACAGTTTATGGAGAGCATGTCGTCGCTTAAAGCTGATGGCAAAACCATAATTTTCACTTCTCATGATCCAATCGTCACCGATCATCACATCTGCGACACGCTTTATTCAATGCAGGATGGCCGGCTTGATAGAGGGGATACCTGATAATGCTTGGCAATTCCTGGTCCATTGCTCTGTTGATATGTGCCACGGCAGCATTGTTTTTGGTTGGACTGGCAAGTATCACTGCGGTAAGAATCCTCTTCCATTGGGATGCCGATTCAGATTCAGAATACCAGATAGATCTTGAAGGCAGAACATGGCTGGCTGCTGCTCTGGTGGAGAGCGGCCTGGCGGTGCAGCTCATTTCCCTGTTTATTTTGGTTATCGCGGCGAATGATTTTAGTGAAATGATCGCCGGAGCAATGTGTGCCACTGGTTCTTTTCTGGCAAATGAATATGGCTCAAAAACTCTCTATGTCAAGATTGCCGGTCTTTTCTTATATGGTTTCTGGATCGTATTACACCGGCTTGATTTACGTTCGGAGTTCTCTCCACTCATACATATTAAATTTATATACCTGCTGATCCTTTTGCCATACCTGTTTTTTGACAGTTATTACCTCATCGCCTATCTCTACAACCTGAAACCCGATATTATCACATCGTGTTGCGGAGTAATCTTTTCGGATAAAGTTATCCAGACCAATTTTCTACTGATTGATCTCTCCACAGAAATGGTGGTTGGTGGATTTTACCTGATAGCGGTTATCGTCGTGGTGATGGGATGGATGTTTGCGAAGAGGATTTCTAAGAATATTGCTGTCCCCATAAAAGGCCATCTTCTGTATGGCTTTTTGGTTATGATATATTTTGTATTCTCTTTGGTTACCATTACCATATATTTTTCTTCATATATCTACGCAATGGCCTATCACAATTGCCCATTTGATATCTTGCAAAGAGAATATAACTATATAGGTTATCCCATTTACCTTACGCTCTTCAGTGCGTCATTTCTAGGTATGACCAGCGCAGCAGCAGCTCCTCTTTATAATAAGCCGGGTCTTGCAGAACCTCTGCACAGATATCAGCATTTTGCCATGAGCAAGGCCTCAATACTTGTTGTGCTTTATGTAATATTGCTTACGTACCCTGTTGTTCGTTATGCAATTTCAGGTGGAGAGGTCTGATGAAAGATGTTGACAGAGGTGTCAGGAGGTGGTCAGGCGGAAATTTCTACCAGGCATACAGAGATGTTATCCTTGCCTCCTGCATCATTTGCCATATTGACCAGCATTTCCGTTTTTAGGGAGAGTGGCGCGTCGTATTGTAGAACTGGAATGATTTTTTCTGTGGAGACCATGTTGTATAAACCATCACTGCAGAGCAGGAATAGTGCGTTGGGTGTCAAAGGGCCTGTATAGATATCGGCCGATATATGAGTATCGATGCCGACTGCCCTGCTTAAAACATTTTTAAAACGACTGTTTTCCGCCTGCTCCCGGCTGATCATTCCCATTTTGAGCTGTTCCTGAACAAGTGAATGATCTGTGGTCAAGAGATCGAGTTTTCCGTTGCTAAAAAAGTACGTTCGGCTGTCGCCAATATGTCCTAGAATATAGCTATCTCCACAGGTGACCAATAGTTCAGCAGTACACCCCATTCCCTTATGGAGGGGAGTGAGCCTGGTATGCTGCTGTATGGCCTGGTTCGCTTCTGCAAAACAGGCATTGACCAATTCTGTCGCTTCACTGTTGGTCTGAGGTTTCGTGGTTCTGAAAATTTCTGTAACTGTGCTGAGAAACATTCTACTGGCAACCTCACCGGCGACTGAGCCGCCAATACCGTCAGCAACGAGGAAGAAGTTATGCTCTAGATTAACCGAGCAGGTATCTTCATTACAACTTCGTACTAAACCTGTATCTGTGCGGCAACTTGCGTTAATTTGTCGACCTGAATTCATGTGATACTCTTACCCTGAAATTGCCTATGTGCAACAAACAGTGGAGATGGATACCTCCTCGAAGATGGGGCTACCATTCGATAACCTGTTTGAAATATCGTATAATTAACAGTTTATTATAGAAAATCAAATAATTTATGCTAATATAATCTGGCGGTAAGAAAAAGATGAAACTCAAACGCCTTGCAATGCAACTTTGATAGACAACTGAATTACGGATGAGCCTCTCAAATTATTCTCAACTGGGAAACAAATATATCCTTCTCGATCTCCTTGGAATAGGTGGTATGGCGGAGGTGTATAGATGTAAACTCGTTGGCCAGCGCGGCTTTGAAAAAATAATAGTTCTTAAAAAACTATTGTCAGAAGCAGCGACGGATAAAGAACTGGTTACCAATTTTATCGACGAAGCCAGACTGGCTGCCCTGCTTCAGCATGAGAATATTGGACATGTATACGATTTTGGAGAGATTGACGGCAACTATTTCATTGCCATGGAATATCTTTTTGGCAAGGATCTTTTCACCATTGTCCAGCGGGCCAAGGAAAAGGAGCATTCGGTTGACGTTGAACCCGCTCTCTTTATAACGGCGAAGATCTGTGAAGGAATGGGATACGCCCACTCTCTCAAGGATTTGCATGGCAGGCCTCTCAACATCATTCATCGTGATCTTAGTCCCCATAATGTTTTTGTAACCTATGATGGTAAAGTAAAAATTATTGATTTTGGTGTAGCAAGAGCCGAACTGTTTGATAATCGTACGCGAGCCGGAGTGGTTAAGGGGAAAATTTCCTATATGTCCCCAGAGCAGCTCACCGATAAAAGCGTGGACCTCCGTTCGGATATTTTTTCCATTGGAATCTTACTTTATGAAATGCTGAGCGGCAAAAGGATGTATGAAGGGGATACAGCCACACTTATCCGCAAGGGCATGCAGGTAGACTATGATCATCTGGAAGCCATTGCTCCAGGTCTGCCGAAAGAAGTTTACGCCATTGTCGATAGAGCTCTGCAGGTTAATAAGAAAGACAGGTATCAGTCGTGTGCAGAAATGTCTGCTGATATAGACGATTTCCTCTATCATCTGGAAGAGAGACCAAGCAGTCTCAAATTAAAAGGGTATATACAGTCCCTCTTTACCAAGGAATATGCAGCTGAAAAAGATAAACTCATTAAAACAGCCAATAAGATTGATGAGATGAATGGTAACGGAGGTCAAAAGACCAAAAAATCACAAAAAACCAAAAAGGCCGTTCCCGTTCCAGAACCAGAAGACAGAACGCTTATAGTTGACACATTGGATAATGCAGCGATGCAAAAAAACGCAGCTGCAAAGGAAAAAAATGGATCTGGAATTGTCAGGAAATTTAAACAATTTCTGACAGCATCAACAATTGCTGCTCTTCTCGTTGGCACCATCTTTTTTACTTTGGGAAAGAATCTGCAGTGGGGTAAGGAGAAAAATGGATCTACAGATCAGCCTCTTGCCTCCCAGGATGTTAAGAAAACTCCAAAAAATATATTTCAGGATAAAGAAGTAACACTATTGCTTGAAAAGGCTGAGGAGGTTCTGGCAAGGGAGGAACTCGGTAAAGAACGTTTCATCGAAGCGTCAACTTACTTCCAACAGGCCTTGAAAATTGAACCTGGCAATAGCGTTGCTTTTAATGGAATGCGCCGGGTATATGACTATTATGCGGGCATGGTCGAAAAATATCTGGGCGAGAATAATTTTAAAAATTGTGAATCGGTTATCCGCTCAGCAAAATTAGCCTTCCCAGGAAGTGAACGAATTGCTGCCCTTGCCAAGGATGTACGACGAAAAAAGGAGCAACTGATTACAGATTTGAGTAAGAAGGCAGAAATAGCGCTAGTTAAGAACGATCTTACCACACCGGCTGAGACCTCGGCTTATTTCTACTTTCAAAAAATACTCGAAATAGATGATGATAATGGTTCCGCCCAAAATGGTCTGCAGAAAATTGCCGACAGATATGCAGCAATGGCTGAGGCCTCATATAAAGAGCTCAGTTTGTCACAGACCCATATCTATGCAGAGAGAGGATTGTTGGTTTCTCCAGAGCATGTTCACTTGCAGGAAATAATGAAACGTGTTTTGGCCAAATATACAGAGGTGGTGGAGGGGAATATTGCTGATAATAACTTTGCGAAAGCAGAAGAGCATATACAATCAGCTTTGACAGTATACCCCCAAAGTAAAAAGTTTATAGCGTATCAGGCGACAGTAGAAAAGAAAAGAAAGCAGCTAATCAACAGTTTCAGCCGCAAAGCAGACCAAGCCTTCAAAAATGATGATTTAACGACACCTGAAGAGGCCTCTGCATTCTATTATTATAAGAAAATTATTGAGTTTGATAATGGCAACGAAGGTGCAAATAAGGGACTGCAAAACATTGCCGACAGGTACGCAACTCTCGCCTCTGTCTCCTTTCGCAAGCATGATTATCCAAAGACCATCGTATATGTGGAGAGGGGATTGTCAGTGGTTCCTCAACACTCCAAATTGGTGGAAACACAAAAGGATGTATTGGGAAAATATAGTGGTCTGGTAAAAAAGGATCTTGCCAAAGGGAACCTAAAAAGAGCTGAACAGCATGTCGTTGAAGTTGAGAAAGCATTTTCCAAGGATAAAAAGGTTACGGAGTTGAGGACCTTAGTTGAAGATAAAAAGAAACAGGTGATCAAAGGTCTCCGGCTAAAGGCACAGCGTGCCATGAGCAGCAATAATTTAACCACTCCGGCCAAATCATCCGCCTATAAATATTATGGTGAGATTCTTAAGCTAGACAGCAATAATTCTGAGGCTCTAAAAGGAATGCAGCGTATTGCCGATAAGTATTCTGCATTGGCTGAAGAGTCGTATCGAGATCTCAATTTTTCCCAGGCGCGTGTCTTTGTGGAAAGAGGCTTAAAGGTGGAGCCCAAGCATAAACGGCTTCTCGAATTGAAAAATGATCTCTCCAAAAGCAAACCAGGAATTTTCTTTAAAGCTATCAAGAAAAACATCGAATCCACATTTTAGCGCGATTGCCTGAAAGGGCGAGAGAGCATAAATGGAAGGATGGAGATGGGCGCAAGAGGTATTAACAAAACGCTGAATTCTCGCTCTTTATAGAAGTGAAATACAGCGTTTTGTCTTTGATTTTTGTAAAACTAACCAAATATCTTACTCAGCAATTTTCCGAAAAAAGATTTTTCTTCATACTGATCGTCGCTGTCTTCCATGTACTCTGCGTCAGTTCCTCGACTTCTTTCCTGTTTTTTCGGTTTACCTGCTAATTTGCGGAAATCTTCGGTTTCAAGAATGCGGGTTTTATCATCATTATATTGACTGTCGACTCCACCAGCCTTCATTTCCTTTAAATCACTGCTGTCGAAAAGCAATTCGTGTTTGCCTATTAGAATCAGATCATTGTTCTTGAGATTATGTAATTCTTTTTTCTTGTTATTGACGAATGTGCCATTGGTACTGTCAAGGTCACGCAATACAAATGTTGAAGAGACCGAGTCTATCTGGGCATGAAATCCTGAGACTGCAAGATTGTCAATAACAATGTCATTGGCTTTTTTTCGGCCGATGGTAAGGCTCTGGCCAATGATAATTGGATACTCTTTGATTTTTTTGTCTTTAAACATCAAGGTTATAACAGGCATATCTCTCCCTCAGTTTCCATGTTTGGGCGGTATTCAGATTCTACAAATGCGTTCCCGCAGTAGTACGCTGACCACTAAAATCCATCATACCTCTGATAGGTTCAAAATGTCAATATGTTGCTCAAATTGTTGGCTTAGAACAATAGTAAATAGTGGAATTAATAAAATATAATGTAACTTTCTCGATAGAGATGGATGGTATCCAAAGAACATTTTAAACAACTGAAACACCTCGTGCAAACAACATCTCCACACGGACAAAATCGTTACTTATAAATGCCAAGACCAAAAGATAACATGCGTAATTATAGAGCCAGTGGATAGACGTAAGTGTATGTAAATTTGTGTTAAAAAGGATAGCGTCGTCTCAGGGAGGCACCTCTTCCAATGCTTTCTCTATATGGGAAAAAGGTGAGGGGCATGGTATACTTGACCTGATAGTGCAGCAGGAATATGATATCTTAGTGACGTATATAATGTGATTGGAAAATAGCCCTGCATGGGCATAAATGTTGTGGAAGAAAAAGATGTCAAAGTACGATCAGGAATGCGCCCGTGAATTTGAGGCCCTGAAGAAAAGAGTTGATAAATATTTTGTTGATGTAACGGTGAATTGCCCTTACAATCTGCCATATCCAGCAACGTTTTATCAGGGTTTATTCGGCCCTCTTTCAGATCGAATGATGGAATTGTTTCTTGCTGCGGGGTACAGAAGAAACGGTAACACGCTTTACTCGATGCATTGCAAAAATTGTCGTGCCTGTGTACCTATTCGGCTGCAGCCCAAATTATTTAAGACCAATAGAAATCAACGTAGAATCTGGCGGAAGAATAAGGATGTCGATATCAGCATTGCCGAAATTCGACCAACTCTTACAAAACTTGAGCTTTGCGAACAGTTCCTCACCCAACGCTATCCGCATGAGGGAAATACTGCGCAGGCGTATTATGCCGGTTTTTTCCTGAATAGAATTACCTCGACCTATGAAATCAGCTATAAGGTGAAAGGCACCTTGATCGGTAATGGTATTGTTGATATTGGCAATAACTGGATTAATGCGGTGTACTTTTATTTTGATGGTGCCGAGGCAAAACGCAGTCCTGGCATTTTCAATATACTCACCATGATTAAATTCTGCTTAAGCAAAAAGATTGACTACATCTATCTTGGCTATAACATCGATTCTATTTCTTCCATGAATTATAAGAAGAGATTTTGCCCTCATTTTCTCTATCAAAATTCTCACTGGGTTCAGAATGACTGAATTGTAAGAATATTTGAATTTAATTTCAGCGTATACATCATGTGGTATGTTGATCCGTGAAAATTTCTTATATTGTAGACTGCGGTTTGACTTGAATATCTCCCTTATGATATTATATGTGTATTGAAGAGGGAAAAAATGCTTTCCATAAGCATTATTATACAGGGGAGAAGAATAATGAAAAGATGGCAGGTTGAGCAAATATTGTATCTCAACAGTGGCAAAGGAAGACTTGTTTTTTCACAGTCTCATAAGTACGCTGGAGAAGTCTTAAACGGAGATATGTTAAAGAAAGAGAATTTTTTTAAAGTATCAATGCGTAAAGTTTGCAATTTTTTGATAAACGTTCTCTAGCGTTTTGATGCAGTAAGTAGTGATGTGGTTCACATTCCATAGGTATTTCTTGAAATCTAGATTCTCATGTTGATCCGGTAGTTCCTGTAGTTCCACTAGTTAATCACTCCATGGTAATTGCTGATATCTAATGAAAGTTCATATTGATGTTGCATGAGCCTTCATTGCCAAAACAGCAATTTTCACTTATTGTTAGCTTGTTGGCGCGATAAGGGAGATGTTCAATTATTGAAGTCTACAATGGTGAAATTTCATGGGGATACACGAGGCATCACATTACCTGTGTGAAAATGGCAAGACAATATGTAACCTCTGTGCTCATCATTGTCGGATTACACCAGGGCATGTTGGTCGCTGTGGGGTACGGCAGAATATTGAAGGCGTTTTGTACTCCTTGGTATATGGAGAGTTGGTCGCTGAGCATCTTGATCCTATAGAAAAAAAACCACTTTTTCATGTTTTGCCAGGCAGCCTGTCGCTGTCGATATCGACCATGGGGTGCAATTTTAAATGCCAACATTGCCAGAATTATTCTATATCACAAGTCCTGGGGCGACCCACTGCTGAATTAAGGGGCAGAAACGTCACTGCGGAAAAGGTTGTTGAAAGCGCTAAAAACAACAGCTGTCAGTCAATTAGCTATACCTATGTTGAGCCTACAGTTTTTTATGAGTTTGCCTATGACTGCGCCCGGCTTGCAACAGAGAATAATATCAAAAATATATTTGTATCAAATGGATATCTCAGCGAAAGGGCGAGCAGAGATATCTCTCCATACCTTGATGCAATCAATATTGATGTTAAGTCTTACCGTGATGAATTTTATAAAAAAATATGTGGTGCGAGACTGAAGCCTGTTCTTGATAACGTCAGGTTGATGAAAGAGCTTGGGGTTTGGGTGGAGGTAACAACGCTGGTAATACCGGGACTCAACGACAGTGATGAAGAACTTTCCGGTATTGCATCATTTCTGGCAGCTGTTGATCCTACAATCCCCTGGCATGTCTCAGCTTTTCATCCGACATACAAGATGACCGATAGATTGTCTACTCCTTCTAAGACATTACTGAGGGCTTCAAAAATTGGACGTGATGCTGGATTAATGTTCGTGTATACGGGCAACTCTCCAGGTGGTGGAGGCGAAAATACCTCCTGTCCATCTTGTGGGACGCTGGTCATTTCACGATATGGCTTTTCTGTCCATGAAAATAAAATAGTGGATGGCAGTTGTCCAGATTGCAAGGCTGCCCTTCCCGGAATTTGGGGGAAATAATACAGCTGCTTTTATTCATCTAGCCAAAATAGCTTGGTTCATTTCCCGTTTTCCATTTTATATTACACCCCATGCTTGGACGTTGGCTATCTTCAGCAATTGTCTTTCCGGCAATAACCTGGTGCACTGCATCAGTAAGGTCTTTTCCTGTGATTGGTTCATTGTTCCCTGGCCGGGCATTGTCGAACTGGCCACGATATACGAGTTTTTTGTCACCATTGAAAAGAAATATATCCGGAGTGCAGGCAGCTTGATACGCTTTAGCTACAGTCTGATCTTCATCAATAAGGTAGGGAAAGGAAAAATTGAATTCCTGAACCATTTCCAGCATCATGGAGGGACTGTCGTCGGGATACTGAGTAAAGTCGTTGCTGTTAATCGCTACAACCTCTATTCCCAATTTTTGGTAGCTGGCAATCGCCTCCACTAATTTTTGGCGAATATGGATAACATAGGGACAATGATTACACATGAAGATGACCAACAGTCCTTTATCGATTCGCTGTTGAGCCAGAGTATAGATATCCCCGTCTGGGGCGGAGAGGGAGAAGTTCGGTGCAGAGGTGCCGAGAGCAAGCATTGTTGATGGTGTCAGCGACATAATTAGCCTCCCGAGTAACAGAGATTAATGGATATATATGCTCTTTTTTGATAGTACACTATGTATGCATTATTGGTGCAAGATCAACCCGCTAACCTATCCGTGTAATACCAGCGCCATCAAAGGAATAGTGTCTTTTAAACCCTTTTTGCCATGTGTCCAATTTTGGCCTACTGCGCTAGGGTCTTCGAAGAGCGACTTTTCTTTTCTTTACTTTTTCGCTGATGCAGTTGTTTGGAAGCTGTTTTCTTTTTGGTTTTCTTCTTTGGACTGGCGAGCTTTTCTCTTTCTTCTTCCGGAAGAGAGACAGTCTCTTTCTTTAACTGCATCATGCGGCTATGTATTCGAGCTTTCTGCAGCAGCCTCAGTATCTGTTTAGGCATGCCGTATGGCAAATCGACGGTGCTGTATTCTGGGAAAATCGATATGCGACCGATATGCTGGCTGTCAATGTCAGCCTCATTGGCAATTGCACCGACAATATTTGCGGGTTTGACACCGTGGTTATCGCCAATATTAATACGATATCGGTCCATCCCCTGCTCAGGTGGCTGCTGCAGTTGAGTTTTGCAACGTTGTATGGTTGTCTTTGTCGGGGTGGATTGTTCTCGTTTTGTTTTTTTCGGAATAGACTTGGTCGTGATTTTATTGTTCTGCTGCTCAAGGAAAAGCGGCGATTTGTCATGGAGCATCTTCGCTATTGCCCCAGCAACGCGATGCGAAGGAATGTCATTTTCCAGGCAATACTCTTCTATAAGTTTATTAAAAAAAGAGCAGTCTTCAGCAAGAGCGGCAGTGATATTGTTATTAAATGTAGCAACTCTGCGGGTGTTTATTTCGGCTGGTGTTGGCAGTCTCATTAGAGTGATTGTGCTTTTTGTTTCTTTCTCGATAATGCGCAGCATTCTTTTTTCTCGGGGATGGAGAAAAAGAATGGCACTGCCGTGACGTCCAGCCCTTCCGGTTCTGCCAATCCGATGTATATATGCTTCACTGTCACTGGGAACGTCGTAGTTAATTACATGGCTTATGCGCTCCACATCGAGGCCTCGAGCTGCGACATCCGTTGCCACAACGATATCGAGTTTGCCGGATTTGAGCTGTTCAACCATGCGTAGTCTCTGGTTTTGAGGAATATCACCGTTTAAGGGACCACAGGAGTAGCCGATACCGCTGAGGTGCTCAGCAAGCTCAACTGTTTCGATTTTTGTCCTCACAAATATAAGTATGCCCTCGAACTCTTCGGCTTCAAGAATGCGATCAATAGCCTCATGCTTGGCCTTACGACCGTTGGTAATTATGTAGCGCTGATTGATTTTTGCAGCTGTCGCTGTTTCACCTTTGACGGTTATTTCCTTTGGTTTGTGTAAGTGATTATTAGCAATTCTTCTGATACTTGATGGCATTGTTGCAGAGAACAGGGCAATTTGTTTTTCAGTTGGTGCCTGCTGAAGTATCCACTCAACATCATCAAGAAAACCCATTTTGAGCATTTCGTCAGCTTCATCGAGAACGAAACTCGTTATTGAGTTTAGGTTCAGGCTACCACGACGGATATGGTCCATTATTCTTCCAGGAGTACCAACAATGACATGAACTCCCCTCTCAAGCTGGCGAAGCTGGGTTGAATATTCCTGACCGCCGTAGATAGGCAGTACTTTAAGGTCCCGTATATATTTTCCGTATTTTTGAAACGAATCGCTTACCTGTATGGCAAGCTCCCTGGTGGGAGTGAGAACAATAATTTGCGGTGTAACTTTTTTGCCAAAGGTAAGCATGTTCAAGAGTGGAAGGGCAAATGCCGCTGTTTTCCCGGTTCCCGTTTGAGCCTGGCCGATAACATCATGGCCTGCAAGTACATGAGGGATCATTTGCTGCTGTATGGGTGTAGGGACGGTATAACCACTCTTCAGAAGTCCTTCAAGAAGATGCGTGTTTAGTCCAAGGTCAGAAAAACCAGATTTAGGTTCTATGGAAGCAATTGTAGTCATTGTGTAGTCACTATTCGGAGTTCAAATTGGCATGGTTGATATTAACATCAAGGGCGATGCTGACATCCATGCATTATTAAAAAAGGTAATGGATAAAAATATTTAAGCCGATCGTCTGCGTCCTGCTCATTGCAAACATTCAAGAAAAGAAGCTGCTCGTTGGGAGGGCAATACAAAAGACGAACGTTGTCTAACAGACTTTTGGTTTAATTGCAAGTGATATTATTGGCAATCCAGTTGGTCTATTATGAACAAGAAAGTAGTTCCGGGAAGAAAAGTGACGGAAAACCAAGAATTGAATCAATAGATGAAATAAGAATACAGCAAATTACTGCTGTTAATTAATAAGCAATCCACCGCTGCCAAAGCAAACTTCTGCACCGCCTTATATCAGCGGAACACATCAATCTGCCGATACAACGATATTTTAGAAAAGAAATGAACTTCTAAAATAAAAAATGGCGACAGAGTAGTGGCCCTGTCGCCAAGATTGTTTCAAACTATAACTTGACTACGTTTTCTGCAGCTGGGCCTTTCTGGCCCTGGACGACGTCAAAGCTTACGCGTTCGCCTTCTGCGAGACTTTTAAAGCCATCTGCCTGAATAGCGGAATGATGTACAAAAACATCTTGGCCTCCATCCTGCTCAATAAAACCAAAACCCTTTGCGTCATTAAACCACTTTACTGTTCCTTCTGCCATTTCTGGTGCTCCTGTGTTGTCGGGGAAACTCCCCTTTGTTCAATAGCTGGAAAACGTTTTTCAACACCCAGCGTCTACAAATGCTGTTTCTATTTCATCAGAAAATAATCTGTTAGATAGAGTCAGCATTGCTTTACGAAACGTTCACGTCATTGTGGCGCTCCGAATATCCAAGACATATCAGTAGTTGATATGAACTCATAGTTTTAATAATGAAAAATGTAGTAGTGAATCAGCGTCGCTTTTTTCCCTTCTTTTGCGGAGTGGCTTCTTTGCAGACGAGATCCCTGTGTTTATAGCGTTTATTATTTAATGTTTCCATTGCTTTGTGACCCTCACCCCGGGTGGACATTTCGACGAATGCAAAACCTTTCGACTTGCCGGTGAATTGGTCTGTAATAAGATTTGTATCCACGACTTCACCGTATTCACCAAAAAGTTCAGATACTTCAGGTTCAGTAATATCGTAGGGAAGATTGCCTATAAATAATTTCAAACTGAGGAGCTCCTTGAGAGTGTGATCAGCAGGAATCTTCGTCGGCAACGGGAATAGCATATAAACTGCTAACAGGGAGGCGATAAACACCGAGCTGGTCTTATATTTTGTTAAGTCAACAATAAAACAGGCTACAGCAAAAGCAAGGGGAACACAAGTGAAAAGATTGAAGTATCATACTCAAAGTTTGCAGGTTTAAGGCCGGTCGGGTGTAGGGAGCTCAAATACTGGAATTCACCTGCTTGTTTTGTGAATTAATTAATAACCATAATGTTATTGAATCTTAACAAACGGGTTGTACTCTCTGGTCAAATGATAACAGCAACAGGGAGGAACACGATCTATGGTAATGCATTTCAGGAGCATCCGGATCTCGGATACTCATCTAGGCGTCAAAAAAACACCCGGAGTCGCCAGCTTTTGGAATTTCTCCGTAATATTGAATCAGACTGTCTCTATTTGGTAGGAGATATTATTGATCTGCTGCACCTTGGCAGAAAATGGTATTGGCCAGAAATAAATAACCATATTATCAAGCTTGCTATCGCTAAGCCGAAAAACGGCAACAAGGTTTTCATACCTGGGAGTCTTGCCGTAAACAGTTTCAAAATAATCTGATAGTCCATGACCTCGAGTTTGGAGAAAAGGAACGGGGGAGTTTACGTCGTGTACACTGATCACCGTTTTGTTCTTAAAAATATGGTTGGAAAAATATGAGCAGAAATATTTTGAGCATACCGCGAATCCAGAAAGGTGAGATTGAGGCTATTCGGTTTTTACGTGGAGGTGCAGCACAAAAAATACAACCCTTCGTTGGTGCTGACAGCAGCGTTGGGATGGAATATGAACTGCAGGTAGCTGTTGAAGGTCAGCATGATGAAGTTGATTTACCGATAACGATACTGGATTCAAATTATTACAAGAATATCGTTAAGCGAGCTGGACGCGGGGATCTTCCCAGCGGAGCTGTTGACGATTTGAATACGTTTATTTATGAGAATCAGAGTAAAGTATGGGAAAACAGTTGGGTCCGTTTTGAGAAAAAGTGTTTGACAACATGGACACAATCTCTTCTTTCCCATGATTTACTCGCCGACAAAAAGCAGCCGGGTGGGGAACAGCGACAGGATACAAAGAGATTTATCTGTATCCATAAAGGCAGGCAGATGCTGCGTTTGCCGATAAGCTATGTACTCAAATTGGCGTTAGCCAATATGATCAGCAGTAATGATGACCTTGCTCCAGAAATTGAGAGCTGCGGTAAAGAAATTCTCTCCCATCTCCTCAGTGACAACACCTCTCCGGAAGTGCTAAGTTTTACCATTCCAAGGGCAAAAGAAAAACGCATTGGCGATTTGGCTGCATCGGAAACAGCGAGAACCTTGCTGGTTTGTCAGCTGTTGGTCCAATATGCAAACAGAAACTTTGATCTTTTAGCTTCTGGTCAGAAATGTTTGATTTATTTTGCCCCCAATGCCCCATCTAGACAAAAGCAATTAAATGAGCTTGTCCCTGATGGTTTCTATCGGCATCTTTTCATGAGTCCATGCCTTTCCGGCTGGGATCGTGGAGAAGAGAAGTATCGCTATATGGAATTGTGTCATAAGACGTTGTCACGCAGTCAGCTCAATACTCTCAGCAAGCTTAAAGACGCAGGTATTATTACTAATAATCTGACAACCCTCCCCAATACCTCAAACACCTGTCTTGCCAATAACGGTACTCATGTTTCTTTGGGTAGCAGGATATTAACCGAGATGGTTGAAAATCAAATTGGCGGATTTACTCCGGGTGTCGAAAAATATTTTGGCGATCTTGTTATCAAAATTGTTGAACATTTTTTGCCACTTTTTGTAGGGACATATTCTGCAGCACCATACCGCATAGATTTTAAAGATTTTCATCCTGAAAATGTTCTTGGCTTTCTGCCGCATGAACTTGATTATACCCACCTGCGCATGTTGTGGCGCAGATGGAAAAAGAAAGCAAAGATAGGGTGGATGGGGCGTGCTGTAACACCTTTTGGGCCAAGGTGGCTTGACAGTTTACTGGCAACGACATTGCGTCTTAAAGGAGATCTTGTTCCCGATTTTCGTTTGGTTGATTATCTTGTTACGCTGCTTTCAACTGAATCCAGTCCCGCACTCAATGGTCTTCAAGGAAATCATGAGCAACTCAAAGAGGAATTGATGGAGGCGGGTGTTTTTGACAACCGCTTATCCATCTACCTGCTTTACCGGCAACGTGCTCTGGCAACATCAGGATATACCGGATTTGAAGGAAGAAGTTATTCCCTGTTTCATTGCCTGTTGGAAGATATGGCTGAGGCAGTAGATATGCAAAACCTCATTACGGCACTGGCCTATAAATATATAATTGAAGAACAGGTCTGTCATCGGGATATCCCTGATGTGCCATCAATTGAAAGTGAGAGGCGCCAGATCTTTTTTGGCTGCGCCATTGGTATTCCGACATTCTATGTGCGTTACAATACTGCCAACAGGTTTATGGGAAAGATTCTGTCCTACGTACAATTCAGCCGTAAAAGTAATCGGTACAGAGGATATGTTCGCGTGAAGAACAGTGAATACAAGCTGGCATTGCTTAAGGTTCTTCGCCAGGATGCTGCGGGGCTAATACAAAAACTCAATGTCTCAGACCGATTGGTGTCTCTTGAAGAGAAACTTAACGGTGATGCTACAACGGCAAAGAAAAGAATACTTGAAGGTGTGTGCCGGCAACAGAATCAAAGAAAGGGGCCCTTATCCGTCTCGGCTGAGATTTTTAACCGCGGTATGGAAAAATATTTTCGAGGAGAATTGAAACAACAGCACATTCGAGAAGGTCTTGCAGTACTGATGAACGATTGTGCAACCCTTGAACAGCAACCCGAAAGTGGTTTTTCTGAATTAGTAAACAGAATAGCACCAGATACTGGTGCTGCCAAATATATTGCCGGCAACGTGGAAAATATTATTTCGGAGACTGCTGATGCAACAACGATTCAGAATCTGTTGCAGATATGTCTCACCATAATTCATCATCAAAAGCAGCATAATTGAGGACTCAAATGATGTCTTTAGTCTACCCTCATCAGTACGTGGACAGGGCAACGAAGAACGTTGTCAGTGAACGTTTGACAGGTGATCGCACTGTTAATTTTCTCTATAACAATTTACGTGAGAATTCCCCGGTGATGTTTCGGGCTCTTACATCAAAGAGGATGTCTAGTCTTCTTGGCTACTTCCATTACGATTTTCCGGGCACGCGGCGAAAGCAAAATGGTTTAAGGTTGTTTCGGGCTCTTGGCGCAGATTGGCGTGAATGTATAGAACCTCTTGAATATTATGATTCAGAGAGGAAGGTGTTTGAGCGCCAGATTCGATACTGGCAAAAAAGACCAATGTCGGAAAAATTATATACAGTTGTCTCCCCGGCTGATTCACGAGTGCTCGTTGGCAGTTTTTTCCACGCCTCCAAGGTGTTTATTAAAAATAAATTTTTTGAAGTTGGTGAATTGTTGGGAATTGGCTGTCCTTGGTATTCACGCTTTGTTGGCGGAGAATATGCCATTTTTCGACTGACCCCCGATAAATATCACTATAATCATGTACCGGTAAGCGGCAGAGTAATTGATTTTTACCATGTAGACGGTCAATATCATTCCTGCAACCCGACAGCCCAGATAGCACTTGCGTCTCTGCATTCAAAAAATCGTCGGATTGTTACCATCATTGATACCGATGTCAAAGGTGGATCACAGGTTGGATTGGTTGCTATGGTGGAAATAGTCGCGTTAATGATCGGTGATATTGTCCAATGCTACAGCGAGCTGCAATACCATGATCCACAGCATGTCAAAATTGGCATGTTTGTTAAAAGAGGGTGTCCCAAAAGCATGTTTCGCCCAGGGAGCTCAACGGATGTCCTTCTCTTTGAACCGGATAGGATTTCTTTTGCCGATGACTTAGTGAAAAACTCTAATCGCATGGATGTCAGGAGTCGCTTTACAGATAATTTTTCAAGACCTCTGGTGGAGACCGATGTGCAGGTACGATCTCAAATAGCCATCAGCACATCTTTACGTAGGAATTGCAAAGGAGAAGACCAAAATGGATGAAATATTTTTTTTGAGTGGACTAGCTGTGCTTTTGATTGTCCTGCTTGGCTGGGGCTTTAAGCATCTTCCAAAGGAGCGCTGGCAGATGCTCGCGGTGGTGCCTCTAAAAAAACATAACAGTAATAGCTGGCTCGGAGCCAACCTTACCTACTATGGTTTTTTTATTGCTACAAGCCAGCTTATCGCTCTGATGCTGCTGTTTATATTGCTCCATGCAGCACATATTTCTATTGAGGGAGCTGTTCTGACGATTACTGCTGTTTTAATGTTTTCCCTGCCTGCAGCCAGAATGGTGGCGATTGTTGTTGAAAAGAAGCGCCACACTTTTACTATCGGTGGTGCTTCTTTCGTCGGTATAGTTATTGCTCCCTGGGCTATTATATTAGCTGAAAAATTGCATGGCCAGGACGGAACAGTATTTATGCCAATGATTCCCCTGCTGGCTGCCATGTCTATTGCATATACTCTTGGAGAAGGTTTAGGCAGGCTCGGATGTATTAGTTATGGCTGCTGCTATGGCAAGCCAATTGAAGAATGCAATCGAGTCCTGCAGATACTCTTCTCAAGACTTCATTTCATTTTTTATGGTGATAATAAAAAAGTTACCTACGAGGCTCAGCTACATGGCAGGAAACTCATCCCGATTCAGGCAATTACCTGTATAATTTATTCTTTTGGCGCACTGGTTGGAAGTTATTTGTTTCTCAACGGTAGGTTTACTTATGCACTGCTTTTTACCATGATGCTGACCCAGCTATGGCGTATTTTTTCTGAGACCATGCGCGCGGATTTTCGTGGTTTTAGCAGGATATCGGCATATCAGAAGATGGGACTCATAAGTGTACTGTATATGATTGCCGTCTGTTTTTTTGTTGCGACTCCCCCTGAAATTATCCCTGAAATATCAAAGGGTATGAACATACTCTGGACTCCAGGAATCATTGTAGGATTACAAGTGCTTTGGCTGGTATTCTTTTTTACCTTTGGCAGAAGCACCGTGACCGCATCAACCGTTTCTTTTGAACTGATAAAAGAACATATCTAAACGTGCTGCTCACAAAATTATTCTCTCTATTTTATGGTGAATGATGGGAAGAGTACTGGAGTGAAGTTTAGAAAAAAAGGAGGCTTGTTTCCACAATAGATGTTTTTCTATAGAGGTAATCCTGGTAAAAAACAAAAGAAAGTCAGGAATCAGCACCATGTGGTGCTGGAGTTTTAACAAGTTCAACAACGGTTTCCGTGGAACCTGGCAGGCCATGAGTACTTTGGTAGCGGAGAAAGAGGTTATCGCTCTTTCTGTACCTGTATGTTGCATGCCAGAATATCGAATAAAATCCATCGGCACGAACTTCTATTTTTTGTGCAGGAACGTTGGCCCCATTGAAAACAACATCTTCAATACCAATTTTTTCTGCTGTAAGGGCAATAACTTCAATCTTATCAACTCTAATAATCCAAAACGAGGTTTTCGTTGTGCTGGAGTTGAGAAAACTCCCGAGTGAAAAAGACAGCGGCTGATACCAGGGACGTTTGTCAAGAGGAACAGTTTTTGAGTACTCTTTCCCAAAACGTGTTCCTGTTATGTAGAGGATGTCGTCTTTTCTTACTGCTGAAATATCATGTTTACCTTCGATCTGCATGTGCCAAAGCAGTGTATCGCCATCAGCGGTGCAGAGGTTGTAAAAGGTTTTGCCATGCTCTTGAACGGTTATAGCGATACCTTTATTTTCCTCTTCAGCCCTCCAGTCGAATGGGATCAGCCTTTTTCCATCTCTTTCAAGGTAGTTGTAAACACCTTCAGGAATCTCCAGAGATTCTGTTTTGGCATAAGCATACTGAGCAGTTGCAAAATTAGAGCAAACAAGCAATGCCAACAAGGAGTGTGTTAATTTCCGATCAAAAAATTTTTTCATTGGTTCCAAATATAAAGTTTGATTGATTAATTGTTTAGACTTTCAGGTAAGCAGGTGCTGATCAGAAAAAGGAGAAAAAATTATTGCTCTATTGGTATTACTGTTCTTCCCGTTCTGAATATGTCAAGTTTAAGGCGGAGGGAATGACATAAAAACTGACAGGGAATGGTTGAATATGAAAGAAAAACAGAAAAAGACAAAGGGGAGAGGTGTGTGGTAAAACACCTCTCCGATATTTTACTGGACTAATTGAGGACTTTCTCAATATTTCGAGCCAAACCACCAAGAGCTAGAATTCCGGAAACCTGCCCTTCGTAATTATAACATACCAGTCTGTGGATGCGGTGCCGGCGTAGAGTGATGATCGCCTGGGCGATGGAATCCTTCTCGTGAATGCCAATTACCGGTGTGCTCATAATTTTTTCCAGTTTTACTTTGTCGATATGGTGCCCAAATCCAATGCAGTTGGTAATATCCTTCTCACTGACTATTCCTATTGGGGTATCCTCGCTCATGACGATGGCGCAGCAAGTGCGTAATTCGAGGAGTTCTAAGGCGATATCTTTAAGGATTGAGTTCTTTTTGCCAATAACAACATGAGGGTACATGACATCTTTGACCTGGGCAATGGAAGAAAAACTTTCAGAACCCATGAGATTGACTATGTTTGATGATGTGATTGTTCCTTTGAGATAGCCTGTGTCATCTACGACAGCAAGATGTCGAAACTCTTTTTCCTTCATCAATTTACACGCTTCTCCAACGGTGTTATCCACACTCAGTTGAATCACCGGAGATGACATCACATCTTTTGCTGTGGCGGTGAAAAGGTCGATTCCCTTGACAGCCTTTTCGATAATTTTTCTTTCAGTGATTACTCCTACCGGCCTGTCGTACCTCATGACAAAGACACTGCTTATGTGCATGTCACGCATTACCTTCATCGCTTTTCCGGCAGCCTGTTGTTCCTCCACATAGAGGTACCCCTGAGTCATCGCGTCCTTGAGCAAAACATTCAGCATGATCCACCTCCTATTCAGTTGCGACAGTAGCTGTCATTCCCGAAGCTGTTTGAGTTGCGATGGCCTGGTACAAAAGGTCCTGCTCTTGGTTTTCCTGCTGCGAATCAGTCACATTTCTGAAAATCAGGTCATCCCAACAGACGTTTGGTGATAATACCTTGTTTCAACAGTGTTTCTTTAATGTTCAATTAACGACTATTTTGCGGGCAACTGGTAATGAGCTAATGTGTTGCTGATGCCAGAATCCTTTATTTAAGTATATCTTGAAAGCTTGCAGAAAGTAAACACCACAAGGATATTTTCGTTGTGAACAGATCGAAAGAGTAACGTACTTTAATGATCAGTTGAGAAAACAACCGTTCGTATAGATCATTTCTCCTCTACTTTCTTGAAAATGAATGGACGAGCGCTAATTGTTGTCAGGAGAATGGCAAAGACCGCAGCTGCAACACCCAAATAGACATTGATATATGGGGGGGCAGCAAGTGCAAGTCTGATGAGAAGAGTGGATAAAGCATATCCCGAATTCCTGAAAACGGTATAAAAGGAAGGTTGGAAGCACTGAGCAATCAGAACCACAAGAACATCGGTGAGAATGAGAAGGGTATAAAAGTCGTAGAGAAAATCGGTATGCTCCTGACCAGAAAGAGTGAGAATAGCACTCTTTATCCCCATATAGCCAAAAAGGGCGAGGAGGATTAGAGCAATACCTTTTTTGGAGGCGACAAACATAAATAGATCGTTTTCCTTCATGCCGTCATCCTTAACCTTGGATTGTGTATAATAGTACAATCCAAGCAGTGCAAATATGAGCAACGCACCGAAACCATCGGAAATGATATTAAGAATCGCTTCTTTATTTCCATGATATGTAACTGGTTCCGGAAATTCAGCTAGCTGTTTGAAGGCGTTTCGCAGTAGTATCAGTGATAATATTTCAAACTGTTTTCCCACCGAGCGAGAAAAAGAGCAGGGAAGGGTGAAAACCAGACTTATTACTTCAAGGATTAGCACCACCGTAAAGGCATATTGAACGGCATAAAAATGATTTTTAGGAAGCAGGGTAGCAATACCTGGCGGAAGAACACCCGATCTTTTTAATTCGATACATAGAAGGGTCACAAGGAAAAAAATAACTAATGCAAAGGAGATCTTCCGATGCATTTTTTCATGTTCCCAAAGATGGTGTAAAGGATCAAAAATGTAGGTGATACGTTCGTATATATAATTCATGTGAAGGTTACCTTTCCTTCGTTCGGGTTATAGGAAGCTATCACAACTTCAAACCTTACTCCATCTGAACTTATAAAAAAATCCAGATTTTTTATATTTAGCAGATCACATTAAGGAGGATAGGAGAAAATTCAATTCAATATGTCTATTTTCCGGAAAAAATAAAAATAGAAGGCCGAGTTTCAATGAGCATCAAAGGAGCATATGATGATTCCATAAAAACTTGATATTAGGCTTGCATTACCCAGATGAGTAATTAATAGATCAGATCAATCCTGTTTCAGCATGACGAACCTTAAAAACACAGGTATATGAGAATAAAAACACTTTTTTCTTCGACTTTGGCAGTGTTATGTTTCCTCCCTCTATCCGATACCTTTGCTGCCATCCTGTCTGTCCCCGAAGGTTATGCAACGATACAGGCAGCGGTGACGGAAGCTTCGGACGGAGACATTATAGAAATAAAAGGTGGGGAATACAGTTCCGGGATAGTCGCCACCATCTCACAGGACAACCTCACCTTCCGCGGCATAGACGGCATGGCGCACCTCAATGCCGACAGTCTCAGTATCTCAAATAAGAAAGCGATATTTGTCACCACTGGCAACAATATCACCATCGACAACATCGAGTTCTCTAATGCTCGCGTCCCAGACAGAAATGGTGCCGGTATCCGCCATGAAGGTGGCTTGCTCACCATCCGTAACTGTTATTTTCATGACAATGAGGATGGCATCCTCACATCCAATCAGGGGAATGCAGGCGAGCTGGTGGTGGAGAATTCTGAATTTGCTCACAACGGATTGGGCAGTGCCGGCTATACACACAATATCTATGTCGGTCATATCGGCAAATTCATTTTCCGTTATTCCTATTCGCACCATGCAACCCATGGCCATAACATCAAATCACGGGCTGCGGAAAATCACATTCTTTACAGCCGGATCATGGACGAAGATACCGGCAACGCCAGCTACCAGATCGATCTGCCCAACGGCGGTCTCAGCTATATAATCGGCAACAGTTTGCACCAGGGAACCCTTGCCGAGAATTCGACTATGATCTCCTATGCGGCGGAAGGTGCGACCAATCCTGCACAGGAAGTTTATCTCTCCGGCAACACCTTGGTCAATGACCGTTCCAATGGTTACGGAATAAGAATGTCTGGAACCCCTTATAGTGTTATCAGGAACAATATCTTCGACAACCTGACCGCGGTCAATGGTAGCCCAACAGTTTTTGAAGGTAACCTCACAGGAAAAGATATCGGTTTTGTCGACAGGACAGGTTTCGATTATCACCTGCAACCGACATCTCCTGCCATAAATAACGGTGTCGAACCGGGTTCAGTGCTTGGGATATCTCTTAAGCCTGTGCAAGAGTATGTACATCCTTTGCAATCGTCAATTCGCAGCGACGACGGTAATATTGATATAGGTGCCTTCGAATATTCTGACCCTGTCCCACCTCCGTCACTTCATCAGACCATTGTGCCGTCAAATTATCTTTTGCTGCAATAGCCGGAAATTCCGACGGTATTTCCACAACATCTTGAAGAACTTACGGAGGGATGCTCTGAAAAGTAATGTGGAATTTCAAGATCTGACAGGGATTATAAAACTGATTTTACTAAGGTCGATTTGTCAACCCCCCCCTTTTTTAGTACCAGCCATAATTAGAGAATTCTGCACCCCTGTGGATCAAACTTATTGCAAGTGAATTGCTAATTGCATTCACTTGCAATTTTCACAAATTGGTCCAGCAAGATCAGCTGGTGATGTCAAGGCTGCGAAGCACCCGAAGGGCTTGGTCTTGATATTATCAGCTGATCTTGCTTCTAAGCTGCACGGTTGATGTGTTCTGCATATTCTCTTGGTGTGAGGTTGTCCAACGATTCATGGGGGCACTCATTATTGTACTGCTCCAACCAATTCTCCGTAATCTCCCGGACTTCATGCAAACTATTGAAAATGTAATAGTCTAGGATCTCAGTTCGGTAGGTGCCATTAAATCGCTCAATGAAAGAATTCTGGGTCGGTTTGCCTTTTTCTATAAACTCCAGGTGAATCTGATGCTCCTCTGTCCATCCGGCCATAGCCAGGGAAATAAGCTCCGGTCCGTTGTCCATCCGTATCTGTTTTGGGTAACCTCGAAAAGTTACAGAAGGCTCTTGATGAAATAAAAACTTTACGTGGAATCATACCTGTTTGCAGTTATTGCAATAAGATTCGTGATGAGAAAGGTTCATGGGAGAGGGTGGAAGTGTATCTATCGGCCAGGTCAGAAGCGGCATTCAGCCACAGTATCTGTCCAGAATGTTACGAAGAGCACAAGAATGATTGAAAACCTGTGAAAAGTCAGGTCGAACAGTGTTGAAAATAAACTGGAAACGTGATGTAACTATCTCCGTTTCCAGTTTTGTGAATGTGTGGCTCAGTTGCCCTGGCCTTCAAGATAGTCATCGTACATCTTTTCGAACGTGAGCTTGTGTTCCGACTCTTCCTGAACAAGAAGAGTAAAGAGTTTTTTGGCTTCGTCGTTTTGAGTTTTATCGGTAAGATCTTTGTAGAGCTTGACGGCCATTTCTTCACGTTTCATGGCAAGAGTAATAATATCCTCCATGGGCATGCCTTCTTCGTATTCCTTGTCAGTGAGATAGTCGCTGATTTTTAGATCAGCCACTATTTTGGGCTCATAGGAATCAATGGCCGCTTTATTTTTACTGAGGCTGGTCAGCATTTTAACGTGCTTTGCCTCTTCTTGAGCAAGTTCTCTGAAGGTCTCCTTCAAAGAGGTTGTGGATTCTTTGTCTCTAAGATCGGTATAAAAAGAGACAGCCTCTTTTTCCTTACCGATGGCAAATTCTAAAATTTCATCAACTGATCCGAAATTCATATCCCCTCCGAATATAATGGTTGACCACCCTGAAAACAGGATGATTCAGGGTGGCATACGCTGTTGTTTGAAGTGCTGTCACAAACATTTATGCTGAAACGTTAGCTTTAGCAATGTGTTCATGTATGGCATCGCGCGGCATATTGGTAATAGAAGAGACCTCCTTGGGATCTTTACCCATACAAAGTGCCAACAGCTGGTTATAGTCAAAAACAGGGATTTTATATTTTTCTTCACCAATCTGTTTATTGATGGTGTTCTGTACATTTTCCATATGCATAAGGCAGGTAATGCAGGATACCGCAATGAAATCAGCTTTGGTTTCTTCAAGAATAGCATCAAATTTGTTTTTAGCAAACTGAATAGCCTGCTCAGGAGTTGATTTCATGAATCCGCCTGCGCCACCACAGCATTGCCTCTCCAGACTATATGAATCGACAGTTGCTCCTAAGGCTTCGACGAGTTTTCTCATTCCCTTGGGCTCACGTGGTGAGTCCTCAAAGCCGACAACTTCGCTGGGATAAAGGGTATGACAGGGATATTGAACTACCCCATGCAAGCCTTCCAGGCTATGTGTAACTTTTTCAGCAATCTTTTCGGGAGTCACTTCCCGATAGAGTACCTCGGTTACGTGACGGATCTTAGATCCTCCCTGGACACTCCTGCCAGTGGGTTCCAGAAGCTCATTAACCCGCTTCTGTTTTTCTTTGTCATGGAGTATATGCTCCCGGCCCATACGTAAAGAACTATAACAGGAACCGCATTGCACAAGAATATCTCGACCTTTCTGTTCAGCAATTGAGAGGTTCCATCCGCTTGTTGCCAGCCAGGAGTCCTCGTCTGTTGAAGGAAAAGAACCAAAGGCTGGGCAGCAGACATAGTTATCGGTATCTATCAGGTCAACACCAAGCTCTTCCATGGAAACCCTGATGGCGCGTTCGACATCGGGTCGAACTGCCGGGGTATTACAACCCAAGAATAGACAAAATTCCATTTTTATTCCTCTTTTAACAATGGTTTCTAGCTGCTATTAACCAAACATATAGCTGTTTGCTTCAACAACCGGGGTTTTCAAGAGCATTTCCTGGAACATTTTCAACTGTTCCTCGTTCTTGGTGATGGTCGGCAGCGGTTTAAGTCCAAGCTGCTCACGAAGTTCTTCATTGGTGGCTACTGCCTGGGTATAGCCTCTCCGATATATTTCGGTAATGGAAGGTGGCACCCTGGTCTCATCATTGGTGGACTGCCACATGCGGATATGAAGAATAAGCTCAAATGGCTTGACGTCCATTGGACACATTTCTTCACATCGTGAACAGCTGACACACGCCCAGGGGGTGTCATCTTCAAAGAGTTGTTCCTCAAGCCCGTAAAGTACTTTACGGGCAAGGTTGCGAACAAGTAAAGGCGGATCACCATATGATGCTGGACAACCTGAGAGACAGGTGCTGCAGTTAAAGCAATGCATCAGGTCACCTACTTTATCCACATCCTTCCACAAGTCCTTTATTGCTTCTGTTTTTAAATCCATAGTCAACCTCAATTATGTTGTGGAAAGTTCAAGGTCATCCGAGAGCTTTTCATCAATTACTGACATCAGCTGTCTGTCGCTCCAGCCTGAAACTTCAGCAGCATTATTTCGGCAGGCAACTGCGCACATACCGCAACCCTGGCATGCTGAAGGATCGACTTCTACGCGGTTCTCTGCTTCGTTGTAGGAACGTGCATCAAATGGACAAACGACAACACAGCGCTGGCATCTTATGCATAATGCATCCTTGACCGACGACGTGACTCTTGCGGTTTGTATCTCACCACCGGAGAGGTAGGTGAACGCTTTTTGAGCGGCTGCTTCAGCCTGCATGATAACGTCGGGAAGAGGCATGGGCGAGTGAGCCACGCCAGAGAGAAATGTTCCCATCTGGTTAAATTCGATTGGTCGCCACTTTGAGTCAGCTTCCATGAAGAAACCATCTGTGTTGAGGTTCACTTTAAAAGCCTCGGAGAGATCTTTGTTGCTTGGTTCAGGATCAATACCGGTGGAAAGGACGAGATAATCCGGAGAAACTTCGATAGCTGAATTAAGCACGTTTTCCGTAAATTTGATAACTGGCTTTCCTTCCACAATCTCTACCTCGGGCTTGGAGTCGAGATCATAGTTGACAAAGATCACCCCGGCCATCCGGGCTTTGGTGTAATACTGCTCAAGAAAACCGTAGGTCATAACGTCACGGTACAGCACGAACACTCGTGTGTCCGGATTTTTTTCTTTTATTTTCAGTGCATTCGCAACTGCCCACATACAGCAGATCCGGCTACAGTACTCGCGTTTGCCTTTTTCACGAGAACCGACACATTGGATCATGACGATATTTTCAGCATCGCTTAAATCGATATCGCCTTTTTCCAGCCCCTGTTTAAATTCAAACTGGGTCATGATATTGTCGGCCTGGCCATAACCATATTCATCTGTTGTACCTTCATGACCACCGGTTGCCATAATGGCAGCACCATGATGCAGATAGGTGTTTTCGCCATTTTCATTGTAGACAATCTTTGATTCGAAAGAACCAAGGGTACCTTCTGTTTTTTCAACCTGGGCATGAAGATGAACGGTGATTTTCTTATGCTCAAATACCCTGAGTTTCATTTCACTGGCCATCTCCATAGGAGACAGGCCATCAATGGTAGAGGCAATGGAATTACCTGCAAAGCCACCTAGTTCACCTGATTTTTCAACAAGATGAACTGGTATCCCGCGGTTGGCTAAAGAGAGTGCCGACTGCATTCCGCTTATGCCTCCGCCAATCACAAGCGCGGATTCATTTATGGGCAGCGTTTGTACATGCAGGGCCGGTTTTTCTTTCATCATGGCGATGTCAGATTTCATTTCCTTGATCGCTCTTCTGGTCCATGAAGTTTTGTCATCCTCATGAATCCCTCTGCGGGAAATGCCTAGAAAATCAAACACCTGTACCAATGACGAATTAAATCCGGCTTTTCTGGCGATGTCTTTCAGTTTGCGACGATACATATAAGGCTGACAGGCTCCTATCAGCAGACGATTGCAGCGGGATTTTTTCAGTACATCAAGAGCCTCTTCCTGGCCGGCTTCTGAACACATCGATTCGACGATATGAACCACTTCTACATCTTTCACTTTATTGAGTTCAGCTTCAAGCAATTCAGTGTCTAAACCTTCCGCGCCAGCTAACTCTCCACATTTGCATACGAGAACAGCTACTTTAGGAATACTTCGATCACTGGTTTTTGGCTCAGGTATATCATCTCCTAATCTCCTGGCTACATCGATTGAGGTAAGGAAATTAGTGGCCTCGCCTGCAGCAGCAATGCCGCTCGACATGGCCTCGCTGATGTCTGTGAGGCCCATAAGGGAACCACACATGAAAATGCCCTGTTTCCCTTGGAGTTTAACCTTGCTGTATTGTTCTGTTGCCAGAAGCCCAGTGGGGTTGAGTTCTGCACTTACGAGATCGGCCCATTTCTTATGATCATTAAATGGTATTTGTCCCGTGGAGAGCACTACTATATCAAATAATTCAAAGAAAAATTCATTGGTATGCGGGTCAAAATAGCGGATCTGCAAACTACCGTCAGGCTTGCGAATTACCTCCTGAACTCTGCAGCGAATAAGGCGTACTTCGTGCTCATCAACAGCATTTTCCTTATAGCGCTGAAAATTTTTACCGAAAGTACGCATATCCATATAAAAGATGGTGGTTTCTATAGCCGGCCCACCTTTTTCCTTGGCAAGAACCGCTTCTTTCAGGGCGAACATGCAACAGACTGAAGAGCAGTAATCTCTATTTTGACGTCTATTTCGGGAGCCCATGCATTGGATCCAGGCTATTTTCTTTGCCGGTTTACCATCTGAAGGTCGATTAATAATGCCGTTTTTATAGGTTCCGGTGCCGCTTAGCATTCGCTCAAAGGCAAGTGCTGAGACAACATCTGGAGAAACGGCGTATGACTTGGCATCTTCAAACTCCTTGGTGTTATACAGTTTAACTCCAGATGCCAGGATAATGGAATGGACCTCGCGGGTTTCGATTTCGTCTTCTGCCTTGAGGTTTATTGCATTGGTGGAACACACATTTACACATTCACCACATTCGGTACAGGCTTCCTTATCGATGAGAAGAAGCTGCGGTACGTTGTGAGGCACTGATTTATAAATGGCTTTGCGTTTGGTCAGACCGTGGTTGAATTCATCATCGACTTCAACCGGACATGCCTCAATACATTTTCCTAATTCATTACAAGCATCAGGGTTGACGTATCGAGCCTTCTTTTTTAATTCAACTTTATAGTTTCCGGCATCACCTTCAACTTTGATTACTTCTGTGAACGGAAGAATCTCAATGTTTTCGTGATAAAGGCTTTTACGCATACAATATTCAGATGAATACTCTCGTCCTACCATGGGGAGCATCCGACACATTCCGCAATGATCGGTGGGAAACTGATAGTCAAGTTTTGCCAGGATGCCACCTACCTGCGTGGAAGCGTCTGTGAGCAAAACCTGATATCCGGTTTCCGCAAGTTCTATGGCTGCTTTTATCCCAGATATGCCGGCCCCGGCCACGAGGACTGTGCCTGTCGGCTTCTTTTCTGCCATGATATGTCTCCTATTTGACCTGACCTGTTACTTCCATGAGTTCATCGCTGTCATAAACACTCAGGGGCTGTGGTTCATCCACGGATCTGCCAGCTTGATATTCAAAGCGGGCCTGTACCTTTTCTGCTGAGGTTCTGAAAATTGGCATAACGTCAATATCGTTTGGACAGGCAGAAGTACATTGACCGCAGCCGACACAGAAGGCAGCGATATGGGTTATACGGGTCAAGTGGTAAAAACTTGTATCGGTAGGCATTTTCAGAGTGCCTTTATTGTTAGCCCAATTGATGAATTGTTCACCTTTATGGCGAAAAGTGTCTGTAACAAAAACACATTCTTTACAGTAACAGACCGGGCAGGCAACACGACAGTTGTAACAGTTGACACAGGCAGCAAGTTTGTCTTCAAGGGCTTCAAAGTTGTTGGTCTCTTCACGATAGGCGTTGAAGAGGGTATCACGTGCTTCGGTGCGGGCTCCAGCAAGTTTTTTTACGGCATCATCCCGACCGCCAGGACCATCTACAAATTTAGCACCAGCCTTGCTAAGCGCCTCTTCCCCTTTTTCTGTTACTGCTTCAATATAGAGTGAGCCCGAGCCTGATCCTATGAGAGCAAGCCTGATGTCAACATTGGGAGCTGTTGGATGCTCGCATATCTTGCAGGCACCGGCGACGTCAAAACCGTTACTCTCGGTTTTTCCGGTTAGGGCTGCTTCCAGAAATGTTTCAGAGGTTCCTTTCTTCTCCTGATATTTCAAAAAATCTGTATTTTCATACCGGCCAAGACAATCCATACCAATTAGCAAGGTATCATCTAGATTGGCTTGCTTCAGCTTGACCAGTTCAACAAGAGCACGTACTTCACAAGAACGCAGCACCATGGCAATTCTTTTTCCCGATGGGGAAGTTGTCAGTGATGAAGCAATTTTAGCACTGTTGACCGGCATTACCGGAGCAAAAGGATCAATGGTCGACAGGTTTTCCTTGGTGGTTACCAGGGTCTGCATGACGCCCTTTTTAGGCTGAGCCATGGGAGCAAGGATGGCATCCACTGCCTTGTTTTCCAACATATCTGAAAAAAGTTCAGATAATTGTGTATTCAGTCCGCCTTTGTCAAAAGACAATTTTATAAATTTAGACATTATTGCATCTCCATTTCTCAAGCGACCTTGGTAGCGGTCTTATTCAGTGGGCTTGGTCCGAGTTCTTTCAGCTTGGCCGTCATTTGATCAGCAACTTCCTTTAACATTGTTCCTTCACTGGCAGCGATCCAACGCAGCCAGAGACGGTCTGGGCCAATACCGTATTGATTGAGCAGCTCGGTTAGCAAGGCGACTCTTCGCCTGGCTTTGAGGTTGCCGTTAATATAATGGCAGTCACCAGGCCAACATCCACCAATGAGCACACCATCAGCTCCATTCAAAAAGGCTTTGAGGACATATTTGGGGTCAACCATTCCACTGCACATAACCCTGATGATCTTTATGTTGGGCGGGTACGACAGTCGTGAAGTACCTGCGAGATCAGCAGCGGTGAATGTGCACCAATTGCAAAAAAAGGATACTATTTTCGGTTCAAACTCGCTCATCTTGGGGCTCCTTCTTTAATTTATTAAAATTCCGTCTATTTCGGCAAATATCTGTTTATCTGTAAAGTGTCGTACTTTCGGTGCTCCGCTCGGACAGCCGCCTGAGCAACTTCCACAGCCTTTGCATATGGCAGAGTTTACTTCGCTGACTCCAGCGAACTCATTAAACTCGATTGCACCGTATGGGCAGAGTTTGATGCAGAGCTGACAGCCAACACATATGTCAGAGTCGATTGAAGAAATCATTGGTGGAACTTCAACCACTCCTGCAGAGGAAAGCGCAAGGCATTCGGCAGCTGCACCTTTGGCCTGGGCAACGGTATCAGGAATATCTTTAGGACCCTGACATGCACCTGCAAGAAAAACACCACTTGAAGGTGTTGATACAGGAGCGAGTTTAGGATGTTCTTCCTGGAAGAAGCCGTCCTGGCCAATACCAATACTGAACTTACGCATAACGTCTTCAGCGTTGGGACGTGCTTCCATGGCGGTACAGAGAATGGCCATCTCCACGTCAACCTCTATAATTCTGCCCGAAAGCGTATCTTCTGCCTTGACCGTCAGGATTCCATTCTCCTTTTCAGTTATCGAACCTGCTTTACCGCGAATCATGCGTACGCCTTCTTCCTGGACTTTTTTATAAAATTCTTCATAGCCCTTGCCAAAACAACGCATATCAATATAAAAATTATAAATTTCAGTATCATGACCACATTTGTCTTTGAGCAGGTGAGCATATTTCAATGCATACATACAGCAGGTCCTGGAGCAGTATTCATGATGGTTAACATCACGACTACCGATGCAGTGAAGAATGGCCACCGATTTTGGTGGATCGGTAAATTTCATTCTATCGTTCAAGTCTCTTTTCAGCAGCTTGCCGGAGGTTGGACCTGTAGCATTTGAGAGTCTCTCAAACTCAAGATTAGTGAAGACATTCGTGTATTTACCGTAGCCATATTGTGGCATTGGAGTTGGATCCATTGGGTCGAAGCCCGTCGCTACAATAATGGAGCCGACTTCTATTTGCTTGCGCTCATCAGCATCATCATGGTTGATGGCGCCAGCCTTGCACTGGTCAACACAGAGTTTGCATTCGCAGCAACCGCCGCAGTCAACACAACGAGAAGCTTCTTTGACGGCCTGCTCATCACTAAAACCCAGTTCAATCTCGTTATAGTTACTGATGCGTTCAGTGACAGCTAATTCAGGCATTTTGGCACGTTCAACCTTAGGAGTGTTCTTTGGTATTTCTTGCCAGTCATTACCCGTTGGGCGTTTTTGTCGATTTTCAAAGAGTTCTTCACCTTTCAGGTATTTGGAAATAGATATAGCGGCTTCCTGACCGGCGCCAATGGCTTCTACGGCGATACTTGGTCCGGTGTAAACATCACCACCTGCGAAAACACCAGGTCGACCAGTATGGAACGTCACCGGGTCGGCATCAATGGTTCCCCAGCGGGTCAGTTCAATACCCTCTGTACCGCTGATGAATTCACTGTTGACCTGCTGACCGATAGCAGGAATAACCATATCGCATTGAATGTCATATTCTGAACCCTCAACCGGAACTGGACGTCTTCTGCCTGATTCATCGGGTTCGCCAAGTTCCATTTTGATACACTTGACACCGACAACCTTGCCGCCTTCTGTGAGAACATCGATTGGATTCTGGAGAATTTCAATTTTGATTCCTTCCTCTTCAGCAGCCTTGATTTCGGCAACGACAGCAGGCATTTCAGTTCTGCTTCGCCGGTATACCATGGTAACTTCTTTCGCTCCCTGGCGAACCGCTTCTCTAGCCGCGTCAATAGCAACATCACCACCGCCGACAACCACGACTTTCTGACCAGTTTTGACAGGTTGTTTACGGTTGAGAAGCCCAAGATAATCAATGCCGTGCATAACTCCTTCGGCGTCCTCGTTTTTGATGTTCATCTTCCTGCTTTTATGGGCACCGGCAGCGATGTAAACAGCTTTGTATCCTTCAGCAAGAAGGCTCTCTATGGTACGTTCTCTACCGATATTGGTGTTAACCTTAATATCTACACCAAGTTTCTTGATATAGTTTACTTCGCGATCAAGAATCTCTTGAGGAAGACGGTAATCAGGAATTCCATATCTCAACATACCGCCTGTTTGCGGAGCTTTTTCAAAAACAGTAGGATGATAACCATCAAGAGCTAGAAAGTAAGCTGCGGTAAGTCCTGCAGGACCAGCACCGATAATGGCCACCTTTTCACTCTCGTCTTTTTTCTCGATTTCAGGAATGGGCAGGTTGTCCCAGTCCGCCTGATCTGCTGCGAATCGCTTCAATGAGCAAATTGCCAGCGGCTTATCTACTTCCTGCCTTCGGCATTCGGTCTCACATGGTGCCGGACAAATGCGACCCAGTGAACCAGGCAGTGGCATTTTCTCCATGATGAGTTTAAGCGCTTCTGCATGTTTGCCCATCTTGATCAAGGCGACAAAACCTTGGATATTTATATTGGCAGGGCATCTCTGCACGCATGGTCCCCGATCTTTTTTGTCGATAACATAGCGAACGGGAACCGCTTGAGGGAAAGCTATATATATTGCTTTTCGTGATTTTGTGTGGGTGTCCCAGGCATTTGTCGTTTCTACAGGGCAAACCTTGGCGCAGTCACCGCAGCCTGTGCAGTTCGACTTGATGTATCTTGCCTTCTGGTTGACAGTGACCTGAAAATTGCCTACGAAACCTTTAACTTCTTCAACTTCACTGTAGGTCATTAACTCCACATTTTTATTCTGACCCACGGCAACCATTTTGGGGGTGCCGATACAGGCAGCACAATCTAAAGTTGGGAAAGTCTTGTCATACTGCAGCATGTGCCCGCCAACAGTGGGCTGCATTTCAACCAGATAAGCAGTATTACCGGCACTGGCTATATCTAGAGACGCCTGCATACCGGCAATTCCGCCACCGACAACCAGGGTGTTTGGGTTAACTGGAAAGGTCGAGGCAAGAAGTTTATCCTGATAGGCAACCCTTGATAAACCTGCTCTCACAATGGTGATTGCTTTTTTAGTCGCCTCATCTTCATTCTCCGTGACCCATGAACCATGCTCCCTGACACAAACCTGATGAAAGGCATGATAAGGATTCAACCCTGAGCGCTCACATGCCGCCCTGAAGGTTTTTTCGTGCATTCTCGGTGAACAGGCAGCGACAACTACTCGAGTGAGATGGTTTTCTTTGATTTCTTTTTCAATGAGCTCCTGCCCTGGATCGGAACACATGAACAGATAGTCTTTGGCGACCACAACACCGGGAAATGTGGCTGCGTACTCCGCCACCTCCTTAACTCTCACCCTGTAGGCGATATTGATACCGCAGTGGCAGATAAAAAATCCAATACGTTCAGACATGATACTCCTCCTGATGAGTGCTTTTGGTGTGGCCTGATATAAATGAGGCTTCTACTGATTGAAGGAGAAGCTCCGCCACATCACGGACCTGAATTTTGTTTTCAACGTTAAGTGTTTTAATCGCATCGTTCAGCATGCGAATACAGTAGGGACAGGCGGTTGCAATGATATCTGCACCTGTTTCCAGTGCTTCCCGGACTCGCTGGACACCATGGCTTTCGTCCATGGGCAAAATCTGCCATGCTCCACCGCCTCCACCGCCGCAACACTGGCTGCGCTGTTTATTGTTTTGCATCTCTATAAGTTCAAGACCTGGAATGCTTTGCAGTATACGCCTGGGGGCGTCATAGACTTTGTTGTGCCTGCCCAGGTAGCATGGGTCATGATATGTAATTTTTTGATTGATTTCGCTAAGAGGCGTTAGGGCTCCATCGCTAATCAGCTTGTCGAGTAACTCGGTGTAGTGGGAAATCTCGGTATTGTCTTCGAGTTCCGGATAATTTTTTCTAAAAGCGTTTAAACAGTGGGGCGAGGAGGTTAATATCTTGCTGACGCTATTGTCTTTGAATTGAGTGGTGTTGGCGTTCATAAGAGTTGCTGCCAACTCTTTATTACCTATCTTTTCAGCCTGATCTCCGCAGCACGATTCACCGGTTCCTAGCGAACCGTAAGAGACTTCACCAATTTCAAGAAGCTTGATCAACGCCAGTCCACCTTTCTCACTTCCTTTTTTGGGTGTACTGTCATAGGCCGTTGTACAGCAGGTAAATAAGCAGTATTCCTTAGTGTTGTTGTAACTTGGGAGTTCAATGTCTTGAGACCATTTGCTTCTGTCTTCACGCTTACCAGCCCATGGCGTACCTTCTTTTTTGAGCATGTCTAAAGGTTTTATCCATTGCTTTGGTAGGCGACCAGAAGCTACCGTGTTTTCACGGACGTTTTTAACAAGGTCAAGTAATTCAATACCTCGTGGGCAGTGTTCCACACAACTGTTGCAGGTAACGCAACTCCAAGCGGCTTTGTCAACATTTGTGTCTGTAGCCCGATCAAGAGCCAAATTACGAAGCACCAAACGGGGACTGTAGTTTTTAATCTGAACTGACGGGCATACCCCAGTGCAAGTACCGCATTGCATACATGCCTCGAAAGTATTGCCAATCTGTTTCTTAATAGCCTCAGGATCAGACTGGGATTCCTTCTGAGCCTTTTGTTTTATTGTGGAGAGGAAAATGGCCAAAGGGCGGTACATGAGGTGAGAAAGCTTGCCAAATGGCAGCATGATCATGAGCATACCCACACATATTCCCACGTGGACCACGTAAATAGTATATGTGGTAAGAGCTAAGCCACTGAGTCTGGCAAAATGAACCATGATTCCAGAAACGGCTATTGCGAAAATCAAAATAAGGAAAAACATGTCGGTAAAGTCAGAATATCTATGTAGATTTTCTTCCTTTTTAAACCACCGGCCATAGAGCATGCTGGCAGAGCCAAGCATTAAAGCAACAGTGGCATAATAGCCGACAGCACGCGTTGGGTGCCAAAATGGGTGAACAACATCTGTCTGGAATGCCGTTAGAAAAATCATGACCAGGACTTCCATTGCTACCCAGCCGGAAAAGAGGAAAAAGTGGCGTGCCCATGCACTGGATGGACCTGTTCCACATTTCCGCCATTTTTTCTGAGTGAAATAGTTGATTATAAAAACCGGCGCTTGGGTAATGTAGAGACTTAGAGGTACCTTAGTTCCCTGCATTATTTTAAAATACATATTGACTGCATTTGATCCCAGAAGCCCAAGGACAATGAGGATCATTATTTCATCCCCAATATGCACGTAATGAGCTGGCGCAAAGGTATTCAAAGCGACATAGTCAGTAATGACAGGTCCATGGAGGATCAGAAAAAGGGAAATGACAAATAGGGCAATAAAGCTAAAAGCCGCAACTTGCCATTTGGGCGAAGAGTAAAAGAGCTTGGCTAATCCTGTCCAGTCATACTGAGTCATTAACCAGCGTCTCGTCGCCATCATCGTCTCTGCTGGCTCGGCACCGCGGGGACAATCTGTATTACAGTCACCGCAGTAATAACAGAGCCAGGGCTCAGGTGATTCTAATACCTTGTCTTTCAAGCCCAGCTGTAAATAGCGGTAGATTTTTCGAGGAAATGTGTTTTCCCCAGTAGACAGCGGACATGCTGCAGCACAGTTACCACATTGCATGCAGGTTTCCATGTCTTTTGCACCCAACCTTTCGATCTCGCCGTAAAGATTTGGACTGATACTAAAATTCTTCAAAACATTCTCCCTTCTGTAACAGAGGATGGATTGATACTAAGGAGTAGCTGTTTGAGACCGCCTCAATAGTTCCCCTTAACAAATCAATAAAATGTAGACTTTGTGTATACGTTTGTAAGTTAATTAAATGACTTTTTCGAGAAACTAAAAACTCCAGTGCCTACATTGTGGTATAATTTGCATATGCTTATAAATATCCATCAGCATGATTATATTAAGCGAAGTAAAATTGCAAGTGCTAAGGCACAATTTATGGGTGATTTTCGCTCAATTTAAGTCTGCTGTTTTTAATGCTTGTTTTTCCGTAAACAGTGAGCAATTGCTGCCAGCAAATACTGTTTTATACTATTATCAAGTAATGATTATCTCTTTACTTTTTCTACGAGATCGATAACTTTGCCCGCATACCACATTCTATAGTTTGGATCACTGAGATGGGTGTTGCGCCATCTGTTAAGCGGAGATTCAAGGTCCTCGCAAAGTGTTCCATTGCCCTTGTCCCAGAGTGCTTGACATTCATTGCATTTGCCTTCGTAATGATGACATAAAGGACAATCTTTTTCCCATGACGGATCTACCTTAACAACGTGTTTGATATAATACTTTTGATTGTGAGCCGGATGGCTATAGAGCCATGTCCACATTCTTTTAAATTCTGTTAACGCTTGATTAGTAACCATTTTTCCGCCCTCCACGTTATGTTAAGGGGTGCAGCTGTCGATGCCACTCGGAAAGCAGAGAGGTTCTTCTGCTTTCCAATTGGAGACTCCTGGGTCATTCCTGCTGTACCCTGTTAGCAATATCAGCAATCTGTCCTGCGTACCACATTCTGAAATTGGGATCACTCAGATGGGTACCTCTCCATTTGTTCAGAGGTGATTCTGGATCTTCACACAAGCTACCGTTTCCTTTATTCCAGATGGCAAGGCATTCAGAACATTCTTCTCCGTCTGCGAGATTGCATAACGGACAGTCGTTTTTCCAGCGTGGATCTGCTTTAGCCACATGCTTCACGTAATATGCTTTGTCGTGCGCAGGGTGCTTATACAGCCAACTCCACATTTTTTTGAATTCTGTTAATGCTTCATTTTTATCTAACATCTTTTTACCCTCCATAAAGGATTACAGGTTGCCTCTGATCGGTCACTTGGTGTTGAACAAAGGATAAGTCCCCACAAGAAAATCTAGCCTTTCACATTTGTATTAACTGCTTAAAAGCTGAATGGATAAATCAACCCCTTTACAGTTTAATTTTAAAACTCCCACCTTGTGGTATAAATTTCATATGCACATAACTAAAGCCCAGTAAAATATTCCGCCTCGTTGCCACGATGTGGTATAAAACGCATATGCACATAAAGACGGTAAAAAAAATTCTTGGCTGTCACCGGTGCCACATTGTCGTATAAATTACATATGCACGTTACTACAATGTGGTATTCCTACTCTGTGCAACGTTTACTCCTACTTTGTGAATATCCGATTTGAGAATTAAATGCAAGAAGAAAACACCCTTTATTAGAAAAATTAATATAGCTGAAAACAATGTTTTTTGAATTTAATAGATCTCTGATCTATCTTGTAAATAACTAATATAAAACCATATAACAAAACAAAATATTCGCGTGGAATGCTGGTGTGATATTTTTATAACCAATAAAGAGTTTGAAAAAATGGGAAAACTATCATTCGTATTTATGAATAATTATCAAAAATAATAACGTGTATATGTTACATTAAGAGGTGGTTTATGTGAAATTTGACGCTGGTCTCCTACATTTTGATTTTGCAATGGGTGAAGTATTTACCTGCAATAATGGGCTAAATAATTTAAAAGACATATTAAAATTAAAATTCAAAAGGAAAAATAATATATCGCGGTAAATTTGATTTATATAAAAATCACATTTCTGATAGCATAAAGGGAGGGGATTAGATTCTGTGGGAAAATTTACGAAAAGAGGATTCAACTAATTTGTTAATTGAAAAGGAAACGAAATTATCAATGTCCAGAGACGGAACCAATCGTAGCAATGAACAAAGTGAGTATCCTTTAAAATATGCACAAGATGCAATTGATATAATAGATATTGCAATTTTCTGGACTGATAAATCTGGAAAAATCACCTATGTCAATCATGCTGCCGTTAAACATTTTGGTTATAGCCGAGAAGAGCTTTTAACGCTCAATATTGCCCAATTAAGTCATGGCATGGATTCTCAAAAATGGCAGGATCACTGGGTGGAAATCCAGCAAAAACAGCAACTCTCTTTTGAAACCACCCATAAAAAGAGAGATGGTCGGGCTCTGCCCGTTGAGATTAGAGCTGCGTATCTCAACGATAAGGGATCAGAGGCGTATTGCGCATTTGTGATTGATATCACAAAACTAAAAGTAAGTGATAGAATACGGCAGAATTATGAAGTTGTTTTTCGTAAAGCCATGGATGAAACCTCTGACGGTGTATGGGATAGAAATCACAAGACAGGCGAAATACATTATGGTGACAATTGGGCTTCGGTTTTGGGTTATACGAAGGAGGATCTTCAATCCGGTAAAATAAGCTGGGAAAAACTACTTCACCCTGAAGACAGAGAACAGACACTGCAGACGCTTCGTGATCATATCAGTGGCGAAACACCGAAATATAATGCCGAGTTCAGACTAAAAAACAGCAGAGGAGAGTGGCAATGGATATATGCCAGAGGTAAAATTATAGAGTATAACGAAGAAGGTCTTCCTTTACGATTTGTTGGTACCCATACGGATATCACATCTAGAAAAGAAATGGAAAATTCGCTGTTGAAAAAAACAGAAGAGACAAAACTTTTTGCCTATTCAGTTGCCCACGATCTAAAAAACCCTGCTTTGTCTATTCATGGACTCGTCGAAAGGTTCAGTAAAAATCTTGCCCAACTCTCAGAAGATGAAAGACGTTTGTATTGTGATCGCATTATTGACTCGTCCGAACAGATTGTCGATCTTGTCGAAAAAATCAATTCGTATATCTACTCGAAGGAAAATGTCAGAAATTTCGATGATATTTATCTGAAAGAAGTGGTAAGTGCCAGCAGAGAAGAATTTGCTGCGCAGCTACAATACCGATCAATTCAATGGCATGAGTTTTCCGATAATCCACTTATTCGTATGGATCGTGTTGCAATGATCAGGGTCTTTCGGAATTTAATTGAAAATGCCTTGAAATATGGTGGGGTGAATCTTAGTAAAATTTGGATAGGTTACAAAAACACCTCGAACTATCACATCATATCCGTAAAAGATAATGGAATTGGTATGAATCTTGAGGATAAAGATATCGTTTTTAAACCTTTCGAACGGAGCAGAAGTTCAAAAGGAATACACGGTTCAGGACTTGGTTTGGCAATTGTTAGGGAGATAGCCGGACACCATAAGGGAGAAGTCTGGGTTGAAACCGGCGAGGACTGTGGAATTGGCTTTTATTTTGCTATTTCTAAAAATTTGTAGCCAATAATTTGAAATTGTAGGCTATTAAAGATAGCCATTATTCCCTTCTTCAATCTTTACCATGGCTTATCTATTGTGTTCGGCATATATCCGAGACACTTTGAACACCTGTTCTTTTTTCCTTATTCCGCTTTTGCAGTTCGCAGATTCCAATATCATCTAAAATGTAATCTTTGAAATCTCATTGAAGGCAAGTCGAATATTAATAGTAAAAACTCGATATGAACCAGAGGATAATCTGGGAATGTATGGTTTTAACGTATTGTAATATAATAATTTATAAGGTGAGTTAATTTTCCCAATGTAGAATGATAGGCGTAGGCTCATCAGAAAATAATAAATAATTGGAGGAATAAATGAAAGTAATAATGGATCTTTGTGTTGTACCAATTGGAGTAGGGGTATCGGTCTCAAAATATGTGGTTGCCTGCCATGAAGTTTTAGCTGACGCTGGCCTAACAACTAAACTGCATGCATATGGGACTAACATTGAAGGTGAATGGGACCAGGTCATGGCAGCGGTAAAAAGATGTCATGAAACAATTCATGGCATGGGGGCCCCACGAATTACGACAACAATAAAACTTGGCACCAGAACTGATAGATTGCAGACAATGTCAGATAAGGTTGAGAGTGTGAAAGGGCAATTAAAATAAAAGACGTTTTTCCCGAATAGTTGATCTAATAGTAAAACAAAAATTCAGAAGCTGGCAGTCAAATTCTTGTTCTGAATATGAAAATTTGAAACAGCAGAGTTGAGGCAGAAAATATGGATCAGAGTGAAATCATGGAGAGGCTTTTGAGCCTGCTGAAGGATTACATGATAAACCAGAAGAGAGATAGATTTGTTTCATATTATGATCCGCAGGAACTTGAGGATATTCTCAATCTGGATAAAAACAGCCATCCCGGCAACTGGTCCGAAATCTTCTCATGGATTGAGAAATATTTAAAATATTCAGTAAAGACTGGTCACCCTGGTTTTCTGAACCGAATGTGGGAGGGTGCTAATTTACCTTCCATTCTGGGAGAAATGGTAACAGCTGCCAGCAACACCTCTTCCTGCACCTATGAGTCAGCCCCTGTTTCGACCTTGATGGAAAAATACATGATAGATCAAATGATTAAGCTCGTTGGATTTAGAAATGGTGAAGGACAGATGACCACAGGCTCAAGCAATGCTAATCTGCTGGCTATGATGGCGGCACGAAACGAACATTTGCAGGATGCGAAGACCAACGGGCTCTTTGGTCAAAAAAAAATGTACGCCTTTGTGAGTGCTGATGCCCATTATTCTCTTGAAAAGGCGGCCAATATTCTTGGCCTGGGTACACGTCATCTCATAAAAATACCTGTGACCGATACGGGGGAGATGAATGTAAAAATTCTGGATGAACGTCTCAGCCAAACCGTTGCTAACGGTGGCACTCCCTTTTTTGTGGCTGGAACAGCTGGCACCACTGTTCGCGGAGCATATGATCCAATAGGCGAGCTTGTGGAGCTACGAAAAAAATATTCATTCTGGCTTCATATGGACGGAGCCTGGGGAGGGGCTGTTCTGGTCAGTGATGTACTCAGAGGGAAATACATGAAGGGGGTCGAGGAGGTTGATTCTCTAACCTGGGACTTTCACAAAATGCTGGGCACAGCGCTTATGTGCAACGTCTTTCTGATCAATAACAGAGTGCATACCCTTGGAAAAGTCTGTAGTGGGGGAGATGACTCCTATCTTTTTCATGTGGGCGAGAATAATACAGTTCTCGATCTTGGTGCCGTTTCTCTTCAGTGCGGGAGAAGAGTTGACAGTTTGAAATGGTTTCTCGATTGGAAATTTTTCGGAAAAAAAGGCTTTGCAAATAGAGTTGAATCCGCCTACGAATTATGTTGCTACGCAGAAAAAGCAATAGGCTCGATTGATGACCTTGAACTGGTGTTACCGCGCAACTCTTTTAATATTTGTTTTCGTTATTGTGGCAGAACGGAAAGCATAAAAGTTGACCAATTAAATCTTGCCATACGTCAAAAACTTCATCACGACGGTGTCAGCCTTGTCGGTTATGCCTATCATAATAAAAGACCTTTTCTTCGCCTCCTGCTAGCTAATCATGATCTGTCCAGAACAGACATCGACAGCTATTTTGAACACGTGGTAAAGGCTGGAAAATATTTAGAGGAGAAATATCATGACTACTAGTATCTTACTACCAGAAAAAAATATAGCCGCTGACCAACGGCGGGAATTTATAGCTTTTCTTGAAAAACAATTTGCCAATCCGCAACCGGAACTCTTAGCTCCACAACTAGTAGAATTTATCAAAAGTAATCCTCTGGCCATGGATGATTTTCCTCGCCAGGAAGGAACGTATACCAGAACAGTTCTTTTGCGCCATGAAAGCGGTTTTGAGGCGATGGTGGCAAGGTGGAGCGAAGGAACTACATCGCGTATCCATGGACATCCATGGTTTAACCTCTATTGTGTTATTCATGGTCGCCTTGAAATGGATGATTATCTGCTCAAAGAAGACGAACTTATCTGGATATCATCCGGAGAATTACAAGAAAATGAGGTTTCTTTTTTCATCGGAGAAAAAGGAAGATTTGATAATAATATACACAGGGTGCACGCACGTGAAGAAACTCTCAGCTTACATATCTCCTCTGACGACGCAACAAGGGGCCAGGTATTCAGATTATAGCAACACCTTTCCTCAAATATTCTTACGAATTGCGCTCCTGCTACATTATCTCTGGTACTGTCTGCGCTATCGTGTTGTTCCATGGAAATATTTTCAATTGAACGGAGCGTATTTTAATGAGGATAAAGGAATTTATTCAAAACTTGATATCGACGAATTCATACCGAGGCAGCATCATTTATCGCAGTCACTTTTTTCCAAAGATTCTCTACCGAATGTTTACCCGGTGTTTCTAAAACCAGAGTGGGGACAGAATTCGAACGGTATCAGTCGTATTGAGAATAAAGAACAATATCTCCAGTTTGTGAAGGAAAGTCCGAGCCTCCAAATACCTTATATTGTTCAGGAGGCGGCTTCCGGGAAGAAGGAATTTGAAATATATTATCTGCGCTCTCCGGAGGATAAAGAACGCTACTCGTTTCTTTCCGTAACCGAAGTAATCAACAGGAGTGGCGAGTCGTATCCTGTGAACTCCATTTATAATTCTTCTACAGGGTATAGAGAAGTTACGGCATATCTTAGCCCGGTGGAATTAGAGGAAATCTGGGATGCTGTCAAGGATATAGGTGGCTTCAGAATGGCCAGGATCGGGGTCAAAGCTGATGAGTTATCTCTTCTAGTCCAAAAAGTCTTCAAAATTATTGAGATAAATCTTTTCCTGCCAATGCCCTTGGTTCTGCTGACGGAGAATGTTTCACGAACTGATAAAATTGCCGTCATCAGAAAAACCATGACCTTGGCAGCTCGACTGGTAAAGACCATTCCTCAAACGGAAAAGGGTAAATGGATTTTTTTTAGAAAAATGCGAGCCCATTATAAAACAGCTTTATGAAAAATTTGAAAAAACTTCTATACAGTTGGATCGATCAAAAGTTTTTGGGGGGGTGCAGTAGCTATAATTCGCTGAAAACTCGAAAAAGCTGTCGTTCAAAAAAACAGGCGAGAGACATGTTCCGGCAACATGATATTCCTCATGCAAAAGGGAGCATATTCTATACTCCTTTTGGAGCGCTGGCATTTGTGCGCAAACATGGTTTTTCAGTGGTAATAAAACCGAACGTCAGTGGTTTCTCACGTGGCAGCCATTTTCCTATCACCACATATAGAGGTCTCATTAAGGCAGCAATTTTTGTTAAAATATGGTGGCCAAGCTCGGTAATTGAACAGTACCTGCAAGGAAATAATTATCGTATTGTTGTAGTCAAAGACGAGATAATGTCAGTGATCCAGAGATATCCACCTTTTGTGATGGGTGATGGTCAATCAACGATTAGTGACCTTATCGACAGGGAGAATGAAACACGTCAAAAAATGGGGCTTTATCCAATCATACACCCCATCGAAAAGAACAGAGGCATTAAACGGTTTTTAAGAGAAAAAGGACTGTCCTTTTCATCTGTTCCGTCGAAGGATGAACAGGTGATTTTGTATAATAGAATTTCTCTGGCACCAGGAGGAGTTGTTGAAGTTATCAACAAGAACAAAATACATCCCGACAACAACACCTTGTTTCTCCGCATTTTGCCAATGTTTAATGCCAATATTCTCGGTGTGGACGCTATTTTTTCAAAAGGAATCATGTATTCCCATAAGGAGCAGGAAGTAATATTTCTCGAAGTAAATTCCAGGCCGTATCTCAAGATGCATGACTTTCCACGATATGGCAAAAAGCAGGATTTAAAGCCATATTATGAAGCCTTGGACAGTCTTGATGTTCAGGAAAAAGATATTTTCTAAATAAGCCTGGTATGAGAAATTATTTTTATATTTTTCTTGGCTTCCACTCATTTCTTATTGGTCTCTTTCCCTTCTACATTCCCGTTTATTTATACGCGAGTGGTTTTTCTCTCCAACAAATTTGTCTATTTATCACCATTACCGGAGTGGGTTTTTGTATTTCTCTCTATTACTGGGAGAGGATAACTCATCGTATTGCATTTCCCTACCTTGTCGTTTTTTCATATCTGAGTGAATGGATACTGTTATCGTTATTTCTTTTTGATAAAAGCTTAGTTTTTCTAGGAATAGCAGCGCTCGTTAATGGGATTTTCAATTGCAATTTCTGGATTATTCAACGGTTACTGTTTCTGGAGACGATAAATCCTGAAAATTCTGGGAAAAAGTTCGGAAATTTTCAAATATTTGTACTTGTTATCTTAAAATTTGCAATATTTTTAGGAGGCATGTTGCTGGAGTCTTTGGGCTTTTTATCATTGTATTTCGTTTCTGTGGGAGTTGTATTGTTGAGCTCAGTCTTCTTTCTGAAGACAAAAATGAAAGTTCAATTTAGAAATGAATGGAGGAATTCCCGAGCATTGAGTGTGGAGAAGGTGCTGTCATTCCAAGACGAATATCAATCAAAGTGGATTTTTGCAGTCGATGGAATCTTCTTATATCTTGAGAGCTATTTCTGGATAATCACGCTTTTCTTAATCGTGCGGGAAAGCTTTTCACGACTTGCCTTGCTGGTGATATTGCTGACAGTTCTTTTTGGTTTCCTTTTTATCTTTATAAAAAACAAAATCGATACAATTCCAGTAAATATCTTTTATAAAAGTACAGTTATCCTCTACAGTCTTGCCTGGATTTTACGAGCAACTCTCCCGGAAGTTCAACAAAAGTTATTCCTTCTTATTATATTGGCAGTCATAACCTTTTGTACTTCGCTTTTTCGTTTGGCCTTCAATAAGCGATTTTTTGATATTGCTCAATTTTCAACCCCACATGAGTATATTTTTTTTAAGAGTTATTATTCCCAGGGGTTTCTGGTGCTTTTTTCTCTTATCGGTCTGGTCGTATCCTCGACGACCGGGAGCACTGTCGAGAAGCTTTCTTTTATTTATCTTGGGGCGGCAGTGTTTTCCTTGATATATCTGTTGTATCGAGCGAAATAGCGAAGAGGTGGCTGGAGGAAGGGCTTGAGCTCAGTTATGGTTATATTGTATTTTTAAGTGATTGTTCAAATTTCGGTTGAATTTTCTCAAGAAGATCCTGGCGACAAAGGTAAGGACAAGCTTCATTATAAGGGAAATCAGAGCATTGCCTGGGACGGGCTAAGTGGATTGAACAGCGCTTGCATAGAAGGCCGTTGGTTAAAAAAATGCACGAGCCATCTTTTCGTGTTTTGAAGGTGTTTTTGCCTTCAATATACCTTTTTCTCACCTCACCATCTTCTATCTTGAAGTATCTGGCTATTCTGTTGATATCGTCTGCGGTGATATAGAGAGTTGACCCCGGAAGCTTGTAACAGCAGTAGCCGGGACAATAATTACAGTAGACACTGTGGTCAGGTGGGCTAGATTGAGAATGCATGAACGTTATCAATGTTAAAAGTGTGATATTTCATATTGCAATGACATACCAGCAAGGAATAATAAATACAACAAAGATTTGTTATAATACAATGTCTTGGCGTGTAATATCTAATGATGTAATTTCTTTTAAATGTATGATTGTGTAGATATTATCTTTTTATATAAAATACATGGTACAGGAAGATACTATGAGGATAACACTAGGTATAATTTTACTGCTGAGCTTATTGATAAGCAGCTGTTCAACAAATGAAGTTGTTAAGGACATAGAAGTTGGAGATACAGCCCCAGATTTTTGCCTGAAGGACACCAATGGAAATATCATCATTCTCTCATATTTTACCAAGCAGCCGGTGGTATTAAGATTTTTTGAAACGGATTGTCGTTTTTGTCGAGCTGATACTCCAATAATTAATGTGTATTTTGAAAAATATAAAGACAAAGGACTACAGGTTTTCTATGTCGCCGCCTATCATGAAACCAAGGAAGCTGTTACTGATTTTATGGAGACTCTTAATGTACCTTTTCCGGTAATTCTTGATAAAGATGCAAAGCTTGCTGATCTTTATAATATACTGCTATACCCTCAGACCATTATCATTACCCCTGACCAGAAGATAAAGGCCATTATTCCAGGCGGTGTAGGTGAGGCTGAACTTGACGAGATGGTTGGTTCATACCTGAATCATGAAAAAGTTGTTAAAAATTGAGTAAGTAAATGGCAACATATCAACTTGTATGATGCGTATCCAGTATTGATTATCCCACTTATTTGGCCAGATATATTGGAAAAAACGTATTAACCCAAAAGAGTTTCTAACTCTTTTGATTTGGTTTACATTGTTGAGATTCTATCCTCATTATTTCAGAACAGGGAAATGCGTCTAATTTCCCTGGTACCCTTCTATTTCCCCAAAATCTATTATATAGTCAAAAGGTGTTAATAATCTTTATTAATGTTGGGTTTACTTCACTTTGGTAATGTCATGGGCAGTGTTTGTAATAACAGACCGATATGTTTGCTTAAAAGTGGTCTTTTTTCATTTGTGTCTCCCAGTTGTCTCATTGGCATTGCTCTTGTGATAATCTCCATATCTCCCGTAAAAACAGCTTTAGCTGAAGACGGAATAAAAGTGGCTGCTATTTTCTCGATATCTGGAATAGCTGCAGAGCATAACGCACCGATGGTTAGAATGGCTGAATTGGCCGTGAACTCCATCAACAAAAACGGAGGGATTCTTGGTCGGCCACTGGAATTAGTCGTTATTGATAATAAAAGTACTCCGATTGGATCAGCCCAGGCTGCTCAAAAAGCAATTGATATGAATGTTACAGCCGTAATTGGTGCTCATTGGAGTTCTCATTCTTTGGCCATGGCACCGATTTTACAACAAGCTGGTATTCCAATGATTGCACCTGCGTCGACGAATCCAGCAATTACTCTAGGTCGTAGCTATATTTTCAGGGCATGTTTTATTGACTCCTTTCAAGGAAAAGCAATGGCTCAATTTGCAGCGAGGACCTTGAAGGCCAAACGTGCGGTGGTATTGAGTAATGTCGATGAAAAATACAGTACTACGCTTGCTCATTTTTTCAGTGAAAGTTTCGTGGAGTACTCTGGAAAAATTATAGCAGATATACAGTATCGTGGTGATGCGATGGACTTTTCTTTAATAATTTCAGAGATCAAACACCTTCTTCCTGAAGTTATTTATATCCCTGGATATTCAAGAGATAGTGGGCTCTTTATTAAGCAGGCACGAAAGCTTGGTGTTCGTGCAGTTTTTCTTGGAGGTGATGGTTGGGGGGAGATAGCATCTTTCTCTGGAGATGCTATAAATGGCAGCTACCAAACTACTGCCTGGCATCCGATGGTTCCTTATACTTCAAGCCTGAAGCTTCAAAAATTGTATCAACAGCAATATAATTCCCAAATAAAAAACTTTAATTCACCACTTGCCTATGATGCGGTCATGCTCCTTAAAAAAGCTATAGAATTATGCCAATGTCTTGATAAACAGAAGATCAGGGACAGCTTGCTTGCCATGGAACCTTTCCCGGGGGCAACAGGGGTTATCTCATTTGATGAACAGGGAGACCCCGAACAGAAAAAAGTAATCATCGTTCAGTTTCAGGAGAAATCGCCGATGTATATTCAAGCTCTTAGACCATAGAGTCTCCAATTGGAATACTTTCAAGGAAGCAGCAATATAATTCAGCAGGAAAAGAAAAATCAATCCCATGCTCTATCGCGTATGAAGATTCCGAGTCTATCGTTAAAAATAAATGCTGTACTCTTTCTTGCAGCAATACTGGTGGTAGTGCTCTTTCTCTCTTTAGTTCATCCACTTGAGCAGAGAAGATATGCAGACCAGGTAAGCAAGATAGAACTGCTGTTGGATACTATTTTTGATGAGGAATACAATAACCTCGCAAATGGCCTTTTTGCTCAACAAAAGAATGCGCTTAAAGCAACACTGGTTGAGATTCAAAGTATTATTCCAGAAATAGAAAGGGCTTGCCTGTATGATATGGAAGGAGCGATGCTGCTTTGCTCTGGAAACACCTTCTATCATTTTTTAGAGCCGAGGGATGAGTTAACAGATAAACCAGAACATCTTTTCAAACAAATCAAAATCGGAAACTCCACTTATGCACTTTATCTTAATGGTATAAAGGCGATTGGTGAAAGTATGGGATATCTCGCCATATATCATAACATGGACAAAATACAGCATGAGGAAAGTAAAATCTTTTATATGTTTATCTTAATGCTGTTGGTTTCTATTTCTCTCATGGCAGTTCTTCTCAATATCTTCCTGTATCATGCTTTGGTCAAGCCAATGAAGACATTACGAACAGCCATGGGGCGAGTTGAGGGTGGAGAACTTGGTGCATTAGTGAATGTTACTTCACGTGATGAGGTCGGCGAAATTGCCGCAGCTTTCAATGATATGTCTCTCAATTTACTACACCAGAGAAATGAAATAGATAAACATCGAGAGAATCTTGAAGACCTTGTAAACGAGAGGACGAAGGAACTGCTTATAGCCAAAGAAGCAGCCGAGCTAGCAAATAAGGCAAAAGGAGACTTTCTGGCTAATATGAGCCATGAGATACGTACTCCGATGAATGGCGTTATCGGCTTAACCACACTTCTGATGGAGACGAGACTCAATGAATCTCAGATGCATTATGTTCAGACCTTACGGACGAGCAGTGAATCACTCTTGAGGATTATTAACGACATTCTAGATTTTTCCAAAATCGAAGCAGGCAAGATGAAGCTTGATATGCTTGACTTTGATTTACGGCAGTTAATAGATGATTTCATTGATATGACCTATCTTCGGGCAGAGCAGAAAAACTTGGATTTTATCTGTTTTGTTGAGCCTGAAGTTCCTTCAGAGCTTTATGGCGATCCAGGCAGACTCCACCAGATTTTGCTTAATCTTACTGGAAATGCAATAAAATTTACCGAGCAGGGTGAAGTAGTCATTCGCGTGTCATTAAAGAATCAGGATAGCAAATCGCTAACACTGTTTTTTTCGATTACCGATACAGGCATAGGAATTCCTGAAGAAAAAAAAGCGGAATTGTTTGACAGTTTTACCCAGGCGGACAGCTCTATTACCAGAAAATTCGGTGGTACAGGTCTTGGCCTGGCAATTTCTAAAGAACTTTGTTCGCTCATGCATGGGGATATAGGTTTTACCTCCGGTCAAGCAGAGGGTTCTACTTTTTTCTTTACAGCACGCTTTGACATCAAAAACAGAAATGTCGAAGAACCAAAATGGATTAAAATGTTGAGGGCACGCCGGATTCTTGTTGTAGATCCAAACAAGAATGCACGCAACCATTTACAATTATATTTTAGTCATTGGGGAAGCATAGTTGATGAAGCATCCAATGGAGTGGATGCTATATCAACATTGCAGAGAGCAGCAGAGAAAGGTGAACCTTTTGATTTTGTATTCATAAATACAGATCTGCCGGATAAAAATGGTATTTTGCTTGGTGAGTCTATTTATGCAGATACTCAGATACCTGAGTTGAAAATGGTTCTCATGCATAAATCAGGTTACAGAGATAGATTTAAGGGGCTAATCGGGATGCGTTTTAAATCATTTCTGGCAAAACCCGTTCGATCTTCAGGGTTGTACGACTGCATGAGTACCCTCTTAATGGGAGTTGTTCACGAAGATAGAAACAAGAATAATCAAGCGGTGTATACCGAAAAAATCAAGAAGGCGCGGTTACTCTTAGCGGAGGATAATAGTATTAACCAGCAGGTTATCATCGGTATGCTGAATAATCTAGGCTATGTCAACGTAGATGTTGTTGTTAACGGTGCAGAGGTCCTGGAAGCGTTGCAAAAATCATATTATAGCCTTGTGCTTATGGATATCCAGATGCCGGAAGTCGACGGTCTCGAAGCTACACGACAAATTCGCAATAAACTGTCTGCAGTCTATAACCATGATATCCCTATCATAGCACTTACAGCTCATGCTCTTGAAAAAGATCGTGATAGATGTCTGTCTGCCGGAATGAACGATCATATAGCAAAGCCGGTATCACCAGATTCATTAATGAACATTTTGAAAAAATATCTCCCTGCTGTTGATGTCAGCACTGAACAACATGTTGAGATAACACCTAGAATTAGTGAAAAAGTAGTATCACAAGGTAATCCCGTGTTTCAAATCGAAGAACTTGAAAGAAGGGTTCTCAACGATAAGGCTTTGGCAAGGACAATCGTGAGTGAGTTTGTTAAAGATATGGCAAATCAGTTGAGTGATCTCCACGCTTCGGTGACAGCCAAGAACGTGGATGTTTTTAGAAAACAGATTCATAAAATGAAAGGAGCGGCTGCAAATGTTGGGGCTTCAGAAATTAAAAAAGTTATTGAAGAAATAGAGCGTCTTTTTAATACCAATGAGTCGCCAACAGAGTTGGAATATTATTTTACCTGTGTTGCTAACAGCTGTAAAACTGCAAAAGAAGAAATGAAGGTATACATGCACGAAGTTTGATAGATCACAATCTTCACTAATCAGGTATTTCGATCATCGTTAATGCAATACCTTCCTTACAGGGAAAAAAGATAAACAGGAAAGAATGACCAGTGCAAAAGGGAAAGACACGACCATCCATTGAAAAATTAAGACCAAGGAAGCCCACAACAGATAGGAGCAAATGAAGAGAGCAGAGAAGTGAGTGGGCAGGGCAGAGGACGGTATCAAACAAGCAAAAACCCCTTAACCAAGGAGGTTAAGGGGTTTTTAAAAGGATTCGGCGGCGACCTACTCTCCCACATAGTCTCCCATGCAGTACCATCGGCGCTGAAGAGCTTAACTTCCGTGTTCGGAATGGATACGGG
>JBNKDO010000036.1:0-106458 GCA_050288305.1 Desulfocapsaceae bacterium | reverse complement strand
ATCATTTAGCCGAATGACGGTATTTTGCGGTTGTGTTAAGATATCAAATGGTCGAGTCAAACCACCCGGTTTCATAAACCAAAATTCTCTCGCAGGTTCCGGAAAGTGATATTAATTCGGAATTCCAGCGGTCAGTATTGCTTGGGAAAGTATTCTTTGCCCGCCTGCCATAGGTACTTGTCGACCTGTTTCAGGGTGAAGCTTTCCAGCCCATAGAACCTGCTGAACTCCATCAGAACTGCGTGGTATGTCGGATAGTGCTTCAGGTCGTTCTTCCTGAACTTATAGAATTTATCCACCTGCTTGAAGTGCATGAGCATCTTTTCCACAAAGCTGTCATAGATCGGATAGTCCTCTGGGAAATGGTGGCTGCAGTACTTGGTAGCAAATGAATAAAAATTGATGGTCTTCTGACCATTAACCTTAACCACGGCAATATCGTTCACCAGAGTCAGATCCCTATTTGTGAGGCGGTGGTCGATATCTAAATCAACTATGCTAAGGACAGGCGGTAAAAGTGAAAAAATTGAAACAGGCTGATATGACTCTTGTTATGGAAGGTTTTCCCTCAAATTACTTCACCGTCTGGCGAAGGTAATACTTGCATTAATAATACTGAAATCAACACTTCACAGAAGTGTATTCTCGTGGTTACATTCTATGTTGGACCTGGCCTGCATCTTTTGGAAGGTTCGGTCAGGAAAAATGCTACTTATTGTCTGTTTCTTCATTTTATTTTAATTACGAATATTTAAGTTGCGAATCCATGCAATGGTACCAAGGCCACGGCAATTTGTAATAGATAGTACAGAACAGGGAAAATGTAGCCGATTGATGAAATGTTCTTACTTCAGGAGGAAATTATGCTGACTACAAGTGATACGAAAAACGGAATTATCATGTTTTTAGCGGGTGCGATCAGTGTTCTCATACTTCTCTTGCTCACCGGCGCAGCAGATCAATCCCAGGCACCTGTTGGGAAATATGAGATGGAAATCGCCCATAGGGAACGGACCTATCTTGTCTATGTCCTTGATACCACAACCGGAGCAGTTAAATGGGTAGAGGAAATGAATACCCCATTTACCGAACTGAAGGGTAACTGAACTTTCTTTTTCATGAAAGATCATTGTATGCTCTGACCTGGCCTCTATTCGTTGTCGGGTACAGTCTTCCTTTTTAAAAGACAGCTGCCCACAAAGTTTTATCCCAGCGGGTGTCTGCAGAGTTCATCCTCTTTGTGGTCAAGGGGCTGCGGTAACCATTACAGCAGCACCCCTGATGTCTCGATTATGAACTCAGCAGACAGGTGAAATAGTAGGGTTAAGCCAATTATCTCAGAAACATTGTGTCAATTTGGCTGTTGCGTCTTCATTACGAAGTATTGCCAGGCATCAATGCTCTCTTCCTCCTCTCTTACAGGTTTCTGCAGTTGGCGTAATATGTCACCGTTGCCGGCCAGTCTGAAAAAATTCCCAATATACCGACATCCTGGGCAAGTACGTCCAGAACTTCCAACATATCACCATCGTTATCGATGGAATCTTTGATCGACTGATAGTACCAGCCGCCGCCAGACTGCAGAAGTCCAGAGCGTTCAAGTGTCCAGGTTATGATTTCAAGTCCCGCTGCCTTGGCCTGTTTGGCATATTCCGAAGCGACGATTTTGCCTTTTTTATCCGTTGCCAGAAGCATCCACATTGGTGGGGCGATTATACGGACATTCTGCTTGAACAGCTCTTCCATATTAGGTGACCATGTCTCCGGTTTGGTATGGTCGAAATTTTCGTCATCGTAGCGGCCATCGAGATATACCGCCTGTTTGCCGAAGTTTGGTTCGTTTTCTAACCAATACAACACATCGGCAAGGTTGAAGGACTGGGCAAAAACACGTTTTGGATCAATGCCGGCACTTTTGTATTCATCAATCATCTGCTGAGCATAGTCTTGCTGGCTATAGCTGCCCTGGAAGGGCATATCAACACTTGGTGATTTTAGCTCAGGAGTCATTTTCACGCCAAGCCGGGTGAACAATTCGATACTCTCCTTATGTGTTACCAAAGTGCCGCGAGCACTATACAGATCTGTGCGCCAGCTGGCCGTAGCGTCAAGGTATTGTTTCACTGTTGTAGCTTCAGGATTAGCCGCATCCATTTTCCCTTTGAGACTTTTGAATTCTTTTAGGGTGATGTCGCTGGTACAGCACTTAGCCGAAGCTTTTTTGGTCATTTCGCCCGTTGCCGGATCAAATTCCGCTGGACTGAACGGTTCTGAGCATTTGGCCGCCAGTTCAGGTATTTCCAGGATATTGGTGGTGGTGTGAAGATCGCATTGAGAGTGACGACAGACCAACTCCCTGTCTTTGGTAAAGGTAACATCACACTCAACAATTCCAGCTCCCATGCGTGCTGCAGCCATGTATGATTCCCGAGTGTGCTCCGGGAACTGCAAGGATGCACCCCTGTGGCCGATGGAAAAGTCCGTTTTATGAAATGGTCCGGCCGAGCACTCTGCAAGGGTATCCTTTAGAGGACTCTTTTCCATATCATCGACGAGATAGAGCGGACGGGGGCCCAGGCTGGCAATCGTGTCTGGATGTGATGAGCCAGCTGATGCGGCGGATGACAGCAACAGTGCAACCACTAGTTGTACCACTAAATACACAGGTAATTTTGCCTTGTACACGATAATTCTCCTTTTTGAAATTGTTTGATTCGAAATAAGGACTTTTGAAACAACTTTGCTCGATCCGAGTATTTTCAAATAGCCAAAGAATTATGACGTAACAGTTAGGATAGGGTTTTTTCTAAATTAAATTGAATACCAGAGCCTCTTGCAAAACTTTTTCTTCGGAAAAGGCTCCAGCAGGAAATGAAAAAAAGTGCGCTTCAATTTTCAGGGCCAATATTTCACCTGTCTACAGAGTTAAATATTGGAGCAAAGCAATTAATTCTGTCGAGATTATAATAGTATCAGCTGTTGACAGTAAAGGCAAATGATGGTTAGAAGAAGTGCCGTTATCTTTGCCCTTTATCAACAAAGGCCATCGAATAGCCTTTGAGATACAGATTAAACTGGTGAAAGTGTTTTCTCTTTCAAGGGAGCATTAAACAGGAAAAAATCCTGATGGAGAATGCTCCCTTAAAAGCTAGCGAAGAAGTGCTGCTGCCGTTTCTTCAATGAGATCAAGGAGGTCTTCTCTTTCCTGATAATCACTGCGATCGCTCAGGTCACAGCCGCGAATAAGATACGTTTGCTCAAAGAGTTCAAGTTGTTTGAAGAAACCATCATATCTCGGGAAAATATCGTCATACAGAGCTTCGTCTCCTCCCTGGGTGAGGATAAAAACCAGTTTTTTCCCTTTCGGCAGACGATGTCTCACCGGTCCGGTGACAAACTCTGGGGTCAGGTATGAATAGGTCCGGTCAATAAATCCTTTCAGCTGGGCATTGACATCTCCCCAGTAGACCGGAGAGGCCCAAATAACCACGTCTGCCTTTTTAACATCTTCAAGTACTGGAGTAAGATCATCGAGTAGAACACAGAAGTCGCTTCTGGTTTTGCAGCCATTACATGCCTGGCATCCTTTGTAGGTAAGGTCGTTGAGAATGTATGAAACCGTTTGGTGACCGTTTTCTTCGAGAATGGAGGTGAGACTTTCCGCCAGACCGCTGCTGTTTCCTTTTCTTCTTGGACTGGCCAAAAGAGCCACTACTTTCATGGTGTATCTCCTCTATTTAAAAAAACATAAAACATTTATGCCGTGTCAGCTTTTTTCTGAAAGAACCTGTTGCGGATGACTTTCAGGGGCACAACCAGTTTGACCTCAGTAAAAGCTGAAAAAACAATTACAAATAGCGGACGCATCTTCAAATAAATGCACTATGTATAATTTGATATCTTTTGATTGGAAAGGAAAAAATTTTATGATCACATCTCTCGTTCAGAGTTATTGCGCAACCTCTGGTGTAGCTTTATTGACTTGTCTAGCGAACAACGTTTCGTAGAAGATTTGGTTGGCAGGATAATGAAAAAAATGTGATAATCTTCAGGCAGTATATATATTTCCTGGATGATCTTTCTGTTCCATAGGGCGGGGCGACGCAGTTAATAGCGTCTTAAGAATGTGTTTATAAGCAGCCGAAAGCTGATAACATAATCCATGGATTTTCTTCAGAGTGCAATACAGTTTCTGGTTCGGTACTGGTATGTATATCTGCTTATTCTTGTTGTTGTCTTTTTCCGATCACCACGAGGAAAAGGGCTCTGGGGAGAGCTTGAGTTCAACCTTCTGACCAAGCTTTTTCTGAAGAAAAGGAGCTATCACATTTTCAAGAATGTTATCATACCAGAGGGTCAGGGAACCGCGCAAATTGATCATATCCTTGTTTCCAGATATGGCGTTTTTGTGGTGGCGACTCAAAAGATGAGGGGGTGGATTTTCGGTGGGGAAGATCAAAAATCCTGGTCACAAAAGCTCTCCCAGCATAGCACAACCTTCCAAAATCGTTTACAGCAAAATCAGAGACACACCATGGCTCTTGCTGAACTCATTGGTCTGGATGCCAAAAAAATCTTTTCTATTATTGTTTTTATTGGCAAAAGTACGTTTAAGACACCTATGCCCGAGAACGTTACTAAAGGCATGCAGTTTATCCGCTATGTAAAAGCTCATCAAACCGAAATACTGGGAGAATATGAGGTCAGCGAACTTGTTAGCAGGATTGAAGAGAGGCGTTTGATGCCAAACAGAAAAAAGCAAAAGCAACATGTAGAGTATCTCAGGGAACAGCATTCTACCCTAGTAAAAAATCAGAGGTCATCTGTCGGTAAGGACATTCGAATACAGTTGAGGATAGTCTTTGCCTGCATCACTTTTGCAGTGGTTTTTGTCTTTGTGGTTGTTCCGTCGGAAGTACTGAAAGATCTACCTGGCAGATTGAACTTAGTAATTCAGCAATACTCTTCCTCCAAGCAACAGGGCACTTCTCAAGAACCCAAGGAATACTCATTTTCCGAGGATCAGGTGAAAAGCGCAATGGAGGAGGTAATTCGCCAAAAGATAGAACGGCCTCCATCGGCCAATGATAATTCGACGGATCAATCTGAGCCACGCTATCAGTTTGAAATCGAACTTCATTCAGGCGTGAAAATTTATACAGATAATGCGGAGATAGGCAAAGACATGGTCCGTTATTCGAGCAGGAACGGGCTTGTCATTTCTCTGGACCGTGACGAGATCAAGACTATGAGACGAACACCCAAACAAACTGATCAGTGATCATCTCCAATCGAACGGAACAAATGATGATGCGTTGTGTCTGAAGTATCAGGCATATTTATTTTCTAAAACATTGACTTAGCTTGTGGCATAACTCAATATATGAGTATGTGAGGTGTCTGGTTGGTCACCTTGCAATCGATTTTTCCAGTAGTTTTCATTGTTGTTGTCTCATTCAATTCAAGGAGAACGAGTTATGGAATATCCATTTAAGAATCTGGTCTTTGAAGGTGGCGGGGTAAAAGGTATCGCGTATGTCGGTGCTATGAAGGTTCTGGAAAGCGAAGGTGTTTTAAAGAATATTCTGAGAGTCGGGGGGACATCTGCCGGGTCGATCAATGCGGTTCTCTTCGCCGCAGATTTTACGAACCAGCAGACCTACAATGAGCTCAATAAGCTGGATTTTAATAATTTCAAGGATGATGACTGGGGTGTGCTGCGAGACATGAAGCGTCTTCGCGAAGAGTATGGGTGGTTTAAGGGAGATTTTTTCAAGGAGTGGATTGGGGATCTGCTCAAGAAGAAAACCGGCAGTGCAGACATTACCTTCAAAGCATTACAGGAGCATACCGGTAAGGATCTCTATGTTTTTGCCACTAATCTCTCGACCTCCTTTGGAGAAGTCTATTCTCCTGAACATACTCCCCGGAAACGGGTGGCGGACGCTGTCCGCAGGTCCATGTCTATTCCGTTGTTTTTCAAGGCCGTGCGTGACGACAGGAATGATGTCTTTGTCGATGGGGGAGTGATTAATAACTTTCCTGTCAAGCTTTTTGATCGGGGAAAATATCTTATAGATAAGAGTTTAATACGAATTCCAAAGTATTATGAACAGGAAAACGACAAACTTGCCACGGTTTCGCCAGCGAGTAGCCAGTATATATACAACAAGGAAACGTTGGGATTTCGTCTCGATTCGGAAAAGGAGATTGGAGTCTTTCGTGATGGCCAGGCGCCAAAGAGTGTAGAAATTGAAAATTTTCTTGATTATACCATACAGATCATAAAGGCAATCATGGCTGTCCAGGACAACCAGCATCTGCATACGGATGACTGGCACAGAACGGTATACATTGATTCTCTTGGCGTGAGTACAACGGATTTTGACTTGAGCGAAAAACGAAAAAAAGAGTTGGTTGCCTCTGGCAGGCAGGCTGCGGAAGATTATCTGAAATGGTGGTCAGATACCCGCAACGACCTAGCGATAAATCATCCGCAGTCCACTGAGTAAAGCGTGACCGCATGCCGGGAAGGGATGGGATATCATTTCCCGGCATGCGAGTGAGTATTCGATGCAGGATACCATAGAGAGATGTAAGCAACAGTTTTGTCAACGATTGTCCTTTGATGATGAAAGGAAATCCACATTCATTTTTTCATGTCAGTCTCCATGGTCTTTCCACTTAAAAAGGTGTTTTCACTCTAGTAACTGGAGGAAAAGAGCTAATCGCTATGGGGATTGCAATCATTTGCCGTAATCTCAAGATCGTGACAATATTTCTGAAACAGCAACATTTTCTTGTAATGGCCCATAAAATTCGCATAATATGATTTTTAATAGCAGCAGGCATTGTGCGCAGTTGTCCTTCTGCCTAATTGCAACGTTATGACTCTAAATTTATCTTCGATAAAACTTGAAAGTCGGGTCTTTTCTCTTCAGAAATTCGATGTCAACTCTCTTAAATTTGTTTTCAAAGCCAATTGGTACCGTCTTTGTTCTGCTGTCAGTCATGCTGTTCCCCTGCAGTCTCCATGCTGAAACTGTTCTCAAGGTTGGGGTTTACAATAACAAGCCAACGATCTTTATGGGAGAAGATGGCGTTCCTGGTGGATTGTTTATTGATATTCTTGAGAATATTGCAGAACAGGAAGGCTGGAAGCTGAAGTATGTTGCCGGACACTTCTCAGAAGTATTTGAAAAACTGCGTTTGGGTGAGATTGACCTGCTTCCGGCAGTGGCCTTTTCTGAAGAACGGGAGGCGTTCATCGATTATAACTATACCACCGTCATGGCCAACTGGGCTGAACTCTACACCCCGAAAAACCAAAAAATTGCTTCATTCAAGGACCTTGAGGGGAAGAAAATTGCTGTTAAGCAAGGAGATATTCATTTTCAGGCGATAAAGGATTTGGTTGAAAGATTTAATATCTCATGCAGGTTTTTCGAGACCGACGAATATGATACCGTCTTCGAGATGCTTCAGGCAGACTATGTTGATGTTGGGGTGGTTAACCGTTTATATGGAAATCGTAAAAAGGCAGAATATAATGTTGAGGCAACACCGGTTATTTTTAATCCGATTGAGATGCATTATGCCGCGCCGGAAACTCGCAACGAGCTGATACTTAATAAGATTGATTCGTATCTCGCATTATTTAAAAATGATATGAATTCGATATATTATCAGTCAATTAATCGTTGGTTGGTTGTTGATGGTATAGAGACACTACGGCTTCCCGGATGGGTTAAAAATCTCCTCTTGTTAGTGGGTTTCGTCTCTGTTCTTCTCGTTGGCACGACACTTTTTACAAGGGATCAGGTGAAGAGACGGACACGACAGTTAGAACGTGCGAACATAAAGCTTTCTGAAGAAATTGAACAGAAAAAACGAGTTGAGGAGAAATTGCGGAAAATTGCCAGAGTCATGGAAGCTTCAAGTGATGCAGTGGCTCTGATTGACAGATCACATCATCATCTTTTCTGTAACAGTTCATATCTTAAAATGACTGCAATCACGCAGGAAAATCTTGTCGGCCTCCCACTGCCGGTTCTCTTGGGAGAAACGTTCTTCAAGAACGAGCTTGAGCTTCCTATCAACCAGTGCCTGCAAGGAAAAATTGTTCAAATCCAGACTGTATTTCCACATTCCGCCGAAGGAAGGGGAGCCTGGAATGTAACCTTGAGCCCGTATTCCTTCGATGAGAATCACCAGGAAGGTTATGTTATTGCCATTCGTGATGTCACTGAACAGGTAGAGCTGGAACGAAGTCTCAAGACAGCACAAAAGATGGAGGTTATTGGTACCATGGCCAGTGGTGTTGCCCATGACCTTAACAACATACTCTCGGGTATTGTCAGTTACCCGGAACTGCTGCGCAGGACCTTACCCCCAGATAGTCCGCTTGAAAACCCTTTGATTACCATTGAGGAGGCCGGGAAGAGAGCTGCCGCAGTTGTTAGTGATCTGCTCACACTGGCGAGAAATGCTGCTTCAGTGAAAGAGCCCATAGATATTAATAAGCTCATTACCGAATTAGTATCATCTCCTGAATGGAAAGGTCTCGCAAAACAGCATCCTCAGGTCAGTCTAATTGTGGATTTGAAGGCTGATGAGGCAACGGTGAACTGCTCGCAGGTACATATTCGCAAATGCTTGATGAATCTGCTCAACAATGGCCTTGAAGCCTCCGCACCCGATGGCAAGGTAACTCTTTTGACGACCAATGCCCAACAAACCGATTCTGATTCTGCAGAATCAGGTGGAACCAAAAATTTACCCGATTTAATTATTTGCATCTCCGATACCGGCTCGGGGATAAAGAGCAAGGATCTTGAGCATATTTTTGAGCCATTTTATACCACCAAAAAATTAGGGAGAAGCGGTTCCGGACTGGGGCTGTCTGTAGTGTGGAATGCGATTGAGGAGCACAATGGTACAATAAGTGTGGAAAACCTTCATCCAGGCGCAGCGTTTGAACTGAGACTCCCTGTGATTCAAGCTGTCGAAATTACTGACTCCGGTGAAGCAAAAACAGATATTCATTCATATCGGGGCAGTGGGAATATCCTGGTTATAGATGATGAACCTGAGCTTCTGGAAATTACCGGCGGTATTGTCAAAATGCTCGGATATTCTGTCACCACGGTTGAAAGCGGTGAAGACGCGATTGTTCATCTGCAGGAGCAGCAGTTCGACCTGATTCTCCTTGATATGATACTTAAAGATGGTATGAGCGGTTATGAAACATACCGGAAAATACTGGAAATCAGGCCCGAGCAGAAAGCCATCATTATCAGCGGCTATGCCAGCAGCGAGGAAGTAAAAAAGACTCTTCAATTAGGAGCCTCCTCCATCATCAAAAAACCCTATACCCTTGACGATCTGGGTAAAGCCATAACAAATGTCTTGAACAGCGCGTATTAGAGTTTTCTCCAACGCGCACTCAGCTTCAATACTAAGTTCAGTCTCCTGGCTCTTATGGCTTGCAGTAGAGTATTGATGGAGTTGTGGTTTTCCTGGAGTACCATTTATGCCTTGACGATGAACTCATCAGACCTGTGAAATACAGGAAGTCATTCCTTCCGGTAAGCTGTTCTTGTAAATAATGTAATATTAAATTAAGTCAAATAGTTATGCTGAGTAGGCTTTATAGGTTTTTTAATTTGAGGAGACGTTTGCCGCTTTCATGAAGAATCTCTGGCGATTTGGAAAAGTGGAATCTGATAAGGTGATTGACCTTCTCGTGGAAAAAACTGGAACCCGGCACTGCTGCCACACCAATTTCTTTGGCCAGCCAACGGCAGAACTCATGATCGTTTTTCACACCAAACGTGGAACAGTCCACCATGACATAGTAGGCTCCCTGAGGAGTGGTATAGTCAAGACCGGCTTCATCGAGGTAATTTAAGAAAAGATTTTTTTTGGCAATATAGTCGCTGATCAGTCCTTCATAGTAGCTCATGGGCAACTCGAGCGCTGTAACTGCCGCTTCCTGAAGGGGCGCAGCGGCACCGACGGTGAGGAAGTCATGTACTTTACGGGCTTCGCCGATGATTTCTTCCGGGCCGATAATGTAGCCTAGTCTCCAGCCGGTCATATTATAGGTTTTTGAGAGTGAACTGCAGGAAATGGTGCGTTCAAACATTTCAGGAAGCGATGCCATATAGTGATGCTTGTGCGGTGGGAAAATGATGTGTTCATACACTTCATCGGTAATGACATAGGCATCATGTTCTTTGGCCAGATCGGCAATGAACTCAAGTTCTTCAAAGGTAAAGACTTTTCCGGATGGGTTGGAGGGATTACAGAGAATAATAGCCTTTGGCTTCTGGGCAAACGCCTGCTGCAGCGTGTCCCTGTCAAAATTGAATTCCGGCGGTTTTAACGGTACATAGATGGGTTCTGCACCGCTGAGAATGGCGTCGGCACCATAATTTTCATAATACGGTGAAAAAATAATAACCTTATCACCCGGATTGCAGGCGGTCATCATGGCGCACATCATTGCCTCTGTGCTGCCGCAGGTGACCACGATGTTTGTTTCGGGATTAATATCCAACCCCATCCATTTTTGTTGCTTTTCGGCTAAAGCCTTGCGAAAATTGGCAGCACCCCAGGTAATGGCATATTGGTGCGGTCCTTCCCGCATGGCTTTCTCAGCAGCAGCCAGCACTTCAGGAGGTGGATCACCATCGGGAAAACCCTGAGAAAGGTTAATAGCATCATAACGGATGGAGACCCTGGTCATTTCGCGAATGACAGATTCGGTGAAATGGCTCAGGCGTTTTGCGGTTTTTGGCATGGCTCATCCTCGTGGATTTAGATGTTCTGGAAAATTGTCATGTCTATAATCGACCGGCATTCAGACTGAGAACAGGTGTTTTGTAGGGGATAAGGAGCAGCTGTGCTCTGACTCCGACGTAATTTTCTTCAGCCCTCCTCCCGTCAAAGATAACTATGCATTTCTCAAATGCCCAGAAATTTGTGGAATAGGTCAATTTATAATAGAATGAGAAAACAAGCTTTACTTATCCTTCTCCGGTACTGGAGTGGCGCTTCTGATCACCTGAAAAGGATGAGATGGTTTTTAAAACAAAACGAAAGGATTACAAATGACATCAGGACGATGCGGTGTCGTTATCGGCGGTTCTGGCTTAGTAGGAGGGGCCATCACCTATCATTTTCATAATAAATGTGAGGATATTCACGTCCTGGCGCCAAATTCTAAAAAACTCAATCTTCGCAGCCCTTCTGCAATCCCAAAATATTTTAATCAGGAATGTCCGGATTTTCTGGTCAACACAGCCATTGCCAGCCTCGGTCACGATACCGAAAGAACCTACGAGATTAATTATCTCGGCAGTGTCAATCTTGCACATGCCGCCATTTCATTGAATATTCCATATATTCATATGAGTTCAGCTGCCGTTCTGCGAGCGGGTGACAATGTCCATGAGCATGAGCGCCTTGATCTTACTCCCGGGTTAGGTGATTACACAAAATCAAAGTTGATGACCGAACTCACTCTGGAGCATCTCCATGAGTACTATGGTCTCGATTATACTATTGTCAGGTTGGGGATAGTCTACGGCAAGCATGATTATAAAATAAAGGGGTTGCATCGTTTGCTGTTCTCCGTAGCAGCAGGTACGCTACCGGTTCTGCTGACCCGTAGAGGCGTCTCTCACTCCTATACCAACCTCAGAAAAATACCGTTTTTTGTGGAACATATTATCAACAGGAGGGAAGAGTTTTGCGGCAGGGCTATCAATTTCACCGATAAGGTTCCCGTTGAATTATCTTCACTGATTATGCTCATACGCAGACTGATGTCCAGAAAAAGACCACATAAACTGCACCTGCCGCTGCCCATGGCAAAGACATGCATCTCCCTGGTGGACTGGGTAAAAGGAAGGATGGCAAAAATTGGTGTTGAATCAACCATGCCTGCTGAGCTCTCTTTTCTTGAAAGCATGTATGAAAGCCAGGTGTTGAGCACGGATCGCCTTGAAGAATCAAGTTTTGAAGATCCCGATAAAGAACAGACATTGCTGACAGAACTACCTGCTCTTATTCAATATTATATCCCACGATGGGAGCAGCTTGGCTTGCTGGATAAACCGCAACGGCCAGACCATGGTCTCCTCAAAAAACCCTCAGATTATTTTATATCTGACCCTGCTAAACTGATCGATCTTATCCATAAAGGCGGACTCAGGCAAACAGGACCCCCTGGAGAGATTTCTGCCCCATCAGTAATTTTGAATAATGACGAGTTGCTGTCAAAGGGATAACCGCATCACAAAGAATAAAGCCAAGTAACAGCCATGCTCCTTCACGTGATTTTGAAAGAGGCAAAAAATGCAGGAAGGGGGTATTGGTATTGTAAATTGCTCGGAGGTCTCCTCCGGTTCTGGCCATATGACAATCCAGGACATGCTCCTCATAATCTCATATCTGTGTTAGCCCCTGATTATGTCAATTGATAAAGAGCTGCTGAGGCACTTTTTTTACGGCACTGTTGATGAAAAACAACACCATGCGGAAGTTCTCTTTAAGAAATACGGTTCCGAACTACTTTTGGATAGAGATCTGCTTGAAGATTTCGACCTCCTAGAAAAATATGCGCAGCGCTTACATTCACAAATGACGACAATGCATATGGGTGAACTATGTGTGTGCTTTGCTCAAAGTGAAAGGAGGTGGCTGCTGCAGTCTTTATATGGCCGGATAAACCGATACTATTCAACTCCTTATGAATCTGCTTGTCGGAGTCGAGGTTAAACAATTACGAAGTGATGGTGTGGAGTGTTGTTTTCTTGGGACAAATGGTTGCCTTTTTCCCATAAAACCATTTTTTTGTCTCAACTACAATTGCACGAAAATTCATGACACTGCATCTATAGAGGATATCCACATTCTGGAAAATCTGACTGGACAGCTGTTAAGCAAGCAGTATGAGATAGAGAAAAAGCTGCTTGATCGTCTGCAAAAACGCGTTATCGGTTGAAGACGATGTTCACTTCCCTGGTGGGGTGAATTCCTCGGATATATAGATAGTAGAGAGGGAACGTAGGCAATTGCGAAAATTGGTGCATCGAGATTTCCTTTGGAAAAAGGAAGAATGAAGAAGGACACCTCATTTTCCAGGAGATCAGAACGATTCGCTGGAGAGAAGGTGTCCTTTTCTTTATCAGACAAGCCGGTTAAGCTGTCGTGAAGTATGAGTTTAAAGCTTATTGAGGCATAACAACTGCATCAATGACATGAATAACACCATTGCTGCAGACAATGTCTGTTTTAATAACCTGGGCATTATCCACCATTACCTTGCCTGTATCAGCTTTCACCATGAGACTGGCACCATTAACGGTTTTTGCTTCAGTCAATGCTGCTACGTCTGCAGCCATAACCTGGGCTGGAATGATGTGATAGGTAAGGATGCTTTGTAATTTGCTTTTATTTTCAGGTTTGAGCAGATCTGCCAATGTTCCTGCTGGAAGCTTGGCAAAGGCTTGATCTGTTGGTGCAAATACGGTAAATGGTCCGTCTCCTTTGAGAGTGGAGACAAGATCTGCAGCTTCCAAGGTAGCGACGAGTGTATCAAATGAGCCTGCATCGATAGCAGTATCAATGATATCTTTTGTTTCATTATCCTTGGCCACGGCCATAGAAACTGTTAAACAAACGGCAAGAAATGCAAATACGATTTTTCTTAATTTCATGATCTTTATCCTCTTTTAATTTAGTCTTTATTCCACCATTACTACGTTTATGCCTGCAGGGCTTTCCACGCTAGGAATGACTACGTGGGACAGTGACTGTCTCAAAAAGAAACACTCCCCTGTCAACTCCCTAACGTACAGCATGTTTCGTGCCAGAATTAATAATCTTATGATTCTGCGCGGTACAGTGAGCAGGAAATAAGACGAAAAGAAGAAAGTTTCAATTTTTTCTCACTTTGTGTACGTAGAGTACTTTTTTGAGAAAAAAAAAGTAAGAGGATGCTGCTTGAGAACAGGTTTAGGGAAATTGCCCTAAAATTTTGCAAAAGGCTCAGAGTACTATTAGCCGACATGGTATGTTGCCGTCCCTGCAGCGATGAGCACATTCTTGTCATTGTGCAGATCTGTGCGGATAACCGCCAATCTGCTGCCGTGACGAAGGGTGGAGCCAGTGGCGAGAAAATGATCGCCCTGTCCAGCCATGAGATAATCAATACGCAGGTCTATGGTGCCAATGCGGGCCAGACGTCTGGCTAATTCCTCATTTGGTGCATTGTCAAGTTGCTTGAGCAGTTCCACGGAGGCGATGAGTCCTCCGGTGAGATCTAGAACTGCGGAGATAACTCCTCCATGCAGGATTCCCAGAATAAAGTTGCCTATGAGCTGTTCGCGCATGTCGATTCTGACCTGGATATCAGTGGATGTAAGCGATGTGATCTGAATATCCAAGAGACGGTTAAAGGGCATGCGGTCTTGGTAAATATTTTTAAGGAGTAACAGCTTTTCCTCAAAACTCAAGATTTCCTTCATTTCTCTCCAACAGATAAATGGATTGTGGGGTAGGGTTCAATAGTAGAGAGCATAGTCCGTTGTCACAAGAGTTTGCAAGGCAAAAAGGACGTTTTTATGAAAATACCATGAGCCCAATATTCACCTCCTTTTCGAGAAATATTAGGGTTAGCTTTGGCCTTTTCGGTAATTTCGGTTAGAGTTAAAGAATAATTTTTCTCAACTACATGTCGAATTACCTGTGATGAAGGAGTAGGTGATGGACAGGCGACAATTTCTAAAAAATACTCTTGCCTGGTCTGCAGGAGTGGGTATGCCCATCACGCTGCTGGATATCTCCGATTCTTTTGCTGTTCCTTCAGTCCCTGAGCTTACTGTGGCCAATGGAAAACCTTATGAAAGTCTTGTTCGTAAGGCAATTGAAAGTGTCGGCGGTATGGCAGACTTTGTTAAGGCGGGCGATAAGGTGGTCATCAAGCCAAACATCGGTTGGGACCGGAGGCCGGATCAGGCTGCAAATACCCATCCGCTGGTGGTTAAGACACTTGCTGAATTGGCACTGGAATCCGGGGCTGCCAAAGTAAACATCTTTGATCGCACATGTAATGAGAAGAGACGCTGCTATGTCAACAGCGGCATGGAAGAAGCGATTAAAAGCATTGGCAGCCGCCAGGTGAGCTTAGAGCATATCGACAGCCGCAAGTTCGTTCCTATTGATATAAAAAAAGGCCAGTCGCTTAAGCGCTGGGAGATTTACCGGGATGCATTGGATGCAGACTGCTATATCAACGTTCCTGTGGCAAAAAATCATGGTCTCAGCGGTTTAACCCTTGGCTTGAAAAACTCCATGGGAGTGATTGGAGGGAATCGAGGTAGTCTGCACTTTGATCTTGGCCAAAAGCTTGCCGATTTGGCAACGGTTCTACGACCCACTCTGACAGTGGTCGATGCCACAAGAATGCTTATGCGTAATGGCCCTCAAGGCGGTAGACTCAGTGATGTCAATGTTGCTGATACCCTTATTGTCAGCAGGGATATGGTGGCGGCAGATGCCTATGCCACCACCCTTTTTGGTATGCAGCCGGGAGATATTGATTCCATCGTTGCCGCCGCCGGGAGGGGTCTGGGAGAAATGGATCTTAACAAAATGCGTATATCCATTGTGCACTTATGACAAAAAAGACGCAGTCACCCGCCAACCCTCGACATCGAGCCCTCCTGTTCCTAAGGCGTTTCAGCCAATTGTTGTTTGTCGGTACGTTCGTCTTCCTTTTTATCAATACTGATTATAGCGGCTCGGATGAGCTGAAGTATGCGGTCAATATTCTTTTTCGCCTAGACCCGTTTCTCACCGCAGTGACCATGCTGGCAGGGCGTACCATCATTGCGTTGATGCTGCCGTCTCTGGTCGTCCTTGGTCTGGCTGTTATTCTTGGCCGTTCATTTTGCGGATGGTTCTGTCCCCTGGGAACTCTGTTAGACGGCTGCCGGCATGTGGTTTCTACCGATAAGAAAGGTATCCAGACACTGTATCCGCGACTGGGGCGGCTGCTTTTTTTCAGTGCCTTGATTTTGGCATTCTTTGGTTTTCATGTCGCTGGGTATATTGATCCTTTTTCGATCCTGGTTCGTGGTCTTGGGCAAACTGTTTACCCTGCCTTTCATGGCTTTACCCAGAATTTTTTTACCTTCACCTATAATTCCGCCCCTGATTTCATAAATGAGGTCACGGAGCCTATATATAGCTGGATGAAGGATTTTATATTACCGGCAGAGCGCAAATATTTTGAGCTGGTCTATCTCTCTTTCAGTATCCTGCTGTTGATCTTTTCCTTTGAGATCATGCAAAAACGGTTTTTTTGTCGTAATATCTGCCCTCTTGGCGCGATGCTTGGCATGGTGAGTTCCCGGGCTCTCGTAAAAGCCCGAGGTGGAGATGAGGCATGCGGAAAATGCCGGATCTGTGCTGGACTTTGCCGAATGGGGGCAATAGACAACACTCGAGCTATTGACATGTCGGCCTGCAATCTCTGTATTGAATGTGCAGTAAAGTGCCCCAGAAAGATCATTTCCTTCGGGACGACAAAAGTAGCGAAACGACAGCAGACAAGTCTTGGCCGTAGGCGCTTCCTGGCTGTTTTGCTCGCAGGTGTTGTCGTACCGGCGGCAAAAGGTGCAGATGTCTTCACCAGAAAAGATGATCCGCTGCTGATCAGACCGCCAGGTGCACTTTCTGAAGAACAATTTTTAGGAAGGTGCGTCCGTTGCGCCGAATGTCTACAGGTATGTATTGGTAATGCGCTGCAGCCATCCCTGTTGGAAGGTGGTCTCGATGGAATTTTTACACCAAAACTGGTGGCACGGTCAGGATACTGCGAATTTAACTGCACCCTGTGCGGTCAGGTTTGTCCGACGGGAGCAATCCGTGAATTGCCGCGGCAAGAAAAGCAGATGCTGAAGATAGGAAATGCCTGGTTTGACAAAAACAGATGTTTACCCTGGGCCAAAGGCATTCCCTGTATGGTATGCGAGGAGCATTGCCCAACTCCAGAGAAGGCGATACGCTTCCATTCTACAGAGACGGTCAACGCCGATGGCAAATGGCTAACTGTCAAGCAACCCTACGTCATCGATGATCTTTGTATTGGTTGTGGAATCTGTGAGTTTAAATGCCCGTTGCCTGGAAATTCAGCGGTGCGTGTTACCAATGCCAATGAGGATCGTGATCCGGAGAAAAAGTTGCCTGACCCGGCCATCGCTCCGGCGGCCGCTCCCTATGGTTAAATCCACTGTGAGGAGAGAAGAATAGCGTGCAATATGATGAACACCTGAAAAATCAACCGGATAAGTGATGTTATGAATATGCCACCCCAGGATGTAGCCGATCTCAAAAAAGCGAAAGTCCTGCTTGAGAATCCTGGACTCGCCGTAAAAATTACCAATGTTATCGGAATTCCAATAGAAAAGGCATTTAATCTCCTGCCTTTTGGCTGGTCAGAGGCCGTAGGTAGAAGTACCAGAAAAGCACTTGAAATAGCAATGGATTCGGCACTCTTTACCTTGAGAACAGGAGAAAGAAAACAGGCGGCCACCACCATGCACAAGATTGTAGCTACAGGATTGGGAGCAGCGGGAGGTTTTTGGGGATTGCCTGGCTTGAGCGTTGAGCTGCCCGTATCGACAACAGTGATGCTGCGCTCTATAGCCGATATTGCCCGCAGTGAGGGGCATGACCTCCATGATCCCGCTGTGAAGATAGCCTGTCTTGAAGTATTTGCCCTGGGTGGTTCCGGCGTACAGGATGATGGTGCTGAAACCGGATATTTTGCTGTAAGGGCCGCTCTTGCAAAAACTGTAAGCGATGCTGTCAATCATCTGGCAATAACAGGATTGTCTGAACAATCGGCACCCGCACTTATCAGGGTAATTACCCAGATCTCGTCACGTTTTGGATTGCAGGTCACGGAAAAGGTGGCCGCGCAATCATTGCCTCTGCTTGGGGCTGCGGGCGGTGCTGTCATTAACAGTCTGTTCATGGATCATTTCCAGAATATGGCACGGGGACATTTTATCGTCCTGCGTCTTGAAAAAATTCATGGCAATGAGAGAGTATGTCAGGCATATACCTCATTCAAGGAAGAGGAATGATAACGAGAGAACGTATTCATGCCTCAACGATGAACTGGTGCGAGAAATATCGATGCTGGAAATCACAGAGAAAATACGATGAGAGCAGCTGAAGGTTCTTCCAATGTAATTGTGGAAAAGCTTGCCGGAATAGTTCAGCGGGTAACCTATCATAATCCGGAGAACGGCTGGTCTGTGCTCAAGGTCCAACCCTTTAATCAATTGGGTGAACAGACCACAGTCACCGTTCATCAGACCAAGGTTTTTGCCGGGGCGACCATGGAATTTCGTGGTGCATGGACGGTTCACCCACAGTTTGGCAGACAGTTCAAGGCGACTCATGCCATTGAGAAAAAGCCCGCTTCCATTGGAGCGCTGGAAAAATATCTTGGCTCTGGTTTAATCAAAGGTGTGGGCCCGAAGACCGCCAAAAAAATTGTCAAACACTTTGGTGGTGATACTCTGCATGTCTTTGAAAAACAGATGGAAAAACTCACCGAAGTTCCGGGTATTGCCCAAAAGAAGTTGACTATGATCCGGGACGCCTGGCATGAGCACCGTATGATCAGGGAGGTAATGATTTTTCTTCAAGGTCATGGTATTTCAACACTTTTTGCAGTTCGCATTTATAAACAATACGGTGATGAAGCAATCGAGATAGTCAGCCGCGATCCCTATCGCCTGGCCAGCGATTTCTATGGTATAGGCTTTTTTTCAGCTGACAAGGTAGCCCTTAGTATCGGCCTGGCCAGGGACAGTAAAGAGAGGATTGTTGCGGCAATTCGCCATGTGTTGGCGTCCAGCCGGGAGCAGGGCCATTGCTATCTTACTTCGTCGCAGATAGACAAGGAGGTGGAACAGCTTCTTGAGCTTAACCTGGGTGAGCGGTTAGCCCAGGTACTTGCCAGTATGGAAGCGGAGAATCAGCTGCGTGTGAGAATGCTCTCTGGTGCCGATGGCTCAGAAATTCACTGCTACTACTCAAAATCACTTTATTATGATGAGTTGACCGTGGCTGCAAAGCTGAACAGCCGCAGAGCTTTTTCCGTTGAACCGGATAGCTCGGTTATTGATTGGATAAGGCAGTATGGTCTGGAACATTCGCTCCAGTTAAGTCGCGAACAGGCCGATGCAGTTGCCTCCATCGTCGGCTGCTCCTTTGCAATACTCACCGGTGGGCCTGGCTGCGGCAAGACCACGACAACAGAAGTTATAGTCCGTTTCCTCGAGGCTCAGGGCAGGAGAGTAATGCTGGCAGCGCCCACTGGACGAGCGGCCCAGCGCATGGGGGAGGTCATCGGACGTGAGGCAAAAACTTTGCACCGCCTCTTGGAATGGCAATTTGGTGCCTTTATGCGGAATGAAGAGAAGCCCCTGGAGGCTGATTTTCTCATCGTTGACGAGTGCTCAATGCTCGATATCTCACTGACAGCCTCGTTGCTCAAAGCCGTACCTGAAACGTGCAGCATTCTTTTTATTGGAGATGCAGATCAGTTGCCTTCAGTTGGAGCGGGCAATGTGCTGCGTGATATAATCGGTGCTGCAGAGCTGCCGTGCTTTCGCCTGATGGAGGTCTTCCGACAGGCAAAGCAATCGTTTATTATCAAACATGCTCATGCCATCAATAGAGGGCAGACACCCTGGATCGAGTCACCTTTTAAGTACCCGAAGGCCTGGACGAATGGGACGGATTGCCTGTTTCTCGATTCCGAAGAGGCCACCAAAGAGCAACTGACCTTTGTTAACAGGGTAAAGCGTACAATGAACCTTGGCCAGAGCCAGCTTGAGGGACTTACAAGCGGAGAAAACCTCTATGAATTCAGGACTCGTGAGGCAATCCGGTCACCCTATGAAAGCAGCTTTGAAATACCAGCAAAGTTCCGCCATGTTGATCTTGACAAATTACGTCAAACCAAGGGCGCGCTTGAAGAATTAAAAGTTGTCTTAAAACAGGTTCATCCCTGGTCAACCCTGCATTATGGCCTGACGGCCGTGCAGACAGTGGTTCAGCTGTATATTGAGTGGATACCCAAATATTATGGCCGGGATGCTGAAATCCAGATTCTCTCACCGATGACCAGGGGAACGCTTGGCACCGCAAATCTCAATGCGACTGTCCAGCAGGCGGTGAACCCGCCAGGTCAAGGGAAAATTCAGGTGCAGGTGGGCGAGCGGATTTTTCGTGAGGGAGATAGGGTTATTCACCGCAGGAATAATTATGATCTTCATGTTTTTAATGGAGATATTGGTATTGTAAAAAGCATTGATGGTAGTGAATTATCAATGATCGTGTCCTTCTTTCCCGATGGCAGAGAGGTGGAATATCAGAGAGATGATATCGTCGAGCTTGATTTGGCCTATGCCATCACCATCCATAAATCCCAGGGTAGCGAATTTGCGGCAGTGATAATACCAGTGCTGACCCAGCATTTTAAAATGCTCTATCGTAACCTGATGTACACCGGGCTTACCCGCGCACGGAAACTGGCTGTTTTTGTAGGTTCCCGTCGAGCCATGGCCATGGCAGTTCATCAACAGGACACCAGTAGACGCCAAACCGCCTTAAAGGAATTATTGAAAAGCGGTTAATTAGGATTGGTACCGTGAGGCATACTGAAAAAAAGTCTGCCTTATTCTAGAAAAGTGAAGCGAACCGGTATCGTAGGAGTTGAAAAGCTGTACCTATGGCAGAATCTCCCCAGAGTCGATCAGAAAAATCCTTGTGAAGAATAAAAATATTATCGGCAAAGTCCCAGAAAACCAGGGTCTTGTTCTTCGGTTTGAGTTTGATCAGATCGTCTATATTGTGGAGATTTGCTACATGGAGGATGAGGTAATCCGCCTGAGTTTCACCGATTTTTTCGTAGAGTTTCTGAGTTAAACCATCAAAATGCAGATATGTTGATGATGTCAGCCAGAATATTTGTCCGGTTGAGATATCTGAGTATTTCCGATTAATATACGTGATGACCTCACCGGAGATGGAGCTTATCAGGATGTCGTCTGTGCGTTTGCGGCTTTTCACATCTGCGATGATCTCATCTGCTAAACGCTGGTCTTCCAAATCGTCTCCCTGTGATTTGATTTCAATGTTAAGTTTCTTGTGCAGAACCTTGATAACGTCCCTGTAGGCGGCAATTTCTCCGTCAGATATTTCCAAGAGCTCGGCATAGTTGGTATTACCCACTTCTTTGAGACTGCCAAAGAGACGGAGCATCCGGGTATCGTGAAAAACGACGATTTCGCCATCTTTGGAATATTGAACATCAAATTCAATGAAACCATACTTATCATCTTGATCTGCGGCTTCCAGTGCCTCCAGGGTATTCTCCCGATGGTCCATCGATGCACCCCGATGTGCTCCTGTGGTGCATCGGTATGTATAATGGCTCTTATTGCTCATTCTATTACGAGTCATTATCTCGTCTAAACTGAGCACATGTGAAGGGGTGGAGCAACCGGAGATAACTGCTGATAAGAGAATTACCAGGAGAATAGCAGCTAAACAGAATCTGGAGGAAAAAAGGAAACGACAAAAAATATTTAGTAACTTACAGTAAACACGTGCAAAAAGAGCCATTCTGTTTTCAGCCTATCGATTATTTTTAGAGGTCAGTTTGATGCAGAAATCCCTGGGAACAATACTGTAGAGGGACTTCTATTGATGAATGATGAAATCCGGGCTAATTGAGTTCTCTTTATCAGTGTATCGTTTTCGGGACGAAGATTAGAGCATAAAAGGTGTTTTATCTTCGTGATCAACGAGAACTTTATCAATGGAATCGAAGATTTCCAATATTTTTTCTTTGATCATCATTGTGTTGCCGGCATTTTCCTGCTTGTCGAGTTCACGAAGATTCAACGCTGCTGAATCGACAGCTTTGCTAAGCTGTTCGAACATCTTAAAGGGCTCTTCGTTTCCTTTGGGCTCCTCTTTTGTAACAATTTCTTTAAGACCGGAGAGTTTGCCTTGCCATTCCTCTATCTTTTCTTCAATGAGTTCCCGGTAGCTGTTTGATTGCATGATATTTCTCCCGTATTGAATGAAATATAAAATACGTAGCCAAAGCGGTTGAGCCGTATTTGTTCATGATACCCTGCGGGTTCTCTTTTGAGTTCCCCCTCGGAGTGTGTCATTTAACGGCCGGGGGATAAGTACCTTGGTTGTCGAGATAGTTGTATCGTTTCGAAGCTGGCTCCAGGTTCGTGTTCTTTTTAGACAGTTTTTCACGGGTTAAACACCCAATAAATCGTATATGACCTACTAATAGTATAACTCTCCGATAGGGACTGAGCAAAAAAAATATAGCAGTTTGGCCAGGTACTATTTACAGGGAGCGAGAAATATGCCAGGATAGTCGTTGTCCTGAAATATGTCAATTCTTCTATCTTATTAAGATTATAGAGCAGATTCAATACAGAAGGTGATGCTCTGAAGTGGAAGGCTGATAACATTTGCAGTACGGGAGGATATTTCCCAGGAACCCACAAATGATTGAGAGAATTTTCCATATTGCATTTCAGGCAGAGATATGGATATCCTGATTACTGGTGAAAAGAGTTATGCTGTCGAACAGAACTTGAGCTTTTTTCAAGGGTTTGTTAAGTTGGAGAAGTTGTTCTCAACAGGAATAATTGTGGCGGTGTATTGCCAGAATAGAGATAGTAACTGTGTGGCCATCAGATAAGGAAAGATACATTGACACGACTACGCAATATCAAGCTCGGTATAACCCAGAAGATGCTTATATTGTTCTCTCTATTTGTGTTGATCTTCTATGGCACATTGCTGGTATTGTACACGGATACTCAGAAGATAACTGGTATTTCCGAAAAGATTGTTAGCAAAAATAACGAAATCTCGACTCTTTCGAAGACCATGTATGAGAATCTTCTCAGCATGGAAGCAAACGATAAAAAATACAGGCTCCTCAATAAAGATATATATCGGCAGTATTTTGAGGAAGAGCGACAAAGTTTTGAGTTGAACCTGACAAAACTCCTCTCGCTTGAATCTACAGGATATGAGGTTGCTCCTCTTTGGAAGGAACTGGCGACAAGTTATATGAAGCACTCCCGTGCCCGGTCCGTCGCTGCTGGAAATCCAGCCGTAGAGATTTTAAAATGGGCACCAGAAGAGACAATTAACAGCTGGCTTGAGATAATCTCAGAGGCCAGACGTAAAAATGAAGAGGAAATTGAGAAGTCGCTTATCAGCATCAACCATCGTGGACGGGTTAGCGTTCGTAATGGCATGATAGGTATGGGCATTACCATAATTGCAGGTATTGCTGCAGCATTATTTCTTTCTAAATCGATACTGCAGCCCCTTAAAAAATTGAAACATGCTCTTATCAACATCTCGTTTGATAAAGACGCTGAAGAAATTCGCATAGATCGTCAGGATGAGTTTGGTGAGCTTGCTGTTGCCTTTAATGACATGAGTAAACAGCTGAAAGAGGAGGAAGAATTGCGCTCTGAGTTTATTGCAACCCTCAGTCACGAAATTCGTACGCCGTTGTCATCGATTAGAGAGTCTGTAAATATGATCCTTGAGGGAGTTTTAGGATCGGTTAATGATAAGCAGACGAAATTTCTGGAAATTGCTCAGTCGGAGATCTTTCGTATCAGCGATTTACTCAAACATCTTCTTCAGGTGTCCCATCTTGACGCTGAGTCAAGGAGGGTGACACCTATTCTTATAGATCCCAATAAGCTTGCCCTGGAAGTGTCACGCAGCCTGATCCCATCTGCGAAGGCCAAAGGAGTGACCATGAAACTCCACAAAATGTCAGTACCACCTGTACTCATTGGTGTGAAGAAGGAGTTGCAGCAGGTGCTTTTTAATCTCTTGGATAATGCAATTAAATTCTCTCCTAAAAATGGAGAGATTGTCATTCAGCTTTTTCTCAGTGACAGTAAAGGTAGCCTGGTCTATAAAATTACTGATCAGGGGCCGGGAATAACAAATCAAGAACAGACACTTATATTCAGTAAATATTATAGAGCAAAAAATGCCAGGAGCCACACCGACGGTGTGGGCCTGGGATTAAGTATATCGAAACGCATTATTCAGTTCCACGGAGGCGAAATATACGTTAAGAATAATGAGGACAGGGGATGTTCTTTCTTTTGCAAACTCCCATGCGAGTTCAATGAGAAAGCAGCCTGAGTTATTTTCCAACGCAATGATGCTGCTATGATAATCATGGCGGGAGCCAATGAGTGTGGAGTGGTATGTTAAACAGAATTGATAAAATGAGTCTCTGCCGTATCGTAATATTTATTATACTTGTGGTCGCCTTATCGGGGTGTGAAGCTCTTCGTTCAATGGATTCCTTTGATGGAATTCTCAACACAAAGCTTCAAGATCCGGAAGTTGCCACCCTTGCCCGTGCTGAATCTGCTTTTTTTGAAGGCAACTATGTGTTGGCAAAGAAATTATTTAATGATGTTAAGGGAAAAAGTAACAAGTCGCAGTATAGGAACCAGGCATATTATGGTCTTGTCTGTATATCAATTGTAAATGCTGAAGGATTGGATGACATCAAAAAGGCATTTGCAATGATGACAAAGTGGCAAGAGCCTGAGGATGAGATTCAGGGGTATCTTGAAAATCCTCGGATGATGTTTGTTGCCCTCAATAAAAAGACTGCGCTCCTTAATTCAGAAAATGAGGTTAAAGTTATCACAGCAAAGAAGAAAACAGTTGTTTCCAAAGAGCAACAAGATGAGATAGAACAATTGAAAAATAAAATTAAAAAACTTGAACATCAAATATCTGTTCTTGAAGCGATTGATTTGGAGATTCAAGAAAAAAGGAAACCGATATGAAGAATTCGGCAACAATACTGGTTGTCGATGATGATTCCAATATTCTTGAGGTATTGTGCGCTCGATTGTCGGCGGCCGGGTTTAAAGCAATTCCTGCCAATGATGGTCCAACTGCCCTGAAAATCCTTGAGGAGACGGATATCGACTTGATGATTTCCGACATGAAAATGCCGGAGATGGGTGGAATGGAACTCTTTTTAGAAGTTCGAAAAAACCACAGCTATCTTCCGGTTATTTTCCTCACAGCATATGGAACGATTCCCGACGCCGTTATGGCCGTAAAAGCTGGAGCTGTTGATTATATTTCCAAACCGTTTGATGGCAAAAAACTGGTTGAGAAGATTACAGATTTTCTGGGTAGTGGCGAGACGCCAATCGAAACTGATGGAGAGATACCGCTGGTTGATGGTGATTTCTACTGGGGGGTAAGCCCTGTTATGCAGGAGTTATACACTCTTACCCGCAAGGTTGGCAGGAGTAACGTTAACGTGCTTATCCTGGGAGAAAGCGGTGTGGGCAAAGAGTGTATTGCCAAGGCTGTTCATAATCATTCGTCACGAAAAAATGAAGCTTATATCGTTGTTGATTGTGGCTCCACTCCGCCCGGTATCTTGGAAAGTGAACTTTTTGGTCACATGAAGGGAGCATTTACCAACGCTGTTCAGGATAAACAGGGGCTCATCGAAGTGGCTGACAAAGGAACACTTTTCCTGGATGAAATTGGTAATATATCTGCTGATATGCAAAGCCGGTTACTTCGTTTTCTTGAGGAAAAAACCATACGACGGGTTGGTGCAGTAAAAGAATTAAATGTTGACTGTCGAGTAATTTCTGCGACGAATGCCGATCTTGCCCTGGAGATAAAAGAGGGGCGATTTCGTCAGGATCTCTACTACAGACTGCGGGTTATAACACTTAATATCCCGCCTTTGCGTGAACGGAAAAAGGATATAGCCTCTTTGGCCCGTCATTTGGTCAGCAGGCAATGTGAGCAGCAAAGAATACCTATGCTGGAGATATCGCAGGAGACCATACGGCGGCTGGAAGAGTATCACTGGCCTGGAAATGTCAGAGAATTAAAAAATGCCCTTGAGGCTGGAGTCGTTCTATGCAGGAATAACACCCTGATGCCGGATGATCTGCAACTGTCACCCACGGAAGAGGCTGCCCCGCAAGCAAACAGCGCTCCTACGAACTCATTTTCTATTGAACAGAGCGAAAAGGAGGCAATAATCCGAGCACTTAAACAATCAAATGGTGTTCAGAAGAGAGCTGCTGAGCTGCTTGATATTAGCAGAAGATCTATACACTATAAAATCAAAAAGTATGACATTCAGGTCGACGATTTTAAATAGCACTGAGCTTTCTTTATCGTCCGCTGAGACAAACGCACTTTATCCCTCCCTTGCCAGAAAAGAAAAGTCCTCTCGTTTCAACAGTTCATGAAAAAATCTGCACGTTCATACTCTATTGCAGTATTGTGATGGAATTTTTCTTTTCCTTAAAAGAGCATGATTATGGAATGGCCTATTCAAAGATGAAGATTAGGTCCCAGGCTATGATGATGTAGGGAATCAGGCTTCGCAGGCTGTTGCAGATGTTTGGATGTGAGAGGAGTAAAACTCCTCACCTCCGGAGAGAATGGGAATATCGTTGTTTTCCTGCCAAAGTTCAAAACTGCCTTTTCCATGTTGGATTTGCAGATGGAAATAGTTTGTAGCTTCTTTTTCTGAGTCGCTGGCAAAGAGAATCTTTTCGTCTGGAAAACTCTGTATTACAATAAACATGCTGTTTCCCTGTGATGAAGTTAATCTGCCTTTTGCAAAAGACAAAAACAGTGGAGGGCGAATATTTTTGACCAAGCAGGGGAGTTCTCGGAAAAGATCAACGCCCCTCCACTATTTTTGACTAACTATTGCAACGTGTTATTCCACTGATATGCGAGTTGAAATCGTATCAACCTGCTTATCATTTTTTATTTGGCACTAAATGCCTACAAGCAATTCCTATGCCAAGGTCCTGTTTGTTTCTTTTGATAATTAACTCTCTGTTTGTATGTGATAATATAAAGAGCAGTAATTTTGTCGATGTTACAGTATTTGCTCACTTTGTTACAATATTTGCGCACATCGCTGCGTTTGCTGCCCAAAAATTCCCATTTTTGCTTTTAAAGCCCCTTCGCCATAAAACTTTACAGTTGTTTTTAGTAATTTTGCGCAGTAATGCCCAGAAGTGTATGCCAGGTACCGTCATCGCTCCATTTTTGAAGAATATGTACCGGTTGGCTGGCGAGGTAGTCTTCAACCTTCTTGGTTTCGGTTTTGAGTAGCCCTGAGAGGATAAACCATTTCTGTCGCAGAAAACCTTCTGTACGAATTATATTCTTCATAATATCAAAGTGGATATTGGCAACAAGCAAGTCGGCAGGTATAGATGTAAAGGGATGTGCCTGACCATTTATAGCGATAATATTATTTTCGCGGTTATTAAGTTTAATATTATTCTGAGTGGTTTTGGCAGCGAGAAGATTGAAATCGACGGCTATTGCCTGGGTGCAGCCCAGGGCAACCGTAGCCAGTGCTAGGATACCGGTTCCGGTGCCCAGGTCGAGCATCTTTTTGATCTTCCCACCCATACTCACTATTTCAATAGCCCGCAGGCAATCACGCGTTGTTGGATGCAAACCGTTACCAAACACAACTCCAGGGTCCAGAGTTATGGCGATTGATGGGTCCTCTGCAGGTGCGGTAAACCAGGGCGGACAAATAAGAAATCGACCTATCTGTAAAGGCTCAAGCTTTCCTCCCTGCCACTGCTCATAGGTCATTTCGAAGGTATCCAACAGTGCCAGTTCTGGATTATTTTCAGTCAGTTCGGTTATGGTCTCGACACTCTTTTCTCTAAAGAAAAGAAAAGAAAAACCATCCTCTTCCCAGGTTCCTAGATAGTTTCTGTTAACAATTGTGATATCTTTTGATATTCTACCCTTACAATAGTAGATATACAGAAGCGAGTCAGGGGTGAGTGGTGCTTGATGCATGATGAAATCTATTGTTGTTTATGATTTTGAAAAAAGCGTTATCCCAGGTTAAACAGGACTGTCTGCCGGGTATTTACTCACTTGTTGCAATGTTGAAATGATATAATCGTCTTTTTCCCGCGCTGCCACATTTGTTTTTCTCAAGGTGACTGAGACTATGTCTGTCATTTAACATTTTTCAAATCTTTGCAGATAATGAGCTTCTGCATAAACCCTTTCAATATCAGGGTATTATGACTATTACTTATGATTAGAAGAGGTGGGATGATAATTTGTATTGATTTTGACGGTACCATTGTCGATCACTTTTTTCCAGAGATCGGTGAGCCCGTTCCCGGGGCAATTCAATGGATGAAACGGCTCAACAGCTATGGCGCAAAACTGATACTGTATACGATGAGATCAGATAGCAAACGTTTTCCAACGGCGTTGACCGATGCCCTGGAATTTCTAAGAGAAAATGGGGTGGAACTTTATGGTGTTAATAAAAATCCTACGCAGCTCAGCTGGACTGATTCTCCAAAAGTATATGGAGATATCTATGTTGATGATGCAGCTCTCGGCTGTCCGTTGATTTTTCCTAAAGGTTTTCATCGCCCATGTGTCGACTGGGGAAAGGTTGGGCCTGAGCTTGAGCGCATGTGGTTGTCCCGCAAGTAAAAGAGCACAACTGGGAATATGTTCTTTTGCAGCTTAATAGGAATGATCACAAACAAAGCTTGAGTGAAGGTGACAGCTCGCATTTGTAAATGGTGTATCATCCTTTACGAAGATGCACAATTATGGTTAAATGCCAACGCAGCGCCAGTCACTATACTCCATCAAGTCAAATTACATATATGAGAGTATTTGCTTGCCGTCTTGTAACCATCGGTGAGTTCTCTTTGAAGAAAAAGGAAGGATTACGTAATGGGATCAACAGTTGTACAGCTCTACAGGGCAATTGATGAGACACGGGCATACTGTTTTAACATTGAATCGACCAAAGGTCTGGATGAAAAGGAGATGCAGTATCTCCGCCTGATTCTGGCCGATGGTTTTCTGCCAGAGACAGTATCAACATCTCCAGTTCTTAAAGGTGAACGAGTTGTTGAAGTGGGACCTCGGCTTAATTTTGCTACGGCCTGGTCGTCGAATATGGTTTCAATTTGCCGGGCTATAGGACTTGAGAGTATCACCCGGGTTGAACGATCAAGGCGTTATCTTGTCCCTGCCCATATTTCTATTGAAGAGTTTATCGCCTCCAATCATGACAGAATGACGGAGTGTCACTATCCAGAGCCATTAAAAAGCTTTGAAACAGGCATTACTCCAGAGGCAGTGTACGAAGTTGACTTGTTGTCAAAGGGGCCGGCGGCATTGGCTGAGATCCCTGGAATCTCCATGGATGAATGGGACCGTAATTTTTATTATGACTATTTTGTCAAAAAACATGGTCGTAACCCTACCATTGTTGAAATTATGGATCTCAATAATGCCAACTCGGAACATTCCCGGCATGGATTTTTCAGAGGAAAGCAGATAATTGATGGCAAAGCTTCAGAATCGACTCTCTTTGAAATGGTTACAGATACCCTGAAGGCCAATCCTAAAGGTTCGGTTATTGCCTTTAAGGATAATTCAAGTGCCATAGCGGGTTATGATATAACCACTCTTATTCCACAAAATCCTGGGGAACCGACCGCTTTTGCTAAGAAAAAGGTCTGTTACGACCTGCTGTTAACGGCCGAAACACATAATTTCCCAACTGGAGTAGCCCCCTTTCCAGGGGCGGAAACAGGTACTGGCGGCAGGATTCGAGATGTCCAGGGAACTGGTAGAGGCGGCTTTGTCGTTGCCGGAACAGCAGGCTATTGTGTAGGTAATCTGCAGATACCTGGATACCAGTTGTCCTGGGAGGAAAAATACAAAAGTCCCGACAATCTTGCCACCCCTCTGGAAATTGAAATAGAAGCCAGTAATGGTGCTTCCGATTATGGTAATAAATTTGGCGAGCCGCTCATCCAGGGATTCACCAGATCATTTGATCTTCAGTTAGCCAGTGGCGAGAGATGGGGGTACATCAAACCAATCATGTTTACCGGGGGCATTGGCCAGATAGATCATCAGCATATTGTCAAATGTCCTCAGGAAAAAGGCATGTTGATCGTTCAGGTGGGTGGTCCTGCCTATCGTGTTGGATTTGGTGGTGGAGCAGCTTCGAGTATGCTGCAGGGTGAGAATGTCTCGGAATTGGATTTTGACGCTGTGCAGCGTGGAGATGCGGAGATGGAGCAGAAAATGAACCGCGTCATCCGTGCCTGCAACGAGATGGGAGACAAAACCCTTATCGATGTTATTCATGACCAGGGTGCCGGTGGTCCAGCGAATGTTCTCAAAGAGCTGGTCGAGGAGGCTGGAGGATGGGTTGATATCCGTAAGATTCGTGTTGGTGATCCAACGATGTCCGTCCTGGAAATTTACGTGGCAGAATATCAGGAACGCAATGGTTTCCTGATTCATCCTGATAATATAGAAAGATTTAAAAAGATCTGTGATAGAGAAAAGGTTGCCTGCGAGGTATTGGGCGAAGTGACCGGTGATCTGCGCTTTGTCCTTCGAGATTCCAATGATGACTCAACCCCTGTTGACATTGAAATAGATCAGCTTCTCGGGAATATCCCGCAAAAAGTTTTTGAAGACAAACGCGCTGACAAAACACTCACCAAGCTGACCTTTGATGCGGATATGCCGGTTATCGAGGCATTAACCGATGTCCTCCGGCTGGTCTCGGTTGGCTCCAAGAGGTTTCTCACCAATAAGGTGGATCGTGCCGTAACCGGTCTGGTGGCTCAGCAGCAGTGCTGCGGACCGCTTCAACTTCCTCTGAGCAATGTTGCCGTCGTTGCCCAGAGTCATTTCGGTAAAACCGGGTGTGCCACGGCAATAGGTGAACAACCACTAAAAATGGTGGTTGATCCTGTTGCAGGAGCACGGATGACCGTTGGTGAGGCTTTGACCAACCTGATGTGGGCTCGGGTTGAGGATCTTGATCAGGTTAAATGTTCCGCAAACTGGATGTGGGCACCGAAACTAGAAGGTGAGGGTGCAGCACTCAACGATGCTGCCAAGGCAATGCGGGATGTAATGATTGCCCTAGGCATAGCAGTGGATGGCGGCAAAGACAGTCTTTCCATGGCTACCATGGTGGATGGCAAAACCGTTAAATCACCGAGACAGCTGGTGGTTTCATTATATGGTGCCATGCCCGATATTACCAGGGTGGTCACCCCGGATATCAAGGAGCCTGGCTCGGTTCTTTTGCTTATTAATTTGAGTAAAGATTATAATAGGTTGGGAGGGTCGTCGTTTGCCCAGACCCAGAAACAGGTTGGCTACATTGTGCCGGACCTTCGTGATCCATGGTTGATCCGTGCGTGTTTTCAGACCGTACAGCAACTCATTGATAAAAACCTCATCCTGGCGGGCCATGATAGAAGTGACGGCGGTCTTATCGTTACTTTGCTGGAGATGGCATTTGGCGGTAATTGCGGGTTTAAGATAAATGTTCAGGGCTGGGAATCTGCAATTGCTTCGCTCTTTTCTGAAGAACTCGGGATTGTGCTGGAAATAAGAGAGGATACCATTGAAGAAGTGAAATATGCCTTCGATCTTGCTGGTATTGTTTATGATGAAATTGGCCGCTCCACGGTGGAGCCGGTAATCACGGTTTCATATAATAACGATGTTGTTCTTCATGAGAATATGCATGTTCTGCGGCAGATTTGGGAAGAAACCAGCTATCAGCTTGAACGGCTGCAGATGAATCCGGACTGTGCCGATGAAGAGAAGAAAAATATTTTTCTGCGTACCGGACCTAGCTACCATCTGCCTTTTCAACCGATTCCGACGCCTTTGACAATACTTGAACATGTTGAAAAGCCCAGAGTAGCCATCCTTCGCGATGAAGGTTCAAATTCCGACCGGGAAATGACTTCGGCTTTCTATGCTGCTGGCTTTGAGCCCTGGGATGTTTGTATGACCGATCTGCTCGAAGAACGAATCACCTTGAAAGATTTCCGTGGAATTGCAGCTGTAGGCGGTTTTTCATATGCCGATGTTCCCGAATCCGCCAAGGGATGGGCTGCTACCATCATGTTCAACGACCGTTTAAAGGCCATGTTTGATGAGTTTTATCATCGCAAAGATACCTTCAGCCTCGGCGTTTGTAACGGCTGCCAGCTTTTTGCCCTGCTTGGCTGGGTTCCATGGCGAGATATACCGGCTGACCGGCAGCCGCGCTTTATCCGCAACACTTCCGGACGTTTTGAATCGAGATGGACCACGGTGAAAGTAAAACAATCAAAGGCGATGATGTTTGCTGGGATGGATAATCTGGTTTTTGGTATTCATGTGGATCATGGTGAAGGACGCCTCGTTTTTCCAGACGAGGAAATATTAAGCAATGTCCAGAACAATGGTTTGATACCGATGGTGTATGTTGATGATCAGGCGAATGTCACGGAAGCGTATCCATTTAACCCAAATGGCTCATCTCTGGGGATAGCCGGACTCTGTTCGGAAGATGGGCGCCATTTGGCAATAATGCCACATCCTGAAAGGGCATTTTTGCCCTGGCAGGCACATTATCTGCCCCCGGAAATGGCAGAGATTAAGGTCTCGCCGTGGTTGAGAATGTTCCAGAACGCCTATGATTGGTGCCAGAAAAATTAGTTTTAGTTGAAAATCAGATGATTGGAGCCTGGAGGAGCTATGATTCCTCCGGGCTCTGTTTTTTTTGGGACTTTGATACTTGCTTCTGCTGCATGATTTTAAGAATGGTCCTGTCCGTTTCAATCATCCCATTGGTGCTCAAGTTACCAACATTCTGTATTGTTTTTTCGAAACTGTCACCGATAATTCCATCTGTACCTTGTACATTCACTCCCTGAAGCGAAAACAGAGCAGCCTGTACTGCCGAGCCAGCCGCTGTGTTAAGCTTTATGGCACATCCGGCCTTTGCCCCGTCGCAGATTATTCCGGCAAGGTCTTCGGAGAGATTATGTATTGCCCCGGCCATGTGCTCAGCATTTCCGCCAATGAGATAGGTTATTCCTGCCGCAGCTCCAGCTCCAGCGGCAACAGAACAGCCGCAGACGGCAGAGAGGCGACCGGTATGGGCCTTTACATATGCCGTAACTATGTGACTCAAGCCAATTGCCCGAAGAACCGTGTCATTGTCATGGTCAATAAAATCTTTTATTGCCCAGATCGGCAGGGTTGCAGTCAGACCATGGTTTCCGCTGCCAGCGGAACTCATTGCCGGAAGTTTGACTCCACCCATACGCGCATCTGCAGCGGCAGAGGTGAGAATCTTGGCAGTAGAGGCCATGTCCTTGACCATGAGCTTCTCTTTGATCATACGCTCAAGAGCCTTGCCAATACCTAACCCTGTACCGTGTTTGAGTCCATAGGCGGCAAGCTTGAGATTACATTGCACGCCATGTTCGAGAAACCTGAGGTCTTCTTCGTCAAGATCGTCAATAAGACTGACAAGGTCAGCAAGAGTCTGCTTCTTCAGCCAGTTTTCAAGTTCATCGTAACGATTGGCACCAACACCGTCTTGCTGCCTGCTTAATAGCGGTGAATCGCTGATAACCTTGTCGTTGTATTTGAGTTCGACAATGTTGCTGTGGAGTTGGGTAATCAGAGCCTCTGCAGTATTGCCGTCGCTTTTCAATACACAGCGGATATAGAGACCCTGTTCTTTACGAAGATTGACCACAACCTCTTTTTCTGCCAGAAATTTCTTGGCTTTTTCCACGACAACATCATTGACCGGTTCGAGAACTTCGAGTCCGAGAAAGGGATCTCCCGCAAGTGCGCCAAGTACCGCAGAGGTGTCCAGGCCTATCATTCCACGGGTGCCGGGTATTATAACTCCCAGCCCATTTTTATAGATGTTGGGATCAAGCCAAATTTCAATGGTATCAATCCGATTCTTATCCTCAAGAAGCGATGCTGCTGCCGCAGCACTCAGGGCAATGGCGACAGGTTCTGTGCAGCCTAACGCGGGTGCCACCTGCATTTGTAAGATATCTTTTGCTGTGAACGACATTGTTTTTTACCAGGTTAAAATTCACTGCTATGAAGAAAATGATGTTCTCTTTTTCGAGGCTGTTAAGCCCTGCGTGTCTATGCTTCCACTCCGGTTTAATGATTGCCGACAAAATGCACTGTTCATTACAGGTGATGGGAAAGCGCTGTAGATATGCTTTCTTTTTGTGCAAATGTCAATAAAAAACAAATTTACCGGTTTAAAAATACTTTGAAATACATATCCTATAATAATGATCATAACGGAAAGCGTACAGCAAAACAAAGATTGACGATAGAATATGCAGAATTTTTGAAAGAAAATGAAATTCGTTCTAAGGATTACTTGTATTTAATTGAAATTTATGAAGATAATAAGATAATACAACTGCAATAACTCTACCTGCACGAGGAGGGCACGATGGCATCACAACAAAACGGGACGCTGCATCACCATATCACTGCGGTTAAGAAGGGCGAAAGGGTCTTTGAAAATGCTTTTCAAGGAGTTTCCAGAATGGTTCTCGAAGGAAACATTGCCAAGGTCCTGGTCAATGGGAAAACAACCTTTGACTTCACTACCTTCAGAGAGGGCAAGAAGCATATCATAGGCATGTTTGATGAGATTAACTCCTTTGTTTCGTTTGTCAAAGATGCTGCTGAAGGGGGTTCTTCAAAAGAAATGGCCTTCGTCCTTGTTGGAGAGCCTGGAAACGGCAAGACCTTTCTGGTCGAATATATATGCTCGATGTATAGAACATTTCTCACCCGTCCGGAAAACAAGAAATACACTTTTCGTTTTACCGGTCTGGATAAGATCGGTAATTACGGGAATATACAGGTTATTGAGTCCCAGACCTATGAAGACCCGATGATTCTGGCAATGAATCTTTATGATGACCCCAAGGAATCACAGAAATACCTTACCAGAAGATATCGACTCAACGATCAACAACTCGAATCCTGGTATGAAAATTACCGTCCTCTCGGTGCATGTTCGGCGTATATTCTTAACGATATCAGAGATTTTACCGGAGGGAAAATTGATGATATGTTGAAACACATTGAGATTCGTTCCGTTCCTTTAACCGAGAGTCTGGGCACGGTTACCGGTAAATATCCAGCCAAGGATAAAATCACTTCATCTGCGGTTGACCTGCTGGGCGAAGAGTCTATCCAGCGCCTACTGCATATAACCGATACTAACAATCCATATCGTTTCGATCTGCGCAGGGGCGCACTTGCCAGAGTGGCCGGTGGAGGAATCCATTTCAGTGACGAAATTTATAAAAACAAGAAAGACCTTGTTCAGGTCTACCTTGGCATTATCCAGAATCGGACCATTGAGATTGATGGTTATAAATGGCCCATCGATACGCTGATAATTGCGACAAGTAATAACTCTGAATTTAATAGATTTCTCGCGGAGAAGGAAGAGGCGCCGATTGTTGACCGCTGCCGCATCTGCTATGTTGCCCATAATACCAACTACAAGCTGCAAAATGAGTTGACGGCTTATGCGGTTGGAAACGAGGCAAAATCAACCCTTACCGGCGATGCGATGCATCAGGATCCCAATCTCAATTATGCCGCTTCAATTGCAGTTGTCCTCTCGAGGCTGCCCCGCAGCGAAAAACTTACCCCCATTGAAACAATGAAACTGGCCTCCGGCGAAGTTGCTGGTGAAAAGAGCATAAAAACGCTCTCCGAAGTGATCGACACCCTCAATCAGAATCCTGATATAACCAAGCGTTTCGGTCAGAAGGGTCTTGGTCAGCGAAATTTAGGACGTTCGATTCAGCTGCTCCTGGAGAGCTCTGAAACCAATGAGGGCAGCTGCATGTTTGCCTACGATATTTTTCACTGTCTGGAAAGAGTTATTCTGGATTATGTTTCCGAGGCCAATGACCGTACCAAGTTCCTTGATGATTTAAAAACTGCAAAAGGACTGTATCGAGAGAGAATCATGACGGAAATGTTCAACGCCTACATGGACGAACCATTGGCCATTCGCAAGGACGTAATGCATTATGTTAACATGATCATAGGCATTGATGCCGAAAATCTCGGTTCAGATAAGATGTGGAAATACAAGAATCCACAGACGGGAGAACTACAGGCCTTGAAGATAGATGAAAGGTATATTGATTCCGTGGAAGATAGACTTGGTCTGAAGACCAGGGAGCAGAAAGAATCCTTTAGAACATCGATCCGCAAGATTTACGGTCAGAAGATCTCGGTGAATCCCAACTACGATTTCATGGATAATCTCGAACTGGTCAAAGCGGTTACCGATGTCCGACTGAAATCAGATATTGCCGGTGCCGGTAGTCTCATTGGAGCGCTTGCTAACAGAACCAATGAAGAGAACCAGAAACTCTATGACCGCATGGTAGACACCATGCTCAATAAACTGCATTACTGTCAGACCTGCGCTCAGAAAACCATTGAGTATTTTTGTACGCAGGAGGATGAGAATTAGTATCTTTCAAGAAAATACCTGCACATCTTGATGGCATGCAGGAAAAGGTCCTGTCGTCAGGCCGAAAAGACAGGACCTGAGAAGCCCATTAAGTAAAAAGGTGTATCTATGCTAGAGCAATTAAAAGCGCTCTATGAGCAGCTCGATAAAGAAGGATTGACCGAGGAGCAGAGGCGTGTCATAGAGGTGGAAATCCAGTTGATCATGGATAGCCACAGTCAGGTGGATTCACCGCAGCCGAATTCTCCGCAAATCTGGGACTATAATGATCTTCAGATGCTCCAGAACGGTGCTGTAATGAAGATGGCTGCATCCCTGCAAACCCTTGATGATCTAATTGCCAGGGATACCCAGCGTGAAAAGGATGGCTTCCCCCGCAAGATACGAATAGGCAAGATGATCAAGCCAAGTCATGGCGGGGCCGAAAAAGTTGTCATCGTACCGACAACGGTAGAAGAAAAGCTTCTCCATGACCATATCAGGGAAAACGAGGAAGAAGGGGAAGGGGATGGCGGCAGCGGTGAAGGTGAAGAGGGTGAAGTAATCGGCGAGCAGCCGGTTCGCCAGGAAGAAGGCAGTGGTGAAGGTGGGGCTGGTCAGGGTGATGGCGGCAGTCATGAAACCGATGCCAATGCTTACGATATGGGTCGTATTCTTACCGAACAGTTTCAATTGCCCAACCTGAGAGATAAAGGGAAAAAACGTTCCCTGACCAGGTTTACCTATGATCTCACCGACAGGAACCGCGGCTTCGGCCAGATAATTGACAAAAAGGCAACGCTCAGAAGACTCATCTCCACCAACATTGCTCTTGGTCGAGTCCAGGCTGGAAAAAGGGTGGAGCCCAAAGATCTGCTTATTTCACCGGCTGATAGAATATACAAAATCCTTTCGCGTGAAAAAGATTATGAGTCGCAGGCTGTGGTCTTTTTTGTCCGTGACTACTCTGGCTCCATGCATGGAGCTCCCACAGAACTTGTGGTAACACAGCATGTTCTCATCTATTCCTGGCTGCTCTACCAGTATGAAAATCAAGTGGAAACTCGGTTTATTCTCCATGATACCGAGGCCAAGGAAGTTGAAGATTTTCATACCTATTATAATCTTCGGGTTGCCGGTGGAACACAGGTTGCCTCTGCCTACAAGCTGGTCAATGATATCGTGGCCGAGGAGAGTTTGGAAAGAGACTATAATATCTATATTTTTCATGGTACGGATGGTGACGATTGGGATACCAGCGGTAAGGAAACTCTTCCTCAGCTGGAGATTATGCTGGAGTATGCCAATAGAGTGGGTATCACCGTTGCCGAGAACGGCTATGGTATAAGCGGCAGCACCGAGGTGGAGAAATATTTGCAGAAATCCGGGCTTCTCGAAGAAAAACATGCACTCTTGCGTCTTGACGTGATGAAGAAGGAAAGTGATGAGGCCAGACTGATAGAGGGAATCAAGAAACTCATATCATGATAACGTTGCAGTTCATGATACAAACACTTATACCCTTTTAGTTTAACAAGGGAGAGGACGATCAAGATGGAACTGATCAGCCAGCATGCAAAAAAAATTATGGAGGGCTGCAAGGAGCGCGCCAGGGACATGGGGTTGCGTTTCTTCGATGAGAGCCTTGAGTATATTGTTACCAACCGAGATCTTATTGAGCTTTCTCCAAAAAACATGATCCCGACCCTTTACGATTACTGGGTCCAGGATGTTGAGGTGTTAAAAGAAAAGGGCCGCTATGAGCTCTACCCCGGCAATCCCTATGAAACGGTGATCAATACCCGACCGGCTATTTCGTTTTACAATGATAATAATCCGGATTGGCTGAATGTCATGATTTTCTATCATGTTATCGGTCATATAGACTTTTTCCAGAACAACCTGTTCTTTCGCCATACCTGGGATTATGATTTTGCCTCGCGGGCCCTTTCCGACAAGAGGATGATTGCCAAACTTCGCTCGGAGAAGGGACGATGGGTTGATTATGTTATCGAATTTACCAGGTCAATTGATAATTTGGTTGGATATCATCGTGAGCTGGCGCGGTATTCTGGCTTTGAGAATCCACGGCAGATAAACCGGCTGGATTTTTACTTTGATGTATTTCTCCAGCAGGAAAAAGATACCCAAGTCACTGCATATGTCAAAGAAATAGAGCGATATAATGCTTTTGTCAAAGAAGATCCGAACAATGCGGAAGTTCGTTTCATCGAAACAGTGCAGAGCAAGTATGCTGAATTTGAGTCGCTCTATAAAAAGTACGGAGAGAGCAAAAACTCAAAGAGAGGTCTGGATATCTTCCAGTTTATCATGGAGAACTCCGAGTTTCTTCAAAAAGAAACAAATAAATGGATGCTCATGGTGATGGAAGCAGTACGTTCAACTTCTCTTTATTTCCAGCCCCAGATACGAACGAAAATTCTCAACGAAGGTTGGGCCAGTTACTGGCACGAGGAATTGTTTTTAAACGATGATCGGATAAATGGTCATGAAGTGGATTTTGCCACTGTTAATGCCAAGGTAACGGCAATGCCACGTGTTGGGCTGAATCCGTATGCTCTGGGGATGCGGTTGTTTTCCTATATTGAAGAGATGGGAAACAAAGGGAAAATATCGCATAAATTCCGGTTTTTAAAGGATAGAGAGCTACGAAAGAGCTTTGATGACAAGTCTCTGTCAGGCAGGGATTTCATATTTCATGTCCGGGAAAATTGTTCGGATTCAATGTTCATAAACACTTTTATTGATCAGGATTTTGTTGATAATCACAAACTGTTTGTCAGTGGCAAGCGGCTCAATAAAGAACGAATGACCTGGCAGTACTATGTAAAGAGCAGGGATGCCGAACAGTATAAAAAAATGGTGCTTGACTCTCTCTATCATCCTCCGTCAATCGAGATCAGTGTCATGGATGATAACAGCCTTTACCTCAATCATCTATTTGAACAAAAACCGCTGGTGAAAGAATATATCAAAGGAACCCTGCTGGGCATAGAGTATCTCTGGGGTGGGCAGGTATATCTTGATACCTCTGAGGCTCAGATGCGAAGTGCTCCCCAGCCGGTCGCCGGGCAACAGAAAACGGAAAAAGTTCCCCAGGAAATCGAATGGAAGCGGGTTCGTTATCGGATGAAGGACCGGGTTTTAAGCAGAAAGGATTTAAATTGATGGCCATGGAGGTGCTGCAATCTTCCTTCATGTTCATATGTGCGAGGCATTTTTTAAATATATCAGGGAAATGTTATGCCTAATGTGACCAATGCGCTTGAAAATATTAGCCAGAACGAGAGTGAATGGAAACAGCTGCCCACACTTTCCTTCAGCGATTTTTTGGAGGAGCTCACCAAGCATCCACACAGTCTCATCCGTAATGTCTATCAGCTCTATGCCGATATGTTCCATACCTTTGTTACCGCAGAGCAGGACGAATATCCGGATGATCCCGAATCTATAAAATATTTGAAATATGACAGCAGCAGGCTTTTTGTCGAGAATTCAGACAGACCGTTTTTTGCCGATCGGCTTTTTGCCAATCGTTTGATCAGCCATGTCGAATCTCTCTATGTGGGAGCACAGCAGAAAAAGATATATATCTTTGAAGGCCCTCACGGTAGCGGCAAATCAACATTTCTTAATAATCTACTGCGAAAGTTTGAGGAATATTCTGCCAGCAGCGAAGGGATGCGGTATGAAACAGTATGGCGGATAAAGCGTGATCAGCTTGTGGGAGGGGCTCACTCTCTTAATAGTCTCACCGATAAACTGGCCTGGTATTTTGAAAACGAGGGAAAGTCTCAACTTGCCGAGGAAATGCGGTGTGCCTGTCAGCAGGATGATGAGTCAGGAACTCACTTTGAGGTACCCTGTCCCAGCCATGATAATCCTATATTACATATTCCTAAAAATGCCAGGCGCCGGTTTTTCGACGATCTGCTCGAAAACGAGGAGTTCAAGTGGAAACTTTTTGCAGAAAAAGAATATGAGTGGGTTTTTAAAGAATCTCCATGCACCATTTGTATGTCCCTGTACCAGGCCCTCATGCAAATGCACAATGATCCTCGGAAGGTCCTGGAAATGGTGTATGCGAGGCCCTATGCGATTAACAGGAGGGTCGGCGAAGGCATCACCGTGTATAACCCCGGAGATAAGCCGATGCGTCAAAGTGTTTATCGCAATGAAATGGTGCAGCGCTGTCTTGATACCCATTTTAATGATTCCAGCCGGGTAAACTATATCTATTCCAGTTATGCTAAGACAAATGACGGTATTTACGCATTAATGGATATTAAATCTCATAATGTCGAGCGTTTGATGGAATTGCATAACATCATCAGTGATGGTGTTCATAAGGTTGAAGACACCGAGGAATATGTTTCTTCATTACTTCTGGCGCTGATGAATCCGGAGGACAAAAAAGTTATTCAGGACCTCCAGGCATTTTCCGACAGAATAGAATATATCAATATCCCATATATCCTTGATTTAAATACTGAGGTCGAGATTTATCGCAATACCTTTGGAAGGCATATCGATGAAGGCTTTCTGCCCCGGGTTCTGCATAACTTTGCCAGGGTAATAATAGCTACCCGACTGCATATCAGATCCGAGGCGATGCTTGAGTGGATTGGAGAGCCTGAGAAATATGATCTTTATTGTGATGAGAATCTACAACTTCTTAAAATGGAGCTGTACACAGGTCATATCCCTAAATGGCTGGCGGAATCCGATTTTAAAAACCTTACTGCGAAAAGACGTCAGAAAATCATTGCAGAATCGGAAAAAGATGGCTGGAAAGGCTTGTCGGGACGTGATTCTTTAAGAATGTTTAACGAATTCTTCTCAGAATATAATGAGGAGGACAAGCTGATAAGCATGTCTGAATTGGTGTTGTTTTTCAGAAAATACTGCAAAAAGGATAGAAATATTCTGCCCGAGAATTTTCTGAATTCGTTATTGAAAATGTATAACTACTCGATCCTGCAGGAGGTCAAGGAGTCTCTCTATTACTACAATGAGGAGCAGATATCACGCAGTATCCAGAACTACATGTTTGCGGTGAACTTTGAGCCGGGAACGGTGGAAACCTGTACATTTACCGGAGAAAGGGTACATGTAGATGAAGAAATGTTTCAGAGTGTAGAGTCAAAGATACTGACCGAAATAGGAGAAGAGGAAAAGTTCAGAAGTGATGTACAAAAGGAGTATACCTCATCCACCTTGCCCCAGGACATTTTACGGGATGGTCTCCATATTACTAAAACCAAACTTTTCAAACATCTGTATAGTAAATATGTTCATAATCTCAAGGAAAAGGTGCTTGAGCCGTTTCTCAAAAACGAAAATTTTCGAATGGCGGTTAAGGATTACGGCAGTGAGTCCTTTCGAACGTATGATAAGAAAATTCGTGAAGATGTCACCTATATGATTGAGAATCTTCAGAAAAAATATGATTATTCGCATAGAGGCGCCAAGGAGATATGTATCTATGTCATTGACAACAACCTGGCAAAGATTTTTTCCGGTTTAAGTGATGAGTAAATAGCCTCCCTTGAGGCTGTTTCATTTTCCCAATATGATGAAATGTGTCTATTTATCGTCCTGTCGCTCAGAAAACTCACCATGACAGGTTTGAATTTTCCACAGGTATAACTATACTTTAAAGTTAATTGCATATCTGCGTACAGAAAGGTCGATTCGCCCCAGTTTGTACAGTTTATGTAATTACTCTTCTAACCAGTTGAGCTGAAACAGTCCGGTATTTCCTGGACGTTGTCGTATTCCAGGGAAGAAATTATCGTATAATTCATCGAAAAAAATATTTTTCTAGCTACTAAATTTTAATCAGGAGGATGAGATGGCTACTATTACCTTGAGAGGAAACCCTATTGAAACAATTGGTGATCTACCGGCAGTTGGTAGTAAGGCACCCGCATTCAATCTGACCAATACCGATTTGCAAGATGTTTCCCAAAATGACTATTCGACGAAAAAACTTGTATTGAATATCTTTCCAAGCCTTGATACACCTGTTTGCGCGGCATCGGTGCGGAAATTTAATTCAGAGGCCTCTTCGTTTGAAAATACAGCTGTGCTCTGTATTTCTGCTGACTTACCCTTTGCTCATAAACGGTTTTGCGAGAGTGAGGGGCTGGAGAATGTCCATGCTCTGTCAACCTTTCGCTCACCTCAATTCGGTAAAGATTTTGGAGTGCAGGTAACCACCGGCCCCTTAAAAGGACTATTATCCCGGGCTGTTGTTGTCATTGATTCAGAAGGGAAAGTCATCTATATCGAACAGGTTCCTGAAATTGCTCAGGACCCGGATTTTGAGTCGGCACTTGCTGCACTGAAGTAATTAATTTAAAGGAATGCCCGTAATGTTATGGAGGTTTGCCTCTTGCATGGCGGGCAATTATTTAAGGCTGCCGCAGGAAATAAGGTGGAAAGAGAATCATGCAAGTTCCCGAAAAACAGATTGTTCATCCATTGCTAAAAGAGCCGCTACTGGGAATTGTCCATGGATCTGTTTCCAGGTTTGGTGGTGAGAGTGCAGGTTCTTTTGCCAGCAATAATATCAGCTTTGGTGTCGGCGACGATGCTTCCTGCGTATCAAGGAACCGTGAAAACATCAAAAAGCGGTTCGGGCTGAACTATCTGGTGTCTGCCCATCAGGTGCATGGCAACAATATACATCAGGTTGAGGGGCCATTAGACCATGATTACATCATTGATGATACCGATGCCTTGATGACCAATGTTGTTGGGGTTGGCCTCATGATAGGACATGCAGACTGCCAGGCTGTTTTGCTCTATGATAGAGGTCATAGGGCCGTCGCTGCTGTTCATAATGGCTGGAGAGGGAGTGTCGTCAATATAGTTGCTGGCACGGTAGAAGCCATGCAGGAAACATTCGGGACCAGGCCAGAGCACCTGATCGCCGGTATAGGTCCTTCCCTGGGACCCTGTTGTGCTGAGTTTGTACATTATAAAACGGAGCTTCCTCCATCTTTCCTGGATTTCCGTGTAGGGGAAAATCATTTTGATTTCTGGAAAATCACCAGGAACCAGCTGCAAAAATGCGGTGTGCCCGGTAGGTCGATTTCATGCCTTGAAACCTGTACGGTTTGTTCTTCGGATTTTTTCTCCTATCGTCGAGCGTGCAGGAGCACAGATGGTGTTACTGGCAGAAATGGTTCTCTTATTGCTTTGGTGTAAAAGGATCCAAGGTCGAGACGATGCGAATACTTGTTATTGAAGATGATATAAAAATAGCCTCGTTTTTAGAGAAAGGGTTGAAGGAGGCCGGGTACTCTGTTGACGTTACTCATGATGGCACACAAGGTTTGGCTATGGCTCTTTATGAGCCCTATGATATTGCCGTGATAGATATTATGCTTCCCGGCCTGGATGGATTAAGTATCATTGAGAACATGCGTGATCGTCATGTGGAAACGCCGGTGCTGATCCTCAGCGCCAAACAATCAGTTGACGACCGGGTCCAGGGATTGCAGCGGGGTGGCGATGATTACATGATCAAACCGTTTTCCTTCACCGAGTTGCTGGCCCGCCTACAAGCCCTGATCAGACGAGATAAGGCAAATGTTAAATCGACCATGTTGCAGGTAGGTCCACTGGAAATGGATCTTCTCCGGCATGAAGTACACCGTGAAAAGGTGAAGATTGAATTGCCTGCCAAAGAATACTCTCTTCTCGAGTATATGATGAGAAATCCGGATGTCGTTATCTCCAAGACTTCGATTCTGGAGAAAGTCTATGATTATGCCTTCGACCCGCAAACCAACGTTGTTGATGTGCTTGTTTGTCGCTTACGAAATAAGGTAGATAAAGATTTTGAGCACAAAATGATCCATACAGTAAGGGGTATGGGATATGTTCTCCGCTCGCCTTAAAGCCCAGCTGCACAGCTCCAGCGGCAACTACATTCTTCTTTTCATCGCTATTTTTCTTTCTTTGGCTTTATCTTCAGGAGGAGCACTGCTGTATATCAAAAGTGCACTCAAAGATTATTGCAGCAACGATGTTGCTATCCGTTTGGATAAATATCTGCAGTCCAGAGCTGTAGGGGTGATGTTTCCGGAAATGGGCGGTTCGGGTAAAAACGGCATGCAGGGCCTGGAATTCATTAGATTGATCAGTGCTGGTGAACAGCTGTTTTTTACCGAAAGTCCCGGTGTGGATCTTGAGTTTAAAAAAATAGTCAATATCGATCCCGGCTTAAATGTTACCTGGATTGCCTTGACCGATCAGGATGCTCAGAGCCATTGGACCATACGTTCACAAAGCATGGGCGATGGTAGGGTGGTGCAGGTGGGAAAGCGACACGGACATATTGTCAGTCTGTACCAGGATCTAAAAAAAGGGCTGATACTCATGCTTTTGCCGGCCCTGCTTGTTTCTGCAGGGATAACACTTCTCAGCCGCAGAAGAAGTTTGCGTTCTCTTGCGGAGGCTGAATACTCTCTTGCTGATGTTGTCGCCAGAAAGAGCAGTAATTTGCTCCAGGAGAACAACAACAGCGAATTACACCGGCTCTACCAGCTTCTTAATCGGGTTATTTCCCAAAACAATCAATTGATTCAGGAAATGCAGGAGTCTCTAGATAACGTCGCCCATGATCTGAGAACACCGATGACCCGTTTGCGTTCAGTGGCTGAATATGGACTCCACGAGAATACCCCGGATAAGCTTGCTGAAGCACTTGCAGACTGTCTTGAAGAGTCGGAGAAGGTGTTGTCCATGCTCTCAATCATGATGAGTGTGGCTGAGGCCGAATCTGGAACAATGCGCCTTACCATAGAAGAGGTGGAGCTCTATTCAACCATCACGGATGTTATTAATTTGTATGAATATGTTGCCGATGAAAAAAGTATCGAACTGCACATGGACATTGATGCTGATATTATGATACGGGCAGATCGAACCCGGATACGCCAGGTCTGGGCTAATCTGGTTGATAATGCTATAAAATATGGACATAGCGGAGGATATGTTCGTATTTCTGCCGTCTCAACAGAGAGGAATATATCGGTTTTTTTTAAGGATAATGGCATGGGAATTTCATCATCTGAGCTGAGCAGAATCTGGGAAAGATTGTTCCGTGGAGACAGGAGTCGCACCCAGCAGGGACTAGGACTTGGGCTTAACTATGTTCGCGCGGTTGTAGAGGCTCACGGCGGGAGGGTAAATGTTGAAAGCCGTCTTGGCGAAGGTTCCTGTTTTGAGGTACAGCTACCCCGCTGAAATCGTCCTTACACTTCATTTGCACTGTTTGGCCGAAGCACGGTAACCTTCTAAAAATAATATTTCATACGGTGAGACAACAGATAATGCTTAATTGACAGGTTAACCTTGCATTTATATTCCACAAAAGTGTATTCTTTCACCACAATTTGAAAAGGGGAAAGGGAAATCTGCGGAGTATTTACGACGCATTATTCCTGGCGTGGATGTACGGTTTATAATCGGGATATTTCGTAATGAAGCAAATTTTCAATGATCTTCCTCTTGCAGCCATACATCTCGACGAAGAAACCAGAATTTTACAGGCAAATGAGCAAGCAAACAAACTTTTTGCCTGGCAAACCATACCTGCTGATCCTCCGTTTTTTACAGAATTTCTTCAAAAAGATGAAATCGCGACTTTTTCTACGTTTTTCAATAGTATAGATTTACTTCGGTCCACTATATACAATACCACTCTCCATTTTTCTGCCGAGAAGGTTACCCCGGTTTCCATTAATGCATCTTTAACCGGCGAGAATAATCGTATTTTCCTGCTCAACAGGCAGGATACCTGGAAATCCGGTTGCGAAGAATCGTGCCTGCACGCCGCTATACTTGAGGCACAATATCAAAACAATCCAGGAGGTATATTGTTAGTCAGTGAAAGCATGAAGATGCTTTCCTTCAATCGTGAGTTTGTCAACATGTGGGGAATCCCTCCTGATGTTCAGGCTTCGAGAGATGAAAAGGCCAGCCTTCAGACCATTCTCAATCAACTGGAAGATCCTCAAGGATTTATTGCCAAGGTAGAGCATCTCTACAGGAACAGGCATGAAACGAGTACCGATGAAGTTCGTCTCAAGGATAGTCGGACCTTTTATAGACATACCTATCCCATTTACGATCGTGCTTCTTATCTTGCCAGAGTATGGTATTTTCTTGATATTACGCCATTAAAGCACGCCCAGCATCAGCTCGAAAAACAACAGATTTTTCAGAACAGCATTCTCGAACATGTTCAGGACGGAATCATTGCCTGTGATGAACAGGGAAAGATTGTACTGGTGAATAGGGCCGGTCGCGATCTCTATAATATTAAGAGTGATTCGAAAGTTTTTGAAACCTTTGCAAAGATTGATCACTATCAACGTGACGGGATCACTCCTCTTCCTCACTATGATGAACCTCTTGTTAAGGCTCTCGTGGGTGGAAATTTACAAAATGATGAGATCGTTTTTATAGGCGAGGAAGAAAAAAAGCACACATTGAGAGTCAACGGCCAGGTCATGAGCGATGGCGAAGGGTACAAGATCGGTGCCGTCATCTCTTTGCATGATATAACCGATCTTCGTGCAGCAGAGGAAAAGCTGCGATTCTTTGCCTATCATGATGAGTTGACAGGGCTTCCAAACAGGAGGCTATTTCATGATTTATTACTGCAAATCCTGAAACAGGCGTACAGAAATGAGTTGTTCGTAGGAGTACTCTTTCTTGATCTGGATAACTTCAAAGCGGTCAATGATCAGTATGGGCACCAAGCCGGTGACCAGCTTTTAATCAAGGTAAGCAATACCTTGAAGAGCTGCCTGCGTGATTCGGATATTTTGTGTCGCTGGGGGGGAGATGAATTTATTATTGGCCTGCCGTCGAGTAAAAATGGAGAGGGGGTGGTGAACGTTGCTGAAAAGATCTGCGGGGCGGTGCAGAGATGTATTGATGAGGAAAGTGAGGAGTTCCATGTGAGTGTCAGTATCGGTATTGCTATTTCCCCAACTCATGGCAACGACCCTGACCGGCTCATCCGTAATGCTGACATTGCAATGTACAGGGCGAAGCGTGCCGGTAAAAACAGGTGCGAACTTTTTTCTCGAAAGTTTTAAACGAACTTTTTTACGCCGACAACAAGACCTCTGAACAGGCCACCATTAGAAAGAGTCATTGACATAACAGTGTAAAAGGCTTGCCCTGACAAAGTTCTTGTACTACAGTATACAGCGCACTCGCACTACTGTACTGCCTAAAATAGTAGATAGACAAACGCAATATTGGCTGGAGAATCTATGAAAATAGCCATTGATCTTATCAAAGTCGAAGATAAAACTCGCATCCGTAAAGAAATAGGTAATCTTCTACCTCTCATTGAATCGATCAGCAAAGTTGGATTAATCAACCCGATATTAATTGATGAACAAAGCAATCTGGTTGCAGGGTTTCGGCGTCTTGAGGCGTGCAGGAAACTCGGGATGGAGGAGGTCGATGTAAGGATTGTTGAGTTAGGCGGCGACCTTATGAAGATGCTCGAAGTGGAGGTGGCAGAGAACTTTTTTCGCAAGGACTTTACCTCAGAAGAGGTACTTGCAACTGAGAGACGACGGCAGGAGATTTTTGAGGCAACTCGAAAAAAGGGATTACCCGAACGTTTTCGTTCATGGCTGAAAAATATATTTGTGCCGAGTTCAGCTCCAGCAAAGAAATCAGCCACTGCAGCGCAGTCATCATCTGAAGAAACCACAACATCAGCTCAGGATTTCGTCAAGAAAGAGACCGTCTCGTCATCCGGTGCACCGCAGGAAACGACACAACATCACTCTGTCAACAAACGGGATGATCATGACATTAAATGGCGCACTTCCTAGCAAATGACATTTCCCTGCTCCGCCGCATTGATTCATGAACGTACATAGCGGGTAAGAGAAACAGGGAGAGTTAGATTCCTATATGTCCTTCTTCACTTCTATTCTAGAACTGGAACAAGCTTGACAGGAGCCGGAACGGATTCTTGCCGTATCCGAGAGACTGAGAACACCGCTCATCTCTTTGGGCGACTCGGTGTAGATGAACAATCTGCTTATCTCTGAAAAGATCATTCGTCTAATAGCATCTTCCAGAGTTGTTGCCTCGCTGCATGAAACAATAGGTTTATTATAGATTTTTGCTGCTGTCTCACGAAGCGGCAGTTTCCTTTTATAGGCGAGAGCAATATCTGATTTGGAAATTACTCCAAGGGGTTTACCATCCGGGGCTTGAACCATCAATGCGCCAAGTTTAAAGGTAGAGAGACGCTCTATTACCTCCTGAATGGAAGTGTCTTCCTGCACAACTACAACAGATTTTGTCATAACATCCCTAACTGTATAGCGAACAATATAAGAGGAGCTTACCGACTTCCTTTGGTGCAAGCCAAACTTGCAACTGCAGCAGTATCTATAGAGTGTACCAACAATATCAGGGTAGGATAATGCGCCCACGGCTTTTGAACTGGAATCGACAACATACAATCTATGAATTGCATACTGCTGCATGGTGACAAGGGCAGATTCAAGTGAGTCATCCGGGGTGCAAAAAATAACCGGAGTACCCATGATATCAGCAAGCGGCGTTGAGAGTGGCAACCCGGCGTAGTAGGCTCCCATGATCTCTGTTTTGGTAATGACACCTGCAGGAAACCCATTCTCATCCTGAATGAGCAGTGAGTCACTTTTATGTTTTATAAGCGTTTGGATTGCCGTGGCAATGGATCTGGTTGTCAGCAGGGAGAGGACATAGCATCGCATGGTGTCCTTCACTTTTAAACGGCTGAAAATTGCCGAGTCTTTTGCAGAATCCGTCGGAAGTGTTATTTTCATAACTTCTTTTGGCATTGTATGGTCTGGAGATTACCCTGCTCTTAAGCTACGAATTATTTCATCTGTTCCACCAGATGAAAAAACAGATCTGAAATATATACAATCCCCAACACGTTACCATCACTCGTTACCGGCAGTCGGCGAATATGTTTTCTGTTCATCAATTCAAGCACGGTGAAGAGGTGTGTATTGTCATCAATGGTAATCACTTCAGTTGTCATTATATCGCCGACCTGAATATCCTTGCTTTTCTGGAAAATGGTATCCAGCAGACCAGATACATCGATATCACTCATTTCACCCCAGATTTGTACATGTTTGGGTTGAATAAACAGGAGGATATCATACATGGATAGAATCCCTACAAGCTTGGACTGATCATCAATGACCATCATTCCAAAGACCTTTCTCCCTTCTTTTTCCGAAGCGGTTTTGAAGAGCTTGAGCGCTTCGGAAAGCGGTGTTTCAGGGTGAAGAGAGTGGAAATTGGTACTCATGATATGACGTGCTGTTATCACAGGGAAACCTCCAGGTTAAATCCATCATAAGAGAGGGAATAAAAACGCATAGGTTTCTTTCTTGATAACAAAAAGAGCATGAGGAATCAAAGATAAAATATGGAGAATCACCCGGTCGGATGTCTATGACGGAAAAACACCGACACACTCCCAGCTTCAATTTTTCATGAACAATTCGGGCTGGAGTTTGGATACGAAAAGTGGCAGTAATAGGAGTAGCCGTTAGCGATCAAGCATAACCGAAACAGGACTCTTTGACACTGAAGTCACAGACCAGCGGTGAATGGTCGGAAAGCTGAATATCCGGTATGGAGAAAGAGTGCACTTCGAGATCCTTGCTGTAAAGGATAAAGTCAAGCTGCCGATGAGGTGAGTGGCTGGGATGTGAAGGAGCGTTGTTGGGGTTGGCATTTTTGAGATCACTGGCTGCTAAGAAGAGTTCCAACTCACCACTACCCCAGAAAGTATTAAAATCTCCACCGATAATTACCGGTTTGTCTGCCTGTTTAACGAGTTGATGGAGACGATGCAGCTGGTATTGCCGGTGTCGGTATTTGATTGAAAGATGGACGATGAAAAAGATAATTGAGTCAACTTCTGCTTCGATTACCAGACGTTTAATACCTTCGTTAAAATAATGGAATTGATGACTGCTTAAACTTCTCCGAGTGAGCAGGGCATTTGACTGCTTGTTCATCACCGGAACTTTCTGGGTTAGGCGGCCATTGCCATATTTTGATTCCACCAGATACGAGTATCCGAGAGCATGGGCGATGACCTCTGCCTGACAGTTATTTCCGGTTCTGTAGGAGCCTGAATCAACCTCAACAAGACCGATGACATCAGGTGAATATGTGCCAATGAAATCAATAATTTCATCAAGCTTTCTCCGTGTTGATCGAAAAAAACCCGAGTAAGGAAAAGGAAGATGGTAGCCGTTATTATGACCTGTTGCGTAGCGGATGTTATAAACGAGAAAGCGCATGTTAGCTTGTGGTTTTACCAATTCTGGTTGTTGTAAGTTGTGGTTTAGCCTGTCATTAAAGAACAGATTTCATAAATCGCTCATTTATGGTAATGGAGAGGCTCAATATATATTATAGTTATAGCCGTTCTATTACTGAAAGAATATATTCATTTTTACGTAGGGATCAATTTATGACCACTGTACGCATTGGAACACGCAAAAGTAAGCTGGCGATGTGGCAGACAGAATCAGTCGCTGCTGCTCTGCAAAAAAATGGCATCGACACCAATATCACCAGCATGGAAACCAAAGGTGATAAGGTTCTTGATACCACAATAGCCAAAATTGGCAGTAAAGGCGTGTTCACGGAGGAACTCGAAGAGCAGCTCGCCAGCGGAGTTACCGATATAGCTGTTCACAGCGCCAAAGACATGCAATCCTCCCTTCCAGAAGGCTTTGAACTTATTGCCTTTACTGCAAGAGAGATGGTCAATGATGTCCTTGTCAGTGATACCAAGGACCTTGATATCGATGACAGTAGTAAAAATATCATCATAGGAACTTCTTCGGTCAGACGAGTCGCTTTGTTAAAACATTTTTTTCCACATGTAAAAACAGTGGAGATGCGGGGTAATCTGCAGACGCGTATTGCCAAGATGCGTAACGGTGATTGTGATGCGTTGATGCTGGCTTATGCTGGAGTAAAAAGAATGGGTTACGGTGAATTGATTGTCCACACATTTCCGGAAACTCAATTCATACCTCCGGTTGGTCAGGGATGTATTGCCGTTGAGGCGGCCGCTGGACTAGTATCTGAAAAAAGAGAACAAATCCGCAGATGCATCAATAACGAAGAAAGTGAAATATGTTTACTTGCAGAACGTGCATTTTTACGACGCATGGAAGGTGGCTGCTCCATACCCGCTTTCGGTCTGGCTACACTTGCAGGAGGGAGAATTCGTCTGAACGGAGGTCTTGCAAGTCTGGATGGGAAAACCATAATTGCCCATAGCGTGGAAGGCATGCCTGGTGATGCTGTTCAATTAGGCGAAGCTGTTGGAGACTGGGTCCTCAACAATGGTGGTAGGGAACTGCTCGCTGAAATAAAGGCTCAGCAGAGCTGATTGCACCCTGTATCACCGGGCCATAACTCACCAGACAGATCGAAGAAGGGTGCAGGTTTCCTTTGAAATAATCGGCATATCATCGAACTGATGATTGCGTCCGTAGAATATTTTCTCATCTGGAGTTCTATGACGCAAATATTGATGAGTTTTATGCCTCGCCTTTAAAATCAGCCACCAGCTTACGCAGATAATTCAACCAAGAATCAAAATTTTCTCCTGTTTTTGAAGAAAAATCCATAATCTCGAGATTTGGATTGAGATGCAAGGCCTCAGCTTTTGCCTCATCGACAGGAAAGTCAAAATGTTCCAGCAGATCTGTCTTGGTGATCAGAAAGGTATCTGAACTGGTAAATGCTTTTGGGTATTTTGCTGGTTTATCAGGTCCTTCCGGTACGGATACGAGGACGATACGAAAATGTTCACCAAGATCAAAACTCGTTGGGCAGACCAGATTTCCTACGTTTTCGATAAAAAGAATATCAAGTTTATTTCCACCGGGTTCTTTTTGCAACTGATGAAATCCCTTATGGGTCATGGAGGCATCAAGATGACAAGCGCCGCCGGTGGTAAGTTGAACCACCGGTACACCTTTGGCACGGATACGATCGGCATCACGTTCGGTTTCAATATCACCTTCGATAACTCCAATGCGCATTTCCCCGGCAAGTGCTTCGATGGTGTGTTCTAGGAGGGTGGTTTTTCCTGATCCTGGGCTGCTGATCAGGTTGATGGCTACAGCCCCCATTTTTTCAAAATGTTCACGATTTGCCTTGGCAATGGCTTCATTGGCAGCAAAAAGGCTTTCGTGGACATCGACTGTTTTGGTATGTGAGTGGTCCGAAGGGGACACGCATCCGCATGAATCACACATAGTAGTATCCTTCTGGTTGAGAGAGTATGGTGCAGTTAACTCTTGGTAATATTATAATTTATAAGACTTATTCCAGTGCCACTTTTTCAAGTATGAGCTCATCGCCGCCCTCGGCAATGAGAAAAACCTCATCGCAGTCTGGGCAGCTTTCGGGGCGCTCAGCAGAGCCTTTGGTCGTTGCTCCGCACTTTGAGCAGCGGTATGTGACTGCTGTGGTGTTGATAACCAGCTCGGCACCGCGAATGAGATCATCTTCTGCCGAGAGGATTTCAAAACCGAACCTGAAGGAATCGGCAACAACTCCTGAAAGTGGGCCAATCTGCATGGTAACGGTAACAACCTTAGTCATATTGTTCTGCCGGGCAAGATCAGCGAGTTGTTGAAAAAGTCCCTGGACAAGTGAGATTTCGTGCATGCACTACCTCATTTAGGTATTTCTTTTTTAACAACCTCAACGCCTTCCTGCCGAAGTCGTGTCAGTATTTTTTCTGCAATCTCCGCAACTCTCGGTGCAACTGTGTCAGAGAGTTCAAGGGAGGTTTCCAGATCTTTGGGGACCACACAATAAAACTCTACACAATCCGGGGCCGCATCACGCAGTTTACAAATCTCGAGAATCTCCAAAAGGCCAAGCTGATGGGGTGACATTTTTGTCTGGATGTTGCCCAGTTTGACGTCTTCCGTACTGTAATAGTGCATCGATCCAGGTTCAGCATCAATATCGACAACATCGATGACAAAAACGGGATCGCATTCTTCCAGAAAAGGGGAGAGATATATCCCAGCCGTACCTGCATCTTTAAGGACAACATTTTCTGGAAATATATAATTTTCTTCCAGGTAATTAATGGTGTGAATACCAAAACCTTCATCACCGCAGATGAGGTTGCCGATGCCTACAATACCTATGTTTTTCTCAATGTTATCCATTATGTATATTCTTGCCCGTAAATGTTGAGTATCGAAGAATGTCTTTTTACGATATATTTCCCTCTTTTCAGGGGTACTGCAAATTATCTTCCGGTAATAGTTAGCAGATTCTTGGCAGAGGTTCGCCATGAAGAGGTGTAACCACTCGTGATCCGCCGATGGGTGTGTTGATTACCACTCTGCCTGGTATTCCGGCAACGACTTTACCGATGATTTGAGCTTTTTCACCTTCTTTGCAGCTCCGCATAATTTTTAGAACCTTCTCTGTTGCCTGCTCACTCACCACTACCAGACATTTCCCTTCATTGGCCAGATAGAGTGGTTCAAGACCTAAAATCTCACAGGCTGCACGTACCTCGGGTGTTACCGGTAGAGCCTCCTCTTTCATTTCGATACTTTGTCCACAGTTCGCAGCTATCTCATTGAGAGAAGTGGCCACTCCGCCTCTGGTTGGGTCGCGCATGGTGTGGATAGCACCTGGAACCTCGGCAAGGAGCTTGGCCACCATGGTATGAAGTGGCATTGTGTCACTTTCCAGTTTTCCTTCCATGGAGATTCCTGCACGTCTGGTCATGATGGTAATTCCATGATCCCCCATGGTCCCGGAGAGGATAACATTATCACCAGCCTTGGCGTTGACTGAGGAAATATTAACATCATGAGCTACCAGACCGATGCCAGAGGTGTTGATAAATATCTTGTCCCCCTTCCCCCTGGGTACAACCTTGGTATCCCCGGTGACAATGGGAACACCGCTTTCCTTTGAAGCTTCGGCAATGGAGGCGATGATTTTTTCAAGATCTACAAGATCCATACCTTCTTCCAGAATGAGAGCAAGGCTCAGACAGAGAGGTTTCGCACCACGCATGGCCAGATCATTGATGGTTCCATGTACGGCGAGCTTGCCGATGTCACCGCCTGGGAAAAAAATTGGATCAACGACATAACTGTCCGTTGAAAAGGCCAGTCGACCGGGTTGGTTTTCCAAAATTGCACTATCTTCCAGACCACGAAGGATGGGACTGTCGAGATATTTTAAGAAGAGCTTGCCGATCAGTTCCTGGCTTGCCATACCGCCACTGCCGTGGTCGAGAAGTATTTTGTTTTCAGACATATGTTTTTTATTCCGCTAACGTTTGGACTACTAAATAACTGTCACCTGTACAGGCTGAACATTTCATGATCTGCCGTATTTATGGTAGGCGGCGCAGGTTCCTTCACTGGAGACCATGCAGGGGCCAATGGGATTTGCAGGTGTACAACGACTGTCAAAAAGAGGGCAGTCGGATGGAATGGACATACCTTTAAGTATTTCTCCGCAGCGGCAACCTTTTGCTTCCTCAACTTGAGGAATGGTGATATCGAGTCTTTTTTCCGCATCAAATTGAGCATATTTGTCGCGAATCTTAAGACCGCTTTCAGGGATGACTCCAAGCCCCCGCCAGTCCATGTCGGCCGGTTCAAAAATCTCGTCAACCATTTTCATAGCTCGTTGATTGCCATCCCAGGAGACTGCGCGGGGATAGGTGTTTTCAACGGCGAATTTTCCCGATCCGACCTGACGGGCAAGAAGTATTAAGCCGTTGAGCAAATCAGCCGTTTCGAAACCCGCAACTACGCAGGCAAGGTTATATTTGTCAACAAGAGGTTGGTATGCTCCGGCACCGATGATGCTTGATACATGTCCGGGGCAAAGCAGACCATCAATTTTCAGACCAGGGTCATTCAGAAGCGCGATGAGTGGCGGTGGCATAACTTTATGTGTAGAGAACACCATGAAGTTGGGCACATTTTGATTTTTAGCTGCCAGAATAGTGGCGGCAATTCCAGGAGTTGTTGTTTCAAAACCTACACCCAGAAATACGACCTGATCGTCCGGGTGCTGTATTGCAAGTTCAAGTGCATCCATGGGTGAATACACGATATTGACCTTGGCTCCACGGCTACTGGCATTGGCCAGCGAACCGTTGGTACCGGGAACCCTGAACAGATCCCCGAAAATGGCAACCCGTACGTCAGGCCTGTCAGCCATGGCGATAAAGGCATCCATGTGGGGTGCGGAGGTTACACAGACCGGACATCCCGGACCGGATATAAGTTCAAAACCGTCGGGAAGAATGGAGCGTATACCGTTTCGAAAAATTGCCATGGTATGCGATCCGCATACTTCCATGACACGGAGCGGTTTGGTTACGGATTTTTGTAATTCGGCAAGCAAGGGTTTGGCCAGAGTGCTGTCCCGAAATTCATCAACATACTTCATGAGTTTTCCCCGTCAGCGAAGAAGTTCTTCGGGCATTCCCTCAGCCATTTTACGGATGAGTTCGATGTTGGCCTTGGCCTCATGCTCTTCCAGGGTATGGATAGCGAAGCCGGCGTGAATTATGACATAATCACCAAGGTTTGGCCATCTGTCGACCACATCGAGTCTGATTTTCTTGCTGATCCCGTCGGCATCGACAGTGGCAATCTGACTGGTGGTAAAATCATCCGGGTTACCGGATACTTCAGTTACCCGCATGGGAATTGCGAGACACATGTTGTAATCCTCCTATAAGTATCTGGCCGAAGGAAATTCCTCCATCATTAACCGGTATTTTTACTCCGGTGTAGACCTGTAGGTCTGCCTTTGCCAGAAGATAAAACAATCCTTCCATGAGCAGACGGTTTTGCATGCAGCCGCCTGAGAGAACAATCTTTTCTAAATTATACTGCCCGGCAAGCTTGATGGTAAGTTTAGAGATGGCACAAATGAGTTCAGTATGGAAATCAAGGGCAACCCGGGAAGCACTGACGTCTTTTGCAGTTTTATCAATAAGCATCTTAACAAATTCACCGGAATTAATCTCCCATTTACCATTCTCCCTGGATAAAAAAGGTGATTGTTCAGAGGCCATGATTGTATCTAACTCTGTGTACCAGTCCGGAGTCGTGGATTGCATGGCAAGTGTTTCAAGTTCCATGGCTGCATGGCCTTCATAATCACTGCGCAGGCGAAGGTTCAGGAGCGCGGCCATTGCATCGAAAAGTCTGCCGCAACTTGAAGTCGGTGGCGAGTTAAACCCGTTTTCGACCATATCAACAAGAATTTCTCGCTGGGAAACACTAACCGTTTTCAGCAATTCGGGAAGATGCCTGTCGTTCAGGCAGTCTCTGCCATAGAGTTGATAGAGCGCAGAAATAGCCATGCGCCATGGCTCTGCTGCAGCCTTGTCTCCACCAGGAAGCGGCAGATACTGCAGATGACCCAGGCGTTCAAAACCATCCAGTCTGCTCAAGAGTATTTCTCCTCCCCAGATGGTACCGTCCGTGCCGTAGCCTGTGCCGTCGAGGACTATGGCGAGTACGGGGCTGTCAAGATGATGCTCTGCCATGACTGCGGCTGCATGAGCATGGTGATGCTGAACTGTATACACATCCTTTTGGCTCTCGTCGGCAAAACGGGAGCTGAGATAATCGGGATGGAGATCACGTATATACGCTTCCGGTTCTATCTCAAACACCTTCTGATGATGTTTGATCTGTTCTGTGTAAAATTCAAATGACTCAAGGTTAAATAAATCGCCAATATGTTGACTTACAAAGGCAAGATTATTTCGTGCCAGAGAAAATGTTGATTTTAGTCCACCTCCGCAGCCAAGAATTGGCGGAAGCTGATGGGCAATCACAATCGGTGATGGAGTGAACCCGCGGGCCCTGCGGAAGAGCCGCATTGATTTTTGCAGCTTTTTAGTTACCGAGTCATCAACCCTGGTGAGGATTTCGCGATTATGCAACAAAAAATAATCTGCAATATCATGCAAATGAGTAAGAGCATCTTCATTTGAGATGCATATTGGGTGGCCGCTATAGTTTCCGCTGGTCATAACCAGTGCTTTAGGACATTCGGGCGCATTAAAAAGAAGGTGATGCAGGGGAGTGTATGGCAGCATAACGCCAATATCGCCCATTTCAGGTGAGAGGTTGGCGGCAGCCGGGGAATCTTCTTTTTTAGTGAGTAAAACAATTGGATGTTGGGGACTGCTGAGACTTTCTTCTTCAAGATTCGAGATATGGCAGAAGGTAGCGGCAGCATTCAGGTCCTTGACCATTATGGCGAGTGGTTTGCTCGGTCGATTTTTGCGTTGCCGGAGGAGCCCAACACATTCCTCATTGCAGCCGTCTGCAGCAAGATGAAAACCTCCTAGTCCACGAATGGCGACAATCTTACCATTCTTAAGTGCAGAGATTGCTTCAGTTATCGGATTTTTGCAGGCTAACGGATTACCGTCTCGATCGTGCCAACTCAACTGCGGACCGCACTCTTGACAGGCGTTGGGCTGGGCATGAAACCTCCGGTCGATTGGATTTTCATATTCTTTTCGACACGTCTCGCACATCGGAAAAACGCGCATGGAAGTTTTGGGCCGATCATAGGGAATAGTTTCAACAATGGTAAAGCGTGGCCCGCAGTTGGTACAATTGATAAAAGGATAATTATGACGCCTGTCGTCTGCAGACAAGAGTTCGTTTAGACAATCATCACAGAGTGCTATGTCTGGCGGAATGGCCGTGCTGGCTGAAGTTTCGGACGAACTTTTATTAATAACGAATCCGGAGTCCCTAATCATTTGGGGGTTAAAGGGCAGTATATCAACGGACAGAATTTCAGCTAGAGGTGGGGCGTCGGAGCGTATTTTGGAGATAAACCTCTCCAGTAGGTTTTGTTCTGCAGCAGCTTGAATAAATACTCCGGCACTTGTGTTGCTCACAGAGCCGGAGATTTCTAGCTGGTGTGCTAAGTTGTAAATAAAGGGGCGAAAACCTACTCCCTGGACAATGCCCTGGATATGTAGTTCGACCCCTTTAGTTTCAGACTTTTGTTTCTTTAAATTTGTCACCAGTAAATATGGAAGAGACAAGCCCTTCTGGCTCTTTTAGGTCATTCCAGATTACCAGATAGACATGAATAAATGCAAAGATCATGAACCACCACATGAGCAGATGATGGATAAATCTCGCATTTTGCTGACTGGTAAAAATACTGACGCCAACGTTTTGCCAGTTGGCAACTTCTGGGAAGAGCAGATAGAAGCCGCTTACCAGCTGGAAGACAGCAGCAATGATAGTGATGAGATAGGTTATACCGGCAAGAACGTTATGACCCAGTCTCGGATAGTGTTCATCGTGTATATAGCTGTAGCTCAGCAGGGTTTTCCATAGGTTCCTGATGTTCCTGCCGGTAACGGGCAGGACATCGGTAATCCTCTCCTGAGCATTGCCGAAAATGTAGAGAAAAATTCGAGCAAGTATAGCTGCTGTGAAGACATATCCGGCAACAAAGTGGATGTAACGCATCCAGGCCATGGGCCATGCCATGCTGCCCTCTATCATGGTATTTGTCCACGGGCTATTGATATAGAAGCCCGTTACCACCAGGAAAATGATCGAAAGAGCAAATGCCCAGTGATAGAGCCGGAGTAGGATGCTCCAGCATTTTTTCTTTTCGTACAATATCATATTTACCTCCTTACGGTTTGATCCGGGTAAAAAAGGTTGGTATCAGCCTTAGAGGGCCTTGACATTGATAACCTCTTTTCCTTCCGGATCCAGCATATGAACTGCACAGGCAATACATGGGTCGAAAGAATGAATGGTTCTCAGAACCTCTAGTGGCTTCTCTGCATCGGCGATTGGGTTGGCCATGAGAGATGCTTCATATGGTCCAAGCTGTCCTTCCGCGTCACGTGGGCCGGCATTCCAGGTTGAAGGCACAACACACTGGTAATTTTTGATTTTGCCGTCTTGAATTACACACCAGTGAGAAAGAAGCCCGCGTGGAGCCTCGTGGACACCAACACCCTTCTGCTCACCTTTCGGGAAGGTAGGAGGATTAAAAATTTCAAGATCGCCGGTGGCGATATTATTAACCAGCAGATCCCAATGTTTGAGAGCCAGATCAGCCATCATGGAACAACGTACTGCGCGGGCAGCATGACGTCCGATGGTGGAATGGAGAATTTCTGGTCCTACATTGACGCCTGCAACTGCACTGATTTTGCCAAGGGCTGCATTAACACTGTTAACAGTCAATTCGTGTCCCTGTGCATAACCGACAACAAGCTGGGCCAGTGGGCCAACCTGCATTGGTTTGCCCTGGAAGCGAGGTGCCTTCAGCCAGGTGTAGCGTCCCTCATCCTCGAAATCGGTATACTTAGGTTCGGTATCCTCTTCCCATGGATGCTTCGACCAGTCGCCATCGTACCAGGCTCTGGCGATTGATTCTTCGACGTTGGACTTGAAATATTCATCACTGATGCTGGTGAACGGTTTAATGGTACTGAGGTCGCCATTCATAACGGTACCGCCAGGCATATCGAACTCTGTTCCTTTGGTGTTGAGGAACATATCGGGTGCCGCCAGATAGTTGGTTACGCCCGCACCGTATGGTAGCCATTCTTTATATAAAGCACCAACAGCAACGACATCGTTCAGATATACTTCGTTGACAAATCCGCGTACTTCTTCTACCAGCTGCTTAACATAATAAAGTCTTTCCATATTCAGGGTTGAGTCGTTGTCCGGGTTGATGGCGCAAGTTACACCGCCGACGGACAGGTTCTGAATATGAGGATTTTTACCGGAAATAATTGCCAGAGCCTGGGTTGCTTTTCTCTGGTAATCAAGTGCTTCAAGATAATGAGAAACAGCCATGAGATTAGCTTCGGGCGGAAGCTTCATCGCTGGATGTCCCCAGTATGCGTTGGCAAACGGACCAAGTTGGCCGCTGGCGACAAGACCTTTCAGTTTATCCTTGACCGCCTGGAAACGCTTGGAGCTGTTGCCCGGCCAGTTGGAAAGGGTTTCAGCGAGTTTTGAAGTTGCTACAGGGTCTGCGTCGAGTGCGGAAACTACATCAACCCAGTCAAGCGCGGAAAGTGCATAAAAATGAACAATATGATCATGCAGACAATGAATGGACTGCACAAGGTTTCTTATGTATTGAGCATTTTTTGGGATTTCAAGACCAAGTGCGTCTTCAACTGAACGAACAGATGCCAGTGCATGTACAGTTGTACAAACACCACAGATACGTTGAACGAAGAGCCATGCATCTCTAGGGTCACGGCCTTTCAATATATTCTCAAGGCCACGGAACATCTGGCCTGATGACCATGCTTTTGTGACCTCACCTCCGTCAACTTCCACGTCTACTCTCAAGTGCCCCTCGATCCTGGTGAGAGGATCAATGGTGATTCGTTGAGCCATGTGTCGAACCTCCGTAAAATAAGATAATATCGAAAACCGTCTGTTTTTTATCTTTCGAGTCTTCGATAGAGTAATGTTTCTTGTCGTTGCTTCTCAAGACAGAGGAATTATTCCTCGCCTCCGCTTTTGCCTTTGACTAAACGTTTTCCAATACCAACTGCTGCATGGATACCAACTGCTGCAGCGGTAACGCCAAGAACCTTGCGGCCGACACTGTCGGCATCTTCAACGATTCCTGCACCTGGAATTTTAACGTTTGGAAGCCTGTCGTAGAACGGAGTCATCGTATCCCAGAAGTTGGGTTCGGTGCAGCCGATACAACCATGGCCAACGCTTACCGGCCATACATCTACGTCGTTAAAACGTACAGCAGGACAGTTTGAGAAAGTCTCCGGGCCTTTACAGCCCACTTTGTAAAGACAGTATCCTAATTTGTGATACGCATCGCCAAACTGTTCAACGAAACGACCCTCGTCAAAGTGTGGTCGTCTCTCACAATGGTCGTGAATTCTTCTACCATAGGCAAACATCGGACGGCCAAGGCTGTCGAGGGCTGGTAGACGGTTAAAGGTCAGATAGTGAAGGATAGTGCCAAGAAGTGAAATCGGGTTAAAAGGGCATCCTGGGATATTAACAACTCCAGGTACCAGATCTTTTACACCAACAGCTCCTGTTGGGTTTGGCGATGCGGCTTGAACGCCGCCGAAAGCTGCGCATGAACCGATAGCAATAACAGCACCCGCTTTGGGGGCTACTTCTGCAAGGATATCCTTGGCTGTCTTTCCGGCAATCTTGCAGTAGATGCCGTCTTCTGCCAGAGGAATCGCACCTTCAACCACCAGGACGAATTTGCCTTCATAATTTTTGATTGTTTCGTGCAGTAAATGCTCTGCCTGGTGACCTGCAGCAGCCATTACTGTTTCATGATAGTCCAAAGAAATGATGTCCAGGAGCAGTCGGGCGATATCTGGATGAGACGCACGTAGCAGAGTCTCGGTACACCCGGTGCATTCCTGAAAATGAAGCCAGACCACTGGTGGTCGTTGAGCTGTGGTTGCTGCTTCGGCAAGCTTTGGGATCATCGTTTCAGAGAGTCCCATCGCCGCTGCGGCTATGGTGCAACCCTTTAAGAACCCGCGCCGGTTTAATTGCGGATCCAAAGTTTTGTTTACCGTGTCTGCCATATCAACCTCCTATTGCTGTAACAACAATTGTGCGCAATGCGCGATTTCATCGACGTAATGTCGATTGAACAGAAAAACATTACCGCCCCTTATGACCACCTCCAGTCTCTCCCTGTGCAGGTTGTGCGAGAGGGTAATGCTGTTTCTGAAAGTACCAATACTGCATTATTTCTTGCTGCAAAAGCAGAAAAAAGTCAAATAAAAAGAACTCCACCGTATTTTAAAAAAATCTGAAATTCATTATAACCTGGATTAATGTAAAAAAATACTGACGCAATGTCAATGCATTAGTTTTTGCGACGAGTGATAATTGGGGGAGAAAAAAAAGAGAAGGAGGGGATGATTTTATATTTTGATCGACTGGAGGCGACTAGATTTTATTTGCGGAAACCGAAAATGCCACCTTTTTTCTTGGGTGAAAAAGCTGGGCGGGTTTTTCGTTTGGATTTTGATGCTTTTGATGGATAATTTGAGATTATTGGGGAGGCGCTGTCTGCGATATTATTTATATATTTCAGTCTGTTGTCTCCATAAATAATTTCCTGATGGAAATTGAAAAAGAGGAGGCATTTAGCGTAATAGCTCTTTTTTTTCAGCCACCTTGGGCAGTTGTCATCTTGCACAAAACGCACAAATTGAGGGAGATTTGAGAGGAGGGTGATCATCTCCTGTCTGATTGATTTGCGCAGATTGAGAGGGATGGCAAAAAGCTCGTCAATGTCGCACCGTAGTTTTTTTGAAAGTTGGAAAACCCCGGCACCCTTGAGTTTGAGGCGAGAGAGGTCGAAATTAAGTTCGGCCCATGGCAGCAGCATAAGGGCAAGAACAAAAGATTGTGAGAGTTTTTGGCCTCGCAGGCCTGATTTCTGTTGACCTAACGTATCGATGATCTTGAGAGTTGTACTTAACTGTTCGCGGCAGGTCGGCTGAGATGGCGGAGAGGAGTGCATGGTATTGCGGTAGAATGGAAATATCACATAGAATAACTCCGATTGTACGGCAAGGTCAAACCAGGTATGCGCTGAACCACCATAAATGTCCTTGAAAAGCTCATCACGAATACGTGATGGCGGGCAAAATAAAATTTTCTCATTATTCTCGCAGATCGCCTTCCAGGTCTCTCTCTCTATGGAGAACCCTGTCCTGGAGCTGTGCCGAATGGCGCGCATCATCCTCACAGGATCGCGATTAATACGCTTTTCGGGTTCGCCAATAATACGAATAATCGATTGATCAAGATCTTCGACTCCATCGACGTAATCAATGATAGTGTTATTTTCCAGCTCATAGAACAGACCATTTATGGTGAGATCCCTTCTTTGGGCATCTTCTGGAATTTGACCATAGGTGTTATTGGGTGCAAGAACTGCTTCCGGGCCATCAAGATCATGCTCGCTGAGCGATCTTAGTGTTGAAATTTCAAGGACCTTGCCGGATTTTAAAAAGACCTGGACCAGCCGAAAACGTCGGCCAATGGTTGTACTGTTTGGAAAAAGCTTGCGGATTTGTCCAGGGCGGGCATCGGTGCTGATGTCAAAATCTTTAGGGGTCTTGCCTAGATAGAGGTCGCGCACACCTCCTCCGACGAGGTAGCTTGAAAAACCGGCTTTATTGAGCTTGCGCATGACGAAAATAGCATCAGAATCAAGCATGTTCTGCCTGATCGGATGGCTGTTTTCGTCAATTATTCGTGGTTTTTTAAGCACAGATCGAAGTGGAATGCCGCTCATATCTGGGAATAGATAGGGTGAGGAATAATATAAGATTATTCTGCTGGAGAAAAACCTTTCCCCTCTTTATAGACAGATTCTGCCTCACTGGTAAATTGAGAGAATATTTCAGAAACAGGGAGAATTGATTTCATTTTGTATGTATTTTCACCAGAAAAAACAAGACCTTCCTCAATATTGCCATCCTTTGACAAATTTAAACGTTCGTTGATGCAATAATGATGGTCACATTTTTTAAGACAGACAAATTCACATTTTTTGGTCTTCAGATCTTTCCCTTCGGCAAGTGCTTGGACAAATGGCGTATTGATGGCACGGCCTGGCAAGCCCACAGGTGAAGAGGTGAGCACGATATCCTCTTTTTTGGCCTGAAGGAAGGCTTTTTTGTAGTTCACTGAGACGTCACATTCCTCGCTCAGCACAAAACGTGAGGCTATCTGCACCCCGTCTGCACCGTATTTATCCATCATCTCGGCCATCTCGTAGCCGTTAGTGATGCCTCCTGCAGCAATGAGGGGGATCTTTTTCACTGCCTCCCGGATGGGTGGGAAAATCTCACGCAACGGCAGTTTGGTTCCTAAGTGACCACCTGCTTCCTTGGCCTCAGCTATGATTGCTGAGGCACCAAGTTTTTCTGCAAGTTTAGCAAGTTTTGCAGAGGAGACAATCATGACAATGGGAATATTTTTTTCCTTACCTATTTTAAAAATATCACGGGAAAAGCCGGCTCCGGTGATAACCATATCGACTCCAGCGTCTATTGAAGTCATAACCAGGTTGTAAAAATTTTTCATGGCATACATGATGTTAACGCCAACTATGCCACGGGTCATCTGTTTGGCTTTTTTGATATCGTCCCACAGTTCCTGCTCTGGAAGGCCGGAACCGCCAATGACGCCAATGCCGCCGCAATTGGCTACTGGTGCGGCAAGAGCAGAGGTTGAAACACGTATGGACATTCCGCCCTGGATAAGCGGAATTGGTGCTGTAAGACCAGCTATTGTTAGTGAAGGTAATTTCATTTTGAGCAAAACTCCTGGTGCCTTTACGGCTGGATTAATAGTAAACCACGATATTGCACTTCTTCATATCATTTGTCAAGCATGCTTATAATTTCATATTAATCATTATATCTCTTAAAATATACCAACGCAAAAAAGGGTTTCAGATTCAATGTGTCAGTGTTTCTGCCATTGGCGAGTGAATGCTCAGTCGTAATTTAATATATTGTGCTAGCGAAGCCTCTACAGCAAAAAATGAGTCCGTTGAAAATAAATTGTTGTAGCGAACTGTCTGAAATGTATATGGATAATTATTGTATATCCGGGAGTTCTTGACATTTTTGCATTTTTGCGTTTTATTTTTTTCTTTTTTGGTACTTGTATTTTAAATAATTGAACTCCAGGTGGAGGTTGGAATTGAAAATTAAGGCCCTCAACGGTTTTAAAGATATATTGCCCGAAGAGGTACCCCTGTGGAATTTGGTTGAATCTTGCGCCAGGAACATTTTAGAGCGGTACAATTTTTCTGAGATCCGGGTGCCGGTTCTTGAAAAGACGGAGCTTTTTGCGCGATCAATTGGTGAAGCCACCGATATCGTCGAAAAGGAGATGTACACCTTCGTTGACAAACAGATTACCATGCGGCCGGAAGCCACCGCCTCAATGGTCAGAGCATATATTCAGAATGGTCTCTATGTAAAAAAACCAATACAAAGACTGTTTACAATTGGCCCGATGTTTCGCCACGAGCGTCCTCAAAAAGGCAGGCTACGGCAGTTCCACCAGATGAGTGTGGAAGTTCTCGGGGCCGAAAATGGTCTTGTTGATGCTGAACTCATGGCTCTTGCCGCTTTTTTCTTTGAGGAGTTGGGAATCAAAGTTAGCCTGCAGCTGAATTCGCTGGGGTGTCCCAACTGCAGGCCAGCATTTAGAAAGAGTCTGGTAGAGTTCCTGCAGTCAAGGGCTGAGGCTCTCTGCCCGGATTGTCAGCGGCGAATGGACACCAATCCTTTGCGCGTCCTTGATTGTAAAAACGAAAGTTGCCGCGAGCTGGTAAAAGATGCTCCATCCATCCTCGATCACCTCTGCTCAGACTGTGAAACCCATTTTCAGGTGGTTAAGTCAGCCTTGCAGCAGCTTGGTGTTGAATATACCCTCAATAAATTCATGGTTCGCGGTCTTGATTACTACTGCAGGACGACCTTTGAGTTCCTCACTGCGGATCTGGGTGCGCAGGCTGCAGTCTGTGCTGGTGGCAGATATGATGGGTTGGTCCAGCAGCTTGGTGGACCTGAGATACCGGGCATTGGCTTTGGCTTAGGTCTGGAACGCCTGATCCTGCTTCTTCAGCAGAAGGAGGATGTCGCCTGCGAGGCTGCGATGGATTTATTTGTCGCAGGTATAGGTAAGGAGGCTTGCGCCTACACCTATGTATTGGTGAATCAGTTACGCAGAAGAGGGCTCCGGGTTGCTACTGATTTTGAAGGTAAAAGTTTAAAAAGTCAAATGAAGCAGGCAAATAAGGCAAATGCCTCCTATGTACTTATAGTAGGCGATGATGAGTTGCATAATAAAGCAGGGCTTCTGCGTAATATGTCAACACAAGAGCAGCAGGGTGTTGAGTTAATCGAAGAAGAAATAGAAGCGGTGGTGAGGACCCTGCTTGCACATTGAGAAATTCTTTAGCTTGCCGAATAAAGGCTGCATGTTAGAACATTTCGAGAGAACAGAGTTTCTGAAACCATAAATTTGAGAAGAAATTAACCTAAAGCGGATATCATGGAATCAATGGGAAGTTTGCGCCGAACGCACTATTGTGATGTGCTTGGCAAGGAAAATGTCGGAGAAGAGGTTGTTCTGATGGGCTGGGTGCTGCGCAGACGTGACCACGGCGGAGTAATTTTTATTGATCTGCGCGATCGTCGGGGTATCACCCAGGTGGTTTTTAATCCGGAAGTAAATCCTGAGGTACATGCCAAGGCACACCAGCTCCGCAGTGAATGGGTCCTGGCGATAAAGGGAAGGGTGGATGCCAGGCCCGACGATATGGCAAATCTTAAACTGACAACTGGTGAAATCGAAGTCTTTGTTAGTGAGCTGCGCATTCTCAATAGAAGTGAAACACCTCCTTTTCCTTTAGACGAGGATAGCGATGTCTCTGATAATATTCGCCTGCAGTATCGCTATCTCGACCTAAGGCGTCCAGAAGCCGGGGCAAAGCTGTTGATGCGCCATAAAGCGGTGCAGTCCATTCGCAACTATCTCAACGATCATGACTTCCTTGACATTGAAACTCCGGTGTTGACCCGTTCAACTCCTGAAGGAGCGCGCGACTACCTGGTGCCAAGCAGAGTAAACGCAGGAAAATTCTATGCGCTGCCGCAGTCTCCTCAACTTTTTAAACAGTTGCTGATGATTGCCGGTATGGATCGTTACTATCAGATCGTCAGATGTTTCCGGGATGAGGATCTTCGGGCAGACAGGCAGCCTGAGTTCACCCAGATAGATATGGAGATGTCCTTTGTTGATGAAGAGCAGGTCATCAGTGTCACTGAGGGTATGATTGAGACCCTGTTTAAGTCCACACTGGAGATGGACGTAAAACCGCCTTTCCAGAGAATCAGCTATGACGAGGCTATGAGCAGATTCGGTACAGATCGTCCAGATATGCGTTTTGGCTTCGAACTTATTGACCTCACAAGCATTGCTGTAGACTGCGGTTTTAAAGTTTTTCGCGATGTTGCCGACAGCGGCGGAACTGTCAGGGCTATCAATGCCAAGGGATGTGCCACCTTTTCAAGAAAAGATCTCGATAACCTGACCGATTATGTTGTGCAGTTTGGTGCCAAAGGGCTGGCCTGGGTGAAAATGAAAGCTGACGGGGAATGGCAATCTCCAATTGCGAAGTTTTTCACCGATGAAGAACGGGCGGCCATGAACACCACCCTTGGGGCCGAGGAAGGCGATTTACTCTTTTTCGGTGCTGATGCTCCTGCCGTCGTTTTCCAGTCTCTTGGTGAATTGCGTGTGGAACTGGCAAGAAGACTTGACCTCATGAACAATAATACGTTCAAATTCGTCTGGGTCACCGATTTCCCTCTCGTTGAATATGATGAGAAGGAAAAACGTTTTCAGGCCCTGCATCATCCTTTTACAGCACCACAGTTGGATACAGTGGAGAAACTCGACTCCGATCCGGCTGGCGTTTACAGCAGGGCCTATGATCTGGTGCTTAACGGTACTGAAATTGGCGGAGGTTCCATCCGTATTCACGAGAAGGACATTCAGGCCAAGGTCCTTAAAGCTTTGGGCATATCCGATGAGGAGGCCGAAAACAAGTTCGGATTTTTACTCAAGGCCCTGGAACTGGGAGCTCCTCCCCATGGCGGCATTGCCTTTGGTCTTGATCGATTGCTGATGATCATCACTGGCAGCAAATCAATACGCGAGGTTATTGCTTTTCCCAAAACTCAGAAAGCGACCTGTCCGCTCACTGAAGCACCTTCCTCCGTGGCTCGTAAGCAGCTCACCGAACTCTATCTTCGTCCGGACTGGAAGGAATAGAATCGGAAAAGAAAAATGCCCGGCAGCTCCGACATATGAATGTTGCTGCCGGGGTCTCTGCTACCAGCCATACTCAGCCAGTTGAATAAAGAAGAGATACGAGCCTCCAAGAAATACCGTTGCGGCGAACACGGCAACGCTGAGACTTGTAATCACAGCCTGGCAATCCTGTAGTAGCTTATCTTTGCAGAACCGGATATTATCGGGCAGACGTTTTTGTCGGTTCTTTCTTTGGCGTGAAAATCTAGGAGAAAACGAAACGTTTACAAAGCTGTTATCTGTCTTCATGCTGCACCTCCCTGAAAGTATTTCCTGAAGTATAGCAGCACCGGGTTATCACAGAGTGAGCACCCCCTGAAGAAAATCACAATTTTTTTTAAAGTATAGTTATTACGAGATGTTATCTTTGCGTTCGCTCGGATGGCAGCTGCAAACAGGGACCCGCTCAGAAAGAGGAGCAATTGGAAAACACTGCAAAGAGGATCATATTTTACACATTCAGAGTTCTTTTGAGTTTCTCAAGTATTGCCGTTTCATCCTTCGTGTCAATGAGATCGGCAGAGGTGATCTGAGAGGCAATTTTGTATGCTTCCATTCGTTCATTCTTTTTTTTCAGGAGCTTGGGAAGAGTGGCAATGGCAGCCTCCTGGTCGTAGGTGACGATTGCCGCCTGTTCCTTGACATGTCGTTTGATCTCCGCAGGCAGGAAACGCTTGAGCTTCTCATGTGACTGGATCAACTGCTGGGCTTTGATAAACTGACGCATGTCGACGCTCTTGTCGGCCATGGAAGCAATGAGGATTATACGTATAATTGCCGCGGTAAATCCTCCCCGCAGCATAACCTCCTGCCAGAGTTTTTTCTCTATCTCTGCCTGCTCAGAGTGAACTACGGCCTCATTATTGCTATTGGAATCACTGAAAATATCTGGATAGAGGGTTTTCATCCAGGGGTTGTCGTACATCAGTTTGAATACGTTTTCCTGATGATGATCCCGGTACTTGCGAAATCCATCGAGCGTGGATTTGATGAAGCCGGAAATGGACTTCTCCCAAAGCCGAAAGGGGTTGTCTGATTCTACCTTTCGGCGATATTGCTTAATCCAGGGAGCCAGGTATTGTGTCGGCCACAGCAGAGGATTGGCATCCGAGAGCATATAGCGCTGGCTGCGCAAGGGATGGAGCTGTCTGATGCCTTCAGCCAATTGAGGATTTACCGTCATCTGTACAAGAGGACTGACAAAGCTGAGATAAAGTTTGTCATAAAAGCGCGAAACGGCAGCAACTGGGCTGAAGGCTTCTTCGTCCTCAAGGCCATCATCGAGTTTGAGGATGTCGTTCATATCCCTTTCCTGAAAAGCCACCTGTCGGTTTCCACCCTCTTCATCGCTATCAGTAATGACCATTTCATAAAGGCCTGGTGCCAGATATTCTATCATGTCAACAGAGCCAATAATTGCCGAATGCTCCTTGCGAGCGATTTTGGATCCGACAAAGATACCAAGGTGACCGATTTTAGGGTGAAGAATGTAGACAATCACCTGGCCATTACGTTTTATCTCATCGACGGTTTTGTAAACTTTGTATATCCAGTTCAGTGCCTGTTGCGGCGGTGTTATATTGTCACCAGCCGAGGCGAAGACCACGATGGGATCCTTGAAGTTTTTAAGATTTATTATTTTGTCTTTATCGAGATGCAATTGACCGTGTTCCAATTCGTTGCCGACGAAAAGAGAATCGACGATGAAATGAATTTCTTCTCTGTTCATCTTAAAAAAACCACCCCACCATTTTTCAAAGTCAAGGTAGCGCTTTTCCTCGGTATCGACATTTGCATACACATGATAGTTTTTTGACCAGAGGGTATTTGCCGGATCCAGATCCTCAAATCCGGCGACCAGGTTGGCGCCGTCAAACACGCCATTGCCTAGATCGCTTAACAGCGAAGTCAGCCAGGCTCCTCCGCATAGGCCTCCGCGATAGCGCATGGGAGTGGCTCCAGCCATGCCACCCCAATATGACAGGGGAGAGCCGTTAAAAACCATGGGGCCGGTGACATCTGGACGATCAGCGCCAATAAGGGCAGTGGCCCAGCCTGCCTGACAGTTGCCGATGATCGCAGGGCGCTCGGCATCCGGGTGACGGTGAATGACTTCCTCTAAGAATTTTACCTCTGCCTGCTGGATATCAGAGAGAGTCTGGCCTGGTTCGGGGTCGGGGTAAAACATGATGAAATACACCGGATGTCCGGCGCTGAGGGCAACACCGATTTGTGAATCCAGCTTGGATCCGCCAATCCCAGGGCCGTGGCCGGCCCGGGGATCAATGACTACAATTGGACGCTTATACTTGTCGGCAGGAGAAGGTGCCTCAATTTTCGCTGATGCTCGTCGCTCACTCTCAATCTTGGAAGAAGATGCTTTTTCTTCAGCCAGGTGGTCTCTTCTTTCCAGTATACGAATGAGCGAATAGTTTACCGGCTTGTCGAATATACGGCCATCAACGACCATCTCATAATCAAAAATAAGAACGGGCGGATGCCCCAATCGGGCATGCTCAAGATACATATTACCGCGCTTGCGCATAATGTCGGTAAAGAGGACAGATCGTTGACAGCTGTCCAGCCAATAGTCAAAAGCAGCTGTGAACCATTCTGGGTTTGTCCAGAAGCGCGGGTCGTTTACACTGGTATCCATAATGTGTCTATTTCCTTTTACTACGTAGCGGCGGCTTCGCAGAGTAACCTGGCTGTGTTTTGAAATGATTGAGTCTTCGTGTTATTGATTTGTTGTTTCTGTAGCTTTACTGCTGTTTTCTATTTGCTTATTTGCCTTTACCTGAGCAGATTTATCCTTACTCGTTTTGTCAGCTGTTTGCCGTGCGGCTGTTTTCGCTTCGGCTTTCATTTGGGGTGTGATAAGTTGCTCGAGATACTCAATACCTGACAGAGATGCTTTTCTGCATTGGTTCAGTCCCAGCCAGTATTGTTCTGAGTAGTCCAGACAGGCCTTTTTCCCCTGTGCAGGCAGTAAAGGATAGAGATCCAGCATATCCTTCATGATGTTTTCGCAGTTTTCCTGCACGGATGCAGCAATAGTAAAGGTGCTGTCGCACAGTGTTTTGTGAAATTCAAAAGCTTGTTGTAACATCGTTGGGTCCTCCTTGTTGGCAGAGAGAAGAAAGTAGACAATCTTTTACGGCTCCAAATAAAAGCCCCAGCGGCCCTTTGGAGCTTGCGGCATTGCACGTTAGCTGTTCTCAGTATAAAAGTGGATTTTTTCAATCTCTATCTCATTTTTTAATCTTTTACTGACCATTGTCAATGGGAAAATGTTGCGTTGCAATAAAATATTAATTGCCGAATCAGAAAAAGAAAATGTGTTTTTTTAGGTGATTGGAATTATATTTCGATCAAATGGTCTGAATTGTAAGGCTATTTTGTGACTTCTATGTTGCAATGTGCCATTGCGATTGATGGTAACTCATCAATTTAAAACGTAATCATAATCAAAGTGTGATACGATGAGGGTAATTCTAAATTCAAGGGAGTCTTCTTCCTACCGTTGCGCTATCACGGGAGACAGCTAGAGGGCGGCAGATATGAGTAATATAATAAATATTAAAAAATATCCTAACAGAAGACTGTACAATACGGAAACTAGTGCGTATATCACTGTCAAGGATGTCGCAGAGTTGATTAAGTCCGGCCATCGAATAAAGGTCACCGATGTCACCACCGGTGAGGATATGACAGCTATGGTCCTCACCCAGATAATTATGGACAAAGCCAAGAACAACGAGGGGCTTCTCCCTGTTTCTCTCTTGCATTTGGTTATCCAGTATGGAGAGAGTCACCTTCATGAGTTTTTTGAAAAATACCTCGAGAAGACCATGGAGAACTATCTCATTTACCGGAAAACCATGGATGATCAGGTGAATGCCTATCTGGATATGGGGATGGATTTTTCAAGTTTAGCTGAAAAAACTCTCAAGGATTTCGAAGCAATGAATATGTTCAAAGATACCTTCAAACAGTATGGCAAGAAGAAGTAAATCAGTGCGCGGAAGATGATCCAGGGTATTCTTTGCCTTCTATAGCAATAATGCGGGAGAGGAACAGATATGGCCGAAACCAGTCATGGCAGCGAAATTACCAGGTTGTTTGAGTCCTGGATGGATACGGCGAATAAGTTCTGGAAGGATGTGGAGAAGAACCGCGACGAAAAACATACATGGGGAGAGGTTGATCTTAATTTCGGCTTTAAAGATGAACCCAAGGATGAGAATAAACACAGGACATACCGCTCCTGGGAAACCTCTGTCAAAAACTTTGCTGCTTTTTTAAAAATACTGTCTGCGCCTGAAAATCAGCAGTCAATGGCAGAGAACTCAACGGCATTTGCTGAAGCCTTTGGGGACGCTGCAAAAGAGTCCTTTGAGAATCTGCTCGAATTCCAGGGCAACCTCATCCAGAGTTTTGCCAGAGCATCGGAGCACACCCAACCATATAATCCTGATGACTTTGATCATTCAGCGTTTAAATCCTTTCGCGAACTCTATAAAAACGAATGGCAGAAATACCTGCATATCCCCAAAATTGGACTTCCCCGGGAGCTGCATGAGCAGCTTGCCGATCTTATTGATAAATCAAATATTTTTTACTCCTACTTAGGTGAGTTGTTCTATCTTTTCGGCCGACCCTTTGAAAAGAGCAATCAAGCCATGCAGCAGAAAATCACTGCCATGCTTGAGGATGGAGAGGTTGAAAACGATCCGACCAAAATATACAACGAATGGATCAAAATTCTTGAAGGCAATTTTATGCAACTGTTGCAATCTCAAGAATATACTGTGCTGCTCAACGAAATAATTCGCTCTCTTGCCGCTTATAAGGCGGTTAAGAGTGATGTCATCAATGTTTTTCTAAAAGAATTTCAGATACCAACGAACAAAGATATGGATGAGGTCTATAAAGATCTTTACCTCACCAAAAAGAAGTTAAAAGAACTTACCGTCCGTCTGGAAAAACTGGAAAAAAAGAACAGCCAATAAAGCAGGTGATGGCCCCATCGCCTGCTACGCAATACATAGGACGATAGCATGATCAAGGTAAAAATTCCTGTTGATCTTATCCTTAAAAATATTGACGAGAGCCGCAAGGAAACCACCTCAAAGTTGAAAAAAGCGACGGGTGTATTGACCAGCGATCTTGATACTGCCATATCAACAACTCCCTATGATGTGGTTTATGAAGAGGACAGGGTCAGCCTCAAGCACTACCGCTGCGAAGATATCAAGGTAAAAACACCACTGCTCATCATCTATGCTCTGATAAACCGGGAGACAATGCTCGATCTGCAACCGGGGAGAAGTGTGGTTGAAACCCTGATCAGTAAAGGACTTGATGTATATATGGTTGACTGGGGGTATCCCACGAGAAAGGACCAGTTCCTCACTATCGGCGATCATGTCAATGGCTATATAAACAATATTGTAGAGCTAATCTGTGAACGAAGCGGAGTTGATAAAATAAATATCATGGGCATTTGTATGGGAGGTGTTTTTTCCATAATTTACAGTGCTCTTTATCCACATAAAGTCAAAAACCTTGTGACCACGGTAACTCCAACGAATTTTGACACTGACAAGGGGCTCCTCAATATCTGGATGAAAAACACCGATGCCGAGTTGCTGGGTGATGCCTATGCCAATATGCCGGGGGATATTATGAACCTGGGTTTTCTGTTGATGAATCCGGCACGGCTGATGATCGACAAATATGTCGGATTCATGAAGAACATGGACGACAAAACCTTTGTCGAAAATTTTATCCGTATGGAAAAATGGATCTTCGACAGCCCTGATGTGCCCGCCGCAACTTTTAAGCAGTTTATTGTCGACTGCTTCAAAAAGAACCTGCTCATTCAGTCAAAACTCGAAATCGACGGAGAGATTGTTAATCTGCAGAAACTTGATATGCCGGTTATTAATTTTTACGGCAAGTTTGACCATCTTGTGCCACCCGAAGCTTGTGACAGCTTCATAGAAAAGATTGCCTCAAAGGATAAGGAAGATATCTGTTTTAATACTGGACACATCGGCATATATGTAAGCTCAAAATACCAGCAGCAATTTGCTCCAAAAATTGCAAGCTGGCTGGCGGAGCGCGATCATTAATTTATTGTGGGAGCTTGTCGGGTAATGTCATCCAAATGCGAAGAATATTTGCGAATATTTTGCGAGATAACCAAATCCATTCAAATTTCCTCTGATAGAGAGGAGATCCTAAATTTGATCGTTGAGAGTGCGGTGCAGGTGATGGAAGCAAAAGCCTGTTCGCTCTTTCTGATACGAAGCAGAAGGGATCAGGATGGACTGTTCTATCCGGCGGCCCAGGTTGGGCTCTCTGATAATTATATCCATGCCGGACCAGCAAAAGGACGAGATATCACCAAAGACATCTTGATGCAGGGTGGATACCTCAAAGTGTGGGATGCAACAACAGATCCGCGCATGGAAAACCATGAAGTCAAGAAAAAGGAGGGAATTGCCTCAATGCTGGTTGTCCCGGTTATTGCAGAGAAGGAACCCATCGGCACTTTGTCACTCTATACCGCCGAGCGAAGAGATTTCAGTGACGGGGAGATCGCTTTTCTTCGGGGACTTGCTGATCAGGGCGGTATTGCCATTCTCAGAGCTCACTCACTGTATCGCCGAAGAAAAGATTTTGAGCTCCTTGCTTCGGTGACTGAACACCTGAATTCTTCTCTCGATATAAAGGAAGTTCTTTCTTTGATGACCACGGAAATTGCCCAGGCCTTCGATCTTCAGGGTGTTACCATCAGACTGCGCGATCAGGGTTCCAAAGAGCTGAAACTCGTGGCCAGTCATGGTTTGAGTGAAAAGTATCTCAACAAGGGGCCGGTGAGTTCGGAAAGAATAAAGACGGTGGTCAAAGACAGGATGGAGCTGGTTGATGATGTTGCCACCTACGATATCGATTATAAAAAGGAAAGACAGGAAGAGGGTATAACCGCCATGCTACATCTTCCCATCACCATCAAGGGGACCGTTATCGGCATTATGGGGCTCTATAGTGAAACCAAGCGGGTGGTCGCCGACGATGATATTGCTCTGATCAGCTCAATTGCCAGACAATGTGGACTGGCCATCCACAATGCATCTCTTTTTCTGGAATTAAAGAAGGATAAAAAAGAACTCGAAAATGAAATCTGGGCACATAGGGCCTGGTTTTAAAGTGGATTTGTTTCTCTCGACCTCTTTCTGTCAATGCCCTTAATGCTCTGAGTTATCCTATAAGTTTCAATAAATCCGATGGTTGTGACAATAAACAAAGAGGGGACTCTGTTTCCAATTCAGTACGTGAACCGTATCCCCAGAGAACGCCCGCAGAATTGATTTCATTTTTATGAGCGGCCGATAGATCAACGGCTCTATCACCAATCATTATACAATTATGGTTTATCGAGCCTCCAGCAAGCAAAGATTCAATTTGCTGCCACTTTTTAACTCCGATATCCCCGCCGCTAACAAATTGGAAATAGTGTCGAATGCCAAAAAGATTTAATATCTTTTCTGCAAAATCCTGTCTTTTTGATGTGCAGATTGCCATCGGAATACTTTGTTTTGAAAGATCATTAATTGATTCCTTAATCCCAGGATAAAGCTTGTTTTCGGAAAAACCTGTATCAGAATAGTGTTCGCGATATTTTGAGACGAAAGCGTTTATTTCAATAGTATCACTTGTACCCGTTGCAGTTTTGAAAGATTCATCAAGTGGGGGGCCAATATATTGGGCAACATCTGGAACTGGAATTTCCTCAAACCCAAAAAACGAAAGTGCATAATTAAATGACCCGGCGATTCCATCAAGAGGGTCGCTAATCGTGCCATCCAGATCAAATAAGAGAAACGTTTTCTTCATAATCGTTTTTTGTGGTTAATGACCAGTATCAAGAGAGATTCACCCTCTGGCCAGCCAGTGAAGGATTTCATCCTCTATCTTGGGTGAGGGGGAATGCATATTTTGTTAATCAATTGTATTTTTACTACGCACATTTTCCCTTTTATATTTCTGATTTGTCCATTGTGTTTTCCTGCATTTTTTTAACATAACGAGTCTGGAGAACACATTGTTTTTAAAACGTCATAAATGAGACGAGAGTGTATTAACCACAAGATGTCTAACGTATTATTGTACCGTTTTCAACCTGTTTAATCTTTATGGCTCAAAGACCAGTCATCTCTTTGGAGTTTTTTGGGCTATAAAGATGGCAAAAGGCTCCTGTGTGTCGATTTTTGTATTTTCACACAGATTGATCGAATATCTGCAAAGGGTGAGGTTCATCGTAAGGTGGAAACTATACATTAGGGAGTTAGTTATCACTTTTTATACTTTATTGTGAATGAATCAAAAGCTGCAACATTGGAGGAAGCACAATAGCTGTTGGTTTTGGGACAGGAGCAGAAGTAGCCATTTTAAAACTGTGGATGACAATCTCGACTGACTGCTCGTCACTGGGGCCACTACCGGAACAAATCCACAGGTTTATGCCAACAGGAATGGCCTGCTGCGGAATGTTAACGTCGGGAGCAGTCGGAGCATATGTCCAGTTTTTCAAGGTGTTGCTTTTGTCGCCAATCTCTTTAAATCCGTCTTGCAACATAAAATCAACCTGCGTGGCGCTCCATACAAATGTCGAAGTTGATAAATCTGAACTCAGGCTGAATTCGAATGTTTTTTCGCCTATCGTGTTTCCAGAGTCCGGATACACCGTGAAATTACCGTTCGGCCAAGATGCAATTCCCCACCGTGCGAATTCGATATCGATTTCGTTGGTGCCATCTTCTCCGACACCTCCAACAGGACCGTATGGGAATAAACCCACCACAACGTTTTTGTCCAGGCTGGCAATATCGCCTTTGATCTGCCACTGATATGTGCCGAATCCGAATTTTTCATCGGAAAAAAGTTCGGCACCCGTCCACCCCGAGTCGTGTCTCGTGATTTTTAAATGCAAATTACCATTGGCATCCACGGTGACATTGCTCGCGTCGGCAGGGACATTACCAGCCATACCCCCTGTAGTTACTGTCCAATTGTGTCCAGACCAGAAGAGGGCTTTGGCCTGGGATGGGCACATCAGCATCACGACAAATGACAGTGTGGCAAGCAGGCAAATCGAACGATTGATTGATCCGAAATATATGTTCATGGTGTATTCTCTCCAATAATTCTTATGGATTATTTACCAGAAACATGAAATTATTACTCAACATTCTGACTTGTGAGAAAAGGACCCCTAAAACCATATAGCACAGTCATGCTAAGCATGCCGGTCTGTCGGTTTTTCGATGGATCAAGTGGATTTAGATTACTTTCGAAGTCTGCGTTTTCTTGCTGTCTGCTAAAAAAACTTTTAAGCTGACACCGCCTGAACCGATGAGGTAATCCGGACTAGAATCGAAGTTTATCACTTCTTTTCGAAAATGTGTTGAAGCGTGGCCATTCCTTGCGTAGCCCTTTTTAATATTACACGCCTCAAAATGGTCAAGAAGAGTAGATTGAAGAGCATTTTTTTACTTCGACTCTCCATCTTTTTTGTTTCCTGACTTCTGGATGTGTCTACACTTTAGTGGCGTTCAGATTCTCATACTATCATCGTGTCTCAGCAATCCATTTCGCCATATTGACAAAAGTGATATTCGTTAACAGCGTTTCCGAAGGCGGCATTGGAAGATGATATGAGTAGGCGAATGTGGGTGAAGGAAAGCTCACATTTAATGCTCAGAATGTCTGTCTCGTGAAGGCAACTCTCTGCCTTTACTTAAACGCTATTCAAAGGAGGTACTCCTATGAGTCATATATTACCAGAACTACCATATTTTCACGATGCACTTGAACCATTCATTGATGCAAAAACCATGGAGATACATCATGGCAAGCATCATCAAACCTATGTTGATAAGCTTAATGCGGCTTTGAAGGACAATGAAAAATTGCAAAAACTGGGGGTGGAGCAGCTTCTCCGGAATCTCAATGAAGTTCCGGAAAATATCCAGGCAGCGGTACGTAACCATGGCGGTGGTCATTATAATCACAGCTTTTTCTGGCCAACCCTGAAAAAAAATGTGGCAGCTGTGGGACCAGTAGTAGATGCGATTGTTTCAAAATTCGGAACGTTTGATAAGTTCAAAGAGGATTTTTCAAACAGTGCTGCACTGCTGTTTGGCAGCGGCTGGGCCTGGCTTGTGTATAATCAGGGTGGGCTGGAAATTGTCACCACGCCGAACCAGAACAATCCGATAAGCCAGGGAAAGGTTCCACTCCTGGGTCTCGATGTCTGGGAGCATGCCTATTATCTCAAATATCAGAACCGACGACCGGAGTATATCGCGGCTTTTTTTAATGTGATAAATTGGGAAAAGATCAACGAGAAATATGAAGCTGTTCGGAGTTGAAAAACCTGGCAACGCCAAAATAAAACTGTTTTTCAAGCAGTGCAGAGCCCTCCTTGTTGGAGGGCTTTTTTTTATCGGAAAAGTGTGGTGTCGCTATGAGGAATTCCGGCCAGAGCGAAGCTCCTCAGCTAAGTCGAGCTGAAAACGAACCGGGCCGCGGTGCGTACCATCCCCAAAGAGCGTGTCTATGGCGTAGGCAGATTCCGGGTGCGACCAGGAGGTGGCAATGGCCACATGACCTTTGGGAAAAGGGGTAACTTCAGGCTCAAGCCAGTCGAGTGGGGCAAGAGCAACTTCCTTTTCAACCAGGTCATCCGTTTCTCCATAGCAGAGAAGCCAGCGCAGATGAGATTTTTTAAGAGAGTTGAGGTTGAGTCTTTTTCCTGAAATGGTTATCGGCAGGGTGCCATCTGCAGATATGGGTATGTTGTAGGAATCATAGCTCATTTTGGTGACAGAGAGCGGCAGGTCGGAGCGCTCATTCTGCAGCCAGTAATTGAGTGCCGCCACGGTTTTGTTAATCTGCGGTGCTTTACCCTCTCGGCTGCCGAGCATCATTAAATCTTTGAAAAAGTTGGCCATTGGTCCCGAATCTTCGATGCTTTTAAGTTTGTAAACCCAGCCCATCAGGTTGCCATCGGCAATTTTATTGCCGTTGGCCAGAGTTTTTGTACCAAAATCCAGGTCGTTAAATTCGTCTGGAAGGCTACTTAAAAAGTTGCCGAGACCAACTGATCTGGTTCCGTCCATGGGGGCAACACAGGTAATCAGGGCATCAACCAGTCCGTCAAGCTCACCGGTAAGAAGATTGCATAGTGCAGAGAATCCTCCTTGACAGTAACCGTTAAGGGTTATCATGTTGCCGTGTGTCTTTTTCACTTTTTCACAAAAGTATATGGTGTCATGAAGATCATCTTCGAGACTCATGGTCTGCAGGGCCGGGGTAACCTGAATATCCTTCATTATCCGGATATAGGTCGGTATGCCACGATTGGCAAAACCGTGAGCGTAGCTTTTCTTTTCCCGGGGCAGGAAAGCCAGAATGTTTGCTCCGAGAACAAAGGGCGGGATAATGATGATTGGTTTCAGACTTTTATCGGTTTTCACTCCGGTATCGGAGGGAAACACTTTACGCAGGATGAAGCGATCCGTTTCAGCAATCAAGCTCTTTGGCTGTTTTTCAAAATGGAAACCAAATTCCGGTTCGATGTCTTTGATTGCCTGAGGGTACTCAAAGACGACCCTCTGGAGGTCCTTTTGTTTTTCAATAAAAAAATCAGCAAGTTGCTGGCTACTTTCCTTTTCAAGGGTAGTCGAAGCAGCTTTGAGATATTGTTCTAGATTTTTTTGGAAATAGAGGCCGGAAAAATTCAAGCTACCCTTGGCGTATTTTGCAAATAATATATTATTATATTCAAAGAGCTGGTAATAGGCTTCGGCAGTTTTGAGCGGATTTCTGCTAAGGAGTCTGGCAGCTTCTGTTTTTTGAAAGATTTCCGCTGCCGTCATCAGCGGTTTAAGAAAGTCCTCGTGGTAGGACTTGGCTCCTTCCGCAAAGTATGCAGTTGCAGTAAGTTGTGCGATCAGTGCCTTGTTCAAATTGCAGTACATGCTCAAGATATCATTCATTGATCTTTACCAGGGGTGGCGAATTAGAAAAACAGCAAAAAAAATGCCGCCAAGAATATCCTGACGGCATTATATGTACTACAATAAACACGATGTATTACTTTTGTTCCAACATTTCCTCAAATTTGGTAAATCCGTCTTCGACAGCAGTTTTAAAATCATCACGGGCTTTTTTGGCCATGTCGACAGATGCTTTCATGGAAGATTTGCTTTCGTCGGTCACCCATGGAAGTTGGTCAAGATAGCTGTTCATCATTTTTTCTGTTTGGTCCTGAATAACGACCATTGCGCTGTAACTGTTCTCAAAAATGGTTTTTTGAAAGCCAAGGGTCTGTTTTACAAATTGTGAAGAGTCCATTGTATTCTCCTGATTGATGATCAATTTTATGTGTGGAAAAGATTTGCAACCGCCTTCAGTTCACGTGATTCATGCCTGTATGACGTATATTATAGTGCAGCATCTTCTGGTGTCAAGGAAAAAATGTTGCAACGCACAAAAGTATCCAGGTTAGGCTGTCAATAGTGATAAGATCTTGATAAATAATTATAAAATAAGTTTTATATACTGCAAATGCTTCTCGTAATATGATGAAGATGTGATTATTGTTGCGATGTGACATGGAAATCGATTGCTGTTTTATGATATGAACCTGGACAGATCAAAGGATGAGGTTATACATTGTTTTTTCCGTCAGTGGTAATCTGCGACAATATCGTTGAACGGGAAAAATTTGGAAAAAGGGTGTAGATATGCTAGGTTGCTGAGACATTGCAGAACGTGATCCATTTTTGGATGCTTCATTTTTTAAAAATGACGCCCTGGCCACCAATGGTTAAAAGATAACAGTAAGAATCCGCGTCGATGGCACTTTATTCACATGCGCAACTATACAGATCAGCATACCTGTTCTCCGTTTCATTGTTAGTGGTATTTTCTCATTCTGTCTGTTTCAGCCAGCCAGATGAAGATATGCCGACTCTCGAAGCCTGTATTCAGGAGAAAGTACTGACGGCTGCCGATAGCATGACAGTGGGTGAAATTAAAATACAATGTCAGGAAATGCAGAGTACGGTTGAGCTGGCTGGAGCAGAAAAAGAGACAACCGATGCAGCGGAAAAACGTGAAGAGATTGAAGCGGAGAATGTTCTGCGTCCATTCACGCTTATGGCCCATAGGCAGAATTATATTCTGTTGGCGGCTCACAATTTTCAGGGATACAGTACGGAAGAGTTCTCTGATGCTTTTGGCGGTGAGGATTTTTCGTTTAAGAATACGGAATCTCAATTTCAGTTGAGCTTCAAAGCCCCTTTGGCTGTAAATCTTTTTGAAACAGATACTGATATCTTTGCAGCCTATACAGCCCGCTCCTTCTGGCAGGTGTATCAAAAAGACATCTCTTCACCCTTTCGGGAGACGAACCATCAGCCGGAAGTCTGGCTGGAGTTCCATCCGGAATTAAGATTTCTGGGATTTCGCAGCACTGTGACTTCTCTGGGAGTTGCTCATCAGTCCAATGGTCGTTCCGGTAATCTCTCAAGAAGCTGGAATTCGGTTTTTTCAGACCTTGTTTTTCAGAATGGCAATTTTCTTGTTTCGGTGAGACCCTGGGTACGAATACCTGAATCGATTGAGAATGATGATAATCCAGATCTTACCGAATATCTTGGCCATGGAGAGTTGCGCTTTGCCTATAAATACAAGGAGAATGTCTTCAGCTTAATGAGCAGAAACAATCTTGAGTCCGGCTTTTCCAAAGGGGCAGTGGAAGTGGGGTGGAGCTTCCCGATCCCTTACTATCCCTTTATGAAAGGATATCTGCAGTACTTTTCCGGCTATGGTGAGAGTCTGATTGACTATGATAGATATGTTAACAGGATAGGGATTGGCTTTCTCTTTACTGATCTTTTATAAATAGGTTTTCTTCTATTTCTTTGGCTAAAACGGCCAGTTATTCTATTTGAGCAAGAGACGGAGGCTCAAGGAGGCCGTCAACCCATCTTGCAGGCCATGACTTCATACCATGCATGGCTCCAAACAAAGCTCCAAGGACGCTGCCTCTGCCGCAGTTGTCACCGCCGCACATGGTGTTGGCGATGAGCCCTTCTTCGGGAAGGTTCTGATATTTCAAGGCGAGGAAGAGCGTGGCCGGAACGGCAACATCCACATAGCATGCCGACGAGAAATGCATACCAACAACAGTGGTGTCCGGATAATTTCGCAGGCTTTGAAGCTGATCTGCCGTGATCTCTTTTTTGCTCTGGCGGCCTGCCGTTGCCATCGCCTCGGCCATTGTTTTTCCTTTAAGTAAATCCAGGAGCAGGACGGCAACATAATCGCCCCAGCTGTTCATTACTTCTCCGCCATGGGTGAGGGCAAGATGCTGCAATGAAATGCTGCGGGCCCGGTCCGGTTCTCTGGCAAGGGCGAAAAGTAATGGCAGCATCAGGCTGAAGCCTCCTATATGCTTTTCGTCTTTTCTGCCGCATTGCTCGGGCGGGATCTTTTTGCTCAGATTGAAAAAATATTCGCGCAAATATTCTTCTGCATAGGTATCGTTGTGTTTTCCGGGAGTTGTCATATAGGAGATCATCTCGGCAAGCCAGGCTTCAGCAGAATATGTCCCATCTTTTTGCAGAAGGAGCAGGAGTTCTCTCGCCAGTTTCAGATTAAGGGTGTTTTCGCCAGCGTTGAGAAACTGATGGTAGTGGATGTCGTTCTTGCCCCAGTATTTTACCTGGTCATGGAGTATATCGGTAGGCCTGCTTGGAGGTGTGTATGAGCAGCGTCCGAGAATGGAGTCGGGGTGCGGATTTCTCGGCTGCAGGTATTCTCTTACCATGCCATAATCTCTCATGAGAGCGAGGGTGTCATAGTACCAGTGAACGGGCATGGCCAGGGCATCGCCAATGAACATTCCCCAGAGAGCTCCTTTTATACGGTCATTAAGTGATAGTGAAATGTCCATAATTATCTCCAGCTGGCTGCCTTGAAGCAGAGCGGTTGAATGTTTGTAAAAAGAGGATATGGTGCTAGTAGTTGAGACTATTAGCACCATATAGTAGCGGCACAAGGTGTCGGTAAAAGGAGACCCCATGGGTGATAAATTATTAGACAGGAGGGGCAAATGCTTGAGAAAAGGATGCTTGGCCAGACGGATGTCGAAATTTCCCGAATTGGGATTTCGTCAAGTTATGGTGCTGAGCAAGCGGTTTATGAAGAGGCCTTCGATAGAGGGTGTACCTATTTTACCTGGGGAACTTTTATAAAAGGAAGGTCAGCATCGTTCAAAGAATTTATTCAGGGCGTAACCTCCTCAGGCAACAGGGAGTTGATGTCGATAGGGCTGCTAAGCTATTCTCATTCTCGTTTACTGGGCGATATGTTTTTACAGTCTGCCCTCAAACAACTGGGAGTTGAGTATGTTGACGGGCTCTTGTTGGGCTATTATTCCAGGCGGCCGCCGCAGCGTATTCTTGATTGGGCCATGGAGGCAAAGGAGAAGGGGTTGGTTCGTGCCATTGGCATAACCACGCATAATCGCGATATCGTGGCCCCGCTGGCTGCAGAAAGCATTCTCGACTACTTTCATGTCCGCTATAACGCTGCTCATCGCGGGGCAGAGCAGGATATTTTTGCAAAGACAAATGGCATGAACATCGGTCTGGTCTCATTTACTGCAACCTGCTGGGGGAAATTAATGGAGCAAAAGAAAATGCCAGCCGGTGTTGTGGCAGCAACTGCCGGAGACTGCTACCGTTTTGTTCTGGCTCGCGAGGAAATAGACTGCTGCATGATGGGAGTGAAAAATCTGGCAATGTTTCGGCAAAATATGGCGGAGTTGGAAAAAGGTCCCATGTCAGAGGAGGAGCTGGCCAGGATGAGAGAGGTGGGGGATATTGTCTACGGCAGGCCTTGAGCTTGCTAGTAGTCTCGTCACGAAGAAACCACGGTGAAATTGAAACAATGTTCACTAAAAATACTGGTTAATAGGCAAATTCGGTGAATATCTGTCTGATATCGCCTTTCCAGTTGTTGTGAAAGCAATCAAGCTTTTGCTCTGCCGGAGTTTTGCCGCTTTTAGCTATCTCTATGAGATTGCTAAGAAATATCACTTCATCTTTTCCAGCTGTATTTCTTTGCGCACGCCGTTTCAAACCACGTTCAGAGATATTCAGCACTTTCATAGCAAGACTTTGCAACGTTCCCGCAGGTGTGGTGGTTTGTAAGCCGAAACGGGGAGTGTCGTTGCGGACCTGTTCGCGCTCTTCCACACTCCATCCGGATACCAGATCCCAAGCCTCATCCAGGCAGTCATTGTCATAGAGCAAACCCACCCAAAATGCCGGTAGTGCACACAGATTGTTCCAGGTACCGGCATCTGCACCGCGCATTTCCAGATATTGTTTCATGCGCACTTCCGGAAAGATAGTGGTCAGATGATTTTCCCAATCACTCAGTGTCGGGAGCTCCCCAGGTAATGCCGGGAGTTTTCCGACAAGAAAATCTCGGAAGGACTGACCTGTTGCATCGATGTATTGATCGTTGCGGTGGACGAAATACATAGGCACATCGAGTGCATATTGGACATAACGTTCAAACCCCATACCCTCTTCAAAAACGAAGGGCAGCATGCCGCATCTGGCTGGATCGGTGTCACACCAGATATGGGAGCGATAGCTCAGGTAGCCATTTGGTTTGCCTTCGGTAAAAGGAGAATTGGCAAACAGTGCTGTTGCCAGTGGTTGCAGGGCAAGCGAGAGGCGAAATTTCTTAATCATGTCGGCTTCATCGCGATAATCAAGGTTTACCTGCACCGTGGCGGTGCGCAGCATCATGTCCAATCCAAGCTTGCCAACTTTTGGCATATATTTACGCATAATGCGATAACGATCCTTAGGCATCCATGGAATTTCATCACGGCTGTAAAGCGGGGTGAATCCCATGCCGAGAAAGCCCACTCCCAAAGGTTGAGCAACGCTTTTAACCTGATCCAGGTGGGTGTGCACTTCGTCGCATGTCTGGTGAAGATTGCTTAGAGCATCTCCTGAGAGTTCCAGCTGGCCGCCAGGTTCAAGGGTGATTGATCCGCCGTTGCTTCTAAGAGCAATGACGAGTCCATTTTCCCTGACCGGTTCCCAGGAAAAATTTGCGCTCAACTCCTCTAGAATTTGCCGAATGCCTGGAGAACCATCATAGGTCAAAGGCGAAAGGTCTTTCAGCAGGAAACCGAACTTCTCATATTCGGTACCTATGCGCCACTTTTCAGGCGGTTTTGATCCAGTTTCAATATGGTTGACCAGTTCGGACTCGTTTTCAATGGGTGTTATCGTCATAGTTCGTAAAAGAAGCGCAGTAGAAGTAGTCGTAACGGTTTACCTGACCTTGACCAGGCCAATTGAATTGAAACGCTGCCTTTAGATAATGGCAAACCACTGTTCTTACATTTAATTCCATGTGGTCAAGAAAGCAAGTCCACCTCTGCTTTTAAGTTTATGAACAATTTTATCTTCGGGCTATTTTGGAGTTGGAGGCAAATCTGTTGTAAAAAAACCAGCAAGAGTGTTGATTTTTCCATTTTAATGCCGTTTACGTTGTCAAACGTTGGGGGTTAAAGCTTGATATCGTATTTGGCTGTGGCTACTGTTTTTTTCTATCATCGGCAATTGACTGAAGATACGTTTTTGAAAAGTTATAACTGCTGCTGCAATAATCACATTTAACCACTGCGTCTTCATCAAGCTCTACAAGATATTGTATATCCTCACGGCTTAATGTTTTGATAACATTCGTCATTTGTTCTTTTGAGCATCGGCACTTGAAGAAGAGATTTTTGCTTCCTGTGGATTTGTGGGGGATATTGTCAAAAATCGCATCTAGAATGTCCGAGGGAGTTTTTCCGGAGGCAAGCAGAGCGGTTACCGAGGCATGCCGCTTGGCCTTTAGTTCGAGCTCGAGTAATATCTGCTCATCGGCCGGAGGGAGAGACTGGATAAGGAAGCCGCCGGCAGCCGCAACGGTACCATCGGGCTGAAGATGGACACCCAGGCTGATGGCTGAAGGAGTTTGTTCAGATTCGGTCAGATAATATGCGATATCTTCACCCACCTCGCTGGTTAAAAGCTGAACTAAGCCAGTGTATTTCTTTTTAAGGCCAATGTCTTTAATCACTCTTAAAAAACCTGCCCTGCCGATGCCGCCAGCCACATCGATTTTGCCCTCTTTGAGAGGTACATCCGCATGGGGGGCTACGACATAACCTCTGCTTGCTCCGTCACTCTGGGCTTCGGCTATAACCTTGCCCAGTGGCCCATTACCTTCAAAAAACAGCTGGACGCTCTGATCATCTTTGAGTAACCCGGCGATGAGAATGGCCCCCGTCAGAGCTCTTCCCAGTGCTGCGGCTGCGGTAGGACCAAGATCATGGCGCCTGCAGGCTTCGTTGACAAGATTAGTGGTGTCGCAAGCAATTCCAAAAACCTTGCCTGATTCCGTAATAATTCTGTCGAGTGTATCAGTCATATCCCTGTCAAAAAAAGATGGTTTTGTGCTGCTCTTTACGTTAAGGTAATATTCTGGTGGGATGGTTAATCTTCCCTGGTTCGTACCGGCTGATCGATAATTCCGGTTGCGTATGTTGGTTACCATAATTCTCTGTGGAGGTAAAGTGATGCGTGCGCTCTTAGCTGTTTTCATGGTTATGCTGTTTGCTTGTCCGGTGTATGCGCTGACTATTTCTGATGTCAATGTCGCCGAGGAAGTCGTTGTCGATGATGGCACCGCTCTTCAACTCAACGGTGCCGGGATTCGTTCAAAATTTATCTTTGATATCTATATTGCAGAGCTTTATTTAGAAAAAACCGCCAAAGAGGCTGCTCAGGTAATTGCGGATCCGGGACATAAACGAGTGGTCATGCATTTTCTCTATAAGAGTGTGGGCCAGGACAAGCTCGTCGATGGCTGGAATGAGGGATTTTCTGCAAACCTCAGTGCCGAGGATCTGGCGAATCTACAGTCCCAAATCGATACCTTTAATAGCATGTTCTCCGAAGAAATGAAGAGTGGTGATATCGTTATTTTTGACTATCTTCCAGGAAAAGGAACCCGTGTCAGCATAAAGGGGAGTGTCAAAGGTATTATTCCTGGAAAGGATTTTAATGATGCGCTGCTGTCTATCTGGCTTGGTAAGAAACCGGTTGGTTCCGATCTTAAAAAAGCTATGCTTGGCCAGAAATAAAATAATTCGATCGTGATCTGACCTCATTTTTAATTATTGAGAGTTTAATTACTTGAGATAGAAAGCCGGGCAGGGGACTAATTTTTTTCATTGCTTCTTCTCCGGGAGACAGACCGGAGTCTGCGTTTACTTCCATTTTTCTTTGCCACATGATGTCAGGTGGTTGAGCAGGTATTCATGTTGAAGTGAAAATTATTCAGTCCCCTCGGTTCCTGATGGCCTGTCCGAGAATACCCTTTTCCCCCGACACCCCGTTGTTTGATAAAAAACACCTATTATCGGTCATGCTCCTGGTAGAAAGCTTGTCCGTTCCTGTCAGGTTGTTCCATTTCCTACAATTACCACCATATCAAGGTGCAAGATGTTCGACTCAGAAGAGATTTCAGCTGATATGAAATTTCAACAACTTACTTTGCAATTTGATAGACCTTTAGTTTCCATTTTCGTTTGAATTGAGTATTATGCGCTGAAGAAATTCATAGCAGGGTATCCTTCGATGAAGATCAGTCTCAGATCTGCATCTTATAATAGTAAAGGTGTACTAGGGGGAGGAATGAAACATATTCTAATTATTGAGGATGACATTACAGTTCAGGAAATGCTCCGAAAAACCCTTGAACGGGAGGGCTATAAAGTGACCACTGCCGCCAATGGACGCATTGGTATTCGCGAGTATAGCAATCAAACGTTCGATGTGGTGATTACTGATCTGATCATGCCCGAGATGGAGGGTATGGAAACTATCATGAATCTTAAAAAAAATAATCCTCAAGTAAAAATTATTGCGATTTCCGGTGGCGGACTCAATTACCCTGATGAATATCTGAATGTGGCCAAGAAACTTGGGGCGGTAAAAGCTTTTGAAAAGCCGTTGCGACGGCAAGTCCTGTTGGACGCAGTGGCTGAACTTATATCTTGAAGGCGAGGAGTAATTCTACTCAAGTCTTCTGCGATTGCTCAATGAGACAATTCCGTAGTTGCCAGAGAAATAAGAATTTTTCTTTTTCATCAATTCACCTGACCGACACATGGAACAGTTCGAATTGTGGCTCTGCCTTTGTGTTCTCAAGGAGTCAATCGGCTGAAAACAATCAGTAGTAGTGATTAATGCAGGTCTATGCCGGTGCTGCTCATGGCCAGGTTGCCGTCTCTTACCCCCCTTAGGGCTATCAGCCTGTCGGCGAGTTCCTGGACTTCCTGAGCCTTGCCGCGAACAATTATAACTTCCAGGCAGTTATGGTGATCCATGTGAACGTGGGTGGTGGAGACTATATGGTGATGGTGATCATGCTGCACCTCGGTTACCTTTTCCTGTAGCTGGTGCTGGTGATGGTCGTATACCAGGGTTATGACGCCCATGACGTTGCTGTCACTAAGCCACGCCTGTTTTACCAAAGCTTTGCGGATAAGGTCGCGAATCGCCTCTGAGCGGTTGTTATAGCTTTGTGCCTTTATGTATTGATCGAAGGAATCAAGCAGGTTCTCCTCAAGAGAGATGGAAAAGCGTTTCAGCATCTGTTGCTCCTGTTCAAAATTTTGTTATTACAGTTCAGGAACGCCCTTAGGGATCAGGCAGACGAAGGTAAAATCCTCGCTGCCACGATTGCGCAGCTGATGTTCCTCCTTACCCGGAATAAAAATTACCGTACCCGCTTCCACATCAGTCCATTCGCCATCTTTGTAAACCTGGCCTTTGCCTCCATGTACAAAGATTTCATGTTCCCATTCGTGAGAGTGGCGCGGAGAAAAGCCATCAGCACCAATGGTAAAGACGCGCATACAGAAATTCTGTGCACCGTCATCTTTACCGATTGCCACTCGACCGGTAACATTCTTTACTACTTCGCCATTAAAAACCTGTCCTGGAATAGTTGTGTATTGAGCAACTTTCATTTGATACCTCTCTATATATAATAGGTAAATCGTGCTATGATTGTGATAAGGGTTGGTTGTGTCAACATTGCGGTCGACTCAGATTGATTTAAATAATTGGTAACAGTATCACGTTCACAGAATAATCAATAGCTTTTATAAAAGCTAGCCTGAATAGATCAGCATGAGAAAGAGCACTGGCCGGGAGTTTAAACTATCACCCTTCTTTTTTGGCACTGATACCAAGATAGATGGCGAAAAGAGTGAGGACGACACCAAGCCAATTGAGCAGTTCGGTGGGTCTGTTAAAAAAGAGGACATCCCATAAGAATGATAATGCTGGCTGGAGAAGAAGAATAAGCCCGGCTGAAGAGGTATTGGTGCGGGGAAGAGATGTGGCGATGAGTACCCAGCCAAAACACTGGCTGAGAAAACCAAGACACGCCAGACTGAAAAAAGAGGTGAAGCTGGGGATGGCAAAGGATATATCAGTGGCCCACATATACACAACGAAAACCAAAGCTGAGGCAGAAGAAACCAGGAGCATGGAAGAAATTGTCCCTGTGGCTGTAGAGTACAGCCGTTTAAGGCAGAGAATATAGGCGGAATAAAAGAGAGCGGTGGCCAAGCCAAAGAAAATACCCAGCCGGTATTGTGTTGTCGTCTCCAGCCACCCCAGACCCACTATCAGAAAGAGGCCCGTCATTGCCATAGGAAGAGCAAATACAAGTTGTTTGCTGTATCTCTCTTTGAGAAGAACAACTCCAATTCCTGCGAGAATGAAGACCTGAAAATTGCCGAGAAGTGTTGCCAGTCCAGGTCCCACAAGTTTAATGGAAAGATGCCAGCAGAAAAGATCGGCAGCGAAAAGTGCTCCGCAGATAAATCCAAGGGAAAGTTGTGGTTTGAGGCTTCCACATTTTTCTTTGGTCTTTAACCAAAAGATGAGAAGAAACAGGCTGCCAAAAAAGACTCGGTAAAAGGCCGAGGTACTGGGAGAAACCTTGGCAAAAACGACCCAGACACCTGAAAAACTGATGGCTATTGCTCCGGTGGCGAGCCTGATAACTGGATTAAGGTAAAGCGCTGAAATTTTGGAGTTCATGTCTCTGATAGTTGTGTATTTACCGTTGATTGTCCATTGCTAAGTTGCTTTTTTGAAAAAAAGGTGGCTGCCCATTCCCTATATAATTTTACAAGAGAGTGATACCATTGTAGTCAGTTAATGAGCGGATGAACGCAGGTGTTGTGCTAATGAGGCTCAATTGCTTCCCAATATTTCAAATTATTGAGCATAGTATAGATGACATTGGCAGTAAAACACTATGATAGTGCTGTAGGAAATTGTTTTTTTATAAATAATAATACTAAATATATATGGCGCTGATCGTATTGCGCTACGAGAAATAGCTTGTCCCAAATAGTGTTTTTTGGTAATCAATCACTCTTATTGTATTGTTGTTTTGTTGTTGTTATTAGCGCCCAGGCGGCACAGTATGCACATTGCGAAAATGCTTTTAGGGCATTGCTGCTGAAGTTTTTGCAGTATGCTTTCATCGGCTGATTAAATAAACAACCTGACTACGGAAAAAATGAAAGATCTCTCAACGACGTATCTTGGGCTGCAGTTAAGAAACCCACTCATAGTTGGAAGTTGCGGGTTTACAAGTTCCATCGATAAGATAACCGAATTTGCCGACAATAACGCAGGCGCAATTGTGCTGAAATCGCTTTTTGAAGAACAGATTTTAGCGGAATTGGACCAAAATGTTGCCAGCTACAACATGGATTATCCCGATGCCTTTGATTATGTGCGGCAGTACACCAGGGACAATGCGGTGGCAGATTATCTTGCCCTTATCCGTCAGGCTAAGCAGAAGACTGATATTCCTATTATTGCTTCCATTAACTGTATGACGAGCAACGAATGGGTGTCGTTTGCCACCTCGGTGGAAAAAGAAGGAGCTGATGCCCTCGAAATAAATATCTCTCTTTTACCCAGCGACTCCCATAAAAAAAGTAATGACTACGAGAATGTTTACTTCGATGTTCTGGAAAAAGTAGGAGGTCTCATCAAGATTCCTATTGCCTTGAAGATGAGCAAATATTCGTCATCGCTGGCCAATCTTATCGCCAGGCTCAGTTGGACTGACAAGGTTGCTGGGTTTGTGCTTTTTAATCGATACTACCGCCCGGATTTTGACATCGAAAACCTTAAAGTGCAGTCGGCGCCGATCTTCTCGACTCCTGAAGAAATTTCCACTTCGTTGCGCTGGATAGCTCTTCTGGCAGGCAAGGTTGATCGGGATTTTGCTGCTTCAACGGGAGTTCATAACAGTGCTGGAGTGATCAAACAATTGCTCGCTGGGGCAACGGCGGTACAGCTTGTCACCGCGTTGTACAAAAATGGAGCACCTTATCTCAATCAGCTGATCAAAGGTATCGAAGAGTGGATGGAGCGACATTCCTTTGCAACGATTGATGATTTTCGCGGTAAACTTGGATATCAGGACGAAGAAGATTCTTCTGCCCTGCAGAGAATTCAATATATGAAATATTTTGCAGGGATTGAGTAGCGAGGCGACAGCAAAAAACTAATCCAGTTGCAAAAGGCCGAATAATAGCAACGGCATTCTGCAGCTTTGGGCTTGCTCTGGCTGAGCTGCAGGGTAAGCTGAATATCTACTGAGCGATGTTTGTATTATGACAACATTATTTACATTTCCAAAAGGTGGTGTTCATCCACCAGAGTCAAAAGAGCTGACGGCAGGCAAAACCATTGAAGTTATGCCGATTCCAGCCGAACTCGAGCTCATTTTAAGCCAGCATATCGGTGCACCCTGCGCACCAACAGTAGCGAAAAAAGCTGAGATCGAAGAAGGAGGTGTTATTGGCGATGTCGCCAAAGGGCTTGGTGTTCCATTGCACAGCCCAGTCACCGGTAAGATCAAAGCTCTGGGAACTTCTGCGCATCCCGTGCATGTGAGTACCCCCTCTATTACCATTGCTGTTGACCCAGAGGCAGTGCCGCGGCAATACACCAGAAAAGACTGGCAGAATGAGGAGCCGGCAGTGCTTCTGGGGAAAGTCAAGGATGCTGGCATTATTGGTATCGGCGGCGCTGGTTTTCCAACCCATGTCAAGCTGTCTCCACCAGGCAATACTCCCGTGGACACTTTGATTCTTAATGGTGCTGAATGTGAACCATATATCACTGCGGACCATCGGCAGATGGTGGAGCATGCTGATGAGATCATTGAGGGTACCAAGATTATTCTGAGAATCCTGGGCATTTCCAAGGCTTTGATTGGAATCGAAAGTAATAAACCAGATGCAATTGAGACGTTAAGGAAAGCAGCTGAAGAACACAAGGAAGCAGGGTATGCAATTGAAGTAAAAGCACTTCAGGTAAAGTATCCCCAGGGGTCGGAAAAACAGTTAATTCAGTCAGTAACCGGGAGAAAAGTTCCTGGCTACGCCCTGCCTTCAGCGGTAGGAGTTGTTGTTCAAAACGTTTCTACGGCCAAGGCCATATATGATGCGGTGGTTCTGGAAAAACCGTTATATGAAAAGGTCATAACCGTCTCTGGCAAAGGTATTAATCGACCTGCGAATTTGCAGGTAAAAGTGGGCACCAGACTGCAGGATATTGTCGATTATCTTGGTGGCATCAAACCTGAATTGAAAAAAATCGTCTTAGGCGGTCCAATGATGGGTTTTGCGATATCAACACTCGATATTCCCATCACCAAAACCACATCTTCAATACTTTTTCTTACGGAAGATGAGGTTGATACCAGGCCACATTCTCCATGCATTCGTTGCGGTTGGTGCCTTGAGGCATGCCCCATGGGGCTTGAACCCAAAGAAATTGGAGTTTATGTCGAGGCGAATTATGCAGAAGAAACCGAACCTTTTGGCGTCTTCGAGTGTTTTGAATGTGGATCCTGTGCCTATGTCTGCCCGGCCAAGCGCCCCCTTGTCCAGTTTGTACGTCTGGCAAAGATGAAGGCGAAACGAAGCTAGAATGAGGCCCCTCTGTATTGGGGGTTATTGATATTTTAACAAGGTATTGAGGAACAACGTGAGCGATCAGCAAGCAGTAGATACCCCTTCATCGGCTCAGACGGGTATGTGGAAGGTTTCCATTTCTCCGCATATTAAGAGCAATGAATCGGTTGAAAAAATCATGTGGACAGTGACGGCCTGTTTAGTTCCGCCGCTGATTCTGTCGGTATTTGTGTTTGGTATACAGGTGTTATTTATAGCCGTTGTCTCCGTGGCCAGTTGTGTTGCCGTAGAGGCCATCAGCCAGAAAGGGCTGGGTCGAGACGTTACCGTAAAAGATGGCAGTGCAGCTCTCACCGGTATGCTTCTCGCCTTTGTCATTCCGCCGGGTGTTTCTCCATTTCTCCCAGTCCTGGCGGCTGTTTTTTCAATTTATATTGGTAAACATATATTAGGTGGTATCGGTTATAATTTTTTTAATCCAGCGCTTTTGGGGCGAGCTTTTCTTCTAGCTTCGTTTCCCGTGGCAATGACATCTGCCTGGCTTACTCCAATTGATGGGGGAGCGATTTTTTCCTATCTTGGCAACTCGGCTGATGCTATAACAACCGCGACTCCCTTGGCAGTATTGAAAGAGCAGGGTGCTGAAATATTCACCCAGAAGTTCGGTGAAGGTGCCAGCCTTTATACCAGCTTCTTTTTAGGCTGGAGACCTGGTTGTATCGGCGAGACTTCTGGTTTCATGCTAGTTCTGGGTGGTGCATATCTGCTTTATAGAAGATATATCACCTGGCATATTCCCGTTTCTGTTCTCGGAACCATTGCCGTTCTTACCTGGGTATTTGGCGGTGAGGCATACTTCACGGGAGATCCTCTCCTGGCCATCCTCTCCGGGGGTGCATTGCTTGGGGCTTTCTATATGGCTACAGATTATGTCACCAGTCCTTCAAACAAGAAAGGACAGCTTGTATATGGCATGGGCATAGGAGCTTTAACAGTACTCATTCGGCTCAAAGGTGGTTATCCCGAAGGAATCTGCTATGCAATTCTGCTTATGAACCCTTTGAGTACGGTTTTTGACAACTGGTTTAAACAAAAGAGATTTGCCTTGCCGCAGGGGGCTGAAAAATGAAGGATATACTCACCATTATTTTCAGGCTGACGCTGTCCTGTGTGCTTGCTGGAACAGTGATGGGGACAACATTTGTTCTCACCAATAAAGCCAAAAAACATAACGAGCACGTAAAAGAGGAAAAGGTCGCCTTTTCTCTGCTGGGATTTGAAGGAGAAGCTCCCGAGTCGGTGAAGATGAACATAGTTTATCGATATGTGGTTTCCCGTGCCGGTGGACAGTTTATCGGCTATCTCATGCCCGGTAAAGGTGGAGAAAATGACGGCTATGTCTTCCTGCAGCTTGACCTTGATGGCAAGCTGGCGGCTAGTAACAAGGTTGATTTGAGCAGTGAAAATGCAAGCCAGGAAAAAGACAGGGAAAGTGCAATTCTTGCAGCCATAGGACCTGGAAGCGCCATCCGCTTTGCTGAAGAATTCAAAATTATCACCGAAAATGATCAGCGGACAGCCTATCTCATTTCTGGTAAATTTCCGGGATTCAAGACGCATATCGCCGTTATGATGGCTCTTGATCCCGACTTTTCGATAATCGGATTTGAGGTCCTTGAGCATGAAGAAGACCCTGGTCTTGGCGCTGAAATTGTCCAGGATTATTTCAAGAATCAGTTCAAGGATAAACCCTTTGAAGTTTTCAAGGACCTTGAAGTGGTGAAAGCCCCAATTCCTGATGAATATCTGGACGCACTGGAGGTGAAAGTTGCTCCGGAAGATGTTCAGCAGATCATGGAAAAATATAGAGACAATGATATTTACGCTCTTACCGGTGCCACCATCTCATCGGTTGCGGTAACCGATGGTCTTAAAGGCATGGTAAAGAAATTTGCCTATCGCATTAATATTCTGGACGCTGTGACAGACAAAGAGAATATAGCTGTGACTTTTTAACCACAATGAGAGGATTGTATCGTGGCAAATGATAAAACAAATTTTCAGCTGGTAGCCAATGGCATTCTCGCTGAGAACCCGATTTTCAAATTGGCACTGTCCATGTGTCCTGCGGTTGGCATCTCAACAACGGTGATGAATGGATTTATGCTTGGAATAGCCGTGTTGTTTGTTCAGGTTTTCTCCAGTGTCACCATCTCACTTTTTAAAAATGTTATCCATCCAAGGATCAGGATTCCAACCTATACTCTGACCATTGCCACATGGGTTACGGTAATCGATCTTACGCTGGCAGCGGTGCTTCCCGAAGCTTACGCCAAAATGGGAATTTTTGTAAAAATTATTGTTGCCTTTGCCATTATCACCATGAGACTGGAGATGTTTGCCTGTAAAGAGCCTGTTTCCTCTTCATTCTGGGATGGACTCGGCATGGGCCTTGGTTTTATGATCGGAATGATGACCATTGGTTTCGTGCGCGAGCTTCTTGGTTCCGGTGCTATACTTGGCCATGATGTCCTGGGGTTTAAACCGCTGCTCTTCTTCATTCTGCCCAGTGCAGGATTTTTTGTCGTCGGTTTGATGATGGCATTTTTTAACTATATTGAAATTGTTTACAAGAAATCCAAGAGGCTGAAATGATGAATAGAACAGCATTAACACGGCTGATATATGTTGCTCTTCTGCTTTTCCTCATGCCGTCAATTACACAGGCAGCGGAACTTATCAAGAGCACAAGTTTCGGTGAAGAAAATGAAATTATTGTAGAATTTGCCGCTCCCGTTGATCCGGAAATTGCAAAAAATATTGGCAACTATACAGTTTACGAAGAAAACGATCCGGATATCAGGCTGAAACTGGAAAAGGTCGAGCTGGCCGATGACAACATGAGCGCTTCATTGATATTTGAAAGTTCGCTCAACACGACAATGACACATATTGTGTCGATAAAAGGGATCAGTGCTAATGCTGAAGAAACTTTTGCCGTTGCCAAGTCCTATCTGGGCTATCTTTTTTCGGTACTGATTGCATCTCTGTTGATTAAAAACTTTGTTTTTACCAAATATCTGGGATTGTGTGTCTTTTTCGGAACATCAAAGCGAAAGAGCACGGCAAAAGGCATGGGGGTGGTTTTCACCCTGGTTATGTTGGCAACGGGAATTATGAGCTGGTTTTTTTATCAGTATATTCTTAAGCCCTATAACCTCACTTTTTTACAGATCGTGGTGTTCATCGGCTTGACTTCACTTTCTGTACAGGCGATCGACACAATCCTGAGAAAGGTAAATCCGGTACTCTTCAATTCATTTGGCGTCTTTCTAGTTCTGGTTATTGCCAACTGTGTTGTTATTGCCGTACCGTTGCTTATGGCCAGCAACGAGTATAATTTTTTAGAAACATTCATGCTGTCAATCGGTGCAGGAGGCGGTTTTCTTTTAGCCCTTTACCTGATGAGTTCGGTCCGAGAGCGCATGAGGCTTGCGAAAATTCCGCCAACGTTTAAAGGGTTGCCCATTGCCTTCATTGTGGCCGGGCAGTTTGCCATGGCGTTTCTCGGTTTTTCCGGTCTGAAACTGTTTTGAGATTTAGGTAACCTAGAATTATTTTGAGTATTGATTGAGAGTATAAAATGGATCCAGCATTAATTAAATTGGCAATCGGCGGCATAGTTCTTCTGGGCTGTATAGGTTTATTTTTTGGTATTGGCCTGGCAATAGCTGCTCACAAGTTTGCTGTTGAGACAAATCCGCTGATCGAAGAAGTTCTTGAATCATTGCCTCTGGCGCAGTGTGGTGGCTGTGGCTATCCCGGTTGTGAGGGCTATGCCATCGCGGTCGTCAATGACCCTGATGTTCCGCCAAACCTATGTTTCCCAGGAAAAGAGAAGGTGGCAAACGTGGTCGCTGAACTCACCGGCAAGAAAGTGACCGCAGTTGAAGATCAGATCGCTTTGGTCCGCTGCTCCAGGGAGGAAGGCCGAGTCAGTCATAAGCATGAGTACTTCGGCTTTGCTTCATGTACTGCAGCTAATTTGACTTTTGGGGGTCCCTCCTCCTGTCAATATGCCTGCATAGGCCTTGGCGAATGCGCTGAAGCCTGTCCTTTTGATGCCATAGACATGGTGGATAACTTTCCCGTAATCAATCCGGATAAATGTGTCAGCTGTGGAATTTGCGTGAAAACCTGTCCAAAAAAGATCATTGAGATACAAAGCCTGCGTGCCAGGGTATATGTACCATGCTCCACCAAGGATCTGGGTAAGAATGTCAAAGCAGTCTGCAAGGTCGGTTGCATCGGTTGTAAAATGTGCGTCAAAGCGTGCCCGGCAAATGCCGTCACTTATGAAGACAGTATCGTCAAGATTGACCATAAATCCTGTATCGAATATGGCCCGAGCTGCGAAGAAGCCTGTGTTGCTAAGTGTCCTCGGGATATTTTTCGCCACTATCAGGGAAGAAAGGTGGTGGCCCGCGGAGAAGTTGATGTTTTAAAAATGGCAGGATGATGTAACCATTTTTCAATACCAGGCAGACGCGTAAAATATTGGGAGTAGTGTTTTTTCTGCTATTTGCAGACAGGTGTAGATATGAAAAAAGGTCCCTATACTCATTCGAGTATAGGGACCTTTTTTTTCTCTCCTTCTCTCTTGGAGTCGTGCGGGTCTGTTAATCTCATCTGGGAAAAATAGCAATTCATCGACTCTCTGTCGGTGAGTTTATTACCGATTCAGTTTTAGAGTTCTCGAAGAAAAATCCATGAGGGTTGCTGTAGCCAAGCCCAGTATCTTTTGGCAACTATATCTGAAAGTCCCGTGTATTGTATTTTATTTTGATAATATCCAGACATGCAACCTGTCAACGATATCTGATTAAAAAATTTGCAAATTTGAATTAAATTTGAGAAGAGATATGTTGACACAGAAATAAAAAAACATATCGAATTAAAGCAGTAGGGGATGAATTGAAATTTGTTCATTTGCAAACATTTTTTCTGAAAAAACAAAAGTGAAAATTATTATGTCAAATGACAATATAGACGATGACAATATGGCAATATATAAAGGGAACATAGTTCAAATATCTCAAAAATAATTTTTACAAAACGAGAATATAAAATACTGTGTCAACTAACAAAGAGGTATTTGATTAATTCATTTGAAAAAATGACAAAACTTTTGTCGGGAAAATTAAGACACAGATAAGCGTCATCAAAGGGTCAGGTGTTGTCAACATATATAGTCCGTACATGACAGATATTCTTAGGTGATAAACACTGCTCTTTCCTCATTTTCATTTATTCAAAAAGGAAGGGATTGAATAATATAACAGAGTTAAAACAATATGTTACATGTCAACTGTGGTGATATTGTTTAAAAAACACAGATCCTGGAAAATAATTCACACCCGCTTGAATGAAGACAAAGAGATGAGGTAGAATAAGAGGTCTGTTAATCTCAACGGTGTGACTTTGATGGCTTCTTCAAATAATAAAAATTCACTGAAGCTCTTTGGCATTATTAGTGTGCTTGCTCTTTCCTTTTGGGCAATCATCTATGTTTCAACTGATAAATATCAACAAAATGCCAAACTCAGACAGGAACGAGCTGATATCATAAATAAAACAGAGAAATTTAAAAAAGCGAATCACGTTGTGCTTAAAAAAAATGAAAGGTATGATATTGGCCGTACATCTCTCATCTACAAGGGTATTGAAAAGGATGTAATCTTTGTTGAGTTGTATCTTCTCGATCTTGATCCCAAACAAGGTTATGCCAAAAAATTCAAAGCTGCCGGAGCCAAAAAAGAGATTGATCTTGGTGGGGTAAAGTATTGCCTGATTAGTGCAAACGATAGATCTTTAAAGTTGGAAATTCTCCGCCTCTCACTCACACCTTGAAAATTGAAGGGATTAATCGCTTCTTACCGCCGTTTAGTTTTGTCTTCAACGTTATCACTAGTTTTTCCAGACCAGCGATGTTCCTGATATTTTTTCAGTCTCAGGAGTATGGTACAGCTGTAACAATCTCCCACGCTTCATTGATAACATGAAGGGTGGAACTTTTCGAAGACCACGACAAAGTTAACGAGATTTTTCTGTAGTGGCTGTCGTATAGAGTGGCAGCAGCTGAACCATTAAAATGCCAGCAAGAATCAGAGCAGCACCGGTAAGCTGAGCAATTGAAAGAGTCTGGCCAAGGAAGATGTACCCCGCGAGTGCCGCAAAAACTGTCTCGGAGCTGAGGATAATGGCTGCATCAGGTGCCGGACTGCAACGTTGGGCTACGACCTGGAGGGTAAAAGCTGTACCAACAGAGAGAATACCTGCATAGAATATACCGAACCAGGCGCCAGCAAAATCTGCCAGGGATGGTTGTTCGACAACTATGCCCACACATAATCCGGCAGCGGAGCAGACCATAAACTGCACAGCGGCAACGACCAGAGGTGCCTGAGTACGAGTGGCCATGGCGCCAACCATGAGAACATGAATAGCCCAGAACAGTGCACTGGAGATTACCCAGAGGTCACCTGTACTGAGACTGAGGGCCTGGGCACCGCCCATGATATAGGTGCCTGCCAGGCAGCCAACCGATGATGGCCAGACAGACCAGTGTACTTTGGTTTTCAGCACAAAAAAGGCAAAAACAGGAACTAACGGGACATAGAGAGCAGTAAGGAAACCGGCGTTGGCAACGGTGGTATGAAAGACACCAATCTGTTGGAGAACTGCGGCAGCAAAAAGAACAAACCCGGTAATTACCATGCCAAGCCAATATTTGAGAGTTATTGGTTTTAGGGTATGCTGAATCCTGGCATATTGGATACAGGCCATGGGCAATACCACAAGCCCACCCATAAAAAACCTGGCAGAGGTGAAAACAATTGCTCCCAGGTCACCAGTGGCAACCTGCTGAACTACAAAGGTAGAACCCCAGATAAGAGCGGTTAGAAGCAGGAGCAGGTTGGCTTGAAGTCTGGTCATCTTGGTGGTCGTTGTCCGAGTGTATTGTTGTATTTGAAAAGGTGGCGTTTTTTCTCGATAATTACCTTCTATGGCCGGAGATTATCAATTGCAGCGGTGAATATACAGCGGAGTAGCAGCTCTGCAAGGAAAAAAGCAATCCAATACTGGCTTTTGTCTTCCGTTCAACTCTTCTCCTGTTCTCATGATGAAATACCTGGCCAGATAGACCATGCGATAGTCCACATGACCACGCAGATAGAAAGATCCAGAATTCTCCAGGAAAATGGTTTGCGGAAAAATGGCTCGAGCAGGGTGCCTCCAAGACTGAGAGAGAAAAACCACAACACTGAAGCGCTGCTGGCCCCAAGGGCAAAAAACAATCGTAATCCGCCGTCAAATTGCCCGCTGATCGAGCCGAGCATGATGATCGTGTCGAAATAGACATGGGGGTTCAGCAGTGAAAGGGCTAGTGTCGTCAAAACAATTGTACGAAGACCTTGGTTTTTGGCCGAAGATTTTTCCAGAATATTTGCAGAAAAGGCTGAGTACAAGGATTTGAGACCATAGCCTGTGAGAAAAACTGCTCCACCAATAGAGGCAAAATAAGCGATTTGCGGATGTGTGCGGACAAATGTACCAACACCGGCGGTACCCGCTGCAATAAGAATAATGTCTATGATTGAGCAGAGTAGAGGGACAAGAAAAATGTATTGTTTTTTAACCCCCTGAGCGAGAACAAAACTATTCTGGGCGCCAATGGCGGCAATGAGGCCGGCTCCTATGCCAAATCCCTGAAAAAATGCGATCATATCTTTACCTATATTGAAATTTCTACCATGGTAAATTATCTTCTGGAATAAATAAAATTAAATAAATTTACATTCCATTAGCTATGCTAATAACAACTGCAGAATGATGCTTGATTACAAACTCATTGAAGCCTATGCGGCAGTGTTGCAGGAAGGTGGTTTCGACAAAGGTGCACGTCGACTTTGTCTCACTCAGTCTGCTGTGTCCCAGCGAATCAAGTTGCTTGAGGAACAATTTGGTCAGGTGGTGCTGCTGCGGACGACACCACCACAGCCCACTGATTTTGGCAAAAAAATTTTACGTCTGTACAATCAAGTAAACCAATTGGAAGATGAATTCAGGAGGAGTCGTGAGGATGCACCGGTAGAATCATTCACCTCACTTCCTGTCGGACTCAATGCAGACAGTCTGGCAACATGGTTCTTTGAAGCCGTTCAACCGTTCTTGGAAAAACATCTGGTGGTATTGGATTTGATGGTTGACGACCAGGAGGAAACACACCGATTCCTTCGGGAAGGCAAGGTTATTGGTTGTATCAGCACCCGCCGTGCAGCGATGCAGGGGTGTAATGTGCATTATCTTGGTGATGTCGGTTATGGTCTCTTCTGTTCGCCAGATTTTCATCAGAAATGGTTTGCTGATGGTCTTAATCTCGAGGCGGTGCGTCGAGCTCCAGTGATTACCTTCAATCGTAAGGACCATCTCAATAGGAAAATACTGATTCGGGCTCTGGGGAAGTCTCCTGAAGGTTTCTCGAGTTTTTATGTTCCGTCTTCCGAACAGTTTGTTGATTGTATCAAAAACGGAATTGCTTACGGTTCCATTCCTGATCAACAGAGCAGAATACCACTTGAGCGTGGTGAAATTGTTGAGCTTGCTCCAGAGCACCGGGAACAGGTATCTTTGTACTGGCATTGCTGGAATCTGGAATCTCAACTGATTCGCAGTCTTTCCCTGGAACTCATTCAGGGATTTGCCAGAATCCATAAAGAGGCATAAACACAATGGAGATAGATGATGAGTAGAATGCAGCAAGATGGCAAATTGAAAATTCTTATATACGGTGCAGGTGCTTTGGGACAGACCTTGGGGTGTATGCTGAGTCAGGCCGGTAATGAGGTAGATTTGTTGCTGCGCAGGCGTTTCATTGATGTCATAAAAACCAAAGGCCTTAAGGTTGACGGCGTGCTGGGAAAGTTCAAAGCCGCCATGGAAAATGTAGGTTTGCTCGGGAGTATTCAAGAGGCGCAATCAGTATATGACTATATATTAATAACCACTAAAAGCTATGACACCGAAGCAGCTGTAAAGGATATCGCAGCGGCACCTGTTCAGGCGCGCAATATTGTTTCCCTGCAGAATGGTTGTGGAAATCTGGAGAAGTTGGTGAGTGCTTTTGGCGAGGAGCAAAGCCTTGGAGGGCGGGTGATCACAGGATTTGAGATCCTTTCTCCCGGTCAAATTAATATATCCGTCACCGCCGATGCGATACATGTTGGTGGGAGTGTGGCCGGCACTATTCCTGAGTCAGCCACTATACTTGCAGAAGCAATCACGAATGCGGGGCATCCATGTCTTGCCGTTGCCGATATCTATGCGTCGCTATACGCAAAACTTCTCTACAACTGTGCCCTGAATCCTCTGGGGGCAATTCTCGGAGTCTGTTATGGCGCTCTTGCTGATAGTCGTGAAACCAGAAAGATTATCGATGTTCTCATTGACGAAACCTTTGCTGTTATTGGCATGTTGGGTGGTTCATTACCCTGGAAAAATGGTAAAGAATATCAAGAGTTGTTTTATCAGAAACTCATTCCGGTGACGTATAATCATCGTGCCTCAATGTTGCAGGACCTGGAAGCCGGCAAAACCACAGAAGTGGATGCGCTGGTGGGCTTTGTCAGCGAGCAGGGCAGAAAATATGATATTCCCACTCCGACCTGTGATCTTGTCTCTGCCATGGTGCGGTTCAAAGAGTCACAGAACCAAAGAACATAAAAGTTCCGCCTACAGGCCATCTGTAAATGCCGAATTATGATGCGGCCTTGTTGACAAAATCGAGCAGGTCATTGAAAGGTCTTGCCCCGGTAAGGGAAACGTTATTCATGATAAAAGTTGGAACTGCTGTCACCCCTTTTTCCCTGGAAAGTTCCCAGTGCTCATCAACAGCTTTACTGAAAGAACGGGTTTGGAGAACTTCTTGAGCTTTATACCTGTCCAGGTCGATCTGTTCAATAATCTGTATCAGCACATCCTGTTCGGCAAGGTTCTTTCCATCTGCGAAATAAGCGTGAAATGCCGCCATGTGAAAATCATGGCCTTTACCCATTTCTTCAGCCCAGAGGCCAAGTTCCTGAGCAAGTCTGCTGTTATAGGTCTTTACCCGTTTGCCAAAAGGGAGCCCCAGTGACTCAGCGACATTTTGTAGATGCTCAAGCATTTGTGGAACATTGACAGTTGTTCCGGCAAAAAGCTGTTCCAGGGTTATCCCGTCCTGTGGCGTTTCAGGATGAAGAGGAAAAGCTTTCCATTTCACTTCAAGGTCATGATCCTCTACAAGTTTTTCAATACTCCCGGTAATGAAATAGCACCAGGGTCAGATATAATCAGAAAACACTTCTAATGGCGGCATGAATTCTCCTTAAAAAAATAAGCCGAAGCCAAAACATATTAATGAAACAGCACCAGTCGATACAGAAACGTATTGAGCTACTTAAGCTGGCTGTCTTTGCTGCCGCGCCGATTATAACCGGAGGAAACAACCTGCTGTTTCTCTAGCTCCGACTGGCAGGCTATACAGAGTCGAACGCCTGGTATTGCCTGACGGCGTGCCTCTGGGATGGGCTCATCGCATTCCTCGCAATGGGTGAGGCTTTTGCCGGAAGGCAATCTGCTCCTCGCCAACTGCACCGCATCGTCGACGCTTGCATCAATCTGGTCCTGTACGGCACCATCGCTGGTCCATCCACCGGCCATCTGTTTCTCCTTTGTTTCTTACGTTTTCTTTGCAAATCTGAGAGTCTGTTTATGGAATTGTGATTTTCTTCCATGCCCCCAGTGTTTAAAGAAGTTAATCATTGTCCCACCTGTAGGCGAGTATTACTACAAGGGAAAGATGATGTTTGTTTCGGGTATTCTGGATTTGACTTGCACTGAAAATATGTGACACAATTACCTACGATGCTGCACTCATTTTGAAAATTATTTATCATTGTATCGAGTATGCCCACATCTATTCTAATAGTCGATGATCATCCAATGATCAGACATGGTTTGAAAAGCATTATTGCCAAACAGGATTCATATGTTATTGCTGGAGAGGCCAGTGACGGAAAGAGCTGCTTAAAGCTGCTTGATAAGGTAAAGCCGGATATCGTTATATTGGATATTACCCTGAAAGGCAGTGATGGTATAAGCCTTATCCTCAGAATCAAGGAGTTTTCCGCCGATATTAAAATTATCATGTATTCCATGCATAACAGTAAGGAATATGTGAGCCGTTCCTTTGTTGCCGGTGCTTTTGCGTATGTACTTAAAGGTGATAAAATTGAAGAGGTTATAACGGCAATCGATGCGGTGATACAGGGAAAAATCTATCTCAGCACTTCGATTCCTCAGACCATATTGAGCGAACTCATCGTCAGCAAGCGGAATGCTGAAAGTTCAATTGACACACTCACTCCCCGGGAGTTTGAAGTAGCGTCCCTCCTTTCCCAGGGGAACACTCCCGATCAGATTGCTGAAATACTCTTCATCAGTCCCAAAACCGTACGGGTTCACCGTACCAATCTTATGCACAAACTTTCCTGCAGTCATGTTCATGAATTGCTTTTGCAACTTCGTAACTATTTCCCCCAGTAGTTTGTTCAATAGAAAAAGATCATCTGCAATAGTGTCATGTCACCTCTTAATTGTTGTAAATTCACATCGCAATCTTGGCTTACTGAAGGAGTAACGATGTCAGTAGGTCAAATAGTGCAGGTCAGCGAAAATTCCGAGCGAGACACAACGTTTGGGTTTTGGCAGGACACTAGTCATCTGACTTAGATATTTTTACCAAGCCTGCCTATTGAAACTCCCTCTATAATAAAAGTACCATTATTCATAGATCACGGATCGGAATACTCGTTAATACAAGGTACAGCTGTGAACACCTAAGATGTTAATTTAGAAATGAATTAAAGCAGGGGACGAGATATTTATCTCATTATGCTTCAATGCCCACAGACGAGCCAATATGGCTCGTCTGTAGTGGCGCTGGTTTGAAAGGAAAATCGATATGTCTATTATTATCTACAGACTGACTCTGGTATTCTTCTTTTTTTCAATTGGTTATCTGGTTACAGCTGGGAAATTTATTGTTTAACGGATTGCTGCTTTTTTTTTAAACCGAGAAGAAGAGCTTTATGCTCTTTTGAGACCCTATAACTTTCGCGTGACTTCTGGATCGCTTTGTTATGGGTTTTCGCATCCAGGGTGTTGTTCTTGAAAAATGTGAGAGTTTCTTCAGGAAACTTGGCCATACAGACAGAGATCAGCCAGGCATTTGCCATATGTACATAATATGCGTCATGATCCACGCTCTGTGACAGCTCAAAGATCATTGGCAGATTCTCTTTTTCAACATAGTGAGCGAGCAGCATAACAAGTCCAGCTCGCACCACAAATTCTTTTTCTGAACAAAGCCATCTTTTGACAACGATCAGCACATCTTCTTTTTCTGTAAGGGGTTAATAAACCCCATCTTTTTTTCGCAATAAAAGTATGTTCCAGTATGCCGAAATTTCTCAATGGAGGCTTATATGGAAGGATGTCGAAATCAAGGGCAGCAGAGCAAACAGAAATTTTGGCGGGTACACATA
>JBNKDO010000035.1:0-5287 GCA_050288305.1 Desulfocapsaceae bacterium | reverse complement strand
ATGGCAACGTGTAGTTGTGTTTGCATGATGAAACTCTCTTTGGGTAATGCAGCAAGACAGAAACCGTCTGTGCGCCTTGCCTACTCAAGAGCCACGTTTGCTGGCATCATCCCGTCAGGCGTTGCAGACGATGCGGATGACAGGGGCGGCATTTCGGAGTGAGCCGATTTTTGCAAACCGGGCTGGTACCTTGAGCCACACCCCCGTCAGCGCGTATCGTACTCCCTTAGACCGGAACCTACATCTCGCAAATTTGGAGAGTAGGTACCTTTAGTTCCTGAAAGAAATATTCGAACACGACCCCTTTAATCGCTGAGGAGTAGCTCTGTCAGTTCTGACCAAGTATCAACCCACTGTATACCATCGATCACGGGCCTCGTCTGATTCCAAGGGTGTCGAATGAGGATGCAAGGTGTGCCGCTTTCTTTCACGAACGCCTCGGCTTGTTCGTAGTCATCCTCGATGGCAGCTCTAAATGGGCGAAAAGATGCATGTTTCTCCCGATGCTTCAAAAAGTGCAAGTCGTGTGGGGGTAAACCATAGTTTTCCAACCACTCTACAGTAACTCTCCGTGCTTTCAGTATGCGGGATGTGGCAAAGTGTAACGTGTACCGTTCTGCCAATTTGTGAAGCCCTTCAATTGCGCCCGGGAAAGGTTTAATCGACCAGAGATATCGGGGTTCTGAGAATAAGTCGTGTATGTGTTTCCATTCTTCCTTGCTAACACTATTTCCCGCGCTGTCTTTGCATTCAAAATAATTGAAATTATCTACGTCTTCATAGGCGAGCTGAATACGCCCATCTGTATATTCAGCAATCACTTCCCGCATCACCCGGTCTGTTTGGGCGATGACATTATCAATATCAATACACAAGTTATCCAATTGACTTAACTTCACACGTATCAAAGTTAGTTAACAACTAAAGGCTGTGCCATGGCTTGAAAGCCACTGGTAGTAACTCTGACAAAGTATATATGAGCGGCTGCTGGCCCTCTCCTGAGTCAAGTATGACAGTAGTATCAGCAGAGGAAAACTCAGCCAAAACTTGGCGACACGCGCCACATGGGGACATTGGTTTTAGTTCGCTGGTCGTAATGGCGATTGCCTTGACTTGGCGTTTACCTAGAGAAACGGCGCTTACGATTGCGGAACGTTCGGCGCAGATGGTCAGCCCTAAGGAAGCGTTTTCAACGTTTACGCCAGTTACGACCATCCCATCTTCAAGAAGAAGGGCTGCAGCAACGCGAATTTTGGAATATGGGGCGTATGCGTTTTCTAGAGCTTCGCGAGCGGTTGCAAGGAGTGTGTCCACGTTGATACATGCAAAACTGGGGGGTAATTCAGTCACGTTGAGCAACAACCTTGGAGAAAACTGCTTGAACCTCTTTGGATGCGTTGGAGAAAGCATTTATGATCTCTTCACTGGGCGCATAATCTTCTGCAGCACCAATTCGTTGCACGCGAAATACATGAAAATCGCCAACTTTATTGTCGCCAACAACAGTCTGCGTGTTGATATTGTATTTTTGTTTCACAAGTTCGAGTTTGTAAAGCATCACATTCTCCCGTGCTCCAGGGTACATAATTTATCTGCCAAAATGGCAGCTGAAAACTCAAGATCCGCCAATAGTTTCTGACCAGCCACACTACTGATTGAATTATAGTCCAGCTTATTGGAAAGACCATCAAGATTCATTACCCCGAACAAACATCCATCTTTGGGATCAGTTAATGGAAACGACATAATCCATTGTAAATCAGGGTGTACTCTCTCCATTTCATCCACTGGTAGCGTGTTGTCACCCCAGTTCCCATCAAGAATTGCAATATATGGGTCTCGGTATTTTAGATTCTCAAATACGTTCCCGGTCGCCCCCGTACCTTTTTTTATTTGAATTGTTTCATCTGGATGACCATCCATGTTAATACTTGCGCCTTTGGGGATTACGAGAGTATCACCATAAGGAATGAAGAGATTAGCGCGAATCTGAGCTAAAGGTATATTGAAAGCAAACGTCATTTGTTGAGTGGCAATGCTCAGGATGTCACGGATGGCTTTTACGTCTAACGGCGCAAGTAACGGCTTGCAGATGCAATGTGCCCACATATCATAGCGGCCTTCAAAGAAGGTATCACTGTGCTTAATAGGGTGATAATGCTGCTCAAGTTTACTGTTTTGATAGTAAAAACCGACTGCGCCTGATTGCCCGGCGTTCATCCTAGGCACCCACTTGGCGATTTTCGGCCAGATGTCTTTTGTCGCCACTTCGTTCAAAACATGCAGCACCTGATCGTTATCAAATCTGGTCTGCCAATCAAAATCATCTCGCACTATTCCGCCAGCCAAGATGACCTTGTCGAACTTGACCTCAGGATAACGGCGAAGTAACTCTGCAACCAGATATGAGCCGAAGCTGTGGGCTATGATTGATGGTCTGCTTATGTTTTCCAGTTTGCAAATACGATCATATTCACGGTGAAGCCAATCTAGCTTAGCGTTGCGTTCGTTACTAGATAGAAATCGACTTATGCTGAACTGATCATAGTCGAGCGAGTACGGCACCATGTCATTCTTGGCGAGAGTTGTGGCCAATTCTTTTTGCCAGGCTCCACGCGTTCTGATTCCGTGTAGTGTAATAACGACTCGCTTATTAGCCATATTATCAATCCATTAAGCCTACGCAGCACGTTTTATGAATCCATCAATGCTAGGTAGTAGTGATTCTTTGCTGAAGAACATAACCTCTGTGCCTTTGTATCTATCCGCGGCCGTGTAACTTAAGTTGTATCTAATAGATGGTAACTTGTGGTAGATGGTATTAATTTCATCCACATCATCGTAAGAGATGATCCAGGGATATTTCTTGATTCGTTTAATTGCTTTCGCGACTTCTAGATGATCGTTATGGTTGTAATAATTGTCATAAAGCCCCTTGCCCTTTACATAGTAAGGCGGATCAAAATAAATCAATGTGTTCTTGGGTAGTTTAGGAACCTCTACTTTAATGAACTCTAGGGCGTCGAGGTTGGTGAGGTGGATAAATCTATTCTTGTTGGCAATTCGTTCGATGCGCTCAATTAGATTGGCTCTTGAAAATCGAGCATCAATTTTCCATTTTCCGTCTTGCATCTTTCCACCAATTATTCCGCCATTAATAATGCCTGATCGATTGGTTCGGTTAAGGAAAAAAGTCGAGAATCCCAACTCGAGAACTGAGTGACTCTTAAAGTTTTTTTGTATCTCTTTCTGAGCGATCCATTCCTCAATAGTTACAGGTGTGTCCTGTATCATTTTGCATAACTCATCTGTAAAATTCAGCACGGAAAACCAGAAAGCGTAAATGGAGTGATTGAGATCATTTATGTGAATTTCTTCAGAATACCCTTCAAGTAAAAGCTCAACGGCAATACCGGCACCACCTGCATAGACTTCAGCATAATGCCCATCACATAAATCATTGTGCTGAAGTATCGTTTTGACATGTTTTGCCAACTTACCCTTTCCACCGGGGTAACGGAGCGGTGTGTAAAAAGCCATGGTTATTCCCAAATACCAATTATCAGCGGTTCAATGTTATTCCATCCACGTTTTAGGTCTAATGCAGATGGATGAAAATTCGGATTGTGCACGAATGCGTTTAGTGAGTTCGGGTGGAAGGCGCTATTGGAGTTACCCATTTCTTTTCCTATTGACTGTTTTGCAGAGACGGTAATATTCCCCTTCAACTTCAAATCATTTACTACGTCGCTAATTTTTTTATCCAACGAATAAGACCTCGATTGAATTTCCGTTTCTGTCTTGCCTGCAGAATTAGCAAGGTAGTGATTGACGCTCATCTCAATAAATAGCCTGGCAAGTACTGATACTGCGTTGGCATATTTTTCAACATCAAGGTCATTTTTTAGGTTGTGATAGATGTCATTTACACGCTGGTTGTCCTTTATAGAAAGGACGCACGATGGTGTAATAAGTTTCTTTCTATTTTCAGTAGATGGTGTCGGTTTTGATTTTTTCAGTTCCTTGTCGGTGTTTTCAGGTGTTGTTAACGCATCAAGTGACCAAAGAGCAATGCTTTTCTTGTGTGACGGGATCTCAGATTTCCTAAACGTTTCTAGATAGTCACGCCGATCAGTTTTTACGTTTAATGTGCGGGTTGTTACTCGTTTTCTTCTGTCAGGTTCGGTTAGATCAAAAATAATTTTCTTAAATCCTTTCAGAATTTCTGATTTTTCAAGACTTGCGTACAGGTGTTTGTCTTCGAGTTCAATTCCAAGAAACTCACGAACTTCAGGGTCGCCAACCAATCGTTCAAGCGGTGTCATTGGGAAGTCCTCTGCAAGTTTTGCCGAAATAACTTTGTCATCTTGGAATTCTGCCCTCAAGAAATCTAAGAGTTGTAATTGAGGGGGCTTGTGATCCAAATACTCGGTATCGAAACGCTGTTGCTGTTTACGATTCCATTGAACTGTTCCGACCCCAGAATTCTTCCCTGTGTGTTTTAGTTTGACCCATATGGCAGGGGCGCTCCTTGTTTCAAATAATACGCATGGTACCTTCTTGAGGTTGCTCAATATGCTCTTGGGGGTTTTCTTAAGTTCTGACTTTATGGGAGGAGATACCTTTAGACTATCGAGTAAAGAAAAATTATTCAGCAGTTTAAGCGCTGCCAGTCGCCTATTTCCTTCAGCGGTTACGTGTTTCTTATATTTTTCGTCAAAAAAAACTGCCATTCGCTCAAGAGGGTTGAGGCCATGCTTAGCAATGTGTCGAGCCAAAGCTATGGTTTCAGCGTCGACAATCTTTTCTAAAGCAGCGCGCTGATTCTTCTGCTCATTTTCAAAACGCGGATTCCTTGTATCTAAGTAGATATCGTCAATTTCAATAGTAACTGCCTCACCCATGATGCCCCCTTGGTTCGATTAACTACGTTTGAAATGAAAATCTAACGAATCATACTCGATAGTATGATTTATCCAAACGTCCGATAGTTATGCCGTGTCGAGCTTAGTGCATATGTAATACGATTTTGTATTCAACAATAGTAACAATAGGAGACCACGGCTTATTTGGCCTGAGCGAAGAATGTACAGTGAGTCTCGCAATCAAGTGCTCCCCCTTTGCTGAACAAGTGTGCCGCTGGCGTTGCTTCCCGTTTGCCCTCTCCTCAATCCTCTCCCACAAAGACCCCTCTCTCTAACTCTCTCCCGCGTGCGGGAGAAAGGACAAACGTGAAAGGCAATCTTCAACTCCTGGGAGAGGAGGCGAACGACCGCTACGCGATATG
>JBNKDO010000034.1:0-17397 GCA_050288305.1 Desulfocapsaceae bacterium | reverse complement strand
AATTTATCCTGGCAGCTCTCATGACTAAAACGATAGCTGGAAAAAAACTTGAGCAATGGTTGCAAGCAAAGCCTTTGCTAAGACAACTCATGCACAAAGAAGAGGTATTCTGGTGCAATCCTTCTCTAGACTCAATTGATAGAATTTTGCCAAATTTGGATATAAATGCCAAAGATGTAGAGGAGGCGAATGAACACGGAGCTCCGGTTCTTGGAAATAAATGCATGGATTTGACTATGATTGATATTGGTCAGGATTCAGGAGTGTGCATAAATGACGAGGTCGTACTTATCGGCCGCCAAGGGGATGAGCAACTGTCTGCAGAAGACCTTGCCGATATGCAGGGAACAATCAATTATGAAGTGGTTACAGCTTTAACTGACAGAGTGAGAAGAGCGTATTTAAACGCTTAAGGCAATTTGAACCATTAACGGTCTTATCGTTAGGACTTCGTGTTATTCAAAAAAATTATCCTCCGGCAGATAATAACGAGGTCCTAAGAGTATCTCTCTGTAAGAGATTAGGATATTTAATTTTTTATACGCGCATATTTCATAAAGACGGGAAGAAGAAAACCAACGCAACATAGATCCGTTCGTTAGACAAGGGAAATGGAAAGAAAAATAGCTTTCTTCTGAGCTACTTGCAAAAGTAGGATTTTTATTCAAAATCAAGGTATGCGAAAAATTTTCACCACAGGTATATAGAAGATATTCCAAGGATACAATTTTGAGCATAACGCAGAATTTGAATAAAAAGACAGTTTTTTGCAAGTGGCTCATATTTTAAAAAAGATAATCCAGCACTAATTCTAGAATATGAACCAAATCCAGACCTTAATGATATCACCTCAACTTTCCAGGTGAATTATATGTATTGAATAAAAATCGTTTCCATTCGTTGCTAAACGTCTACTTGTTTGGATGCGCTCAATCGCCGCGTCCATGATGGCATCATTCATTGTAATTGCAATATATTGTTCGAACTCGCCGGGCGACCTCACGTAATCTAATGCAGATGCAAGTAATCCCTGCAGTGCCTCCAGAAAAGAAAGGGCTTTAATCTCTTTGCTGCAATCGAAAAGCCCTTAATTGCGCTATGGTCATAGGGCAGGAGGTATTGTGGAGATGTATTGAGAATTGTTTTCTTGACCTTGTCGCTCACCTGTTTAATCCGAAACAGTTATGCACATTGAAGATCCAAGATGCGCCGTCACTTTATTCTCATTTTTTTGAAGGTATTATTTGTCAACCCCTCCCCTTGTTTTATCTCCTCGACCATACCGCACAATATTCATGCTTCTGTTCTTGCAGCCGAGGTTGTGTTTTTGTATTTGTGCGATTGTGCGAACATAAGCACAACAACAAGCAAAAAAGGCCAATCCATGCACATTACCGAACATGTGGATATATTTATCTGATAAAAAACAATATTATTATTGATATGAACCAATTTATATGTTAGTGTCGCCATCGTTTTTTTATCAGGGGAAAAATGTTGGCATATTACGCACATCTTCGTTAAGCGTTTTTTTGTGTAAGTTGTGTTTAAACAAAGGGCAGAATATTAGGTGATACTCAATCTCCTAGTCTTTCATACCCTTTGTCTTTTGGTTAAAAAAAAGGAGAATGCCTATGAAATCCCCTGTACCAAAGCAATTGAAGATGTACCGTGCAGCAATCAGTCTCGTTTCTGTCTTTGTCTTCGGTTTACCTGCAATGGTATCTGCCGCTGAAGACATTATCATTTATGACGAAGCCAGAGCCGGAGGGTGGCAAAATTACTCGTATGGCACAACGGTTAATTTCGTCAATACCTCACCAGTTCATTCAGGCGCACATTCGATATCAGCTGCAATGAATGGCTGGGCTGGTTTCTATCTGCACCACGATTCAGTCATCGACTTGACAGATTATCAACAATTGAGTTTCTGGATACGCGGAAGCAGCAATTGCAGGATTCGCCTATTCTTGAACTACGACTCCAACTTTAGCAAATATTTTTCTGTAACAGCCAACACTTGGACCAAAATAGACGTTCCGTTATCAGAATTGGGCAATCCGCCTTTCCTTACGGATATCCAAATGCAGAATGCAGGAAGTGATTCCAGCGTGATATATGTGGATGAGACTACGCTTGTTGCGTCGACGAGCCCGTTTCAAGTCGGTCCGACATTAAGCATTGATTTGAAAGCTGATCGACATGCCATAAACGAAGATATCTATGGTATGAATTTTGCCAGCAGAGAACTGGCTGAAGCGGTGCGCCTACCGGTCAAACGTTGGGGAGGTAATGCCACCTCGCGCTATAATTGGCAGAATGACACCAGCAACAAGGGAAGTGACTGGTACTACGAAAATGTTTCGAGTGCCAATTCCAATCCCGGTTCCTTGCCGGATGGATCTGCGGCAGACCGGTTTGTCGAAGAAAATAGGCGGACGGGCACTAAAACTCTTTTGACCGCTCCGCTCCTCGGCTGGGTGGCCAAGCGCAGGGTTGAAGGCCATCCATATGATTGCGGGTTCAGCGTTGCGAAATACGGAAAACAGGCACCATATGGTAATATGGCAGCGACTGATCCATATGACCCTGATTGCGGTACTGGCATCATTAGTTACGAGATGGCCTCTGACGGAAAAACCAAGATCCCGATCTATGTCACCGGCAACAACCCAACCGATACCAGTGTCGCCATCGAACCGTCTTTTATCGAAGAGTGGCTTCAACACCTTGTCGGAAAATACGGCACGGCAGAGAATGGGGGAGTGGCATACTACAATCTCGATAATGAGCCGATGCTGTGGAACGGCACCCAGCGTGATGTCCATCCTCAACCAGCCAGCTATGATGAGATGCGTGATCGCACCTATCAGTACGCGGCAGCCATCAAAAACATTGATCCTTCTGCAAAGACATTAGGCCCGGTTGTGTGGGGATGGCCCGCATATTTCTATTCTGCGCTTGACGCTGCAGAGTCAAATAATTTCAAAGATGAAAGCAAATTAATAGACTTCAAGCAACATGGTAATGTCCACTTTGCTCCCTGGTATCTCCAGGAAATGCAGCGTTATGAACAAGAGCATGGCGTGCGCATCCTGGATTACCTTGATCTGCACATATATCCACAGGTTAAAGGCGTGTATACTGACGGTGTTGGAACTACGACCGCTCAGAATGCAAGGCTTCGCTCAATTCGCCAACTATGGGATGAGAGCTATACGCATGAAGACTGGATCGGCCAACCTGTGTATCTGATCCCCCGCATGAAGCAATGGATTCAAGATAATTATCCCGGGACCAAGACAGCCATTACCGAATATGACTGGGGTGGGCTAAATTCTTTGAGCGGCGCTCTGGCCCAGGCGGATATCCTTGGTGTTTTTGGCCGGGAGGGTTTGGATCTGGCGACACTCTGGACGCAGATTTCTCCAACATCTCCAGCCGCCTACGCATTTCGAATGTATCGCAATTATGACGGCAGCGGCAGTGGTTTTGGAGAAACAAGCGTGCAGGCGCAAAGCACCGATCAGGAGACTCTGGCAATCTATGCCGCTGAGCGGAATGAAGATAACAGCGTTACTGCTATGGTCATCAACAAAGAACCTAAAAGCGTGGAAAGTACGCTCAATCTCGCAGGATTCATGTCGGGATCTACTGTGGAGGTGTTTCGCTACAGCTCCGATAATCTTAAAACTATCGAACAGCTTGCTGATGAGGTAGTCACAGACAACAGAATGACTACCGTATTCCCAGGAAATTCTATAACACTCCTTGTTCTCTCTAATCAAGGCGAGGATCCGGGCCATAAGGAACAGCCGAATACTGTGCTGATCGATTTCGGCTCTTCTAGTATCCTCTCCAAGGGAAATGGCTGGAATAATGTGACCGAGAGTTTCGGAGGTATCGTCGGATCACGATTGAACAACCTGGTAAATGCTGAAAATGAGCAGACTTCCCTCGGTTTTGAAATACTCAGCCGGTTTGCTGGAGCAAATACCAATGGGACTAACAATTCGGAGTATTTCACAATCAATGCCACGATGGACTCGCTCTATGGCAATAAGGAAAATTGGGGCGGATTGACTAATGTCAATCCGAGTTTCAAATTGACCGGCCTCGACCCTGCTCGCGCATATCGCCTTACATTCTATGCTTCCCGGGTTGGCGTCAGCGATATCCGCGAAACGAGCTATACCGTTGTCGGCCGGGATACCTCTGTCGTAACGCTTGATCCGGCGAACAATATCGACAATTTCGTGGAAACTTCTGCTGAAGGTATTGTTCCTGATGCCATGAACGAAATAACCATCAGTCTCGCCCCGACAGCGAACAACAACAACGCATATCACTTCACTTATCTCGGCGCAATGAAGATCGAGGAGAACGGCGGCGCACCACCCCCGGATCCTGACATGCAGACCCTGTTGATCGACTTCGGATCAATCAATTTTTTCACGGATGCAGATGGCTGGAACAACGTATGCGAAGATGTTGGCAGTGTTGTCGGGGGGCAATTAAACGATCTGGTTAATACGGAAAACGAGATGACATCGATAGGTCTTGAGATCCTCAGCCAGTTTAATGGAGCCAATACGAATGGAACCAGAAGCTCGGAATATTATACATCCAGCGCCACCATGGACTCGCTTTATGGCAATATCGAAAATTGGGATGGCTTGTCCGATGTATTGCCCAGCTTTAAGTTGACCGGACTCAATCCGGATCGCATCTACAGGCTCACATTTTATGCATCCCGACTCGGTGTGAGCGATATTCGTGAAACAAGCTACACAGTTGTTGGCCAAGAGACCACCATTGTAAAGCTTGATCCGGCAAACAATATCGACAACTCTGCGGCAACATCTGCCGAAGGAATCGTTCCCGATCAAATGGATGAAATAACCGTCAGCCTTGCTCCAACTGTGAGGAATGACAATGGATATCATTTTATATATCTCGGTGCTATGAAAATCGAGGAAATGAATCCATAATTAACCTGTATTTTTCCTTATCTCAACAAACCACGCCCTTCGGAGCGTGGTTTGTTGAGATTTAAATAAATTTGATCATTCCTTATCACCCTTTTTTACGTTTAACAACAAGGAGACTTTCATGAAGCGGAAGAATGTGCCATTATCTCATTGGAGTTGGAGAATTCTCTTTTTTTTAAATTCAGCTGTTTTAAGCCTTATTTTTACAATGCAAATCAATGTGCAAGCAGCTGACCAGGATTTGTCAAAAATTTGGCTGATCGATTTCGGCTCTTCACATATGACTGCTGCTGATGGCTGGAATAATGTGACAGAAAATTTAGGCAGCGATGCCGGAGCACAGTTACCTAATTTGGTAAATGCAAAAAACGAGGCAACTCATCTAAATCTTGAAATCCTCAGTCGGTTTAATGGAGCCAATACCAATGGGACTATCAATTCTGATCATTTCACGGCCAGTGCCACTACGGACTCGCTGTACGGCAATACGAAAAATTGGTTCGGTTTGTCTGATGTGAAGCCGAGTTTCAAACTGACCAGTCTCGATCCAGCTCGCAAATATCGATTCATCTTTTATGCTTCCCGGCTTGGTGTCAATGATGTTCGTGAGACGAGCTACACCGTCATTGGCAAAAACACAACTGTTGTAACGCTTGATCCGGCGAACAATATTTACAACATGGCGGCAACCGAAGAAGAAGGAATCAGTCCCGATGACATGAACGAAATAACCATCAAGCTCGCCCCGACGGTAAACAACAGCAACGGTTACCATTTCACTTATCTCGGAGCCTTGCAAATAGTCGAAATTGCCCCAGAGAATGTCGATGGTGATAAACCGCCGTCAGCTCCATCTCATCTCGTAAGTACGGCCCAAACAGATACCAGTGTCACACTGTCATGGCAGGCATCACAGGACGATCATGGCGTCACCGGCTATGACATATTCCAGGACGACAGACATGCCCTTACTGTAGGCGGAACAACTACTACTTGTACTGTTGCCGATCTATTTGCCGACACAGCATATACCTTTTCCGTAAGGGCAAAAGATGCTGCCGGACATGAATCTTTGCAAAGCAATGTCTTGACAGTGACGACTAACACTGTAGTGGAAGATGGAACTGAGGTTGCTGGTGAGATAACTACTAACACGACGTTCACCAAAGGAAATTCTCCTTATTATATCACTGGGGATGTCTGGGTAAAACATGGAGCGCGGTTGACGATCAACCCAGGAGTGAAAGTCATCTTTAAAGGTCACTACCGGATGACTATAAATGGGTCGATCGAAGCCAAGGGAACTCAAACGGAGCGTATTGTATTTACGACGACGGAAGAAAACAAAGAACAAGGTTGGCACGGCATACGCATCTGGGGAGGAGACCCTTATGACAAGAAGGATAACAATAATTATGTCTCGCCGGATTTAGTAGATCAATATATTGAATATTGTCTTTTTGAGTATGCCTCTAAAGATTATAAAATGGATCAGGGAGATGATTATATAAATGATAGCCACTATAGCGAAACGCGCGGCAGTGCCTTGTTTCTCGATTACTCTGATCCGCAGCAAAGAGAATTAAAGATACAAGCCGCATTATTGGTACATATAAACCATAATATTTTTCGAAATAATAGAACAAAGGATGGGGGTGCTGCCTTGCACCTATCTTCTCTTCTCGGGAACTGGACTATGACAGGAAACGAGTTCTACAACAATAACGCTCAGTTCGGTGGTGCAATCACGTATCAGCATTCTGGAATATTGACCCTGAAGAATTGTGTTTTCGAAGATAATCATATTACCCACGTTCCCAATGCAACATACAGCTTTGAGGGAGGTGGCGCAATCTATACGATTGATCCCATTATCTACATTGATCACTGTTCGTTTCTGAACAATACTCGGGGTGACTATCGTGAAAATAATTTTGGTAGATGGCAAGGAGGCGGTCAATATTCAGAAATAAAACCAGAGAAAATTTCTTTTGTCGGAAATGATTCCGGTTCCTGTTATTATTTTTTCTAGAGGATTAGAAAAAACAGCTGTTCCGGAATAGAAGCAATAATTTCGTCTATCTCGGTACAAAGAAGGTCAGGATAATGAATTGATTGGCTTTCTGGGCTTCATTTCCCAGAGAACCACGCCCTTTTGGGCGTGGTTCATGCTCCTTTGCCGGCAAACCGTGATCGATATGGAATGCAGCAGCGATGTGGAAGTAAACAGAAGAAGGACGCCGCAGAAGACCTCTTAGTGGAAGCTTCTCAACCACCACTTTTTCGAGTTTGAAAAACGCTACGACCATCTCTTCCTGTAGCAATATGGCTTTTATGACCGGTTATTTCTCATGTCGTTGTGGAATATTTTGAATGCGGTGATTTCCACCAAGGCTTCGCCACAATTAAATGCCCTGATTGTCAACATGAATATCTTTTCGCGTTCAGTTGTGAAGGACGCCAGTTCCGGAGTCTCCTTACAGTCGCTTACCAGCCCCTCCTGTCATAACAAAAAGGTTGTTCAGTTTGGCTACCACCTCAAAGAGGCGGTTCTTTTTTCCAGTTCCTCATCGGCAATACGGCTTTTCCATTCCGAAAAGCACTGGCCTTTGGCCACGGCATTGCATCATGGAGCAATAGGAACTCTGAGATACGTGAGATATCCTGGCAAAGATTATGTTTTTCAGCATACTCGGGTAAAACTCAGATAACGAGCAGAGTATAAAAAGCAGGGGATGTTAGAAAAAACAGTGGCTATTTGATGACGATTAATGGATTAAAAATATTCATGTGTTTTACGAAAATAGATCATTTGTCAAGCAATCCCCCTGATGGTAAAAAATGAGAAGGTCAAGTGCGTTTTAGCGCTATTCTCATAACTATATCGTACAAACAATCAATTAATGACAATCAAGAAATTGTTACTGCATTGCAGGAGCCTTATCAACTGAGCTGAATATAACTTTAAATTTATTTAAGGACAATAAATTCTAATTCATAAAGAAAAAGATGTTCATTTTTGTTCAGGCAAAACTTGTGACAACTTTTTAGCAACAGTGCTCTTCCATTTAAAGGAATTTCGCACAAGCACGATGCCCCCGAGTAAGTACGATCGGGATTTCTGGCGATTGACTCCTGTTTAAAAACGGGAGAATAGATTGTGAAATGGTAAATTTATCCTGGCAGCTCTCATGACTAAAACGATAGCTGGAAAAAAACTTGAGCAATGGTTGCAAGCAAAGCCTTTGCTAAGACAACTCATGCACAAAGAAGAGGTATTCTGGTGCAATCCTTCTCTGGACTCAATTGATAGAATTTTGCCCAATTTGGATATAAATGTCAAAGACGTAGAGGAGGCGAATGATCGCTTAAAACGGTTTGCCCCTTATATTTCAATGGCTTTTCCTGAAACTGTGGAACAAAATGGCATTATTGAATCAGCTCTTCAGTTCATCCCAAATATGAAGAGAATTCTCTCGGAACACTATAATGTGATGCTCCCGGGAACTCTTTTGCTCAAATGCGACCATTCTTTACCTATATCCGGTTCCATCAAGGCTCGTGGTGGTATTTACGAAGTACTCAAGCACGCTGAAACACTAGCTCTAAGAGAAGGCTTGCTTACACAAAGAGACGACTACTCCTGCTTTTCCGATACGCAGTTTACTGAGCTTTTCAATCGTCATGAAATTGCCGTCGGTTCCACCGGCAATCTTGGACTGGCAATAGGCATTATCGGAAGCTGCCTTGGCTTCAATGTGACTGTACACATGTCTGCGGCTGGTCAAAAGTGGAAAAAAACACTCCTTCGTTCTAAAGGAGTAAACGTCATTGAGTATGACGGGGACTACAGTGAAGCGGTAGCGCGAGGCCGTGAGCAATCGGAAATCGAGCCACTGTGCCATTTTGTTGACGATGAAAACTCCAAGGATCTTTTCATGGGCTATGCAGTGGCTGCCCTGCGCCTGAAAGTCCAATTACGGGAAATGGATATTGCCGTAGATTCAGATCATCAATTGTTTGTCTATTTACCATGTGGCGTTGGGGGCGCACCTGGTGGCATTACTTTTGGTTTGAAACTGATCTTTGGAGCGAACGTCCATTGTTTTTTTGCCGAGCCTACACATGCACCTGCAATGCTACTGGGGATCTATACAGAAAAACACGACGCAGTTTGTGTGCAGGATTTCGGTATCGATATCACGACGGCTGCGGATGGCCTAGCTGTCGGCAGACCTTCGGGGTTCGTTGGAAAACGGCTCAAAAATATTATCGATGGTTTCTATACGATTTCCGACGCAACGCTCTTTCGCTTGATCCCCCTTCTCGCAGACTGTGAAAATGTCTTTTTAGAGCCCTCTGCCATGGCGGGATTTCCTGGAATAACGCTCGTTACAAAACATACCGAGTATATCAAACATAATGGCCTTGAGGATAAGATGAATAAGGCAATTCACATAGTTTGGGCAACCGGCGGTTCAATGGTTCCCGAATCGACTATGGATTCCTATTACCTGAAAGGGAAAGAATTTCTTAAAGACCTAAAGACATCTAATAAGAGAAACATGTAATGAAAGAACGACTCGTAAATGCTGAAATAGATCTTGGTTCATTAGCTCATAACGTTAAACAACTGAAACGTTTAACGAGCCCGACAACAAATCTGCTCGTGGCTGTAAAAGCGAACGGATACGGTCATGGAGCCACCGAGGTTGCACGAACTGCCATACATGCCGGAGCAGATTGGCTGGGAGTCGCCCGTTTGGAGGAAGCTCTGGCGATTCGACGACAGGGTATCGCCACTCCCATTTTGATTTTCGGTCCGGTATCAGTCGATGATGTCTGGTATTTATTGGATTATTATTTAAGCGCTACTGTTGATACGCTGGAAAACGCCCTTCAGCTCAGCCACCGTGCTCAAGCTCTGGGTGAAATACTGCCGGTTCACGTTAAAGTGGATACCGGGATGGGACGGTTGGGAGTCTTAAGTGATAGCCTACGAATAAATGACACAGGGAAGGCTAAGGATGAGATTAAGGCCATTAGCAAATGCAAGGGCCTTACAATTGAAGGAATTTATACCCATTTCGCGACTTCAGATGAAAAAGACAAAACCGGCACACGGCACCAATTTTTACATTTTCAGAACCTATTGCAGGATTTGAAAAAGAGTGGCGTTGAAGTCCCCCTACGACATGCAGCCAATAGTGCTGCTATTATCGACATGCCGGAAACCCATCTCGATATGGTACGAGCCGGAATAGCAACATACGGTCTTTATCCTTCCGCCGACGTTGACCATAAGCGCATTACCCTACAACCGGCGTTAACCCTCAAAACAAAGGTTCTTCATGTCAAGCGAGTTCCTGCCGGGACACATATCGGTTACGGCGGAAACTCTATAACCTCCGCGGCAACCACAATCGCAACTGTAGCTATTGGTTACGGAGACGGATACAGCAGGCATCTGTCCAATGGCTGCGGTGTGATGCTGGTCAATGGTCGCAGAGCTCCGGTTATTGGAAATATATGCATGGATTTGACTATGATTGATGTTGGCCAGGATTCAGGAGTGTGCATAAATGATGAGGTCGTACTTATCGGCCGCCAAGGGGATGAGCAACTGTCTGCAGAAGACCTTGCCGATATGCAGGGAACAATCAATTATGAAGTGGTTACAGCTTTAACCGACAGAGTGAGACGAGTGTATTTAAACGCTTAAGACAATGTGAACCATTAACGGTCTCTTCGTCCGGACTCTGTGTGATTTAAAAAAATTATCCTCCGGCAGCTAAGATGCAGGACATACAGCCGGCATGGACCAGCAAGTGAATAATAATTTAAACAAGGAGATCTTCTATGATAAGCTACATGATGAATCTTTCGCAAAATCAGGTTTTTTGCTCAAGAGGTTCACATGTCAACGAATTTGTTGTGACATATAAAGTCATAGAAGATGATTTGCAGATTGTTATTTATAACAATAGAATTAATCTATTTCTGAATATGCAGGAAGCGATGTGCGACGTCACTTGAATCATCGTTTGAAATACATGCATGATCGTACATTTCACAAGCATTTCCAAGAGGAGAAATCAGATGGAAAGATTCTTGCTATATCTGAACATTCTTTGCATTGTTGTCGCAGTGAGTGTGAGTAATTCCGTATTAGCTGGTGAAACACTAATCATTTCAGGTCATTCTGAATATCCGCCTGTCTCATGGCAAGAAGGGGACACCATTGTCGGTGTTGCTGCTGAAATGGCAAAAACCATTTTTACAGAGCTTGGGATCCCGTATAAAATTCAAGCCAAGGGGCCCTGGCCACGGGTACACGCGTATGCTCAGCATGGAGACATTGATATGATTCTGGCCGCATATATAAACCCAGAGCGGAAAAAATACATGGAATATTCCATTCCATTCATGAAAGATCCTGTGTCTGTTTTTGTTTTAAAAGGAAATACCTTTCCGTTTCATCATTGGGAAGATTTAATTGGCAGGAAAGGAAATACGGTTCGTGGTGAAAGTTATGGGAAAGAATTTGATCTGTTTATTGAACAACACCTTCAGGTTGAAAGAGTCACAACGGTGATTCAGAACTTCCAGAAATTGGAAGGCCGTCGTGTCGAGTATGCAATTATTGGTCTCTATCCAGGACTTGCCTATGCTTCTGTTACAGGCTATAAAGATAAAATCGAAGTGTTATCTAATAATATTGTTGAAGAAAATTTTTATATGACATTTTCGAGAAAATCTAAATTCAGGCATCTTCTTCCACAAGTCAATGCAATCATCAAAAGATTAAAACACGATGGTATGATTGACAAATGGATCACCCAGTACTTGGCATATTATGAAGCGACTCAACATCAACAGTAAAAAAACTAAAGGGTAAAACGGCAAAGAGTAAAAGAGTACTACCCTTTAGCCCTGGTGCAACGAAAACCCATAAGACTGCTCCTGCTGACCGGGACGTTCCTGAATAAGCTCAGAATTAGCCACAGGCTCTGAGTTGCAAGACAGATAATCTCTTGAATTAGAAAAGAATTTCCTACAAAAGGCTCTCCGGACTCAAGTACTTTCCCACGCCTCTCTCACGGATAGATATGTCAAGTTTGGAATGTTAGGAGATACTCTCGGTGTCACACTTTCAGCATTATAACCTTGTCTACATGGTGAGATTGATGGATCTCATAATGAAGGAAGGCAACGGATTTCGTTTTTCAATACAGTTAGGATCTAAAATGTTTTTCAGGAGAACAGACAGTTGTTTACTTTAAGAATACACCAAGCTCTATAGGCCCACCTCTAATTACCCTTGGCCTGACACCTGGAAAAGGAAGTATTACTCAAGAAACCTTCAGCCCTATTTGATTTACCTTCTCTAGCAAATCATCTTTTCTTATCGGCTTGGTTAAATACCCATCACACAATTCCCTAAAGGATCTCTGGATGGTTTTGATATCGTCAAGGGCGGAAATCATAATAATTTTGGATTTCCTGCCGGAAACATTGAATGTTGTTTGTTCAAACTCTCGGATAGTCCTCAGGGTTTCAAGGCCATCTATTATTGGCATCATGATATCCAGACAGATGAGATCGTGCGGATTGCCTCTCTCCATAGCTTGTTTTATTGTTTCCAACGCTTCTTCTCCGCTATTTGCTATGGAACATTCACCAGATTGATCAAGATAACTAAAAAGAAGCTTTGCACTTGTTTGGTCGTCATCAACTATCAGAATTTTCATAGATTTTTTATCCCTTTCATAAACGCTTGATAAACCTTCCAGATCAGCCAGTCTTCAAGAGAAGAAGATTCTAAATTCATTCCTGGAAATTATACTTCAGAATGATTGTGATATGAAATTGTAAAAACAGAATAATGTTACTTTTGGATTCGAGTGCCATACACTGTCGGCTTATGTCAGGTATATTGTGAGACCGTACCGGTAAAAGAAAAATACAGGTAAGAATAGACTCGGATCAGTCCCCTGCCTATAGATATCTTGAGAAGGTCATGAGTCTGGCTGGGCTTTATGTGTAATCAGCTTTTCGAATGGAATGGACGGGGAAAACGATACAAATAGTACAATCGGCTTCAGTCGGAATCTCTTGGCGAGTACATAAACAGCTATAGCTGACGCAACAGGGCAACAACCACAACCCCGCTGCCCATGGTCGCAAGCAGATTACCGGTTCGCCAGTAGGTGAGCAGACAGGCAGAGAGGCCGAGAAGCCCGGTCAGCCCCATATGGATTGCCCCAGGCACAACCAGGGAGAGCAGAATCGCTCCTGGCAGGCCGTCAAGAAAAGTGCGCATCGGACCCGTGGTGGGAAGCCTGTCGGCCAACAACAACCCACCAAGCCGAAAGGCATAGGTGATAAGTGAAGCCACGATAATGGCCGGGATTGCGTTGTCAATAAAGAGTTGTTCGATCATCGGTTCCTCACCTCTTTCAGGTTTTCCGGCAAAATTACACGTCTACTTATTTTGTCCTATACATTTCCATAAAGGCGGGAACCATAGCCCCCCCAACACCGCCAATAACGATATACCACTTCCCCGGCAGATAACGCTCCGCAAGAAAGGCCAGCAGAGCGGCCACCAGCCAGCCACCAATATCTCCTCGCCCCCGCCAGAGGCTTAAAGCCAGAGCGGCAAACACAGCTATGAAAGCGAAGTCCAGGCCAAAACGCTCCGGTTCATGAATAAAGCTTCCGAGTAGATTGCCACTGAGGGTCCCGAAAGACCAGGCGCAAAAAAGCAGGAGGCCGCCGCCAAAGAGAAAAAAGGGACTCGCACCATTCTTTCTCTCTTCGGCGATGGTCACGGCCCAGTTTTCATCAGCTACCAGATGCATCAGGGCAATCTTTCGTCGCAACGAGTGTCCATGGAAAACCGGCTGCAGCGATGCACCAATCAGCAGGTATCTGAGATTGATGATAAAAACAGCCATGCCGATCGCCCAGATCGACAGAGGTTCCTTCCACATATCAACCATCACGAATTGGGCGGAGCCTGCAAACATCATGATATTCATAGCCGACATTTCTGCCCAGCTCACACCTTTCTGGCCGCTAAGAACCCCGAGTACACCTCCGTAGGTCACTGCGCTGATAGCCAGGGGAATATTTGCAATGGCTCCCCGATAAATGTTTCTGTACATATTGCCCTCTTTTGATTAGATACATTTGCAGTACAATATGCATTACACTAGATACAAAACCAGAGTCAACAAGGATATTGTCATGATAACAATTTTGGTTTCCCTCTATCAAAGCCAGAGTGGCAGGAAGTATCTTCGTGTCTGCAACTCCATTGAGCAGGCAATTAGCGCAGAAAAGCTCAAGCCGGGGGAACAACTGCCACCACAGCGGGACCTGGCGGACAGCCTTGGGGTAACACTGGGTACTGTTACCAGAGGATATCAGGAGGCGAAGAAGCGAGGCTTGTTGGTTGGGGAAACCGGTCGGGGAACCTTTGTCCGCCAACGCGACAACTATACCCTGCATAGTCGGCACAACAGCCCTGAGACACGTCGAGCCGCCATTCCTTTCGATCTTAACTTCCCTCTTGTAGAAGAACAGCCAGACCTTGATACCGTACTTCTAGCCCTCAGAAAATCCGGGAACCACCGTCAGTTATTAAGCTATCAGAAATCCGCCGGGATGAATGTACATCGTGAAGCAGCTCTGCCCTGGCTCCGCGGGCTAGGTCTCGACGTCGGAGCAGACAGGGTGTTTATCACCTCTGGAGGGCAACACTCAATCCATACGGTACTTTTGGCCCGGGGACCGGATAGCGGTTGTCTCGGAGTGGAATCGTTCACCTATCCCGGAGTCATCCAATGTAGTCGGATGCTGGGTTGCTCTTTAGTTTCTGTTCCCATGGATAATTCCGGCATGCTGCCCGATGCACTTGACGCCGCCTGTCGTCAGCACCGGCTTACCGGTATCTATCTCATGCCCTCCAATCAAAATCCGACGGCTGGGATCATGCCGACTTCCCGTCGCCAGGAGCTGGTCGAGGTGGCGCGCAGATTCGATCTGTTCGTTCTTGAAGATGATGTCTACGGGCCTCTGCAGACCAACCGTCTTCCACCTCTGCAGACACTTGCTCCGGAAAGAACCTACTATTTCACCAACCTGTCCAAAGGAGTTGCTCCGGGTCTCAGAGTGGCTTACCTGGTAGTACCGTCCGGGAAGGAGCGTTTTGTCGAGACGGCCATAGCCGCTACAGTCTGGATGACACCGCCCCTGATGGCGGAGATTGCCAGTCGTTGGTTGGAGAATGGTGAAGTACAACGGGTAATCGGGGTCAATCAGCGGGCAGTCATCAGGCGGTTGAGTATTGTTGAGGATATTCTTGGCACAGACCGTTTCCAGGCTAACCCGGGAGGGCTGCATATCTGGCTGCCTCTCCCTCCACAGTGGCAGGGTGAAGCTTTCGTCGCCCAGGCCCAGCAAAGAGGAGTTGCCGTGCTGCCTTCGGTGGCGTTTACTGCCGACAGACAGCCACAGATGGAAGCTGTGCGGATATGTATCGGTGCTCCGCAGACCGATGCACTGGTCCGGGAGGGAATCAGCATAATAGCTGAGCTGCTTGACGAAACACCGAACCCTGCGCCGGTTATCCTATAATGATTGCAGGAGGCAGGTTATAAACAGCTTTTGCCCTTTTAAAAAGATGCTGTATACATTTCTTTGATATCTGCTTTTGTTGGTCTGACCTTACAGTTATTGATATTGGGTGCTTTTATGGCTTTGTCGCTGAATTTAATTATTTCTTCTTTGGTAATGTCTTCTTTTTCACCAAGCAAAGTTTCAATCAGAGTTTTGAACTCATCAACAGTTTTCAGAGACATTGCCGCAAAGATGTTGCCCGTTAAAGCTGGATCTTCTTTTTCAACCAGTCTTAGATACTCTGCAAGCAACAATCCGTTAGCCCGGCCATGATCGATATCTTTAAAATAGGTTAAAGAATACCCCATGCCATGAACAACTGTTGTACCAGTCTGAGCAATGACCATACCAGCCAGAATAGAGCACTGAGCCAAGTCTTCTCTAATGCTTTGAGCCACGGTGGAAGCAGTGGTTTTGGTCAATGCCTCTTTCATTGCTGGTACACATTTTACGAAAAGCCGTATGCTTTCTTTTGCCAATGCATCCGAGACCACCCCGGAACGGACAGTCAGCATGCCTTCAACGGCATGAGATAGAGCGTCGATTGCTGTGTTAATGGTTGTTGCGACTGGCAGTTCTTTCATATATGCAGAATCTAAAAAGGCGATTTTAGGAAAAATCACTTCTGTGGCAATACTCGTTTTGCTTTCAACCGCATCGTTGGTCAGGATGGAATACGGTGTCACCTCTGAACCTGTTCCTGCTGTGGTTGGCACGGCAATAACAGGTAAAACATCGGAGCCGTATTGCCCATTGAACAGTTTTTCCGGCTTAATATCCTGCTTTGCCAGCAACGCCATGGCTTTCGCTGCATCCAATGGGGAACCGCCGCCTATGGCGATGATGAAATCAACATCATTTTCTTTTGCAAAAGTAGCCCCCTCATAGCTAACAGATATGGTTGGATTACTCATGACCTTGTCGAAAATCACATATGACAGGTTCTCTTTTTTTAAAGCGTTGATGACATCGTCCTGTGAACCGTTAGCTTTTGCCGAGCGGCGTCCGGTAACAATCATGGCTTTCTTGCCATACGCTGCCAGTAGTTCGCTATTGTTGATGATACAGTTTTTGCCGGAAAATACTCTCGTTGGCATATGATATTTGTAGCTCATCCTGCTCTCCGTTGATGGTAAATAGTTAGACCCTCTTCTGTCATTGTATTGAGGTTACCTCATCAATTTGAACAGTGAAATAATAATTTCTGATTTTCTCGATATTCAGTTTGCAGGTATTTACCGATTCATCGGTTTTTAACCGTAAATAACATCTTATTGCAGTTTTTTATGATCTATTTCATTCTTAGCAAAAGTGATAGTGTGGGATAGGAGATTTACTGATTCAAAAACAGGATAATCTTTCAAAAAAATTTATATACATTAAACTTTAGAGCATCAGTGAAACTGGATGTTCTCTCCTTTTTTCTGGAAATGATCCAACCGCGCTTTCACCAACTTGAGAATATCAGTAGATATCTAAAAGTGAAATAAATTTTTGAAATTAGTATATTTGATGTGGCAATTCTAACCAATGAAACAGGAAATAGAGACTTCCACCATCTTATGAGTCAAGCGAAGATTTGATAATCATATAAAAGGCACCTCCTATGGGGAGTTCTACAGAACCTCCCGATATCACCGACTTTGGTGATACAATGGAATAGTAGACATAAAACAAAATAAGGAGGTGCCTTATGAAGCAATTATACACTGGGATTGAT
>JBNKDO010000033.1:0-90265 GCA_050288305.1 Desulfocapsaceae bacterium | reverse complement strand
ACCCGACCTTTAACAAGCTTTAATTACAAAGAAAGTGAGATAGCTATTAAAAAACAGACTGTTTTTCAGCTCGGGTCAAAAAAGTCACCCTCCGGGTCAAGAGATTTTTCCGCAGAGTCATCGTTACAGGCCGATTGCGGTAGTACAAATATTGCGAGCATTGATTTTTTGAAAATAACGCCGAGATGGGGAAAAAGGGCTTTCTCCGACAGGCTCCTAGGTTGTTCCATCAGTTCAGGTGGTTAACCTGGAATCTGAAATTGAATAATTGCTATGTGGTACAAGACGATTAATTACCGGTGTTATTGCAGATTATTTGATCGATTCGTGCATCATTGTATTTCCCTTCATTGTCATGAGCCGAATTGGCAAGGTGGGAGGTTATCTCCCGCCTGGATTTTTGAACAAAGGGTAAAAGGGGAGAATGGAGTCGCTGGGCGTTTTCCTCTGTCCGGGTAATAACGGCAGAAGCCTGGGGCATGCACCCTCTTTTAAAAAGAGTATCCGCGAGATTATTGGCGGCTGCTATATGATCTGGCTGGTTGCTAAGAATGGTGCGAAAATGCAAATCTGCCTCCTTGAGCTTGCCTTGGAGCAGGGCGTTGTTCCCGAGGGCAAAAAGGATATCGATATTTTCTGGCCAGCGTTTAAGAGCGGCGAGAAACGCCTGTTCCGCCTGCTCGGGATGACCGCTCTGTTCAAAACCATTGACGGCTTTAAGATAGCGTTCAGGGCTGGTTCTGGCAGGGAGTTCGCCTGGCTTCAGAGCAATGAGTCCCCAGGAACCGGGACGTATCCAGGAAATTAGGAATTTGGAGAGACCCATGTGCAATTCCCTGTTTGTGCCGGAGCGGAGAATGATTTCATCCTGTTTGGCACCAATGACCACGGCATAATGATAGGCAGGCAAAGAATCTAATCCGTAATTCTGGAGGACAAGAACGGGTCTACCAGCCTTCAATTCATCAACCAAAGCGTCTGGTTTTGGTTCAATTTCAAAGGGTATACGCTTATATTTTCGAGTTGCTCCAATGAGTTCAAGCTGGAGGCTGCCTCGACGTTTGGGGATATAGGTGAGTGGTGCAAGGGCGTCAGGGTGTACTGTCGCCCCGGAGGCACCAAGAACCATAGCCAGTGCAGCCGGACCGCACTGGTAATCCTCCTGGGCAAAGAACGGGGTATCATCAAGCAGGATGATGTCGTCCGGCGCAATGGGCAGAGATATCTTCTTCTGTGCACATCCGGTAACCAGTAGAATCAGGACAGCGGTGGCAAACAGGCTACGGCAAAAAGAAAACACAATGACAACTTGAGATTAAACTTCGCTGAAAACGTCGGTGATACCAACGAGTTCAAGGACAATGAATACAATCAGAACGACACCCAGAATTGCCAGAAAATGGGATCCTGCTGGCAGATTGTCAAGACGATCCTGCAGCATTGCCAGCTCATCTGGAGTTAATGAGGCAATCCTGTCGGTAGCATCATTTGGATCAACACCCATGGCTACCAGTTGATCACGTACGTCTGCTCTGGCAAAAAGAGCTTCAAGTTCAGATTGTGTGGAATTTTTGGAAAGATTGAGATATGTGGTGGTATCGATTGCTGCCGATCTGGCTGCGGGTACTAAAGCACTGGTGGAAAAAAATGTGGTAATGAGTACAAGAACAACAATCCGTGAAACTGCTCGCATCATGACAAAACCTCCATTAAAGTAGGGGAAATACCTCTCCGTTCATCTCTTCGTCTTCAGAAAGTGCACATTGTAAAAGTTAATACAAAGATCAGTCTGGCAACCGACCATGCCAATTTACTCAGAAGCTGTTAGGCTGGTCAAGTCCAAAACGAATTCTCTAACACTATTGTTGCAAGGGAGTATCCTTTCTAAAACCTGAGTTTAATCAGATTTTTGTTATTGTAAACAGATCCCGGAAGAATTTATCCAAAAAAAAAAAGTAGCATTATATAATAAGGAAAGTCAGTCCTTTGGTAACGCTGTGGAGCAACTCTTGCTATGGCCGAGTCAGGAGATCTTTTTAGAATGCGGGAACATTTTTACAAGAGACATTACGATTGTCTCCACCAGCAGGGATGGTGTAGCCGCCACAGCCAAATTGACGCAATACTCATGAGAAATGCGAATTGCATTTGAATTGTAAAATAATTTCAAATTGTTATCTCAGTTCGATCCATGCTTGTTTCTGGTATGGTTCGTACCTCGTAAGGCACCTGGACCGAAGGTAAGCCCAGGCAGCGCCATCTTTTTCAGAGTTTTGGCAATAAGCATAGCTTACTATAGCTCATCGCCAAAATCTTCGAACCTGACACTGCCTGAACAGATGAGAAATCCGGGCTAGGTTAATAAAAATTTCAACGTTATCAGAATCATACTGCCGAGCAGGAAGGGCCAGTAAAGCACCTTGGCAATAAGATTGTCTTCGTAGACGATGATGTTGCTCCATCTGTCTGCGTGTATTGAAAACAAAAAGGTATTAACGGTTGCCAGGACTAAGAGTGCGTAGATAAGAATATAAAAATATTCGATATAGACGATGGTGGTTCCGGCAAATTGTTCCCGTAATTGAATGTGAGCCAATAATACGACGAAAAATAGCGCTGAGCAGGCACCAATAAATCCTGAAGTACTGAACCCCAACTTTTCTGAAAGACTGGCGTTGACACTTACCGTGAGCATCGAGGCAAAAAGTAATGCAGCTACTAGAAACAGCGGGAGGAGGTGGACTATAAAGGCGTTCTCAAACTTTCGCTTCACGACAAAATTATAGTACAGTTCCGGGAAACCTTTTTGGCCGACATAATGGCTGATACCAAAATTCGTATCATATTCCATTAGCTTATAATCAAAATACGTATTCTGCCTTTCCCAGGTGCCGAGTACAATGTCATTTTCAATACCAAAAATATCTTTCACGCCGGTTTTGGTGTAGGCCTGAAAATCTGGAACCAGGACAATATTTCCGGAAAATTCTTTCGGCCACATGCGCACCCATACAGTCTTATGGTCAAATGGATATGTGTCATATTTAAAGGGCTGGCGTAGAGTGGCCTCAAAATACCAGCCGATCACTTCATCCGCTCCGGTGCGATACCGATAAACTTCTCTGGGTGTTATGTCACTGCCGGAGTTTACCTGCTCGGGGAGTATGAATCCGACTTCTCCACTGGCTGGCTTAATCGTATCGTGTATTCCATCGGTATAGTGCTGCCATATATATCCGGTAAGATTTACTTCGGTTGAATTGAAGAATTCGAGCGACTGAATGAAAATCCCCGTTTTGAGTTTGATTATAGGTCCAGTATGCTCGTTTTGTTTTTCCCAGTTTTCCTTCAAGAAATTATCGGCAGCCTGTTCATTGATCAACTGGGTTGGTTCAATGGTATATTCATTCATCTTGCTCCACAACTGCACCAGAACAAAGGCAAAGAGAAGGGTAACTATTACAGAGATCAACCACCACCGAGAACGTTTCATACCGTTGTCCTTGTTTATATTGAGCACTTTTTAACAACCGCTAATTTTTTCAAAACTGTGTGCATCAGATCGAAGAGGTATAAACCTTTTACTGAAGAGGATCATAGAGTGTGTGCATGCCGGTAGCGCCGACGTATTACAGGGCCTTGAAAGGCATCGTGATTTCAAGCATTTCTCCGTCATGTTGAATTGTCGCTTCGGGATAGTGTTTCTGAAAGATATGGAGCATTGAAGTATTTTGGTTAAGGGTGGTAGCGACAAATCCTGAAAATCCGTTTGACCTGGCGATTTTTTCGAGTTGTTGCAGAAGGTAGGAGGCAATGCCCAACCCCTGATAATCCTCGTTGACAACAAAGGCAACTTCCGCCTGACCATCACCGATATCTGCGTAAGTGCCCATGGCGATGATCTGCTGATAGCGCTTTTGCTGTACCATGCCGATGAGATAGATATTTTTATGGAAATCCACATCGGCATACTCTCCCTGGATCATCTCATGGGAGAACACCTTGCGATTATAGAAAAATCGCCAGTAGATTGTCTCTTCCTTGAGTGAGTAATAGAAGTTACGATAACCAAGTTCATCGGAGGGCAGCAGGGGACGAAAGAGGACCTTCTGGCCGTTTTTCAACTCCACCTGTTCTCTATAATTTTCAAGAAAAATAAGGTCTTCAGCAGATGGAGGGAGCTGGTCAGCAAATATATACCCTCTCCTTTTCGCTTCCTCGATAAGGTCGCTGCGAAATTGTGGATGAGCAATCTGGGAAAGCGCCATGACCCTCTGATAAATTGATTTGCCTTGAAGCTCGGCGATGCCGTATTCGGTGATGATAATATCGACATCGGCACGGGTTGTGGCAAGACCGGCGCCGTCGCTAAGATTGGCAACAATTCTCGAGCAGATTCCATCTTTGGTCTTTGCTGTTGACGGCAAGGCAATGATGGAGATGCCTCCTTTCGACATGGCCGCCCCGCGAAGGAAATCGACCTGATCACCGATACCACTATAGAACTGGTTTCCCAATGAATCGGCGCACACCTGGCCGGTGAGATCCACTTCTAGAGCGGAGCTGATGGAGACAAGGTTGTCGTTCTGGGCAATAACTTTGGGATCGTTGACAAAGTCTGATGAACGGAAATAAAACATTGGATTATTATTCACATAATCGTACATCTCTTGAGAACCCATACAGAGGGAGGCAACAACTCTTCCTGGAATAAGCGTCTTTTTCTTGTTGGTAATGACCTTGCTTTTCAATAGCGGCAGCAGACCGTCGGTTACCACTTGGGTGTGAATGCCAAGATCCTTTTTTCCATCAAGATATTGAAGCACAGTGTTGGGGAGATAGCCGAAACCGATCTGCAAAGTGGCACAATCTTCCACGACCTCGGAGATGTACATACCTATACGCCTGCCTATTTCAATCTCTTCCGGTTTTAGGTTACGGACAGCGTCGACAATGGGTTCATCATGGAGTACCAGATAATCAATTTCATCTACATGGATAAGACTGTCTCCCCAGGTCTTAGGCATCTTTTCGTTCACCTGGGCAATAACCAGTTTTGCCGAGTCTGCACCAGCCCGGGTAATATCCACCGAGACCCCAAGACTACAGTAACCGAAGGGATCTGGAGGGCTCACCTGGATGAGTGCGACATCCAGTCCTATTCGGCGGCTGTAAAACAACTCAGGAATTCTGGAGAGATAGGTGGGGATATAGTCGATTTTGCCAACGGAGACTGCCTTACGCATTGACCAGCTGATAAAGAACAACTTTAATGAGAACCGCCTTAAAAAATCTTCATCATCCACATACGCCGACAGGGTAGATGAGAGCATCTGATAGATCATGATGTCATACATCTGTTTATCTTCCACCATGGCCTTAATCAGATGTTGCGGTTCACCGCATCCAGTACCAATAAAAACCATGTTGCCGGGCTTGACGAATGTCATTGCCTGACTGGCGTTCATTACTTTGTCAGGATGTGTTTTGCTCAGGTCCATTACAACCTCTACTTTGTTGTAACACTATAGGAATTTAAATTGTTTGATAAAGCATTTAAACACAAACCGCGCGAAGACACAGTTCAACCTATTGCAGGCTGAACCGTTTCGCAAGAAAAAAGGGCATGTTATATGGTTCCAAGTTGATGCGTTGGTTGAAACTGCATGTGACCTTGTCTTGGAGTAGAGTCATTTCGTGGTTATGTTATTCTGATACAATGAATGAAAATGAAACGAAAAAACGAGGAAAAAGGAGATATTCGGACATAAAATTTCGATATTGGCTCATCGTTTGTTGAAATTGCCACTGTTGAGTAGTAAGCTGAAGTGTTGTTTTTAGAACAAATTCGGAAGAGTAGAGTCTACTAATAGTCAGGTCTAGCCGTTTATATGAAGCCATTTAAAGCTGTTTTTCAGATAATCGATAACAATAATTGTAAACTCTATGACAGGGATGAGTACTTCACTCTTACGGAAAAAGCGGTTTCCGTCCCTAATGGCAAAGTGTGCTGTCTGATTCTTGTCCGGGAGATGACCCAGCTTTTATTTAAGCTTTTACAGGAAGAAGGTAAAAAGGGAGGCCGTGATCTTTCTAAAGAATACACATGCAGCGGTTGCTCGGGAATTATTAAAATTCGACAAATCTCAGAAGATGAAAGTACTTCAGATGATTCGGCGATACCTCTTCTTATCACCGATGAGGAACAGAGACTTTTTGATAAGATTGTTCAATATCCATTACTCAAAGATATTCCCGCTAATCATCTAAAGGAGTTTATCGGTTGTTTTAAGGTGATACGCCTGAGGGGTGGAAGCGTATTGATCGAAAAAGGGCAACCTATCAAACACCTTTTTATTCTGTTGTCAGGTAATCTCATTGTCGAGGATGAAGGAGTCCGCATTGCTACTTTGGACGAAGGGGAAGTGTGCGGAGAAATGAGCTACTTTGGCGATAATATTGCCAGTACCTCGGTTCGCACTCTAGAGGATGCAGAAATTCTGAGAATAAGTGGAGAAGATTTTGGTAAGCTGATTGAGTTGTCTGGTTCCGTACATGATTATATGGTCAGAATATTGGCAAAGCGATTGGCAAATGCCAATTCGGTAAGAGTGAGTGATTTCGATTTCAGTATGCATGGCCGTGTAAACGAGATGACTCCTGCCGAGCTGCTGCAGATTTTTCATATGCACCAGAAAACCGGGGTGCTTTCTCTTGATTTACCTCATGGGCCAGGTAGTGTTTCCTTTCGTGATGGCAACATTGTGGTCGCTGAATATGCCGGTCAAAGCGGCCAGGATGCTGTGTTCTCAATACTGGCTGAGAAAGAGGGCGTGTACAGCTTTGCCAACGGCTTATCTCCGGAAGCCATGGAACAACAGGTCATCGGTGATTTTATGATGCTTCTCATGGAAGGAGTGAAGCGCACTGATGAGGAAGATGGTGATTTTGGAGAAGATGAAGAAAATCAAGAAGATGCTGATTGACTCGTCCAAATATTTCACGTCTCCTCTGAGCCAGTTGTCCTGCAAACCATTCACCGTATCCGTAAAAGCACAGACTGTTTTAAATAAAACTCTGAAATTACAAATACCTTAAATTCGCTTCATCCAGTTCACTCCTGTTCGTTTTCTTTTTTCTTCTTTCTTTAGGGCAGCATCCTTAAATTGTTGTAAAAATAGCAGACCTTTACAATCTGGTATATAGGTATTATCTCAATTAGGTATTTCCGAAATGCTATGAGCAGTTGTCGGCAAGAATAAAAGAGGGATTATGCCTGGATATAAAGGACACTTGACGGGTGGGATTGTCATCGGTAGTCTGTTTGTCGGAGCTGTCGCTTTGATTGGCAGGGATGTTGGTAACCCTCTGGAGTTTATCCCTCTTCTAAGTTTTTGTCTGCTTGGAGCTCTGTTTCCCGATACAGACACTGATTCCAAGGGACAAAATCTGTTTTACGCAATTTTTGTAATCGTTGACTTGACCTTGATCTATAGGCACGAATACCGGCTGGCCGCATGGCTGGGGCTTTTTTCCATGCTGCCGGCATTAGGTCACCATCGAAGCTGGACCCATAGCTGGCTGGCAATGGCGTTGGTGGGTAGCCCCATCCTTATTATTCCGACAATTTTTCTTGGTGTTTCCCAGCTTGATCCTTTTCTTTCACTCTATTTTTCTTTTACTCTCGGATATTTTTCTCATCTGTTACTGGATCGGGTTCTTTAAAGAGACTTGAAAAGATTTGGTCTGAATTACTCTTCAATATTGTATAAATTGAAAGATGCAGGTAGTCTTCGGCAGGCTGCTCTTCTTGGTCCCAGTAAATCAAACCATTGTTGTGTATGAAAAAGTCGGATCAGCATTTTGTGCTCTCCCAGAAAAGAGGTTTGCAGCAGTCTTAACCTAACCCCGGTAATCCGCAAAAGCGGCCGGGATAAGTGACTTGGCAGTATGCGTGAGCTAACGGGTTTTAAAACCGTTTCCATTTTCTTGTTTTTTATGTCAGCTTTTGGAGAGTAAGTCACTAATAAAGCACATATCAATCGGAAATATCTCGGATGGTAATGTCAGTGAACATGAACAGCACGATCCTCGTAATCGAGGATGAACCATCAATCGCCGATAATATCGTTTATGCCCTGTCCACCGAAGGGTTTATTGCCCATTGGCGAGCCAGTGGTGGAGAAGGAAAAGTGCTTATCGAGACTGGTGATATCGATCTGGTGATTCTTGATGTCAATCTTCCTGACTGCAGCGGGTTTGAACTGGCAAAAGAGATACGACAAGATTACACAGTGCCGATCATATTCGTTACCGCCCGCAGCAGTGAAATCGACCGGGTGGTCGGGCTGGAGATCGGTGGTGACGATTATATCGTCAAACCATTCAGCCCCCGTGAGCTCACAGCACGGGTGCGGGCCGTGTTGCGGCGTACCATTGCCTCTAATGTTGCCTCCCCACCACAGAACGATGCAGCGGAGAATGGCCGTCAAGCTCTGCCATTCCTGATTGATGAAGCGAGGTATGTCATAAGCTTTCGGGATATCCCTCTGGAGTTATCACGGTATGAATATCGCCTTTTACGTTTACTGATTCAACAACCGGGACGAGTCTATTCCAGAGATCAGCTCATGCAGCAGGTTTGGGATGAACCTGATATGAGTCTTGAGCGAACTGTTGACACTCATATCAAAACCATCCGCAAGAAATTGCGGACCATTGCCCCGGAAGAGTCGTGGATCACCACCCTCCGTGGGATCGGATATTCCCTGAAAATGCCATGAAAATCCGCTTCCGAATCTTTCTGGCAATTCTGGTCACCGTCGGACTCGGTTTTCTTCTGCTGGTCAATTGGATAACTTACGATCTTAAACCACAATTTCGAGTATCCACTGAAGAGCCCCTGGTCGATACAGCATGGATTCTGGCAGCTCTTGCTTCCTCCCAGGTTAGGGATGGTGTGGTTGATGTATCACTGTTTCGCCATGCTTTCGATGAAATGCCCCAGGAAATCGTTCCGGCACCGATTTATGATTTTATCAAAACTACTGTGGATTTACGTGTTTATATAACTGATATATCTGGAATAGTTATCTTTGATTCGAGCGGCCTCGATCTCGGTGCCGATTTCTCCCGTTGGAATGATGTATTGCTCACGTTACGAGGAAAATACGGTACCCGTACATCCAATGACATACCTTCGGCATATGAACAGAGTGTAATGTATGTGGCGGCACCGATTATCTCCAAAGGAGACATAATAGGTGTTATCAGTGTTGGTAAGCCAACCGGAAATGTCAATCTCTTTGTCGAACAATCGAAGCAAAAGGTGAAGATAGGTGGTTTTGTTATCTTTAGTGTGGTGGTGGTTGCAACCCTGCTTGTTTCTGCTCTGGTTACCCGACCCATCGAGCGGCTGATAGGGTATGTCCGCCAAGTTGGAGCTGGCGAGCGTGCCTCGCTGCCCCGGCTGGCAGACGACGAAATTGGGCATCTCGGCAAGGCCTTCGAGGACATGCGGATTGCCCTGGAAGGTAAGCAGTATGTGGAAAACTATGTGCAGACCCTCACGCATGAGATGAAAAGCCCGTTGGCGGCCATCCAGGGGGCGGCTGAACTACTGATGGAAGAAATGCCTGCCGAGCGTCGCGGACAGTTTCTAGCCAATATCGAAGGTGAGACCAGAAGAATGCAGCAGCTGATCGAAAAACTGCTGCTCCTCACCGCAATAGAGAATCGTCGCGAACTTCAGAGGGCCGAACTCACCAGCCTGTTGTCTCTTGTCAGGCGTTCTGCCAAGTCCTTTGATTTATTCTGCCAGGCAAGAGACATCTCTATCAGGATTGAAGGGGAAGAGGATATTTCAGCCCGTTGCGAGGCACATCTCATGGAACACGCAGTGGCCAACCTTCTTCAGAATGCAGTGGAGTTCTCTCCCCGGGGCGGAACGGTGAAGGTTGCAGTCGAACGGACGGCAGATTCCATCCTGCTTATCGTAGCAGATCAGGGACCTGGTATTCCCGAATACGGTCTACCCCGGGTTTTCGAACGATTCTACTCTCTCAAACGCCCGGATACAGGCAAGAAAAGTTCGGGTCTTGGTCTTAGCCTTGTTCTTGAGACCATGTTGTTGCATGGCGGACAGGCAACCCTGGAAAACCTGCCTGGTGGCGGGGCAAAGGCATCTTTGATTTTTCCCTGCTGAATGGTCTAATCAAGATTCACCTCTTTTTCATAAATACTTTTCCTGGTATTCACATCATTTTCACATTCCTTTGTTAGCATCCTCCTAACTTATTTATAAACGGGGGAAACACTTTTCGCCCTTTACGACAAAGGAGATCATTATGACAATTGAAAGACAAACTGCCCGAAGCAGACAAACCGACGAGGCTGCAAATCATATCATCAGCACGCCACGCCTGGGTGTTCTCGAAATAATAAGCAAGTCCCAGGTTATCAAGGTACTGCTGATCTTTTTTCTTACCCTCATGCTGCAGATACCGATCAGGATGATTGATAATACCATAGGTGAACGACAGCAACGCAACATTGATGCTGAAATGGAAATATCGGCAAAATGGGGTAAGGCGCAAACCTTGATCGGCCCGATTCTGACAATTCCTTACGAACGAGATGTGAAGCGGATGGTGCAGGGGGATGATGGTTTGGAGGAAAAAATCGTCTCTGTGCAGACTGAACATGGCCATTTTCTACCGGAAAATTTGCATATTCAGGCGAAGACTGATCATAGTGTACGCCATCGGGGTATTTTTAATGTTCCGGTTTTTCGACTCGATCTTACCATTGGCGGAAATTTCACTCAACCTGACTTTACGGAATTCACCAACAAACCGGACCGTATCCTTTGGGATAAAGCCACACTTACCATGCTTATCGCAGACGCCAGGACCATTACCAGTCATGCGGTGATGAACTGGAACGAGAAGGAACTCGACTTTAAACCTGGTACCGGGACTCTCGCCATTCCTGGCAATGGTATTCACTTGTCACTCAAGGATCAATTAACTGAAGGGAAAAACTTCAACTTCAAGAGCCGGCTTACCCTGCAAGGCAGCAGGTCCTTGACCTTTGCTCCAGCAGGTGGAGCTACCACGGCAACAGTAGATGCAAACTGGCCGGATCCCAGTTTCCAGGGGAATTGGTTGCCTGTTGAGAGAAGCGTATCCGATCACGGATTTACAGCCAGCTGGCAAATAGCCTCTTTAGGCCGCAATTTTCCGCAGCACTGGGTCAACAATGGAGCGACTTTAAACGAGATCCGCAACAACCTGTTTGGTGTTGACTTCATTACCCCTGTGAACACATACAGTATGGCGGAACGTAGCGTCAAATACCAGTTCCTCTTTTTAGCACTGACCTTCATCACCCTTTGGTTGTTTGAGGTATTGGGGGGGGCACGTCTCCATCTCTTGCATTATCTGCTTGTTGGCTCCGGCATGTGTTTGTTTTACCTCCTGCTGCTCTCCTTGTCCGAGCATTTGAACTTTCTTCTGGCCTATCTGATCGCTGCTCTGGCGATCATCCTGTTGCAGGCTGGGTATTGTGCAGCGATATTGGGTTCAGTTCGACGGGCTTTTACTGTCGGCGGATTTGTTACCTTGTTGTATAGCTATCTCTATACTTTGCTGATCAATCAGGATTATGCCTTGCTGGCGGGTTCAATTGGCCTTTTCATCCTGTTGGCCACGGTAATGTATCTCACCAGGAAGATCGATTGGGGCTTCGTCTCATCATCTGTTCCCGAATCGATGAGGTACGAAGGTTAGCGATGAAGGATGCGCCAAATATATCAATCTTTGGAGCTAACTCAGGGCACCTGGCAGCCTGGAGATTCCATAGGTAAGTTTTTCATTAAAAGTGGGGAGAGATCTGGTACTCCCCACTTTCCCGACATGCTCTTAAGTGCGTTTATTTTTTTATGGTATTGAGGCGCTTTCGACGTGCTCCGACAAGAGCCGTAAGTCCTGCTCCGAAAAGGAGAATCGTGGCGGGCTCTGGTACTGGCGCCATCGCTTTGACCGTGGCTTGGTAGATCTGGTCATGGCCCACAGCAGAGGGGTGAAAGCCATCTACCCAGAAGAGTTCGAGCCATTCCGGGGTTCCTGGAGTAAATTGGTCAAAAATAGAAAACGTATCAACAGCGAAAAGATTGACATCACTGTGTAGATTATCGAAATCATAAAGCAATCCATCAAGAGTCATGTTAAACGCCATGGTCCATTGCGAAGCAACCGGTGAATTGTCAGGATCGCCAAGTATAAAAGCGGGAGTCTTGCCAATATCCGGCAGATTGGGTACCAGGAAGTTGCGACCTCCTGCAGAGTATAGATTTTCCAAAGCCAAACCGATATTGGTGACTGCATCAAAAGGAGAGCGTGATTGCAGGAAATCATTAGCTCCAGCCCATAGGGTGATAATGGTTTCGGAAGCGGACAGAGATCCGAGACTTGGACCGAAGGTTTCGACCTGCCAAAGCAGACCCGTGGCTGGAGAACCGATAGCCGGGTTGTCATAACCGGTGGTTGCCCCACCATAGGCGTAGTCGTTTAGGGTAGCGGAATACTGATTGGCCAGGTGTTCCACCCAGATGGTTCCATTGGAAAATCGTGCAACGTTGCCGTTGTCCGAAAGACTGTCTCCAAATGTCACGACAGTGCTGTATCCCAGGGCATTCCCTGTAGTGATGAGTGATAAGAACAAGCCAACAGCAAGAAATTGCAAACACTTCAGTTTCATATGTATCCCCCCCATTGAATAAAAGTAGAAAACCGGTAATCCTTGGGCACCAAGGATCGACTCCTCTTATACTTCCTGTGTTTTGCTTATGTTATGTCCAAGCTGTGTCAGTCCTTAATCTTTCATGAAAGAATAAATCTAATTAGAGGTATATTATAATCTCAAATTGTTATTTAACATCTCCTAATTTTTTGCAGGGCACATTTTGCATTTCAAAAGATAACTTGCTTACAAACTTTTTTATAGCGTTGCTAACGGTGTTATCAGCCTGTTATTCTTTTAGAGGCTTTTTAACAAAATCGTTCCTCTTTCCCAACGAATATTGAGAGCGTATTAGCTAATCTCTTCGACATTGGACTCTATAAAACTTCTGGTGATTTTTTTCTTGTAAGAGCAGCCTCAGAGGAAATATAATTAAACGTTACTCCTTCATTTCTTAGAGGACTTTTCAAAAGCATTCTTAATCAGAAGAGGTTTGCTGGAAATAGACAGATTGAAGCAGGAGGTAATCTATGCAAAAATCTACAATTTCAAGGTCCAATAGTGACTCTGTCAACATTGAAGAACAACAAGGGGAACAGCCCGCAGAAAGACGATGTGAAAACCGCCGGCGAGAGAAATGTGACGGGTATGTTCATCTTCCTGCAGTTGGCTGGTATTGCAGACGTTTAAAGACACGTCGTGAAACCGATATTTACGCCAAAAACCTGTTCTGAGATACAAACCATAACACCACTTCAATCTGTGCAGATGGTCTGATCATACTTTTAAAAGCCAAACAGGTTGATTACACAAACTGTCAGACGGACCAGGCAGAACCATGCAGTTTACACATGCTTGTAAGAATTTCCATTCCTCTATTTTTCAGTATTATTAGATGCATGCTATAATAAAGAAATATATTGGGCCTGTTTGGTCCGGAGAACTGTTACATTTATAAAATCTGCGTACAATGGGAAATTGTACGAATAATTTCGTCAAGATTGAAGGTAGTCCATTGGTTCTGTGACGAATCGCTACAGTTTTGCCAACAGGATTGCAGATCCTGAAAATGTGAGGTGTTGAGAGGTAAACACTCGGTGTTTTCCTGCGGCCTTTTGCAGATCTTTTGTGTTGAAAGAATCTTTTCCAGGAAAAGCAATTTCAATAATCAGAAACCAGCTCGCAATATGTGATATTTTTCATCGACTCTTTTAAAATAAGCTGTCTATACCAATAAACGAGGACATTTAATATGGGCAAAAAAAACCAGAAAAACAGTGAACAGAATACTGCTTTTATGGATTGGGAAAAGCTGATGAAGGATTCCTGGAAAAGCTGGTCCGGGCCATGGGATGGAATCTGGCAGAATCTTTGCTCTCAAGACAAGGGCAATGAACAAGGGAGAGTTGTTGAATCATTAAGTATCTCAATAAAGATGTGGCAGACAATGATGGGAAATATGGCGACACCTGGATCATCTGAAAATCTGCGAAAACTTATGGCAATAACTCCGGACATAGCACTTGGTTTTGCCCAGACATGTCTCCAGGGTTTTATGAGTGTCCAGGAGCAGGCCGGTGACTGGCTGATGAAAAGAAGTGCTTCCCTTTCCAGTGCTGACATGCAGGACCTGGATAGAGAGCTCATAAAAAGCCTTCAGGAAACCTACGAAAAGGAATTCAGCCGATATCTAAAACTTCCTCAAATCGGATTGGGCCGACTTTATCAGGAACGGGCCATGCAGGCTGTTGATAAAATGAATCTCTTCCATTTGGCGATGTCGGATTTTCTCCATATGCTCTATATGCCAGTTGAAAAATCATTGAACAGCCTTCAGCGGGAAATGGCCCAGATGGCTGAATCCGGGCCTTTAGATGAAAAAACGAAAACCTACTACAATTTATGGATAAAACTCCTTGAAGGCCATTATATGGAACTGTTTAAGCAGCCTGAGTATGCAGAAGCAATGGGTAATGCCCTGGTTGCCTTAAATGAGTTTGTCGATGCCAGACAGGCAGTAATCAATGACAGTCTGCAGCAGTTGAACATTCCCAATAATCACGACCTGGATGAGCTGAGCAAAGAGATTTATTTACTTAAAAAACGTGTTCGAGCCTTAGAAAAGAAATAACAGTTTCTATTCCAGAGCGTATTTTTGAATTTGAAAGAAGAAGTAAAGGGAGGATGAGTGAATGGCAAAAACGAATATCCCGGTTGATCTTATCATAAAAAACCTCGCTGAAGAGGTCGGAGCAGCTCAAAAAAGGATGGGTAAGGCTGCGGATGTCCTGCTCGGTGAGCTGAAAACAGATATTGCCACCACACCCTATGATGTTGTCTATCAGCAGGATAGGGTCAAGCTCAAACACTATACGGCGAAGAAGAGGAAAAAAGTCAAAACACCCCTGTTGATAGTGTATGCGCTGATAAACAGGGAGACTATGTTGGATCTGCAGCCGGGAAGAAGTGTGGTGGAAAATTTTTTGGAGCAAGGCGTTGATGTTTACATGATCGATTGGGGATACCCGACGCGCAAGGACCGATTTTTAGGAATAGATGATCATGTAAATGTCTATATGGAAGACATCGTCGATTTTATCAGAGAGAAGCACAGGATCCCAAAAATCAATCTGATGGGGATCTGTATGGGGGGAACCTTCAGTGTGATTTTTTCTGCACTGCATCCTGAAAAGATAAAAAATCTCATCACCACCGTTACTCCAACTTCTTTTGATATTGATACCGGGCTGCTCAATATCTGGATGCGAAAAATGCCCGTCGATCAGATAACAAACACCTTTGGGAATATCCCAGGAGACCTGTTGAACTTTGGCTTTCTTCTCCTTAATCCGGCACGGTTGATGATAGATAAATACGTTGGATTATACGAATATATTGACGACAAGCAGTTTGTTGAGAATTTTATCCGTATGGAAAAATGGATATTTGACAGCCCTGATATTCCTGGTGAGACCTTTCGTGAATTTTTAAGAGATTGTTTCCAGCAAAACCTGTTGATACAGAATAAAATGGTGGTGGGTGGAAAAACCGTTGACCTGAAAAAGCTGAAGATGCCGTTACTTAATATTTATGGTAAATATGATCATCTTGTACCTCCGGAAGCGTGTGACCAGCTGACTGCAAAGGTTGGCAGTGGAGATACTGAGGATATCTGCCTGAATACCGGTCATATTGGCATTTATGTAAGCTCTAAATGCCAGAGAGAGTTCGCTCCTAAAATAACTCAATGGCTCCTGGAAAGAGACAAACAGCCCGCAAAACAGCAACAAGGAACAGTGAGATCCGCTAAGCCAAAAACGATCCGGGCGCGAACACAACAGAAGACTCAGCAGGCCGAAATATAAGGGGAAATGAACACCAGAAAAGGAGACGGCTGATGACCTCGGAGAAAGATTATTTCCAGACTTTTTGCAAGATAAGTGAAGCATTTGGTACGGCTGCCACGGTCGATGAGCTATTACAGCTGATTGTGAAGAGTGCCACGGAAACCATGAAAGCCAAAGCAGCATGCCTGTTCTTATCAGATCAGAAACAGGATATATTTGTACCGAAGGCCAGTTTTGGTCTTACCGATAAGTATATGCATGCCAATCCGATTAAGGCGAAGAAATTAATAAAGGCTTTGCAAAAGCTTGGATTTCTTGAATTCGAAGATGCAACTACAGACCCCAGGCTCGAGAACCATGACGCCAAAAAGGAGGAAGGTATCGCTTCTATTCTTACTGTAGCGGTTATGGCTGATGGGGTGCAAATCGGCTTGCTCTCCATCTATACAGGTGAAAAAAGGAAATTCACCGATCAGGATGTCTTTTTCATTAAGGCATTGGCGGCCAATGGTGGAGTTACCCTGAAAAAAGCCCGTCTTCTTGAACGCATTGAAAAAAACTCTCAACTCCTTGTAGAATTGACTTCAGCAATTAACTCAAGTCTTGATATTAAAGATGTGCTGCATAATTTATCGGAGAAGACGGGGAAGGCTCTGGGAATGAAAGGCGTTACAATTCGGCTTCTCAACGAAGAGACCAGATCTCTGGAAATGGTGGCCAGTTATGGCCTGAGCCAAGTTTTTCTGGATAAGGGGACAATTTCTGCGGATAAGAGTATTACCGGTGCGCTCAAAGGTGAAACGGTGATCATGGAAGATCTTTCCGCAGAAACCCGTCTGCAGTATCCCAGGGAGACAAAGGAGGAAGGAATTAACTCTATTGTTTGTATTCCTCTTCAGGTCAATGAAAAAATTATTGGGGTCATGCGGCTCTACTCTGAATATCCCAGGAAATATCCTCTTGACTATATAGCGGTTGTTGAAGCCATAGCACATACCGGGGCACTGGCAATTCAAAATGCATCGTTGTATCTGGCCCTCAAGGAAGATAAGAGAAGTCTGGAGGAAGATATCTGGAGCCATCGTCTCTATTTTTAAAATTTCCAGAGTATGAAATTAAATGGGAAAAGGAGAGAGAATATGGAAAGTACGCAGAAGCTGAAGCAGATGATGCAGACCAGCAAAATGGCCTTTGATTATAATTATACCATGATGATGGCAGCCTATGAGCAGAACAAGATGTTATTGAATATGTATCTTAATCAGTCTGCTGATATTCCGGAAGAAAGTAAGACCGCAATTGAAAATTGGCTGCAGGTGTATCGTAAAGGTTGTGAAGATTTAAAAAAAATGACCGATGAAGGGTATAAGATTGTCGAGGATATCATATCTTAACAATGAGCAAACTATGGCCAGATATCTTGAAAAGAAATGCCCTAAGTGCAAACAGCGCCTGCGTATTCCTGAAAATGTAGGTGGGGTGACAATGATTTGCCCTTCATGCGGAAACAAGATGGTCTCGGATTTCAAAATTGATCAAACCCGATCACAAAAAACGGCAGGAGTTTTCCATATATTTCTTATCCTTTTTGAATTACCCGGCCGTTTCCTTGATCATCTTATGAAGAGAGTTTTTCCAAGGTAAGCGTGTAATTAGAGCTCATACTTTTCCTTTCATCATTCCCTCTTTTTCCTATCCAAAAATAAAAGCAAGGAAACCGCGCAGAATGAAATTTGCCGGAGTCTGCGGTCAACTGGTCTCATGTGGTCTGAAAATATATTGGTCCAATCGATCATATGCTTGTGGAGCATTACAGTGCTATTGGTAAAATCATAATAAAACAGCATGATGCAGAGAAGATATTTTACCACTCTATATAACATATCAGCATAACGCTGAATGAAAAATGATGAGAAGACGATATAAATGTGATAGGGTGGTGTCTGTTATCAGAGTCAATTTTCATTTTTCCATGGGGCTGTTTCTCTACAGTTTTTTCTGCATGGGAGTGTTATGAGCATCTTTCGATTTCACTGCACATTGCTTTTTTTCTTATTCTGTTCAGTTTACATGACTGGTTGTGCGGGGCAGGTTCAACCCTATGTGCCATCGGATCTTCCGAAAGTTACTCCGGGCAAAGCTAGAATTGTCTTAACCCGGCAGAGCCAGTTTGCTTCACCTGGGCCGTATGTGTTTTTTGACATTGGAGACAATATTGTACCGAATGCTCTCCTCAGTGGCAGGGTTGGGGCAATAGGTTTTCAGAAATCATCTGTGACCATGGTACCAAATCTCGTAGGCAGTTTCCGTGGTTCAATGATGCCAGTGGTGACAAATGCAGGTGTTGAGCTTAAAGAAACAGGAGTAACTCTAGACACTCTTGTAAAAGAAAATATTGATCAATCGTTTTTTATCGATTTGCTGTGGTGTGATCCTGCAACATTTAGAACCTTATCGTGTGGAAAGGAAGGAAAGGGTTGCAAAAGTTCCTGCGAGAAAGGCTTTGTCGCAGGAGATATTGCCATGGTCTGGGATACAGGAATAGCTCTTGGCATGAAGGGCAATTTTTATAAGGAAATTAAAAAAGCTTCTGGGGATAACAAAGGAAATGTCCTTCCGCCTGAAATTATGAATTATATTGAATCTTTTAACATGGATTCAATAAAGAAAGATGAACTTAACAAGGTAGTGCTGTTTCGTGATCGCCAGGGATTTTCCAGTCCGGACCACGAAGCGACGCTAGCTTTTACCAAAACGATTGGGAAAAAGATTTTCAAAAAACCATCAGAAGGCGGATCGTGGGATGCTGTTCATAAATATGTAAGCATCCTTGATAATCGGCAGATTCATCGAAATGTAGAAGTCGTAGGCAGCTTACAACCCGAGAGAACACTTATTTGGGAACGTGATCCTGGAATTTTAAGGTTAGGTACAGTGTGCGAGAATCTTACCTATGGATCTGTCCTTAGTCCTCATAACATCGAGGTTGAAGCGGGAAGAATCTACTATATCGATTTTCAGGTGAAACCGGGACGAGGCGCTTTCTGGACACTCGCAAAAACGGAGTAGGATCTTCCAATGACGAGTTTCTGGTATACAGGTCTTTTTTACACGAATTGTTACGCTGCCCATTGATTCTGAAAGCTATTCATTCTGCCTCCCTGAAGGTTTTGTTAAACCTGCTGTAAGAACCATTTGCATGGCATCTTCAACTGTCAGGTCCAGCGGTTCCAGAATTTCACGAGGCACATAGACTGTATACCCGCCAATCTGATAGCTCATCGGCAGATAAACTGCTACAAGATTATTAAGACTGTTGTGTTGTCCGGAAACAGCTGTTTCCTCCTTGGTGACAAAGCCGATGAGATGGGAATCGCCAAAACGGACGGAAACAACTTTTTGCATACTTTTGTTATCTTTGAGATGAGTGAAATAATCCATGAAATCACGAAGGCTGCCATAAATGGATTTGACTAGAGGGATTTTATCAAGAATTGTCTCACCAATCCTGAAAAGCTTGCGAATAATCCAGGCGTCAACGAGAAGACCGATTCCAAAGAGTATCAGAACCCCGGCGACAAGACCCATCCCAGGCCAATATGCTTCTGGAGGAATAAAATAAAGTAATATTGGCCGGATCATGAGTTCTATTGACTTGCCAAGCCAATAGAGCAGGTAAAATGTCAGGGCGACGGGCAATACTGCTCCGAGACCTTTAAGAAAGATTGTGGTGAGGTAACGCATAGCCCTGTTATTTTGTGTTAATTTGAACGATTGAGTGAAAGTATAGGAAGAGCTATGATATCTGTGATCCCTTGATCTCTCATTGTCTTCGCTTCTTTTCATGTCTCAAAAATGTTGAGACCAATGATGTAAACTACCTTAGTACCTTACTCCAGAAATGCTTTCAAAAAAAACAAGAAACTTGAGACAGTTTTGAAACGATAGGACTATTTCGACAACCAAGGCATTTATTTCCTCAGGGGGACTAAAAAAAGTCCCCGCAAGGTATCATGAATAAATGCGGCTTGGCCGCTTTTAAAGGAGAGATCAAGATATCAGCTGATGTCTTTACTGCTCTTGAAGCTTTTTGCCGGTCTCTTCGAGTTCTTCTCCACCCTTTTCTATGACTTCATTCATTTTGTCTCCTGTCTCTTCGAGACTTTCCTGCGTTTTCTCAATCACGCTGTCAACTTTTTCTCCGGCTTTTTCAGCGGAACCCTGGTCCTCACAGGACTGAAGTACCACCGCAAGAGCAAGACTGCAGATAAGTAATGTTAGATATTTTACGGTTTTTTTCATTGATATACCTCCTCTTGATATGGAATGGAATAAAATGGGTAGCCAAAATGTGATTACCTGGTGCCCATTCGGAAACGATCTTTTTCACCTAACTTTTCGTTGCGTTCAAAATTTCATCCTCGGTGTGAGGCGAATACTCCGATATCAATTGTATGTCTGTGACAAAATTTATCGAGCGCCTCTCTTTAGAACAGGTAAGCGAGTTTATGAGACTCCGTAGAAATTCTCGTTTCTGGCGAAACACTACCTCAACGATATACAAATTTTACCTTTGCTCTTGGGGCAATAGTATGACCAATAATCAGACAGACAACCGTTTTTTTGTAAGTAGGATCATTTATTTATCAATAAATTCCTGGCGGTATCGGTTTGACAGCATTTTTGTAAAAATTGAAATCAAGCGGGCATCGGTTTCTTAAAAGCAGCCGCATTTTAGTGACTTACTCTCCAAAAGCTGACATAAAAAACAAGAAAATGGAAACGGTTTTAAAACCCGTTAACTCACGCATACTGCCAAGTCACTTATCCCGGCCGCTTTGCGGATTACCGGGGTTAGATTAAAAAAGGAATTGAATATCACTCCGAAAGAGAGGATGTGGCATCGGCAGAATAGGGGGGAGGCAAAGCTGGTCGTTGTTTTAAGTGAGTATTGGTTATTTCTACGTTTTTTGTACCATCACAGCGGTTTATGATATTTTATTAAACACTTCGCGTTGTTACAATTACAGGCAATACTACTATAATAATCCTACACCAGAGGCGTGATATGAGACTGTCGATATTTAAAAAAATTTTGTTAAACATCCTCATTCCTGTTCTTTTCGGCATGAATGCCATATGGGTTTCAGCTGCGCCGGAAGGTGAACTGATTATCTATCATGCAGGTAGCTTATCTGTTCCTCTTAAAGAGATGATTAAGCAATTCAACACAGTATATCCAGAGGTTAAAGTTATTACCAAGGCCGGGGGCAGCACCAAGATGGCCAGGCTCATTTCAGAAAGAGGAGAAGTTGCTGACATCATGGCCTCGGCAGATTATAAGGTGATTGACAATAACCTTATACCTCAGTTTGCTGATTGGAACATCCGTTTTGCAACAAACCGACTGGTTCTCTGTTTTACCGAAAAAAGTAAAATGGGGGATACTATAAATTCACACAACTGGCACGAAGTGCTTCGTAATCCTCAAATACGTTGGGGGCACTCCGACCCTGATCTTGATCCCTGTGGCTACCGGAGCCTTATGGTTATGCAACTGGCGGAAAATCATTACCGGATTGAAGGATTGTACGAAAAACTCCTGGCAAATCGTCCTGCCGAGAATGTTAAGGCCAAAGCCGTACAACTTGTTCAACTTCTGAAATCGGGTGATCTTGACTATGGCTGGGAATATCTTTCCGTTGCCGTTCAGCATGGCCTCAAGTTTGTGGATTTGGATGACGCCATTAATCTTGGTAATTATCAATACGATGCTGCATATATAGCAGCCAGCGTGAACGTTACCGGGAAAAAGCCTGGAACTCGTATTGAGAAAAAAGGAAAATCGATTACCTATGGCGTAACCATACTTAAGACGGCACCTCATCAGCAAGCCGCTGAGGCATTTCTTGTTTTTATGCTTTCCAGGGAAAAAGGGCTCAAAATTCTTGAGACAATGGGGCAGCCGCCATTTATTCCTGCAAGAGTCCCATCTATTGAGATGAAAGATATGTTATCTCCAGAATTGGCAGCGATTATTGAAGTTCACAGCTAAGCCAAAATTCTTATGAGTTAAAATGGTGTCAGCTTCAGAGTTATTGGTAACAAAGATAGCTAGGGCTATTTTGCTGGCAAAACACTGGGGTAGATGGCGTCTCCTGCATTACCTGGACGAAAGAGAATGGCTAGAGCCGTTTATTGATGAACAGCTAGTCCAAGGGTATGTAAACGTTGTAGATTCCATCTTCCAGAGTGGCCTCGACTTTATTAAAATTCTTTTTAAAGACTTTCATCATTGCGGTATTTGAGAAGAGCACTTCAAAAGTAAATGCAGTTATCCCCTTTTTTTTAGCTATTTTTGTTATCATTTTGAGAAGATATGATGATATTCCTCGATTTTGGAATTCTTCATCGACGACAAATGCAAGTTCAGCGTGAGGGTAGGTAGGAATCTTGATAAACCTTCCCTCAGCAATGATCCTGCCTTGCCCCAATGGTCCTGTTAAACCGATGACAGACATGACTTCATTCCAGTTCACGTTGACATACTGCTGCATTTTACCATGTGGCATGCTTTGAATATTGGCAAAATACCGGGCATACACATCCTGATCAGAAAATCGATAAAACAGACGGCGCATCTGTTCTTCATCAGAGGGTCTGATGGGCCTGAAACGAACTTCCAGGTCTCCTTTGAAGGTGTGTCTTTCAATAATATTCTGAGGATAGAGAAATGAGCTCTCCGGAATAAAAATCTGATCGGCGTAGAGAAGATTGTTTTTCTTAGCCAATTCGACAAGGTGTTGTCGATCTTCCGGGTGGGCAATATCGATTAATGATTGAGCGCGTTCGCGAATAGTCAAACCTTTGAGATTGGCAGCTCCGAATTCCGTAACCACTATATCAAGAGACTCCTCGGAGCCAAACTGGTTTTGATAGTTGGAAACTGAAATTTTGATATTAGGTTTTCCCTGACGATTACGGCTTGGAAGTCCAAATATTGAGCGACCTCCTTTTGAAATCTCTGCGCCTTTGAAAAAATCGAGTAATTCAATTGGCCCCGTGGCGACATTTCCGAGGCCGCTATGAAGAACAATTCGACCGGATAAATCTACCTTGCGCGCTGGGATAATGACCACAAAATTGCTGTTGGCGCCAATGGTAATGGGGTTGAACACATGTTCGATACTTTGAAATTCAACCATGGGATTACGATCAAGCCAGGAGAACAGCTCGGGACTGCCAAAAGCATATGAAGAGACTGATTTCCCAGGAAATGTCGTCTTGTATCGGTTAGATACGGCGCCACTTTTGACAAGTTCCATGAGCGCATCGGTAAATATTGGTGAGTGAACACCAAGATGCCTTCTTTCTTTCAGGTAATGGCTGAGGGCTTCGAACAATGGTCCAACAGAAAAAGATATGCAGCTTTTATCCTCAATTAAACTGACAATTTGAGCGGCAAGTTTATCAAAGGTTGCATCGACCGGCCAGCGGTCAAAATAAATTGGTTTTTCGGTGGATTTAACCAGAAAGTCAAATTCAGAAATATGGGCAAAGGTATCGCCCATGGTAACGGGAATGTGCTGATTAATCTCACCGATTGTTAAGCTGGCCTGTTCCATGGCCAGCCGGGCTACATCGATGGAAACACCAAAGCTGCAATAGCCCGATTTATCCGGAGGGGTAATTTGAATAAATGCCGCATCGATATTTATCATGCCCGATTGGAACAGGTGGGGGAGTCTGGCAAAACGTATGGGGATTAAATCTACACGACCAGAGCTTATTTCCCTGGAGACGTAGCCTGAGAAAAAAGTGCGCAAGCGAAACTTGCGTGCCTGAATGGCTTCCGGTGAGCTGGCATGACCATAGCTGACCAGTTGGATAAGCTCCAGATCATCAAGCTCGTGAGAGCTTGAGGCGATGAGATGTTTGACAAGAGTTCGCGGTTCTGAGACTCCGGTTCCCAAAAAGATGCTCATTCCCGGCTTAATTTTACGTAAGACTACATCCGGTTTTATGACCTTTTTATGCCAATCCATATTCATTCTCACCAAAAGAAATTTATGCTGAGAACAGTACGCACTGCTTTATGAGTCAACTATCCTGTTAGGTATAGTTTATCTCGTATTGCTTTTTAATGTCCAGTTATAAAGAGACCCAATGCATGGCAAAAGCTCTGGATGAGACAGGTTGGAGATTGTTATCAAGGCATTTTCAAATGAAGCAGACGATTGATGGCCAACCATGAAAAAAGCGTGATTGTTGCCGTAATAACACCCAGAATTCCAAGGATCAGGACGGGGTCCTGCCAATTCAGCGAAATGAACCACATTGAGCAGGCACCGGTCATAAAGAACACAAATACCATCACTGAAGACGCAGAGCCTGCATCAAATTCAACCTGTTCAAGAATCAGATTGTTTCCCGGCGGTCTGCCAAAGGCGAAGAAAAAGGTGAGAAACCACATGGGCAGAGCCAGACGAAAAGGCTGGGGAGCAGATGAAAATAGCATGGGCACTGAGGAGAGGAGAACTCCAACATAACTGACAGGGAGCAGACTCTGTAAATGAAAGCGCTTTACTGCTTTTGAAAAAAGGAAAGGTGCGAGCATAAAAGCAGAAGCATTAACAGCAAAAAAATAGCCATATTGCTTTTCTGAGTATCCTAAAACATTGATGTAAATATCAGAAGATACGGCAATAAACGCAAAAAATGGTATGCCGATACAGGAGAGGGCCAAAGTCAGGAAAAGAAAGCGCATATTTTTCATAAGACGCACATATCCCACCAGTACCCTTCGTAGCTTTTCCGTATTATAAATCTGTAGTGATTCCTCCATAAGCCAGACCCCTGTTGCCGCAGTCATACCCAGAGCTGCCTGAAGAACGAAAACCCAGCGCCAGGAAAATGTTTCGATGATTATGCCGCCGATTATGGGGGCTATCATTGGTGCTGCTGCGACAATAACGCCAAGTTGCAGAAAAACCCGCTGTCGGAGCTGACTTTCAAAGAGGTCCTTACAGATTGCAAAGGCAATTGAGGATGCGGCTGCAGCTCCAGCACCCTGGAGAACTCTGGCGATTATCATATGCTGGATATTGCCAGCCATGGCACAGAGCAGACTGGCAGCGACATATACCAGGAGGCCAGCCAAAAGTGGAGGACGTCGACCATAGCGGTCGGACAGTGGGCCGTAAAAAAGCAGAAATCCGCAATAGGTGACGAAAAAGCCGATCAGAGTCAGGTTGACAGTTGCCAAAGGCTGATGCCAGGATTCAACGAGAAGTGGAATTGCGGCAAGATACATATCCGTAGATAGAGGTGGAAATGCGGCAAGCAGCGCAAGTAAAGCAATCTTTTTCATAGTATCAATGGCTCACCAATACTATCGGACAAACCATTATTTTTTGAACACAGTATTTTTGGAGAATTTATGAATAAAGCCTATTGGAATATGGTCTAAGACACCAAGCTATGGACTATCAAGAACCTCTTCTCATTCCAGGATTATTTTTTCAGTAACACCGAATATTGTAACACTTCAGTCTCAGAGTGCAATGTCCAATGACTTGTAATAAAGAATAATTTTCAAATGTTGAGGTGTCATTGCGGATTGTAATATCTATAGTTATTTGAGCCTCTTGCAATCCTGTCTTTTCTGAGTCTGTGCTTATCTGATTTTGTAAAAGGCGCTTTCAACTGAATACTTTTCAATCACTTAAGAAAAAGGCAATATCAAACCAAAAACGGTAAGCATGAGACCGGCAAACTTTTCAAGGTAAAAGGTGGAGCGTCCCAGCCAGTTTTTAATGCGATTTCGACTGACGGCTATAACTATTAATGCGTCCCAGAGAAAGACAACCGACGTCATCCACAGGGCATAGAGGAGTCGAGTTTCCATCGGGGTTTGTTTGGAGACCATCACGGTGAAAAGTGAGAGATAGAAGATAGCATTTTTGGGATTCAGGATCGCAGCCAGATAGCCCATCATAAATTGTTGGAGAATACTCCGGCCTGATATGAAAGTAGCAGGATCCTGTTCATCCAGTGAATGTGCTGGAGCCTTTAAAAGCGCAATGCCTATGAAAACCAGGTAGCCAGCTCCCATAAATTTTAAAGTAACCATCAACCATGAAAGATCTTTGAGTATTTCCAGGCCAAAAACTGCACCAAGAAGGTAGGTCCCGTTTGCAGCAGCAATACCGCTGCAAATTGCTATTCCATAGCGTAAAGGCAAGCGTAGAGATGCCTGCAGGATTAGGAAAAAATCGGGGCCAGGGCTGAGCAGCGCCAGAAAGTGTGCGGTGGCAATGAGCAGAAATTCCATATCATTCTCCTTTTTTCGAGAATGATAGAGAAAATGAACAAGAGATTATTGTATAAAATTGACGCGGTATTCTTTAGGCGTAATGGCTGTATGCGCTTTGAAATGACGGTGCAGGTGGCTCTGGTCAAAGAATCCACACTCAAGAGCTGTCTCAGTAATATCCTCTCCCTGCTGCAAATATTCCCTGGCCTTTTCTATTCTGCAGTTCATCCTATAGGCATGTGGGGTAGTTCCCGTCTTCGTTTTAAACTGACGAAGCAGAGTGAATGGATTTAATTGTAATTGCTGGGCAATCGTTTCGAGGCTTATATCGTCTTTGAGATTGCTTCCCAATATACGTTTGATGTTTTCAGTATCCCCCTGTCCAGGATTTTTTTCAATATCGTTAATACAGGTTTTTTGGAAGACTGCACTGACGACATCGCCTAATAGTTGCTCTTTTTTGAGCAAGTGAACCTTCCTCTTCAGCAGGTTTTTCATAGAGTAACAATACCTGGAATAAAGATCTGAATCTTCGATTTTAATTGCCGTCACTGGGCGAAATGAATCCGTATGCCATAGTGATTTTTGTACTTGCAGGCACCAGTCAACACCAAGATAGAGCATATAGAAACTGCGCTTCTCACTGGTGACCGGGTTGCAGGAATGGATGGTTTCGGGGTTGATAAGCGCCAATTCGCCAGGGCGAAGAGTTTCCTCCTGGCTTTCAACAGTGTAGCGGACCTGACCGTGGAGAACGGCACCAATGCAGAAAGTCCTGTGCAAATGGGGTTTAAATGCACGGGGACTGCTCAAGGTAAGACGACATTCCACAAATGGCAGTTGATTGTTTCTGAAAAAAATATCTTTAGTCATATACTTGTCGAAGAAGAGGTAATTGAAAAAGATTAACGACAGATTAATTTTAACAGCGTATATCGACAATGTAAACGTACGAAAGCTTTATTACACAATAGTTGGAATGGAATCGCCATCAACAGCGTCAAGAATATATGGTTTGGTAGTATAGAACAATTAAATACGCAAAGGCTAATTTCAGCTATTCAAGGTGTAAGATATGCTTTCTATAAAGTGGTATTTAACTTCTTATCTCTTCTTTATCGGCTTATTTCTCCTGCAACCTGATGATGGATACTCCGTCGTTTTTCAAAAAAATGATAATCCGGTGGAAGCTGGAAATGTACAGTGGGGCAGGGACCTTGATGCAGCACTAGAGAAAAGTAGGCAAACGGGTACTCCGGTGTTTGTGCTGTTTCAAGAAATTCCGGGGTGTATTGGTTGTCAGACATTTGGCAGTGAGGTATTAACCAATCCGCTTCTGGTAGAAGCAATAGAAACCTTATTTATCCCTGTCCTGGTTTATAACAACAGGCCTGGAAGCAATGATCAAAAATGGTTGCAGCGTTATCGGGAGCCAGCCTGGAATTTCCAGGTGATCAGATTTCTCAATAGTGACGGCAATGACATTATTCCCCGCAAAGATCGGGTATGGAGCATTGGTGGTGTGGCAGGACGAATGGTTGAAGCATTGAGAAAGGTTGGCCGGCCGATTCCCAAGTATCTTACCTCACTGATGCTTGAACATGATACTGCCAACCTCGGCAGGATTGGTTTTGCCATGGCATGTTTCTGGACCGGTGAGTATCAGCTTGGCAAGGTAGATGGGGTTGTTGTAACAGAGGCTGGTTGGTATGATAACCGAGAAATAACCCTGGTGACCTATCATAAAAAACTGATAACCCTGGACGCCCTGATAAATTATGCCGCTTCGGTGCATTGTGCCCAGAAGGTATATCCACTTCCTGGCAGCAAAATTGCTAAAAACAGATTTGATTCAAAACCATTGCTGCTTGAGAAGTACCGTCCTGCTAAAGACTCTGATCAGAAAAAACAGCTGGATAACTGGCCGGAAATTAGAAATATATCGAACCTCACTCCAATGCAGGCGACAAAAATAAACTCTCTCGCTCCAGACAACAGAGCTTTGGCTCTTCAATGGCTTAGCCCTCGTCAGTATGGGGAACTGAAATCCTTCCAATAGAATAGATTCTCAAGTTGAGGAAAATGATAATGTATTACACAAAGTGTGGTATCTGATTGCTTTTAAAATCGTCTGTCCTTATACAAAATAGAAATCGAAATTGCAGCGGGAGCGTTGAATTAAAGGGTTTAAATATTTATTTGATTTTATTCAATTATTATAATAAAATCCGTCAATACATTTATTGTACAGAAACATAGTATAGATACATTTTAGCGTTCTTAAATGACCCCTGATCATAGTCAGGCCAATGCCGTCATATTCTTAAAAACAGCTATGCTACTACCCTTTTTCAAAACCGGTTCCAAAATATCTCTTCTGATAGCGTTAAATCTATTACTGTTACTGTCTGGTTGCGTGATGGATCGAGGTTATTATTATCGGCAGCAGCAGTACGAACTTTATCTGGAAATAGCAAAGCTGAAACAACAAATAGCCGACCTGGAAGTGGAAAAGCACGAAATAGAGCAACAGCAGAAACTTGATGAGCAGTTGACCTCTCAGTTGCAATTGGGATTGTTGAAAAAACATGCGCGGATTAATGAGTTGCTTATAAAAAACAAACAATTGGTGAGTGAATTTGTTCGATATAACGTGGAGTTGAAGAATAAAGACAGCAAGGTTGAAACGGTGCGGCTTCTGGCGGAGGCTGCCACCATTGTGGAAACAGCAAAAAGCAAATACCCAAGCGAGAAAGCAGCAAAAATTATCAAGAATGCAGAGCTATACCTTAACGAGAGTACAGAAGAGTTAAAGGCGGATAATTTTGAAGGAGCATCATATCTTGCCTATCAGGCTCTTGATATCGTCCAGACCCTTCGCTCCAATGAGAAAAGTGCAAGCGAAGAAGAGGGCAGCGAGGAGGAAGTGAGCTTTGTGCTGCACCTTCCCATGAAAGTTCTCCGCGAATCCAATGTCCGAGAGGAACCGGACAGCAAAGCAAAGGTTATCTATGTGGAGAAGGGAGGAGATATTGTCAATGCTATTGGTTTCAGAGGGTATTGGGTAAAAATTGAGAGTGGAGAGTTTGGTACAGGTTGGATTTATTACTCTCTTCTCAGCGGGTTGATGAACTGAAAAAGTTTATTTTTTTAACTGTAACCGGTTTTTAACTTCCAAATACCATACCAGGTTCCGGCCATTGTCTTTTGCCGTATAAAGGGCTTGATCGGCTCTATTGATAAGGGAGTTTTCATCGCGGTCGTAAATTGATATTTTTGCTATGCCTATACTCACCGTCACAGATATTTTTTTTCTTTCGTAGATAAAATTCTGATTGGCTACGGCAAGACGGATACGTTCTGCTACGTTGCGTGCATCATGCTCCCCGGAATCTGCTAATATCACCAGAAATTCTTCTCCTCCATATCGTCCTGCTGAATCAACACTTCGCAGAGTATCTCTGAAAATCTTGCCAATAATACTGAGGACCAGATCTCCGGCCAAGTGTCCATAGGTATCATTAACATTTTTAAAAAGGTCCACATCAATCATCAACACCGAGAACGGGTTTTTATATCTCTGATAATATTCAAATCTGTTATGCAGAATTCGCAGAATCTGCTTACGGTTAGCTAATTGAGTAAGCACATCCTGAGTCGCCAGCTTTTCTAATTTAGCCTGATTTTGACTGAGTTCTGCGACCATCTTATTAAAGATATTTGTTGCAAATCCAAGCTCGTCATTTTTTTCAATAGGAAGTCGAATGTTAAGATCTCCGTGCGCTACTTTTTGGGCTCCTCTTGTTAACGTTATCAGCGGGCGAATGATTTGCCGTGCGAAAAAGTATGCAGCAACTCCAATGATAAGGCTAAGGAAACAGATTATAAAAAAATTGCGATAGCGGGTTTCCGAAACCTTTGAAAAAACGATATCTGAATTTTCGGCGAGTATCAGCCCCCAACTCGCTATTTTGAGCTGGCTGAATACTCCAATCATCTTATTAGCGGTACTATCGGTGAAATAGTGGAGAGAGGAAGGTCCATTAAAATAGTTAAGAATGTCGTTGGTGGCTACAACTGGTAATGCCAGATTATCGGATGTGCGGCTTGACATAAAATATCTGGCATCGGGAAGGTGAATCAGGATGATTTCTATGGGAGAGGCTTCTTTCGTGCTTTTAACACGTGTATTTATCATGTCTTGGATTGTAGTAAGAGCAACCTTAATGGCCAAAATACCAACATAATGTTCGTTTTTTTCAGCAAAAAGAGGTGTTCCCAAGACCACAAAAGGAACTTTATTGCCCCTGTCAAAAAAAACAGGCCCTCTGAAAAACTGGGAATTCTTCAATTGTTCATACATGTCCGTGGGCAGCTTTGCGGCAAGATCATGTGTTGCGTTCAATGATGAAGCGAATACTTCACCTTCACTATCCAGAAGAAAGAGACTATCGTACTCATTGAACTGTTTCTGCAGCGAGGTGAGGTATGTTTCGATGGCGCGAATATGAGTTGATAATTCAGCATTCTCTGAACCAGATTTTTGCACGGCCTCAAGGTATGTGTTGTAGTTTTCACGAATTACGAAAGAGTTTGAAAAGACATGCAGGTCATAACTTCGTTCTTTAAACCAGAGTGAAATTTCTCTTTCAATGGAGCTTGATACGTCGAGAAGTTTCAGTTCTATTTTTTCCTCAAGGCTCGTGTGCATCATATTGCTGATAAGCCAGCCCACACATAAAGAGGGAACGAGGGTTATAAGAAAGGAAAAAAACAGTATGCGGTTTCTGATGCTGGTTAACCCAAATGTAGTCTTATTTTCAGTCATATATCAATCTTGAGTGCAAGCTCTGCTAGCAGCCGTAGAGCTGGTAAAGGCTTTTATGGGTATTATAAATGTCCTCGGGCATTATGAATATCCGTATTCTAACACATAAGTTCATTTGCTCAATACTCACCTACAAAAAAAGTAGCTGGTGCGTATGGATCGATTCCAAATCGTGGTACTTTTATCGCCTTTGAAGATTCCTCTATGCCTGTGTTAAAAATTCACATTCTGTGATTTTCAACGGGGAACCAGGAAAGGAGATAGCCCGAGAATCCTTGTTCTGTAAATGGCTCTATCAGTATATCTTATTTTTTCTAAAATATGAGGATTAAAATCTTGATGTTTCAGATTATTTTGCTGAATTAGCGTTTTTTCTAATGAGACGCAAATTGGGGATTTCTCTTTCAGGTCGTAGAGCGAAAGGCATTCGAAAAGTTCCTAAGAAAAAAATGGAATACAATCAATGACCTAATGATCAGGGTCTTTATATCCGGCTGGGTAACGGAGTCGAAAAAATATCAGTGTCTCTGCGTGAATAACCGTTTTGAAGGTTCCATCTCGGCAACGGATGTGCAGTTTATTAAAAAACTGGCATCGGTTCAATTCTGAAGAATTGCGCTTCAGAGGATCTTTGAATAAGAGGGGAGGGTGCAGAAGGAGTTAGTTATTTTGTTAATTGGTGGTTTTTGAACTGATCTCTATGTATCTTTTTTTGAAAATACTTTTAATACGCAATCTACTGTCTTTTTGAATTCTGAGATACTCGTTTGGAAAATATTTCAAAAGGCAATCAGGGCAGGTACCATGGGAAATGAAAAGCGGAGTAGTTGTGTTCTGTATGGTGGCTGTCAGATCATTCGGTTTAGACTTATGAAATTTTTTGTCACAATAGGAACAAACCACTAGAAATACGGGTTCTTCACGATCTTTTTGATAGTTCATGCTTTCTTCTCTGGTAAAAAATAAATACTACACACAACACATTTTTAGAAGGACACTTATATAAGCACATTGTAATTCAAATTACAAATCGACTCATCCAGAAGAGTGGTATGAAAAAGAGCCTGATTAAATGCTATAATAATTTGATGTCACTAAGGGAATTTACTGCTAAAAAAATGTTGGAGTTGTTACCATTTGATTTATCAAAAATCAAGCGTTTATTTTTTCAATTTTTAATTCTTATACTTAAACCACCCCGGTAAATTATTTTGCAGGTTTAAAAAAAAACATTCACCATGTCAGGCATACGATTGTTTAATGCATTGGTAATACAATACAAATCAGAAAATCACCTCTGACTGCAAAAATGAGTGTTGGATTTGGCGCTGAAAAGCATTGGCGCCCAACTAAATAAATCAGTAATGCGCCGTAACCCAAGAGCGTGGAGGAATGGACTCAACGCAACAGGCATTGCCACAGTTATCTTTGCAGGCTTGTTGAATATGGTGTTTTTCTGAATAAAATAGGCAGCGGATATTTAGCCGGACAACTGCTGTTTTTTCCTATATACCACACCGTTGAATCTAGCGACGATTTCTCCTTCCTCATCGGTTACCAACACGTCGTAGGCACCAATCCGTTTGGGCGTGGAAACTTCAGTCGCTGTAGCATACAGAGTGCCAGTTGATTTACCATATAAGTAGGAAATGTTGACATTAATTGCCAGAGCCAGCTGACCGTGGCTGTTGGCGGCAACACCGAAGGCCAGGTCGGCTAGAGTGAAGATGGCTCCTCCCTGAACTACATTAGCAGCATTGAGATGTTTCTCCTCAATAACCAGGCGCGCCTTACAATAACCTATGCCTGCTTCGATTATTTCCACACCGGTTAATGCCGCGTATTTATCCCCGGCGAAGAGTTTTTTAGCCGTATTTGTATCCATTGTTCTTATCCGGTTATTCTGGAATATAAGCTGAGCTGAACTATTGCAGAGACCATATGAGAAAGTTGGAAAGAGAAAACGTTTGCTCTGTCAGGAATTCCTGGTGTTATCGTTTTCCAGACGCAAAGCCAATTCCTTTTCCATTTGCCGAACGACTTGTTTGAGGGCCTGGCTTTCACGGATAGGACCAGAATTGTTCCAACCGATGGCATAGGCTTTGTTTTTCTTCTCACGAAATTCATCCAGTGATTCAACGAAGATTTTATAACACAATAGTTTCTGGAGAACATGGCGCTCTTCAGAGCGAAGCTCTGTCTCTGTATCGATTGCAGTGTTATTGTCTAAATGTATGAGCATGGATGTTTGATCTGTTGTGAGATTGTTTGCCACTCCTCAGCATAGGTATTAAAGCTATGTTGTGAAAAAGTCAACCCGATGGGCATTGCTTGAGTATTATACGAGAATTGTCACCTGGTTCAAATATTTTATCCAGAAACGTCCTTTATAATCTTCTGCTACAAGCCGCATCGGAAAACCATGTCTTTGCGGGAGTTGTTGACCGTTCACCTCGTAGGCTATAAAAATTGTATCATTCATTACTTCCTCAAGGGGAAAGCGTCGATTTTTTTTACGAAAACCTTGAGATCCGCTGAAGGATACACTTGTTGCTCCAGGTTTGATGCCCGCCTCGTTGAGCAGGGCTGCCACTGAAAATCCTTTCCATAAACCGTTATATGCAAAAAAACCAGGACATACCAGTAGAGCATTACGTTCAATAGCTGGTCTGCTGATCAATTGCTGATACCTCAACTGCATGGGATTTTGTATTTCTCCATCTATGGTTAAGCGCCATTCTTCAAGGTTAACTGAAAGCGTGGTTTCTCCCATGACATCAAAATCATCAATAGGAGTCGTTTCAAGATTGCTGATATCAACCCTGGCAGGATGCACATGCATCAGTTTTGACATTGGCGTGCCGCGCTCAAGAACACGACGCTTCGTTGCCGCCCAGAGAAGACGGACTCCCTCTCCTGTCCGGTTAAAAAAGAACAGAAAGGATGTGCTGACTGTAAGGAAATGTTTGATGATGGTGCGGCGACTGATCATTACTAAACCTGTATTTTAATACGATTCATCTATGCCGGTAATATAAATTGCTCTCTATAATGAGATGTGGACCTGGCATAGTATTCCTTAAAATTACTTATTGTATAGATGAAAAAATGAATACTTCTGCAATAACAAAGGACAAGATTCAGGTGGAAAACATTATGAGAATAAAATACATTATTAAAAGAAATGGAGTATGAATATAGCCATTTTAGTATCATATCAACGGAATGTCCATCTTATGGGGGGAGGGAGAAATGAGGGAGAGTGCATCCAGAAGTGAAAAGCTGTCCCTGGAAGACCTGATGGACATATCTGTATACCAGACTCTTAGCGAAAGTTTTACACGGCTTACCGGCGTGACCACAGCAATTCTTGATGTAGATGGCAAAATATTGACTGTTAGTGGTTGGCAGAAATTGTGCACTACGTTTCATCGAAAACACCCATTAACGGCGAAAAGATGTCTGCAAAGCGATACGATACTGGCAAACCAACTTGCTAGAGATGATAAATATAATATCTATAAATGCCAAAACGGCCTGGTCGATGTAGCCGTTCCTATTATCATCGAAAATACCCATGTTGGGAATCTCTTTACCGGGCAGTTCCTTCTTGAACAACCGGACCTTGAATACTTTTCCAGACAGGCTGAAGAGTTTGGGTTTGATAAGGAAATGTATATGGAAGCGTTGAGTAAAGTCCCTGTTATATCCGTTGAAAGAATTGAACAGCTGGTGTCTTTTTTAAGGGATTTGACGCTACTCATTGGCAAAGCGGGTGTAGATAAAATGAGGCTGAATGATCTTAATATTGACTTGGAAAAACGAGTCATGGAGAAAACTGCCAAACTGTCAATCGAGAGAAATTTTTCAGATTCACTTATTAAGAGTCTGCCTGGCATTATGTACCTTTTTGATAAAAAAGGTCGAATTATTAGGTGGAACAGCAACTTTGAATTGGTCACTGGGTATTCGGGAGATCAGATTAAAGATATGAGTCCCCTCGATCTGTTTGCTTTTGATGACGACAAACAACGGGTAAGCCAGGCTATTGATAAGGTGTTCAAGGATGGCAGGGATACTGTTGAGGCAGATCTGACTACGAGCGATGGCACGCAGATTCCCTATTTATTCACTGGATTCCAGTTCATTCAGGATGAGATACAATATCTGGTCGGCGTGGGTGTTGATATTTCTGAAAGAATTAAAGCCGAAGTGGAAAAAGAGGTGCTCATCGACAAGTTGCAGGAGATGCTTTCTCAGGTAAAACAGCTGAGTGGTTTTTTGCCAATTTGCGCATCATGTAAGAAAATTCGCGATGACGAAGGATACTGGAATCAGATAGAGGCTTACATACAGAAACATTCAGAAGCTGAATTCAGCCATTCCATTTGTCCGGATTGTGCGAAAAAACTATACCCAAATGTACAGATTATTTCTGAAAAGAAGGAAAACGAGTAGTAGAACAGCTTTTCGAGGTGTTCGTTTTTTCTGGTAAAAAATAGTTGTACCCCTCTTCAATTGACATGGGAAAAATAGTGGAATATATACATTTGCTTATAATATCCCTAAGGGAGTGGCTGAGTTCCGGGAAGGTAGCCACTATATCTGGCCTGGATGATACCGGCGTAGGGAAATATATGAAGTGGAACGTATTTATCATGACCGCTCTCTCCCTATTGGCGTAATCTGGATAATCTACAACACCCTCCCTTTATGTGTTTCGTTGTGCAATTGACCGGCTGTAGTCGAAAAATCAATACATATAAAAAATAGAAGGTGCTAATGACTGATAAGCATAAACAGTATAGTAAAGTTCTGAGCATTGCCGGCTCGGATAGTTGCGGTGGCGCTGGTATTCAGGCAGATATAAAAACCATTTCAGCGAATCATTGTTATGCAATGACGGCTATAACTGCCCTGACAGCTCAAAACACCATGGGGGTCGTGGCTATTCATCCTGTGCCTGTTGATTTTGTGAGGAAACAGCTTGAGGCGGTGCTTGCTGATATTGGTGTTGATGCAGTAAAAATTGGGATGCTCTTCTCTCCAGCGCTTATCGAAATGGTTGCCGATCAGCTTGTAAAGTTTAATGCTGGGAACATTGTTCTCGATCCGGTTATGGTTGCTCAAAGTGGAGACCGTCTTGTCGAAGAAGCTGCTATCAGCACTTTGAAAGAGAAATTGATACCTCTCGCTGATCTGATAACACCGAATATCCCTGAAGCAGCAGTATTGCTTGGCAGGAAAATTGAGAGCAGCAACGATCTTGAATCTGCAGCTGTTGATCTTCAGCTGTTGGGTTGTGCCAATGTGCTGATTAAGGGGGGGCATCTTTTCGATGAAAACAGTGATGATTTTCTTTTTCTTGGGGAGGAAAAGAAAATGGTTGTCCTGCCAGGGAAGCGAATTAATACAAAGAATAACCATGGAACGGGTTGTACTCTCTCCTCTGCAATTGCTGCTGGTCTTGCTAAGGGATTAACCATGGAAGCATCCGTGCGCCGGGCCAAGGAATATATAACTGGAGCGATAACCTCAGCAGCCGACTATGTAATAGGCAATGGCCATGGGCCAGTGCATCACTTTTTCAAAGTTTTTTAGAAATAGCAACTTTGCAAATGGCAATTAAGGCATACTATATCGTTTCAAAGGTTGTTTCTGCGGAGTATTTTCAATGGAAAAGCATGGTTGGTTTTTCTATACTTCGGATTGTCCGTTGATTCTTTTCCGCAACATTCAGAGTGAAGCTAATTGACCATCCAAGTTAAAAAACGGGTACTTATTATGATGAAAAAAATCACACACATTTTGGTCTGTGCAGCAATGGTTGTCTCCCTGACATCCTGTGCAAGTCTTGATACCAACCAAAAACAGGGCACAGCTGTAGGAGCTGGTGTCGGCGCCGGGGTTGGGGCAATTTTAGGACAGGCAATAGGCAAGGATACAGAATCCACTCTTATTGGAGCAGGTATTGGTGCTGCAATTGGAGGCATAGCTGGCAATCAGGTCGGCCTCTATATGGACAGGCAGGAACAGGAACTGCGCAATGTTATGGCGCGTTCTGAAGCTGCAAGTATTCAGCGTAACCAGGATGTTTTGACTGCCACCTTCAAAGGTGAAGCTTTTTTTGCCCATGATTCCGCGGCGCTCCTTCCCGGAGGGCAAAATGAGGTTGCCAGGGTTGCCTCTGTGCTTCGCAAATATAATCAAACACAGATAGAGGTTGCAGGTCATACGGATAGTACAGGCTCCGAGCAGTATAATCAGCGGCTCTCTGTGCGTCGTGCCGATGCTGTGAAAAATGCCCTTATCCAGCAAGGTATTAATCCTGCCAGAATTGTTGCCATTGGTTACGGTGAAAGTCGGCCGATCTCATCGGACAATGCAAAGAACCGTCGTGTCGAAATTGTCATCATTCCTGTAACCAGAGGATGATACACTGATTTACTATAAAACCGGCTCAAGAAAAACCTATGGGGCAGATTAACCATTGGCCAAGGAACAAAGATGCTTGAGATGGGCCTGGGCAATACGTATCTCTCCATAGGTGGCTTCATCCTCCAGTTCCTCCTTTATCGCTTTCAATGATGTTTCCGCTGTCAGACTCAAGTGTTCAGTAAGCATCTCCAGTCGTTTCCGGGAAAGAAATGCAGTAGCAGCTATCTTTCCCTTCTCGATATAGGAGGCCAGATGCGTTTCGATTGTCGATTCTTTCAGTTGGCGCTCTGCTGCAATCTCTGCGATAGTTAAACCTTTTTCAAAAAGCTCCAGGGTATGCTGCCTTGTATTTATTTTTCTTTTTTCCTCTTTTGGAGAGACAGCCTCAACCACTGCTGGAGCAGGGAGTGTAACAGACTCTATTTGATGATCGCGGCGGTATTTTGAAATTAAGGTAACAATTTCGTCACCGTATTTTTCGCTCAGTTTCTTGCCAATTCCCTTTGTTTGCATGAATTTCTCAATCGTATCGGGGAGATGAACAACAAGCTGTATAAGTGTCTTCTGGTGAAGAACCATAAAAGGTGCAATGGCTTCCATTTTCGCCTTGTTTGTTCTCCACTCCTTTAAGGTTTGGAAGAGCTCGGGGTGGGCGATGTCCGATTCGGTATATGAGGCAGAGGCTTCAACGGCCTTTTTTGTAGCTGTTTTTTGATACTGCAGCGCAGCTGCCGAAATAGCCCTGAAATAGGTGGTCGGAGAAAATCCATTGCTGCATGACTTTACTGCAGCAAGCTTTATCTGAATTTCCTCCTTGAGCCACTTGAGAATGTTGTTTGTCTTTTTGTCAAACTCCTTATTGTCAGTTTCTATCCGTAAGCAATCGACGTTGTTAACAAGAACAGTTTCGATTTTTTCCTTGAAATAATCTGAGGCCTTGCCGATCCTTTCGCAGATTCTACTATCTTCTCCTGGTATAATTGAGTCGGTAAACAAACTGTAGAGTTGCCTTTGGAAATTAGCGCTTACTGTGAATATCTCATCTTCTGCATGCTTTTTCAACTCGTCAACGCCTTTGATCCCACTGATTCTGAGGAGGTCATGACTGCCGGAAACCATTGCTGCTAATCGGTTGAGCAAGGAGCGTAGGTTTTGAAAGTCAAAACATTCAAGCAGGAGGCGCCGTTGATAATTGCCAATTGCGTTTTGCAGATGAGTCTCTGACGGTGAGTTGTTGGAAGTTTTGGTGTTGAACTGTAATATAGCTTTATCTATTTGCAGGGATTTTTCGGAAACTGGGGTGGCAAGAACCATACCTTCGAGATTACGGCAGCGGCTTAAGGCAACATATACCTGACCATGGGCAAAAGCTGCTTCCGCATCAATAATTGCTTTGTCAAAGGTGAGTCCCTGGCTTTTGTGGATTGTGATAGCCCAGGCCAGACGCAAAGGATATTGCTGAAAAGCACCAATTTTCTTTTCGGTTATCTCCTGAGTTTCGTCATTGAGACGATATTCAATATTTTCCCATATTGAGGGCTCAACTACTATTTCTTCGAAGTCTTCAGGACACTTAACGGTAATCAGATCCTTTGAAATGGAGGTAATTGTGCCGATCTTACCGTTGAAATAGCGTTTTTCGGTGGAACCATCGTTGCGGATGAACATTACCTGAGCACCTTTTTTCAGATGCAGAGTCGCAGCCGTGGGATAGGTGTGATCAGGAAAGTCGCCCTCAATTTCCGCATCGAATGAATAAATTTTTTCGGGTAAAATTTCAAGTTGTCTGCGATTGATAGCATTTGCTCTATTATTATGGCTGCATAGCGTAATATAACCTTTGTTTTCATGTGCCGAGAAATTGGAGTTGACGCATTTATTCAGTTCAGCAAAAGTAGCTGGATCAAGGGTGTTGGTTCTTACCTTGTTTAGAATGTCGATGAAATACGTGTCCGATTGTCGATAGATCCTTTCCAGTTCAATTGTCACCATCTCTGTATGGGCAAGAGCCTTACTGCTGAAAAAATATGGAGTGCTGTAATGTCTACCGAGTTGTTGCCAATCCTGAGGTTTAACCACAGGCGGTAGCTGAAAGAGATCCCCTATCATCAGCAGCTGCACACCTCCAAAGGGGAGGGTGCTGCGTCGTATGCGGCGCAGAACATCATCAACACCATCAAGAAGGTCGGCTCTCACCATGCTGACCTCATCAATAACCAGAAGGTCCATACTTGTAATAATTTTTTTCTTTTCTTTGCTGAAACGAAAATGAGCACCGGCACGAGTGCTTCCGGGAATCATAGGCCCAAATGGAAGTTGGAACAGGGAATGCAAAGTAATTCCACCAGCATTTATTGCGGCAACTCCTGTTGGTGCTGCAATAACCATTCTTTTACTGCACTTGCAGCTCAGGGTTTGGAGGAAGGTGGTCTTTCCTGTTCCGGCCCTTCCGGTTAGAAAAATATTGCAGCCGGTTTCTTTTATATAGCTTTCTGCGAGGTGGAGTTTTGGGTTGGTAGTATCCATTATTTGGGAATTAGAAAGTAAAGGTTTTGATTGATAATCCAAGTAGTAATACTATTAATCAGGCAGAGCAAGCAAAACATCAAGGCTAAATATATCATGTGCCCGCTGAACTTATAGTCAAGGCATAGAGGGCACTGTTGTAATCATCTGCACCAAGCTTCTGATAACAAAGGAAATGGGCAAAAGAGGCACGCCGGCAGGGTGAAAAAAATAGGCTCCCTCGTATGTTCAAGAAGAATTGAGGCTGAGGAAGACTCCGGGAAAGAGCCTTCCCTGGCAAGCTTCCAGGCATGACACCGGGGACACAAATGAGAAATTGTGGTTGAAGTTTTCTCGCAGGTGCAATGAAGCACTGGCGGATTTTCGCCAGTGACTAACCCTTATATGTCGCGAAAATTCAATTCAACCTATCGAATAGTTATGACAATATATAAATTGAATATTTGAACCTGAAAATGTGTCATTTTCCGCCTGTTTTATGTCATTGATAGTCAGTGATATAAGTAATATATAACCTTTTCCGGCCTTTGCGTTTTCGTCTCGATTTGGCCAGATAATTGCATAATGAAGAGTGTCTTTTCAGAGGTGCGTTCTGAACGGATCACCAGGGTTCAGATCCTGGTGTTAACAGGTGTCAGAAGATGTTTCTAAACATGTAATTGGAGAACGACAATGTACAAGAAGATCACCATCCTCGTTGCATCAGCAGCACTCTCATTTTTCTTGCTGACGAACTCATCGTTGGCTAATGAGCCGATCACAATCAAGTTTTCCCATGTAGTTGCCGAAAATACCCCGAAAGGATTGATGGCGAACAAGTTTAGAGATCTCGTAAAAGAGAGACTCGATGGTAAGGTTGAAGTTAAGGTTTTTCCAAACTCTCAATTATTTGGTGATGGTAAAGAGTTGGAGGCAATGCTGTTGGGGGATGTTCATCTCATTGCGCCAGCACTTTCAAAATTTGAAAGATTCACAAAACAGCTGCAACTCTACGATCTGCCTTTTCTTTTCAAAGACCTGGCTGCTGTCGATAGATTTCAGCAGAGTGACAAGGGGCAGGCATTGCTGAAATCCATGGAGTCTAAAGGCTTGTTGGGACTTGGTTATTTGCATAACGGTCTTAAACAATTTACCTGCAACTCCCCTCTTAGAATCCCTGAAGATGCCGCCAAGTTAAAGTTTCGTATCATGACCTCCGATGTTTTGGCCGCACAGTTCAAAGCCCTGGATGCAGTTCCGCTTAAAAAGCCATTCTCAGAGGTGTTTACATTATTGCAAACCAAGGCTATTGATGGTCAGGAAAATACCTATTCGAATATCTATTCGAAAAAGTTCTATGAGATTCAACCCTATATAACTGAATCAAATCATGGTCTCCTTGACTATATGATTGTCACCTCTACAGAATTCTGGATGGGACTGCCCGATGATATTCGGACCGAACTCACCGCTATACTTGAGGAGTCCGTTGCCTATGGCAATGAGATTGCCGTTGCAAAGGATCTGGAAGATAGACAGAAAATTCTTGATTCAAAACGATCCGAAATAATCACCCTCTCAGATCAGGAACGAAACCTTTGGGTCGAGACAATGAAACCAGTATGGAAGGAGTTTGAAAAGGAAATCGGTAAAGATCTCATTGATGCTGCTTATGAGTCTAATATGTAGTCAACATTTTCATTGTCAGATAGCATAATCATGACAGAGGGGGCAGGGTAATTCCTGCCCCTTTTTCGTCTTTAACCAGGAGTTCCCCGCAGGCCGGGTGGCGCCACCTTGTGAACCCTGGGCCATTTCTTTCAGGCACCTCTTACACAATATGAGAAATTCGGATTAAGAAGTCCTGAATTGAGCCGAGGCTTTAACCGATTCTGCGGCCAGATCTTTTAGTGTTTGCGATGTTGTGTTTATTTCTTCAACAGCTTTATCAACCTCTGAGATCGAGTCGGCAACAGAATTTACCATGGTTGCCATATCCTCGGCATATTCTGAGGCTTTTGAAACCTTACTGTTTGAATAGTCGAGCTTTTCCGAGGCTTGGGTAAGAGAACCGGAGATTTCGTTGACTGTGGCAGATTGTTCTTCTACGGCTGTAGCGATTGCGGAGACGATATCGGTATTTTCCGAAACGGTTTCGGCGGCCTCAACGATCCCTTTGATTGTTTGCTGGGTCACCTTCTGCACATGGTCAATACGCTTCTGGATTTCGGTTGCCGCATTTGAGGTCTGGTGGGCAAGTTCCTTAATTTCATTGGCCACAACGGCAAATCCTTTTCCGGCCTCTCCTGCCCGTGCTGCTTCTATGGTGGCATTTAAAGCTAAAAGGTTTACCTGCTCTGAAATTTCAGCGATGGTTTCGGTGACTTTACTGATGTCATCACCTGCTGCACCAAGTTCTTGGACTTCTTCTTCAAGGTGCTGCATTCTTTTTTGAGTATTCTCGGTATTGACTTGAGCTTTTGCGGATGTTTGAGCAATCTCGCTTACAGTGCTGGTCAGTTCCTCAATAGCTGTTGAAATTACGTGAACGTTGTTTGTGGACTCCTCAAGGATTGAGGATATTTCCTTCATATCTCTACTCATATATCCAGCAGAGCGGAATACCGTTTGTGAAGTTTCGTGTGCTGAAGAGGTCTTTTCACGGATTGTAGCAATCAATGAATGGATGGTTTGGGTGGCACCTGTTAATTGCTCTCCGCTTGTCTGAATATTTTTAATGATACCCTGGAGCTTTTCCAGGAAAGTGTTGAAGAATCTGGCAACCTTTCCTGTTTCATCATTGGCGGTAGCCGGTAATCGCTGGGTAAGATCAGCGTCCCCTGAACTGATGTTTTCTAACCCCGATGCTGCACGGCTTACTGGGTTGCCTATAAGGCTGGAAATAAATATTGCACCGATGGCGGCAAGTACAATAACTCCTGCAACAATTGAAATCAGCAGAATTGCAATGGAATGTATTTTGGCATCAGCTTTGGCAGAAAACTCTTCGATGAGTTTATGGCTGTCTACTGCTGATGAACTGTTTCCTGCTTGTATCTGCATATCTTCAATGACAGTTTTAAAATCTTCAAGAGAGGTGGTTTTGTAATCATTCAAAAAATAAAGAGCTAAGAAGGTCATTAACAACCCAAAGCAAATGGTGGACGGAATGACAAAGCCGGAAATCTTGATTTTAATGGAAAGATCTTTGAGAAATTGAAACATGAAAAATCCTCATTGTATGCAATATTATTATTGATTTAACTGACTGATCGAATTGTTGGAACAGGGTCATGTTCAAAGCAGGGATGAGTATTTCAGAACCGTTCCCAAATGGATATCGATATCTTATCGTCTTTAAACTGAAAAAGTATCAATACTTTTTTTTTTTTGTGTAGTCAAAATAAATAATTGCTCTTTGTGGCAGTTGCTGAGGTGTTTACCAGGGTGCTAAATAATCCGCTGGTCCTTCACCATTTGATGGTTGTCCGGCATGGTCTGCGCAAAAGGCTTTGCAGCGGCCTATTCGGCAGTGGTCTTTTTACCATATGTGTCTATTATAAGTGAATATCCCATTGCTTTTATCCTTGCAGTCTGGCTAAATGCGGGAGAAGAGCACCTGTGCCGGCCAGAAACGGTGTTCTATACAGACTAGATGCGGGTTTGCAATTATATATACGAGGCTTATTAGGTTTCGTTTTTCGTGTTTTATGAGGCTTGCTTTTAAAAGTAAGGTTCTAAAAAGAGGAAATCATGACGGGGAAAAAGCTTGTAATGAAGGCGCTGCGAAAGCAAGGCGTTCGCTATATCTTTGGTTATACGGGTGGGGCTATCATGCCCATCTTTGATGAAATGGGTGTGCAAAACGATATCAAATTTATCATGTCACGCCATGAACAGGGAGCTGCCTTTATGGCGCAGGGGATTTCCAGAGCCTCGCTTTCTACTGATGATAAAAAAATCGGGGTATGTATTTCAACCTCCGGTCCGGGAGCGATGAATCTTACCACCGGTATTGCCGATGCCTATATGGATTCTATTCCTATGGTGGCAATAACAGGTCAGGTCGAGACCGGGGTTATCGCCACTGATGCCTTTCAGGAAAGTGATGTGGTTGGGGTGATGATGCCTATTTCCAAACAAACCTATATGCCGCTTGCAGCCGATGAAGTTGAGTTGACCATACACGAAGCCTTCTATGTTGCCACAACCGGACGAGGTGGTCCGGTCGTTCTTGATATTCCTAAAGACGTGCAGAATGGAGAAGTTTCTGCTGATTATAATTTTGATGAAGATTCATTCCGGCCGGATATTCCTGGTTTCTTCTATCATCCAACTCCTGAACGTGAACCGGTGCAGCGCGCCATGCACCTCATCAACAGAAGCGAGCGCCCTATCATGTTCTGCGGCCATGGGGTCATCAACAGTAACGCAGGTAAGCTGCTGCAGAAATTTGCCGAGAAAGTCAATATCCCCATAGCCTTCACACTGCACGGTCTTTCCGCACTCCCTCATGATCACCCATTGAGTCTGGGAATGATGGGAATGCATGGTACAGTTGAGGCAAACCGGGCGATCATGGAAGCTGATTTACTCATCTCTTTCGGAATGCGTTTTGATGACAGGGTAACAGGCAAACTCAACGAATATGCCAAGAATGCTGATGTTATCCATGTAGAAATAGATCCTTCGGAGATCGAGAAAAATGTAGCAACCACTGTAGCTATCAACGCCGATGTCTATAGAACACTTCATGTTCTGCTGGGCGATCCCATGCTGACCTACAAACCGCGACGTCGCTGGTTCGAAAAAATTGCCGCGTTCAAAAAGGTGATGGTACAAGACTTAGAGGCAGAAATTGAGGAAGGAATAGGTGATGGCGGCAGATTACTGATGAAATCCATAATACATACTCTTTCGCAAATCACAGAAGGAAAAGATTTAATAGTCCCTGATGTCGGACAGCACCAGATGATGGCTGCCAGGTTTTATAATTTTCAGACGGAAAATTCATGGTTTGCCTCCGGTGGTGCCGGTACGATGGGAGCATCTTTGCCCATGGCAATAGGCGTGAAAATAGCCAGACCGCAGGAAAGAGTCTGGTCCATCTGTGGGGATGGTGGCTTTCAAATGAACATCCAGGAACTTGGTACCGTCATGGAGCAGCAGATTGATATCAAGATACTTCTTCTCAATAACGGCTATCTGGGCATGGTCCGGCAATGGCAGACCCTGTTTTTTGATGGTCGTTATTCCGGAACGCCTATGCAAAGTCCTGATTATGGTCTCATTGCCCAGGCATATGGAATTGCGTATCAGAAAGTTGAGAAGAAGGAAGATGTCATGCCTGCACTGCAAAAGGCAATGCAGCACATGGGCGCAATTATTACTGAATTTGCCTGTGATCCCAGTGAGGTTATACTCCCGATGATCCCGTCTGGTGGAGGTTTTAATGATATGATCGTCCAGCGCCCTCAACACAGGAAAGTTACTGGGAAGAGCAAAGGAGGTAAAAAATGAAACGACGAACAATTTTAGCCTTCATGCTTGACCGTCCTGGTGTGCTTAACAAGGTATCAATGCTGATTCGAAAAAAAATGTACAATGTAGATACCCTCACCGTCTGCTCTTCGAGAATAGAGGGAATCAGTAGAATGACCATCACTCTGGAAGAAGATGATGAACGAAAGATCGATCAGGTAATCAAGCAGCTGGAAAAATTTACCGAAGTTATTTCCGTCAAAGAACTGCACACCGATAACAGCTACTGGCGAGAAGTGGCGATTGTCAAACTTGAAGTTGATGCGACTCATCTTGAGGAATTTCGAGGGAGCTATAATTTTGAAATTCTTGATCGCAAGAGTGAAGATATTCATATTCTCCAGGTTGCCGGTTCTACCAGGCATATTGATGGTTTTCTGGATGCCGTAGGGCGTGAATATATAATTGAGATTGCCCGTACAGGTGCTTCTGCCATGGAAAAATAATAATAGAACTATTCCACGCACGTTCTGCCCTGGTAATACTGGTTTTAACGGTGCTGCCTTTTCATCAGAAAAAAAATCGGTGTTTACTCTCACACTCTATACATCTCTATATATACTTTTTATAAAGTTAAAATAGACAAAGGAAGGTTTGCTGATGCCCAGAAACACCAAAATTGTTGCAACCATTTCCAACTTAAACTGTTCCGTCGAATTCATTGACAAGCTTTACCAGGCAGGCATGAACGTGGTCCGTCTGAATACGGCGCATATGACCCATGAGGATGCTCTTGAAGTTATTAAAAATACCCGTAAAGTATCTGATAAGATTGCTATCCTTTTAGACACCAAGGGCCCGGAAATACGGACCTGTGATGCCCATGAGCCTCTTTCCGTGAAAACCGGTGATAGTATCCGCATCAAAGGGGCACCGGGAGAAATCTCTCATGATGATTATATCTGTGTATCGTATGAAAAATTTAGCGAAGACGTCACGGTTGGCAGTACCATTCTCATTGATGATGGATATATAGCCTTGACCGTCACCTCCAAGGAAAATCATTATCTCAATTGCCTGGTTGAAAATGACGGTGTGATTCATCCGAGAAAAAGTATCAATATTCCTTCAGTCCATGTCAAACTTCCGGCTCTGAGCGAAAAGGATAAAGGCTTCATCCGCTTTGCTGCTGACAATGATCTTGATTTTATCGCCCATTCCTTCGTACGGAACAAGGAGGATGTTATTGCTGTTCAGCAGATTCTCGATGAAAAAGCATCACCAATGAAGATCATTGCCAAGATAGAAAACGCTGAGGGAGTGGAAAAGCTCGATGAAATCCTCTCGCACGTCTATGGTATTATGATCGCTCGAGGTGATCTTGCTGTTGAGATTCCCACTGAGAAAATTCCATTGATCCAGAAGAAAATAATTCTGGCATGTATTGTCAAACGAAGACCGGTAATAGTAGCCACACAAATGCTGCATTCCATGATTAAGTCTCCACGACCGACGAGGGCAGAGGTCTCCGATGTTGCCAATGCCTGTCTTGATCATGCCGATGCATTGATGCTGTCCGGAGAGACGGCCAATGGTCTTTATCCTGAAATGGCTGTACGGACAATGGCAAAAATAATTGATGAAGTGGAACTGAAAGGTGGTAAGTACTATGATATTCCTTACAGCGATGACCATAGGGTAACAGCATATCTGGCAAAAGCTGCGGTTAAGGCCTCTGTACGACTCGATATTAAAGCAATTATTGCGGACTCTCTTACTGGAAACTCCATCCGGGCTTTGTCTGCCTATCGTGGTAGCAGCATTATTTATGCCCAGATTTATGACAAAAGAGTCATGCGCCAGCTTGCCTTAAGCTATGCTGTCTATGCCGATTATATTCCCATGGATATTACTTCTGTAGAGCCCTTGAAGGCTTCAATCTGCCGTCTTATCGAAAATAAACATTTCAACGACGAAGATTTGGTAATCGTGCTGGCGGGTAGTTTTGGGCCACAGCAGGGAGCATCTTATATTGAAATAGCAACAGCCAAAAATTTCAAAGAAAAGTGCGGTTAAATGGTGCCCTTTTAAGATTCTCCAGAAGAACCAAGTGAGGGTTCCTTGGTGTTAGGTAAAAAATACGCCACTGTTCCCTGATGGAACAGCGGCGTGTCGATGTTTGTTTCTTCAGAGCAGTGGTTGTTTTATTTTCCGTGGTAGTTTTTAGCGTTTGTTGCAGCCCAGGCTTTATCCCGACTACCGTGGCAGCTCAGACAGGTGTACTCAACAGTCACAAATCCCTTGGCAAAGGTTGAAGTTTTGCCTTTGTCCGTGACTTTTTTAAACATATCTGCGTTTGCATCGGTATTGATTTTGAAAATATGGGTGCGTACATCGCCGGTGTAACTTGCTACACTTATCGCGGATTTTCCCGCTTTTGGCATATGGCATTCGATACAGCGAGTTCCCTGCTTGCCATGAATTGATTTCGCATAGCTCTCAGCTATTTCCTCATGACATTCTATACAGTTATTTTTTTTGATTAAAATAGCGCGCTCATGTGGGTTATGGCAGTCAATACAATTTAACTCTTTATGGATACCAGCCTTGAGTTCGTTGATCTGCTCGTGATGACGAATAAAATTCCCACTTGCCGGAGGCTCGGGACCGATACCGCCGCGCTGATGACATTTACCACAGGCATCTTTACTGGTATCAATTTTAATGGTTTCCTTTTCGGGTTTTTGCAGATGAGCCATGCCAGGCCCGTGGCATTCTTCACAGCCAATACCGTCTTCCGACCAGGTACCAATCATACCTTCCAGATTGTCCTGATGACCCATCTCGGAGTAGTTGGTCATATGGCATGGTCCGCACTTGTATGGCTTTTTCTCACCTTTATGATAAAACGACCAGCTGCCATCCTCGAGATTGTATTGGGTTTTGGCTTCTGAACCGTCTTTTGCCGCGGTGATGATATAGCCCTGCTTGTCAATGTAACGGGCCTTTTTAATAGCCCCACCTATAACATAGGAAACTTCATCCCAACTGTATCCAGGAGGTAGTGGCAGTTTGGCATACCTGGCTTTAAAAGATTTCCGCAGCTTCCACGGGTGTCCCGATGCCTGCCATTTGTTGAATTGTTCAGCATGACAGGCAAAACAAGCATCCGAGCCAACATAGTCGCCGCTGGATGCCAAAACCTGAGCAGGCCAGGAAAAGCAAAAACTGAACAACGATAAAAGGAACAGTTTTCTTTTCATAATATCTCCTCTTTTAAATTGATATAAAGACCGTTTAAAGAACAACGAGTCGCCTTGAAAACAAATTCTTTACTTAATAAGGGGAGCAATGGCTGTAATGTTGGTTTCCTGATAATGGATTAAATTATAATAAAAAATGAAACAAATAGACAGGGAAATTGATGCAAGGTGCGATTTGGTGAACCACGATAATCACTATGTGGCACAAGTGCTTGAACTCTATTGTTAAAAAAAAAAGACAGATGTGGAAGAGAAATAACTCAATCGATAAATTGTTAGCTTTTTGATGGAGCGCAAAAGGACCTTGTACTGAATAAATAGTTGTTGGTCGTGCCTCTTTGGGTATATTGTTCCGCGTCTGATCCAGATGCTTTGCCTCAGATGGCGAAAAATGTAATTTTTATATTTAAAAACGTGCATTGTACGCAGATATCTGGCAGGGAGATCATGAAATTGTTCAAAGATTATCTTGAGTTTAATTGTTACGTAAAGAGTTCTGAGTTATGAGAAAAATTGCCTTCGGCTATTCCACCCGTTGTAATATTCGCTGTAGCCATTGTGTAGCTGGCAATGACAATACCACACCGATAAAAATGAAACTTGACCTCGCCAAGCAAATACTTGAAGAAATGGCAGGTTCAGGTGTGAGAGGAGTTAGTTTTACTGCAGGAGAGCCATTTCTCTATTTTGAGGACCTTCTCGAACTTGTTGATACATGTAAAAGGAATAAGATATATAGTCGAGTGGTTACCAATTCGTATTGGGCCAAAAGTCTCGATAAGGCTCGACACTATGCAAAACGTCTTGCACAGCAGGGGCTGTGCCAGATGAGATTAAGCTATTCACGCTGGCACCGGGAGCATGTTGCCCGGAAGAACATCCTTCATGCAGCTCAGGCCTGTAGTGAGATGGGAATTGATTATTTCATCTCTTTTATTACTGACTTTTCCAGGGAAGATGATACGAATGAGGAGTTTCTGCAGGACAATAGCTTGAAATATTTTCCTGAGCCGGTGATTTACTCGGGAAGGGCAGAATCATTTGAAAGAAAGAGATTGCAGACAGACTATCAGGAAAACCGTTGCAGCATGAATCCCTATCTTGCACCGGATCTTTCCATGTATGGCTGCTGTGATGCCGGAACCCATTTTACCACCACAAATTTCTTCTATCTCGGCAGTTTAAAAGAGAGTTCGGTTGAACAACTGTTGAGCAAACACGAAACATCATTGTTGTATAACTGCATACGCTCCATGGGCATTTCAACGATTGCCTCGTTTACTGGGATGAAAGCCCGGGAGATTGTCAGTTTCCATAAATGCGATTTGTGCAAGCAGCTTTTTGATAATGGCGAGATGTTGGCAAAGCTTGAAAAACATTCAACAGGTGAATTGCTGCGATGGAGTAGGTAAAGGTAAACATCATGAAAAATAAGAAGCAGAAAGGTGTGGTATATTCAACGGATGTCGGGCGCGTTTGTCCTGATTGTGGCAAGCCTGTCCAGCAATGCTCCTGCAGCACTGTTTCTAAAAAGTTTCATGGCGATGGAATAGTGCGAATCAGTAGAGAAACAAAGGGACGCAAAGGAAGCGGTGTCTCCCTGATTACTGGAATTCCACTTGCCGATAAAGAACTGCAAGACCTTGCCAAAAAGTTAAAGAAAAGATGCAGCTCAGGTGGAACGATAAAGAATGGTAGTATTGAAATTCAAGGAGACCATCGTGAATTGTTGGCTGATCTTTTAATGAAACTGGGTTACAAGGTAAAGCTGGCAGGAGGTTGATGGTGGTTGACAGACAGTCCCGGAGAAGAAGGAGAGGATTCAATCTGAGGACGTTTTGTGCTGAGCTTGGCCATAGCTGTCACTTTGTTCCGTCTCCTTTGAGGAGTATAAAAACGAAAAAAATGCCTTTGTAATCATGAATTTGTGTCTACCTTCAAAGAACTCATATCTCTCGAAAGGGTGCTAAATAGAGTCTCAGACTTCTTCCCGTTTAAGCGCTGAACGTGTAACAATCTGCAATTGAGTTGAAACTTGTAAATTGGAGTGTTATACAGAAAATAAGCTCTAACAACTTGCAATAATCGATTCAACCTATTTATCTAATATCAGACCATTATGAATGAGTCCGATGGAGTATCCACAGATAGGTAAAGCACTTTTAGGATGCACCAAACAATCTTCTGTATAATTGTTTGGAAGTTAAAAGGAAATTGGATATGAAATTCTTCTCAATCGCAATATTGGCTGTTCTGGCTATCATTCTCATTACTGCATTTTGTGTTGCCGGGCAGGTGACGTTACAGTCGAATCAAACTTACGAAAAGTTCTCAAAGACTGATCAAGTCAGAATTGCTGCGAGGTTTCTATATGACGATAAATTTTTCAGCGGTGGTATTCCTTACGCTCGAATTGTATACAATGCAGATACAAAAAAAGAATTGTCAGTCGAAATAACAACCGATTTTAATCCGCTCATACGGAAGCTTGTTGTCTTGGAGAAGGATAACGAGAGAGGCGATACAGAGACGATTTCTACCTGGGACTATCGATGGGGAAATCCAGTTGAAGCCAGGCATACTGACAAGAAAGGGAATGTTTGTTACGTTTGATTTCCAAGACAGAGTCGGCATTGAAGCTATTGTAACGTGGTCGAAGAACGATTCGCCCGTAAATCCACTGGAGGCGAGCAAGTTTTTTAAGCCATTGTCGCAGATCTTCGGGCCGAGAATGATGCGAAGCTTGGAACCATAAATAGCTACAGGCAGAAGAGTTGAAAAAAATGCAGCTATGACTGACTAAGGCGGAGTCTAACAAGGTAATTTCAGACATTAAATAACGAGCGGTTAATGCAGCATTAAGGCTCTGTAGCGGTTCTCACGGAGGTTTGACATGACAGATGAGCGCTTTAAAGCATGGTTAACATTCTGGAAGTTTGTATTAGGTACGGTCGTTCTTGGCCTGTTTTCAACTATCATTAGCCATCAAATTCAAACCCGAGAGATTGAAATCAAGGAACAGGAAGCCAATGCAAAGTTCCTTGAACAGGCATTGCAGGAGGATATTGGCGTACGACGTCGGCTAGCACAGTATTTCTCTCATGTCACTCGCTCTACCGAGCTACGGGAGCGATGGGGGGAATATGCAAAAATCGTAGAAGATGAATTTCAGCAGACCCTTGCTGAAAAAAATAGATTAAAAGAAGAGGCGAAAAACAAGGCAGTAAGTCAAGAAACACGGGAGCAGTTGCTGGCTCGAGTCGCTCAACTCGAAAACGAGCTTAGCCCAAGACCATCAAATGATGCGGTACTGATAGCCCGAACATATTTGCATATATCTAATGAGAACCAGAGAAATCTTGCCACATCTATAGCTGCGCTCCTACGGGAGGCATCAATTATGGTTCCTGGAATCGAATTGCAACGAAAAAGTCCATCCAAGAGCGAGCTCAGATATTTCCGGCAGAGCGAGAAGGTTGAAGCGGAAGGAATTGCAGCCATAATTCAGGGTATACGACCAGGTATCGAGGCTCGGTATATTCCTGGATATGAAAATTCTACCGGTATACGTCCGCGGCACTTCGAGCTGTGGATTGGCAGTGAAGAGCAGCCTTAATAATTAAGTAACGCTCACTTGGATAAAAATAGGGGAGGTTGAAATATTCAAAACTCGACAAGGTTCCCCTGTTGTTTTCACCAGACAAATTCTTCCATAATATAATGATCTTCATCGGAGGTCCTGTATGAATAAACAATTATTTGGTTTGTTTTTCGTATTCATATTGACTGTGTTTGTGGCAACACCGATTATTGCTCAAGAAAAGCAAAGACAAATAAAAAGCACTGAGAAATTCAGATCTGAATCACAACTTCGATCTGATAGTTTGCGGGAAATCAATCTGCTCATAAAGAAAACTCAAAAGTTATCAGCAGATATACACGGTATTGTGAGAAATACCACTTCAACTCAAGGAGATTTTCTCAACAAGAAAGATAGTATTGCAGCGGCTAAATTAGCTGACAAATTAGATGATTATCTTCGCCAATTGACTGAGCAAAAAAGATTGCTACAAAACACTGACCGCAATTTCGTTTCAGATCTTAAAAGACTCAGTAATTTACTCAATACTGCTCAGCATTCGTTAAGAGGTTCTTCTGATACTGGCCAACTATTACAATTCCAAATTCAGGAAGCAAATAATATCTATGCGAGAGCAAATGACACAATACGAATGATAATGAGTAAAGAAAGTGATACAAAAGATGAATTAATAGATAATCTCAAAGATTGAATACAAGTCAAACCTCCGATTCTTGTATGGCGTAATAACAATTGTAGCCTTTAAACTTATTATTAACTATTTGGCTGTGTATTTACAATATATTGTTGACCCAAGAATACGCAGGAAAAGGGTTTCGTTTGTTCTGTATCCTCTCCTATGGCCTGAATGGAAATTAAACCTTGTCCAGAAACTTGCCTTCTGGTTATCAGGAACTACAGTTTGCGTGTATATAAACATCCTCTTTTACTCAATATCAATTATTATCAGGATTTTGAGTCTTGGGTTAAGGAGGAAATCCGAACCAGCAAACATCTCTTTTTCGATTGGAGGATTACATGCAGGCATATATCCGAATTTTATTGGCTGTCTTGGTCTTTGGGCTGGTAGCCCCTGTCAGCTCACTTTTTGCAGAGGATGTCCAGGTTGCCGCTGTTCCGGTAACGAAAAAAATTTTTATGATTACCGGAAAAGGTGGCAATATTGGTCTCTTCATCGGGGAGGATGGTACTTTTATGATAGACGATCAATACGCGCCCCTCACCGATAAAATAATCGCCGCCATTGAGACGGTTGGCGGTAAATATCCAAAATTTCTCATTAATACCCATTATCACGGAGACCATACCGGTGGTAATGAAAATATAGGAGGGAAGGGAACACTCATCTTTTCCCATGATAATGTCCGCGAGAGGCTGCTCTCTGGATCTTTTCTCAAACCTTTCGACATGAAACAGGCCAAAAGTTCGAAAGAAGGCTTGCCCGTTGTGACTTTTTCAGAAGATATCAGTTTCCATCTCAACGGGGATACTGTTCATGTTCTTCATGTGCCTCATGCTCATACCGATGGGGATAGCTTTATCCATTTCCAGAAGAGTAATGTTATTCACGCGGGTGATATCTTTTTCAATGGGTTCTATCCATTTATAGATGTTGACCATGGAGGGTCTCTGAAAGGCATGATTCATGCTGTTGACACTCTTCTTGTCCTGGCCGATGAAAATACCAGTATTATTCCAGGACATGGACCTCTTGCCAGCAAGGCTGATCTGGAGCATTATCGAAATATGCTGGATGAGGCATATCAGCGTCTGAATGCGCTCAAGATAGCAGGGAAATCAGCAGAGGAAGCCGTTGCCGAAAAACCTCTTGCCGATCTTGAAGAGGAGTGGGGGGATGGTCTTTTTACCGGTGATCGCTGGATAGCAATAATTTATCTAGGCGTGTAATGATTATATGAAGACAATCTATTACCGGATTAGTTGCTTATTCAGCGTCTTTGATACTTTAAGACGACGAACTCAGCATACACGTGAAATATTGGGACAGCCAGATGAAGAGAGAAAAGTTTATCTCTTCTCTCTTTGTTACTGCCTCTTTGCCTGGTCTTTTTCTTCGAGCATGCCAATGAGCCTGGTGAGTGCATCTATTGGGTATTCACGGAAAACAGTTTCCTTACCCTGGAGAGAGGCGATAAAGGTATCTCCTTCAATACGGAACCGCTCTTTCCATTCTACTTGAAACCGCTCTTTGGCCTCAAGAATGGTAAAGGAGCAGAGGGAGCCATTCTCTGCGAGTCTTAATGCACAGTTTTTGCGGTGGTCGAGCATCCAACCTTCACCTGAATCTGTAGAAAAGAAGATAAAATTACCGAGACAATTCAGTGTCGCCTCACTTTTTAGCGCAGCGTTGGCTGTACTCTGTGCGGCCATGGTAATAATGTTGTCATGGGAAATGTGTTTGGCTTGGCTCTTCTTTTTGTTGGCACGCTGCAGTTTTCTTTTATTCATGGAATTCCTGATTTCAAATATTTGCTCTGTTGATTTCGGTTTCGAGCGGCGCCTGACTATACAGTATTCCCTGGGTTATAGCGAAATAAAAACCGGCCGGCAAGATGATCTGAGCCGGGGAAGGAGATTCTACGCTGCAGATTTAAACCTCGCTTCCCCACAATGTGGATTGAAAAGCCTCAAAACAGGTCTCTCCTCAATATTAAAATGAGCGCGTAAAAACTCCATCCAGCTTCTGTCTTCAATATGATTGGTACTGACCAGATACTCATAGAGTAAGGAGCGATGTTCGTCATTACTGATTTTACGCCATTCAATTTGAATTGCTGCGTATATTTCCGATTGCATTGTTTATTCTCCTTCATAGTTGTCAACAGAATTACTTTCTCAACAGTGCTGACAAATATTATCTATTTTTATTGAGATTGTGTTAATATTCCATGTAGTTTTCATTTGTTTTTAGGAGCGTTTTGCTTACTTGTCTTGAAGTTTCTACGCACTATTATGTTTTTATTCAGGCTAAGGAAATATCTATGCTGGACCTAGAAATACCAGGTGGTAATAGCTATTCTATTGAACATCTTGTCCTCGATTATAATGGCACCATTGCACAGGATGGCAATCTACTCAGTGGCGTGGCCGAGCTTTTTGACCGGCTTGCAAAAAAAGTCTCTCTACATGTTTTAACTGCAGATACCCACGGTACTGTGGCTCAGAAAATTGAAGGCTTACCGGTTTCGTTACATATTATTGATGAAGGCAGACAGGATGTCAGCAAGTTTACCGTTATTAAAAGTTTGGGTAGCGCCAATGTTGTGGCGGTGGGTAATGGCAGAAATGATGTGTTAATGCTGCAGGAGGCTGCGTTGGGAGTTGCGGTTATCCAGGCGGAGGGCTGCGCCGGTGTCCTCATCGCATATGCCGATGTCATCTGCACTTCGATTATTGATGCATTGGAGCTGCTTATTCACCCGGTACGATTGCAGGCTACATTAAGAAATTAAAATACATTGTTTATAATAGTGACATTGATGCGCCATGATCACCAAAAGGAGAAGTTCTCTTGATGTCATTACAACAGGGAGGTTTTTTATGCTGAGTCGAATTTTGGGATCACTGCTGTCTATAGTCCTCATTGCCGTTGCGGTGAATGTCGGCGCGGAAATCATAACAACTGGTGATGATCAGCAATCGATCAGTTTGACTATTTATAACTCCAACCTTGCCCTTATTCGGGATACCCGGAAAATCAAGCTCCCACAGGGAGAACAGACCCTGGCTTTTAAAGAAATCAGCTCGCAAATCCAACCCGAGACAGCCCTTTTGAAGGGAGGAAAGGTTAATGTACTTGAGCAGAATTATGAGTTTGATCTGCTTTCTCCTGACTCTCTATTGAACAAATACGTGGGCAGAGAGATCACTCTGATACGTAAAAAAGGCGATGATGAGAAAGAATTTAAGGTCAAGGCAAAGGTTTTGAGTGTTACAGGCGGAGTCGTACTGCAGATTGATGATCACATCGAAACAGATATAGACGGACGTATAATCTATCCCGATGTGCCTGATAATCTGCGGGAGAGACCAACACTAACCATGGTGATAGACAGTAACAGTGAGAGTGAGCAGATGCTTGAACTTTCATATCTGACAGAGGGATTATCATGGAAAGCGGATTATGTCGCTCAACTCAATCGTGATGAGAACAGAATTGACTTAAAAGGCTGGGTTACCCTTATTAATAATAGCGGCAGCAGCTATAAAAATGCCAAACTTCAGCTTGTGGCAGGAGATGTGCACCGTGCTCCAGTGCCGCAAATGATTGCACCTATGGCAGCAGAAATGAGTCTGAAAATGGTTGATGGCATACAGAGACCCATGGAGGAGGAATCGCTATTCGAATATCACCTCTACTCTGTTGCCAGACCTACAACATTATTGCAGAATCAGTCGAAGCAGATTGCGCTGTTACAGGAAAATAATGGTATTGTTACCAAGGAGCTGGTGCTTCCTCCGGGAAATCAAAGTTATTATTACTCGAAGGTCGGAAGTGTCTATGAAAAAGTTGGTGTGGATGTATTCCTGAAGTTAAAAAATGATAAAGCCTCCAACTTCGGATTGCCCAAACCAGCCGGGATCGTACGGGTCTATAAAGAAGATGGTTCCGGATTCTCCCAGTTTATTGGTGAGGATTCGATCAGCCACACTCCTGAGAACGAAATTATTCGCATCAAAATGGGCAAGGCTTTTGATGTTACTGCAGACAGGGTTCAAACCGATTTTTCCATAGTTCGCGGAACGGTGAAAAATCAGAGAATCCACGAGAGTGCACATACCATTATTCTAAAAAACGCGAAACCAGAGGCCGTTGAGGTGATTGTGGAGGAAAGGATTCCTGGAGACTGGCAGATTCTTAGCGAATCGCATGAGCACACGAAGAAAAATGCCATGACAGTGTCCTGGAAGGTGCAAATTAAAGCAAAATCCTCAAAAAAACTCAGCTATCGGGTCCGGCAAGTGCTGAATTGATTGTCCTTGGAAATTATCTTATTAAAATAATCAGTTTTCTTTCATGAGACTGTCAATATGGGCACGCATTGTGGAAGTATGCGCGGGACGTGTTCCACAGCAGCCGCCAACGACATTTGCTCCGGCCTCAAGCCAGTCTGTAACATGTGAGAGGTAACTTTCCGGATTAAGATCCTCACGTAATGGCAACAGACCATCCGTCTGTTCTTTCCCGTCCAGGGTCCAATTCTCCGGAATCGGGTTGAAGGTGTTGGCATAACCTCCTACAAATTTGAAGGCAGAGGTTGATGTTTGCCTCAGAAAGCTGCTGACACTTTCCGGAGCACAGCAATTTGCCAGAAAACCACTAATTGGCAAGCCGTCAAGAGCTTTAATTGCGTCTTTCACGGTTTCGCCACTCCTTAACCTGCCACTGTGATCTTCATGAAGGGTCCATGACACCCAAACAGGTTTGCCTGTGCTGCAGGCTGCTTGCGCAGCAGCCCTGCCCTCCATGGTACTTGACATGGTTTCACAGATGAGGAGGTCAACATGGGCTGCCAGTATCTGGGCCTGTTCCCGGTAGAGTGGCTCAATTTCATCGAAGGGGCCGACGAGATCTGCGCGAAAACTGCCTCGCAAAGGTGGCAGCGATCCGGCAATCAGGGTTTCTTTGTCTGCGAGCTTGCGTGCCTGGTCCGCAAGTTTGCAGGCGAGCAGGTTGAGTTCAGAAAAACGATGCTCAATTCCTTCCTTGGCAAGATCTCTACGAATAATGCCATAGGTGTTGGCGGTTATGATATCGGCGCCGGCTTGAATGTAATCAAGATGAATCTGCTGAAGTATTTCCGGAGCATCAAGTAGCGCGGTTGCTGACCAGATTATATCGGAAAGCTCAACCCCCCTGAATCGAAGTTCACGGCCCAGACCGCCGTCCAGTAAAATTATGTCATTTTCAAGTGGCAGTGTCGACAAATTGTAATCTCCTCTATTCCCAAGCTTAAAAAAAAGGATGCAGTTATGGATAAAATTCACCGGCATCCTGCCGGTGCTGTATGGGTATCAGGTTCAATTTGGAGAACACAATAATGCGCTGTTGAAAGTATTCCACCTTTGTGCAGTAATTAAACAATTTGCGAATAAATTACTTTTTGTAATGTTTTGACAAAGTAACATCAACTGCTTATTTTTAACGATGACAGATTGAAATTCTAGAAAAGAATAAGGTCAATAAAAGGGACATGATATGGGCAAGCATGTTGACTACTATAGCACACTTGGTTTGTCAAAAAGTGCCACGAAAGAGGAGATACAGAAAGCATACCGGAAACTTGCACGAAAATATCATCCGGACATAAATAAATCGCAGGACGCCGAAGAGATTTTTAAAAATATAAATGAAGCACACAGTGTTTTAAGCAATGCTGAGAGCAGGTCACTGTATGATCGCTACGGTGAGCATTGGCGTGAAGCACAAAGGCAACAGGGCAATACTGACCATGATTCCTCTGGAGGTGGAGAGCAGTGGCGGCAGTACGGAGGAAGCTTTAATTTTAATGACAGAGGCAGCCCATTTGCTGAAGATTTCTTCGGTGACTATTTCTCAAATACCTTTGGAGGAGGTAAGCAGCAGGACTCTTCCCAGGGATTCTATCGGGACGCACCAGGCAGAACAATCGAGGCTGAGTTCTCGGTAACTCTTGAAGAACTGGTCAGTGGGGCAAGCAAATCCATAAGCTGGAGTTCAATGGAGCAGCATGGCTCAACGTTTCGTCCCGCTGAACAGAAGATTCAGCTTAAAATCCCCAAAGGACTAAAAGATGGTTCTGTCATTCGCTTGGCCGGAAAAGGAGAAAAGGCAAGGGGACAGGGCCCTGACGGTGATATGCTTTTGCGTATCAGGGTTCTGCCACATAAGAGATTTACTTTACATGGGTATGATATATTAACGACAGTCCCTATTTCGGCCTGGGAGGCGGCCCTTGGTGGCAAAGTGGACGTGGAAATCCTCAGTGGGACAATCAACCTGACCATCCCTGCTGGATGTAAAAACGGCAGGAGATTACGTGTTAAAGGAAAAGGTTTGCCCCATAAAAATAGAGGTGCTGGCGATCTCATCGTCATTGTCGAGATACATGTTCCTGAGCGGCTCAGCAAAGAAGAGAAAATGCTTTTTGAAGAATTGGCGAAAAAATCCTCCTTTCAGCCGAGAAAGTCACAAGGTCAGCGTGCGGCTAAAAAGAGCATGGCCAGATAATTCCCCGACCAACGGACGTGGTTGCTGAGTCTGTCCTTCCTGCCAAGAAGATCACTGCAGAAGATTACCGGAGTCGTGACTTAGCTTTGAAGCACACTTGATGCATCTGATACTTATGGTAACTTTACGAGAGTCTCAATCTTAATCGCTCAATATACTCAGTGAACCCGGATTCATTGTAGTTTTTTGATTTTTTATTCATGAACCCATGAAGAAAGCTTGTTTTAAAACAACTGACCTTATTCTTTTCATTCAGCGCAGCTATCACTTTATCTACATTGAAATGTGATTCTTCTTTAGGAAAATAGAGATCTATTTTGAATTTAGGATGTATTTCTAAAAAATTCCTGATCTGTGAGCCATAGAAGCATATGCCCTTTGTATCTTCTTTGAACTCCAGCATTTGGGATACAGCCCAGATGGCAGAGGCACCGACACTAAAACCTAATAGATGGTATTCTGGAAACGAATTGTTTTTTAGATATTGATATAATTTACCTATATAGCCATCAACGCCAATATATTTCAGGAAATATTGATATGCCTCCTGTTCATTTTTAAAGTCGATCTCAGTGCCTTCATAGGGATCGATTATTTCCGTTGCTTGATATTTTTGTGAAAAGCAGCTTAGCAAATCTTCGAGACAGTTAGTCTTCCCATATATATCTGAGACAACGATTAATCTCATATTGATTTGCAATCCATTGGCGAATCAACATTTACAGATATTTTGCATTCTCTGCATCGAGTACAGCCTCTGTACAATTTACTATTACATTCTGGACATATATATCGGGATTTTTCGCTGTTAACCCACTTTTCAGTTCCATTTTTTTTACGATAGGGAACAGCACGCAGAATGATTCTTTTCCCATTTGGTACTGGGAAATTTTCAATTAAATCGCAAGGAAAAAGATCACATTCATGACATCCGGATCTCTTCTCCCTCGCCGAACAATCCCTGATTGCGCAGGATTGGCATAAGATCGATATCCTGTCAGAATGACAACCGTTGCATTGCAAATCGTTAACGGTGCAGTCTTTTATCCCAGAAAGGAAAGATTCGTATGTTCTTAGAAATATTTTCAGTAACTTGATGTTATTGTCCTGTGTTGCTTGGTAAATGCCGCAAACGCCACAATACAAACCGCAAGGAGATAGAAGCGCAGGATTGGCAGCCATAATGTTAAACCTTATATTTCCAGGATGTATAGTGATGCTTGAACTGTTAGTTCAGCAACAATAGAGGAAGAAACGGATTCCAGCGGGATGCCTGGGAATCAAACCCGGCTTTTATCCATTTGTTTACTTTTTTTGCCGTGTAGTTTTTATTCCAGTTAAACCTGTCCTGTGCTCTGCAGGAGGCAATAAACGCATCAATTGTTGGTACGGCTCCAAGTTTCGACTGATATGTTTCAATTGATCTGCTCGAATCGGGAAAAGAGACGTGTTTAAATGTAGAGTTGTCACCTGTTGCTGCAGACCACTCTGCTAAAGTCATATACTCTGATCCATATCTAAACTGAGAAGAAGCCTGCCTGTCACTATAATAGAAATTATTAGTGATCTCCCATTTTCCCAGAATATTGTAGTCTGTATACATGGTATATCCGGAGTCCTTCTCAATCTGGATTGTGTTTCCCGTGACGACCATATTGCTTACGTCCACTCCATCATTGTCATCGAAAATCATCCCGTTACCAAACCTGATATTATGAATTATGTTATTTTCAATCCGTACATCTCTCATTGTATCCTGGAAATGCATTCCATAGGTATTGGTTACAGAATCCGAGGGCTGGTTTATTATGTAATTATTCTTGATGCTTCCACCATCCCATGCCTCAATCCTCAACCCCCAACCTAACGTCCTGTTGGTTGGTTGAGAACGCCCAATGTTGGTTATGACATTGTCACTTATGGTGATGTTTTTAAATCGTAAAGGGACGGTGTAATTGGAGCCGATCCCTATACCTATTTCACCATCGATATAGAGATTATTCTCTATGACGATGTTATATGTCCCTCCGGTTAGTGAAGTGGTCCACTTATTATTCATGCTCGATGCCCGCATGAACATGGTGTCTTTAAATGTAGTGTTGCGAGTGTTATAGAAATAGGTATTATGATTGAACATCGTGGCTTGCCCCACCAGTCCTGAGCCATTTTGCGAATACCAGCCATTATGATCAAAAATACATTCATCCAGGGTTACCTCGGCACCACTTGCCCAAAATCCCTGAGAATGTGCAGTACCTGCTGAATAATTATCAAGAAAAAGGCAGCGCCTGAACACTATATCGATTATCGAGCCGTCGTTGTTGCTGAGGGTGTTATTGATATAATATCGAAACTTACATCCCTCAAACAATACTCCCTGGCTTATTTCTCCAGGACGCACATATTGATTGAAACCGGTGCCCCCTTCGGTGTTAACAAAGTCAGGGCTGTCCGGATCTCTGGTGTGGGCGTAGAAGCTGATACCGGAAATGGCAAACCACTCTATACCGGTATTCAATCGATGTAATGCTCTATTGGCTCCTGTTTTAAAAACCGGACTGAGACCTGTTGAACCGTATGCCGCTATCACAAAAGGCTCCTGACTGTTTCGTCCATCGCGGATCTGATCGCCGATAGTCTCTAAAAACTCATCTCCCCGGTGTATCAAAATCCAGTCGGGATATCCATTTCGTGTTTGAGCATAGGCAGCGGCATATGTTGCATATGGTTGTATTGGCCCGGCCGGATGAAATGGATCATTTGCGACCGCACTCTCGTCGGGATCATAAAATCTGGCAGTTGCATCGTTTCCTGAATTGCTGACATAAACAATCCTGCTATCTGCCGATGGGCTAAAAATAGTCCAGCCGTTAGCATCTCGTGGTAATGTTAATGCCTCCCCATATGTTTCCGGGGGAAGAAGTACAGTTGTTAGAAGCAATACAATAATTATTTGTAGAAGAGGTTCGTTTACACGTTCAGTAAGATTTCTTGTCATTGTCGTTTGGCTCAGGAAGTTTATCGGATATACTAACATTTAAGTGCTTTCACAATCTTTCAACAGATTATCTCCATTTTATCATTATTCCAACCTCTTCTTCCTTTTTATCACCATTTATAACAATATGAGTAAGCCACCTCCCAAATTGACACAATGCTCATGAGAAATTCAGGTGAGAGAAAAAGTTACCAAGACAGTTTGGAAAAAATGCTGTTTTTTGTGTATACAACTATTCATTGAAAACCTTCAGCAGAGAGTTCGATATTCTATTTGCTGTAATCTATGGTGCGTTTTATCGATAATGTGATATTGCTCCTGGCACTCTAACATCTTTGAAAGATAAAAAATGAAACTTTTTCTGCAACTCTATGGCTATCTTCTTCTGGGTATAATTGTCCTGGTCGGTATTGACGAATATCTCAGTTTTAGGGCTGAGGTCGAGCAGTATGAAACAGATATGGTGACCAGTGCTGTCCAGAACGGGAAGAGTATATCCGGTATGATTACCCATATCTGGAGTGAAGGCGGTGAAGAGAAGGCACGTGAGTTGATCGCTGATGCAAGTAAGTCCGGACAGTTTGACATTCGCTGGGTATGGCCTGAATTATTATTGAAAACCTCTTTCTTTAGTGACGTAGAGAAACAACAATTCAACAATCTTCTTGATGGCAAAACTGTCTCATTCAGAATGCAGCATGAAAATGAATCTCTTAGGAGGTATACCTATGTGCCGGTTGTTGTCGGTACCCAAAAAGGAGCTTTGGAGTTGAGTCAGACACTTGTACCTCTGGAAAAATATACAAGGGCAATGTTCATCAGAGCATTGACTATTACTATACTGTTCGGATTCGTATGTGGACTGATCTTATATTTTTTTATTAATTGGAAAATCCGTCAGCCTCTCAATAAACTCATGATCCATGCGCAACGAATAGGTGAGGGCGATTTTAGAGCAAATCGGACTTTGGATGGAAATGATGAGCTCACTGAACTGGCGAAATCGATGAATGATATGTGTTCCCGTCTGCTTATAGCCAAGGAGAAGATAAAGTTTGAATATGATACTCGCTTGAAAACACTTGAACAGCTTCGTCATACTGAGCGTTTATCATCGTTTGGTGTCATTTCTGCCGGGCTTGCCCATGAGTTAGGTGCTCCTTTGAATGTTGTTGACGGCAGGGCCAAAATGATTATCAATGAAGGCCTGCAAAATGATGAAATAATTGAATGTGCTGAAATAATAAGAAAACAGGCAGAGCGAATGACGGGAATTGTCAGGCAACTCCTCGATTTTACCAGAAGACCTAAACAGCATATTTCTGAAGATAATATAGCTTTGCTTATCAAGCAGGTTTTTCAGTTACTTTATCCCATGGCGGTAAAACAACAGGTCTTCTTTGCCCTCAAGCAGGATGAAGGCACCGATGTTGTGTTTCAAGCTGATTTTTCACAGCTGCAGCAAGTTATGGTTAATCTGCTCATGAATTCCATCCAGGCCATGCCGACTGGAGGAAAGGTAGAAGTCAGTATTGCCAACACAATGTTGCCGGATGCAGGAGATAATGACGGTACTCCCCGGAAATATATAAAATTGCGTGTTCATGATGAAGGAGAAGGAATCCAGCAGGAGAACCTTGAACATATCTTTACTCCTTTTTTTACCACCAAGGCAATTGGATCAGGCACTGGATTGGGTCTTTCCATTGCCCATGGAATAGTTGAAGAGCACGGCGGCTGGATTGATATTGAAAGCCGTGTTAAAAATGGCGCCTGTTTCAGTGTTTATCTCCCCATGCAGGAGTTGCAAAAATGAATGGAAAAATCCTCGTCATCGAAGACGACAAGGATATGTGTGATATGCTTTCTGTAGGCTTGGGACGCCGCGGCTATAGAGTCTCGTATTTTATCTCGGGTCGGGAGGGGTTGGCCGCCCTGCGGTCGCAAATGCCGGATGTTGTCCTTGCGGACATTCATCTGCCGGATATGAATGGGCTTGATATCTGTGCCGATATCGTCAGCAATCAACCTGATATCCCGGTGGTGATAATGACAGCTTTTGGTAGCATGGATACTGCTATTGCCGCGATTCGAGCCGGAGCATACGACTTTGTTACAAAGCCGCTTGATCTTGACATACTCGCCCTATCTCTGGATAGGGCCGTGCATTATGGTAACCTGCGTCAAACCGTTAAAAAGCTCCAGGATGAGGTGAAGCGCCCGCAGTATTTCGATAACCTGATTGGTAAAAGCCCTGCCATGGAGGAGTTGTTTGCCAAAATCAGCCGTATTGCCGATTCCGAGGCATCTCTTCTTATTACCGGTGAGAGTGGTTCAGGAAAGGAGTTGACGGCAAAAGCAGTGCATCAACACAGTCGACGTAAAAAACATCAGCTGATATCCATTAATTGTGCAGCAATGCCTGGGCAGCTTCTGGAAAGTGAGCTTTTTGGCCACAAAAAAGGTGCCTTTACGGACGCGAAAGACCACCATCGTGGTTTGTTTCTTCAGGCTGATCAGGGAACATTATTTTTAGATGAAGTGGGGGAAATTCCGCTTGACCTGCAACCAAAACTACTCAGGGCTCTTGAGGAGCGCCGGGTTAGGCCCGTAGGTGGAACCACAGAGATTCCCTTTGATGTCCGCATTATTGCGGCGACCAATCGAGATCTCGAATCTGCCGTTGTGGAAGGGCTTTTCCGGGAAGATCTCTACTATAGACTCAATGTTATCAACATCGAGATGCCGCCTCTACGATCCAGGGGAGCTGATATACTTCTGTTGGCGAAACAATTTATCGAACATTTTTCATCAAGGCAGGACAAGGCTATTACCGGGCTCTCCGACGCCGTTGCCGAAAAACTTCTGGACTATTCATGGCCAGGCAATGTCCGCGAACTTCGTAATGCCATAGAACACGCAGTGGCCCTTACCCATTTCGATAAAATTGTACCGGAGGATCTGCCAGAGAAAATTCGTCTGTTTAAAAATGACTACATTATGCTTGGGGCTGATGATCCCACGGAGCTGATTTCGATGGAGGAGATGGAGCGAAGATACATTATGCATGTACTCAAAACGACAGGCGGCAACAGGACTCTTACTGCTCGTATTCTCCAGGTCGACAGAAAAACCCTCTATCGGAAACTTCAGCGCTATGAACAAAAATAATTACTGTTGTATTTAGTAATTATCTGAAATTTAAAATAAATATTTTGAACACTACGTTGCTTGAGGCATTTTGCCTTCATGGGGCAGAATGCCCCGAATGTGACAGGCTCCTCCAATCTATACTGGCTTCATCCCGCGTCACTCCTTCACCTGATAGATTATTCGATTTTTTGTAACCCACCGGAGGGATATCCCGCTGAAACAAGTGGGTGTTTTCTTATGGGGTAAAATGCCCCGCATTTCCCTTGCCACCCTCCTGTATTTTACATTAAGGGTGTAATATTGTTGCCATCCTATTCGATAGAATGGATGGTGAATGTGTATAAAAACATGTAACTACAGATAATTAACGTAACGCAGGTTTAATGTGTCTTGAAGACTGGCATCTATATTGCTTTGGTGCAGGAGGTGTTTTTATCTTATACATTCACAATTACAGAAAAGGTCGAACGTGAAAATCATTATTGGAATTACTCAAGAGCCTGAACAGATAGGAAATTGCCTCTCTAGGTACCATGGAGAAAAACAATCATTAACTGAACTTGGTCCTTTTATTTCCAGAGGAGAGGCTCTAAACTGGCTGGTGTATCTCAAAAGCAGAATTGCTGACTTCCAAGAGATCTCTCCCGATACTCAAGAGGATAATGATGCTGTCTGGTATGGGTTTACCTTTGAGCAGCAGAATGAGCACTAGTGATCGCGAACTGAATCTCCATTTTTGGATTTCAAGGATGAGAAGGTGAGATTCGTCTCTGAGCAAGTCCATTTCTCAATGTCCTTAAAAAATCTTCCTTGGATACAAAAATAATGGCGGAAATGATGCTTTGTAATCACCGATTGCTAAGTTAAATTACGCGCATACATAGGCAATATTCACCTTATTAATTAACACAACAGACTTTCGGGGACCGATGGATACCTTTTTATTTGCATTAGCTGTTTTATTAGTCGGTGGGCTATTTCCGCTCTTGACCTACCGATGGTTCAGCCTGATGAAATTCGGTTATCTTGTATTTACAGTAACAGGCTGCTGTCTAGGATTATATGCAATTACCGTGTCATTCCAAGATCCCAACCTGGCATCGTTTTCTAGAACTTGGCTACATCTTTTCAGCATTTCTTTTTCCCTGGACGCACTTACTTCATTCTTTCTAATTCCTATATTTATCATTTGTCCACTAGCTGTGATCTACAGTTTCCATTACATGGATAATGCGGAGGAGCGAGGCCGGGTTGCGGTGAATTATGTCTTTCTCTCGCTCCTGATAGTTTCCATGGCGCTGGTGGCTAGCGCAGATGATATTATAAGTTTCGCACTGGTCTGGGAGTTGATGTCGCTGTCGTCGTTTTTTCTGGTTATGCACGAATATCAGCGGGAAGCCACTCGGAAAGCAGGATATATCTATCTGGTCTTTACCCAGATCGGAGCAATGTTTATTTTTGCTGCCTTTGCTTTAGCATACAGCTATACGGATAGTTTTGGGTTTCAATCTCTTGCCACTCTACCAGACAATATTAAGTTGCTGGTTTTCTTGCTTGCCCTTGTAGGTTTTGGCTCAAAAGCCGGTATCTTCCCATTGCATATTTGGCTGCCGCATGCACATCCTGCTGCACCTAGTCATGTTTCCGCTGTTATGTCAGGGGTTATGATCAAAATGGGAATTTACGGTATCTTTCGACTCTATATCGTTCTAGATGTCACGGATATTATTTTCGGCCAGGTGATACTGACCTTGGGTATGGTTTCAGGTATCCTTGGAGTTGTTTATGCTCTTGGCAAACATGATCTTAAAAAATTACTGGCATATCACAGTGTAGAAAATATTGGCATCATACTGATTGGTGCTGGCGTCGGCATGATAGGTATAGCTTCTGGCAATACAATCATGGCCGGATTTGGTTTCGCAGGCGGTTTGCTTCATGTGCTTAATCATTCCATTTTTAAATCCATGCTGTTTTTTGGTGCTGGAGCGGTACTGCAAAAAACCGGAATCAGACATATCGATCAACTAGGTGGACTCATCAAGAGAATGCCAACCACTGGAAAGACTTTTCTGATAGGTTCCGTCTCAATTTCCGGTCTGCCTCCTTTTAATGGATTTATCAGCGAATTTCTCATTTATTATGGTGCCTTTCACGGTCTTACCTCGGTCGGGTCAACGTTTATCTTTACAATGTTTGCGATTCTTGCTCTGGCCATTATCGGTGGTCTGGCAGCGGCTTGTTTTTCCAAGGTGGTTGGCGTGGTCTTCCTTGGTGAGCCGCGTACCGATAAAGCGGCTGAGGCCTCAGAAGCAGGAATCTCTCTGACCATTCCAATGATTTTTCTGGCTGGGGTCTGCCTGGTTATTGGGATTTTTCCCGAGCCCTTTATCATTGCCACATTTCAAGGTCTAAGCAGTATAAAAAACCTCTATCCCATCAGTAGTGATGAGATTTTGCTGGTTTCCGGAAATCTCGCTCTTTCCGGTCGCTTGATCCTGGGAGTGTTTCTTGTGAGTGTATTGCTGCGTAAGATATTCTATCGCGGCAAAGTGATAGGCCAGGGCCCCACCTGGGGCTGCGGATTTACCCAGCCGACGGTGAGAATGCAATATACAGGAACCTCCTATGCGATGAGCATTGTAGATTTTTTTCGACCCTGTGTTCGCATCAGGACCTCGTATTCCGGTTTCCGGAGGATATTTCCAGGTCGTACCACATATGAAACCCATGTTGATGATATTGCCGAAGTTGCACTTACCGACCGCCTGGTTACTCCGCTTCTCTTTTTCCTGAGCAAACTGCGCTGGATTCAGCATGGTCATATTCAGTTGTATATAGGCTACATCATCATGACAATCATCGTTGTTCTCCTGTTTATCTGAGGCCACATATGGAAACGTATATTTCACTTGCCATTGCGCTCCTGATTCCACCGCTTTTCCCTGGGATAATTCTGAAGGTAAAAGCGTTTTTTGCCGGAAAACAGGGACCACCGTTATTTATTAAATATTACACCTTGCTTAAACTACTGCGTAAAGGCTCGGTCTACAGCACCAGTACAAGTTTTGTTTTTAAACTTGGGCCAATAGTCTCCTTCGCCTCTGCATTTGTTGTCCTGCTGTTCTTTCCTTTTGCTGGCAATCAATCTCTACTGTCTTTTCATGGTGATGTCATTGTCCTCTTTTATCTCATGGGAATAGGCCGTTTTTTTACCGTTGTTGCAGCCTTGGACACTGCTTCGCCATTTGAGGGGATGGGGGCGGCAAGGGAAGTATTTTTTTCCACCTTGGCAGAATTAACTATTTTTACGGTGCTGATACTTTTCTACCGCCTCAATGGTTCACTGAGTTTTGGTGAATATTTTATTGGGGACAACCCTATCTCTTTATTGAATGCTTCTGGTGCTCTGCTACTCTTTGTTATCGTCGCGATGTTCATGGTACTTCTTACTGAAAACTCGAGGGTACCGGTCGATGATCCCGCGACTCATCTGGAGCTTACCATGATTCACGAGGTGATGATCCTGGATCATAGCGGACCTGATTTAGCTCTTATCGAACTTGGCGCTTTTTACAAATTGTTCTTTTATTCTGCATTTATAGCTCATCTTGTCTATCCATTCACTCTTACCGGTGGAGTGATCAATAGTATGATATTTTATGGAATACTTGTTGGCATATATGGTGCTGTCGGAATAACCGAATCAATCATGGCGCGATTTAAAATGGACCTGGTTCCCAAATTTATTCTCACTTCTTTTGCCCTTGTCTTCTTTGCTGCCATCTTAACCATGGGAGTTTTACCATGACCAATATCACCACGGCAATTCTGGTTATTATTCTGCTTTCGGTTCTGCTCTCATTGGGGTCAACCAGATTAATATCGTTGGTTAAGATCATGGCCCTTCAGGGCATCATGGTTTCCTTGACTCCGCTATTTCTCAAAGGTCACGGAACCCTGACCAGCGGGGCGATCATTTTTTTTCAAATAATGATCATGATCAAAGGGCTGCTGATTCCAGGCCTTCTCTATATGGCTGTGAAAAGAGTTGCCATCAAGAGGGAAGTTGAACCCTTTATTGGTTATCACGCCTCAATTTTAATCGGGTTGGCTATTCTTATCTTTGCTGTTTTCATTACCGGACAACTCCGCGTTTCTCTACCGGCAGGGCATGATATTGTATTGATAACTGCAATTACCACAATGGCGTCCGGGTTTTTCCTAATGATGGCACGAAGCAAGGCAATTACCCAGGTTATCGGTTATCTAATGCTTGAAAACGGTATCTATCTCATCGGTACTGCCCTGACCAAGCATAGTCACACATTGTATGTGGTGGAATTTGGAGTATTGCTTGATCTACTGGTCGGCGTAATGATTATGGGAATCATACTGCATAATATCAACCGCGCTTTTGATGATGTTGACACTACTTTACTTGGACGCTTAAAGGATTGATACAATGATAGAGTTTGTTTTTATTCTGCCGCTGGTGACCGGTCTTGCAGCGCTTGCTTTACCCGCAACTTTAGGCAGGTTTCTGCTATTGCTTACCGCGCTTTTGCACCTTCAGCTTTCCGTCATGAGCTGGATGGGCAAACTTGCTCCGGTCTATGCCAATTTCTTCAATGCATCTCCTGAAGGCATGCTGATACTCATCGTGACTTCATTCATCTTTGTCTGTATCTCTATTTACTCATTCTCGTATATGAATGAGACTGAGATGGAAAATAAGCCGGTATTCGTTTGTTGCATGCTGCTTTTCCTCGGTACCATGTCAATGGTAACACTCTCTGATCATCCCATTGTTCTCTGGATTGCCATTGAAGCCACGACGCTGGTCAGCGCTCCATTGATTTTTATCCATCGCTCTAAAGAGGCTTTGGAAGCTACCTGGAAGTACGTGCTCATTTGTTCGGTGGGTATTGCTCTGGCTCTGCTCGGCTGTTTTTTCATCACATTGGCCATGGATATTGGTAATATTGATACGCCCCTCACTTTTAGTTCACTCAACACCGTAGCATCCCAGCTTGATCCTCTCTGGCTCAAAGTAGGATTTGTATTTGTGGTTATCGGTTTTGGCACCAAGATGGGGCTTGCCCCGATGCACACCTGGTTGCCGGATGCTCATAGTGAGGCTCCCAGCCCTGCGTCGGCATTGCTCTCAGGGGCACTTCTTAATTGTGCGTTTTTAGGAATCTACAAAACTCATATTGTCATGAATGGTGCCGGGCTTGGTGATTTTTCCGGGAATGTACTTATAGGTTTTGGGCTGGTCTCCATGGTTGTTGGTGCAATTTTTATCATCAGTCAGCCGGACTATAAGCGGATGCTTGCCTACTCCAGTATCAAAAATATGGGAGTGATTGCCTTTGGTGTAGGAGTCGGCGGATTTGCACTATATGGGGCGTTTCTTCATATTATTCATCATTCATTGTTGAAATCATCTCTTTTCCTTTCCGCAGGTAATGTGCTGTTAGGATTTGGCACCAAACGGGTACAGCGGATAGGGGCAATCATTCGTCATCTGCCGAAAACATATTTGTCGTTTTTTGCAGGATTCATAGGTATCTCCGGACTTCCTCCCTTTGGCATGTTTATAAGTAAAATCATTATAATAATTGGAGCCTTCCAGGAGCATCGTTATATCAGTGTGGCAATATTCATTATAACCGTAACCCTGGTTGCCGCTGGAACCGGTCATATTTTCATGTCAATGTCCTATGGCGATACCAAGGAAAAGCTGCAAATACCTGAAAAGACCATGCGGCTCCTGCCTGCCTTTGCCCTGCTGTTAGCATCCTTTGTTCTCTGTATATGGTTGCCGGATGTCGTTTTTAATACAATTCTTGAATCAATACAAATAATTGGAGGTACTATTAATGGATAGCCTCTTGAAAATAGAAAACTCCATTGCGATATCCAGGGATGTTATACCAGAGGTATCAAATGAACTGTTTTTTACCACACTTGCCGATTTTATCAGAAATGATGGATTCGTTGTGCAATTCTTTGCCTATCGTTCAGAGAGTGGGTACAAGCTGCTGGCAGTGGTTCGAAATGATTCGCTGTATGTTATCGGGACGAAGGTTGACAACGCCTTCAAGTCATTCACTGGAAGTCTCAGTGAGAAGTTCCATATGTTTGAGCGTGAAATCGCTGAGCAGTTTGGCCTTAAACCCGACGGTCATCCATGGTTGAAGATGGTTCGTTATCATGAGAATTACAGTGGCTACAAAGACTTATTCAATAATAACTATCGGCAGGATATACCCGGCAATTACCCATATTTTCGTATCGAAGGTGAGTCTATCCATGAAGTGGCAGTGGGACCAGTTCATGCAGGTATTATAGAACCTGGACATTTCCGTTTTCAATGTGCCGGAGAAGAGGTTCTCCACCTTGAGATTCAGCTGGGCTATCAGCATAGAGGAATTGAAAAGATGCTCCCCGGCATTGTTCAAAAACGATTACCTATCATTTGTGAATCCATCGCGGGAGATACTGCCGTTGGCCATAATCTTTGTCTCTGTCAGGGGATTGAGGCGCTGGCTGGTCTGAAAGTTCACAGGGGTGCCGCAATTATTCGGACAATTGCCCTTGAGCTGGAACGCATTGCCAATCATATAGGTGATCTTGGCGCACTCAGTGGAGATGTCGCGTTCAATCCTCCCGCAGCATATTTTGGTAGAATAAGAGGGGAATTCCTCAATCTTCTTCAGGTTCTTGGGGGCAGCCGATTTGGCAAGGGACTGGTGCGTCCGGGAGGAGTAACTCATCTTTTAGGGGAAGAACAACGAAAGCTGCTTCATGAGAAACTTTCAGAAGTTACGCCGGAAATCAAGCATGTTTGCGATCTGCTGTTTACTGCCCATACAGTTCAGGCGCGATTTGAACACACCGGAAAAGTGACTACAGAGATGGCCAAGGATCTTGGTTTGGTGGGATATGCCGGCAGGGCATGTAATATACCATACGATGCCAGGGTAGCATTTCCAACGGAATGCTATGCTGAACTCCCTGCCAACACGAATCAGGTGACGAATGGGGATGTCAACAGCAGAGCCATGGTACGACGTGAAGAAATCATGCACTCACTGGAACTTATCTCCCTGTTGATCGATAAATATGAAATGCTTGAAGAAAAGCCGACGTCCGTCTTGACAGAGGATCACCCATTGAGTGCTAATTCCTTTGTTGTCACGGTGAATGAAGGCTGGCGAGGGGAGCTGTCTCATTGCATTCTTACCGACGACAACGGTGCGATACAGCGCTACAAGATAAAGGATCCTTCGTTTCATAACTGGACCGGTCTGGCCATGTCTCTACGAAACCAGGAAATTTCCGATTTTCCGCTATGCAATAAAAGCTATAATCTCTCATATTGCGGATTTGATCTGTAAAACTGATTGGACTGTATGTTGGGTCTGACTATATAGAAGAACAGAGATGGATATACCATGCTGAAAATACTACAGAATAAGCTGGAGCAGGGGAATAAAACCTCAAAATATCCCAATGAGCCGATTACTCTTTATCATAGGTTCAGGGGAATGCCCGTTATTAATAAAAAATGCGACAGGGCAACAGCAGAGGAGTGCAGTGCTCTTTGCCCTCAGGATGCCATTGATGCCGCTGCAAAAACCATAGATCTTGGGAAATGCACTTTCTGCGGTCATTGTGAAGCTTTCCAGGACGGGGCATTTGTCAGGTTCAGTGAGAATTTTGAACTCGGATCTGCTAACAGGGGTGATCTTATAACCGCTGGCAGTCTTCCTGACCTTGCTACCCATTCCAAAAAACATTTTAAAAAACTTTTTGGTCGTTCTCTGCAACTGCGGCAGGTCTCTGCAGCTGGCTGCAATGCCTGCGAAGCCGACACCAATGTCCTTAACACTCCTTTTTTCGATCTGTCACGCTTCGGAATCGACTTTGTTGCTTCACCGCGCCATGCCGATGGAATTCATGTGACAGGACCGATTTCCAGGAACATGAAACAGGCATTGCTGTATACCTACGAGGCTGTTCCGTCACCGAAAGTAGTTATAGCCAGCGGCAGTTGCTCAATATCCGGAGGACCGTTTTTTGGGAGTAGTGAGATCGTGGGAGACCTTAACAGCCTGATTCCAGTTGATCTCTATATCCCAGGGTGCCCTCCGCATCCACTAACAACTCTTCATGCGCTCTTGAGCTATTTTAAATAAAATCAACGTACATTTTTAAATTATTGTTGCAGATGTTATAGTTCAGGATAAGCTTATAGTTGTCATTAGTGTTGATTACAATCAAAAGCGGCAGAGGCGCATTTATTCATGATCCCCTTCGGATGCTCTTTTTAGTCCATCTCCTGAGGGGGATACGTACCTTGAATGTAGGTGGAGGCTAGCGATTTCAAATACATTACCCGATTTTTTTGTTTTTTATGGCAGGATATCAGGAATAAGGTACTCTGAATATCATACATTCGTTATCAAAAATTAGAGGAGTATATTGTGGCTATTATTACCATTTCAAGAGGATCGTATAGCCGCGGCAAGGAGGTTGCTGAGGCTCTTGCGAAAAAATTAGGCTATGAATGCGTTTCAAGGGATATCCTGCTCGAAGCAAGTGCAGAGTTCCATATTCCTGAAATTCGTTTGATCAAAGCGTTGCATGATGCACCTTCTATTCTTGAACGGTTCAGTCATGGTAAAGAGCGCTATGTCAGTTATTTTCGTTCTGCCTTTCTTAATCACGTGATGCGTGACAACGTTGTCTATCATGGCCTAAACGGTCATTTCTTTTTACAGGAAATCAGCCATGCCCTTAAAATTAGGATTATCGCTAATCTTGAGGATCGCGTAAAAGAGGAAATGAAGCGGGAAAACTGTACAGCGGAAGAGGCCCGCTATCAGTTGAAAAAGGACGATGAGGAAAGACGCAAATGGAGCCGACATCTTTATGGTAAGGACACTTTGAACTGCAGTCTCTATGATCTGGTTCTCCATATTGATACGCTGTCAGTTGAAGACGTAGTTGATATCCTTCAGGATGTTGTTTCCAAAGGCAGATTTGATGCTACCCCTGAATCAACGGAAGCTCTTAAGGTAAAAACATTATTAGCAAACATTCATGCTAAAATTGTCAATGTCTCGCCGCGGGCCACGGTGGAAATGCAAGATGGAATAGTTACCCTTGGTCATCTTGAGGGCAGTTTGAAGAACGATAAGGACTTTCGTCAGCGAACTGTGAAAGAGCTTATTGAGGAGTTTGACCTAAAAGAAGTGAGGTTCAGCAAGCCGGTTAGTTTGAGAAAAGACCATATAAACACCTTTTATAATTTGGACGTTTAATCCTTTTCTGTTCTTTGCCTCTCAATATCCTTGCTATGTCCAACACCAAGGCAAACATAGCAAGGATACTCAATTCCTTTTCCATTTGCTATTATTTGTGTTACTCCGTTTACATCTATAATATCCACTTCACCTGGACGAACTTTAGTTAACAGGTGACAGGTATGCCTTTTCTCTTGATTTCATATTTTTCTCCATAAATAGACAAAATTTAGATTTTGCCTAATCACGTGGACAGATCAAGCTTCTGGGGGCTCAGGCAACGCCCGTAAGAAATACTGGCATATGAACAAAATCAAGTGGGTTGCCATTGGCATGCCTGAGGGATATTTCACAGAGAGAGGATTATACCTTCCGGGATACCTCAACCGTATCGAGAAAGGTGGCTACAAGTATCAATCCCGCCATTCTCTGGGTTTTGATCACTTCAAACGGTGTGACATTATCGAAGTGCGGATTGGCGGCGGTAAGCCAGCTCCTTTGCATCTGAACGTTTCCAGTAAACATTGAACGTAACGATTGATCGATACAGAGCAACCAACCAATGCGATCGAGAACATCAACTTTATCCGGAGCCTGTGTGCCTTTCCTGTATGCGTCAAGCAGGTTCTGATCCTTTCGGTGTAAGCCGAGAAGATCAAGCCGTTCTTCGGTGGAGACAGACCACTGTTCCAATAAGCGCATTACGGCAATGCCCAGTTTTTGCCGATTGTCCTTTTGTAACATCCCTATTTTCCCCCGCAGTCGATTGACTGCTTCGGGACGGGTGAAAAGGCGACTGAGACCATAGGTGTTGTGCATCTTGGATGGTGGTGAGGAATGTTGCAGGTTTCCCTGTTTTTTCAAACGATCCAAAGCGAGCTTGCTACTAGAACCGAGTCGTTCAATCGATTGTGCCAGTCTGCCGATTTCATCTTTTCGCTGTGCTGCAGGAATCTGCAGGTTCAACTCACCCAGGCTATAGGCATCGGCTACCTCGCAAAGATTGAGAACGGGGGCGATAATACTTCTAACCACTAGCCACGAGAGCGGTGTTATGATTACAACGAAAGATATACCAAGAATAGCATACAGCTTATGTCTAAACCGTGTCGTGAAGTCATGAATGGCAGCAAGTATGGTTTCTTCTTTTTTTCGCACATCGTCAATATAGACACCTGTCCCGATCCAATAATCGGTCCCTGGAATCATACGAGAGTAGGAAAGTTTGGGCTGCAGGTCTTTCTCCGGTTTTTCCCAGACATATTCGACATAGCCACCTCCATTTTGGGAGACGCGGTCCAGCTCTTCTATCAGGAGTTTTCCTTCTGGATCTTTAAAGGTAATAAGATTTTTCCCCTCGAGTTGCGGTTGGGCCGCATGGGTGAAGACCGTGCCTCCAACTTTGTAAATAAAGTAATAACCGGATTTATCGGGAAGGAATCTGACTCCCTTAATAAGCTTGGAAAAAATATTATAAATTTGATCTTCATTTTCAATGGATTCAATGGCTGAAGCAAGGGAGATGGCCATTATATCGACAACATCCTTAAGTTCCTCCCGGTAGTCCTGCAGCATGGTTTCCCTGGTCTGCATAACTCCGAAATCGCGCACCTTGTTTACCAATCGGTTATAACTTATACAGGTAAAGGCGATAAATCCTACAAGAACAGCGACAAGAACAGAGGTTTTCATTTTGAATGGTAAATTCTGCCATATTTTTGCCATCGTGCTTCCTCCTTTCCGGAATATTGCTTTGACCACAAGAGACAACCAGTTTGTCAGTCGCATTTATATCCTCTGTATTACAGTTGGTGCAAATGTTTGCAGGTGAACGGCGATTTAGCATGGATGAGCGGTCATATTTCGGATCAACAGGTGAAAGGAATACTTGCCAATAATCAAAGTAAGGATATTTCCTCATATCTTGAGAAGATAGATGGTCGGGGTAATTTCATCGTTAGGGTTGTGTGGAGTTTGCCGGGTGAAGAAGAAACCACAATAGACAAAGGGATAAAAACCGCTCCAGCGAAAGTGATATTAGGCCTCCGACGAGAGTGTTTGAAGGGCTCATTCTCGGCCCGATATTACTTCCGCTTCTCCGTTACCTTCGGAGGTAGACGGCCAGCTATGGGGTAGAAATGATTGAACACATTTGGTGGTAACGGAAATCTCCATTTTCCCCTTGACAATACTTATTATGGATGTCCCCGGAATTCGTCTGAATTCGCCGACTGCCCGATTAAATGTGTTTGTATTGTGAAGTAGTTACACCTATACCTCAACGATTAATGCGAAGTAACCCAGCCCCAAGGAGTGTAACCAGCGATGCAAATACTTTAATTAAATCAAGTCGTTCTTTAAGTACAAATACACCTAGAAAAAGAGCAAATATTATACTTGTCTCTCTCAGCGCAGTGACTGCTGGAATAGGTGCCATGGTAAAAGCCCAAATCACCAATGCGTAGGCGGCAAAAGATGCACCCCCACCGCTCAAAGCCAACTTGTAATTTTTTTTGGCCACGGTCTTGACCATTCCTGGCTTAATAACATTTATTATGACAGTAAAAAATATGGCATTTAAAATTGATAGGCATCCATAAAACCCCAATGCAGTTGTTGCGACACGCGCCCCCAGACCGTCCACTAGAGAATAAGCAGCAATAAATCCTCCAGTAACTATTGCTAAAATTGCGGCTTTATAATTTTTAAAACCATCGTTTCGTCGGACCAATGATAAGCTCATTATACCAGACCCAATAATGGCTATTGCTGACAGTTCTATTCGGTCCAGGTGAGTTCCCAAAAAAACAATTGAAACAACAGCGACAACTAATGGAGCTACTCCGCGAGCTAAAGGATAAACTTGGCTTAAGTCACCAATGCGATAAGAATATAGTAGGAAAAGTTGATAACCAGTATGCAACAATGCTCCAATGACAATGTAAGGTAGTGACTTAATTTGTGGTAGAGGTGAGAATAATAGAACAGCGAGAGCAAATGGGGTATGTCCCAGAACTACTGCTGTCATACTTATGTGTTTGTCTTCTTTTTGTTTAATAAGGAAATTCCATGACGCATGTAGTGTAGCTGCAAGTAAAACGATTAACATAACCGAAAGGGACATTATGATTACCTATGACTTCACATTGAAATTAATTCTTCAATGATCTTTGGAGTTTAACGTGGAGTTCAACGCGCCAGCCTTAGCTGGTCCGCTGAAACGCTTTGATAAATTATGTATTTCTTCTTCTTTTAGCTCTGAGTGAATCCATATGTCATCAGCAATTCGTTTTTTGTATTCATTTCCCAGATAAAAAGCTACCCAGTTCTCTGACAATTTTAATATTTCGATTCTTTTGCCATATGCTTCGAATTTCATTTCTTTCATTCATGCAACATCATGCTCAATGGCTTATCCGGTGAATTATTGTGTTATTGGCCATTGTCAAAGATAAAGATTTTCCTCTTATGTTGCCGCACAAGCCAATGGAAAGAGCTGCAATAGCAATTGCGCCTGCTCCGCAAATGGTCCAGAGTCCGGGTTTTTCATCGAAAAGAAGAAATCCCCAGATAACGGAAAACAGAACTTCAAGGTAGAAGAGCCCGCTTATGCCTGTGGCAGTACCATGACGGAAGGCTTTGGTCATCATATGCTGGCCAAGGCTCGCGCAGACCCCAACACCTAAAAGCATGAGTAGACCATGGATATCGGGAAGAATCCATGTCCAGCCATTTATGGCAGGTGCGGCAATGCAGCCAAATGCTCCGGTATACAGCACGATAACCAAAGAATGTTCCCCCATGGCCAGATTGCGAATGATGACCACCACAAATGCCGAAATAAGACTGCCAGCGAGGGCAATGGAAACAGCAACGTGATCCAACTGGGTATCTTCAGCAAAGAATATTCCGGGCTTGGCCACCATGATTACTCCAGCAAGGCCAAGTAATATGCAGACCAAAGACATCCATTCTAATTTTTCACCAATAGTTAAATAAGCCAGAATAGGTACAAGTACCGGGAAGGTGAATACCAGTACGGTGCCTTCTGCCAGTGACAGGTGGATTACCGCATAGAAAAAACAGTAGTAGGCGCAAAAGCCAAGGATCCCGCGTAATATGAGAAGCTTACGATTATATCCCAGTAGGTCTAGACCTGCCCTGTTGATCATGAAGAAGCAATACATGAACGTTACCAAAGAACGGACAAATATGATCTGCATGGTTGGATAGGTGTTTCCGGCAACCTTGATAAATACTGAGCCAAAACTGAGGAAGAAGGTTCCCAGAACCATAAGGGCAAGCCCTTTCTTTATTGACATGCTTTTACTCAATAGTTAATGCGCATTGGTGGAAAAATACGGATTGTAATCTTACCTGATCGTATTGTTGGAATAAAATGGAGTTAAGGACTGATGGTCAATTGTAATATTAACACTGCAAAGAGAACACAGAGGAGATTGCATACGATAGTTTGTTTTGGAGTTGTATCAGGCGTGAGAAAAAACAGCGAATGCCTGATACAAAAAATGCATCCATAATGGCAGTTTTTAAAACAATAATGTACTGTATTAGTCTTTTTTAGCGCTCAGCGGATGAGTGAGGTTTTCCCTATTGTTGATCAACTCCTGTAATAGTCCGGCAGATTCTTCCGTCACTCTGGCGCATATTGTTTCTTCCAGGCCCTGTGTTGCAAAATTTTCTGCTCCTTCAATGGTGGAGATATCACAACCTAGCACGCCGGAGCAGGATGTGGAGCCGAAGCGCCTTCCAAATTCTTTCACCAGATTATAGGTGAGAGTATAGCATTCGTCTTTTGAAAACGTAGTGTCTTTGCGGCCAAAGAGCATGCCAATTGCAGCAATACCTCCACTCAGGGCGCCGCACATTCCGCCACTCCTGGCTATGCCACCTCCGAATCCCGTCATAAGGTCGCACATACCACTTAGGTTTTTCCCATAGGTTTCAGCCAGTGCCATTAGTACACTTTCCGAGCAGAAATATCCCTGGTCGAATAATTCTCTCGACCTGCTTGCCACCTTTTCAGGGTTGTGAATTGGCGTTTGTGGTCCTGTATTTCTGCACGAACAGCATGCTTTCGCCGCATCTCTTTTTTTCTCACCTTTTGCCAGAAAAATCGAGATATTAGCCTCGGCATTACTATTACAGGATGTTGCACAGCAATTGCTTCCCACGCAGCTGATCGTTACATTTTCAAGCCCGGCTTTTATTAACCAGGATTCAACATCTTCACGTTTAAAACCCAGCCATCTGTCATGGTGCTCATTTCGCAAGAACTCATGTTCGTGTTCATCAAGGTCGGTTATAATCAGGTTGCCACTCGGTTTAATAATTCGTGCCATTTCTTTAATGGCAGCAGCAGGGTCAGGTACATGATGCAGATACATGTTGGCGAAGGCATGGTGGACAGAAGAATCTTCTACAGGTAGGTTGAGAGATTCGCCTACTCGGCAGTCCGCCTGTGGCAGCCGTGCAGAAAGCTCTTTCAACATTGATTCGGATTGGTCGACAGAGATGACAGAAAGCCCGCGCTTCACGAGGCCGCGACTTAAGAAACCAGAGCCAGCCCCAACATCAACTGCACTCTGCCCACTTATAACTTTTGCCATATCAAGTGCGGCTTCACAGACATCCTCAGAAAAGAAATCCTGACGCATTTCTTCCCAATTTATGGCGTTTTCCTCGAAATATTCTTTACATTCCATTTGGCACCTCAAATCTATTGGTGTTTGACAAATCAGCACTAACCGTTAATCGAGTGATAAACGTTAGTTCTTACACTTTTTGCTACACGTGCCTTCTCTCTTCATTCTAGACGACATTGATCTGGTGAAGCCATCAAAGACCTTTATGATAACTTCAGTTTCAACAGCGGCATCTTTGAGAACTGCGGCATAAAATGCATCGTTATCAGCGTGAATACGTTCACAGACACTCTGGCCGTTTGTCGTGAGCATGATACGCATCTTCCTGCGATCCATGCTGCCAGGCGCTCTTTCAACGAGACCAACCCCAACAAGGCCGTCTACAGTTCGGCTCAACGTGCTTTTATCCAGCCCCATATATGCCGCCAAATCAACAAGGCATGGTTCTTGTAATTCATCTATAGCTAAAAGTGCATGGCATTGAGCAGAACTTACCCCGTTGCAGCAGGTATCATCCTTAAGCCTGTTTTCAATGAGATTTTCCAGCCTACGTAACACGCGCCGAAATCCCCGTACAGTTGCTTGGTCCATATAGCCTCCCTTGAAGTTGTTATTTGCAATTGTTGTATAGCACAACTAAATGGTTGTGGTCAACAACTAATTTCAAGGTGAATATATTTTAAAGTGCCATATCGGTGAAGGTTAAAATCTGTGAAGTTTTCTTATGAGAACTCGGTATTGGGAATATTCATAAAATGATTGATGGTGGAAAAAATAATGGAAAAAAGAAATCACCCACGCGTTGCCATCAAAAACCATTCTGTTGATGTTCTTCGGATAGAGTTGGTTTTTTCTAAGGGGTAATCTCTGATGATTCGAGGTTTAGCATATGTTTGACCGATCTGTCCAAGAGATTGAATGGAAAAGCAAAGAAAATGACAGTTGTCATTAATGGAAAAGGGTAAAATTTCAAAATGACTATCAGCCCAAAATGGTCAGCCATTGATGGGATGAGCAAATCTATAGGGGCCGAGATCATGAATCCGCCATGGGATTGGACTGAATTCATAATGAAATTTGAACCGAAAGTGGAAGAAGATGTTTGGGCTACTGTGAGTATCTGATTAGGAAATTGAAGTTGGTTTCCTGGTGTAAAATCATTACCAATGACATTGCATTGTCAAGAATAAAAGAATTTTTGAGGAAGCTTTAAAAAGAGTTGCTTGGTTGATTATTGGAAATGTTCTATATTTCATTTTTTTCGGAAGCCGATGGGGCGCAGTTTTTGCGCTCACGTGAAGCAAATGGTTCGGCAATCCATCTTAATCTTGGGCCAATTTCAATAAAACCAATGGCAAGAGCATTATCGCGAGGTAGTGTTTGGAGGTAGCCGGATGGTAAATCTGTGGGCCGACGAACAGAAATGTCATATAAGGCCGGGATTAATAGGGACAGCGGGATTAATCCGTCCATATTAATTCCAGTACCCTGTATGGGAAGAGACCTCTACGAAATATTTGTAATCCGTGACAATGAAGCAGCACAAACTCTTGTTCCAACTCATTATCACAAGTAGGTATTATTGGCAAGTCGGGTCAGGGGGTATGCATAGGCACGTCAATACTCGCACCACGCAAAGCCTGCCAGTACAACGCATAGGTTGCGAACTTTTTTGGTCAGCACCATCTGCGCACAATCAGGATGCAATACACAGATAGGCTAATAGCCAAACAGCCTGTTAGAATATATACAGTGAAGCCAGGATTGTCTTGCGATTTAAGTTATGGTTTTTATAAATTTTTTTTACCATTCAAAGTGAGTAAACTTAATGATTTATTCATCTTCTTAGTTTAGACTCTTGACGTATTCTCCATTACTAACAAAGCAACAGGATTGTTAAATTATTGTTAACCACTGAGCCTTTTTGATATGGATGAATTCACACCATTACCGTCAATACCGATCAGTTGTATACTTTGGCTGCTTACTGCTGGGAAGATAGCAAATATTAATATTGATCGATCACTTCAAGATTTTGGCATAACGCAAGTAAGCTCTAGTGATCCGCAACAACTGGTAAATTATCAGTTTGCGGCCGGATTTCGTGAACAAGTGTTATCGACCATCGAGAACGAAGCAATAGCCCTGCTTGCAGGAGAGCAGCTTCCGTTCGGTCAACTTGGGATTCTAGATTATATCTGTGCCTCTAGCCAATCCGTAGCCAGCGCCATGTATAACTTAAGCTGCTATTTTCGTTTGGTTGCTTTTCCCAACTTTGCGTTGTTCTATATAGAGAAAGACCGAAAAGGGTTTATTCGCTATGATAACCAAAAACGCTGCTCACATCAACAGAGTATGTATGAGCAGCAATCAGCCGAATTTACTTTCTCCTTAATCATCTCACGAGTTCGTGCGCTTACTAAAACCTTTGTTAAGCCTGCCCGCATATGTTTTCGACATACTGCTCCCAATTATGTCAATGAGTACCAGCGAATATTCCAAGCCCCTATAGAATTTGAGACAATCGACAATCTCCTGGTTTTTGAAGCGGACTGTTTAGAATTACGCCCGGAGAACCCAGATAATCGTTTACATCAAATATTAAAAAGATATGCGGATGCGTTAGTGAGTAACCTGCCCCAATTATCCGGTGTGGCTTATAAGGTCGTAGAGGAATTAAGACGTAGTCTCCAAGCCGGAGAACCTACCGCGGAATCCGTTGCCAAGCGTCTTTTTATGAGTACACGTACGCTTCATCGAAAATTGAAAAAAGAAAACACAAGCTTTGCTAGTTTGAAAGATCAACTTCGTAGTAGTCTCGCCCAGTCTATGTTGAAAAATCCTGAACTAACCATTGCTGAGATAGCTTATCTTTTAGGATTTTCCCAGCCAAGTGCCTTTAATCGAGCCTTTAAGCGATGGCTGGGAACACCCCCTCAATCATTTCGTGATTGTTCTCTCATAACGGGAAATTTAATAGTTTCTTGAAACTCAGTGTGAGCAAGAATCTCGTCGTAGGTTCGCCAAACCTTCCTGAGTCGTTTTTCCGCATAAAGTGGTAGCTGATCATTGAGGTGCACCGATCCCGGTTGGGTGGCATTGCTGTAAGATGTTACGGCCATAGCGTTGTCAGGGTCGGCAAAATCTACTGCAAAAACCCAAGTGTCTCCTACGCTTGATAATAGTGAACCATCTGCTTGAGGTATGCCCGTATTAGCACACAACACCCCCCACGCTCCTGGTGCGCCATGGCCAGGTAGATCAAGACCCGCCAAACGAAAGCGAAAAATTTCTCCCCATGGCACATGAAAAGATCCGAACAGACCGTTTAATGCCTGGCTCGCTGTTTTCAAGGCTTGCAAGGCTTTTGATGAATCTTTCAGCCCATTTGGCGTCGAGAGGGGGTTTTGTTGGTCGTATGGGTGTGCGTAGTAAGTGTCCGGGAATTCCGTACTAGGAGAAGGTAAAAAAACCATCAACCAAAAAGCAAAAGCTGTCGCTCCCAGGCTATCGCTATCAAATGTACGATCCCAGTTAGCCAATACATTTGTTACTTGCTGCACGGAAGGATCGTCATCTGCCCGTCCAATCTTGATGAGATCATCTAGAACTCTATCTGCCAATTCGGAATGATTGGAGAACTTGTCATTGATTACATCATCAAAACTGAAAACGTCTTCTGACATGAGTGTCTTAAGTATCCTGGCGGCACGTAGGCTGATACGGGATTGTGGCCAATCTTGCGGGAAATCTTCAGGATTCAGTTCACTGGGCAGAGTCGTACTCCATGGCGGTTCGTTAGCATTTTGCAGGAATTCTGAGTCAGGATTTAAAACCAAAGGCATACGATCAAATGGCAGCAGCCCACGCCATAGATTTTTCGAGGAGTTTCCGGATATGACATTACTAGGGTCATATTTGATGCCTTTCCGGTCAGGATAAGGGCCAACCATGGTGTAGAGAATGTTGTCTTCTCTATCGGCGTAAAGAATATTCAACGGTGGCAGGTTTTGGCCTTCCAGTGCCTCAATAAAGTCGTCATAGTTATCCGCTTTGGCCATGTCCCAAAGTTGACTCCCGGCAATCTTGTTTGGGACGGCAACTCTTAGAGCAAGGGCATGATCATCCGTTTCAAAGATCACCGGCCCATGAACGCTTGCTTTAATTTCCAGTTGTGATTCACGTAAGCTACCATCATCTTGTTTTACCCACAATCGTATTTTTTTCCGTTTAAATGGGCACTTCCTTCCATTAAAGAGGTAGCCATTATCCAATTTAGTAAGTTCATAGGTATCAACTCTATCAACGTTGGGTGCCATGGTAATCGTCCAAGCTTTTTTATCATTGAACCCCAAGGTAAGCGCAGGTACACCAACGAGTCCGATACCATAATGATCGATACCTTGACCAACCACGTGTGCCTCGTGCCATATTACATGTTCGTAGCCAGGCAAGTTTGGCCAGGGAAAGTGTGTGTTGGATAATAGCATAGGTTTGCCGCTTAAGGACTTGCCGGGCCCGATGACCCAGCCGTTTGAGGCTCCATTAACTTCGAGCCTTGTCGATTTCCCGGTTGATGCAGAATTCTGATCTGAATACTCCTGTATAATGTTCTCGATCTGGGTCGCATTGGGCAGTATTAGCGTTGCATAAACCAAGTGCTGTACGACATCTAATCCGCGAAGGGGCAACACCGCCTTTAAATCTTCATCAAGCATATCCCCATGTTCCATAGCATAGTCATTAATACCTTTGGCAAAAGCGTCAACATTCTGCCGTTCTTGATAGTTTAATCGTATGTATTGTTGCCTGGCCAGTTGGGGAATAAGCATTGTCCAAACATAACGATCCGATTTTAGGTGTTCCTCCCCCCAATACTCCGCAGCTCTACCTCTTGATATGCCATAGAGCCTCAGAATCCAATTGCCGTGGTTATGCATTTGAGCCCAGGACAGTCCGTACACCAGCTGTTTCACACTATTTCCATAGATATGTGGTACCCCCCACTCGTCCCATAGGATTTCAACTTTGCCTTTTCGATTACATGCCATAGACAACGCCGAACAATCCAAAAGAATCAAACAAACCAAAAAGATCAATCCGAACAAACGTCTCATTTCCATCTCCTAAGTATCGATTATGCCTTATCCGTAAGTAGATTGTAGAGCACCGGAATGAACTATGCCGAAGCCCAGGACTTTTATGCTCTGTTTTGGCTGGTTAACTGGTCCAGCCATATTTGTTTAAATGACAGCATATTATCTGTCGAGAGGGCACAAACTATCACATGCGAAAAGGGAAGACAATCACATTACCTGCCAAAATCTATACAGTTAGTGCCAAATCGTAGGATGTAACTAGACAAACAGCTTGTTGATATAGTATACGGCAAACGCAGGCCTGTTTAGTAATTTAAGTTATGGTTTTTAAAGTATTTGCCGTTCAAAATGAATATTTCTTAATTTTCGTGATTTAGATTGCTTGCACATTCTCCATTACAAACGTAGCGACAAGATTGCTAAGCTCTTTTCGCAATCTCTTTTCTCTCAAAAGAGTAGCGGTGACAGCCCGTCAGGCATATCCTGAAACAGTGGCACTTTAACAGATGGCAACGATGCTGCTTTAATGAAAATCGGTAAAAAAATGCAAAGGAGACAATTCATGAAGAAATATATATGCTCCGTAATAACCTTGAGTGTCGTATCACTGAGCAGTATAGCGGTTAATGCGGAAATCAACTTCAACAATAGCCAGCCCGGCTCTTATGGCGGTAGTGCTCAGGACATTATTGGCCGGGTGCAGGTCGAAGACGGCGGCAGTACCTTATCCCTGCAGGGTAACCGTTGGCAGAAGATTGATTTTGCATACACCCTGACTCCGGAGACAGTCCTTGAGTTTGATTTTCAGAGTGAGAATCAGGGCGAAATTCATGCTGTTGGTTTTGATACGGACTTAAATCTTAACGAGAACCAAACCTTCCGGCTTTACGGGACGCAGCCCTGGGGAAATTCGGATTTTTCCACATACCCTGGTAACGGGATGGTTCATTATGTTATTCCCGTCGGACGGTATCATACAGGTCAAATAACTAATCTGTTTTTTGTCAATGATCAGGATATTGACAATCCCACCGCCAGTAGCAGCTTCAGTCATGTGAAGGTACATGAAGGTAATAGGGCTGCCATTGATTTCGGTGAATTTCCTCTGTCATCTTATGGCGGCTCTCAGGATGGTTCCGGAACGGTACGACGCGAAAACCAGAAAACATTATATTTAGACGGAAACCGCTGGCAGAAAATCGACTTCCCTCTCACCATTACCTCAGACACGATACTTGCCTTTGACTTCCAAAGTGATGGGGAGGGAGAACTACATGCAATTGCCTTTGATGATGATTTACATCCGGACAAAGACCGGACATTTCAACTCTACGGAACGCAAACATGGTGGGGTGTTCAGGACTACCATACCTATACTCCCTCCGGCAAAGTACATTATGAAATTCCAGTAGGACACTACTATACCGGTGACTTTAAGTATCTGGTGTTTGTCAATGATCAGGATAACCCTACAGCAGGTATCCTGAATAACAGCCGCTTCAGCAATGTAGAGATAACTACAAATAGCAACGCAATTACAAATTACAGCGTAAGCTGGGAGTCCAATTTTAGTTTACCTACACAAGACGCTGATGGCTGGTCAATACTCACACCATCCTCAGACTCCAGAATCATTTACGTATCCGAATCCGATGGCAACGATAACAATGCACTCATTTATTCTCCAGGTGACTCCGCTATAGGTGATGATGTATACCACCCAACAGGATCAATTAAGCCTTACCGCTCAATTGCAACAGCCCTGTCACAAATGCGAAAAGGGTATCCTGATTACCTGTTGCTTAAAAAAGGGGATATATGGCGATATGAAGATACAATCGAGATCGTGGAGGGCGCATCTCCCTCCGAGCGCTCAGTGATAGCCAGTTATGGCTCGGCTCCAGCTCAACCAAAAATACTTACTGGCACCAGTAGTGCCCTTTTATTCTGGTACAACAAGTCAATCAATAGCGCGGTTATTGGCTTACATTTTGTTGCTCAGAAGCGAATACCTGCAGGCAGTGAATTTGTATCATTCGGCAATACGGAAAACCCTAGAGGCTTTGTGATAACGGGTCATGGAGTTATGGCTATACTCATTGAAGGTTGCACCTTTGAATGGTACGCGAATAACGTAGTAGCAGCTGTGGGAGAAAAGGAAAGAAAAAAAGATATTATTTTCCGTAGAAATGTTATTTCTCACTCATATTCTGAAAAAGGACATAGCCAGGGCTTCTTCTCCTCCAAAGCCTCAATACTGCTTGAAGAAAACATTTTTGACCATAACGGCTGGTACCAACAAGGTGACGGCGGTACTAAGGCAGGTGGACGGGCGACAATGTTTAATCACAATATATATTTCGAAGGTTCGCACAACACCATTGTCCGGAAAAATATCTTTCTGCGCCCTTCCAGCATGAATACAAAATTCACTTCCAATTCGTATGAAAGCACTGATCAGATTCACGCTAAAAACATCCTGGTGGACAACAATGTTTTTATTGACGGCGAAATTGGCATTAGCTTAGGCGGCAATGCCGATAACCATAATGGCTATAGATGGGAAAATATTCTGGTAATCAATAACGTTATTGATCACATGAACCAATCGTTGCCAACGAATAGAGGCCTCGCCTGGGGTATTGGCATCCAGGATTGGAACGGCGGAAGAGTGGCCGGAAATATTTTAACAAGCTATGGTGGAGGTGATGTTACCAATGTGTCAGGATTTAGAATTTCTGGTTTTTTGCGTAATGTCAGTATCGACAATAACATCGCTTACAATGTAGCACCCCATTCTTCCAAGTCGTATGCAACTTTTATAGCCACCATCACTGACGGTGAACGTGGTGCTATTCCTGTTAAACAAAATGTTAATATCACAAACAATCATTTTATATTACCCGATACATCATCTGATACTGGCAACCTTCTTGACTTAAGTGTAAGTTCGCAGACAGGCATCACATTTGACAGAAATACCTATTACAGCGCTTATATGAATACCGTTAAAGAATTCCAAATCAGTGGCAACCGATATACTTTTGAGGACTGGATTAGCAACATAAATGAGAAGACATATTCTAATGTCATCCCAGATTATATTGATGCTGACAGAAATATTGAGACATATATCAGGAGCATAGGAATTTCCGGAGGCATAGCCGCATTTGCAGATCAAGCAACTAAGCGCTCCAAAGATAATTGGAATTACAATTACACTGCAGATGCAATTCTGAATTACATCTGGGGAGGTTTTTGCACAACGTCAGAAGACTGCCCCTACCTCTAATAGTGGAGATAGCGTTAAAAGACCCTCAATCGGTATCGTTAAGAAAACCAGGGAGGTCAGGGTGAAATAGTTTCCTTCTAAATGTCCAAAAGCATATTCAAAAATCTTAAAAAATCTGATCAATCTGTCACTAGGAGTGTGTCGGAGAATTGCTATTTTTTCTCAGATCAAGGCATTTTCAGGAAATCAAGCACAGCCATATGGCTGATATCGGAGTCTGCGCTTACCTGCGAGCATTGATTTTCGGAAAATAACGCTGAGATGGGGGAAAAGAGCTTTCTCCGACAGGCTCCTAGGGATGATCTATTTGATAGCTGCGGAGATTTCAACCACCCAAAATATTCATGTGGACGGTTGAAACCAATTAATTAAGGGAAAGGAGATTGTCTTCTCACCGACGGACCTGACCGAAAAGCAGCGATATGAAGTTGTTATCTCCGATGCAAATAAGATTGAGATGGAAGCGTTCAGGACTTGGTTCGAGACTACTATTATTTGACCCCATTTACATTAACCTTTGGCATCTTTCGAAATCCTTCGCAACACAGGCAGGGATGACGAATGATTGGTTGGGAAAACAGGGTCTTGTATCAGTCAAGAAATTGTGGAGTAGGATTCACTACCCGGCTACGGCTCGGTAACTTCGTGAAACGCTAAGCGCGGACCCGCATGCTTGGTGTTAGGGGGCTGGGGGAGAAAAACCCCCGGCTACCCGATTAAATATTGATATTATGATGTTTCTTTGTTTTGTCTTTTAATGAATTCAATATATGCCAATAATACTAGTGTCATGTCAACTCTCAATTGACGGATAAAGACGTGCCAACTTGATTCTGGCATCATCGGTATTAAACTGCCAGTTTACCTTCGACTCTTGGTTGTTTCGATATCGTTGCCAAGCTGCAACTTCTTTTCTTACTTTTCCAATATCATCAATCCGCCTATTCAGACACTGACCTATGAGCACATTGAGCTCTATCTCTGCCATAT
>JBNKDO010000032.1:0-178172 GCA_050288305.1 Desulfocapsaceae bacterium | reverse complement strand
ATTTAAGCCAGAGTTTGCAGGGTGCTGGTGGAATAGGCGGGTTGCTTGCTCGGGTAGAGAATGATTCCACGCATTCGTATTTTTATGATGTTAATGGAAATGTCGGGCAGTTAATAAATACAACAGGTTCACTTGATGCTGCTTATGAGTATGATCCCTTTGGAAATTTTACTCGTTTGGCTGGAGACTTAGCAGAAGACAATCCTTTTCGTTTTTCTACTAAGTATTTTGATGGGGATAGTGGGCTGTATTATTATGGGTACAGATTTTACTCTGCTGAGCTTGGGCGATGGAGTAATCGGGATCCGCTTGGGGAGGAAGGTGAGGTTAATCTTTATGGGTTTGTGGGGAATGAGCCTCTTTATCTAATAGACAACCTAGGGTTAATGTCTAAGAAGCCAGATACTTGTCTTTGTTGCTGTGTTGAGGATACAAATATTACAGGTCTAAGTACAACTGGTACTCTGTTGTATATTCCAGGTTATCTTACCACAGCAGGACACAAATTTAATTTTGATATAGATCTTTTGTATAAAAAATGTATAAAAACAGAAAGTTGTAAGCTGGAGTGGTGGGAAAAAAGTATAGGAGATTATTATCTCTATGAAATGGTAGGAGGCGATGCACAGGCCACCTGGAGAGATAAGTATAATAATGCACCTCCTCTGTATAGAGAATCACCTACTTTTATACCTTGGGAAGAAAGGAAAAGAAAAGAGGGTGAAGTTAAGATATCATTACCAGATGGTCCTGGATTGGTAATGCACCCTTCCAATAGTGTACAATGGAGAACGTTATGGTTTAAAATAATTGTAGCTAGTTCAGAGAATTGTGATTGTAAAATAAAATCAATTACAATTACAGCCAAACAGCATATAGAACTTAACTATAATGGAAAATTAAATAAAGAGTCTAGCTATTTTGAAATAACAGGAAAAGATATTTCTTATAGATAGAGCCACTTGCAAAAAGTGCCATTTTCCCAAAACCCTACGTTATGTTTGAAAATGTTATCCTTGGAATATCAATCATATGCTTGCGGTAAAATTTTTTGCATGCCTTCATTTTGAACAAAAATCCTGCTTTCGCAAAAGGCTCGATAGTAAAACATTTTTCACTCCGTTCTTATCGATTGTAGGCATGTGTCAGATATATATTGGAAAATAAAGATACATCCTAGTAGCTCACTAACCGCTAAGATAAGATAAAAATGTTAACAAACTGGCGCCATAAGCAGATCAGGTTTTTAATAGTGATGACCGCAAATATTAAAATTAGATGGCAATCTGTTAAATTATTGGCCGATAAGATTATAAACGAGTCAATTTGAGAAATTTGGAATTAAAACCATTAAATTCACCAATAATCGCTCTATGAAACATATTCAAAAAGAAATTTATTTTGTGCCACTAATAGTAATTGTAATTATGCTATTTGCCACTACCGGTTGCCAGCAAAATAAATATGTTGAATGTGAAAGATATAAGTCACTTCCATCTAGCTTAAAAATGCCAGCAATTTGTTATAAAAATGATTGTGATGCTGTTAGTAATGGTCAGAGAGTATTAGCTCTACTCGAACGGAGTTCTGAAAAAGAAGAATTTGATATGAAAGATTTTTTAGGTATGAAAGTAGCATTCGCAGGCAATGCTTCTCCTCCAGGAAATAGTGCTAATCTGATCACCCAAAATGATATTCTAATCTATGTAGATATTGATCCTTATGAGGATGTGCGACCAATAGCAGCTGAATGGGTAGCTTGTGTTTATGGAGAAATTCAGTATATAGATATCAATAGAGGGATTCTTTACATTACCGCTAAACCCAACGATTGGGTCGCAATAAGCACTTTCTAATCTGGCTTCGAAACTCAGACGTCTCCAACTCTCCATTTAGCATAAGGCGGATTCCAATTATTTGTGAAAACTACATTAGCACTCATCAAATGTAAGTCCAGTTAATTTATTACTTTCGACTATTTCCTTAAACGAACCAGGAGAACCGTCTGTAAATAGTATTGCAGGCTTGTCGATGAGTCGAAATAACCTGGCATTTGTAATTTTGGACTTATCCAGGACCATTTCTAATATTCTTCCCACGGTACCATCAGAACGAATTTTATATCGGGAGTTGGCTTTATCGAGGGCATCTTGCATATTGGTCACATTCATGATCACCCAGTTTTCATTTTCAACAGGAACTGGTAAAAACTCCGCTTCCTCTTCAAATACTGGCATAAGTATAGATGCTGCCTTTGGGCTCAGCACAAAACAGCCAGGGTAGCAGTGCGTAATGTCGGGTATCTTGTGATGCTTATCATATGTATGTCTATCCGGTCCTTCTAAATCGGTCCCAACTATCCATTCCAAATTTGGGGGATTCCAATTATCTGCCTTGATTTTTCCATCAAAAACTAACTCCATAATTCGAGAATCAGGCATGTCTTCAGGCTCGGTATCGGAAAGTTGTTTGAATCTTTCCACATCCGGATGTATGCGATAAATATGCATTTTATATCCTAGTTCCTATATCTTTTTATAGATGGGGAAGGTCCAATGAGTTATGAAAAATTTTATGTTTTATATATCGGCTACATTGACGGTAATACTTGGGGTTGTGACATGTTACCGAAAAAGTTTTAGCTTTAGAACAAGAGATGAAGCAACGGAAATAGAAGCTATAATCATTGGTTCAGCGTTAATTTTAATAGGTTTTTTAGGTATTCTCTTAGGGTTAATTCTAAAAAAGAATAAAAGAGGGTAACCGAGTAAACGAACCGAGTAAACGGGGGTTGCCCCGAATCTCTTGCCCCATAATATTTGTGAAAACTGGATTAGCATTCATCAAAAGTTAGGCCAGTTACTTTATTACCTTCAACTATTTCTTTAAAAGAGTCAGGCGTATCGTCTGTAAATAATTTTGAAGGTTTGCCGACGAGTCGAAATAGTCTGGCATTGGTAATTTGGGTCTTGTCCAAGGCCATTTCCAACATTCTTCCTACGGTACCATCAGAACGAATTTTATATCTGGAATTGGCTTTATCGAGGGCGTCTTGCATATTGGTTACATTCAAAAGTGTCCATTCTTCATTATCGACTGAAATTGATAAGAATTCTGCTTCGGCACCAAACAAGGGTCGGAGGAGGTTTGTGGCTTTAGTATTTAAGGCTAAATCACCGGCAAGATAGGCAATGTCAGGCTTGATATATAGTTTCCTTCTTGTAGATCCTACAGGTGGTCCTTCAATCCATTCAACATGAGGTGGCTTCCATGATTGGCTTTTCGGATCACCATTAAAGGTCAACTCAGAATATCGTAAATTGAATTCTTTCTCGTCGTAACAGAGTTGTTGGTAGCGTTCAACATCAGGATTAATGGAATAGATTTTCATGCTACGTCCTTATTAGCTTATTCTCTGGTGTATGGGAAAGGTTCCTTCTGATAGTTCCTCTGCAATGTCTTTTAAGACTGCCTTTACACCTTCTTTATCGCCTGTTTCTGATCTTAATAAATCAGTGATATTAATATAATACATATCAGTGTGTACTGGTAGGTGAGCATATGCATTAGGCAAATCAGAGTGAGGTAAGTGTTTTCTATACATAGGTAAAAATACACCATTCACCTCGTCATCTACATCAATTCCCACCTGTGAAAGTATTGCCCTGGCTCTCATTGCCCTTGGTTCGTTCCATGCCACAATATGATGAGGGCTAGTGTTTTTGGGCTTTACTCTTCCTGCCGCCAACATATTCTTCAGCAACTTCCTTGTATGATAACGGCTCTCATTACGTCCTTTCTTTTCTTTCTCAAATTGCTCAGGCGTTTTAATACCATCTTTAACCAGAATCCTTTCCCTTGCTTCAGTTTCATATGTCTCAACGACTTCATCCAATAAGCTCTTGGACAACAAGCGATCATCGGTCAATTGGTTGAGATCATCCAGAAGCTCGGTTATGGAAACCTCAACATATTTACGGGCAGTCATTTAGATCTCCCTGTTGAATTTGCTACATTTTGCAATTTCTTTGTAGATCCCAGCCAGCAGCAATATTTCCTGCTGGTCCACCGCCTTCACGTTTTTGTTGTACATAAGCCAAATTAATTTTACCGAAATTAATCGACAAGCTTTCAATTGGAAAATCTCTACCGTCAGCAATCATTCTGTAATCACTAATAATGCAATTAGATAATTCGAATGTCATGAATTTCACCTTCTCGGTTCCAGCTCTACAAAACTCAATGGTGATTTTATTGAAATGTGTTCCATCTGCGCATGCAATAGCTAATTTGGGCGAAGCTTTGTCCATTTCCTTGGTTAAGTTGAAATCTTGAAAACTAGCTCGTTCGCCAGTGGCACCACCTGCGCTGCTGGCAGTCTTGGATACTTTTTGTGAAATTTGGTTATCACAGGACATGATTTCTATCCATCCCTGATGTTTGTCATCCGTGCTTTCGCCTTCAATTCCATCAATCTTGAAAAAAGCGTCAAAAGCCATAATTTTCTTCCTCCTTAATCGGTTGTTATATATATGAAAATGTAAAAGCAGATTTCGAGTTCACGAGTACATTCTTCCCTCCGAACCAGCCAAAGATTATGTTTTTCCGCTACCCCGAGCTTTTTTATACTTCATCATTTGCTAAATATTTTTTCTAAAGATCTAAGTCTATCCAAGCAGGATCATGATCACTCCCATCACCGCCATGTTTTGTTCGTCTATCAATGGTTGGATTTGAAAAACGGTTCGCTAGTGATGGGCTAACCCATATATGATCATACAAACTATATTCTGGAGGTTCTGGACCTGGAGGATTAAACCTGTGCGTCCATGCCTTTGTTCGGGGACCATCTCCTTGGCCTGGTGTTTCAGGCTTGGCCGGTCGTGTTTCTGAAGGATTTTCTAATGTATTGACAAGAAGTTGATTGTCAACTGTTAACATTGGAGAAAGAAATTCTGAATCTGGTGGGTCATTCATATCACCGGTAAGTATAAAGCGACCATTTGGCCTCTCCATCTTACTTATTATCTGTGAAATAACTTCAGCTTGACGCTTTCGACGATTATTTGCATTTATAGCGCCTTGTACAGGGTCTTCGGTAAACGGTACGAAATGGCTTTTTAAATGGGTATTATATAAAGTAAACAATTTCTCCCTGTTGTGATTAAGAATCTCTACCTGAAGAAGATCACGACCAAAGACACGTTTATTGGGTTCATCGGGATGAACAGCGGTTTGGTGAGAGACAATTTTCCCAATCGGATATTTAGACATAATTCCAACATCAATTAAACGCTGATCGTTTCCCTCAACCAATGCAATATGAGAGTAGAAGTCATTGAGATATTCTTTATTGAACTGTTTTAAGATTTGTATGTGCTCCACTTCTTGAACCGCAAGTACATCGGCTTTAATTACCTCAGTAATTCTTCTTGCTATTTCCTTTGAATCATCAATGTCTTTTCCACGGACAAGGCGACCCATAAACGTTCTCACAGAGTAATTATTCTCGGTGAATGTCAATGTAATACCACCTGTCTCGTTATCAGGGATATCATTAATATTCGATTGAAAGTTGAAGCGGGAAAAAAGGTTATTTAAGTTGAAAGTACCTACCCTTATATTCATGATCCACCCCCATTAACAATAGTTAGATTATCAATACGATAAGAAGCGAAATCCTCTTGTTCTTCACCACTTTCCAGAGATAAGGAACTTTGCCAGACCTACAATATAAACCTTAAACTACACACTTTTCCTGATAGGTGAAATGAATCTATCCGGTATGCTTTTCATGTGAAAAGAAAAGCACTACAACGGTATTTTCACCTAAAAGCATATCATTCAGATTGAACGGCAGTCTTGCGAGCTTGCCTTGAATCTCTTCCATTGGTAGTTTGCCCCTATCTGATTGTGTTTATTGAACAAACAAGAAGCCTGTCCGTAGGGTCATGCCTCACAAACATGTTCCAGACTTGTCCTCAAAAACAGAGCAGGGTAGGGCATGTTAAGGGAAATAAATACCAATCATTTGTGAGGACTGTCAACCTGATTTTCTGTATTTGTCAGGCCTTTGAATGTACTTCAGGAATTGTTTAGGAGAAAGCAGTAATGTTATGTGGGCCGTCAGGATTTTAAATGTAATATGAAAATTTCATACAATTCAAATGATGATAAATCCTGATACTCATTCCATCAATTTGAACTATCTCTGATCTGTTACGGGGGGTATCTATCGTAAAATTTTAGATATTTATAGGCTCCCTCTATAATTAACGTTGTCCAAAACTTGTAAATCTCTCTGCTAATTTGATAAAATATCACCTGTTTGAGAATTGAAATGTAGTTCATAGCAATTAATAACTGATGGGAGATCGGTAGTGGGTATACTTCGTATTACTTTACTTTTTCTTTGCTGCGTTATGGTGCAGCCTGCATATGGAAAAATTTACCAATGGGTGGATAAGAATGGCAACAAGCAATTTACTTCATATCCACCACCTGCTGAAAGTACCTATGAGCAAGGAAGCACTACCAGCTCAGGATCAACGGCTCCAAATTACTTTACCTATTCTTCTATTCCACCTGAATATAACACCTCAAATGGTATTTATTTACATACCAGAAGGATGCTGGAGCAAAGAAGATACGACGAGTTAAATAGCAAGCTTCACAGGTATCAAATGTTCTCAGAGATGGAGCCTTTGGCAGAAAACATTCTTTTTGATAGCTATAGTGCTTTTGGTAAAAATGATCCCACATATGAAGGTTTGCTGACTGATTGGATTAAGGCGAATCCGAAAACATATCAACCGTATCTTGCAAGAGCAGCGTACTATTATAAAGCAGGTTGGAATACACGAGGAGAAAAATGGGCTAGGGAGACAACCCAGAAGCAATTTGAAGGGATGGGGAATTATTTTGAAAAAGCTCGCATAGACCTTAACACAGTTCTTAATCTTTATGACAGGACGGTAGTGCCCTATTACTTCTTAATTGGTATGGCTAATGCTCAGGGACGAGACATCGAGGCGGAGCAATCCCTACGCAAAGCTCTTAGCATTTCCCCAGAATCATATAAAGTGAGAGCCACCTATATTAATGGGCTTAAGCCACGCTGGGGAGGTTCCTATGAAATAATGGAGTCTTTCGCTAATGATTCACTTTCATATGCACAAAAAAGTCCAAAGTTATATCTACTCCATGGTCATATATACGATGACCAGGGGCTAGTTCAAGAAAGTGCTAAAAAATTTAATGTAGCAGAACAAATCTACACAAAAGCGCTATCTTTTGGCGAAAACTATGTCATCTATTTTCACCGGGGAAGAGCACGCAGCAGGAATGGACAGTATGAAGATGCTCTGGCTGATTTAAATCATGCTATAGAACTTTGCAAGGATGAAGGCGATTATTACTATTGGCGTGCATGGACATATTCCAAAATAAATCAGTACGAAAAAGCAGCAAACGATATCAGCCACGCCGAATCACTTGAAGGAAATACTAAATATTATAACGATCTGCGAAAAGTAATAGCCTATCAACTGGCGATGAAGGCCGATGAATCAGAAAAGCAGGGGCAACCATCAGACAGTTTAGCTCAATACGACTCTGCCATTGCACTCGATCCGGATAACGCCTTCATGCGATACAATAAAGCTATAACTCTTTACAATAAAGACCAACTTGATGAGGCTCTGGAAGAGCTAAAAAGAGCAGTTGAACTTGATCCTCATGAGATAAACTTCTATATCGCAATAGATGCAGTCTTAGCCAGAAGTCGAAAGTGGGACCAAATAATTGGCTATTGGGATGACTATATTCTTAATCATCCGGAAAACAGCCGAGCATACATGGAAAGAGCAGGAACCTACCATCATAAAGGCGACGAGACAGCAGCTATCAGGGACCTTGAAACCGCTGTAGAATTAGGAAGTCAGCCAGCTAAAGAATTGCTCAAAAGACTAGGCAGGTGAGTAGCGATGGTGGTAAGTTAATTATGGTCCTTAAAGATAAAATTTTATTGGAACGAAAATGGAACAAATATTAATAGTTTGTTAAATAAAACATCTTATATCAATTAGATAGTAGATATATTGAGGAAGATTCCTAATCCTGGTGTTGCATGTTCGTGACCTAGTTAGGGCAGGTATTTGATGGTTCTGGTAAGAACATAAATTTATCTTTTATAACATGCTGATATGACGTAGTAGCTCTCTTTAGAGAATCAGCCAATCAATTTGATCCTAGCGAATTGATACGATCAACTGCTTTTAATTTGTGGTCGTTGAGAAGATGGGTGTATCGATGAACCATTTGTAAAGATTTGTGTCCCAAAATTTCCGCCAAGGTCCTGATGTCCACTCCGGCCATCAGTAAATGGCTGGCCGCTGTATGTCGGAGATCATGTAGGTGAATGTCTTCAAGACCTGCCTTTTTTCTAACTGTATTAAAAGACCTCTTGAAATAAAGATAGGGGAGGTTACGGACCTGGGGGGATTTCAAACTCTCTAGAGGAAGGAAAATATGTGTTTCCTTTTCGGAGTCCTGCGGTTGCATGGACCGAAGCACATTCCCGGTCATCTCAGTAAGTGGCACATACCTCATGTCAGTTTTGGTGATACGAAGTTCGATGAGCCGAGCATCTAGATCGACATCTTCCCATTTCAGACCTGCTGCTTCACTTGGACGCATTCCAGTGTGTATCATTAGGAGAAGGTAGGGATACAGCTTCCGATTGCGGCTTTCTTTTGCTACCTCCAATAGTTTTTGTACTTCCTCGTTTGTGAGAAATCGGGTGCGACCGTTACAAATCTTTGGGCGAGCAACATCTGTTACTGGGTTGTCAACAGGCAACCCCCATTCCCGTCTTGCAATATTGAATAAATGGGATAGTAGGGCAAATTCTTTTTGAATTGTTGACGGTGACACTTTTTTAATTCGGGAATCGCGGTAAGCGGCCAACCGTTTCGTATTTACATTAGCAACAAGGATTTCCTTTCCAAGTCCATTTAGAATTGCATTAGCTGAATCTCGATCCCGGCGTTCTGAATTTGGACGTTTTTTTGAAGATACCTGTTCTAGATATTTGTAGATCAATTCAGCAAGTAATATTTTTTCAGCTGGCCTTGTATCTTGATACCGACCAGATCTCACATCCGTTTCTAGATCGGAAGCCCACTTTTTCGCCTCGCCCTTGGTGTCAAATGTTCTGGCAAATGTAGGAAATCCTTTAATTCTGACAGTTGCTGTATAAGTAGTTCTCTTTTTCCCTTTGCGTGTCTGGATACGAGCCATGGTGTTATTCTCCGCAGCCAACATCAATAATCAACAAATTTTTGTTCCATTTTTGTTCCAGTAATAAGTCAGAATATACATTAAAAAGGCAATAGATAGCAAGTGTGAAACTGGAACAAAAAAATAAAAAAAGCGATTAGCCGTCTGAATATACGGATAATCGCTTGAATTTACTGGTACACCCGGAGGGATTCGAACCCCCGACACCCGGATTCGAAGTCCGGTGCTCTATCCAGCTGAGCTACGGGTGCACATGTGTGCATTCTGATAGCATGTTTGGTAGAACTTCACAAGTGTTTTTAGTGGGAATTTTCATAAACCTTCGTTCCCTTTTTATATACAGCTTGCACTGAAGAAACCCCGGCATGATAAGCGAAAATAGCCGGAGTTTCGCCATCGAGCAGCAGGAAGTCGGCCTGTTTGCCCACATCCAGGCTGCCGACTTTTTCGGCCAGGCCGATGCTGTAGGCAGAATTAAGGGTTGAGGCTGTGAGTGCTTCGGCAGGTGTCATATCCATATTGAGGATAGCAAGACCGATTACAAATTGCATCGATTCGGTAAAGCTGGAACCGGGATTGCAATCGGTTGCCAAGGCAACGGCAAGGTCTTTCTCTATCATCATTCTGGCCTTGGCATATGGTTTCTTCAAACTATATGCTGTTGCCGGCAGCAGATTGGCAATAACACCTGCCCTTGCCATAGCTTCAAGCCCAACTTCACTTGCAGCAAGCAGGTGATCTGCGGAACTTGCGCCAAGTTCAGCGGCAAGCCCGGCTCCGCCAAGGTTATGAACTTCATCGGCATGAATCTTGGCTTTCAGCCCCAGCTTTTGAGCTGCCTGCAGAAGCTTTCTCCCATGGGCAATGGAAAAGACACCTTCTTCACAGAAAATATCGCAGTGTGTTGCCAGGTTCCGGGCAGCAATTTCAGGGAGCATTTCCTTGATGATCAGCTCAATAAAATTATCAGGATTTTCTTGATACTCTGCTGGAATGGCATGGGCACCAAGGAATGTTGCCCGAATATCTTGAACAGAGTTTTGGGAGAGCCGTGCTATGGCCCTTAGCATTTTCAATTCGTTTTCTTTATCGAGCCCGTAGCCGCTCTTAATCTCGATAGAAGTGGTGCCGAATTTCAGGGCGGTTTGCAGACGGCCAAGGGTGGAGTCCACCAGCTCCTGTTCACTGGCCGCAGCCACTGCTTTGACTGAGGAGAGAATGCCCCCACCTTTTTTCAGAATTTCCAGATAGGGAGTTCCTGTAAGACGCATTTCAAATTCCTCTTCACGACGTTTGGCAAAGCAGATATGCGTATGAGGATCGACAAAACCTGGAATAAGACACTTGCCTTGGCAGTCGACTTCTTCTTGAATATTTTTGGCCGAGATTTCTTTCCTGAGTTTTTTCATTTCCCCGACAGCCTTGATCAGTCCATTTTTTATAAGCAAGGCACCTTTGGGAAAATGCCGTAGTTCTCCCTGTGCCGATCCGGCAAGCGGATGGCCCTTGTCGACGGCTGTATAGATTCTCGCATTGGTAAATAGAGTGGTGGACATCCTTTTCCTCTTAAGTAAGAAAGCAGCATAGATTTGTAATGTTTCCGATGGGCTTGATTGCTTTCATGTGTTGTTTATGGAAATGTATCTGTTTGCATGTTTTAGAGTTCTGAGAACATGGCGTTCACCGCATCCTCAACCAAATTTTCTTTGCTGAGATAGGGCAGGGTTATCTGGTCGCCGTTGTCGTTGGTACGGTTGTATTCCATCGCCACTTCCATGGCGTTGGGGTTTCTGCTCCAGTTTCTTCTGGCCACACCTCCCATAACATCCCAGGTCATGGCCGATTCAAGAATCCGGTCAACACGGTCGCTGCCATCAAGTACCATGCCGAATCCACCATTTATCGCCTTGCCGATTCCGGTGCCGCCGCCGTTGTGCAGGGCAACCAGTGACATGCCTCTGGCGGCGTTTCCGGCAAAACAGTGAGTCGCCATGTCGGCACAGACATTGCTGCCGTCGTTAATGTTGGCGGTTTCTCTGAAGGGTGAATCCGTACCGCCCGGATCGTGATGATCCCGGCCGAGCATGACTGGACCGATCTTACCATCGCGTACCATTTCGTTAAATTTTAAGGCGATGGCCTTTCTGCCTCCGGCATCGGCATAAAGAATGCGGGCCTGGCTGCCGACCACGAGTTTATTTTCTTGTGCATCTCTGATCCAGACAAAGTTGTCTCTGTCTTCTGCTCTTCTATCCGGATCAATACAGGACATTGCGGCACGATCGGTTCTCTCCAGATCTTCTTTCTTTCCACTTAAACAGACCCAGCGAAACGGACCGTAACCGTAGTCAAAAATAGGACCCATGATATCTTCAAAATAGGAGGGGTAAATGAAACCGTCTTTGGCATCGACACCGTTTCTGGCAACTTCAGTGACTCCGGCATCAAAAACAGCTTTGAGAAAGGCATTGCCGTAGTCGAAAAAATAGGCACCTTGACCAACCAGTTCACGGATTGCACGGAAATGCTTTTTCAGGCTCTCATTTACCCTGTTGATGAATTCTTCCCTGTTGGAGGCGAGCATCTCTGTTCTGGTCTCAAAGTCCATGCCCTGAGGGCAGTACCCGCCATCATAGACCACGTGGCAGGAAGTCTGGTCGGAGAGCAGGTCTATCTTTATTTTTCGTTTTGCTAAAAACTGGAGAAGATCGACGATATTGCCGTGGTAGGCGATGGAGGTGCTACTGCACTCCTGAACCGCTTTTTCTGCAAGGGCAGCAACCTCATCAAGGCTGTTGGAGACAATATCGACCCAGCCCTGGCTATACCTTGTTTCAATTCGTGAATAATCAACTTCTGCAGTGATGGAGGCAGCCCCGGCAATTTTGGCAGCCTTTGGTTGGGCGCCGCTCATGCCGCCAAGTCCGGAAGATACAAAGAGCAGGCCGGCAAGATCGTCATCTGCTGCGACACCGCACATCTTCCGCCCTGCGCCCAGCAGGGTGTTGTAGGTGCCGTGGACAATGCCCTGCGGGCCGATATACATCCAGCCACCGGCAGTCATCTGACCGTAGGAAGAGTTGCCCATCTGTACAGCAATTTCCCAATCCTGCGGATTGTCGTACAGACCGACCATAAGCCCGTTGGTGATAATGACCCGAGGATTATCCGGATTTGATTTAAAGAGACCTAGTGGATGGCCCGAATGCATGACCAGGGTCTGATGTTCGGTGAGCTCTTCCAGATATTTTTTAATGAGTCTGTACTGCATCCAGTTTTGGCAGACTGCTCCGGTTTCACCGTAGGTCACCAGTTCGTAGGGATAGAGAGCTACATCGAAATCGAGATTATTGTCGATCATGACCTGAAAGGCCTTTCCGGCAAGGCACCTGCCTTTATACTCTTCGATTGGCCTGGCCTGCAGACGACCATGGGGGCGATAGCGATAACCGTAGATGCGTCCGCGGGTCTTGAGTTCGTCCAGGAACTCTGGGATAAGTCTTATGTGATGTTTTTCTGGAATATAACGCAGGGCATTCTTTAGAGCCGTCGCCGTCTGGCTCTTTGACAGACGAAAACCACGGTCGGGAGCCCGGCGAATTGCCTCCGAAAAAGCCTCTTTTTCGGGTAAATCATCGTCTAATTTGACGTTCATAGCCTTTGCTATTTCAGCGTTATTTATCATAACCGTTACCTTTGGAAAATCTTGCAATAGAGGTGAAATAAAATTTTGACCAATCCTATAGGGCATATTATACTTATTCTAGTTGTATATACAAGTTGAATGCGTTACTATTCTTCAATTGGCGATATTTTTTTAATGTTTTGTTCTTGAAAAGCCGTCAAAGAAAAACAAGAAGCTGGAGACAGTTTTGAAACGAGAAAACCGCCCAGATTACCAACACATTTATTCCCCTTGTGGGGGAACTAAAAAGAGTTCTTGCCGGGTATCATCAACAAATGCAGTTCAACCTCTTTTGGCCCATATCAGGATGGAAATTTGAAAACAGTGATAAGTGAGAAAAATATGAAACATCTCGTTCTGCAGGCCGGGAAGCTCGGCCTTGCTCAGCTCCGTGAAATAGCAAGAAAACCTGTGAAGGTATCTCTTGCAGATGATTGTCTTGGTGCTATTGAGGGCTCTGCTGCGACGGTGCAGGATGTGATTCGTCAGGGCAGGGTGATCTATGGTGTTAATACCGGTTTTGGGCTGTTGGCCAATACCACGATTGCCAACGATGAACTGGAGGATTTGCAGCGATCCATTGTCCTTTCCCATGCAGCAGGTGTTGGTGACTTGATGGCCGAGTCTACGGTACGTCTGATGATGGTTCTTAAAATCAACAGTCTTGCCAGAGGTTATTCCGGAATCCGATACGAGGTGATTGAGGCCCTTGTCAAGCTGATCAATGGAGAAGTGTACCCTTGTATTCCTCAAAAGGGTTCAGTGGGCGCATCCGGCGATCTGGCACCTCTTGCCCATATGAGCACGGTCCTGCTTGGCGAGGGTGAGGTGACTTATCATGGTATGCGTTTATCCGGCAGAGAAGGATTGGAAAAAGCGGGTCTTGAACCGATTACCCTTGGTCCCAAGGAGGGTCTTGCCCTGCTCAACGGTACCCAGGCATCAACAGCCTTTGCGCTGGAAAGTCTGTTCCGGGCAGAAGATCTTTTTGCTGCTGCCATGGTCTCAGGCTGCCTTTCTGTCGAGGCGGCCCTTGGCAGTCGGCGTCCTTTTGAAGCGCTTATCCACGAGGTGCGTGGCCATCAGGCCCAAATAGATGTTGCAGCAGCCTGTAGGCAGCTGCTGGAACACAGCGACATTGAGAAATCCCATAAAGACTGTGAGGCCGTGCAGGATCCTTATTCTTTGCGCTGCCAGCCGCAGGTTATGGGAGCATGTCTGACTCAGATTCGTAACAGCGCCGCAATAATTGAGACCGAGGCAAATGCCGTATCCGATAATCCGTTGGTATTCACTGCTGAAAATGACATCATCTCCGGTGGAAATTTTCATGCGGAACCCATTGCCATGGCTGCCGATAACCTTGCCCTGGCAATTGCCGAAATTGGCGCTCTTTCCGAGAGGAGGACTGCGCTTCTGATTGACACGAATATGTCTAAACTGCCGCCATTTCTTGTTGAGAAGGGTGGACTTAATTCGGGCTTTATGATTGCTCAGGTGACGGCAGCCGCTCTGGCCAGTGAAAACAAGGCACTTTCCCATCCAGCATCCGTCGACAGCCTTCCCACATCGGCAAATCAGGAGGACCATGTTTCGATGGCTACGTTTGCAGCGCGCAGGCTTTTGGAAATGGCGGAGAACACCACGGGCATTGTGGCGATTGAACTTCTTGCCGCCTGCCAGGGTATCGATTTCAGGGCTCCATTGCGGAGCTCTACACTGCTTGAAAAAGCACGTGCTCTTGTTCGTGAGGAAGTTCCTTTTTATGACCATGACCGCTATTTTGCCCCTGATATTAAGAGTATCCAGGAACTGATTCAATCTGAAGTATTTAATTCACTTATTCATCCTGGGTTGCTGCCAAGCTTGAAATAAAACATGCTATGAAGAAAAACCTTAAAACAGCACAGATTCCCCTTTACCAACAGATCAAGGAGCATATCAGCAGCAGAATTGACCAGGGTATTCTGAAGAGCGGGATGCGTATCGAATCGGAAGCCGAGTTGGGCAAGTTGCTGAAGGCGTCAAGAATGACGGTGAATAGAGCCCTGCGTGAGTTGACGGCAGAGGGAAAGCTTTGGCGTGTTCAGGGACGGGGTACATTTGTTGCTGAACAAAAATCACAGGCGGCACTCTTTGAGATTAACTCCATTGCCAAAGAAATCAGCGATGGTGGCGGTGTTTATTCCTGCGATGTGCATTTGCTCCGGGAGGAAAAGGCAAAACCCTCCCTGGCTGAAGCAATGGAGCTGCATCATTATTCAAGCGTATTTCATTCGCTGATTGTTCATAAGAATAAAGGGATTCCCATTCAGCTTGGCAGTAGATTTATAAATCCGCTTATAGCGCCCGATTATCTGAAACAGGATTTTACCAGTTTGAATGTCAGTGAATACCTTCTGCAGCATGCCCCGGTGAGTGAAATAGAACATATTGTTGAAGCCATGATTCCTGACCAATGGATTCGTGAACTATTAGAAATTGGCAGTCTTGAACCATGCCTGGTGCTGCATCGTAAAACCTGGACAGGAAAGACTGTTGCCACGGTCAGTACCTTTTATTATCCCGGTTCAAGATACACTCTGGGTGGCAAGTTTCTTCCGGACAATTCCGGGAAAATCGGGGTAATTTAGGGAGAGGTGATTAGTGCCTTACTCCTGAAAAGATGTCAGAAAAGAAAGAAATATAAGACGGTTTTGAAACGATAAAACTCTCTCGACAACCAAGGCATTTATTCCCTCTGGGTATCATGATAAAATGAGGCCCAGCCGCTTTAGAATCTGGAAAGTTCAGTTGCCGGGGGGAGTGGTATGGAGGAAAAGCGTGAAAAAAATAGTCGAATGCGTACCCAATTTTTCAGAAGGCAGGAATCAGGCGACCATTGAGGCAATCGCCCAGGCAATCAGCGAAACTGGTGGGTGCAGCCTTCTTGATGTAGATGCTGGTAAGTCGACCAATCGTACTGTTTGCACATTTGTCGGGGATCCTGAAGCGGTGGTCGAGGGAGCCCTTGCTGCCGCCCGGGTCGCCCGGGAACGAATTGATATGAGGACTCAGCATGGCGAGCACCCCCGCTTTGGTGCCATGGACGTCTGCCCGTTTATTCCCGTTGCCGGAGTTACAATGCAGGAGTGTGCGCTACTTGCCGAAAGTTTTGCCAAGCGCGCTGCAGATGAGCTTGATATTCCATTTTACCTGTATGAAGAGTCGGCCAAAAAGGATTACCGTCGTAAACTTCCGGATATCCGGGAGGGCGAGTATGAAGGACTTGCAGAGAGGTTGAAAGATCCGGCCTGGAAACCTGATTATGGTCCGGAGGAGTTTGTACCCTCCTGGGGGATTACTGCAACTGGTGCCCGAACCTTTTTAATTGCCTATAATGTTAATATCCTTGGAACGCCTAATCAGGCTCATAGGATTGCCTTGAACCTGCGCGAGGCGGGCAGGGGGGAGCAGGAACCTGGAAAGCTGAAAATGGTAAAGGGCATGGGCTGGTTCGTGGATGAATACAACATGGCTCAGGTTACCGTTAATCTCAATGACTACCATGTAACCCCGATGCATGTACTTTATGAAGAGGTGAAAAAGGAGGCTGAGAAACTGGGGGTCGGCGTTGCCGGTTCCGAAGTTGTTGGTGTTGTACCGCTTGAGGCCCTGTTGATGGCAGCCGACTACTACATCGAAAAAGAGAAGCTCTTTATCTATGAAGAGGACCAGAGGATCCGGCTGGCCATTGAACGCATGGGGTTGAATTCTATTTCACCGTTTGTGCCGAAGGAGCGCATTATTGAATATATTGTTGCCGAACCAAAAGTAGAACCATTGGCAGCTATGTCTCTGCGCTCATTTATTGAAGAAGTGGCTTCCCGTTCCTCTGCGCCGGGAGGCGGCTCTGTTTCCGCTGCCCTTGCGGCTGTTGGGGTCGGACTTGGTTCGATGGTTGCCAAGCTTACCCATGGCGTTCGCAAATTTGAAGATGTACAACATCATATGATGGGCGCCATTCCCACCCTTCATGACCTGACGGCGGAACTCATCCCCATGATTGATGCCGATACATCCGCTTTTCATGAATATATGGAAGGGCTGCGTATGCCCCAAAATACCAAGAAAGAAAAACAGGCACGTCACGATAAAATGCAGTCTGGATTAAAAAGTGCAATAGATGTGCCCCTGACCACGATGCGACTCGGGGATCGCGCCTGGGATCATCTGGTTGAGGTGGCAAAACATGGCAACCCCGCCTCGAAATCCGATGTTCAGGTTGGAGCCAGGTCCTTGGAAGCGGGGATTTGGGGAGCCTATCAGAATGTCTTGATTAATATGCAGGATGTCGAAGATGTCGAGTACAAAAAACACACCCTGGCAGAGGCCAAAACTCTCCTTGGCCGTGCTTCAGAAAGATGTGGTGAAATCTTAAAAATCTTAAAAACTGAATAGGATTCAAGGTGAGGTTTCTTTTCCAAACAGCTGAAACTGCTATTTATCTTTGACAAGTGAAGAGAAAGTTATAAAACTTGTCGCACATTTCATTTCCGCTTTCACCCAGGTTGTTCTCCGCGACCCTGTTCTATAGGGCATCAACCTGGGAGATATGCATTGTTCCCTTCAAATCAAGGAGTTGTCTTTAACCTTTGGTTGCATGGCAGCAAGTGAAATAATCTCGGAACCTATCTTGTAAAAAGAGTTAGGTGATCTTAGAATAATCCCATAGATTTTAATAGATAAGAAGATATTCCAAGCTAATGGTGGATGAAGTATTCAAGACAGCTTATAATAGTGGCAGTTGATAAAGGTTTCATGGCCGCAATGTAGGGAGACAACTATTGAAAAAATATCAAGCCGTTTATTATCTTAGCATATGCTGTCTTATTGGTCACTTTTGCATTTTTCAATCATTGGTCTCTGCTGAAGAAAGCATTGAGGAATCAATTGATTGTACAGAGGTAAAGGTAGACTATGTTGATGATGCCAGTTTGACCAGAGAAGAACGCCTTCGTCGCATGGATGAAGCTTTTTTTGAGTCTCTTAACAGATTTGAACTGTGTCAGGAAGCAAAAGAAAAGGGGCAGGCAGCAGCATCAGCCCCGGCATCAGCAGACGGAGGTTCTGGCGGGAGTGACGGTGAAGCTGGAACATCGGGCGAAGAATCCGTTGCAAGTACCCAGATGTCAGGAACTGAAACACCTCAGGAATATCCTCCTGCCGAAGGTTTTGAAGCTCTGGAGCCTAAACCTTTGCAGAGTTCTCAGGAAATGGATGAAACCACCAGCAAAACCGGTGGAAATGTAAAACTTGCGAACGGCAAGACACCGGATGACATCCCGTCTGCTGAAAATGATGATGCGCTTGCTGCCCAGATTCGCCATGCTGCAGAAAATGAGCCGGACCCGGTAAAAAGCAGGCAGTTATGGAATGAATATAGGAAATATAAAGGCTTAGCCACTAAATAACAATAGAGAGAACCCATGATTATAAAGAAACTGATCGCTGTCTTTATGATTTATATGTTTCTTCTTTCCGGATGTACTTCCAGTAGTCGAACTGCTTCAACCGCTATCGGGCCACCGCTCTCATCTTCATATTCAGAGCCGGAAAAAACGGAAATCGTAACAAACACGCCAAAGCTCGAAGTGATAATTCCTGTATTTAATCCTGGCCTGCCTGATGATCCTGAAACATATGAAGATGAGAATATCTGGCCCGAACTGCGCAGGGCTGAGGCTAATCGGTTTGCTTATAAGCTCAAAGAAAAACTGGATGCTACCGGTCAGTTCGGTGCCGTGCGGGTCACCCCTGATGCGACGGCCACGGGGGATCTTTATATCCTTGGAGGAATTGAACAGTCAAATGGTGAAGAAGTAGAAATTGATCTTCAGGTTGTCGATATAAGTGGGAAGCGCTGGCTGGACGACACCTTTGAACATGAAGTATCAGAAGCTTTTTACAAGGATCAACGCAATGAAGGTCTTGACCCTTATGATCCTCTGTTCACAGAAGCTGCCGCAGAAATAGTTGAAAAGCTCAAAAAACATGACAGCGAAGAGTTGGCAGAATTGCAATATCTTGCAGATCTCAGGTTTGGAGCCAACTTCTCTGAAAAGAGTTTTATGCGCTATATGAAAGTCAATGATGGTAAATTCACTTTGGTGAGCAAACCCAGCGACGATGATCCGATGTTGCTGCGGGTTCGAGCCATTCGTGTGCGTGATCAGCTTTTCGTCGATGGTTTACAGGAAAACTACGCTTCTTTTTCCGAGCAAATGAATGATAGCTATATGATGTGGCAGGAGCAGAGTCTTCTTGAGGTTCAGGCTGAACGTGCTGCAAATAAGAAGCTATGGGGACAGCGGGTCGGTGGAGTCCTGCTTATTGGGCTTGCTGTTCTTTCTGGGGTGGCAGGATCAAACTCCGACTCAGTCGGCGGCACTGCGGCCGGTGCTACTGGAGCGATTATTGGTGGTGTTGCCGGTGCTTCCGTACTTTCAGATAGCTTTAAAACAAGCGAGGAGGCCAAAGTTCATCGCGAGTCGCTGAATGAGCTCGGTCAATCTGTTGATATGGCGCTGGCACCTCAGGTCATTGCCTTTGAAAAAGAAAGCGTCGAACTCACCGGTGATGCTAAAGAGCAATTTAAGCAATGGCGTGCCTTTCTGCAAAAAATCTATACAGAAGAAATGACTCCGGAAAAGCAAATCTAAATCAAGAATGAGATTGTGATAATAGATAAAATTGAGGAAGCACGACTGCGCAGCGCCAGAAGGAGGATGTTAATAATCATTGCCACACTGGCAACCATCTGTGTGGTTGGCTTGGTGGTGTTTACCCTTTCTCTGCTTGATTTTACCACTGGAGACACCTCTCTGCCTTTGTCAGTTCCTAAGCAGAACGTATCCGTGGATGACGAAGAAAATGTTCGTACGACCTTTAAAGAAAACCTTCTCCAATATGAAAATGAGCTTGAACCTCGCCTGGGGGCTGTCGGTCTGGAAATCTGGAATCGTGATGGCCTTTTTGAAATAACTGAGCTCAAGAAAGAGATGATGGTGTTTTTTAGCAGTGGCGAATATGGCAAGGCGCTGGAGAGTCTCCAGTTACTTGAAAGCAGGACGGCCACAATTTTGGAAGAGGCAGAACATCTCTATAACGAAAATATGGAAAAGGCCGCTTCATTTCTAGAAGAGGATCTTTATGACGAGGCCAAACTGCATATAGATAAAGCTCTGATCATAGCTCCGCAATCTCCAGAGGCGATGGCGCTTTACGAGAAGATTGAGAAACTTCCCGTCATTTTTCCGCTTCTTGCTGGAGCGAAGGTCGCCCGTACCGAAAATGATGTTCAAAAAGAATATAATTTTTTACAGCAGATTGTGGTGGTTGCTCCACAACGTGAAGAAGAGGCTTCACGGCTGAGGGAGCTTGCGGAGGTTATCAAGAGGCAAAGTTTTGAGAGTCATATTTCTTCTGGATTTGCCGCCATTGAAAAAGCTCAGATAAAAGAGGCCAGGGGCCATTATAAAGAGGCTCAAAAGGTTGCTCCTGAAAGAGTGGAACTTTCCCTGCTTTCCGCTCAGATATCGACACTGGAAAAATCTCTTCGTGTCCGGAGGTATATCGTACAGGCTGAGCAGGCAGTCGCCCAGGACGATTGGAGTCAGGCCAAGGAAAGTTATGCTAAGGCTGCACAGGATGCACCGGAAGATATTGCAGTAGTCGAAGGACTTCAGGAGACCGAGCATATGCTTGGTCTTCTTAATCGTCTTAACCTCCAAATAGAAAACCCTTATCGGCTTACCAATAGCAGCGTTCTTAAAGATGCGGAGAAGGTGTTGACGGAGGCGAACGTTCTATCCGGCTCCAGTCTTACGGTAAAACGCCAGGCTGATCAGTTGAGGGAGCTGATTACAAAGATCAACCGCCTTATTCCTGTCACTGTCATTTCCGATAACAAAACCTACATACAGGTTCGAGGTGTGGGAAAAGTGGGCATGGTTTCAGAAAAAATAATTCAACTGAAACCAGGGAAATATAACTTTGAAGGGATTCGCGATGGTTTTAAAGCAAAATTAGTCCCGGTTTTTATTACATATGATCTGGAAAATTACAGGGTACATATAGTTTGCGATGAGCACATTTAACGCCAAATTAGATCAGGCCAGGAGACGTCAAAAAAGGTTATATCTGGTTGCTGGAATATTGGTTGTCGTTATTCTTTTGATCGTGATTTCATTGTTTGTTGTTTCGCGTGGAACCCGTATTGAAATACTACCCATTGAGGCAAGAGAAGCAGCCGAGATCAGGGTGACAAAAGGGCTGGGTTTCAGTTACGGCAACACGGTTTATTCCCTCTCTGCAAATCCGGTTGTAAGTGCTTCGGCTCCTGGCTACCGGAAAACCGAGAAGACCATTGACAGGGCATTCCTCGGCAAAAATTTTCCACTGGAACTTTTTGAATTACCTGGTCGTCTGGTCATTGAAATAGCAGGGGATACAGAAAAACTGACGAGGACAGGGTGGCGCATAAATGGCCATGATGTCGCTCGTGCTGCAGGCTTTGATCAAGAACTCGAAGCTGGTCGCAGCACTGTGACCATCGACAATCCCTTTTTTCAACAAAAAGAGCTGGAAGTTGAGCTTAAACGAGGAGAGTTGACCCGGATAGAGGTGGAACTTCAGCCTGTACATGGTCTGCTGGACCTTTCTTCAAAGCCTTCAGGAGCAACTGTTTACCTGGATAACAGAGAAGTTGGCACAACACCTCTTCAGCTCGATCAGGACGGCGGTTCATACAGTTTGCGCCTGGTCGCTGATAATTATGTTGATATTACTGAAGAAGTAACCGTTACCAGGACCAATCCGGAGGTGGTTCGCGACTATAACCTTGAATTAAAAAAAGCAAAGGTTGTGTTTGAGCTGATACCAAAAGGAGGCACATTATTGATCAATGGTGTAGAGGCAGAAGAGCCTTTCCTTCTTCAGGCCACCGTGGAGCATCGCCTGAGCTACTCTAAACCTGGATATTATTCGGCAGCCCAGACAGTGATACTTGCAACGGGCGAAGAAAAACGAGTCTCTTTTCGGCTGAAGGAAGAAAAAGGGAAGGTAGAGATCTCCTCCATGCCTCGCGCTAAGGTTATGATTGACGGCAAAGACGTTGGTCAGAGTCCTGTGAGTGTTACCCTTCCTGCCGTGGCCCATACTATCACCTTCATAAAACAGGGCTATCGTTCTGTTTCCAAAACTATTCGACCGCAAGGGGGAAAGACCAAAAAGATTTACACTACCATGCTTACCGAATATCAGGCTCGATTACAGGAAGCACCTCGGGAGTTTACCACTGCAAACGGGATCAAGCTGAAACTTTTTATTGTGCGAGACACGGTAACCATGGGGGCCCCACGATCTGAAAAAGGCCAGCGCGCCAATGAATTCCAAAAAGAGGTTTTGCTGACCAAACCTTTTTATGCAGGTCTCTACGAGATTACCAATGATCAGTATGCTAAATTCAAGCCCAAAAAGGGTGGAGGTGGTGATAGACCTGTAACAAAGATAAGCTGGACAGAAGCGGCAGTTTTTTGCAACTGGCTGAGTGAAAAGGAGAACCTGAGACCATTTTATTCCATTGTGGATAGCCGGGTTATGGGATTTGATCCCCATTCAGAGGGGTATCGCCTGCTGAGTGAAGCTGAGTGGGAGTGGTTGGCTCGCAAGGCAGGGAAAACGAAACAAACCATTTTCAGCTGGGGCAATGAGACGGTTATTCCACCTAATGCTGCCAACATTGCCGATGAAAGTGCCAAGGGTCAGGTTCGATTTTATGTTCCAAATTATAGAGATGGGTATCCTGTTGCTGCTCCTGTCGGTAGCCTGGCCAGGGAATCGTCGGGGCTATACGATATGGCCGGAAATGTCAGTGAGTGGGTGCACGACGTCTACTCAATTGTGCCGATGCAAAGCGGCATCACCTTAAAAAACCCATTAGGAGAACAGCGCGGAGATGCACATGTGGTGAAGGGCGCCAACTTTCGATCCGGCACTCTTACCAGCCTGCGTCCTTCTTTTAGAGAAGGACTTACCGCTGGTCGCGATGATGTCGGTTTTCGAATCGGACGATATTTATATGGAGGGGAACATGAATAAATTAAGGATGTTATTGTCTAAAAAAATTACACTTTGGTTTGTGGTATTTGCTGTTTTGGCTTCTGTTGTCACGGTCTATGCAGTGCTTCCGGTAATCAGTTTAAACTCTCCGACTTCTTTTCCCGTGGATATTTGATATGTCAGATATAGTTAAGAACTTCATTGTGCTGATCATCTCCATTATCGTCGTCCATCTTGTTTATATTGGCTATATACGTCCCGAGGCCAACCTCTTGCTCGAAACGGCCCGCCAGGCAGGTACCTCCGCTCCTCGTCAGTTGGTTATTGTGTTAAAGGATTATGAGCAGGAAATCTGTTTCATTCTTATGCTTTGGGGATGTTTTCTTATTCTCTCAAAGTGTCGCCGGATTTTAAGACATAATTATCTTTTTACCGTCGACTTAATTGAAGAGACTGAAGAAGACGAAGGCTTTTCCGCAGAGAGTATCATTAAAAAACTTGACTCCGAGCTTTCAGGTGACCGCAATTCCGCTCCGCTAATTCAAACACTGCGCACCGCCCTGTGGCGTTATGCCGGGACGAAAAATATCCAGAATCTCTCGGATGCCGTTGAGAGCAGCGTTGAGTCACTTGCTGTTCGCCAGGATGCTGAAAATTCAATGATTCGCTATCTCATATGGGCCATTCCATCCATAGGCTTTATAGGGACTGTTCGCGGTATTGGTGAAGCACTGTCTCTTGCCGATAAGGCTCTTGCAGGAGATATCGCCGGTATGACCAACAGCCTGGGAGTGGCCTTTAATTCAACACTGGTGGCCCTTTTAATCAGTATCTTTCTGATGTTTCTCTTTCATCAGCTGCAGCGCCTTCAGGATGGCCAGATGGTTGATATTCAGGCCTACTGTGACCGCTATCTGCTTGCGCGCATTAAATAAGCGGTGAAAAGGTGAGAAAGCGCCGCAAATCTGAAGGTTTCAACATTGCTTTTCTAGACATTATGTCCTGCGGTCTGGGGGCTGTGGTTCTGGTTTTTATGCTGGTAAAGCATAATGTCGGCAGTTCGCCAATTGAAACCGATTTGTTGACAGCAGATGTGCAACATCTGGAATTGCAGGAACAGGAACTTCGGCAAACCCTGCTGATGTTAAAAGATATATCACAATCCGAAGCAGAGAAAATTGCGAGGTTACGGGCAAAGCTGACCTTGCTTGAGCAATCACTCTCTCGGAAAGAGTTGAGTCTTGAGCAAAAAAAAACCCAGTTAGCAGCTTTGAAAAAAGACCTTTCCACAAGACCAATTGCCCAGAAAGAAGATCTGGTGAAGGATGACCGTGGTGGTGAAGAAAATTACCTGATGGGCTTGAAAGTCGAAGGTCGTCGTATTGTCGTGCTACTGGATAGCAGCGCATCCATGACCGATGAATCGTTATTGGATATTATTAAAAGAAAAAATAGTTCCGCTGCCCAAAAGAGAAAGGGGCCCAAATGGCTTCGGGCACGAAAAACGGTGCGCTGGCTTTTGGCCCGGACCCCTAAAACCAGTGAAGTTGCGGTGATTTCATATAATGCATCGGTAAAGGTTCTGGCCGGAAACAACTGGATGCGTGTCGATAATCCGGCAACTCTTCAATCGTTCTACAGGGAATTGGATGGCCTTGTACCTGAAGGTGCCACCAATCTGCAAAAGGGATTGCAGGCTGTGGCCGAGCTTGGCGCCACCGATCTCTACCTGATCACCGATGGTTTGCCAACCGCTGGCGAATCTCGTTATGCAAGCCTTAACCCGTTTGCCAGCTGCAGTTCTCTTTTAGGTAAGTCTTCAACCATTTCAGGCGAATGCAGGGTAAAACTCTTCAGACAATCAATCAAGGACAGCAGCCCAGGCGGACTGAAGGTCAATGTGATCCTTATGCCCATTGAAGGAGATCCCGATGCGGTTAATGAATATTGGGCGTGGGCCGCGCAATCGGGAGGGTTAGTCATTAGTCCCGCGGTGAACTGGCCATGAAAATCAAGCGAAAAGAATTCGATATATTCAATATATCTTTTCTTGATATCATCTCCTGCGGTTTTGGTGCAGTGGTTCTTTTGGTCCTGATTTCAAACACGGCTGAAGATACGTCTCGGTCTACCATGGGCGAGGTTGAAAATCTTCTTCGTCAGGTCCTCAGTTTAGAGAATACGATAGATAGTTTGGCAGAAGATATTGATCAACAAAAGAAAAAAAATGAAGAACTGCTGGCGCAACAAGGCAGTTTAAGCCGGACGGCGGAGACTCTTGCCCAAAATCTCAGTACCACTGAAGATCAGGAAAAAGCTCTGGTAGGTAATCTGGAGGGACTTTCTCTGGTTCAGTCAACTCTGGAGAAAATATCCATTACCCCCTCGACATCAGCAACTCGTGATGAGGAGGTAGGTGGTATTCCGGTGGACAGTGACTATGTGATTTTTGTAGTGGATACCTCCGGAAGTATGCAGGCTATCTGGGGAAGGGTTTCAAGGGAAATCCTCAATGTGCTCAGTATTCATCCTCAAGTAAACGGTTTTCAGATATTAAATGATCAGGGTAAGGCAATCATTTCAGGCTACAGTGGCCGCTTTATCCCCGATACACCAGGGCGACGTAAAAGTGTGATGAATGTTTTCTCAAAGTGGCAGGACGCATCGAACAGCAGTCCTGTGGAAGGGATAACTACTGCGTTGAAGCTCTATGCCAAACCTGGGCAGTCAACCGCTATCTATGTCTTCGGCGATGATTATACCGGCTCCTCCTATGATCAGGCAATTGCCGAAATTACCCAATTGAACAGGTTACAAAAAAATGGGCGACGCCTTGCCAAGATCCATGGAGTTGGTTTTCTCTCAAATTACACCACTGACAGATTTGCAATTTTGATGAGGGAACTTACTAATAGAAATGGAGGAACGTTTATTGCTCTGCCGTTGTAAATAGTGATAGCGATAGTCAAAACTAGGCGGTAGTACAGTGATTTTTCATGCCTTAGGTCTTTGCCTTTTTACTCCAAAAGACTTCTTCTTAGGAGCTGATTTCACAAAGAAACTCCCAGTCGAACACACCTGCAACTTATAAAAAATTCAGTAAATAACCACGTTAAAATCATTCTCTCCTTGGTTTACACAAGAAAAATACTAATCAATTCTCTTGTTTCTTGAAAATAACGCAACTCTCAACTCCAGTAAAAAAGGAAAGAGCTTTTATCCTTAAGTTGATATGTTTATATCATAATATCTAAAGTGACTTGAAAAGAAGGATGAAAGAGGATAAGTTACTGGAATATAATGATCGATTGGGAGGAATTAATGTAATATTTAATGACTGTCTTTAACCAGGCTAACAAAGTGATTGTTTATCAACCTATTTTTGCCACGTTTGCTAAAAGGGTATACATCGACCAAATTGGAAAATGCAAGAATCTGAAAATGGCAAAAACCACATAGCGGTCAGTAATTCACCCAAAACAGGTAAAATAGGAAAGCGCCTGCTCATTGCTATTGTTCTTTTCAGTACCCTTATCACAATTTTCACTTCCGCTGTTCAACTCTACATCGATTTCAACGATGATCTCGAACAAATTAAAGATCAATTTCACCAGATGGAAAATGTCAGTCTCAGATCTCTTGCGGCAAATGTGTGGAACTATAGTGATGAAATGGTCATGGTTCAACTCAAAGCATTGGTCGAACTTCCTGCAATCGAATATTTAGAAATTGTTGAGGATGGCAAAACTACGTGGAAATATGGAGCTATCCCGCAAGAAAATGTTATTACAAAGGAATTCCCTCTAGTCCATCAATCTCATGGCCAACAATATAACCTTGGCACGATTCGAGTTATCGCGAGTTTGAAAGAGACCTATAGTTCTCTTTATAAGAAAATTAGTGTCATAATTGTTACTAATGCGATTAAAACCTTTATTGTCGCTCTTTTTATCTTCTTTTTTTTTCATATTCAGGTCACCAAACATTTACTGCATATTGCTGAATTTACAAATAGTCTGGATATAAATAAATCTTTCAGTCCGCTGAAGCTGTTAAGAAAAAAAAGCCATAGTCACGAAGATGAGCTGGATGAACTTGTCAGAGCAATTAATAATCGAACAAAAACGCTGAAAGAGAATCACGATTATCTTGAAAAAAGAATAGCAGAACGTACTGAGGAACTGGAAAAACAGAAAAAAATAGCGGAAGACATGGCCCGTACTGATTCACTTACGGGGTTGAACAATCGACGTGCGTTTTTTGAATACGGAAAATTCATTGAGAGCCAGGCAATACGTTATAATCAGTGTTATACCCTCCTCATGTTGGATATTGATCATTTTAAAAATATAAACGACAATTATGGTCATGATAAAGGTGATGAGGTACTTAAAGCCTTAGCCGTTACATTACATAAGGGCATTCGTACTTCAGATATAGTTGGCCGTCTGGGTGGGGAGGAATTCGCAATTATCATGCCTCTGACCACTGCCTATCAATCCACTGTGCTGGTTGAACGATTAAGGAGAGACATCGGGGAAACAGTTCTCTATGCAAAAGATCAGGAAGTAACATTTACTGTCAGTGTTGGAATTGCCCAGTATGGTCAAAAAAATAAACAATTTCAGCAAATCTTAAATAATGCAGATCACGCGTTATATCAGGCCAAAGAAGAAGGCCGAAATACCTATCGAATTTATCTCGAGGATGGAGAGACGTTCCTTTCTCCATCTCTTTTATAATTGGAAAAAGGTATACTGTTTCCTTGATCTGATCGTAAATCGAGTGAGATGTAATTATTCTGAAAGAGCTGATATTCAGCAATGGAGGGACACGATATACGAAGGTGAAACTAATCTATTCACCATTCTGGTACCGTGATGGCATTTAAGTTATTTGAGTAACGAATGCGAAATAGCAAAAAGAGATGGTTGCACGTTTGTAATAATGGTTATTATTGTAAAGAGTAATGGTTTTCAGGCTTATGTTATCAGGTTGGCAGGTGATGGAGAGGATTTAATTCGGTAATCGACGTCTTACTCGCATCTATCCGGAAAGGTTGTTTCTGCATTACTATTAACTCTTTGAGACTACAGAATATAATTTTCCACGCATACTTCAATGTGGTTTTCTGGCGTTAAGATTGCAAAAGAAAATGTAATCAACCATGGAGGGTATTGATCTATAGAAAACTGAGCTGACGTAGAGATTCATTGCTGTAATTTAAAATGTACTATCTGGATATTAGTTATGGATCCGGGTATTTATCGTGCTGATCTAATGGTTGAGAGAGTTACCTTCTTTTTTTGTTATAAATGTTGGCTTTGATTTACTTGAAATTATGAGCAATTCTCAATATTATATTCAAGCTATCTGCATGGGGAGCGGAGGAAAAAATTATTAAGGAACATAATATGGCATTTCGATTTATTTTGGCTGTGATGCTACTCATGATGACCTCTCCCAGTTATGGGGCGGAGGCATTAGAAGTTAACGATAATCAGAACATCAAAGAGCAACCAAATATCCCCAACCCGGTATATTCGGCATTAGATCATTTGCTCTCTTTGTCTCAATCCAAAGTCGAGCTTGACAAAACGCAATTGAGCGGACTCATTGATTTTGTCGGCACCATTCCGCAAGACTCCAGCATTACTCTCAACAAACGAGATGGCGCCTCCGGAGCGTTTCATGCTTTTTCCATAAAGGGTAGCCTGCCGCAAATAATAGACTATGCATATAATCCCGGCATACCATCCTATGTTACCATGCCCTCATCCGTTCAGGATCATGAATGGTTGACTAAGGATGTTGTCGCCGCCTTGAAAAAGCTACCAAATACTATTGAGTCAAGTAGTGATGTTGTTCTCCTGCGTGGTAAAGAAAAAGAAGCCATCACTCCGGATACAAATACCGGCGGTTATTATCTGTATTCTCAAGACAGGATTGTGATGATTTTGCCTGGTCCCAAAGGGGCGGTTCTCATCTCTGCTACGAGCCAGACGGATACGTCCGAGGTTGGTAAAAAAGGCTGTGTTGTCGGTGAAGATAAGGATTGGAACTATCTCTATTCCGGTGAAAAAGGGATAAATAAAATGGGGTTGGGATGGGTTGATTCGTATATGTATTATGCCTATTCCGTAATTGTCTATGTTGAAGATGCCGATGCCAATGTGGTTAATGTGGGCTCATTTAAATGGCTCAATGCCGGATGGGCTAAGATAAACATGGTCAAGTCGAGTCATATCCTTGATGGCATTAAGCGTTTCTCCTCGGATTTCAAGGCTGTGCTGGAATCTCCCGGTTTGCCGGAGACTGAGGTACTCGAGAGTAAATATTCAGAGTTACAGCAAAGCAGTGAAGAGGAATTACGCCAGCAGGTTGTTCCTTATCTGCAGGCGCTCAATGATTCTGACGCGATAAAGACCTGTCCGAGTTCCTTCAGAAATATGGTAACCTCAGGTGAATATCTGCAGCAGATGAGCCGGGAAGAAATGGTCAGGGTGATCCTGCTTGAATATGTTAAGGAAAACATAGGCAAGGACACTCTCATTTCTTCGAAAATCCAAGCGAAGAATGGACACACCCTGGCCGCACTTCGTTAATATTGTGAATTATAGGTTCCTTTGACTTTGCTGAAGGAATCAAAATCAGGCGGAATTTATCAGCTATGAGTAAAGCTGATAGATTCCGCTTTTTCGCTTATGCCTCGGTTAAGGACCTCACGGTTGTAGGCTGCGATCACATTTCTTCGTTTGAGCATGCCGACCACCCACTTGGTTTCCATATTGTCAACCACTGGAATTTCTTCTATCCCTTTTACATCAAACATCTTCATGGCAGTATACAGGGTATCTTCATGAGTGAGAAAGATGACATTGCGGTTGCATATCGAGCCCACCAACTGGCCCACCCGTTCACGGTATTCGCTGTGGATGAGAGCTTTAATGTCCTGTAAGGAGACAATTCCGGTCAGTCGTCCTTTATCATCGACAACGGGGAAATAGAAGCTTCTCTTGGCCATGCGAAAAATCTCGAAGAGCTGGTTAATATTGGCGCGTTCACTGATATAATCGACATCCTCGGTCATGGCTACACCGACACGCATTGACTTCATGACCGCAACTTCCCGACCTTCATGGATATCAATTCCTTCTCTGGAAAAATCCACGGTATCAATGGAATCATGTTCAAATGTGCGTGCTACCAGAGTGCCAATGATGGAGGTGAGCATCAGCGGTACAATGATGAGATAGTTACCGGTCATCTCGAAAAGGAGAAAAATAGCGGTCATCGGTGCGTGGGTGGAAGCTGCCAGAAAAGCACCAATACCCACTGTCGCATAGGTGCCTGGTGATGCGGTCATGGTTGGCAAAAATATATTTGCGATTGAACCGAATGTCGAACCTATCATTGCACCGATAAAGAGTGCCGGGGCAAAGACTCCGCCTGCTCCACCTGAGCCAAGCGTGATCGCGGTGGCAAATATTTTTAGAAAAATGAGGATAAAGATAATCCAGGCAATACCTTTGCCATGCAGAACGTTCTCGACAAAATCGTAGTTGTCTCCCATCACCTCGGGAAAGGCCATGCCAACGATGCCAATAAAAAGTGCTCCGGTAATCGGCTTGAGTTGCGGGTTAATATCCCAGCGGCGATAGGCGTCTCTAAAATAATAGAAAATACGGATATGAAAAACTGCAAGAACACCCATGATAACAGCCATTATTGCATAAAGAGGGATCTCAACATAGGGGTTAACCAGGCTGTATTCTGGGATAAAGAAAGCAGGATAGGCACCATAATGAGCCCGGGTGACTACGGTTGATATTGATGAGGCAACTACCAAGGCGGCAAAGGAGGAAACTTCAAAGGTCCCAAGCAGCACTATTTCGGATGCGAAGAATACTCCGGCAATGGGAGCATTGAACATTCCGGCAATACCACCGGCACAACCCGCGGCAATATACACCTTCATGCGGTTGCCGGACACTCTGAAAAACTGACCAACCTGTGAACCCATCGCACCGCCGATTTGAGCTATGGGGCCTTCAACACCAGCTGAGTTGCCGGTACCGATAGTCAGGGCGGTGGAGACAATTTTTAAAACAATGGTGCGTGCCCGAATATAGCCGCCTTCAAGATTAACCTTGCGAAGGAACCTGGTAAAACCATAGCCGTTGACTTCTCCTGGAAAGAGCAGGGATAAAGGAATAAGCAGAATCATTCCCGATATTGGAATAAGTGGCAGCAACAGTAAATTCCAACTACCATCTTCGATTCTAAGAAATTCTCGACCACCTTTGAGAAAAACTTCATGAATAAGATCAACAACAGAGCGAAAGCAGATATTGAGCACACCAGCCATAAGACCAATGAAGGCGGCAATAAAAATAATACGGGTATTTTCTCCGGGGATAAATGTCTTGTATCTAATTTTCATTGTTTTTCCGGGATGGTACAGCCCATGTTCGCGGCTTGTTGAAGAAAGAAATCATCGGTCATCCCGGCAATGAAATCCCGGACCATCGCCTCGTGGGAATGTGATGTACGATAGGTTTCTCCCATGTCAGTCATGAGGTCCACCTGTGTGGAAAAGCTGTTACTGTTTTTTTTCAAATGACTGAGAAAGGAGGTAAACAGTTTTTCGTAGCAGTTTCTTATAAGCGGGATGTAGTGTTTGGTTTGTGGATTAAGATAGATATTCTCGTAATTAAACTTCTTAAGCTGAGAGAGAGCCTCGGAGGCAGTGTCGGAAAAGCCGACATGAGGAGTGGCGCTGAAAGAATAGTCACCTGCTTCCGGGACTGAGCTGTTGGCAATAAGATCGGTTACCAGGCTGTACACAATTGTACCATTGGTGTCACCCAATACTTCCTTGCATTCTTTTGGTATCTCCTCGCGCCGAATAAGGCCAAGGACAATGGCATCTTCAATATCTCGACCAATATAGGCAACTGTGTCAGCAAGTCGGACGACGCAGGCTTCAAGAGTCATGGGTACTAGATTAAGAGATGGATCCGTTTCCTTGGCTTTGAGCTTTTTATCAAAATCTTCAAACTCATAGAAAGGGGCAGCCTGGAGATGCTTGGAATGGACTTCTCCATCGTGGCAGAGAATTCCGTCCAGGGTTTGCAGGCTGAGGTTCCAGCCCCTGCCTTTGCGCTCAAGATTATCGAGAAAGCGTACCGATTGAATATTATGCTGGAATGGTGGTAAACCATGTTCCACACATATTTCCGAGAGAAATGTTTCTCCATCATGACCAAAAGGCGGATGACCAATATCATGGCCCAGGGCGATCGCTTCAACCAGGTCTTCATTCAGATAGAGATAACGGGCGATGGATCGGGCAATTCTGGAAACCAGTTGAACATGAAGAATACGGTGGGTGATGTGGTCATTTGAGACCAGGCAGAACACTTGAGTTTTGTCAATATAGCGCGTAAAAGCCCGGGAATGCAGGATTCGGTCGGCATCTAGAGAAAAATTTTGCCGGTGACCGTCTCTATCTTCATCCTTCCGCCGGATGGCATCCACCGAGTGGGTCGCTGCTGGTGAAAGCCTGCGCATTTCGGATTTGTTGAGATGATCAAGTATGTTAAGTAAGTCTGCCATTATTGTTTACATATCAACGTGTGCTTTGACGATGTGTCATGAGTGTATCGTCACGAAAGAAAAAAATACAACTGTAGCTATATGGGCATTAAAAAACAACCGACTTATTATCATTTGATAAAAAAACAACGTATTTTAAGGTACAAAAGATTGACAGCGGATTTCAACCTCAATATTTGATGAAAAAGCAAATTTGTAACTGATTTTTATCATGATTTCAAATTGATATTTAACATTATCTCTGATTTTCGTCGGTTACCGTTTGTCTCTGGAAAGAGAGCTGGCTGACAAACTTTTTTCATCATGCGGGCGTGTTTGATAAGTCTATTCTCTTTGTTATCATTGGTTTACGATAAATTGTTACAGCAGCACCCTTGATGCCTCGACTATGACTCCCACGGACAGGTGAAATAGTGAGGCACAGACGGCCTTTCAAGAAAGGTAAGGGGTATATTTTCAAAAAGCAATCATCTCAGTGCATTCGTTAATGTAATGTCTACAAAATGCTTTGTTTCAAAACGGACACTATGCTATACATTGAAAGCAATTACATCATCCCCGTGGTGAGACTATGGTGAGAATGATATATGCAGTTTGTTTGAATGTATTGCTAAATGCACGGCAAGGAGGAAAACTATGAAAATTACTATTGAATATTGCGCACAATGAAACTATAAACCGCGAGCTTCCAGTTTGGGGAAGCAGTTGGAAGATGAACTTGGTGCCGAAATTGGACTTATCCCAGGTTCTGGCGGCGTGTTTGAAATTCATGCTGATGGTAAAAACATCTTCTCCAAAAAACAGCTCAACAGATTTCCCTTTGACGGCGAAATTATTTCATTATTGACTAAGTAGGAAAATTTATAGCCACTGTTGCTTGTCTTCCTCTTCTGCTTTGATAAGTAAATTGGATTCGTTTGAAGAGAAGAATACTGCAATTGTTAATTCTTGATGATCATTTTTGTAATACAACCAAATGTTATGTGAACTGAAAGTAGAAAATCTAGCCCTTATCGAGTCTCTTCATCTCACTTTTGATACAGAAGAGAGTGCAGGGTTGGTGGTAATGACCGGTGAAACTGGTGCAGGTAAGTCGATTATGCTCAGAGCCATTAAGATGTTGACCGGCGACAGGGTACAGGCTGACTGGGTGCGCAGTGGAACGGAGCAGTGCACCGTTGAAGCTTTATTTGAAGTAAATCCAGCACACCAGCAGTTTTTGGTCAAGCTTTCAGAGAGTGGATTTGGTGAAGATACAGCTGTTATTATTAAGCGTGTGGTCAATGCCCAAGGACGAAGCAGACTCTATATCAATGGCTCCCTGGCTACGGCAAAAGTTGTACGTGAACTGACCGATGATCTTCTGAATGTAGCTAGTCAGCATGATCACCAGCAGCTCCTCCAACCCCATCTTCATCTTGATTTGCTGGATACACTTGGAGATCATTGGCAGGAAAGGGATAAGTTCGCGGTTCTGTTTAAAAATTATCAGATTCGCTGCAACGCATTGGGCGATCTGAGAAAACAGGAACAGGATAAGGAACAGAAGTATGACTTTTTATGTTTTCAGCTCGATGAGATACGGCAGGCGAATCTGCAGGAAGGTGAAGACGAAGTACTTATAACCGAGAAAAGCAGACTGAAAAATGCTGACAATCTTATCAGGATCAGTCAGCAGAGCTACTCCAGTCTGACGACCACCATTGGCGATGAGCTTGGGATTATCAGGAAAAATATGGAAGAGATTGCTCAGCTCGATGGTGATGCTCAGCAGCTTGCCGAAGAGATCAGCGGCTACTGTTTCCAGGCCGAGGATTTGGCGATGCAGCTTCGCCATTATCGTGATTCACTGGAGAGTGATCCGTATCGGCTTGAGCAGGTAACCGAGCGCATTGATCTTATCCAGAAGTTGAAGCGAAAATACGGTGGGTCCATTGTGGACATTCTTCATTTTGCAGATAACGCAGCCCAGGAAATTAAACGACTCGAGAATCTCGAGAGTAAACTCAGCGATCTTGAACAGGAAATATTAGCCCTGGAGAAGCAACTTCTCTCTTCTGCTGCACATTTGAGCGAGAGAAGAAAGAAAACAGCTCGCCTTGTTGAAAAAGCAATGGCAGAGGAGCTTAAATCCCTGGCTTTTGGGCGAGCGACCATTGAGGTCTGCTGGCAGGAGATACATGGAGAAGTTGCAGAGATCGGTGCCGCCGGCTGGGATAAAATTGAATTCTATTTCTCGGCAAATCCGGGAGAACCAGCCAGACCCCTTGCAAAAGTAGCATCTGGCGGGGAGCTGTCGAGGTTGATGCTTGCCTTGAAATGTCTATTGGCACGTAAAGATATGGTGGAAACCGTAATTTTCGACGAGGTTGACGCTGGAATCGGCGGTGAAGCAGCAGAGGCGGTTGCCAGGAAAATACAGGAACTGGCTGGTCACCATCAAGTTTTTTGCATAACCCACCTTCCCCAAATTGCCGCCCGCGGCACAGATCATTATCGTGTTGAAAAGAATGTCTGCAACGGCAGAACCCAATCGTCCATTACCATACTTACAGACCAACAGCGGCAGGACGAGGTGGCCAGGATGCTGGCAGGTGAATCTGCAACAGATCAGGCCCATGCGTGGGCAAGAGAACTTTTGGCAAAAAGCAGGACCGAATGGAAGAAAAAATAATCGCCCTCTCTCTCTTTTCCGGTGGCCTTGATTCGATTCTGGCCAGCCGGGTAGTGGCTGCTCAGGGGATTACGGTCCTTGCCATTAAATTCGTTTCACCCTTTTTTGACTACTCCATCCTTAGAGATCCTCAGGGATATACCAAAAAGATAAAAGAACTCTACAACATAGATGTTGTGGTTGAGGATATAACCAAACCCTACCTGCAACTTCTTCATCAACCGGTTCATGGCTTTGGGAAGAACTTCAACCCCTGTATTGACTGCAAAATTTTCATGTTTAAAAGGGCCAGGAAAATGATGAAGGAGCTCGGTGCTTCCTTTCTCATCTCCGGGGAGGTTATCGGACAGCGCCCTATGTCGCAGCGACGAGATACCCTCAATATTATTGAACGTGATTCCGGGAATCGCAGTATTTTACTGAGGCCGCTTTCGGCAAAGCTGTTAACACCTACGGCTGCCGAGGAAGAAGGTCTGATCGATCGGGAGAAATTACTTAATTTCAGTGGGCGAGGGCGCTCACGCCAGATTGCACTGGCTGTAGAGTTCGGGATATCCGAATTTCCTGCTCCGGCAGGTGGCTGCAGGCTTGCTGATCCTATTTTAAGTAAAAGGATTGCCAGAATTTATAACGGCGATTTTGTACTTACACCTGATGACATTGATTCCTTTGATGTTCTTTGCCTGATGACCGGCAGGCAGTTTTTATTGCCTGGAGGCGGCTGGCTCGTCGTTGGGCGGGATGAGAAGGACAATCTGCAGTTGGCTGAATTTAGGCAAGAAGATGACATATTGATCTGCATGGATGATCATCCAGGGCCAACGGCATTGCTGCGCAGAACTGCTACTCTCTATGAAGATGGGGACACTCTTCTCGCCGATCTTGAGCTTGCCAAGAAACTGGTAGTTCGCTATGCCAAGAAAGTTAACGGCAAGCATGAACCGCAGATCGTGCAGGTCCATAAAGGGAGTGCTGTGGACAAAGTCGCTGCCGAACCTCTTGCTGATGAAATTTTTGCCGGTTGGTATGTTTGAATGTGCTGGTATCAATGTTTGAAAAGTTCATCTATCGCTTGAGCATACTTTTCTTCTGAAGAGACTTTGCGTATTTTTTTGAGCATTTTCTGCTGTTCAGGGAATGACTCAATGAGGTATGTCCAGATCTGTTTCATCCGGTTGAGCAGATGTCCAGGCCCGCTTAACTTTATTTTAAGCTGGTTATAAAGATCATCATGAAAAGCTCGTATTCTGTCTGTTCGTTCAGCAGAGGTGACTGGTATTTCTTTTATGCTGGCCAAAAGGAATGGATCGGCAAGGGCACCTCGTCCAATCATCCAGCGGTTAAGGCCTGTAAATTTCGTATTGAGGTCTGTGAAAACCTCTTTTGTGACTATGTCACCATTATAAACGAGAGAGTGTCTGGTAAGGTGTCGGCATTCTGCAAAGATTTCTCGATCAGCCTGGCCGCGATAGAGTTGTTTCCCGAGACGCGGATGGATAATTATCTCTTTCAAATCGAATTGGTCAAGTTGGGGCAGGAGTCGGCGAATCTCGTCCGAACTTTTGAAGCCGAGCCTCATTTTCAGCGAGATTTTCGCGTTCAATGCGACTGTGATTGCCTCCAGCATTTCAATGATACGGTCGTCGTGGGGAAGCAAACCTGATCCCCGCTGTTTATTGGCAACCATCGGTGATGGACAGCCCAGATTCCAGTTTATGTGAGAATAACCAAGATCTTCAAGACGTTTGCCAAGGTTTATGAAATCTTCTGTATTATTATAAAGAAGCTGGGGAATAGTTTCTATTTCCTCCTCTGTTCCGGGTATAATATCAGCAAGGAGTTTGTCCTTGAAGCCTGCAAAGCGCTGTGGGTTAATGAACGGGGCTACCGCAGCGTCAAAGTAGGGAAAATGTTTGTGGTAGATGGTGCGAAAAAGACGATCTGTTATGCCCTTTATGGGGGCAAAATAAAAGAAATGATTGGCAGTTTGTTGATCATTCATGACATATTACTGGCAGTTTTTATACCTTGATAGAGCATATGGCAGACATTGTTTTTCCTCGTACAGTACATGGAAAATCTGCTAACAGGAGGCATCTTACCATACCCTGTAAATAATGTTGCAGGAGAGAGGATATTCCCCATTTTCCTTAATAGGTGAGGTAGCCATATTATATTAATGGTTCTGAATCGATGCAATATACAGGAGACCAGGGCTCTATACCACCAATAACGACTTTTTTTCCAAAGCGTCTTTGGGGTGTGCTTCACCAAATGAGAGAGAAGAGAGGAACTGAACTCTATATTTCCGGTGGAACTGTCCGTGACTGGCTTATTGGAAGAAAACCTGCCGATTTGGATATAACTGTCCATAATGGCGCTTCAGCATGTTGCCGGCAGCTAATTTTTCTTCTTGGCTCAGGCGCTTTCGTCAGGTTGGGAACAGAAACAGAAGAGGCTGCAAGGGTTGTCTGGCAAGGGTATCATATTGATTTTTCCAGTTTTAGAAAGGGAGCACAACGTATAGAAGAGGAGCTCCATTATCGGGATTTTACCATTAACAGCATGGCCATACCGTTGGGAGCTCTTGAACAGAACAACCGGGAAAATATAATTGATCCACTGGATGGCAGAAAGGCACTTTACAACAAGTGTCTGTATTGCTGTCCCGATGCGTTCGAGGATGACCCACTACGTATGCTGCGTGCTTATCGGCTCCAGGCAGAGCTGGGCTTTGTTTTGTCTACCTCCTGTGTATTGGAAGTACACAAGCATCGAAAATCCATTACTGCCTGTGCTGCGGAACGCATTCTCCATGAACTGGAGCGGATAATGGTGTGTTCAAGTGCGGCGGAAATATGCAAAGGGATGGCGGCAACCGGGTTGTTGTGGTGTATTCTTCCGGAACTTGAAGATGGTGTCGGTGTCGATCAGGCGGGGTATCATCATGAAGATGTCTTTCATCATAGTCTCCTTGCTCTCAGTTGTATTGACAGGGTCATGGAAGAACCGACTGTTTATTTTGGTGAATATGCCGGTGTGATAGTTGAGTACCTGCAATCGGCCCGGAAAAGAAAAAATTTACGTTTTGCAGCTCTTTTACATGATTTGGGCAAGCCTGCAACCCGATCATCTGGTACAGTAGCAGGGGAGCGGGTTACCTTTTATAATCACGATCGTACCGGGCGAGCTATTTTTGAAAAAATGGCGGCACGGTTGCGGATGAGCAGGGTGGATACTGATTTTGTGGGGAAAGCCATAGAGATGCATATGCATCCGTTTCATCTCACGAATGTACGTAGGAAGGAAAAACTGAGTCGCAGAGCGCATCTCAGAATTTGTAAAAAAGCTGGCGATGAGCTTCCCGGTCTTTTTGTTCTGGCCATGGCTGACAGCCTTGCCGGGCAGGGTGTTGAAAAGCCGGAGCATATGGAGGAAGAACTGGCAGCGCTTTTTGATGAAATAATTGAGGCCAGACGGCAATATATCGATCCGGCCCTTCATGGTAAAAAGCTGCTGACCGGAAATGACCTCATTGAAAAGTTCAATCTTCAACCCGGGCCTGTTTTTAGCTGTATTCTTTCTGATCTTGAAATTGCTCAAGTGGAAGGAAAAGTTGTATCGCGAGAGGATGCCATGGCTTGGCTTCGTCAATATCTTGACCGGGGCTTGAAAAAGTAGTAAAGGCCTGTTCTGAGACAGATGAGAGCCGGATGGACAACACCTCTTTGAACTTGTCAAAGACGGGGAAATGGACTAAAAAGTGCGTAAAGTAAGCGATTATTATTCTAAAAAAGCAAAAAAAGAGCAGTATCCCGCCCGTTCGGTATATAAACTTCAGGAAGTACAGCAAAAATACCGATTACTGCGCAGAGGTGACAGCGTTTTAGACCTGGGGTGTTATCCTGGAAGCTGGTCTCTTTATGCTTCTGAGGTGGTTGGGCCGAAAGGTATTGTCGTTGGGGTTGATTTGCAGCAGGCAGACAGCCAGCCTCGGCCGGGGAGTGCTGAGATCAGCTGGATATGTGCTGATATTACCGATCCCGAAATGGTGATCCATGTACGTAAGATACGACCGGCCTTCAAGGTTCTTGTTTCTGATCTAGCTCCCAGGACAACGGGAAATCGCTGGGCTGATCATCAACAATCCATCAACCTGGTGAGAACAACTCTGGCCTTGGCTGAAACGCTTTTACTGCCCAAAGGACATTATCTGGCAAAAGTTTTTCAGGGAGAAGATTTTCCGGTTTTTGTAGATGAGGTGAAAAAGCTTTTTTCCATGGTCAAGGTGATTAAGCCGAAGAGTTCAAGGATTGAAAGCAGAGAGGTTTTTGTCCTGGGGATGGAATATAAGAAAAGAACTCCGTAAAGGCTCTTTTGTAAAGAAAGTCTCATTCGTTGTTCTCGTAAAAATATTTGATTATTAAACGGTTGAAATAGATAAAACACGGCGGTGCAAGTCGCTGGAACGAGTACCTTAAAAAACAGGATGGATTTATGTCTGGACATTCTAAATGGTCAACAATTAAGAGGAAAAAGGGAGCAATCGACGCCAAACGTGGTAAGATTTTTACGCGGTTGATAAAAGAAATTACCGTTGCGGCACGTACCGGTGGAGGGGGTGACCCTGACGGTAATCCGCGTCTGCGTTCAGCTATTAACGCCGCCAAAGCGGAAAACATGCCCAAGGATAATATTGACAGGGCAATAAAAAAGGGTACCGGTGAACTTGAAGGCGAGGTTTACGAAGAAATTCTTTACGAGGGATACGGCCCTGCGGGAGTGGCTGTTCTGGTTGAGTGCATGACCGACAATCGTAATCGCACCGTTGCCGATATCAGGCACTATTTTTCCAAAAGTAACGGCAATCTTGGCGAGTCTGGTTGTGTTGCCTGGATGTTCGATAAAAAAGGTCTTATTCAGGTTGAAAAGGACAAGTACTCCGAAGAGGAGCTGATGGACCTGGCTCTGGAGGCCGGTGCAGAAGATGTTGTCGAAGAAGATGCCGTTTATCAGATCTTGACGAGTCCTGAAGAATTCAGTGATGTTCGTGATGCTCTGGAGGCGAGTGGCGTTGAGTTTTTTGAGGCTGCCGTATCCATGATCCCATCGAATACCATCGCAGTCACTGAGGAGAAACCGGCGCTGTCTTTGCTCAGATTGTTGGAAAACCTGGAAGATCATGATGACGTTCAGAACGTCTACTCAAATTTTGATATTGATGATGAACTCATGGAGAAGATTTCCTGATTCATTCAGTTTCCGATGCATTCTGGTGGAGTTTCTGACAGAGCGGAGTTGGTGTTGAATGGAGCGAATTCTAGGTATTGATCCAGGATCCAGAATCACCGGATACGGCATTATTGAGTCAGACCGTGGGAACCTGGTTTTCGTGGCCTGCGGGGTGGTGAAAACAACTCCGAACTATCCTTTCGCAAACAGATTAAACGAGATTTTTGATGGCATAAATGAGGTCATTCAGCTTCACGACCCCGAGGTTGCAGCGATTGAAGAGGTTTTTCTCTCTCAAAACCCCGGTACAGCCATCAAACTTGGTCAGGCACGGGGGGCGGCTGTTGTGGCTGCCATGCAAAACGGCTTGAGTGTAAGCGATTATAGTCCCCGGAAAATCAAACAGGCTGTTGCCGGCTATGGTCAGGCCGAAAAAGAGCAGGTTCAGCACATGGTGCGGGTGTTGCTGAACCTCAAGGGAATGCCCAGCAATGATGCCGCGGATGCCCTTGCGGTGGCGATATGTCATGCAAATAGTTTGCGGCTGTGATCTGTAATTATCTTGATGTATAAAAAACAGTCCTTGACGCCTTTTCATGCAAATATCATACGGGATTATTTATGATAGCAACACTGGCAGGTAAGCTGCTTTTACGATATCCGGATAGGGTTGTTATTGAGGTTGGTGGTGTTGGCTATGAGGTATTTCTCTCTGTTGACGGCCTGTCCCGTGTTGGTGACCTTCATGATGATGCTTTTCTGTTTATTCATACCCATGTTCGAGAGGACGCAATTATTCTCTATGGCTTTATTGAGGAAGAGGAAAAAGAAATGTTCCTCATCTTGAAAACAGTTTCCGGAATAGGGCCTAAGCTGGCCCTTGCCATTCTCTCCGGGATGAGAGTGGGGGAGTTGAGCAGGGCGATTGCAGCACGAGATGTCAAATTACTTACATCTTTGCAGGGCGTTGGCAAAAGAACTGCGGAAAGGCTTTGTGTTGAGCTGAAGGAAAAGGTCGGACATCTGGTTTCTGGAACTCCTGAAGGTAAAGGCAGCAGCTTTGAGATGAATCATTCTGCGGGCTCAGTGCAGGCTGATGTCCTTTCTGCCCTGGTCAATTTAGGTTATCCCGATCCTGTCGCAAGGCAGGCTCTCGTTTCGGTCAAAAAGCGAATTGGTGAAGAATCATTTGCACAGCTGCCCCTTGAGGAATTATTGAAAGAAGGATTACGAGCACTGGCATGAATATAGAAGAAGACATAGGTTCTGGAGAGAGGCTGGTTAGTCCGGCACCTAAGGCGCGTGAATCGGTCAACGATAATTCCCTGAGACCAAAACGTTTGGACGAGTATATCGGCCAGGAGCAGGTGCGGCAAAGCCTTGGCATCTTCATGGAGGCTGCCAAGGGTCGGCAAGAGCCACTTGATCATGTTCTTTTTCATGGATTCCCTGGACTCGGCAAAACCACACTTTCCTATATTATCGCCAATGAAATGAATGCCGGGATTAAAACGACCTCGGGACCGGTTATTGAAAAGCAGGGCGATCTTGCCGCTATCCTCACCAGTCTGCATGAAGGAGATGTACTGTTTATAGATGAGATTCATCGGCTGAATCATGCTGTTGAAGAGATTCTTTATCCGGCCATGGAGGATTTTCAGCTCGACCTTGTTATCGGCCAGGGTCCCGGAGCTCGCTCGGTAAAGATGGACCTGCCGCGTTTTACACTGGTGGGGGCAACCACTCGAACAGGCTTGCTGACGCCACCGCTTCGTGACCGCTTTGGTGTGGTCCTGCGTCTTGAATTCTACAGTCCTGAGGAACTCGTTACCATAGTGAAGCGGTCTGCTTCTATTCTTGGAATGGAGATTGATGAGGGTGGGGCACTTGAGCTGGGAAGACGTTCCAGGGGCACCCCCAGAATCGCCAATAGACTCCTGCGCCGGGTTCGTGATTTTGCCCAGGTCGGCAAGCATCCTGTGGTGTCAACTTCAGTGGCAGACGATGCTTTGAATATGCTTGGCGTCGACACCTTCGGACTTGACGAAATGGATCGCCGTATAATACTGACTATTATCGATAAATTTGACGGCGGCCCCATAGGACTTGAAACCTTGGCTACTGTCGTCTGTGAAGAGAAAAACACCCTGGAAGATGTCTATGAACCTTTTCTCATCCAGTCTGGTTTTCTTCACAGAACGCCCCGTGGCAGGGTGGCAACGGTGAACGCTTACGAACACTTTGGCAAAAAGCCAAAGCCTGTCGCAAAAAATCAGCCGACACTTTTTGATAATGAGTGAAGGGCATGCCCATAGGGACAGGTGTAAATCCAATTGCACAGATCTGAAACACATGATCACAGGTGATGTATGAAATCGCGAAAAACGGTAAAAGAGATCAGGTTGATGAAAGAGCAGGGCAAAAAAATTACTGTGCTGACAGCCTATGACGCTTCCATGGCTGGACTCTTTCATTCTTGCGGTGTAGACATCCTTCTGGTTGGAGATTCACTGGGTATGGTGGTTCTCGGTTATGACTCCACCGTGCCTGTCACTATGGATGAAATGTTGCATCATTGTGCAGCGGTGCGAAGAGGTGCTCCCGATGCCTTCGTGGTTGGGGATATGCCCTTTGGTTCCTATCAGGCAGGAATCTATGATGCGATTGACAATGGTTTGCGGTTTTTAAAAGAAGCCGGAGCAGATGCGGTTAAGCTGGAGGGCGGTGTTGATGTCTGCGAAACAACTTATGAGCTCGTTCGTGCAGGTATCCCGGTAATGGGCCATATAGGACTTACTCCGCAGACGGCGGGGCAGATGGGAGGGTTTAAGGTACAGGGGAAGGATGATGAATCTGCACACAGGCTCGTCCAGGATGCCAGAGCGCTCCAGGATGCCGGAGCTTTTGCCATCGTTCTCGAGTGCATACCAGCCGGCCTTGCTGAAGTAGTTTCCCAGTCGCTTTCTGTTCCCACGATCGGAATTGGGGCAGGGGTGAACTGTGACGGTCAGGTGCTTGTCAGTCCTGATCTGCTCGGTATGTTTGCCAAATTTACCCCACGTTTTGTTAAAAAATATGCTGATCTTGCCCCTTTGATTGTCCAAGCGGTTAAAGATTATGTTCAGGAAGTGGAGGAAGGCAGCTTTCCCGAAGACTCACATAGCTTTAGCACGAATCAGGATTATTCGGCATTGCTGAAAAAGTAGAAGACTCGCTGAATTTGCTGTGCGGGTCTTCTGAGATGAGCTTTTTTAATCCCCCACTTGTTGAAGTATTCTTTCAATTTTTTCCCATATCCCATGTCGTTTCCTCCCGAAAAGCGCTTTTTTTCTAAAAAACAGCCAAGATAGTCCACTTTTTTCCACCTCATAAATTTTCCTCTTATACTATAGTTTTTATTAAATAATATTTAGATTCTCCTGACAGGTCAATTTTTCAGGCTATGAATAAATGCTGACCATTTTTGGGTAGATCTTGATGCCTTGTAACAATATGGAGTGTGCCTGTGTGTTATCTATGACTATATGTTGTATCTAGTTCGCTTTTTATGTGCCTTTATGCAATTGAAGTTACGAACTATTTTCCCTTGACAAGTGGGAGGTCCTTAGTATAAATGATAAGGAAGTGGAGTAAAGTGGGCTAATGTGGATGAGAGGGGGTTGGAATTTTGCAGGTCAAAAGCAGATTTCGCAGCAGGTCAGAACACACCTTGGATTCGAAGGGAAGGTTAAGCTTTCCCAGTCGGTTCAGAGATGTGCTGCGACATTTTGACTCCGAAATTCTCATGGTCACCACTTGGGGCAAACATCTGCGTGCATTCCCAGTGTCTGAATGGGAGCAACTAGAGGAGAAACTGCTGACCAAAGGTAAAGAGCAGGAAGGGATGGCCAGTTTTGTTCGCTTGATAGTCTCTGGCGTCAATGAATGCAGTTTGGATAAGCAGGGACGTTTGCTTCTTCCGCAAGCATTAAGAAATGAAGTGAATCTGCAAAAAGAAGTGGTTTTGACAGGCATGCTCGACTGGGTGGAAATCTGGGGTAAGGATGCTTGGATCAATGAACATGAGGCAACACAGGCCAATTTTGAGAACTTTGAGGATAAGCTGGCAAAACTCGGAATCTTCTAATGATCGATGATTTTCAGCAAATTCACACGTCTGTGCTCCTTAATGAAGTTCTTGCCCATTTACAGCCCAGGCCCAATGGTATCTATGTTGATGGCACTCTTGGTCTGGGAGGGCATAGCGAGGCAATACTGAGAGCTAGCGGTCCATCCGGTAGAGTCATTGCCTTCGACTGGGACGAGGAGGCCATAGCTCTTGCAGAGCAGAGGTTGAAGTCTTTTGGTGATAGAGTCGTGATTATCAGAAGAAACTTTGCCGACCTTGCCGATGGCCTGACTGAGCTAGGTATTAAAGAAATTGACGGATTGCTTGTAGACATCGGCCTTTCTTCGTTGCAGCTTGATAGAGGGGGGAGAGGTTTTAGTTTTCTCCGTGATGAGCCATTGGATATGCGCATGGATAACCGTCGGAAAATAACGGCGGCAGAACTGGTGGAAAAGTGCAGTGAAGAAGAGTTGGCCGATATCCTTTATTACTATGGAGAAGAGAAGCAGGCACGAAGGATAGCAGCTGAACTCGTTCAGGCACGAAAGAAAGAGGCTGTTACCACTTCCAGGCAGCTTGCTGAAATAATAGTAAAGGCAGTACCACGACGGTTTCATCCAAAAAAGATTCATGTGGCCACAAAATCATTTCAAGGGCTGCGGATAGCCGTTAATACCGAATTGGAAAACCTGGCCGCAGTTATAGATGATGCTGCCGGGTTTCTTAAACCGGATGCTCGATTCTGTATCATTAGCTTTCACAGTCTTGAGGATAGGATAGTAAAGAAAAAATTTAAAGAACACAATGAACTCGAGATGATTACCGGGAAGCCGGTAGTCGCATCAGCTGCTGAGGTGGAAGGTAACCCCAGAGCACGAAGCGCAAAGTTGAGAGTGGCAGTGAGAAGAGGTAGGGAGGAGTTATTATGAGTATTCAGATTACAACCGGGAATTATTTTCGTACAGCGGCTCACGTAGGAATCCGACAGAAGGTTGCGCGGCGCAGACCGCTTGATTTACCCGGTGGATTACAACTCTGGCAGGCTGTTGCAAAAGTTCTGTTATGGAGCGTTCCCCTTGTCCTGTCCCTGAATTTGGTATGTTCATCGGTGATCAATTCCTACCGTTCCGAAATTACCGCTACAGAGCAGGCGATGTTTGAGGAAGAAAAGCAAATGAATGAGCTGCTCCAGCAGAAAAAGCTGATGATTTCACCAATGCGGGTCAAGCTTGCTGCTGCCGTAAAGCTTGATCTTTTTGAGCCGGAGCCGAACCAGATAAAACGCATGTAAAAAAGATAATGGTGAAACGATCTCGCCTGCGAAGTCGCAGCAGAAGCAAAGGTCGGCTGGTACTTTTCTTGGCCCTGGCGGGGATCTTCCTGTTCATGGGCCTTCTTTTTTTTAAGGCCCCGAAGGAGCATTTACAAGACCCGTTTCTGGCAAGTATCGGTGGCGAAAGCTCCGAATCGACAAGTCTTCTTGAGAAAAGAGGGGTTATATTTGACAGGAATTTTAAAGAACTGGCAATTACTCTGGATAAAGTATCTGTCTATGCAGATGTCCGAGACGTGGATACCGATGAGGTTGTAGACCAACTTGGGAAGATTCTTGACCAGGAGCCTGCTCAGTTGAGAAAGCTTTTAGGAAGTGATTATTACAAGGTCTGGCTGGCGCAAAATATAAGTCAGGAGAAGGAAGAGAGTATTAATGAGCTTAATCTGCACGGAATTTATCTTCACAAGACACGGGCAAGATATTATCCAGAAGGAAAAAGTGCATCACATGTGATCGGATTTGTAGGGAAAGGTATGGGACTATCTGGGGTTGAATATTCATATAATACACTGCTGAATAAATATGGCAGTGCACTCCTGGCTTCTGGTGCGACAGAGGTTAAGAAAAGTGACTCTGCCAGAGACGTGGAACAATATCTTGTCCTGACCATTGATTTGAAAATCCAGAAGATACTGGAAAAATACGTTGAGGAGGTAGGCCTAAAGAACAGCAATATCAGGATTGGTGCTATGCTGATGGACACCAAAACAGCTGAGATAATAGGTCAAGCGATCTATCCGTCGTTTGATCCGAATACGTTTCATCAATACCGCAAAGAAGAACTTGAAAACATTTTTGGTCAAAAGATTGCGGTTCCTGCCAAGATACGAAAATTGCTGTGGGATGCATCTTTGTTGCAAAAAGATTTTGAGCAAAACAAGGAAGTGGTGCCGTGGAGTATTGTTTCTGCAAGAAGAGATATTGGCAGTCAATTACGGCTTTGGGATCATTTGGGATTCAACGAGCCGTTTACAACTGATTTTATTGAAAAGAAGAATATCTCTTCTGAAAATCAAGAGGGACCGCATATTGTAACCAGTGATTTTTACGATGTGGTTGTCGAATCGGCAACTCCTCTGCAATTAGCAGCCGCTGTTAGCAGTTTGAGTACGGGAGGGCCACAAGCAGTTCCCCATGTAATAGATCGTATTGCCGGGAAAGATGGAAAGGTATTTAAATTATCTTCAGGGAAAGTTAAAGAACCGGTGACAACTCAGGTGGCAACTGAGATCAGGGCTTTATTGCAGACTCAAATGCAGACTGGTCCACTATCTTCCGGTACTCTCGAAACGGAGGGGATATCGTATAGAAATACGCCAAAAGGGAGAGAGTATATAAAAAACCAAATTTTTTTTTCGCTGATACCACAAGAACAACCCGAACTGATGCTCTTCGTTTTCACCCAACTCTCCCCCTTTTCTCCTCCTTCTGTGGGAACGAAGAGCACATTTTCACTGACCAAATCAGTTAACAAAATTACAACACAAGTAGTTGCGATGCAGAAAGTAATGTCTAATCTCTCAGACATGATGAGCGCAAAGGAGAAAGAAGAGATGAATTTCGAAATGTACGGACAAACGGCTAAAAATGTACCACCGGGTGAATTTGTAAAAGCTGAATATACCGGTGCTATGCCAGATTTAAAAGGTATGAGTCTGCGAAAAAGTCTGCGCCTGTTAAAGGATTTGAAACTTGAAATTCAAATAAGCGGTACAGGTGTGGTAGTTGAGCAGAGTCCAGTCGCAGGAAGAATGGTCCGCGAAAATTCCTTGTGTCGGTTGATGCTTAAACCACATTGATGCTCCAGCACAATGGGTGCCTCAACTGAGCAACCCATGTCAGTAGTTATTTCCGCGGTTATTACCGCAAAGGCTGTAGCGGAAGAATGGTAAAATCGAAGAGTCTTAAAAAGCTGCTTGGCCAGCTCCAGAGTACATGTTTACAAGGGCCTGCGTCCAGTGAGATAGATATTGCTGCAATTGTGACCGATTCAAGGCAGGTCACAGAGGGGGCTCTTTTTGTTGCGGTTAAAGGTGAAAAGTTTGATGGTCATGATTTTATATCATCTGCTGCAGAGTTAGGCTGTGTTGCCATTCTTGTAGAACAGGGAAGTGTTGATCGTGAAAGCATTGCAAGTCTCAATGTGGCAATCTATGCCGTGCGGAATACACGGGAGGCTTTGGCCAGAGTCGTCTCCTCCATGTATAATGACCCCCAGGATGAACTGACTGTCATTGGAATTACCGGAACCAATGGGAAAACAACCATCACCTACCTTCTGGAGAAGGTTCTCAGGGATCAGGGCGTGCAGGTGGGAGTCGTAGGAACCGTAAGTTATCGCTATACTGATCGAGATGGCATAAACCATGAAAGTGCAGCTCCTCTTACCACACCTGATCCATTAATTCTCCTGCGAATGCTGCACCATATGGTCGAGGCTGGCGTGAGTACCGTTCTTATGGAAGTGAGTTCACACGCACTTGTGCAACACAGGTTAGACGGAATTACTTTTGATATAGCTGCATTTACTAATCTTTCACACGATCATCTTGATTATCATCCTTCCATGGAGGAGTATTTTCAGGCGAAATCTTTGCTGTTTCTTAATTATCTTAAAGCAGCGGGTAAGGCAGTTGTTACATTTACCGAATCGGGCGAGGTGCAGAGCAACAGATGGCCATCAGAATTGGTCAAACTTCTTGAGGAACACGATATTGAATACCTGAGTTGTGGACACCAGAAAGGTAGCTGTGTTGAACCGGTATCGGTTGAAATTAAAATTGATAAAACCAGGATGTCGCTTCGCACCACAATGGCAGAATTCAATCTTGAATCTCCCCTGGTTGGCCGGTTTAATGTTGATAATATAACGACAACTCTCGCTATTGTTTCCGCACTTGGTTTTGATATAGGTAAAGCTGTTGGTTCGCTGTCTGCAGCCTCCGGAGCGCCAGGAAGGCTGGAGCGGATTCTTTTGACTCCGCATGAAAAACCTCGAAAAGTGGCTTTTGTCGATTTTGCCCATACCCCCGACGCTTTGCTCAATGTCCTGAAAACATTGAGGGCGTTACCGCACAAACGGCTTTTCTGTGTTTTTGGCTGTGGCGGAGACAGGGATACCTCAAAAAGACCTGAGATGGGAAAGATCGCTGCCCAGCTTGCTGATATCGCTATTGTCACCGAAGATAACCCTCGAACAGAAAGCTCTGAGCAAATTCTTGACAAAATTTTGGAAGGAGTTCGTTCAACAGGGAAGTTGGAAGTACCGGTTGAACAGTTGATGGGGGCTGGCCAAACGGACACCGGGTATATCGTTATTCCTGACAGGCGCAGGGCCATTCGTTGCGCTGTCCAGATCGCAGAAGGTCAAGATATTGTAGTAATTGCTGGCAAAGGGCATGAAAAGTACCAACTTACCAATCAGGGAAAGCGATTTTTTGATGATAGCCTTGAGGTAAGAGAGGCCCTGTTGTCATGGGAGGTTGAGAGTGTAGCATGTGCTCTTGGTGTGGAGCCTGATCACGGGACAAAAAACATTTGTTTTCAGGGAGTCTGTACCGATACCAGAGCATTGCAGAATGGTGAGCTTTTTGTTGCGTTGCAGGGAGATAATTTTGATGGTCACGATTATGTCCAGCAAGCAGTACAGGCAGGTGCTGGCGGTTTGATCATTGCAAAAGACGCATTGTTGAAAGAAGATTTCGAAATGCCTGTGTACAGGGTGGATGATACCCAGAAGGCACTTGGAAAACTTGCCAGATTTAGAAGGAGGCAAATAGCATCGCTATCTGCCCTGCAGATCATTGGTATAACGGGGAGTACCGGGAAAACCACAGTTAAGGAGATGATTTCTTCGATTTTGGAAAAGCAGTGGCCTGACTGTGAGACTGCACCCTTAGGCAGAGTTTTAAAGACAAAAGGAAATTTCAACAATCTTATTGGACTGCCACTCTCACTTTTGCCGTTAGAATTAAAACACAGGGTTGCCGTTCTGGAGATGGGCATGAATATGGTTGGCGAGATCTCGCAGTTAGCTGAAATTGCCGATCCTGATATCAGCTGCATTGTAAATGTTCATGGTGCGCATCTCGAGGGATTAGGCTCAATTGAAGGCGTCGCCCGTGAAAAAGCACAACTTTTTGCAGGCACGAAAAAAGAAGGGACGCTCGTGGTTAACTTGGATGATCCATTCGTTGTTGCTGCTGCTTCACATCACAAGCATGAAAAAATATTCTATACCATGGATAAATGTTCGGCAGCACATGCTGATCTCTATGTGACAGGAGTAACCTGCTGCGAAGATGGAAATATGGCATTTAAACTTCATATAGGTGACACCACTCACCAGGTTAACCTGGCAGTTCCCGGAAAGCATAATGTGGGCAATGCTCTTGCTGCTGCCGCCATTGGTGTTGGCGCAGGGGTCGGTGCCGAGGTAATTGTTTCCGGTTTAGAGTCTTTTACCGGAGCGGATAAACGGTTGCAGATTCTCAAGTCAGCATCAGGATATTCCATAATAAATGATACCTACAATGCCAATCCTGTTTCGATGAGGGCAGGTTTAGCAACATTAAGAGCAATGAGAGGTACGACTAAGATAGCAGTCCTAGGTGATATGCTTGAACTTGGTCAAGGAAGCGCCGAAGCCCATTTTGGTGTTGGGCAGGCCGCAGGGCAAACAGAGCTTTCCTACCTGCTTATTGTTGGTGATTCTGCACGGAATATTGCTGCCGGAGCTGCTTCCGCTGGAATGGCCGAACACCAAATTAGAGTTTTTGCCAGCAAAGAAGAGATTCCCGCGTGGATAAAAAAGCTTGATGAAAAAGGAGAGCTTGCCCGCGACTCATGGGTTTTGGTAAAGGCTTCCCGTGGCATGCGCTTAGAGACGGTTGTTGATGGTCTGGTAACGCAATAGCAATAGATCATAAAAATGTGTTTTTTTGTTCGAATTCCTTGGGCTGAAAACGCGGTTTTGAGGTTGCCAAAAGAACAGCCATTTTGACGATTTGATATTTCCATCAAACTTAACAACATAGAAAACTGATATTATGCTGTATCATCTTTTATATCCTCTTCATACCAGCTTTATTGGCTTCAACGTTTTTCGCTATATCACCTTTCGCTGTATAGGGGGTGCGGTGACAGCGTTTTTGATTCTTTTGGTTTTTGGGCCAATGTTCATTCGGGCAATGCAGAAGCTGCAGATAGGTCAGGTTGTTCGCAACGACGGGCCGGAGAGTCATCAGGTAAAGATGGGCGTGCCAACCATGGGTGGTATGCTTATTATTCTTGCGGTCACAGTGTCTACATTACTCTGGGCCCGTCTGGATATAGCCCTGGTGTGGCTTACTCTTTTTACAATTACATTTTTCGGATCTATAGGTGCATATGACGACTATAGGAAAATTGCGAAAAAGAACAGTAAGGGTCTCAGTGCCCGGGGCAAACTAGTTCTGCAGATGGCAGGCGCCTCAGCGGTAGGTTTTTTTATCTATTTTCATCCTGGGTTTGACGGTCATCTGAGCATTCCGTTTTTTAAAAATATCTATCCTGATTTAGGAATTTTTTATGTTCCATTCGCAATTTTTGTGATTGTAGGTTCATCAAATGCGGTCAACCTGACCGATGGGTTGGATGGATTAGCAGCCGGGCCGACGGTTATCAGTGCAGCAGTATATCTTGTTTTTTCCTACCTGGCGGGTCATGCTGTCCTCTCCGGATATCTGCAGATACCACACGTTCCCGGAAGCGGTGAAGTTGCAATTTTTTGTGGTGCGATCGTTGGCGGCTGTCTTGGTTTTCTCTGGTTCAATGCATATCCGGCAGAAGTATTTATGGGGGATGTAGGCTCACTCGCCCTGGGTGGTTCTCTTGGTGCTGTGGCAATTATTATCAAACAGGAGATCCTGCTCGCCATTGTTGGTGGAATATTTGTCATGGAAGCGACTTCGGTATTGCTCCAGGTTGGCTATTTTAAGTTGACCAAAGGGAAGCGGATTTTTCTAATGGCACCATTTCATCACCATTTTGAAAAGAAAGGCTGGCATGAACCGAAGGTTGTGGTTCGGTTCTGGATAGTTTCTATAATTTTGGGCCTATTTGCTGTAGCAACACTTAAATTACGATAATGACGAATCCTCTTCTACATAAAGATATGGTGGTGGTTGTTCTCGGGTTAGGAATTTCCGGGATGGCTGCAATGCGCTATCTGCATAATACTGGCTGCAAGGTCCTCGTTTCCGATTCTCGTCAGGAAGCCCAGCTTTCTACTGAAGAGAAGCAGGCCCTCACTCAGTACTGTGCTGGTACCGAGTTCGGAGGACATTCCGAGAAATTTCTGGCCCAGGCTGAACTCATCTTCAAAAGTCCTGGAATTCCGCGCCAGTTGGATGTTTTACAAAAAAGAGCGAAGGCGGGTGTACCCGTCATGGGTGAACTGGCGTTGGCTGCACCAGTGCTTCAATCTAAGGTAGTGGCCATAACCGGCACGAATGGCAAAACAACAGTGACTACTCTTATTGGTGAGCTGCTTCAGGCAGCCGGCCAAAAGGTAAGTGTATGTGGCAATATCGGTCGTCCCCTGCTGGATTGTATTAGTTCTGGTGAGGAGATGGATGTTGCTGTTGTTGAAGTTTCGAGTTTTCAATTGGAAGATGCCGGTGATTTTCGTCCTGACGTTGGTGTTATTTTGAATATAACACCTGACCACCTTGATCGACATGTATCGATTGAAGAGTATATTCAAGCCAAAGCAAAGTTGTTTTCCAGACAACTTCAAGATGATGTGGCCATTATATGTGGAGACGATCTTATCTGCCTTGAACTTGCACAGCAGTTTACAGAAATAAAGCCGCTGATGTTCGGACATCTGAGAGACAATGATGCATATATCTGCGAATCTGATATCTATCTACGCTGGCAGGGACAGCTGGAAAAATATGATCTTACCGGCAGTTCTCTGGACAATCATATCGGTCACTTAAACAGTGCAGCCGTAATAATGGCGGCAAGGGCTTGCGGGTGTGAACAGTCGGTGATTGAGGAGGCATTGCGATCATTCAAGCCTTTACCACATCGCATGGAATTGGTCGATGTGATTCAGGGAGTTAGATACTGTAATGATTCCAAGGCAACAAACACGGGTGCCGTTATCAGTGCGTTACGTCAGGCCAAAGGGAATATCGTACTTATTGCCGGCGGCAGAGATAAGGGAGATGATTATCGCCTGTTGAGGCCGGCTGTCGAGGAGAAGGTAAAGAAACTCATTCTCATTGGCGAGGCCGCTGCACAGATTGATGAACAACTTCATGATCTCGTGCCGACAGAATTCGCTGATTCACTTGAAAAAGCGGTTCTCCTGGCACGTGATGAAGCTGTCTATGGGGATACGGTTTTGCTTTCTCCAGCATGCGCCAGCTTTGATATGTTTGACAGCTATGGGCACCGGGGGCAAATATTCAGAGAGAGTGTGCAGCGGTTGAGAGCTGAATCCAAATCCAATGTGGTCTCAGGTGGAGGAAAGTGAACAAGATTGACGAATCATTAAAGAAACCACTGCGAATGCTGCTTACCGGAGGGGGCACGGGTGGTCATCTGTTTCCGGCAATAGCTGCTGCTGAAGAGATGTGTTCCAGGTTGCCGGGATCGACGATAATGTTTATCGGCACCACTCGAAAAATGGATAAGGAGAGCCTGTCGCACTATGGATATATGGTTAAGAGCATCCATAGCTACGGACTGAAAGGTAAAAGCTTTATCGAGCTTATTAAAGCTGTGGCGGTACTGCCGGTGTCATTTTTACAATCGCTCTATCGTATAATGATGTTTCGTCCGGATGTTGTTCTTGGCGTTGGTGGATATGTAACCGGACCGGTTATAGTTGCTGCGAGGATATTAGGAAAGAAGACGGTAATCCATGAGCAGAATTCTGTACCAGGGCTTGCCAATCGCAAACTCGGTAGCTGGGCAGGGAGGATCTGCATTTCACTTCCAGAAAGTGGCAAGTTTTTTCCTGGAACAAAGACAGTACTCACCGGAAATCCCGTGAGAAAACCCATTCTTGATCTTGCCTTTCAACGTCAGGAAAAAGAAACACGAAGTGAATCTGTGAGTATTCTTATTTTAGGAGGCAGTCAAGGCGCACACCGACTCAATGAACTGGTGGCTGCTGCAATTTGTGATGATCGAAGACTTCACCATATACAGGTTATTCATCAAACCGGGGTGAGTGATTGTCAAATGGTGAGAGAGAAATATAAACAACACGGCATAGCTGCTACAGTTGAGCCATTTTTTCGCGATATGGTTGAGGTTTACAGGCAGGCAGACTTCCTGGTTTCACGTGCCGGCGCTACGACGCTTGCTGAACTAGCAGTTTTAGGTAAACCGGCAATTCTTGTTCCTTATCCTCACGCAGCTGATAATCACCAGCAAAAAAACGCAACCTACTATGTCACCGGTGGTGGCTGTGTTGATGTTTCAGAGCGGCAACTCACCAGTGATGCCTTAGCGGATAAAATAGCTGATTTGGCAACGGACAGAAATAAACGTGCAGCAATGTCAGCAGCGATGAAAAAATTGGGCATGCCTGAGGCAGCTGCCAAAATAGTCGATGTCTGTCTTGAAAGCAGATCATGATTGAAAGAGTAATAAAGGCCAGTAATGTATAGAAAGACACAACACATCCATTTTGTTGGTATTGGCGGCATTGGCATGAGCGGGATTGCTGAATTGCTGTTGAATTTAGGCTACATCGTCTCTGGATCAGATTTGCAGAGCTCGACAACCACAGAGCATCTTAAAAAACATGGGGGGCGTGTGTTTGCCGGCCATAATGCAGAATGGATAACCGGTGCAGATGTGGTGGTCACCTCATCTGCGATTAATCGCAATAATCCTGAAGTGGTAGCTGCAAGAGCTCAAAATATCCCGGTGATCCAGCGTGCCGAAATGCTCGCTGAACTTATGCGCTTGAAAAAATATGGTATTGCCATTGCCGGAAGTCACGGTAAAACCTCCACGACCTCCATGGTGAGCTGGATGTTGTTCAATGCCAAATTGGATCCGACCATTGTTGTAGGCGGTAAAGTGGATAGTCTTGGGGGAAATGCCAAGCTGGGTGAGGGAGAATTTCTGGTGGCCGAGGCGGATGAAAGCGACGGCTCATTTCTCAAACTGTCTCCGGTGATTGAGGTGGTAACCAATATTGATCTGGAGCACCTCGACTATTACCGAGATATAGATCACATCAAGAGTTCTTTTCTCAAATTCATTGACAAGGTTCCATTTTATGGTGCGGTTATACTTTGTTTGGATGACCGGAATATTGCAGAAATTCTGCCCATGATTGAGAAGAGAACAATGACCTATGGGTTAACCAGTCAGGCAGATATTTATGCCGAGAAAATCTATTTTGAAGGTGGACGCGGATATTTTACGGTGATGCAGGAGGGTGAGGCTTTAGGTGAGATTTCCATCGCACCTCCAGGTAAGCACAATGTTTATAATGCTCTGGCTGCGGTCTGTGTGGGAATTGAGCTGGATATCCCATTTGTTGACATCCAGGTTGCCCTGCAGGGCTATCAAGGTGTGCAGAGAAGAATGCAGTTTAAAGGTAATGTTCGTGGGATAACAGTGGTTGATGACTACGGCCATCATCCAACAGAAATACGCGCCACCCTGGAGGCAATTAAAGAGGCGTGGCCTGAGAACCGGCTTGTTGTTCTTTTCCAACCGCACCGGTATTCACGAACGCAAGCATTGTTTGATGATTTCAAGACCTGTTTTCATCGGGCAGATTATCTGGTGATGACCAAGATATATGCGGCCAGTGAGGAGCCGCTGACCGGGGTATCTGCAGAAAATCTGTTGGCGGAGACCAGGCAGCATGGCCAGCGTCATACCCTTTATGTGGATGCCCTGGAGGACATACCCAAAAAGGTATCGGAAATTCTTCAAGAAGGGGATCTGGTCCTTACTCTGGGAGCTGGAAATATTGTTGATGTAGGTGAAAAGTTACTGAAAAGGCTGCAGGATAGCAGAGGGTAATGAATACGCTGCAGAAGGAACGATTACAATCGCTGGTGGGAAAGGCGATACAATGGAACTGCCCGTTGAGAGACTACACTTCTTTCGGTATCGGTGGTCCTGCGGACGCATTGGTGATCGTTGAAAATTCTAAGGAGTTGCAGCAGGTTCTGCATTTTTTTGATGAGGAGAAGGTCCTCTGGCGAATTATTGGCCGTGGTACAAACATTTTAGTGAAAGATGACGGATTTGCGGGTGCAGCTCTTCTCCTCTCGGGTGATTTTAAAGAGGTGAGATTTGCTGAGCAAGAAGACGGTATTGTTTTGACCGCCGGAGCCGGACATTCCCTGAGCAAGTTGTCGTCCATATGTATGGAGAAGGGGTATAGCGGGCTGGAATTTGCCATTGGCATACCCGGAAGTGTTGGTGGTGCCGTTATTATGAATGCAGGAGCCTGGGGAGGAGCGATTGCGGATGTTCTCTTTGAGATTCAGTTGCAGACTTCTAGGTTAGCAAGAACCTATTGCAATGAAGAGATGAAGTTTGGTTATAGGAGCTCGCATATATCAGAAAAAGAAACCTTTGTCATTAGTGCAGCTTCTTTTACTCTGCGCAGAGATGAGCGGGAGAAAATACGTTCAAAATGTCAAAGTTATTTAGACAGGCGCAGGGAGTCACAACCTGTCGGCTATGGTAATGCCGGTTCTTTCTTCAAAAACCCGCAAGGGGACAGTGCTGGCAGATTGATTGATGCCAGCGGCATGAAAGGAGTATGTATCGGGGATGCAGAAATTTCGACGAAGCACGCCAATTTTATCATTAACCGAGGTCGTGCTTCAGCTGATGATATTGTTCAATTGATGGAGCTTGTGATCGATACGGTTTATCGTGACAGTGGTATCCGCCTTGAACCAGAGGTGCAGATATGGTAAAGATATTAGCTAGTTTCCTGTATAGATACCGGGGTATGTTTTCTCGCCGAAACAGGAGAAATGGCTATCTGCGCTCATTAGAAAAAAAGCATCATACTTTTGGTTCTTCAAAAAAAGCCCAAACACCATGGTATGCAGCGATCTTGGTGGCAAAAAAGAAAATATTGCCAGTGCCAAGGAGAAAAAGTTACTTGTCCAGGTCTGAAAAAAGGCTAAGATATGGCAGGATAATTTTTAAATTCATGTCAGTTTTTCTATTTGTTTCAATAACACTTGGAGTTGTACATAAACCGGTTATACATTATGTTGAAAGTCTGGATATTTTTTTCATTAAAAAAATTGACATCAAGGGTTATGGAGTGACCAACCCGTCGCTGATTAAAAAGATCGCCGGTCTTGATTATACTACTTCAATGTTTGCTGTTGACCCGGTTCAACTGGCTGAAAAACTGGCTGGTCATGAGTGGATCAGAAGCGCTGAGGTCAAGAAAGTATGGCCTCATGAACTGCAGATACAAATTCATGAACATAAAGCTGCAGCGTTGCTGCTAGGGGGTGTTGCTGATTACAAAAAGATGGTATATATCAACAGCAGGGGTGAGAAGATTGCTCCGGTAAACTCTGGTGATGATCTTGATTTTCCAGTAATTACAATAGAAAACGGATTCGTTGGCGAAAAAAAAGATGAACTATTCAACGATGCCGTATATTTTCTACGCCTGGTTGCCGGAAATAATCCTAATCTTCCTGCGCAATCGGTGTCTGAAATACATCTCAACCCGTCAGAAGGAATCGTAATACGGCTGGTCGATTTCCCCTTTCCCATCTACTTCGGTGAAGGTGAGGTGGAAAAGAAATATAGACAGTTGCGAGAAGTGCTGGCAGTTTTGTATAAAAAGAGAAAAGACAAGGCCGATATTAGTCAAATCAGTTATATACGAATGGAATATTATCATAACAAGGTGCTCGTTGCGCAGTCAAATTCAGGTTGAGGGGTATGCAAGAAGATCAGCAGGTCAAAACACCTTTGTCGCAGGCAGAGATGAAGAAAGATAGAGAGCGGGGCGAACTCATTGTTGGTCTGGATATCGGCACTACCAAGATTTGTTGTGTTGTCGGCGAGGCCTTTGAAGATTCAGTAGAAATCATCGGTGTTGGTATAGCGCCATCTCTTGGTATGAAGAAAGGTGTCGTTGTCAATATCGAAAGCACTGTGAAATCGATCCGTCAGGCAGTGAAAGCAGCCGAGGATATGGCTGGCTGTGATCTGAATTCCGTGCATGTGGGTATCGCCGGAAACCATATTAAAGGCTTTAATAGTCCAGGTATTCTTGCCATAAATGGTAGAGAAATACGAAAATCGGACATTGATGACGTTGTCGCGGCGGCAAGAACGGTTAAAATATCAGCCAATCAGCAGGTTATTCATGTGTTGCCCCAGGAATATATGGTGGATGATCATACCGGGATCCAAAATCCTCTTGGTATGACTGGTGTTCGACTTGTCACCAATGTCCATATAGTGACTGCTGATATGGGAGCTGTACATAATCTGGTGACGTGCTGTAATAAAGCTGGGCTTGATGTTGCTGATCTGGTACTCGAATCAATTGCCTCTGCAGACGCCGTACTTAGTGCAGATGAGATGGAGCTCGGAGTTGCCCTCGTTGATATTGGTGGGGGAACAACGGATCTTGCGGTTTTTCATGAGGGTACCATACGTCATACCTGTGAGATTGGTCTTGGTGGCCACAATTTAACCAACGATCTGTCCATGGGATTACGAACACCGTTGCAGGAAGCAGAAAGATTAAAAGAGGATTACGGAAGTGCCATTTCCTCATTTATAAAGCCAAACCTGGTTGTTGATGTACCAACTGTAGGTGATCGGGAACCACGAAAAATTACCCAGAAGGTTCTCGTTGATATCCTTCAGGCAAGAATTATAGAAATTCTTGAAGTGGTCAACAGAGAGCTTATTGCCTCGGGTATGAAGAACAGGATTAACGGTGGAATCGTGATTACCGGGGGCACTGCACTGCTTGCCAATATAGTTGAGCTTGCTGAACAGATTTTTGATCTGCAGGTTAGAATTGGTTATCCGGTTGGGGTCAGCGGGGCTCTTGAGAAGGTGAATACACCCAGATGCACGACCGGTGTTGGCCTTATTATGCAGGGAAGAAAACAACATTTCGTCTCCAGGCGTCGTGATCACAGTGTGGTTGGCAAAGTCCGCGGCTGGATGAAAAAAATTATGTAGAAGAAAAAAATATATTTAAGTGTTGGGCGGCAGATGATATATTGCCGTAATTTTTTGTTAAATTAAAAAGACAATTTATCCGCTAAACCTAGTGGGGGTTGATATGCCGTTTAGAATGGCTGAGTCAGAGGGCGTTGCAAAAGTAAAGGTAATTGGCATCGGTGGTGGTGGTGGAAATGCAATCAATACCATGGTTGCGAACCGTCTCAAGGGTGTAGAATTTATTGCCGCTAATACTGATAAGCAGGCTTTAGATCAATCCAGAGCAGATATCTGTCTGCAGCTTGGACCAAGCATTACCAAGGGACTTGGAGCTGGTGCTGATCCGGATATGGGCATGCAGGCGGCACATGAGTCAATCGAGGAGTTGAAGAACAGTCTTAAGGGCAGCGATATGGTTTTTGTTACCGCCGGTCTTGGTGGGGGAACAGGAACGGGTGGTGCCCCTGTAGTTGCGAAGATAAGTAAGGATCTTGGCGCTTTGACAGTCGCCGTTGTCACCAAGCCCTTTTCTTTTGAGGGAAAAAACAGGATGCGCAACGCCGACCAAGGCTGGAATGAGCTGCAGCAGTATGCAGATACAATTATCACTGTTCCCAATGACCGTCTGCTCTCTCTTATGCAGAAAAACTCTAAACTCTCAGACATGCTTGCCAGAGCTGATGATGTACTGCTTCAGGCAGTCAAGGGTATAACTGATCTCATCAATGTACCTGGTCTAATAAACGCTGATTTTGCAGATTTAAGAACAGTGATGAAGGAAGTTGGACCTGCTGTCATGGGATCTGGATTTGCAGTCGGCGAGAATAGAGCAACTGAAGCAGCGAGAAAAGCAATTGATAACCAGCTGCTTGAAGACGTCGGCATTGATGGTGCGAAGGGCCTTCTGATTAATATTTCGGCAACGGAAGAGAGCTTTGCCATGTCTGAATTTATGGAGGCTTCTGCACTTATCCAGGAAAAAGTAGATGATGATGCCAAGGTCGTAATTGGTGCGCTCTACGATGAAACCCTTGGTGATGAACTACATGTTACAGTTATTGCCACAGGTGTTGGCAGTACAATTGGCGCAGGAAAGACCATTGCCCAGGTGGAAGATTTGCCAAGTCAGCGAAGAAAGAATGAGAGCGTGACAGTGCAGCTTGCCCAGAAAAACCCTCGTCCTGTAGGTACTGTGCTGCCAAATTCAAACTTTGACGGTCTCGATAATCTGGGGACTTCTAGCGAGGAAGTTAATCAGCATGACAGTTGGAACGATGAATACCTGGAAACCCCAACCTATTTAAGGAAAAAGGCAAATTAGCGTAACTGCTGCACCAGCCGCTTCTTTATAACAGTACGAAGAGGCTGGTGATTTGCGGTAAGCAAGGAAGAGATCGTCTGAAAAAGATTACCGAGAGTTATCCCCATAACCGTCATGATAAGCTGAAGCTGGAAAGCGGAGGCTATCTTAAAAAGTGGAAAAATAAAACTCCCATAGCCTTGGTTTACCCCAATATTTATGGGGTCGGCATGTCAAGCCTCGGCTTCCAGCAGGTCTACACACTTCTCAACAGACAGGATGATATAGTTTGTGAACGTTTTTTTCTTCCTGAAAAAAACGAGGAATTTCTCTCCATTGAATCAGGGCGTCCTTTGCTCGATTTCCCTTTTGTTTTCTTTTCCATAAGTTTTGAGCATGATTATGTTAACATCGTGAACAGTCTTTTGCTTGGTGGAGTAGAACCCTTCTCAAGCAAGAGACATGGACGTGCCAACGGCGCACCACTCGTTGTTTTTGGTGGCGTAGCGTGTTTTATGAATCCAGAACCCATTGCTCCATTTGCTGATCTTATTGTAGTAGGAGAAGCGGAGCCGATTCTAGGTGATCTTGTAGAATTTTTCATTGAAAACCACGAAAAGACAGGGCGTGAGTTCATGCTCCTCAATGCTGCTCAGCAGTTTAAAGGGGTTTATGTCCCTCATCTGTATTCACCTTCCTATAGCGAGGATGGAAGATACCAGGCGATGGAAGCTCTCGTTGACGTACCTCAGCGCATTGAAAGGGTAAGTCTGAAAAAATGTAGGCAGGCTGGACATTCCGAAATTCTTACACCTGTTGCTGAGTTTTCCAATCTCTATTTAACAGAACTAGGTCGAGGCTGCTCTCGCGGATGTCGATTTTGCGCGGCTGGGTTTATCTATCGACCGCCGCGACTCTGGGATGCCGATGCGGTGGTAGAGGGATTACATGATCGTGCCGACAACGTCTCGCGAATAGGATTGCTGGGAATGGAGATGGCGAATACTGCGACACTTGAACATATTTCCGATTACCTGTTAGATAGTGGTTGTGCTTTATCATTCTCATCTTTGCGTGCCGACCGAATTAATGATAAATTGTACGAGCTGCTGGCACAATCAAATTTGAAGAGCGTGGCCATCGCACCCGATGGAGCATCTGAACGTCTTCGCCGTGTCATTAACAAGGGACTTGATGCTGCAGATCTATTGACAGGAGCAACCAGGCTCGTTGAGGCTGGTATTTTCAAATTGAAGATCTATGTTATGGTGGGATTGCCTACAGAAACATGTGAAGATCTGCAGGAGTTTATCGATTTGATTGCCACAATAAAAGAGAGTGTTGATCAAATAGGCAGACAACGTGGTCGGCTTACTGAAATCTTCCTTTCCGTGAACTGTTTTGTACCAAAACCCTGGACACCTTTTCAATTTCATCCTTTTGGTATCTCAACACCTATCATGCCGGGAAAAACCTTTTCCATGAAAAAGGCCGTGTCGACGCTTAAAGAAAAGATAGCATACCTGAAAGATGGAGTTCGTGGCTTTAGTAATGTACATTTTCAGGCAGACAAGCCAGAAAATTGTTTTTTTCAGGCCCTGCTCTCGCGAGGGGATAGACGTCTTGCTCCGGTTCTTTATGATATGGCGGCTCTGCAGCTTCCCTGGAAAAGAAGTTTGAAGAAAAATGGCGTCAATGGTGAACAACTCATTGTAACAGGCTATGATGGAGCAAGCTCTTTTCCCTGGTACATCATTGACCATGGAATTGACATTGATTATCTCTGGCGAGAGTATCAGAAAGGACTGCATTCGGCGCCTACTGACCCTTGTGATACTTCTATCTGCCGACGCTGCGGGGTGTGTGGTGAGAGTTAAGAAAAAATCAATTGAAGAGCTAGACTCGATTCGACAGCAGAAAATTGAGGCCGGGCTTCAACCGTTCTTGCTGGTAAAATACTTTTCTTTTTCCAGCCTGGGGGTCATTCTCGTCTTTACTCTCTTTCTCTCCTGGGCCATATCCAATAATGCACGAAACATTATGCTGCAGCAGAGTGAAGAGTACTCAGTGGCCTTCGCCGAAAATCTTAACCAGCAGGTGTTTCGTCGATTTGTAGTCATCACGGCACTCCGTTATGGGGTAATTAAACTGAGTAACCCAGAACAGTTTACCAGTCTTGATAGAATTATTCGTCAAATTATCCAGGGGATGAATGTTGAATCTGTTACAATCTATGATTCAAAGGTTAATGTTATTTCCTACTCAACCGTTAAAGAACTCGTGGGCCAGAAGGAGGCCGGAGGCATTGAATATGAAAAAGCACGAATAGGGGAGACTAATTCGAAGATTATTACCTCCGGTTCTGTGCTTAACCTTATCCCAGGCACGGATCCGGTAAAATACCGTCTTAAAACCTATATTCCCTTTCGGCAGGTTAGTCCAAGCGGTAAGAGCGGTGATATCATTATGGGGGTCATCGAGATCGTCAAGGATCTCTCCAGTGATTACAGAGCGATCATTCGCCTTCAGGGCAGTATAATTTTTGTTTCAAGTGTTGTGATGATGGTACTCTTTATTGTTTTACGTGTCATTGTCATGAATGCGACCAAAAAGCTTGAAGAACGGGTACTTGAACGATTACAGCTTGAAGAAAAGTTGAACCAGTCTGAAAGACTTGCCCATTTAGGGTCCATGGTCGCCACTGTTTCCCATGAGATTAAAAGCCCTTTAGGTATCATTCGCAGTACTGCAGAAATTCTCGAGAAACGCATTAAGAAATTGGCACCGGGCAACGAACATCTGGCCAGGATAATCATTGAAGAAACCAGCCGATTAAATACAATTACCGTGGAGTTCCTTGATTTTGCCAGACCTCAGCAGGCAAAACTCAAACGAGGCAATGTCAATGAGGTAGTAAAAAAAGCACTTATATTTATTAAACCGAAGGCTTGCGAGCAGCATGTGAAAATGAAAGAGGAGCTTTATGCTGAGTCCTTGTATGTTGATTTTGATTCTGAACTGCTCTATCGCGCCTTACTTAATATTATACTCAATGCCTTGCAGGCCATGGACACTGGGGGGATACTCAAGGTTGCAACCCGGCCGCTCGATGCTGCCGGCGGTGCCCAGATTGAGATAACTGACACCGGTATTGGTATGTCCGAAAGCAAAATAGAACACATTTTCAATCCTTTTTATACTGATAAACAGAAAGGAACTGGACTTGGACTTTCTATCACGAAAAATATCATCGACAGCCACAATGGGGAGCTGCAGGTGACCAGCACCGAACAACATGGTACGACCTTTACCGTGGTACTCCCATGAGTTCAGTTCTGCTTCAGGTGAACAATCTTCGATTTCTCAACAACGGTCCATACTCCTTTACTGTCCACGAACATGAAGTATTAGGTTTAAGCGGCAGGTCTGGCATAGGCAAAACACAACTGCTTCGTGCCATTGTGGAGACCATCAATTACCAGGGTTCTATTTTATATAAAGGAAACTTCCCAGAAAAATACTCGCCATCACAATGGCGTCGACAGATTGCTCTTGTTCCTGCGGAATCTCAATGGTGGCGAGAGAGTGTCGCAGAGCATTTTTCTGAAGATATTTCGCAACAACAACTTCACACACTGATGGTTGATCTTGGTTTTGAAGTGGATATTCTTTCATGGAAAATTGAGCGTTTATCCACCGGTGAACGACAGAGACTCGCTCTAGCTAGAGCTCTTGTTTTAAATCCTGCTGTGGTTCTTCTTGATGAACCGTGCTCAGCTCTTGATATCCAGTCAACAGAAAGGGTGGAACAACTCCTGCTCACCTATAAAGATAGGCCGAACACTGCACTACTCTGGGTAAGCCATGATGATATGCAGTTACAACGAGTTGCCAGTTGCTGTCATCAGGTGCATCACAATTCACTTGAAGTTCGCTGGCAGCATCAATAATCATATACCTGCTGCAATGACACTATGCACGTAATTCCATTAAGTTCAGGTGATCTGGCCATTGCTGGAATACTTGTTCTGCTGCTTGCTTTGTTAAGTAATCGGTCGAGGCTTGGCTTTGGTAAGCGGTTGATTCTTGGCGGTGTGCGAATGACTGTTCAGTTGCTGATTGTAGGTATGATCCTGAGGCAACTTTTCAGTGATTATAATGTCTGGCTGATTCTGTCGCTGGCATTTATTATGATTTTTATTGCCGGTCGTGAAATTATGATGCGGCAAAAGATACGGGTGAAAGGGGCATATGGCTATGGTGTTGGAGTTTTTTCCATGGCTATTTCTTCATTTGCAATAGCATTTTTTTCATTGGTTGTAATTATAGAGGTTGAGCCGTGGTATACACCGCAATATGCTATTCCGCTTCTCGGTATGCTGCTGGGGAACACCATGAATGGAATTTCTCTCGCTACAGACAAATTCACTTCTGATATTTATGCACAAAGGAGTTTGATAGAACAACGCCTCTATCTAGGAGAAAATTGGCAAACAGCCAGTGAAGATATTCGTAAGAATGCGATGAGAACCGGGATGATTCCCATTATTAATGCAATGGCCGCAGCTGGAATCATCAGTCTGCCGGGAACGATGACAGGTCAAATACTGGGAGGGTCTCCACCGCTGGAGGCGGTTAAATATCAAATACTTATTTTGTTTCTTATCGCAGCCGGAACAGGATTTGGTATTATCGTCTCCATCTGGCTGATTAACCGCAATCTTTTTGACAAAAGATACAGACTCTGTTTGGAAAAACTTAAAAAAGTATAAAGCTCAACTGCATGGAAGAAAAGCACTTGAAATAGATGACTTGTAGTGTTCATATGTTTAAAATAAATATATCGTTCACTCAACCAGTATAAGGAGCAGGTAATGGAGACAAAAATAGTTGTAATCGGCGGAGTTGCTGCGGGACCAAAGGCTGCATGTCGGGCGAAACGCTTAATGCCACGGGCCCAGGTCACCCTTGTTGATCAGGATACACTTATTTCATATGGTGGTTGTGGAATTCCATATTATGTGTCAGGCGATGTTGCAGATGAATCCTCTTTGCGTTCAACAAGTTTTCATGTTTTGCGAGACGAGAGCTATTTTGAAAAATATAAAGGGGTGAAAACGCTTACTTCAACCAGAGCTCTTGCTATTGACCGGACAGAAAAAACAGTTCGGGTAAAGAACCTGACAACCGGCAAGGAAGAGGATCTTCCCTATGATAAACTGGTCCTTGCCACCGGTTCCCAGCCGTATGTGCTGCCCATCTCAGGAGCGGATCTTGATGGCGTTTTTACCATAGCAAACCTTCACAAAGCCATAGAAATCAAAGACCGGATTGCAAAGGGAAAGGTTGGTAAGGCTGTTGTCATTGGCGGTGGAGCCATCGGCATAGAAATGGCTGAGGCGCTTACAGATCTCTGGGGTATAGAAACGTCGGTGGTTGAATTCAGGGATCAGCTTCTTCCTGGAATTGTCGACTGGACGGTCTCTGCAATGGTCTGTGCCCATATGAAGGAGAGTAATGTTGAAGTGTTTCTAGGCGAGAGTGCTTCAGAGATAATAGGAGATGAGGGGCATGTCACTGCAGTTCGCACAACCAAGCGCACTCTGGAAGCCGATTTAGTAATTATGGCGGTAGGTGTCCGTGCTCAATCAGAACTGGCAAAGGCCGCGGGATTGCGAGTTTCCGATATGGGTGGCATTATTGTCAACAGAAGAATGCAGACATCGGACCCTGATATTTATGCAGCAGGCGACTGTGTCAAGTTAGCAAACCTGATAACGGGGAAAAACTTTTACGCCCCATTTGGCTCACTGGCCAACAAGGAAGGGCGGGTAGTTGGCGACAATCTTGCAGGAATTCCGACAACATTTGATGGAGCTGTCGGCAGTTTCATCATGAAAACCTTTGATGTCTGTGTTGGTGCAACAGGATTGAGTCTGGAGATGGCCAAAGCGGAAGGCTATGATGCCGATATTTCTCTGACAGCCCCTGCTGATAGGGCTCATTTTTATCCTTCTCAGGAAATCATCACTTGCATTATGGTGTTTGATAAAAGAACAAGAAAGGTTCTTGGTGTCCAGGCATGCGGTCCGATGAATGACAATATTTCAGCACGAATAAATGCCGCGGCTGCATATTTAAGCATGGGGGCAGATATTGACGATTTTGCCAATCTCGAAATGGCCTATGCCCCTCCTTTCTCTGCAGCGATCGATACCATCAACGCCGCAGCCTATGTTGCCGGCAATTTGTGTGATGGGAGAATGCGCCAGGTAACAATGGAAGATTTTTATTCCTGGATGAAGGATTTTTCCCTAAGACCTGATTGGATAGCCCTTGACGTTCGTCATGAAAAACAGGCTGAACCCTTCGTTGAAAAGCATGGTGCCAATGTCTGGCTGTCAATGCCTGATGATCAGATACGTGAGCGTTACGATGAACTGCCGAAGGACAAGACCTTGGTCATCTTTTGTAATGCTGGAAGTCGTTCCTACGAAGTTCAGGTTTTTCTGGATTCAGTGGGAATTTCCAATAACCTTGTATTATCCGGAGGTTTTAACGTAATAAAAAGGATTGGTGCTGAGTGGCTGCCATGACATGGATGAGCAGAGTTGTCTTATCACTATTTGCCTGCGGTAAATTTTTTGCATGCATTGATTTTGTATAAAATCCTAATTTAGCAAAAGACTCTTCTGGTGAATTATTTATAAGGGGAACCAAAAACTAACTGTCTCTGGTGGAGGTATGGACAACTCCTTATTTTTTATGCTATTGTCTAACAATGAAGTAAAAGGAAAAGAACTGAACCTTATTAACGATTAATAGGAATCGACATATGGCAACATTAAATTTCTCCCATATGGTGGAGGAAGTACAGGCAAATGTACAAACCGGCGACATGATGAAGGCGAAGCTGGTTTTGGCTCATATAGGTGAAGTTGATCAAAAAACCAAAAATCGCCTGGTGTATGAAGTGTCACGAGCTCCAATTGAATTTGCCGTGCCACTGCTGCTGTTTTTGCTTAATGAGCATACCAACGTGACTGATTCAATGCCGATCGTCAAAGAAATGCTACTGTCGAGTTTGCTGGCATATCCCGACAAGCTTCTCGACTTTTTAAGAGATCCTGAAATACGAGATAAGACAGAACTTATTAGTATAGCAGCCGATTTGAAATTTGAGGCCGCCACCCCTGCACTTATAGAAATGCTGGAAAGTTCAACGGACGAAGCCAAGATTCATAAACTCATTGAGGCTCTTGGTCAGATTGGCGATCCAGAGGCAACAAACACCCTGACGGAATTTCTTTATGCGGCAAATAGAGAGTTGATCATTGCGGCCGTCCAGTCTCTTGGCATGGTAGGAACACCCACGGCAATGCATAGACTTGCCGAACGAATGGGAACGGACAACGAGATCGATTTTCTTATACTCTCTATATTTGCAGATGTTCAGGATCAAATATCACTTGAACGTCTTAATGAGACGCTGGCTTCCCATTATGCCCATATGCGCACCTACGCCAAGAAAGAACTGGTGAGCATTGGCGAAAAAGCTGTTCCTTTTCTTATCACTAATCTTGAGAGAAAAGACCCGGATTTCCTGATCCATACATTAAACGTGCTGGGTGATATCGGAGATGAATCTGCGGTGGTGCCGATTCGTAAACTCCTGCAGAATGAGCCCAAAAGCGCCAATGTTCGTTTTGCAGCCTATGAGGCTCTTGCTTTATTACCTTTACGGAAAGGAGCCTATACTCTCACGGCTGGCCTGTCCGACAAGGAGGATCATGTTTGTGTGGCAGCGGCAAGAGCAATTGATCAGAATTTCTCAGATATTTTAGGAGCAGGAATAAAGAATCTGCTGCGGAATAAAGGTGATGAGGCCAGGCATATAACGAAAACGATTGTTAATGCCCAGGTCGATAAAATATTTCTCAGCATGGCCGGTGAAGATTATTTCCAGGAGATGGCTTTGGTTTACCTTCCTCATGCCCATAAGGACACCAGGAAGCATTACCATGATTTACTTGTGAAAAACGGTCACAAATCCTTTGCTGGCAAGATACTGGGTGATGAAAAAGAAGAATCGAAACCAAAAGTGGTGGCAATAGATGATTCAAGGATGATCTTGAATATATACAAGGCAACCCTTTATGAGCTTGGTTTCGATCCTGTCCTGTTTGAGTTTCCAGCCTCAGCGCTGGAGTGGTTGCAGAATGAAAAGCCGCTGATGGTCCTTACTGATCTCAATATGCCAGATATTACCGGTGTTCAGGTGACAGAAAGGATCAGAGAGAAATATAGCAGTGAAGAGCTTCCCGTTATCATGGTAACAACACAGAATGAAACCAATGATAATGAGGCGGCCAAAAAAGCGGGTGTAAATAAGATATTGCACAAGCCGTTTAATGCCGATTCGCTTCTGAAAGCCATGGATGAATTTACCCACTAATAGACAGAGGTTCAATTATTTAAGCCAACAGCTCATCCAGCTTATTGAAACAATACCCTACATCCTCTGGTTTGTGGGCATCTGAGCCTGCAACCAGAGGGATTTTTTTATCTATCGCCATTGCCACTATTTTCTTTCGAGGGAAGGCCTCTCCGCGAATGGCAATGCCAGAAGTATTTATTTCCAGAGCGATTTTCGATTCCTTCATCGTACTTAAAAGAACATCAATAATATGCCAGGGAGGCTCGAGTTCCTGTCGAAGAGGGTGATACCGTAAAACCGCATCTATATGACAGAGCGCAGTTGCCGGAATATTAGATATTGCTTCGATAAGAGTGCGATAGTAATCCATTTCAATTACTCTCGCCTCTTCTTTGCTTAGCTGCAAAAGCCTGGAGTCTCGTTTACTGACAAGATTAAGATGGTGTGAGCAATTTGCTGGTTTGTGAAAATGATAGGAGAGACCAATACGGTCCCAGTTCTTTGTTGATAAACGCTGGAGAATGGTATTAATACGATCAGGATTATAACCAACTTCCACACCAAGCTCGATGTGTATCTTGTCTTTGTAGCGCTCTTGAAGTCTTTTCCCTTCTTTAAAATACCTATCGAAATCACTGTCCGTGAGCCAGGTGACGCGGCTTGTTTCAATACCTTCTTCCATGTGTTCAAGAAAACTGATAGTCCGAAGGTTTGCTTTGATGGCGGCAAGAACGTAATCCTCCATGGCCCCGGTTGCATGATGACACAGAGCAGTGTGAATATGTCCGTCAGCTTTTTGATCAATGATCATGGGTAACCTCCAGTTGGAGGCAGGAGGATGGAAGATGTATCTCAGGCATTCCCTTTGGGGAAAAAGTGGAGGACACCATCAATATCAGAGGTGTCGCAGATGTGTCCAAACTCAAGCTCGAAGTCGAGGTAATCCTCTATGCCATCCGCTTTGAGGGATAATGTCTGACCGTCAGGGAGATGGTAGATGATAGTTTGGACCGATGATAAGTCAAATGCTGGGTGAAACAATTTCATTCCGTAAACCTTTTGAAGAACATTTATACGCAGATATTTTCACAAGACCTGTATACGCATTTTTTAAGGAAACTGCAACAAATAACGATGGTAAAACTGTTTTCTCACACATTCATAAATCAGGTGGAAGATGTCTTTAATTGGAGAAGAATTTCCATATTTGTGCAGATCGGCAGAGGGGGGGGAATTGCGTTTGACAGTTGAGCCGAAGAAGTTTAAACTGTGCTGCTATTTAGGTAGTTCCCATCCGGAAACGGCGCTTTTCCCCTGAGTCGTCATTGAGCTCAAGGTTTAATCCGCGCAATATCAAGTATATGCCTGCGGTTAAATTTATCGGGTGCCTGGATTTTAGAAAAAATCCTCGTATACGGATGGAAACGAGTTACTACATTACTAAAAATTTTATTAATTTTTACAATATAGGATGTTGGAATGAAAGAAAAAGACATATCGGCCAAAGAGAAAACTCTATTCGGTCAGGAGTTGAATCCGTCAAAAATAATGCCGAAAAAGCTCACTTTAGGGTCGAAAATTAAATTCAGATGTCATCCCGGCGTGCGTTGTTTTACAGCCTGTTGCGGCGGCATAAAGATAGTGCTGACCCCATATGATATTCTACAATTGACAAAACGTTTAGAAATACCTGCTTACGAATTTCTGCATAAATACACCGAACCTACCTACCTCGAAAAAACTGATATGCCTGGAGTGCAGATCAAATTAAGGGAAGATGATAACAAATGTCCCTTTGTTACACCGGAGGGATGTACCGTCTACAGCGATCGACCCACGGCCTGCCGTTATTATCCTGTCGGGATGGCCGATTTCCACGAAGGCGGCACTCGTGATGCCGAAGGAAATGAACAACCAAGCGAGGAAGAAAAGTTCTTTTTCATTGTCAAGGAAGATCATTGCAAAGGTTTTGAGGAGGATAAAGAGTGGACCATTGAGGAGTGGCGGGCCGATCAGGGTGTCGATGTACGCGATGAGATGAACAAAGAATGGCTTCGCCTGGTGATGAGACGCAAGTCTTTTGGTCATCAGGCATCTCTTTCTGATCAGGCTAAACGTATGTTCTTTATGGCATCAACCGATCTTGATTCGTTCAGGCGATTCGTGTTTGAAAGCTCATTTCTTGAAACCTATGAGGTTGATCCTGAAACTGTTGAGAAGATAAAAAATGATGACGTTGAGTTGATGCATTTCTCGTTTGTCTATCTGGCCGCAACCCTTTTCGGCGCACAGGTTTTAAAAATCAAAGAAGAAAAGGTGAAAGCAAAGATTCAAGAAATGCGTGATCGCCAGGATGACTCAGTCTTAAATTCTGTAAAAGAATATGAAGAGCTTAAGGCTGAACGTCAAAAGAAAAAGTAAGATCGGCATTCAGGTTTCAGCAAAATAAAAAAAGGGAATGTGAATTACGTTTCACACTCCTTTTTTTTATATTCACTGCCTTCTTAAAGAAGGCAGTGTGTTTTATATGTGTGTACTTCTTATTCCTCACCTTCTACAGGCTCAAGAGACTGTTGCAAGCCTTTGAGGAATCTCCATGATTTCAACACATCTTTCTGAGAGAGAGCCATAAGCTCATCTGCCTCTGCAGGGTTGACGCGCTTGAGAGTACGGTATCGATTCTCACCCAGAGCATATTCATCAAATGAGATAGTAGGCTCTTTTGAGTCAATAATCAGAGGGTTCTTTCCTTCCTTTTCCAGGTCTGGATTAAACCTGTAAAGAGGCCAGTGACCGCAGGCAACGGCTTTTTTCTGCTGGTCAAGACCATTTGCCATGTTAATACCATGATTGATGCAATGCGCATACGCAATGATCAAGGATGGGCCATCATAGGCTTCCGCTTCGGCAATAGCCTTAATAGCTTGACTTGGGTTGGCTCCAAGAGAGATCTTGGTGACAAAAACATTACCATAGGTGGCGAAAATCATGCCCATATCCTTCTTAGCCATTTTCTTACCACCGGCTGCAAACTGCGCAGTTGCGGCACGTGGTGTGGACTTGGACATCTGACCACCGGTGTTGGAATAGACTTCTGTATCCATAACGAGGATATTGACATTCTCACCGGAAGCAAGGACATGATCCACACCGCCGTAACCGATGTCATAGGCCCAGCCGTCACCACCGAACGCCCACACAGATTTCTTCACTAAATAATTAGCGAGAGAAACGAGCCGTTTCGCGTTCACGTTTTTACTGCCAGCGAGTTCTGTCACAAGATTGTCAACACGTTGTCGCTGTTCCTCAATTTCAGTCTGATTGGATTGAGAGGCTTCCCGGAGTTCCGTCGCCGTCTTCTCGGAAATGAGTTTTTCGGCAACGGCAACCTCAAGCAACTCAAGGGCCTGCATGTTCAGCTTGTTAACCGTAGCACGCATACCAAAGGCGAACTCGGCATTGTCTTCAAACAATGAATTAGCCCAGCTCGGTCCGCGGCCGTCTTCGCGCTTGCAGTATGGAGTGGTCGGTAGGTTGCCACCGTAGATTGATGAACAACCAGTGGCGTTACCAACATACAACCTGTCACCAAAAAGTTGGGATATCAGCTTGACATACGGTGTCTCACCACAACCAGCACATGCACCAGAGAACTCAAAAAGTGGTCTGAGCAGCTGGCTGCCCTTGATGGTTGCAGGATTGATGTCTGCTGGATTAATTTCCGGGAGGCTCAGGAAATATTCAACATTTTTACTTTGGACCTTGCGAACTTCCTCTGTGTTGGGGATCATCTCAAGAGCTTTGGTTTTAGCAGGACAAATCTCAACACAGAGAGTACAACCACAGCAGTCTTCAGTAAATATCTGGACGGCAAATTGCTGTCCTTTGAATGCTTTCCCAACGGCATCTTTAGATACGAAATCCGCAGGAGCATCTTTGACCTCAGGAACGACCTTGATACGGTTGGCTGCGTGAGGACAAATCAAAGCGCACTGACCACACTGAATACAGTTTTCCGGTAGCCATTTTGGTACAGTAACGGCAATGTTACGTTTCTCGTACTGGGTTGTGCCGGTAGGCCAGGTTCCGTCATCAGGAATCTGGGAAACCTTGAGCTGCTCTCCTTTGCCTTCCATCATTTTCGCTGTAATATTCTTAACGAAATCAGGAGCGTGTGCAGGAACGGTTGGTGGAATTTCATGACCGTCAACTTTATCTTGCAAAGGTACTTCAACAATATTTTTCACTGCAGCATCGACAGCATCGTAGTTCATCTGAACAATTTTCTCGCCTTTCTTGCCATAGGTTTTCTTGATGGCTGTTTTGATGGCATCAATTGCTTCCTGTTGGGTCAAAATGCCTGATATCATGAAGAACGCTGTCTGCATGATCATGTTGATACGAGCACCAAGGCCAAGAGCCTGGCCAAGAGAAATAGCATCGATGATGTAAAACTTCACCTTTTTGCTAATCAGATCTTGCTGTACTTTCTTGGGAAGCTGTTCCCAAACGTCATCCTTCTTGTAGCTTGATGTGAGCAGGAAGGTGCCACCTTCTTCGAGGTTGCCAAGCATGTCGACAAGGTTGAGGAAGGTGAAGTTGTGACAGGCAATGAAGTTGGCCTTATTGATAAGGTAAGGTGCAACAACAGGGTTTTTACCAAAGCGAAGATGGCTTGTGGTGATTGAACCGGATTTCTTTGAATCGTATACGAAGTAACCCTGAGCCGAGTTCTCCGTTTCAGTTCCGATGATCTTGATGGTGTTCTTGTTTGCACCAACAGTACCGTCTGAACCTAAACCATAAAACATGGCTCGATAAACATCATCGCCTTCAATATTGAAGTCTGGATCATAGCTAAGGCTGGTGTGTGTGATATCATCGTTTGGTCCAATACAGAATTTCTTCTTGGGTGACATGGATGCCATATTATCGAAAACAGCTTTTACCATTGTCGGGGTGAATTCTGCAGAACCGAGACCATAGCGTCCATTGAGAACGATTGGCGGATAAACTGAACTGTTGGTGTCAATTGCTTCACCAATGGCAGCACGAACATCAAGATAGAGGGGATCTCCAGGGGCACCAGGCTCCTTGGTTCGATCGAGTACGGTGATGCGCTCGACTGTTTTTGGCAGGGCGTTGACCATGGCGGTGCAGTCAAAAGGACGGAACAGACGGACAATAACCATACCTACTTTTTCGCCTTGAGCGACCAGATAATCGATTGTTGCCGCAACTGTTTCGCAACCTGAGCCCATCATAACGATAACATCTTCAGCATCAGGTGCACCGTGATAGTCGAAAAGATTATACTGTCGTCCGGTAACCTCTGCGAATTTATCCATCGTTTTCTGGACAATTGATGGACAGATATCGTAGTACTTATTCACAGTCTCACGGCCTGTAAAATAGACATCCGGGTTCTGTGCGGTACCGCGAATTGTTGGATTATCAGGTGTGAGAGCGCGTTTTCGATGCTGGTCAACGAGTTCCTCATCAATGACAGCATTAATATCGTCATAGCTGAGTTCCTCGATTTTTTGAATTTCATGGGAGGTACGGAAACCGTCAAAGAAATGAACAAAAGGAATTCGGGATTCGAGTGATGCCTGGGTGGTGATCAATGCCATATCCATACATTCCTGAACATTCTGAGAACAGAGCATGCCCCAGCCAGTCTGTCGAGCTGCGTATATATCACCATGATCTCCGAAAATGGAAAGACCCTGGCAGGCAATGGCACGGGCAGTTACATGAAATACCGTAGGGATCAGCTCGCCTGCTATTTTGTACATATTAGGAATCATCAGCAACAATCCCTGCGAAGCGGTGAATGTGGTGCAGAGGGCACCGGTTGCAAGAGAACCGTGGATGGCTCCGGCAACACCTGCTTCAGATTGCATCTGGTTAACTATGGGAACAGAACCATAGATATTTTTCTGCATGGTTGCAGCTTTGGTATCCGCCTCTGCAGCCATCGGAGAGGATGGTGTAATGGGGTAGATGGTAATAATTTCACTTGTGGCATAGGCAACATGGGTACAAGCCTGATTGCCGTCAATAGTGACCATTTTCCGGGACATGAGTTTTTCTCCTTGGTTTAAGGTAGTAATTATACTGCCACAGAATTGGATGCCCACATACTGTGCTTTCCTTTTCTGAGCAAATATAGAGTTACAAGTTAGCTAAAAAATGAAATAACTGTATCACCATTTTTTTTGGTTTTGCAAAGACCTGAAAGAGTCTTGCTGTAATATCGGTATTGAAAATGTTTTACTAAACTAAAAAAAATACGGGAACATCAGAGCGTAATACTGAAAAATAATACACAGTTACACGTGATATATCTTATCGGAAAAGAATGTCCCGCTGGCGCTAAGAAGGCACTGCATTTACATGAAGATGGTTCTCAACAAAAGCGATAAGAAAAATAAATTTCATAGCAATTCTTACCGTGTGGCAATGATAAAAATAAACAATGATATCTTTCACAACCATAGGTCGCAGAGAGCATAAATTACTTTAACCTTTTGTAGAGTTGTGCTAGAAACCACAGCTTACAAACTGTATATATTCAAGAGAAGGGTGCGCTACTATAGATTATTTTATTCTAGTGTGCAATATTCTCAGGATACAACTTGGCTTATAATTAGGAAGCAACATACTGTATTGAATTATTTTTATATTATAATCGGCTAATTATCCGATTATGTCTCTGGTTTCTTCTTTTCCTCAATAATTTTGATGAAAACCATTACCTATAATAGACTGAACTCACTTTATCGCTTTTTTAATCAATGTGATAATTTTGTATTTCTCGACACCTCGAAATCCGATGAGAGAAACCGACGATCTCTTCTGTTTGTTGAGCCTCTCGAAAGACTCCAGCTCTACCACGGTCAGGACGAAAAGGCATATTTACAAAAAGTCCAGGCAGTGCAGGAGAAGGGTTATGCTCTTGCTGGATGGCTGAGTTATGAATTTGGGTATCTTCTTGAACCCAGTTTGGCACATAGACTCTCACGTCCGACTGATGAAGGAGAGCTGCTAGCCGATCTTGGCGTGTTTGAATCTTTCTACAGCTATGATCATCTCACTGGAGAAACAAACTTTCCAATTGGTTCTCAAGAGACAATTCCGTTTGATGGCGATGGTTATCATGTAGAAAACCTCAGGGCATCAATAAACAAAGAGCAATATCTCCAGGCACTGGCCAAGATACTTGATTATATCGAGGCCGGAGATACCTATCAGGTGAATTATACCCTCAAGTTATTATTTAACTTTATTGGTTCTCCAGAACAATTTTACGCTGATTTGCGACGTAACCAGTCAGTGAGTTATGGAGCCTATATCCGCTGGCACGATCAGCGTATTATGTCCTTTTCCCCGGAACTTTTTTTCTGGAAAAAGGGAGGCAATGTTACAGTCAAGCCCATGAAGGGAACCATGAAAAGGGGCAATAATCTTGAGGAGGATTCTTCCTATCGGCAATTTCTCAGAACCGATATTAAAAATCAGAGCGAGAATGTGATGATAGTTGACCTGCTTCGTAATGATCTCGGACATTTGATGCATCATTTGCCCAATGGCGATGTTCAGGTCGATTCTCTCTTTGATGTGGAAACATATGAGACGCTTTTACAGATGACCTCCACGATTACAGGACGATCAACAGCAAAAGCGCTTGACGAGGTGAAATTGCAGACGTTTCTGGAGGCTATTTTTCCCTGCGGATCGGTTACTGGTGCGCCAAAAATCAGAACCATGGAAATCATTGACGAACTTGAAAACGATCGCCGAGGTGTCTACACCGGTGCTATAGGGTGTTTGCTCCCCGGTGGTGAGGCTGTGTTCAGCGTACCGATCAGGACCATAGTTCTCAATGGAACAGAGGGAGAGATGGGCATTGGTTCAGGTATCGTACATGATTCTGATCCGCTGCAGGAGTGGCAGGAGTGTCTCTTGAAAGGGCATTTCCTGACCCAACCGCAAGAGCATTTTCAGCTGATAGAGACGATTCTCTGGCATCCTCAATATAAATATTTCCTTCTCGACAGACATCTAGAGAGGCTTCAAAGATCTGCTGAATATTTTCTTTTTCACTGTAATCTCAATGAAATTGAAATAGCCTTAAAACAACAGGCTAAACATTTTGGACCATCAGCAACACGGCTACGGCTTCTTCTTGAAAAAGATGGCTCTTTCACCGTTGATGTTCAGACTTGCTGTGAACCAGCACATCTTGCGTTGCCATTGGTACCTGATACATCGGTAAACATAGTACCCAGGATTGCTTTGAGCCGGGAAATAATAAATAACAGTTCCTTCTGGTTTTTTCACAAGACAACTCAACGTCAACTCTACGATAACGAATATCGTAAAGCGCTGGATAATGGTCTTTTTGAGGTGATCTTTCAGAATGACAAGGGGTGTATTACCGAGGGATGTATTACCAATATTTTTATCTACAGTGATGGTATTTACAAAACCCCACCCATTATAGATGGTCTTTTGGCTGGTACGATGCGCCGGAATCTGCTTGAGAAAAGTCAAGTTCAAGTGATAGAACAATCACTCACCATTGATGATATTAAACAGGCAGAAGCAATCTTTCTCTGTAATTCAGTGAGGGGTGTGGTTCAGGTTGCCCTGTAGCAAGAGTGAGTCTTTTGAAGGACAAGTGGCAGAGCGGTGTGATACGCACTCTCCCGATACTGCTTAAGGTGCAGAAGTGATGAAGCTTTCCCGAAGGCATATGTTATTGCACAAGAGAATCATCTTCAGTACTGATTTGCATGGGGGCAACGGTAAGTCCATGTTTTTCCCCGAGTTGACGAATAAGAGTTATAAATGTTGAAGGCAGAGGAATCTCACGATCTTGAACGAGAATGCCAAACGCCTTGGCTTGTTCTAAAACGGCAGTTGAGTCTTCCCCCTCCTGGCTGTCACAGAGTACCTGGATACGTAGCGCATCTGTTGTGCGATGTAAGAGTTGTGGAAAATTCTGAGAGAATCCAAGCAACTCCTGTTCAATAACAGCGCGGTTTTCTTTATTGAATTTCTGGAATTTCTCTTCAGGGTTCTCCATACCAAACAATTTGTTGATAATGGCACCCACAAGCATTGCTCTGTCAATGACCTCACGCTCAGGATATTTGCTGCTAAAATAGGAACGCAACTCCTTGAATATAACCATTTGTACAACTCCAATACCTTCACGGAGCACGTTAATAAGTTCTGATTGTCTAACTGCTTTCTCTTCTGTCATAATTGTCTCATATTACTATCTGAATATCCGAGTGATTATGTAGAGCCCGGTAAATTGCTATCCTTGCCTCCTCGTCCTGCACTTCTATTTCGGCGTTATAACTGTGATATTTGCCGCTGGAGCTGGAGTGTGAATAGGTTATTGACACGGGAACCGGGGCACAGATTTCTTCTATAGCCTCTCTAATCAAACGATGTTCTCTGCCAATGACCTTGTATTGCCAGATACATGGATAGTGTATTTCAGGTTTGCCCTCAAGAGGGGACATTTTCTTTTTTGCGGTTGTCATCTGATGGATCAATGTTTCTTTGCGATTTTTTAAAGCTGAGGAATCTGGTGCTATATAGTCTATGACAAATAATAATGCAATCTGCTGGAGTCAAGAAAGAGAGTTCCCATTTATTTCACTAATCTGTTCATTGAGGGTCCACAGATCATAGATATAACCAACACCAAAAAGACCGAGGGTGACAATGTAGATAAGTCCTGAAATCCATTTACCCATGTACATCCTGTGTATTCCTAATAGCCCTGTAAATGTCAGGAGAAGCCAGCCGATGCTGTAATCTACCGGTCCCCTTTTGTAGCGCATATCAGCATTACTGTTTAGTCCAGGAATGAGGAAAAGATCAATAAACCAGCCGATGAAAAGTAGGCCAAAAGTAAAAAAATAAATAGTTCCGGAGAACTGTTTGCCGTAATAGAAACGGTGGGCTCCAAGAAAACCGAAAATCCACAGCAGGTAGCCAACAGTTACTGAATGCGTTTCGAAATCTTGCGTGGCATCTGTCATCGTAGTGCCGCCTTAAAGGTCTGAACCCTGGTATAGGCATTTTCCAGGGTTTGTAGAGAAATGAGGCCCTTTTGCAGGGCATGTTCAATATGATTGAAAATCTTGGCTAAAATCTGAGGATCATACGCTAGGTTATTACCAATAATAATCATGTCAACACCGGCCTTGAGAGCGAGAATCACGGCATCAAGGATACCATACCTGGAGGATATCGCTTTCATCTGGATATCATCAGTGATAACAAGACCATGAAACTGCATTTGCTGGCGCAGCAATTGTCCCACTATTCGAGCGGAGAGCGATGCTGGATAGTGTGGGTCCATATTGCAGTGAAACAGGTGCCCGAGCATAATTGCCCGGACCTTGTTTTGGGTAATAAGCTTCTGGTAGGGGAACAGCTCGTTTTCTTGCCAATTGTTACTTATATCGACAAAATCCTTGTGCGAATCCTTCGCCGAGCTGCCATGACCTGGGAAATGTTTCATGCAGCCAAGCACTCCGCACTGTTCCATGTGATCAAGCCATATTTCGCAGTGTCTGGCGGTGATTTCAGGGTCTGCCGAGAAACTTCTACCAAGTTTGCCAATAATGGGGTTTTCCGGATTGCTGTTGAGATCGGCAACCGGGGCAAAGTTTACATTTATGCCATTTTGGGCAAGTAACTCACCTGTCTTTCTTGCTTGCAGCAAAGACTCATGAAAACTGTCATCACATCCCAATTGTTCTGCTGACGGCGTTGGCGGGAATTGATGTTTTTCTTTGAGCCGCCTCACTTGCCCGCCTTCCTGATCAACACCGATAATCAGCTTGGAAGAGGAGAGGGACTGCAGCATGGTGCATAACAAAGAGAGCTGCTCTGCGGATACAATATTAGTGCTCTCTGCTGGTGCGTTTAGAAAATTGTCAAACAGGATTACTCCACCTAAATGTCTCGTCGAAATATCGATTGCAATTGGGCTCGCGTCAGTTATTTCACTACCGTGAAATCCAATGATGAAGAGTTGCCCGAGAAGCTTCAGAAGATCCATGCAAGGTGGCCAGTTTAAATATGAAAAAGAGAGATCCCAAAGATTTAAATGAATTCTTAGAAACTTCTACTTCTTCTGATACTGAAAAACAACATTTTTACCCAAAGGGAACCAGGCTTGTTTGTTTATTATAGTAAATTCATATTTATATGTAAAAGTCAAAAAAATGGCGCCATTCCTTTTCACATGTTCTGAAGACGTGCGTCAATATTTTGACTGTCGCAATTTGAGATGAACGGCAGGTTGCTAATTTGTGATGATACAGAAGGAATTAATAAAAAAGATTATCTTTATGTGATTGTAATACATTGTAAATAAACAATAAAATAACATTAAAGCCTCCTTGTGAATGTTAGAGGAGGTTTTTTGGCATAGGCATTGCAAAGTATTGATAAAAATTATTAAAGAATCTCTCGGAGTAGACCGAAAAGCAATATAAGAATTTGAATTACTAATTTTATTTGAGGTTTTTAAATGGACATGGCAGCAAAATTATCACTCGTTGAGTCCGCTGATCAGCAGATGGTTGACATCGGTCGAGTCATGGTTGAGCTAGATCATTTTAAAAAGCAGTCAGAGCGTTTGGATATAATGAATAGACTGCATGCCCGGATGGCTGGTGTACTTAATCTTTCAGGGATGATCGAAGCCTATTCTATCTGGCTGATGCCACTGGTTAATCATGAACTTATTGGCTATAGCAATAGCTCACGTAATAAAAAACATCTCTTTTGCTCTGGCCATGGACCTAATAGAAGGAAGGCCATAGCCTTTGCAGAGGAGCTTATCAAGATACAGGAAAGCACCCATGGTGTGTACTCGGAAGATCACGATCATTTTGCCCATAAATGGGTTATTGAGAGGGAAGATGATGCCGGGATACTGCTTATTTTGAAAAGCGGTAAGAAGCTGGATGATGGGCAGATTGAGATTATTAACGATTCGTTGACCATTCTGAGTGACTCCCTGCAGCGGGCGCTTGATTATGAAGATCTTTTTCAGCGTGCCACGATTGATGACCTGACGGGATTGGCAAACAGGCGTGTTTTTGAAGAGCGGATTCCTGGTATGATGGATAGTGCTAACCGTTATAATAATCCATTGACCATGCTATCCATGGATCTGGACAAATTTAAAGATATTAATGATAATCTTGGCCATCTTGCCGGTGACCAGGTATTGAAATCGGTGGCCAGTGAATTGAAGAATGCAATCCGCTCATCTGATCTGCTTGTACGTATGGGAGGAGATGAGTTTATTCTGGTACTCGATAATACCTGTAAAGATAGTGCACGAATTTTGGCTGAAAGGCTTTGCATGGCGATAGAAAAGTTGGATATATGGGCGGATACCGAAACGAAACTTGGCATAAGTATCGGCCTTGCCCAACTTGAATCTCATGAAACGCTTCGTGAGTGGCTTGAACGTGCCGATGACATACTCTATCATGCCAAATCGGCTGGTCGTTCAAGAGTGGCGGTGGAATAGCAAGAAAATTGAGACATAGAGACAAAAAAAGGCGGCCTTTTAAGGCTGCCTTTTTTGTTGAAAGGTATACAGCAAAGCCTGTATCAATTATCCAGGCGGATGGTCAGGGGAATGGCGTGGAGTCCGCTGCTTTTCTGCTGGGTGTAGCCTAAGGTCCAGTCGCCGCATTGAACCGCACCATTGAGATCATTGTTAACCTTTTCAACCACTCCTTGAATATTGATAACAGGATGCCTGGAGAAAACCGCTGGCAGACCATGGGTAAGATTACAGGCAAGGCAGTGACCAGGGCGCTCTTTTAGCTGCATCTCAAGTTCAATGGCTTTTTCATTGCAGCCGCAGTAGGAAAGGCTAATATCGTATGCGCCTTCATCTGCATCTCCCAGTAATGCCTCGAAAAAATCATTAGCACGGTTTTCGGGAAAGATCTGCTGCAGGTATTCAGGAGTGAATAATGCGTCAATTGCTTCTTTGTTCATGGCCTGTCAATGCTCTCGTGATTAATGTCCAGTCAAATCCGCCTTTTTGCCAAGGGTCAAGAAAGAGAAAAAGCCTCTTCATCGTCATGGACCGGCTAGTTATAAGCAGTGTCTCGCTTGACCATTGTCAAGAAAAAGCAGAACGGTTGAATGAATGCTCGTTAAAAAATTAATAATAGTGTTGTATTGCTCTTGCTTTTAAATATACCGAGAATATCGCCTTTGTCAACCAACGTTGCAGGCGGCCAAACGCTGTGGTAGAGTAGCTTCCCATGAATATCAACATACCTCAATCATTGCAAAATGCGAACCATCCTGAAATTAACAGGAAGACGCTGAATGACCCGCAATATGAAGCCGTGACCACTGTTAACGGTCCGATCCTTGTTATTGCCGGTGCCGGGAGCGGAAAGACCAGAACATTGACATATCGGGTTGCCCATCTTGTCAGTAGCGGAATTCCACCCGAAAAGATTCTGCTGCTCACTTTTACCAGAAAGGCAGCCCAGGAGATGCTCTGGCGCGCGGGACAACTCCTGAATGATACCTGCAACAGGGTAACTGGCGGTACCTTCCATGGCATTGCCAATATGTTGCTGAGACGTTATGGCTCTGCCCTTGGTTTTGGCTCATCTTTTACCATTATTGACAGGGCTGACGCAGAAGGAATAATCAATCTGCTCAAATCCTCTTTAGGCCTAACGGGTAAGGATAAGCAATTTCCAACCAAGCGGGTGCTCATCAATATGCTCAGTGGGGCAGTGAATAAATCAATGAAGCTCGATGACCTCATATTTGAGCACTATTCCCATCTTGCCGAGCATCTTGACGAAATTTTGACACTACAGAAGCACTACGCTGAGTTTAAGGTCAATCATGGTTTAATGGATTATGATGATTTACTGGTGAACTGGAAACGGTTGCTGGAAGAGGACGAGTCAGCACGTCGTCAAATCAGTGCGAGATTTTCTCATCTCATGGTCGATGAGTATCAGGATACCAACCTTATTCAGGCGGATATTGTTCGTCTTTTAGCAGGTGAGCATAGTAATGTTATGGTGGTTGGTGATGATTCGCAATCCATCTATTCATTTCGCGGTGCTGACTTTTACAATATTATGCGTTTTCCTAAAATTTTTGAGGGAACGCACATTATCAAACTTGAAGAGAATTATCGTTCAACCCAACCCATTCTCTCCCTTACTAACAATATCATTAGAAATTCAACGGAGAAATATACCAAGACACTTTTCAGCCGCATCGAGGGAGACATCCTTCCACAATTATATGGTGGCTTGGATGAGCGGGCCGAGGCACGATTTGTTGCCGGAAAAATACAAAAAATCCACTCTGAAGGGGTTCCTTTAGAAAATATTGCGGTTCTCTTTCGCTCAGGGTTCCATTCCTATAAGCTTGAGCTTGAACTTGGCACCTATGGGTTTGATTTTGAAAAAAGAGGTGGACAGAAATTAACAGAGTCTGCTCACATGAAAGATGTACTTTCATTTATGCGGGTTGTGGTTAATCCCAGAGATAATCTATCCTGGAACAGAATCCTGCTTCAGCTTGATAAGGTAGGGCCGAAAACAGCCCAAAAAATTACTTCAACCATTGCCGGAGACTCTGATCCTTTTGCCGCACTTGCCCGCTATCCTGCAGGACAGACATGGAAAAAGGGTTTGGAAAGGCTCAATAGACTTTTTACCAGTCTGCACCGGGAGCAGTCACCCGGAGCACTTTTTGAACTCGCCATGCAATACTATGAGCCGCTCTTTCAGCAGATCTATCGCGATGATTATCCTAAAAGGCAAAAAGATCTGGAACAGCTGAAAGGTATTATGGCTTCCTATGAGGATCTCCAGTCCTTCATCGATGATACCACGCTTGATCCACCGGAGTCGGATACAACATCAGCATCATTTGCCGATAAGCTGGTTCTTTCAACGGTTCATTCGGCCAAAGGGCTGGAGTGGGATGTTGTCTTTGTCATTGGACTTGCCGATGGCAGGTTTCCGCATACCGCTGCCGTGGTTGGCGATCAGTGGGAGGAGGAAAGAAGGTTGTTTTATGTTGCCGCAACTCGTGCCAAAAAACAGCTTTTCCTATGTTATCCCAAGGAGATGATGAGTGCCGACCGTAGGTTTAAAAGAGTTGGAATGTCACCGTTTTTAAGAGAGCTTGATGCTGGCATCTACCAGGTGATAGAAGATTTCCCAGGAAGTGGGGCCAGGTCCCATGGAGCCATGATTAAACCTGCACCTCCTATTATAAAAAAACGTCAAAAGCTGAAACTGTCAATGGATGATCTCTTTCCAGGCTGTCGGGTAAAGCATCCATTTTTCGGCACCGGAGTAGTCAAAAAGCTGACAAAGCCGAAGACACTTGATATTGATTTTTCCAGGCATGGTCTGAAAACACTTCATCTTGACTATGCGAAACTGCAGGTTATAGGCGATTGAATTTACAAAATGATCTCATTGAGCTGGAGCTTAGAGTCTCATTACTTGATCGGTAGTTGGCACTGCATTCATGGTGTTATAAAAATCATTTTCTGCCCGGTTCAATAAGCTCCAGTCATTAAAACAAATTATTGAAAATATTTTTTAAAGGAAGACAGGTGGATTTTCAAGAAGCGCAGGACTATCTCGACAGTCTGCAACAGCATAAATTGAAGCTGGGCCTTGAGGCCATGGAAGGCTTTCTCGACAAAGTGTCGAGGCCTGATAAAAAACTGCGATGTGTCCATATTGCCGGTACGAATGGTAAAGGATCGGTAAGTGTTAATATTGTTACCATGCTCTGCAAAGCCGGGTATCAAGTAGGACTCTTCACTTCTCCTCATCTCAGTTCTGTGCGAGAACGATTTAGGATCAATGAGCAGTTCATTTCAGAGGAGGAATTTGGTCGTCATGCCACCAGGGTGAGAGAGGTCCTGGGGGATGATAAAATAACCTACTTTGAATTTACTACAGCCCTCGCTTTACTCTGGTTTGAGGAAATGAAAGTTGACCTGGTGGTTCTTGAAACCGGACTGGGGGGCAGGCTTGATGCCACCAATGTGGTTCAACCGCTGGTGAGCGTTATCACTAATGTCAGTATGGACCATGAGGCCTATCTGGGAAATGATCTTCGTTCTATTGCCTTTGAAAAGGCAGGAATTATCAAAGAGCGGATTCCTCTTGTCACGGGTGTTCATGATGATGTCAGTAGGGCAATTGTTGGCGAACGCTGTGAGCAGTTGGATGCCCCGATGTACCTGTTTGGCAGAGATTTTGTGGCCGAAGAGAATGATGAACAGCAGTGGGGGTGGCATGGCAAGAGTCCTCGGCTCCATCGTTCATATAAAAAACTGCGTTGTGGAATGAGGGGCGACTATCAGCGCTCTAATAGTTCCTTGGCTATTGCCGTCCTGGTGTTGTTGGAGCAGTTTGGCTTTTCTTGCAGCGAAGATGAAATTCGTCAGGGGCTTCTCGATGTGCATTGGCCGGGAAGACTGGAATATATCGCCATGCAAGGAAATAAACCGCTCGGTTCGGATGAACGGGGTGAAGGTGGCAAGACCCTACACTATTTGATCGACGGAGCTCACAATCCTGCAGGAGTGCAGAGCCTGGTGCAGACGCTTGAAAAAGAATATTCATATAAAAGATTGATTGTCCTCTGGGGAGCAATGGAGGACAAGGATTTACCTCAAACAGTAGGGCCGGTTGCTGAACTGGCCTCAGTCATGGTTCTGACCAAACCACAGGGAGAGCGTGCTGCCGATCCGGAAATACTTTTTGATGTGATACCAGAGTTGCATCAGCAGAGATGCCATAAAATTACAGACGGAAGAGAAGCACTTCGGTTTGTGCAGCAGCAGGCTTCGCCAGAGGATCTTATTGTTATTGCCGGTTCTCTCTATCTCATTGGCGAAATGCGCTATTATCTTGTCGGCGGCCTGGTATGATGAGTGACTTGCCTGATTTTGACGGAGTAGACGACGCCGAAATTCGGCGGCAGCGGGCTGTGGCCAGGGAACTGCGAAAAACCAGGTGGTGGCAACAGAAAACCTCTTCAGGTAAATGTTATTATTGCGGTAAAAATGTTACCTATAAGAACATAACTATGGATCACGTTGTTCCCCTGGTGCTCGGTGGGAAAAGTACCAAAGACAACCTGGTCCCTTCGTGTAAAAAGTGTAATACCGCCAAAAAGAGTATGTTGCCTCTTGAATGGCAGGAGTATCTGGAGAAGTTGAAATAATCGATTGTTTGCTTTTCCTCATTCAAATCGTCACTATCGGTTTGCTGCTGCATAGAGAGTATAATAACAGTGCAGAATACTCATCTCCAAAAGTATAAATGATGATCAGAGCCGCACGAGTAACTGATGCTGGCGTTCTTAGCCAAATTTCATTTCAATCCAAGAGATATTGGAAATACCCCGAAGAGTATTACCAGATATGGCAAGAGGAGTTGCTCGTAACGCCAGAATATATAAAGAAAAATAATGTATTTCTATGCGAAGAGCCGAGTGAGGCTGTTGCCTATTATTCCATTGTCAATATTGCAGAGAATATAAAAATATCGGGAATAGAGATTCCACGAGGGTATTGGCTTGACCATATGTTTGTCAGACCCAGCATGATAGGCTCTGGCTTAGGCAGGCAAATGTTTGTTCATCTTTATACCTGGTGTCTGAGCAAGTCTATTGAAGCAATTCATATTCTGGCAGATCCTCATTCCAGAGGTTTTTATGAAAAAATGGGATGTGCGTATCAGCGAGAGTACCCTTCTACGATTCCAGGAAGAACCACACCATTGCTGCTGTTGCCGATTGATGGGGGTTACGGCAGCCACAGAAGAAAAAAATAAGAAGATTGTATGTTGATCCTTTTGCAAAACTATCTTTTCGGAGTTTATGCTTACCTGATTTTGAACATCTAGATTGTAAGAAACCAGAGTATCGTGATTCTTTTAGAATTGATATTTATTCTCAAATAAATTTTAATACTGCAGCGATGGGAACTGTTTTTGCCATAAAAAGATACGCCATTCACGATGGCCCCAATATTCGCACCACCATTTTCCTCAAAGGATGCCCGCTCAGCTGTCAGTGGTGTCACAATCCGGAGGGTATGGAGCGCGGAATCGTCATGCTTTGGAACAGAGAGAAGTGTCTGGGGTGTGATGAATGTATAGCGTGCTGCCAGAGCCAGAGTTTAAGCAAAGAGGCAGGCGGACTGAAAAGAGATGAGACGCTGTGCTCACGCTGCGGTCAGTGTGCAGATATTTGCCCGGCCCTGGCTCATGAGTCAACCGGATGGCAGGCAAGCGTTGCTGAGATAGTGGCAGAGATAAAAAAGGATATTCCTTTTTATGATCAGTCGGGTGGAGGTGTCACCTTTTCAGGAGGTGAGCCACTGATGCAGCCGGAATTTCTACTTCAATTGCTTCAATCCTGTGGAAAGTTAGGGATTCACCGTGTAGTGGATACATCCGCATATGCAGAAACGGAACTGATTCTCGATGTTGCTGATCATACAGAGATGTTTCTTATTGATCTCAAGCACATGGACAGTGACCTGCACAAATTATACACCGGAGTTCCAAATGAATTGATATTGCATAATATCGAGGTGCTGGCACGGCGGGGAACGGTTATAAATATACGTATTCCATTGATTGAGGGTGTTAATAGTGATGATGAGAATCTGCGTTCGAGCGCTGAATTTCTAGCCACTCTTCCGGGAGTTGAAAATGTGGATGTGCTGCCATACCATGATATTGCCACCGGAAAATACAGGAAACTGGGACAACAGGCAAAGAATCTTCAATTTGCACCAATAAGTACAGAAAAAGTGGTACATTGCGCTCAAATATTGACTGAGAGAAATCTTAAGGTTCGCATAGGGGGATGAGATGAATTCCAGAGTTGAGAGACTACGACAGCAGAGTTTTGAGGCATGTCCGACGTTGTCCATTGAAAGGGCTCTTCTTGAAACCGAGTTTTATCAGGAAAATTTTGGCAAATATTCTCTTCCTGTATTGCGGGCAAGGTTTTTCCAGTATCTTTGTGAGAAGAAAACGCTCTACATTGGCAAAGATGAGTTAATTGTTGGTGAGCGAGGTCCGGCGCCAAAGGCGGTACCAACCTTCCCTGAACTCACCTGTCATAGTACTGAGGATCTTCAGATTCTAAACAGCCGTTCTATGACCAGTTACCGTATAACCGAAGACGATATTCAAAAATATGCTGAGAAGGTGATTCCCTACTGGCGTGGTCGTTCAATGCGTGAGCGTATTTTCAGCAAGGTCCCGGATAACTGGCAGCGGGCATATAGAGCCGGGTTGTTTACTGAATTTATGGAGCAACGGGCACCTGGACATACTGCCCTGGATGGTCGAATTTATCGAAGCGGAATGGTTGAGTATAAAAAAAGAATCAATGAGCACATTGACAGACTCGATTATCTGAACGATCCGCAGGCAGCTGATAAATATGAACAGTTAACAGCGATGGCGATTTCCTGCGATGCTGTAGTAACCTTTGCCAGAAGGCATGCCGAACTTGCTGAACAGCTTGCTGAGCAGGAAAAGCAGAGTTCCAGGAAAAACGAATTGCTGCATATAGCTGAAATTTGTCGATGGGTTCCGGAGCACGCACCGCGAAATTTCTATGAAGCCGTACAAATGTACTGGTTTGTCCATCTTGGTACGATAACCGAACTCAATGGCTGGGATGCCATGTCTCCAGGTCATCTTGATCTCCATTTGCTGCCTTTTTACAATAAAGGTGTTGCCGACGGCAGCCTTGATAGAGAAAAGGCCAAGGAGCTGCTTTCCTGTTTATGGATTAAAGTGAATAATCATACAGCTCCTCCAAAAGTAGGTGTGACCGCGAAGGAAAGCGGTACCTATAATGATTTCACCCAGATTAACCTCGGTGGACTCAACCGTGATGGCACCGATGGTACCAATGAAGTATCTTATATCGCTCTTGAGGTGGCTGATGAGCTTCATCTTCTCCAGCCACAGCCCAGTGTTCATATCTCAAGCAAAACCCCCGATCATTTTTTGGAAACAGCAGCAGCTGTCATTCGCAAAGGCTATGGTTATCCTTCCGTGTTTAATACGGATGCTGTGGTTATGGAGCAGATTCGTGCTGGAAAGAGTGTTGAGGATGCAAGAGAGGGTGGTACCAGCGGATGTATTGAAACCGGTGCTTTTGGCAAAGAGGCCTATGTCTTAACAGGGTATCTCAATGTCCCAAAAATTCTTGAGATTACCCTTAATAACGGTATCGATCCTTTAACAGGAGAACAGGTGGGAGTACAAACCGGTGACCCACGTCAATTTGGCACTTTTCAGGAACTCTATGATGCATTTGTCTGCCAGTTGAATTATATCGTTGATCTGAAAATAGAGGTGAACAACTATATTGAACGGATGTATGCCAAATATTCTCCCGCTCCTTTTCTTTCCGTGGTTATCGACGATTGTATAGAAAAGGGCAGGGATTACTATGACAGCGGTCCAAGATATAATACGAATTATATCCAGTGTTGTGGTATAGGAACAATAACAGATAGCCTCTCTGCAATTAAAACCCATGTTTTTAAAGAAAAAGACATCAGTTGGGAGGGGCTGCTTGAAGCTCTTTCTCAAAATTTTACCAATTCAGAAGCGCTGCGCCTTAAGCTCTGGAATAAAACGCCGTTTTTTGGCAACGATGATGATCGTGCCGATAGCATAATGCAGCAAATTTACCACAGTCTGCTGCAGGCAATTGATGGTAAACCCAATACCAAGGGAACGCGGTATCATCTGAATATGCTGTCAACAACCTGTCATGTCTATTTCGGCAAAATGTTGGGGGCTACCCCTAATGGTCGGTTTGCCCATCTACCCGCTTCAGATGGCACCTCTCCCTCACATGGTGCCGATAGAAATGGGCCTACTGCAGTTATTAAATCTTTGGCAAAAATGGATCAGGTGAAATCAGGTGGTACACTTCTCAATCAGCGTTTTCTTCCAAGCGTTTTGAAAACACCACAGGATCTTAAGAAACTCTCCGGTCTTATTCGTACCTATTTCAATCTTGGCGGACATCATATCCAGTTTAATGTGGTGGATACCAAGACTCTGCGCAGTGCTCAGCAGACCCCCGATGAATATAGAAATCTGTTGGTGAGGGTGGCGGGTTACAGTGACTATTTTGTCGATCTTGACAGAGAACATCAGGAAGAGATTATCAGTCGTACAGAGCAGGAATTGAACTAAAGAAGATAACAATGTCGACAATATGATACACAGCAAATATTGCTGAATGTGAATGGTGGAGGCCGGTTTCTGATAATTATTCAGGTGCCGGTTTTTTTTTGTGCAATTCTTGATAGATGATTGATCCAACTATCATGACCAGGCCGATAAATGTGGTGGTGTGTATTTCTTCACCGATAATAATGTGTAAAAACAGTAATGATAAAAACGGCGATATATATATCAGATTTCCAAGACGTGCTGCCGAACTGCTAAGCTGCAATGCGGTGAGCCAGAGGACAAAGGTTATTCCCATCTCGAAAAGACCTATATAAGCAAGAGGAATTAACGCTTCCGGAGGGGGCAGTGTGATTCCTCCGAAAAGTGGGCTGAGCAGCAAAGTATAAACAAGACCACAACAGAAACCTAGAAAAAGCTTGAACACCGGAGCGAGACTATCCCGAGCGTTAAGCAGCCAAAACACTGCCCACAGCAGCGTGGAACTCAGTACAAGAACAACACCTGTGGTGCTGGCCTCTCCCAAGTCGATAAATTGGCCTTTAGTGGCAATGATTACCGCTCCAATGAAGCTTATGCCAATGGACAGGATTTGTGCACGGCTGAGGTGTTGCTTGAGGATGGGGACGGAAAGCAAGGTGAGGGCAACGGGCCAGCCATAGTTGAGAGACATGGCAATTTGGCCAGGAAGAAGGTCGTAGGCCTTGAATAGGACAAGATAATAGCAGAATGGGTTGAGAAACCCAAGAAGCGCTGCCATTAACCACGATCTGGGACTAATTTCTTTGAGTGTGGCCAGTTTGCCTTGAAGGGCGAGAATAAGAAAGAGGGCTATGGTTGAAAACAGTGTTGAGTAGAACAGTAGAATGAATGGTTGAACATAGCGCAAAGCAATTTTGAAAGCGGATGCAGAAGTGCCCCAAAATATTACTGCGAGTATGGTAAACAAGAAAGCGCGGGTCTGGTTTTTCATCAAATACTCATTTCTTGCAAACAGGCAGGCAATGGTTTTGGATAGATTGAGATGAACATACAGAAAATATCAACTTATTCGCCAAGATAGGCTTTGACAATCGATTCATCCTGCCGCAGTGTTTCGGCATCTCCCTTGATGACGATTTTACCTGTTTCCAAAACATAACCATGGTTTGCAAGTTTGAGTGCAATCTTGGCATTTTGCTCGACAAGAAGAATGGTTACCCCCTCTTTATTGAGGCGCAGGATGATTTTCATAATTTCCTGGACCATAAATGGGGCTAGCCCCATGGATGGTTCATCAAGCAGGAGAAGTTTAGGATTGGTCATCATTGATCGTCCCATGGCAAGCATCTGCTGCTCACCACCGGAGAGAAATGCGGAATCCCTGTGTCTGCGCTTATAAAGAACCGGAAAAATCTCAAAAACATGATCCATTCGTCGTTTACGTTCGACGTCATCTTTCAGGGTAAAGGAACCCAGATCGAGATTTTCCTTAATGGTCATGCCCTTGAATATCTTCCGGCCTTCAGGAACATGGATCAGTCCCATCTTGACAATGTCGTGAGCAGGTGTTGCGGTAATATCCTCCCCCTGGAAATTGATGGTTCCGGAGGTGGATTTGATTAAGCCGGAAATAGCTCGAAGGGTTGTGCTTTTCCCTGCACCGTTGGCACCTAGAAGAGTGACGATTTCGCCGGCAGCCACCGAAAATGAAATGCCGCGAAGTGCATGAATTTTACCGTAATGGGTCTCAAGATTGTTAATTTCGAGAATAGTGTTACTCATGCTATTTCGTCCTCTTCTTTTCCTAGATAGGCTTCGATAACTTTTGGATTGTTTTGTACTTCCTGGGCATTTCCTTTGGCAATTTTCTGACCATAATCAATAACCGTTATCTTTTCCGATACTTTCATAACCAATCCCATATCATGTTCAATGAGAAGAATGGTAATATTCAACTCATCTCGAATTCGTTTGATCAAGGTGATCAACCGCTGCTTTTCATCATGATTCAAACCTGCGGCAGGTTCATCAAGAAGCAACAGTTTTGGCTTAGTTGCAAGTGCTCTTGCCCACTCAACCCGTCTCTGATTTCCATAGGAAAGATTTGAGGCGATATGATCTTCAACCTCGCTGATGCCAACAAAATCGAGACATTCTCGACAAAATTTGCGGGTAGTAGCCTCTTCATGTTGCTGGGAGCGGTTGCGTAGCACCGCGGCAATTGGTCCGGATTTTGTGCGGCAGTGCATTCCCGACATGACGTTTTCAAGAACGGTCATGCTTTTGAAAAGCCGTAGGTTTTGGAAAGTGCGGGCCATACCATGCTTGGTGATCTTATGGGGTTTTTTTCTGATTATGCGGGTGCCGTCAAAGATAATATTGCCATCATTTGGTTTATAAAATCCTGTGAGACAATTAAAGACTGAGGTTTTACCGGCACCGTTTGGACCGATAAGACTATCAATACTCCCCTGATCCACAGTAAAACTGAGGTCTTTGATAACATCAAGCCCTGCAAAACTAAGCATAAGATTTTTAACTTCTAATAGAGCCATAGCGTATTTGTCGTTGTTATTTCATTGAAGAGGTTATTTTTTTGCCGGCCAGATCCCTTCTGGTCTGTAGAGCATGATAATCAGCATAACTATGGCAAAAACCAGTATTCTCACGGAACCCAGATCGCGAAAAACCTCGGGAAAGAGTACCAGGGCGAACGCTCCAATTATTACTCCTGGGATTTTTCCCATACCTCCTAGGACTACCCCCAGAAGGATCAAGACAGATTGTTGAAACATGAATGTTTCCGGAGAAATTGCTGTCATCTTTGCAGCAAAAAAGCATCCCGCGACACCACCAAAGATAGCACCTATAACATAGGCATAGAGCTTGACTCCGACACGATTAATGCCCATTGCCTCAGCTGCATCTTCATCTTCGCGAACATATTGCCAGGCTCTGCCGAGTCTTGAATGTTGCAGGCGGTAACAGACAAAGCAGGCGATAATGGCAAGGATGAGAAAAACATAATAGAAGTGCTGAATCTGGTTAAGCTCAAAACCCATGATTGAAGGTTTCTCGATACCTATAAGCCCACTTGCTCCGCCGGTGATCTCAAGATTTCTGGCAATGATCCTGACAATTTCACCAAATCCGAGGGTGACGATGGCCAGATAATCACTGCGCAGTCGGAGGGTTGGACCACCGATAATAATGCCGGCACAGGTTGATAGCCCAACTGCTACAGGGATAGTCAACCAGAAGTTGACTCCGAAGTGCGAGGTGAGAATACCAGTGGTGTATGCACCAACTGCAAAAAAGGCAGCATAACCAAGATCGAGCAATCCAGCGTAGCCGACAACGATGTTTAGCCCAAGGCATAATACCACATAAAACCAAACGTTTGACATTACTTCCATGGCGTAATTGTTCATTACAACAGGCATGAACATGGCCAGAGCGGCAAGTGCGGAGAGAATAATAATCCTGTTTTTTTGAGGTATCAGCAGGTCGCTCCAGTTTCTGGAACCACCATGTTTGGCTGAACCTGTTGGAGGTGTATTCGAAATTTCCGACATGGGTTACATCCTTTCAATTTCAGTTTTTCCCATAATTCCAGTTGGCTTAAAAACGAGCAGGAGAATGAGAATGCCAAAGGAGAAAACATCTTTCCACTCTGTCCCAATAAAGGGGATCTGGGTGCCATAGGATTCCAGAAGGCCCAACAGGAGGCCGCCAAGCATTGCCCCTGGAATTGAACCGATTCCACCAATTACAGCTGCAGTAAAGGCCTTCAAGCCGATGACAAAGCCCATAAAAAAATGGATACTGCCATAGTATGCACCAGCCATAATTCCAGCGGATGCAGCTAAAGATGAGCCAATGAAAAAGGTTAAAGCAATGATCTTATTAACATTTATTCCCATGAGACGACAGGCGTCCTGGTCAATGGAGATGGCTCTCATTGCTTTGCCATATAAGGTTTTATGAACAAAAAGATGCAAGGCCACCATGAGTATTGCTGCCGCGCCAACGAGTACCATCTGGGTATAGGTGATAAAGACGTTACCAAAATCTATTCCATCAAAACCAAGATCGGTAGAAAAGGCCAGGTATTCGCCATCGGTAAAAGCCATGACACTATTTGATAAGATCATGGAAACGGCCAATGCGGTGATTAAAATAGACAAACGTGGTGCTGAGAGCATTGGCTGGTAGGCTATGCGCTGAATCAAAACGCCGAGAAGTCCAACTGCAATCATGCTCAAAACCATACTGCAAAGCAGCCCGGCCCAGCTATCTCCTATAAACGCACTGAGCAGAGAGAGGAAAAGAAAACCGAAAAACGCACCGATCATGTAGAGATCGCCATGGGCAAAATTGAGCAGTTTAATTATCCCGTAGACCATGGTGTACCCAAGGGCAACAAGGGCATAAAACGATCCTAAGATCAATCCATTGGCAAGTTGTTGTAAAAGGATGTCTTGAAGTGACATAATTAACTATTGGCAGAAGGTGAGCAGTATTGCTGGTTAACCCGGGATAAGGAATTTATCCCGGGTAATGAGTTGTTACTTTGTGTTCATGGCTATTCAGCCAGTAGCCACTTGCCATCTTTGGCAATGAGAGTGACAAAGTTACTTGTGGCCAAGGTGTTCTTGTCTGTAAAAGATATGGGACCGGCAATTCCTTTAAAGTCCTTGGTCTCAGACAGTGCTTTGATTATCGCAGCCTTGTCTGTTGAGCCAGCTCTTTTAATTGCATCTGCAAGAAGGTTCATGCCGTCATAGGAAAGTGGTGCATACGCATCTGGTTCCTGGTTGAAGGCTTTCTTATAGTTCTCGTGAAATGATTTAGCAGCAGGCAGATACTGAACTGTCGGATTGGAAAAACAGTATACTCCTTCAGTTGCTTTGCCGCCAATCTCAAGCAGTTTCGGAGAGTTGGAACCATCGCCTACGGCGATTAGGCCACGGTATCCAGCGCGACGGAGTTGTTTGATGACCAGAGCACCATCTGCATAATAGGCTGTCCAGAAAATGGCATCTGGGGCTTTTGAGCGGATGCGGGTGGCCAGGGCTGAATGATCCTGCTCGCCCTTATTGACAACTTCATAGGCTACAACTTCTTTGCCCATACCAGACCATTTTTCTCTAGTCAGTTTGGCAAGGTCTTCGGAATAACCATCGCCCTGGTGGATGATGGCAAGTTTATTAATGCCCTTGCTGGTAAAAAGATCTATTGCTGTGTTTACCTGATCAAATCCGGTGGAGTTAATCTGGAAGGCATTTCCCTGGTTGGCGTCAATAAGTTTTGTGGAGTTTGCAGCGGCGACAACAAATGGTACACCTGCATCGCCATAAATTTTCAAGGTTGGCAGGGTTGCGCCAGAGCAGTAGCCTCCAACAACACCGGTAACTTCTGCAGAAACCAGTTTACTGGCCGCTGAAGTACCCTGCTGAGGATCGCAGGCGTCATCACCTGTCATGGTCACGATGTTCATGCCAAGAACGCCGCCAGCCTTGTTAATTTCCATGACAGCTAGTTTAATAGCATTTTCCATGTCTTTTCCGGAGGTTGCTTCTGAGCCAGTAGTGGGGACCATAATGCCTATTTTAAGATCTTCAGCAACGGCAACCTGGCCTAAGAGAAAAATACCGGCAAGAGCCGAACCTACGGTTGACAAGAATAGTGATTTTTTCACAGCATCCTCCTTTTTGATGACGTTTTGTTTGTGTGACCTGTCTGGAATAGGTCCGAAATAGGTACGAAAAAGAAATCTACAAAAAAGTATGTCATTCCGATTGAAACAGGAAAAAATGATCCTGATGTAGTACCATGAACCGGCCTTTTTCGTATACCATTTTGTTGAAAAAAAATGATCTTTTCTCGTTGTTTTCAGTAAGCTTGATAGAGAATCGCAAAAGTACTTGCCAGCAATTTTTGAATATATTAGTATCGTTTAATGGTCTGACCATTACATTTATAACCTTCTTCACTCTTCTCAAACGTGCTCATGGCAACTCTTTTTCATAAAGTAAAGCAAAGTAGAATATACCAGGATGTAGTTGAGCAGATCCAGACGGCTATTCTGGATGGGCAGATTATGGCTGGAGAAAAGCTTCCGCCGGAAAGAGAACTCTGTGATACTTTTCAAACGAGCAGAGGTACACTTCGAGAGGCGTTACGTATACTCGAACAGAAAAGTCTGATCGAGATCCGGCTTGGTACCAATGGTGGTGCCTATGTCAAAGATGTTAATGCTGAACTTATGGCTGAAAATCTCGCCATGCTCATTCGCTCCCATACGGTATCTCTTGAGCACCTTGCTGAGTTTCGCGAAGGCGTAGAGGGTACTGTTACTGCTCTTGCGGCACAGAGATCCACCGCTGCCGACAACAAAAAACTTACCATTCTTCTCGATGAGGCAGCTCAGTGCCGCGAGAGGGGGTTGTCGGGCTGGGGTAGCTTTGTGCAGATTGATGAGCGAATACATACAGAAATAGCCAGAATAGCCGGGAACCCGCTCTACATTTTTATTCTTCACTCGGTCCACGATAATATCCACAGATATTATGACAAATATCTCATCGTCGGTGATGTTGAAATGGATGAGAACTTCCAGGATTTACAATTTATTGTTCAGGCTATCAGTGAACAGGATACTACCCTTGCTCAGAAAATGGCGGTAGAGCATGTACGCCGGTTCAGTAGATATATGGCCTTGAAAAAGCGACAATCTCCTGAATAGGACGCGGCTTTTTGAAGTACCAGCTCTTTCCATCAAGATTTCACCCATTAACCATCCCCGTTTTTATACACAATTACCGCTATACCTTGATCATCCGCAAAGTTTTCAGGTTTCCGCAAGATTATATGCGTAAAAATGTAACGTTTGTAGAAATTAGCAAGAGACAGACTTTCGTTCTCATGAAACTTGTGCAAAGATTCCTCAAGAATGTTGTTTTTGACCTCTGACGTAACCACATAAAAGCTTCCAGAATATCTATATTTACGGGATAATGTGTAGATCTTTTAGAATTTGTTCTTGACAATGGAGAGGTGTATGCAGTACATCTTTAGTAACAATGTTACTTTTATCACTTTCTAATGTTTTTATATCCTAAAAAATAAAAGTTAAAACAGATATATAAGATATTGGCATTGCATGAAACAACATTTTTTTTATTTAGTTGTGTAGTCGCTCATGGTAAGTATATGCTTCTAAAAAGAGGGGGAGAAATGAGCTGGCTAATGTTTGTCAGAGGATATTGTGGACAAGCAACATTTCTCATAAATTGACAACGATAAGGGCGCGCATATGTCGCATGATAAGAGGGAAATACTGAAAATCAAAAAAGAGCGTATAGCGCTTGGCGGTGGGCAGGAAAGAATCGAAAAACAACATGCCAAGGGTAAACTGTCTGCCAGGGAGCGACTTGAGTATTTTTTTGATGAAGGTTCCTTTATTGAACTTGATGCTTTTATTAAGAACCGATGTACTCGATTTGGCATGGATAAGATGGACTTTGAGGGAGAGTCCGTTATCACCGGATACGGTCGTGTAGACGGCAGACTCGTCTATGCCTTTTCTCAAGATTTTACAGTTACGGGTGGTGCCCTGGGCGAGATGCATGCCCGTAAAATTGTCAAAGCGATGGATGCTGCAGTGAAGGTTGGCGCTCCCATTGTCGGGCTGAACGATTCCGGAGGTGCAAGGATCCAGGAAGCGGTTGATGCCCTGTCTGGCTATGGGGATCTTTTTTTTAGAAACGCCATTTATTCGGGCGTCGTACCACAAATTTCTGCAATAATGGGGCCCTGCGCAGGAGGCGCGGTGTATTCCCCTGCACTGACCGACTTTATCTTTATGGTTGATAAGACCTCTCAAATGTTTATTACCGGACCGCAGGTCATAAAAACGGTAACTGGCGAAATTGTTTCCGCAGAAGAGTTAGGTGGGGCAATGACCCATAATACCACTAGCGGGAATGTTCATTTTCTGGCCAGTACTGATAAGGAATGTCTCGATAATATACGGCAGTTATTGAGCTTTCTGCCCTCAAACAATATGGAAAAAGCCGAAAGAAGAGGCTCGGCTGTCGAGTTGAACAAACAGCTCATTGAGCTGAATGATTTGATACCGGAAAGCCCTAGTAAGCCCTATGATATTAATGATGTGTTCAGGCCAATTGTCGATAATGGAGATTTTTTTGAATACCAGCCCTATTTTGCAAAGAATCTTGTAACCGGATTTGCCAGGATAAATGGGAGATCGGTCGGGATTGTTGCTAACCAGCCAAAGGTAATGGCCGGATGTCTCGATATGAATGCCGGAGATAAAGCCGCTCGTTTCATCAGGACCTGTAATGCTTTTAACATTCCACTGCTGACTATTGTCGATGTCCCTGGTTTTTTGCCGGGTGTAACACAGGAATATAGCGGCATCATACGTCATGGCGCAAAAATTCTCTATGCATACAGTGAAGCAACCGTTCCTAAAGTTACGCTTATTACTCGGAAAGCCTATGGTGGCGCCTATGTGGCCATGTGTTCGAAATCATTAGGAGCAGATATGGTATTTGCCTGGCCTACGGCAGAGATTGCGGTGATGGGGTCCGACGGAGCGGTAAATATTATTTTTAAGAGGGAGATAGACAAGGCAGAAGACAAGGAGGAAACCCGTAAAAGAATCCTTGAAGAGTATGCAGCAGAATTTGCTACTCCCTATAAGGCTGCAGAAAGGGGATTTGTTGATGATGTTATAGAGCCTCAAGCAACCAGGCAGCGGGTTATAGATGCCTTTAATGTACTCGAGAATAAAAGAGAAAAAAGACCTGCGAAAAAGCACGGTAATATGCCCTTGTAATCAGGGAGATATCTATGGATACGATTGAACTGCTTCAGAAATTTGCAGACCCCGAAATCATGAAGGCCTTATCTCTCTCAGACCGGCTTTTTGCTGGTCTCATTACTACGCTTTTGGGAATGGGCATAACTTTTATATCTCTGATAGTCCTTCAGGTCGTTATTCAGCTGACAGCCAGACTGGCAGCATCGAAGCCGGAGAGGAGGGTGAGTGCCAACCCAGAGGAAGCTGTCCCTGAGGCTTCGACAAAAAAACATCTGCTGCAGGAAGAGGAACTCGTCGCAGCAATTACCACAGCTCTGGCCATGCAATTGAGAACATCTGTCAGCAATATCGTCATTCGTAATATAGAAAAGGTGGGTGAGTCCTCTTCTTCCTGGCATAAAGCCGGTTTGGCCGAACATATGAATAATTCGTTATAGCTCTTTTGGAGGCATTGGTAATGAGACAATTTCGGGTCGTGGTCAATGGAAACGAGTATAGGGTTGCCATCGAAGAACTCGCGGAGGAAACTGGTGTAGTGGAACATGTGACTGTCCCTCGACAGTCAACATCACTTCAAGCCAATCCTGCAAAGACCAAAACGGTTAGCCAGACAGCACCCGTAAATAGAGAAAGCTCAGATGCTGGAGAAGGGAGTATTATGGCGGCAATGCCAGGAACGATATTAGATGTAAAAGTATCGGCAGGCGATGCTGTCACCAAAGGTCAGCCTCTTCTGATTCTTGAAGCCATGAAAATGGAAAACGACATTATGGCACCCTTTGATGGTGTGGTCAAAGAAATATATACGACCAAGGGCGCTTCTGTGAATTCAGGTGACCCGCTTATGCTGCTCGTCTAAATATTGTGGAGGCCGGTTATGCTTGAAGCGTTCTATCAGTTTATCGGAAATACAGGGTTTGCAGGGCTAACGCCAGGTGCTGTTCTGATGGTTGCCATTGCCTGTATGCTGTTATATCTGGCCATTGTCAAAAAATTTGAGCCGTTGCTGCTTGTCCCCATTGCCTTTGGAGTGCTCCTGACAAACCTGCCTTTTGCTGGAATGATGGCTCCTCCGCTATTGGAGATATCGTCTGAGGGTATTCATACAGCGGAACCCGGTGGATTACTCTATTATCTGTTCCAGGGTGATCATCTTGGTATTTTTCCACCGCTCATCTTTTTGGGCGTAGGGGCAATGACCGATTTTGGTCCACTCATTGCCAATCCGAAATCGTTGTTACTTGGTGCCGCCGCCCAGTTTGGTATTTTTATCACCTTCATAGGGGCAATCGCCTCAGGGCTCTTCACAGCTCAGGAAGCCGCCTCTATTGGAATTATCGGTGGTGCAGACGGTCCAACGGCAATTTTCCTCTCTTCCAAGCTAGCCCCGCATCTGCTCGGTGCGATTGCCATTGCCGCATACTCCTATATGGCTCTTGTGCCTATTATCCAACCGCCGATAATGCGTTTGCTGACCACAAGAAAAGAGCGCACTATTAAGATGAAACAGTTACGCGATGTGTCGAAGAGAGAGAAGATTTTTTTCCCTATCATTGTCACCATTGTTGTCTCGTTGATTGTACCTCCCGCTGCAACACTTGTTGGCATGCTGATGCTGGGAAATCTCTTTAGAGAATGCGGTGTGGTAGGTCGTTTGGAAGATACAGCCAAAAATGCACTTATCAATACTATCACCATCTTTCTTGGAGTAACAGTTGGGGCGACAGCGACGGCAGAGCAGTTTCTTAAGGTAGAAACCCTGGTGATTCTGGCGCTTGGTATTACAGCATTTGCAATAGGTACAGCCTCTGGCGTTCTTCTGGCAAAACTTATGAATAAAATTATGAGCGGTGATATTAATCCGCTCATCGGTTCGGCCGGTGTTTCTGCTGTACCTATGGCAGCGAGGGTGTCACAGGTAGTGGGCCAGAAGGAGGAACCATCAAACTTTCTGCTGATGCATGCCATGGGGCCCAATGTGGCTGGAGTTATTGGTTCTGCTGTTTCGGCAGGTGTATTATTATCATTGTTTGGAAATTAACAGCCTTCTCTGTTTATTTGAGCAAAAGGTGAGGGTTCCTCTGCCTGTAAACAACAAAGGGGTTGGGAGTTTTAAAGAAGCTAGGCTGACGGCGCTTCTGTGATGCGCCATACTTACTATATTTTTTATGGAAATATTTACCTATGCAAGATGAGTTAAATCCCGAAGTCAAAAAACGTCTGGAAAAAGCTGTGTTGGAAGTTTTTTCTCATTCAGATTTTCATAAAGCAAGCATTCGTGGGGTTGCCGAAAAAGCTGGTGTCAGTTTCACCACAATTTATAAGCACTACGGCAGTAAAGAGCGCTTGGTTTTTGCTTTTGTGGATGTCTGGATGGGGAAGTTAACGGATAGAATCGTTGATCATCTTCATGGCATAGAGGATCTCAAAGAAAAATTGCGCAAAGTTTTCTGGCTGCAGCTGGACTACTATGAGCGTCACGAAGGGCTTGGACGAATTGTCTTTATGACGCTACCAATGCAAACCTGGATGGCTGACGAGAACTTTAGGCAGCGCCGAATGATGGGATTGCTTGTTGATGTTTTACGTGAAGGGCAGCGGAAGGGAGTTTTAAATAACACGGTTCGAGCCGGGGTATTGCTCGACTTTATGATGGGTTTTGTGCAGCGCAGTTTTTTTATGTGGATACAGCGTGGAAAAAAAGAGAGCCTTGCCGGACAGGCCAACGAACTGTTTGAGATGCTCTGGCAGGGTATGACGCAATCGCAATAATTTTTAAGTGTAAATGGAGGCCTTGCATGAAGATTCTGAAAATTGATCATCTGGGAATCGCCGTTAACAGTATTGATGATGGCAAAAACTTTTGGTCTGAAATACTCGGACTCGAATTTGAAGGTGCCGAGACTGTTCAAGAGCAAAAGGTAACCACAGCATTTTTCCCGGTTGGCGAAAGCGAGGTCGAGCTTCTTCAGTCAACATCTCCGGATGGTCCCGTTGCCAAGTTCATTGAAAAAAAAGGGCAGGGGTTTCAGCATGTTGCCTTTCGAGTAGAGGATATTGAGGGAGCGCTTGAAGAACTGAAAGCCAAAGATATACAGCTAATAGACCAGACACCACGAATTGGCGCAGGTGGCGCGAAAATTGCCTTTATCCATCCGAAGGCGACCGGTGGCATATTGGTCGAGCTTTGTGAGCGTTCATGAAACATTTGCAATACGGAGTCGTGGATAAGGATAGAATATATTTATAAACGAGGTGCAGCTAATGAGTGAACATCCGGATTTGGCCAAATGGAAAGAGCTGGCCAGTAAACAAATGAAAGGGAAGTCGGTTGATCAACTTGAGTGGATGACTCCAGAAGGAATAAATGTAAAGCCCTTGTATACCGCTGAAGATATCGAAGGGATGGAGACGGTTAACTCTCTGCCGGGCATGGCCCCCTATGTTCGTGGTCCCATGGCCACCATGTACGCAGGCAGACCCTGGACAATTCGTCAGTATGCCGGTTTCTCTACAGCGAAGGAATCAAATGCGTTTTACAGAAAAGCGCTAGATGCAGGTCAAAAAGGACTCTCAGTTGCTTTTGATCTGGCAACTCACAGAGGGTATGATTCCGATCATCCACGAGTTTCGGGTGATATTGGCAAGGCCGGGGTTGCCATTGATTCTGTTGAGGATATGAAAATCCTCTTCGATGGTATCCCTCTGGATAAGATGTCGGTATCAATGACCATGAATGGGGCTGTCGTGCCGATTCTGGCCGGATATATCGTTGCTGCGGAAGAACAGGGCGTTCAGCATGAGCAACTGATGGGGACCATCCAGAACGATATTCTCAAGGAGTATCTGACCAGAAACACTTATATTTATCCGCCTGTACCATCAATGCGCATTATTTCTGATATTATGTCTTTTTGTTCTCGGAATATGCCTAAATACAATACTATCAGTATAAGCGGTTACCATATTATGGAAGCCGGAGCCAATTCTGTACTGCAGACGGCATTTACCCTGGCTGACGGTGTGGAGTATGTCAAAGCGGCTTTAAAGGCTGGTATGGATGTTGATACCTTTGCTCCGAGGCTTTCATTTTTCTTCGGTATAGGTATGAACTTTTTCATGGATATCGCTATGCTTCGGGCAGCACGATTTCTCTGGCACCGTTTGATGAGCCAGTTTAATCCTCAGAATCCAAAATCGTCAATGCTGCGAACTCATTGTCAGACTTCGGGCTGGAGTCTTACTGAGCAGGATCCCTATAACAATGTGATCCGGACCACGCTTGAAGCCATGTCGGCAGTTCTTGGTGGCACTCAGTCTCTGCATACTAATTCATTTGACGAGGCCATTGGTTTGCCGACAGATTTTTCGGCTCGTATTGCCAGGAATACGCAACTTCTCATTCAACAGGAAACGGAAGTATGTCATGTGATAGATCCCCTTGGCGGCTCCTATTACATAGAATCTCTGACCAAGAGCATTGTTGATGAAGCTCAGAAAATAATTGATGAAATAGATGAGCTTGGTGGTATGGCCAAGGCCATTGAATCAGGTATGCCTAAAATGCGTATCGAAGAATCGGCTGCTCGAAAACAGGCAAGGATTGACCAGGGGCGTGATGTGATTGTCGGGGTCAACAAATACAAGCTGGAGGATGAAAAAATCGACTTTGAAGTGCGTGAAGTTCCTTCCACTGTCCGGGACGAGCAGGTTGCCAGGCTGAAAGAGATCAAAGCGAGTAGGGATAGCGATGCTGTTGCCAGGGCTCTTGCTGATCTTACCCAGGCTGCACATTCCAATGGTAATATTCTTGAAGCTGCGCTGCCCGCAGTACGTGCACGGGCAACCGTTGGAGAGATCTCCGATGCCCTGGAAAAGGTGTTTGGAAGATACGTGGCGACGACGCGCTGCATTTCAGGAGCGTACTCTTCAGAATACGAGGGAGGGAGTGAGGTGATAAATGAGTTGCGCCAACGCACGGAGGCATTTATGGCCAAACAGGGGCGCAGGCCCCGCATGCTGGTCACCAAAATGGGACAGGATGGGCATGACCGTGGTATCAAAGTTATCGCAAGCTCCTATGCGGATCTTGGATTTGATGTAGATATTAGTCCCATGTTCCAGACTCCTGAAGAGGCAGCAAAAATGGCCGTTGAAAATGATGTCCATGTCGTTGGTGCTTCAAGCCTTGCAGCAGGTCATAAAGCACTCATCCCCGCCCTCATCGAAGAACTGAAAAAACTGGGAGGTCAGGACATAATTGTTGTGGCCGGAGGTGTTATTCCACCTGGTGATTATGATTTTCTCTATGAGCATGGGGTGCAGGCTGTGTTTGGGCCGGGGACACCGGTTCCGGTCTCTGCTGACAAAACTCTTACGCTGTTAGAGGAAAAATACTTAAAATAACAGAGTGTTAAGGTTGTAATTGTAGAAAAACAGTATTCAATCGGGGTGGAAAGTCAAAGGAATATCTATCCACCCCGGTTTTTACCACTCCAATGCTTGTAATTTGTTAGGGATTTCGTGCGCATCTCTCAAAGAGGAGAGGAAGGCAATTCAATGGATTCGCTGCAGAAAAATGTCGAGTATTATGTGAATGGTGTTATTGCTGGAGATCGCCTTATCCTTGCCCGAACAATAACACTCATCGAATCTGCACTGTCTGAACATCGGAAACTTGCAGGAGAAGTTATTGACAGGCTTTTACCCCTCACAGGGAAAGCTGTTCGTCTTGGTATAACTGGAGTACCTGGAGCAGGAAAAAGCACCTTTATTGAAAGTTTTGGTACGATGCTCACAGAACAGGGCCTGCGGGTTGCGGTTTTGGCGATAGATCCCAGCAGTACCCGTAGCGGTGGCTCAATTCTCGGTGATAAAACACGTATGGAGAAATTGGCGGTTAACGAGAAGGCCTTTATCAGACCGTCGCCTTCTTGTGGTACTCTTGGCGGTGTAGCTGGGAAAACCAGAGAAACGATGCTTGTCTGTGAGGCTGCAGGCTATGATGTTATTATCATCGAAACCGTTGGTGTCGGACAATCGGAAACCACCGTTGCTTCCATGGTGGATTTTTTTCTTGTTCTCCTTATTGCCGGTGCAGGGGATGAACTGCAGGGGATTAAAAAGGGTGTTCTGGAGGTGGCCGAGGCGATAGTTATCAATAAGGCGGATGGTGACAATATTACTAGGGCGGAACTGGCCCAAAAGGAATATCAGGCCGCATTACATCTGTTGATGCCTTTTAGCCCCAACTGGACTGTGCCGGTATTAACCTGCTCCGCACTGGAGAAAACCGGTGTCGATGCCGTCTGGGAGACGGTCCAGAGGCACCGGGAAGTTTTAACTGCCAGCGGTGAGATGGAGGCAAAAAGAAAGAACCAGGCAAAGGAATGGTTTCGGTTTCTTTTAGATGATGGCCTGAAAAACTGGTTTTACAACGATCCAGAAGTTCTTCAGGAGACTCCAGGTCTACTGCAGCAAATCGAAAATGGGCAAACATCCCCAACTGCGGCTGCAACGGCTCTGCTCTCAATGCTCAGCCATAAATAGATAATTGTTCTGTTGTTATTTATACCAGCTGGCGTAATAAATGTAGTTGTTAGCAATGCGCTCAATTTCTCCGGAAATTAACGCCTCATCAATATCTTTCACCTTTTGGGCAGGAATGCCTGCGTAGATGCTGCCGCCTTCGACCTTTGTTCCAGCTGTAACCACTGCTCCTGCTGCAATTATAGTGTTGGCACCAACCACGCAGTCATCCATTACGATTGCCCCCATGCCGATGAGCACGTTATCGTGAATCGTACAGCCATGAACTACGGCATTGTGTGCTATGGAAACATTATTGCCTATATTGGTTGGTGATTTCTGATAAGTACAATGAATAACGGCACCATCCTGGACGTTAACCTTGTTTCCCATTTTGATGTAATGAACATCTCCACGGATAACAGCGTTAAACCAGATGCTGCAATCGTCTCCCATCTCCACATCACCAACAACGACTGCATTTTCGGCGAAGAAACAATTGTTGCCATGGCGGGGCTTTTTACCGTTGAGCTCTTTGGTAATCATAGGACTCTCTGTGTTTATATTGGTTGGTTTGCTTGTTAAGGTCTGAGGAATGACCATTGTAAAAAAGTAAAACAATCCATGGGGATTACAAGTGGGAGAGGGAAGGCGTGAGGCTCAGGATTAGCTGAGCCTCACTTTTCGTCCGTAATTTTTAAGAGTTTAGGTTCTTACTCTATTACACTTAAAGCTGCTCCTTTAGCGACTGTATCACCACTCTCAAAATTATTTGCCTTAATAACGCCGCCGCATGGTGCCTGCAGAGCATTTTCCATTTTCATGGCCTCGAGAACAACCACGGTCTCACCTTTGGCGACTGTATCACCAACATTTTTGACATATTTGACAATCATGCCGGGCATGGGTGCAAGAAGAAGAGTGCCGCTGCCGCTTACTGCAGGTGCATCTGCTGCTTTTGAGGGCTGTGGAGCCGTTGCCTGTTGTGAAGGAGCAGCAGCGACAGTTGCTGCGGGCTGCTGAGGCGCCGAAACTACAACGGGTCCGCCAACGGGATCAACTTCAACGTTAAAATATTCGTTATCAACAAAGACGTTGAAAGTTCTGACAGCATCGGTTTTCGGAGGGGTCTCTCCTTTTTTCTCGACGAGTAGTCCTTCCCTGGCTTTTTTCACCAGGGTGTCTCTTTTGGCAACATCATCAAGAGTTATTGGTTTAACGCTGTCAGGGACCTCTGATTTACCATATTTCCATTCTAGAAATTTCTTTCCTGTTACCGGGAACTGGGCGTAAATGATAAGATCATCCATGTCGACAGCAAGATCACCGATTTCTGCTTTGGCTTTTTCCAATTCAGGCTCAAGAACCTCGGCCGGACGACAGGTGATGGGCTTTTCACCTCTGGGATAGCCTTTCAGGGCTTTTTTCTGGACTTCCTTATTGATCGGCACCGCTGTCTTGCCATAGAGTCCGTAGCAAAGATCCTTTACCTGGCCTGTAATCATTTTATAGCGTTCATCGGGAGTATCATGAAGAACGTTGTTTACCGTCTGTACACCAACGATCTGGCTTGTGGGAGTTACCAGCGGAATCTGGCCAAGATCTTTACGAACCCTTGGCAGTTCCTTGTATACCTCGTCAATTTTATCCAAAGCATCCATTTCACGTAACTGATTCACCAGATTAGAAAGCATTCCTCCAGGGGTCTGGTGCAGAAGAACGTTGATGTCGATGATTGAAACCTTAGAATCATCAAGCAAATGTTTGTACTTCGGCATGACCTTCTTTTCGAGGATTTCATTAATCTCTGCCAGCTTTTTTATATCAAATCCGGTATCGCGGTTGGTACCCAGGAGGGTCATAACCAAAGGCTCAATTGCTGCATGTGAGGTCCTGTAGGCATATGGGGTCATACAGGTGTCAATGATATCCACACCCGCTTCAATCGCCTTGAGATGGGTCATTGGTGACATGCCCGAGGTAAAATGGCTGTGCAGATGGATGGGTATTTTTACCGCTTTCTTCAGGGCCTTGACCAGGGGGTAGGCATCATAAGGGGCCATGAGTCCGGCCATATCTTTTACACATATGGTGTCAGCACCCATGGATTCAAGATCCTTGGCTTTGTTGACATAATAATCAAGATTATAAACCTCGCCGCCGAGACGTGGCTCGGTAAGTGTATAGCAGATACAGCCCTGGAAATGTTTGCCGCTCTTTTTGATCTGTTTGACGACGGTCTCAAAGTTTCGATAATCGTTAAGTGCGTCGAATGTTCTAAAAATATCCATGCCGTTCTCTGCGGCACGATCAACAAATGCATACGCAAGATCATCGGCATAATTGCGATATCCAACCAGATTCTGAGCACGAAGCAACATGGAGAAGGGTGTCTTTTTAATATAGCGCTTGAGTGTTCGCAAGCGTTCCCAGGGATCTTCATTGAGAAAGCGATGCATGGTATCAAAAGTGGCCCCTCCCCACGTTTCGATAGCCCAGAAACCAACTTCGTCCATCAGTTCAGCAACTGGAATCATATCTTCGGTTCGGCCGCGTGTTGCAAAAAGCGACTGATGACCGTCACGGATGCTGAGATCCATTATCTTCACAGGATTCTTAGCCTTTGGACGATCGGGGTCGTAGTTCAGTTTGGTTGTCTTGACTTGGTCACTCATCACTTCTTTCTCCTTGCCTGGTCTTTAAATATTAAGAAACATTATCCCTGATATGTGGGACAAGTGTCTTTGCAGCATTGTAATCTTCAGCAAAAGATAAAAAGACACTCGTTCAGACACTAAAATCGGGAAAATGTCTTCATTTGTATAAGCTGACGCATGGACATTATCTGCTGTCTGCCGGTGAGTCCCCATGGGTTGATTCCCTGCTGAGCTCTCTGCCTTTCTGCTCTTGCTGTTCTGCTCTGCTGGGCAAGACCCTCCTCTTCCTGCATATAGGCGCTTACAGCCGCAAGAGCTGCCGCGATTTTCTTGCTCGATTGTGCCATTAAGTTACCTGCTCATGGTTAAAGTTTGCAGTTTAAACGATTTTGAGTAGTTTTAAGGTCCTATCTATGAACTGTAGATAGAGTACTCGGTCTCTTCGCCAAGTAACTGGTCAATTTTGCTCTGGATGGCAATGCGCTTCTCGTTATTTACCCATTTGTTCCATTCGTCAACAGAGGTCCAGGTACTGATGACCATTGACTCGCCAGGTTTGTCTACCCGTCGCAGTGTTTCACCGGAGATATATCCTGGTTGGTCCAGGGTCAGGGCGCGTAATTTTTTGAGCAGACTGGTAAGTTCAAGCACATGTGATTCTGCCATTTTTCGTTTTATGAAAATTTTAACTGCCATGGGAATTCTCCTTAATTGAGATAATTATTGATTCCAATTCATTGTCACGTTAACAAGTCCTTCAGCGCAGATATGTCTTTTGCCTATAGCGGTATGTTTCCATGTTTTTTCATAGGGTTTGTATCACGCTTGTTCTCTATGAGCTTTAAAGCCTGGCTGATTCGTATTCTGGTGCGGGCTGGTTCGATGATATCATCAATATACCCGCGCTGAGCCGCGACATATGGGTTGGCTACAGTTTCCTGATACTCCTTCTCTTTTGCCGCAAGAAAAGCTGCAGGATTGTCTTCTTCCTGGGCCTGTCGACCATACAGAACTCCCACCGCACCTTTTGCTCCCATTACTGCAATTTCTGAAGTGGGCCAGGCATAGTTGATATCGCCGCGGAGATGTTTTGAAGACATTACGCAATATGCACCGCCATAGGCCTTTCTGGTTATAACCGTGACCTTGGGAATTGTTGCTTCTGCATAGGCGTAGAGAATTTTAGCACCGTTGCGGATAACTCCACCATATTCCTGGGCTGTTCCAGGCAGAAAGCCGGGCACATCGACAAAGGTTACCACGGGAATATTGAAACAGTCACAGAAACGGACAAAGCGGGCACCTTTTATTGACGAATCTATATCCAGAACACCAGAGAGATGAGCTGGCTGGTTAGCAACTATGCCGACGCTCATGCCATCGTATCTGGCAAAGCCGGTAATAAGATTTGGGGCGAAATTAGCTTTTGTTTCGAGGAAATTCCTATCGTCAACAGTCTTCAAAATGATTTCCTTCATGTCATATGCAGCATTAAGATTGTCAGGCATGAATGTGTTGAGTTCTGGCGTTATCCGGTCAGCCGGATCATCTGTTGGTACGTATGGAGGTGTTTCCAGATTGTTCTGCGGCATAAAGGAGAGAAGGTTTTTAATATATTGCAAGGCGTCCTCTCCTGATTCTGCGGGATAATCACTTGCACCACTTCTACTGGCGTGCATATCAGCACCGCCAAGCTCTTCGACACTGACATCTTCATGGGTGACGGATTTGACCACTTTGGGACCGGTGAGAAACATATATGATTGTTTTTTTACCATGGTGACAAAATCGGTCAGAGCAGGGGAATACACAGCCCCGCCGGCACATGGACCAAAAATTGCGGATATTTGCGGGATCACACCGGAGGCCATAACGTTCCTCTGAAATATTTCAGAATAACCGGCGAGACTTTCAATGCCTTCCTGGATGCGTGCTCCGCCAGAGTCATTCAGGCCAATGACCGGAGCACCGTTCTTCATGGCAAGATCCATGATTTTACAAATTTTCTCTGCAAAGGTTTCGGAAAGTGAACCTCCTAAAACTGTAAAATCCTGAGCGAAAATGTAAACGAAACGATTGTTGATGGTACCATATCCGGTAACGACTCCGTCGCCGGGGAATTGCTTGTCTGCCATGCCAAAATCTCTACATCTGTGAGCCTTGAACATGTCAAATTCTTCAAAAGAACCTGGATCAAGAAGCCTTTCAATACGCTCTCGTGCTGTTTTCCTACCCTTTGCATGGATTTTATCTATTCTCTTCTGACCACCACCAAGGCGTGCTTCAGCACGCAGTTTCTTTAAGTGATCGAGCTGGTCATTGGCTTTCATACTGTCTCCTTCGTGCAGAGAAATCCGCAAACATTTATAGTGCCCAACGAATATGGACAGCAGTCTTTACTTCTCTTTGATGAAAGTATCGTAGAGAAACTACGATAGTGTATGTTCAGCATCAAGTCAGGGACGTTGCTAAAAAACCTCTTTGCACAATTGTCCTAATGCTCCAAGATTTTGACATACATGAACTCCACCAGCTCTCATGGCTTCAATTTTGGCGCTAGCGGTACCCTGGCCTCCGCTGACAATAGCTCCAGCGTGCCCCATTCTTCTTCCTGGCGGAGCGGTAAGACCAGCGATAAAACCGACGACAGGCTTCTTCATATTTTCTGCAATCCAATGAGATGCTTCTTCTTCAGCACTGCCACCAATTTCTCCAACCATGACAATGGCTTCGGTGGCAGGATCATCGTTAAAACCTTTGAGACAGTCCAGAAAACCTGTGCCGTTGACCGGGTCTCCGCCTATTCCTATGCAGGTGGTTTGGCCAAGACCTACCCGGGTCAGTTGATGGACAACCTCATAGGTCAAGGTGCCAGAACGGGAGACGACACCAACGGGACCACCGGGAAGATGAATTGAGGCCGGCATGATCCCGATCTTACATTCGCCGGGAGTAATTATTCCAGGGCAGTTTGGACCAATGAGGCGGGTGTTTTTCTGACCAAGATAATTTTTGATACGCAGCATATCCATCACCGGAATACCTTCTGTAATGCAGATGACGGTCTCGATGCCGGCATCTGTGGCTTCAAGAATGGCATCAGCTGCAAAAGGCGGTGGGACGAGGATCATTGAAGCGTTTGCCTCAGTTGCCTTTCGGGCTTCTTTAACGGTATTGAACACTGGAACGGAGTCCATTTTACTGCCCCCTTTTCCAGGTGTTACACCAGCGACAATGTTGGTGCCGTACTCAATACATTGACGTGCGTGGAACTGGCCCTCCTTTCCGGTAATACCCTGGACAAGGACACGTGTGTTTTTGTCGATAAATATACTCATGGTCTTCCTTTATACGTGTTGATATGATCAAAAATAATTCAAAATGCTATGAAGCCATAAAAATGCGGCTTCGACTCCAGACAAGCTGGTCGGTATGTTCTTTTACAGTCACATCAGGTCACATTTTCGGCGATTTTTTGGGCAGCATCAGCCAGATCAGTGGCATTGATAAGCGACATCCCCGATTCTGCGAGAATCCTTCGGCCTTCTTCTACGTTGGTTCCCTCCATACGAACGACGACCGGGACATTGAGTTTCACTTTGCCTGCTGCCTGCACAACACCTTTTGCCAGAACGTCGCAGCGGAGAATACCGCCGAAAATATTAACTAGAATACCCTTTACCTTGGGGTCGCTGAGGATGATTCGAAAGCCGTTTTCAACCATTTCAGCATTGGCGCTTCCTCCGACATCGAGAAAGTTGGCGGGCTCTGCTCCTGCCTGTTTAATGATATCCATGGTCGCCATGGCCAGGCCAGCTCCATTGACCATATTGCCAACGGTGCCATCTAAGTTGATATAATTGAGATGATATTTTGCCGCTTCCGCTTCGGTCAGGTCATCTTCATTGGGATCGTGCATCTCTAGTATATCTGCATGCCTGAACAGTGCATTCGAATCTATTTCGACCTTGGCATCCAGCGCGATAACTTCATCCTCAGCTGTGATAATCAATGGATTTATCTCCAGCATTGAGCAGTCATAGTCCACGAATAAAGTGTAGAGGCCTTTGAGTATCCCTGAAAAAGGTTTCATCAGAACTGGGTCCAGTTCCAGGCCAAACATTACTTCCCGCAAATGAAAACCCTGGATACCGATGAGCGGGTTTATCGGGACTTTGATAATTCGTTCGGGATGCTTTTCTGCAACCTCTTCGATGTCCATTCCTCCGTCCTGGCTGGTGACAATGGTTATGCTGGCAGTATCCCGGTCAGGTATGATTGAGAGGTAGAGTTCTTTTTTGATATTTACCCCTTTTTCAATGAGTACCGTTTTTACTAAACGTCCTGCTGGACCAGTCTGCTTGGTAACCAGGGTCATCCCCAGGATTGCTTCAGCGGCTGCCGTTACTTCTTCGTTCGTTTTAGCAATCTTGACCCCACCGCCTTTACCTCTGCCGCCAGCATGGATTTGTGCTTTGACCGCAACCGGCAGCCCAAGCTGCTCAGCTACTTTTGCAACTCCGGCAGTGTCAACAGCAGTGCCCCCCTCGGGTACAGGTATGTTGTATTTGCGGAAAAGTTCTTTTGCCTGATATTCATGAATCTTCATAGAGTTGTTCCTGTTTCAGTAAAAACGTATCTTCAGCACAGTCAAATGCCTCAAATTGTTCAAAGTGACAGGGATGTAAAAGCCCTGTCACGCTTCCTGTTTTCTTCTGCTTAAAATTATTTTTTAGGATATCCCATACCCGTCAGTGTTTCAGTTATCTCATCAAGGATGGTTGGGTCGTCAATGGTCGACGGCATATTGTACTCTTTACCGGCGGCTATTGAGCGCATAGTGCCGCGAAGGATCTTTCCAGACCGTGTTTTGGGCAATCTGGCAACAACTGTAGATTCACGGAAACAGGCGATCGGTCCAATGGCCTCGCGGACCATTTGCACAAGTTCTGCCTGGATTTCTTTGGGATCTCTGTTGACACCGGCTTTGAGAACAAAGAATCCAATGGGTAACTGCCCTTTTAGCTTATCATCAGTACCGATAACAGCACATTCCGCAATGTCAGGATGATTGGCGATAACCTCTTCCATGGCACCCGTAGAAAGACGATGACCGGCAATATTGATTACATCGTCCATACGACCCATTACATAGAGATAGCCGTCTTCATCCATGTAACCGCCATCACTGGTTTCGTAATAGCCGGGGAATGTGGACATGTATGACTTGATGAAGCGTTCGTCATTACGCCAAAGCGTTACCAGGGTACCCGGAGGCAGAGGAAGTTTAACGACAATATTACCTTCTTTACCTCTTTCAACTTCATAGCAGTCGTTGTCAAGAATACGTACGTCGTAACCGGGAACCGGAAGAGTGGGTGACCCCGGTTTTACTGGAAATTGCTCTATTCCACGACAGTTGGCGGCTATAGCCCAGGCCGTTTCCGTCTGCCACCAGTGGTCAATGATCGGGACGCCAAGAAGATCAACTGCCCAGTGATAGGTATCGGGATCCAGTCGTTCACCGGCGAGATAAAGACATTCAAATGATGAAATGTCATATTTTTTTAAGAACTCACCGTTTGGATCTTCTTTTTTGATAGCCCTGAAGGCGGTTGGGGCGGTAAACAGTGTTTTAACTTTATGCTCGGAAATTACTCTCCAGAATGCGCCGGCATCCGGGGTGCCAATGGGTTTGCCCTCGTAAAAAACGGAGGTCGCACCAATGAGTAGCGGAGCATAGACGATGTAAGAGTGACCAACAACCCAGCCAACATCGGAAGCAGACCACCAAACATCACCCGGATCCATGTTATATACAGCTTTCATGCTCCAGGCCAGAGCAACGGCATGACCACCGTTGTCTCTTAGAACTCCCTTGGGCATTCCCGTGGTTCCGGAGGTGTAGAGAATGTAGAGAGGGTCCGTGGCATCAAGTTCAACGCAATCAACAGGGGCACTTTTGCTGACCAGGTCATTCCAGTCAACGTCTCGGCCCTCGGACATCTCTGCCTGGATGAAATCGCGTTGGAAAAGAATGACATTATCAACCTCATGCACAGATTGATCAAGTGCGCTGTTGACAATTGGCTTATATTCGAGCTTTTTAGTTCCTTCGATGGCGCCTGAAGCGGTAATCAGCACCTTTGGCTGGGCATGATCTATTCGTACCGCAAGCTCATGAGGTGCAAAACCGCCAAAAACTACAGAATGTATGGCTCCTATGCGGGCACAGGCGAGCATGGCGACAGCAGCTTCAGGGATCATTGGTAGATAGATAACGACGGTGTCGCCTTTCTGTACTCCCAGACTTTGCAGACCTCCGGCAAATACCGCAACTTTTTCCTGGAGCTCTTTGTAGGTGATCCTGGTCGTGGTATTGGTGACAGGACTGTCGTAAATGATAGCTGTCTGATCGGCTCGGCCCCCGGCAACGTGACGATCAACTGCATTGTAGCATGTATTCATTTTACCGCCTTTGAACCAGCGATAGAACGGTGGGTTGGAAGAATCAAGAATTTTGTCGCATTCCTTATACCAGTCTATTCCCTTTGCAGCTTCCCCCCAAAATTTTTCAGGTTCATTTATACTCCGAGAAAATACAGCTTCATAATTCGACATAATTACCCTCATTTAGTAGTTGTTAGTAGTTCCTTTGAGTGTTCGCCCTCCTCCAACTGTGGAACTGCTCTTTGTCTCTGTAACTGACCTCCTCCGGCTGATTGTTCTGTTATGAATTGAGTTTTACTATTTGTTTTATATATGTGTAGATGCATGCAAAGTAGGTTGTTCGTTGTTAACGAGGAGAGGATTGAGCATGCCGCGCCAAACCATGGCAAACATCGGATTTGCACGCTCAACAAGACTGTCCTGCTTGCCCCGCTGGATCCACATAAAAAAACTGCGTTGTACAAACCCCATTAAAAAATCGAGGAGCACCGTCGCATTAACTTTGTCGTTTAAAATTCCTTGTTGTTGTCCCTGGCTGAGCACCTTGATGAGCAATGTCATCATTCTTCTTTGCTCGAATGTTTCGTCGGCCATCCAGGTTTTCATAGGCAGGGTCATGAAGACTATGCGACCGAGCCCTTCATGGCGTTCGTAGTAATCAAGCTGCAGCCAGAAGACCTTGCGCAGTTTTTCCTGCAGGTTTTCAACACCCTGAACATGATCGACTATCCGGTCGGTCAATTTACCCATCCAAACGTCAACAAAAGCAAAAACCAACCTTTCTTTGCTTTCATAGTGTTTGTATATAGTGGTAAAGCTGACGTCGGCTTTTTTTGCTATATCGCGTATACTCGCTTTATGAAAATCGGACTGAGAAAAAACCTCAAGTACCGCCGCCTCCAGGCGCTTGTAAATGTCTGGGTTTAATTCCTTTAACATTGTTACCGTCACGGTCTCTTTTTAGTAATATTGGTACAGATGTAACTATTAAGTATGTGAATATAAACAGTAAAAAAAATAAAATATTGAGTAAAACGGCACGTTAGGTGAATAATCAGAAGAGAATGTTTTATGCCGTTTCATTTTGTAACTATAGGTAATGTATGTATAAATATAAATGACAAAGTGAAATCAATGAATGATACCAGAACATTGTTACACTATGTATATCATTTATTAATGTAAGAATCTATTAATTTCAACAAAAAATTGTGTTCTTTATGTGTAATCTAGTGGTTTTTTAGATAACCCTGCTGACTTGGCCATATTTTTATTGTGGCTCAAATTGTAAATAATGACAGTGCAATTTCCTCATCATGCAATGAAAAGTTACACCTGAAGTATTTGATATGGGTGGTGAACGTGCCAGGTGCTAGATCGAGGCAAGGAGAGTGCGCGCTTTCGCTGAGACTTCAGAGGTAAGGTCCATGACTTTCAGGGCAAGTTCCACTGAAAGTGAACCGGTGCCGCAAGAGGGGGCAATCAACGTTTGCTCAAGTATTTGTTTTTGTGAAAACCCGAAGCTTGAAATTACTTTAACCTGCTGAAGAAAGAGACTGAAAAGTGAGTCGGTGTCTATTTTTTCAAGAACATCGGGATCACTGGTGGGAACGATTCCCCAGGCGAGTATGCCACCGCGTTGAAGGTAATTGGTGAGTATTTCTTTGTAGAGAATGAAATTGTCAAAAAAGAAATAGGCATCAAAGCTGATTATATCGGCAGCAGAATTGAGAACAGGGCTCCAGTCACCATTTGCGCAAATGTGAACACCGGCAATTCCACCGTCACTTTTTATCGCATCTATCACTTCTCCAACTGCTTCGGTTACCATCTCTTTGCTGATACCTAGAAATGCACTGGAGCCAAAACTGACGATTCCGGGTTCATCGATAAAAATGATAGGTGAGGCTCCATCAGTATACTTTCGCAATTCACCTATCTGCCATCTGGCTTTTAAGGACAACATTTTTACCAGCATATCACGCAGGTTATCATCATAGAATATGCTTCTGTTATGTTGGTCTTTTACTCCAATTCCAGTAGTAATCGGTCCTGTTATCTGTCCCTTCAATGTTTCTGTTGAAAAGGCGGTCAGGGAGAGCGCGTTCATAAAAACCGAAAAGCCTCTTGTTGTATCTTCTCTCAAGGCAAATCGTGAAGTTTTGAGCAACGCAGGATTTTCTACGATGTCGAGATACTCTTGATAGAATAACGCCATTTGTTCAGCAAAATCATTACAAGCAGTATTGATAAAGTAGTGGGAGGTATTTTCCTGTAGTCCGGGAAATCCTGAAATAAACTGGCGCACCATGCCTTCTTCAGGAAGCCTCGGCAGCTGGGGCCAGAGAGGGATCATGGGCACCTTGGCGAGAATAAGCTTCACTGCTTCGCCGTGGTCAGTCAGCGGCAGGCTGCCAATTAAAATGGGCAGGCATCTGGGTGTGAACATTATGTACCTTACCTGAATGTGAAAAGTGATGTGCTCAAATTTTGCTTGAAAACTTAGCGAATGAACTTGTGCTAATTACCTGTTGCCATGGAGCTGATATTGTAAGAAAGGTAACTGCAGAACGCACAGACATGTTCTCGTGAGTATGGAGGGGGCTGAGTATAAAGTCAATACAAAAAAGAGGCTCTTATTTTCAAGCCAAAGAATGAACAAGGAAAGATATCGGAGAAGAGGATGTCTCTAAAAGGGAGGAAGATTCTCTACGGTGTAAGTAATTCTGCAATTTGAAAAGTAACAGATTTTAACCTGCTTTTATATGGTCAGGTCATAACTCTTTTCTGTTAAGATACCCCACGGTCCCGCCATAAAAAATGAGCCATACTGCCCAGCGTGCCTTTTCTGCTCCGTCATCGATTATAGCGAGAATACCGACAGCAACGCACATTAAAGACAGAAATAACCACAGATTGTAGAGCATACTGCGGAGATCGAATTGGGAAAAAAAACTTTTCAGCAAGAGAATCATAAAGAGAATTCCCAGCATTATCCAATAACCGACAACAAGAATGGTTGCGATTATGCCGAGGTTTTCGGAGACAGACTCTGCAGTAGGGATAAGAAAAAGCAGAGCAAGGCCTAGTATCAGGTAAAGAGCTGGTATTTGCTTATCCACAATAGACCTCTTTGGCAGGTGTTTTAAGACAGCTCCTCAAGAGAAATTGCACCCTTTTTATTCCATTGTATAACTAAAATAAAAAAAATAAAGTATTTTGAATAAAAGTATCACGAAATTTGATGTGTGGAGTAGTCGTGTCTGCTTTTACTAAATTGTAAGGATGGAGAGAAAAAAAGATAGAGAGGACTTAAATTTGCCAAATGAGGAGAAGATAGAGCATCTGAGATACATTGGCTTTATTGTTGGCAATTGCATTTCGCCAGATTTTTTCAGCAGTAGCGAGTCAATAAGAACGCTATCAGAGTCTCTCTTTGTTGGATCACTATAGGTTAATCTTATGAGCTTCTTGTAAAACTGTTTTTTCAGAGTCTGCGTTTGTCTGACTTTGAATAAAAAGCCTGCTTTTGCAAAAGGATCTAGTGATTGGAATTTTTGATCGGAAATGTTGAACGTTATGTGAGATAGTGTTTTTTTGCGGATCTACTTTGAAGGACAAGGGCATTTTATCTATTTTTTACTGATTTTAAAAGAGCAAAAGGCTTCAGCGAATGGAGTATATGACTTATGCTTTTTTGTCTTAGCTTTGGAAAAACAGCCGCCGCCGTGTTTGGAGTCTATGGAGTTTGGTGATGGTTGACTGCCATATGTCACATTCGAAAAAGCCTTCTACCTTGTCTCGTCTGTTGAAATTATGCTTTTGGTGGAGTTTCAGGAGTTCTCATCCCCTCCACGGGGAGAGAGAACTCCTGGTATAAGTATGCTGATCAAGCTTGGCTGCGAACCTTAACTGTTTGTGGCTGAGAAGCAGGCTTTGATTGGATCCAAGGCTTGCCAACAGGCAGGACGTCACGTCCGAACACCTGCATGAATATGACGTGAGCCATCATGTACCAGGCATTTAGAGCACAGAGGATAAGAACATATGCAGCAACTTTGGTCATCGCCGGATAGCCGAAATGGGCAAGGTCTAGCAGGATAAAACCGGCGACGAGGAGTGTGAATGTTGAGGCCATGGCGCTGTGAATTTTCATGGAGGCAACCCACATGATCATTGTGTAGAGGGTCCAGACAATGAGGAAATAACCAACATCAGTATGGCTTGATTTGTAAATGCCTGCGTTGTTCAATAACAGGATTATACATAATGCGATCCAGAATGATCCGTAAGAGACAAACGCGCTGTAGCCAAAATTATTGCCAACCTTGAACTCTTGAAAACCAGCAATGAGCTGAGCTAAGCCACCAAAAATAATACCACAGGCAATTACCGGTCCGATTCCGCAAAGGCCAAGATTATGAAATTGAAGAATGAGGGTTGTAAGACCGAAGCCTGCGAGCCCTACGACTGCGGGATTCCCTGCTGGTGTTTGTTTGTCTGACATATTATGCTCCTTTGATAAAATTAAGCGTTGAAAGATAATGCAACGTTGTATGACAATACAAAGCAAGTGTTATGCCATATTTACAAAGTGGTAATGTGACGATAAGTCAATGAGATAACAGGGAAGTCAGTGTGTGGGGTATGTACAACTAAAGTTGTAGGAAATCAGTTTGGTTGGCGCGGAGTTTGTTGCTGCAGGGCTTTCCGGAAAAACAACAAAAGTTGTGAGTACAATAAAAGTTGTAGGGCTATCCGTCTTTTTTCCATTGTCGTAATCGTTTGCTCAGTGCCTGTTGGGATATTCCAAGCATCGCTGCTGCCGTTGACTGATTGTTTCCCGATCGCAGCATTGCCTGTTCAATCAGCATCTGAGTTGCCTGTTTGATTGTCGGCAATGGATCCGAAAAGGTCATGGGAATGCCTTCTCTTTCTGGATCAGAGTGGTGCTTGTTTTCATCCTTTCTGGCGCGAGTAATGTGCTCGCGGAATGAGTGCAGAGGAAGTGTGGCCGAATCATTTTGGGCGATGCTGTCAAACACCATAGCCTGGAGTTCGCGAACGTTGCCGGGAAAATGATAGTTTTCCAGAAGTGTTATAATCTCTTGAGGAATTCTTGGCTTGCGCCGGTTCAGAGCCATTGACGCCGAATCGATGAAATATTCAAGAAGTGATGATAAATCTTCCTTGCGTTCCCGTAAGGGTGGAATGACAATGCGGTGGGTTCTCAGGCGGTAATGGAGGTCTTGTCTGAACATCTCTTTTTGCTGTAACTCCCACAAATCAACATGGGTTGAGGCAATAATGCGGGCATTGCTTTTCCGATTCGAGTCAAACCCTAAAGGCATATATTCCTTTTCCTGGAGTAATCGTAGCAGCTTGATTTGAGAACTCGTACTGAGATCTCCAATTTCGTCAAGGAACAGGGTACCGTCCGCTGCTTTTTCGATCAGGCCGGGGCGATCGGTGTCTGCACCGGTAAAGGCGCCTTTGACATGGCCGAAAAGGGTGTCTGAAAAGACATTGTCATCAAGTCCGGCAACATTGGTCGCTATAAACTCTCCTCGATTACCGCTAAGACGGTGTATTGCTTTGGCCATGAGTTCTTTTCCCGTTCCAGTTTCGCCGCGAATCAGCACAGGTTGGGAAGTGGTGGCAATGGACTCAGCATAATTGAACAAGAGCATCATTTTTGGGGAGTTGGTAATCATGTCAGCAAAGGCTTCAGGGTGCTTCAGCTTGCCTTCGCGCAACTTCTCGTTGAGTGCCTGATTTTCCTGATGGAGTTCGCTAAATTGCAGGCTTTTTTTAACAGAAGCTAGAAGTCTGTTTTCTTCAACCGGTTTAACAATATAGTCAAAGGCTCCAGATTTCATGCATTCTACAGCAGTGTCTGTATCAATCCTGCCCGTAATGATAATGATTGGAATATCAGGATGCTCCGCAGCTACCTGGTCAAGAATCGCCTCGCCATCCACATGCGGCATATTGAGATCAAGAAGGATAACACTGGGCGTTCGCTGTTTGACAATGGGTATAACCTGCCTGCTGTCGCTGCAGGTGAGGACATTGTTTATACCTGCAAGCTGTAGAATGGTGTCGATGGAAAGAAGTATGCTCTGTTCATCGTCAACAACAAGGATTGGATACACAGGGTAGCGTCTGCCGGTCATATCATTCTCCCGATAACTTCATCTTTGCTGTATCGTGGAAGGAGGACGGTGGCTGTTGTTCCCTTGTCCGGCTCCGAACTGAAGTTCAGCCAACCGCCATGATTTCGTATGATGGTATCGGAAATGGAAAGTCCTAAACCAGTGCCGTTACTATCTCTTTTGGTCGTAAAGAAGGGGTCCTTTATGCGTTCTAAAACGTTGGGTTTCATTCCCTGGCCAAAATCTTTTACCTCCAGAAAAATCTCTTCCGATTCTTCAAGGTAGCCTGTTCGTATGCACAGTTTTTGATGAGTGTCGGTGAGAGCCTGGCAAGCGTTGACAACCAGGTTGATTACCACTTGACCGAGGCTCTGGCTGTTGCCATGAATAATAGGTAGGGTTTCGCAATAGTCCACATGGAAATCGGTTGTCGCTTTTCGAATCAGGCTTGAGATAAGTCCAAGAGCTTTTTCAACCACAAGGTTTAAATTCACAGGTTCTCTTAGATCGGATGGTTTCTGTCCTGAGAAATCTTTGAGATCTCCAACGATCCGTTTGACTCGTTCCACTCCCTCATGTGAAAAGTTGAGGAGCTGGGGCATGCGCTCACGAAGGACCGGATAGGCCATGGTGCCAACATCAAGGTTTCCCTGTTCCTCGTAGTATTTATCAATAATGGGCTGTACCGCATACCAGAATTTGTCGAAGACCCGGATATTCAGCATAATTGATGAAATGGGATTGTTGATCTCATGGGCAACACCGGCGACAAGTGTGCCGAGAGAAACCATCTTATCTGCCTGCATCATTTGTTCCTGCTGCATTTTTGCCTGAGCTTCAATTTTCTTCTTTTCCGTAATGTCCCTTGCCGTCATCAGGTAAGAAATCTGTTGTTCTTCCGTTTCCAATCTTGCGAAAGTAGCCTCTACAGTGATTATTCGCTGATCTTGGAGATGAAAATCAAACTCAAGCAGGTGGTCTTCGGTTATATTATTATTTAACTGGTAAATTTTATCATAAAAGAGATTTCTATGTTCCGCAGGGATCAGCGAGGTAATATTTTTATGTTTGATATCGAAGAATGAAACTCCACTGATACCTCTCCAGGCGTTGTTGGCATAAGTGATTTTAAAATCGGAGTCAAAAAGAAGAATTATTTCCCGAGCTGTTTCCGCAAGCAGACGATACTTGTTTTCGCTTTTCTTAAGGGATACTTCTATTTCCCGCCGATGGGACTCGCCCGTGGCGCTCTGCCAGATTATATAGACAGAGAGGATAGCAATAAGTCCGAGAATGGCCAGAAAAATAAAAGTCATATTTCTAGTGACAGCTGCAATCTGGGCATGCACATCCTCTATGTAAACACCGGTACCGATGATCCAGTGCCATGGCCTGAATTCATTGACATAGGATATCTTTGAAAAAACTCTTGTTGGATCATCCTGCCACTGCCAGTGATAGTTGACGTATCCTCCCCCTGATTCTTTTACCTTTGCAAGAAATGCCTGGAAAAGTTTTTTCCCTGCAGGATCTTCAGTGTCTCCTACATCTTTTCCTTCGAGGTCGGGGCGATACGGATGCATTATCATTCGTGGATAGGTGTCGTTTATCCAGAAATAATCTTTATTCTCAGGTCCATATCGGAGATGGCGCAGAAGTGATGATGCCTGTTGCTTAGCTTCTTCAATGGTGAGTACTCCGTCTTCTGCCAGTTTTGCATAATGTTGTATAGAGCTCATGGCTGATTCACTGAGGGCGTGAATCATCTCTCTTTTGCGGTCCATGAGGTGATCTTCAAATTTCGGTAAAAAGTAACCGAAGAATGTACCAATAAAGAGGAACATCGAGAGAAGGACAGGCAGGAGAATTCTTGCAGGAACCGTGTCTGGCACTAATGATCTAAGAAATTTGTAGAGACTCATTGATGTAGCCTGCCTTGCTGTTACCTGGAGGATGAGAAGCTGTTGAGGTCCATTTGGGCAGCATTATAATATGATCGCCGGAGAAATGTAAATGACCGTCGAAAGAAAGACTAAAACAACGCCTTTATTTAAGTGTTGCAGTCTATAAAACGCCTGACCGCCAATAGGTGTGTAATGGTGTTTTTGGCCATGGGCAGTTTATCTTTTTTGGGGAATTTGTGTTTTTACTGCGAATACATTGGTACATGAGAAATTTTGATGCGACAGCAAAGCAAGAAACAACGGAAATATAATAACAACCGCTAAAGAGGGACCTATTGGAGAGAAATAACGGATATTACGAAGTGGTTGAAGATGGGAAAAAGGCTTAAAAATAACGTCTTTTGTCATATCATTGCTAGGAGTAACAGTGTTCTGCTTGATGTAAGTTTAACAGAGGTGAGAAATATTTTATTCGTTAAACCAACTATATAGGCACATGTTTAAGGTGGGGAATAAGTATCAGCTACTGAATTAATAATATTAACAGAGCAAAAGTAAACGGCATAAAAGTTTAGTTAATATACTGAAATAAAAATATAAAAAATGTTCTGTAAGGATAAAGTCTTCTTGGTCAATGTAACATTGTTTATTTTTGTGCTTGAAGTATATTCTGCCATGCATTATACATCGTGGTGGAGCTTGGTGTATGGATTAACATTCATACAAAAAGGAGCAGTTATGGGCAAGTTTGATGCTGTCTTTCAACGAAGTATCGAGAATCCCGAAGAATTCTGGGGGGAAGCTGCCAAGGGTATAACTTGGTACAAAGAGTATGATAAAGTTTTAGATTCATCGAAGGCGCCTTTTTATAAATGGTTTCCCGGCGGCAAGATGAATACCTGTTTCAACGCCATAGACCGGCACGTTGAGGATGGAAGGGCTGATCAAGTTGCGATTATCTACGACAGCCCGGTTACCGCTACAATCCAAAAAATCACCTACAGAGAACTTCAGGAGAAGGTTGCCACCTTTGCTGGTGTCTTGGCAAATCAGGGCATAGTCAAGGGCGACACAGTTGTAATCTACATGCCCATGATTCCGGAAGCAGCAGTTGCCATGCTGGCCTGTGCGCGGCTGGGAGCCATCCATTCAGTCGTCTTCGGAGGTTTTGCCCCACACGAGCTGGCTATTCGCATTGACCATGCTCAACCTAAACTCATAATTACCGCTTCTGGCGCAATTGAAGGTAAAAAAACAATTGAATACAAACCGCTGGTGGACAGTGCCATCGAGCAATCGGTTTTTCAAGTTGATACGGTTATTCTTTTTCAGCGCGAAATCATCAAAGCTGATCTGATCGCAGGTCGTGACCTTGATTGGGAGGAAGAGGTCGCTAAAAGTACTCCGGTGGATTGTGTTCCCGTAGATGCCACCGATCCACTCTATATTCTCTATACATCCGGAACAACCGGAATGCCCAAAGGCGTACTCAGGGATAATGGCGGCCATGCCGTTGCCCTCTACTGGACGATGAAGAATTTGTATAATATTAATCCAGGAGAAGTATGGTGGTCGGCTTCGGATGTCGGCTGGGTTGTTGGGCATTCATATATTGTCTACGGCCCATTATTGCAGGGATCTACGACAGTCCTCTATGAGGGAAAACCTATTGGAACACCAGACGCCGGTGCGTTTTGGAGGCTTATTTCAGAGCACAAAGTAAAAACCCTGTTCACCGCACCGACGGCTTTTCGAGCGATAAAAAAAGAAGATCCCAATGGTGAGTTTCTGAAGAAATATGACATTTCTTCATTTGAGTGTCTCTACCTGGCCGGTGAGCGAACTGACCCTGATACCCTGCACTGGGCGGAAAACATGCTGAATGTTCCGGTAATCGATCATTGGTGGCAGACTGAGACTGGTTGGGCAATTGTCGGAAATTGCCGAGGTATTGAAGAACTGCCGGTAAAAGAAGGGTCCCCGACTAAGCCTATGCCTGGTTATGATGTGCGAATCCTCGATGATGATGGTTATGAAGTTCCTCCCAACAAGGAAGGTAATATTGTCGTCAAGCTTCCACTTCCTCCCGGTAATTTAGCCACGTTATGGAGGAATGATGAGCGGTTTATCTCTTCTTATATGAGTAAGTTTCCTGGATATTATGAAACCAGCGATGGTGGCTTCATTGATGAAGACGGCTATGTATATGTCATGGGTCGTATGGATGATGTTATTAATATTGCCGGTCATAGACTCTCAACAGGTGCTATGGAAGAGGTTCTGTCCAATCATCCCGATGTAGCCGAATGTGCTGTTTTCGGTGTTGACGACAAGCTGAAAGGACAGCTTCCTGTGGGCTTTTTTGTTCTCAAAGCCGGTGTCAATCGGGATAGCGAAGAAATCAAAAAAGAGCTGGTGAAAATGGTTCGTGAGTCTATCGGTGCAATTGCTTGTTTCAAGGATGCATGCCTTGTTGCCAGATTGCCGAAAACACGCTCAGGTAAGATCCTGCGCAGTACAATGCGTTCAATTGCCAACAATAAAGAGTATCGGGTTCCATCAACCATTGATGATCCGGTCATTCTTGAAGAGATCACTGAAACCTTGACAGATATGGGATATGTGAAGAACTAGTATGTATGATTGGCAGCCGCCTTGGCTGGCGGTTGCCATTGAATAGGGGAGGCAGATGCTGAACATCTCTCCCTGAATAACTGAGTGACTCTCCCGCTTTGTTATCTCTCCCTGGTATGTTTTTCGTTAAGACTCATGTCAGCTGTTGTGCTTTACACTACCAATCCATTTATTTATTTCTGTAGGGTAACTTTGCCTGGAATCTATTTGTATTTTCTGGTAATAGATATTCCCTACATAAAGCTGTAGTCAGTATTTCATTATTCACGGCATATTTCAAACCGGGCGGGTAGCTCAGCTGGATAGAGTGTTGGCCTCCGAAGCCAAAGGTCGCGGGTTCGAATCCCGCCTCGCCCACCATGAAAAAAATAGTAAAAACAGTATGTTAGATCTTGGGGAAAGAAGTAAAATGTTGTCCAGATGTTGTTCACTAACATTTGGACTGTATGTGTCAGGCGGCGGTATATGTGTTGACAATTATTAAGCTAATTATTTATACCTGTAGCCCCTAAACTTATGCAGTGCGTAGCCTGCACTCTAAAAACTGGCTCACATATTGTTTCTACAATAGTGGAAATGGCGTGAGCGTGAAAATGGGACGGATTAATTTTCTATATTTGTAATGAGGAAAATTTCGATAGCAAGGAGGCCTTTTGCTGGTCACTTTGTCTTTTAATACATCTCAAATCAAATCGATTTATCCAAAACTTGCCGCAATAGAATAGATAATTCTTCACCTGAAAGCGGTTTCACGGCAAATGCGCTGATTCCTGCTTCTTTTGTTTTTTCCTCATTGATAGAACTACTGAATCCAGTACATAATATTATTGCAGCTTTCGGATTTATGGCTAAAAGTTCTCTTGCAAGTATGAATCCTGTCATCTCGGGCATTGTTTGATCAAGGATAACTGCATCAAAATTATCGGGGTTTTGTCGGTATAACTCCAAAGCTTTTATACTGCTGGTCGTTGTGGTAACTCTATACCCAAAATTTGTCAGTATTCTCTCCAATAGATTAACAAGCATTTCTTCGTCATCCACGACAAGGATATGTTCACTTTTGCCAGCGGAAGATGTATCAAATGCTTTCTGTTTCTCTTCAACACCTCTTGAGACCGCTGGAATAAAGATGTTGAAGACAGTTCCTTTGTTCTCTTCAGAGTACAATGAGATAAAACCACCGAAATTTGTCACCTGGCCATGGACAATAGCTAGCCCCATCCCTGTCCCTTTCCCAATATCTTTGGTTGTAAAGTACGGCTCAAATATCTTTTCCTGTATTTCCTTTGGTATGCCCACTCCTGTATCCGAAATGGACAGGTGTACATATTTCCCCGGTTGCGCATCAATTTTATATTTCAGGTCATGTTCGTCCAGATATTTCTCCGCAAGGTGAATGGCAAGTACTCCGCCATTCTCCTCCATGGCATGAAATGCATTGGTGCACAGGTTCATCAAAAGCTGATTAAATTGGGTTGGGTCTGCTATAATAGGTCCTGCATCCAGATCTATCTCCTCAACAATCTTGATTGTTGACGGTAGGGAAGGGCGTAGAAGTTTGATCGATTCATTTATTATATTAGCAGGATGGAAAACAATGGACAGGGCGTCTGTTTGTCGGCTGAAAGTGAGGATTTGCTGAACCAAATTTTTTGCTCGATTGCTGGCAGTAAGGATTTCGTGGCAATATTCATTAATAGTTGGAAAATTATGTGACTCATTGGTAGCCAGTTCAGCATAACCTATAATTGCAGCTAAAATATTATTGAAATCATGCGCAATCCCACCGGCCAATGTGCCGATGGCCTCCATTTTCTGTGATTGGCGCAATTGTTGTTCCAGCTTTTCTTTATCCTTCAGCATTTGTTTTTGATCAGTGATATCAATTATTAAACCAACGTAACCTTGGGTTGATCCTGACTCGTCTTTTAATGGTGCAAGAGAAACAGATGTCAGCAGTACTATGCCCGAGGGTTTTAACCATTCAAGTTCGTATGTTCTGGTTGTTTTTGCCTCATCTTCCTGAAGTAGACGCTGTAATAATTCTTTATTTCTTTCATTAATGAGTGTTAGTGTGTTTTTACCAATCAATTCATTTGGTTGATGTTCAAGTAATTCTGCAAAACGCGTATTGCAAAAACCGATTTGTCCACCTTGATCAACCACAAAAACACCTTCATGCATGGCATCGAGAAGTAAGGCGTAGTTTCGTTCTTTTTTTGCCAATGTTTTTTCGATGTTTTTTCGTTGTTCTATTTCCTCATGCAGGTGCCTGTTGCGCAGCTCCAGAGCCTGTGTCCTCTCAAATACCTTTTGTTCAAGATCTTTGTTTATGTCTTGTAGATCCTGTTGTGCTTTATCTCTTCGAACGAGAGCCTGACCTAGAAAAAAACTGAACACGCCAAGTAAAAGAGAGGCCCCTGCAAATGAAGAGGCCAATTGAAATTTCAGGTGATCAAAGGCTGTGTTGATCATTGATCCGGGAACATAAGAAATCAGCTTCCAGTAATATTCATTGGTGTCGGTCAATGGTTGACTCTGTCCAAAGGGTGTGCCAGAGCCTGTACTGGATTTATATGTGTTTCTCAATGGATATATAGTGGAGTATGTCCATAGATCATGATTGCTAATGAACTGCCCTCTGTCCTTGAGATTGAGCTGGTCCTGCCATAGAGCCGGTATTTCTTTGGCAAGAGAATATCCTGCTTTTTCAGGGAACATGAATCCCCATTCTCGTTCTTTTTCAGGGGCAGAAAGATAGTATCCATCGCGATTGACCAATAGCAGCTCTCCTTCATGTTTGTGAGCCCACTCGCGTAAACGTTTCAACAAAAGATCCGCCTTGTAATTTATTATTATAATACCAAGTTTTTGGCCTTGACTGTCGTGAAGAACCTGGCCAAATCGGATCATAGGTTTCAAGGGGTACTCAATTTTTCCATTTTCGATATTCAAGTCCATGGGGGAAATGTAAATTTCTCCCCGTTGCAGTCTTTTTATGTCTTGAAAGTAATATCTTCCCTTTTTATTCTGTAGCGATTCATAGGTAACCAGAGAGGCTTTGTTTTCACGGTTGTTTACACGTAACCTCTCGTTTCCCATAATATCCAGAACCCGAATCTGATCATAGCCAGGGTGGCTTTTTGAAAAGGAAAGTATTTCCTGGCCTAAACGATCAAACACTTGAGATGGAAAAGTATTCTGTTGATCTATCAACCAACCTTCTTCGCATAACCTGGAAATAAATCTAATATCATCGATAATGGGATCAATAATCTCACCCACTAAATCTTGTGCTGACTGCAAAAATACGCTTTGACCAATACCGGTTATTTGGAAATGCTTTTGAATTTCGTGGCGATAGAAAAGATAGCTTGTAAGAATTAGGAACAGCAGAATGGGAAGGCAAATATTGAAAGTGCGCTTGAGAATAAGTTTAAAGGGATATCTGGGAAATGGTTTTAGGAGAGTATATACATTATTTTCTGCCATGGGATCGTATGAAGCTGTTTCGGTTGGCCGAATAAAGATGATACTTTTCAAATCTGATTTGCTGAAACTGCAAACGCCGAAGATTGAATTTTAAGCCTTTTGGGGAGATGTGTCAGCTTTGTGTTTCAAATAGGAACATAGCGCTAACACCCTGACCTATGCTTCTATTATTGTACTAACCTTATGATAAATCAAGTGTGACAACATTCCAATCCAGCACTCTGTTTGTTTGACAGATTTTAAAAAGTGGGAAGGGCTCAATTTTTTATATTTTGAGCGATTGAGGGGAAATACTGGTTAAATGAGGGTAGAGTCGTCTTTGGATATGGTATTATATCCTCAGAATTTTGCGGCTTCTTTTTTGAGTGAAATCATCCCCTGCTATGATTCGTATTGCCAGGTAACACTGAATTCACAGGAAGTCGCTAGGCAGCGGAAAAGGCCCAAAAAAACAGTATAGACTTTGGTTTGTGCCCAATCCCGGATACTTACGATAAAAAGGAGTATGCCATGAAGAACACAGATAGCGAGAATTCCACCGACCAGCACATTCTGTTTCACCATAATTGATGTCCCTATAAACTGACCAAGGAGCAACTAGAAAACTATTGTTGGCGATCTGGTTGAATTGCATTCCTGGAGTACTGTAGAGATAGACAGGCTGAGCCTGATGTTCTTCTGGAAACATGTTATCGTCCTGAAATGGACAAACGGATGACGTTCTCCACATACCTTTCCTTCCCTGGGGCTTCTTACCACCTTCACGACAGCCTGCCTGGAAGAAATCCGTGCCAGCAACCTATTGGCGAGGGATGATTTTATAATTTACATCAATACTTACCGGGGACTTATCTGATAGTTTAAAGGATGATGGGGGGAGCATAAGGTTAACGGTTACTTTGCCATCAGCGGTGATATTTTCAAGTGGAATCGCCTCAGTGTAAATGGTGCGTATATTTTTAAGAACAAGGCTACCGCCTTCAACCGACACCGTCTCAGGAATGACTAAAGTATTCTGCATGATGAATTCGGCAGGCAATTTCCCGGTCCAGGTGGGCTGAACGGCCAACCTTTTTTTCACGGGCATATCCATGGTTACCGTGATCAAATGTGGTTCTACCTGTTTGAAGTCGATACCTGGAGGCAGAACAATACTCTCGCTGGTTATCGGAACCTGATTCTCTCCCGGTACAGCTTTCTCCAGGTTGAGTTTAACCTTTAACTGGTCAGGAGTGACGGTCTTTATAAGTGATCGTGATCCGCTGATCTGGAGTTTAACGCTACCGACAGATGCGGAATAAATTTCCATGTCAGGATCCCGGTTCATGAACTCAATCGGGACTTCCAAGGTCATAAACGTTTCAAGTCCCCGGGCAAAACTCAACCAGATACCGGTGACAAAAACCAGACACAGTGCCGCTGCGGTATAGAGTTCACGCAGTTGTTTACTGTTGCCTTTTTGATCAGTCTTTATTCCGGTATACTTCTGCAGCACCTCAAGCAGTTCGGTCGTGTTGCCGATATTGGTGATCGATTGGTCCTTAAACACCGTAATTTCGCCACGCTCTTCTGAAACCACAATTACCAGTGCGTCGCTCTGTTCCGTCAACCCTGCGGCAGCACGATGGCGTGTGCCAAAATGATTGGGCAGGTCACTCTTTTTTGAAAGTGGCAGAATCGCACCAACTTTCAAGACCTGATCTCCCTGGATGATGATGGCGCCATCATGAACGGGTGTGCCATGCCAAAATATGCTCAACAGCATTTCCTGCGAGAGCTTGCCTTGCCAGAGAACACCGCCGTGCACTGTATCGTCGATGCCTTTTTTAAGGGGAAGGACAATCAGTGCCCCAAGTTTACGGCTGGCAAGTTCCTCGACACTTTCGGCAATAATATCGATAGGGGTCTGGATTTGACGCTGAGGTATGCCCCAGAAGAAGGATCGTAAACTACGTACCTTAAAGACAGCAGCAATCTCGTTTCGAAACACGATTACAATAATCAATGCCGCTGCTGCAATGATGCCCTGGATGAGCCAACTGGTGACGATCATTCCAATGTTTACAGACAACAGTTTCAACAGCCATAGAATACCTATGACCAGCAGCATCCTGATTACATTGGTTCCCCTGAAAAGTATATACAGCCTGAAAAAAATGTAACTGTTTATGAGGATATCCAGAATGTCCTGCCAGCGCAGGCTAACGAGAGAGTGTAACAGCGATTCCATGAGGCTAGTCCGTTATGCTGAATCGTAAAGTTTGAAAAATAGTACCATTCACATCGGTGATATCCAGCCTCCACGGACCCTTGTCCGTTTCTCTTAACTGCATGCTAGAGAAGGACGACCAGCGAGGAGGATAGATCGTAAGCTGTTTCTTGGAAATCAGCACTCCATGGTGATACCACTGATGATAAATTACCGCTTGCTTTGGCACCGGATCAAACTCTGTGAAACAGGACAAGCGACCAAGATCAATTGAAAAGACGACAGCTTGATTCACTGGTTCAAACTTCTCAATAGACTCACACATGACAGCTTTGGTAAGCTTTGGTTCGCTAGGGGATACAGACGCATTTTGAGCCCATATATTGCTTGGAATCATGAGCATGAGAACAGCCGCAATATTGAAGGATAGTTTTTTGATGGAAAGTATCATGAGTTTGTTAACAACATAAAATTGTTTGAAAAAGACAATATAAGAATTAACTATAATTTCGCTTATAGAGACCAAAAAGAGCTGATGTGCAACCTTTTTTTAAGCTCGCTACTTTTCCTTGTATAGAATTTAATCATTAAGAGTGCAGAGACAGCTTTGATATAAAATAGTGAGCTATGAGCCCTTGAGTTGCTAAATTATAATGGCTAATTGAAAATAGTCACGAAGGAGTACAGGAGTCACTGAAGTTTCCTTGTATATCTAATCTGCCAATAGTTGAGACTGATCTAAGCTCAAGGAGAACGACCAGCTTTCTAAGTATGGGAGAGTATTGGCCAAGGTTGCAGGCTGTCCTAAGCACGAATCAACACCTTTTGTGCAGGGAACGCAACTGGCGAAGATACGTCTTGCCCTTATATCAACTGCCGGGCTGCATCTTCGTACCGACCGGCCCTTTGGTGCCGGAGAAACGGGTTACCGCTTGATTTTAAAGGGGAAGAGAAAAGGTGAACTGGGTGCCCTGTTCTACGGAAGTAGTGAAGTATACCTTTCCACCGAGGATTCTTTCTCCAAAAAATTTCATAGAGAACGTCCCAACACCTCTTCCATCCTGGTTCTTTGTACTGAAATTTCGCTGGAAAATTCGTTTGGCATATTTGGCTGGTATTACCGCAGCGTTCCAAACATGGAATAATAATGACCCGTCTATGATCTCAACCCAGATTCTGACGATCCCATTCTCTTCAGTTGCCTCCAATGCATTGATGATCATATTGCTCAGTATTCTGGAAACCAGAGAGACATCGGTGGTGATGCGAACATCAGGGCAGCTTGCCGGAAATTCAATGATCTTTTCTTGTGCTGCAGGATGTGTGACCATGTATGACTGCTGCTCGGCAAGCAAAAGCCCAGGCTTGGTTTTATGTTCGGTTGGGAAATAGTTAAAAGATCCATCTTCTGAGAGTGCTCTCTGTACTTTAATCTCATCTCTGAGACGCAGGGCAGCATGAAGAATGTTTTTGGTGTGTGGGGAAGGTTGGGCTTCGTTAAGCAATTCGCTTTCTCCCACAAGCGTAAACAGCAGATTATTGATATCATGGAAGAAGGTTCTTTCAAAAGCGGCGCGACGCTGTTGGCTTGTTATATCCATCAGGTACAATAGTAAAAATCTTTTACCTTCAACCATGATGGGGTGAGCTCTAACCCTCAGAGCCATATCTGTTTCAGTATCTCCTTTGTTGGCCGTGAGGGCGCAAATGCGTTCAACGGGCTCATTTTCTTCCAGACTTGCGACAATTGCTACGGCTGCTCCACATGAGGCACAAAAACTGCTGGTTCCGCAGCCATGTATTTCGTCATGGGCATGAACACAGTTTAACACCTCACCAGGTCGCAGACCAAGAGAATGTTGCGGATCTTCTATTCCAAGCATTTGAAGAAAAGAGTCGTTGACCGCAATGATCTGACGATTATCATCAAGTATCGCCAACACTCCATTAGCGGTGTTCAGCAAACCGGATACCAGAGGATTTGTGCTGATAAGCTCTATCTCAGATTTGAGGTCTTGAGCTGTTGTCCTTTCCGGCGAAGCAAAGTGCGTTTTCACGGTTCCTCCAGCAGAATCTCTGTTGAGACAATTGACTTCTAATTACAATTGAAGTGTATGTCAGAAAGAGACTATCTTCAAATACTATTTGGTAATTTGTACTGTCAGATATGGGGGAGGGTGAGCATTGTGTAAATTAAAACAATCAGTCAGTGTCCAATAGCATAGTCATATAGAAACACCTTCTGCTTACCCAATGCTCAAGAAAAATCAGGGTTAGTCTCGTGCTTTGTCAATTCTGAAGGAGGCGACGAACGGCAGATGATCCGAAACGTCTCTTCGAAACCGTTCCCGACCGATATTCATACACCAATGCATTGGGAATACACGCAGACTTCCACGGATATATTCGGTGCTATAGGTCCGACTGATGGCGAATCCATCGAGAAGGTTTGCCCGGCCCGCTGAGAGAATGTGAGAATACCGATCCTGCAGATCCCAAGATGACACAAAGTCCATGAGATCCTTGCCGCCGAGATGATGGAAATTACTTACATCTTGTCCCGGAATCATATTGAAATCACCCATAAGGAGGATATCTTCTCTACTTAAAGCTCGACGTTCTGTGATGAAATTGCCAATGATCTTGGCCTGTTCGTCACGGATTATCTGCTCATTCGCGCCACGGCCGGACTTTAGATGAACAACAATTAACATAAAATCAAATTTCCCAACCTGCATATCGACAATAAAAGCCTGTCGACGTGCTGGATCTCCAAGGTCTGAACCGGGAAGGAGCCTGGGATTTGCCGCGGTTATGCCCCTTTTGTATAATACTCCAATATTGAGATCGTTTGCTTGGGGTAGGATTGTGGAGTCATAATGAACTCCTTTTTCCTCAAGACCATCCTTTAAGGTCTCTATGGCTTCAAGAGGGTTAATCTCAACGAGCGCTATTACTTCAGCATCAAGGAGAGCAAGGCCTTCAACCTGTTTTTGGAGTCGTTCCTCTGGAATCCCACCAAATCCGGCAAGGTTCCAGGCTGCAATTTTCGCAGTAGTCTGTTCAAAATTACTCATCGTCTTTCTCCCAATTTTTTAGTTATTAAGGACTACAATATCGAGATGATGGCTGGTGTTTTGTTTATTGACATATTTTTGCAAAAACACCACGAGTAAGGTTCTTTAAATCTTCCGGACTTAATTCAATTTCCAGGCCTCTACGACCGGCACTCACATAGATGGTAGAGTGGTTTTTAGCAGATATATCAATAACGGTTTTAAGCTGTTTTTTCTGGCCAAGTGGGCTTACTCCTCCAAGAATGTAGCCTGTTGAGCGCTCAACTGCCGCCTTGTCAGCCATTGCTGCCTTTTTGGCCTTCATTGCTTTGGCGAAGAGTTTCATGTTCAGCATGGATGAAACGGCAACGACGCCGACGACAAGTTCATCGCTATCAAGAGTTACTACCAGCGTTTTGAACACCCTTTCTTCCTGCACACCTGTTTTCTCAGCTGCTTCAGCCCCATATGATTCATTGGCTGGATCATGATCATATTCATGGATGCGGTATGCTATTTTTTTCTTTTTTAAAAGATTAATTGCTGGAGTCATCTCTTTCCTGTAAGTGCCTTAAACTGATAGAATTTGGCGATTCTCAGACTTAGCCATAGGCGAAAAACTCAATTTTTCATTTTTGCAGTTGCTAACTTCAGTCCTAGAGAAATGAAGAGTGCTCCATTAATTTTCATTAACCACTTGGCCACTGAGTTATTCGACCTCAATTTTCTGCTCATGGATGAAGCAAAAAGAGCAACTATTAAACACCAGATTGTCCCAGTGGTAATGAATACTGAACCTAGAATGATGAAAGAAAGGACTTTATCGGGACTCTCCGGAGAAATAAATTGCGGCAGGAAGGCAATAAAAAATACAGCAACTTTTGGATTGAAAATATTCGTTAATGCACCTTGTCTGTATATCTTGCGGATGTCCTCTCTTGGTGAAACGTTTTGCAGGCGTAGTCTATTGTCGGTTTTCGTAAACAACATGGTTATACCTTGATAAATTAGGTATCCAGCCCCTACGAACTTAAGCACCATAAAAGCATGGGCTGAAGCGGCAATCAATGCAGATAACCCAAAAGCGCCAAGGAGAGTATGAACCATAGCTCCTGTGCCGATGCCAAGTGCCGCAGAAATCCCGGCAATTTTACCTTGAGCAATACTTCTGCCGACTATATAAAATGTATCAGGACCAGGGTATAGGTTAACAAGTATCCCAGCACCCATAAACACCATGATGTTTTCAATACCCATTATATTCATATTTTCAACTCATACCTTTTATTAAATTTGTAATATGGATCCAAAAGAAGATGGAAATAAGACTGATTAGATTTGCAGTTTCTCCAGTTGTTTATCATGAACTCTACCGAGCAGGGCCAAAGCACATATTGCACCAGCCAATGCCAATGCCATGTCTGATTGAGTGTCCCAGACGTAACCTTGGGTCCCAAGAAAAGCATCGGCTGACTCGCCTGTAGATATGGCTACCCACCATTCGATAAGCTCGTAGAGAGCACTGAAAGCCAAACAAAAGCAAACCACCAAAAAGTTTAACCACCTTTTGCCGTTAACAACACTCTTTCGTATCAGGATTTCTCTCGCGACGATTGCAGGAATAAAACCCTGGGCAAAATGACCGACCTTGTCGTAATTATTCCGCTCAAAAGCAAAATAATCTTTTATCCAGTCAAACAGCGGAACCATTGCATAGGTATAATGTCCTCCAACCATTAAGATAATGCAATGGATGAGTATTAACATATAGGCGAGGCTTGTAAGCTTAAATCGATTGTAAGTTAAAATGATAATTGCAAGACCTATCAATGCAGGGACTACTTCTAAAAACCAGGTGAAATAGTCCGCAGGTTCAATAGCCGACCATATCAAAAAAGTGAAGTAAATGAGTAACCAGATAAATTTCATGTGTTTCCTGTGTTCATGGCCGGGTCATCAAGGGTGCGGCAGCAAGTCCTTGATCAAGATGATGAGTTCAGCGGACTCATGAGGCATTCGGCTTAGCGTCCGTACTTTGCAGTAAAAGTTGCTTTGCCGAGAGAATTTGCATTCATCATAAAGCCTATTAGGGCTGCAGTTGAGTCAGCTGGAACATCTATTTTTTCGATCTTGAGGGCATAAACAGTAAAAATATAATGGTGCGGTTTATCTCCTGTTGGGGGACAAGCACCTCCAAAGGCGTGGGTTCCGTAATCTGTACGTCCTTGCACAGCCCCAGAAGGTAACATCTTCCCGGTTGAATCCCCTGCACCTGCAGACAGTTCGGTTACATCTTCGGGAATATTGTAAACGATCCAATGCCACCAGCCCGAACCTGTTGGTGCATCAGGGTCATATACCGTGACGGCATAGCTTTTTGTTCCCGCTGGGCCAGTTGTCCAGTTAAGCGCCGGCGAGAGATTCTTGCCTGAGCAGCCGAATCCGTTAAACACCTGTTCGTCATTTAGAAAATCACCAGGTTTAATTGTTGGGCTGGTAAGGGTGAAGTCGCCTGCGAAAACCATTGTGGAAATCAGACAGAGAAAAAAAGCTAACGAAATTTGCATTTTAAACATGATCAATCTCCTTTCTTTTTCGGATTGAGACCTTGACTCAGACGGCATGAGCTGTGGTGGGTAAAGAGTATTCACCGTGAAGAGTCGCATACCTTTTCGCCATCCACTGTACTATTCTTTTATGTGTTAATTATTTGCTGGCAACAATGGTAATAAACCCATTTGCCTCAACACTGGAGTCGACGTTTTTGAAATTGCACTTTATCAACTGCTCAATGACCCATTTCTCAGAAAGACGAAGTTTTTTATAATAACTTTTGTAAAGTTTCCAGCTTCCGATTTCTTTTTTGTAGACAATATCATGTACTTTCACCACGTCTGGTTCAAACTCCAGAAAGCAGGTCATGACCATGTCTTCATCATTTTTCACCGGTAAAATTCTATCCAGCTCTTTTAACTCAGAGGTTAAATCCCGAAAGGTTAAAACGAATTTTCCACCATTTTCTAGATTGGCAGCAACTTTATTGAACACGGAAATGACGTTGTCCTTTGATTCCAAATGAACAATTGTATCGGTCATGCATACAATGAGTTCGGCACCATTAGGAGCAAATGTATCAAAATTCACTAAATCATTTTGAACGATATCAATTTTCAGATCAGCTTTATTTTGCTCCAGTTCGTTTAATAGCTTAGAATCAATATCTATCGCGGTGACGGAGTAACCTGCCCGTGCTAACGGAATTGATTGGAATCCACACCCCGCACCAAGGTCGATAGCGACTCCTGAGCCTTTGGGACTGAGTTTATGATATTGGAAAAAGTCACTATTCTTCTGGATTGCATTTTCAAACCCTCCCAGCATCCATGAATAGACATCGGAAAGTACATTGTCATAGTGTTCAGCTACAGTAGCCATACATTTTTCATTTTTTTTATTTAAATGGTTAACCGATATACTTACCTGCGAGTTTCAGTGAGTCCGGTTCCTTCAGATGGAAGGACTTTTATTATTTTCTTTTCAATAAGTTGAGACGCAAATCTTACTGCTAGAGTTACAACTGTTCCGCAAATTTCTTTACCACCATCCGCAAAATATTCTTTTGATTCTTTCGGATTTGCGAGGTTGTATGATTTGCCCATTTTATGACGGAGGATTTGTGCGCACGATGTACTGCCAAATATGGCTTCGAACTCTTCACAAAACTTACGTGCGGACGAAAGAGACGCAAGGTAACCTCTATGGTTATTGAGTTCATCCCTGCCATACACAAGTCCCAAGGCCATAAGACAACCGACCACTGCACCACATGCTTCACCTCGTAGAGCCAGTCCGGGGAATGGTGTGAGTGCTTTCAAGATGTCTTTTGCATGCAAATTGAACTCTGCATCAAGTGCTGCAAACGAAGATTGAGCGCAATTACCTGAGAGATTAAGCATTTCTTTTGCTCTCTCTTCAACAGTTGTCTCTTGATTACTTTTTGTTGCCTCTAAATTTGTCATTTATTTTTTTATGTTTATAAAAACCAGCCAGTGGCTGGTAAATCGTCACGAATTGTCAGCAAGTTTTAAAAACGATGTTAACAGCACCTTGGTTCAAGGTCTGGCATTTCGTCGTTTGCGTTGAGTTGTCTGTTATGCTCTTTTTCGTGCAGTTACTTGTATTTCGATTTTGATGTCTTCATTAATAAGACCGGCTTCAAACATTGTCGCTGCCGGACGGACCGAACCAAGCCATTTTAATACAATCGGCCAGCAAGGCTCAAAATCCTTTTTATTTGGCAAAATATAAGTAACACGAACTATATTTTTTATTGAGCTACCTGCCTCTTTGAGTGTTTTCTCTATGTTTTGGAAACATTGTTCGGTCTGCTCTGCCACATTTTCACTGATGCTCATATCCTGATAGTTGTATCCGGTCGTTCCAGAAACAAATATGTAGTCTCCATCCACAACAGCACGCGAATACCCTATTTTTGATTCAAATTCAGAGCCACTTGAAATGAGAGTTCTATTCAAAACTGATACTCCTTAGATAATGTTGAATTTTACTGTACCTGCTTCTTTGCAGTTTCTCGGCTTGTTAGGTTTATGGATTATCCTATTTATGTACGCGCTGAGGTTTACTTTGCTTGAAATCCAAATACCTTGGCCACTCATTTCTAGGGACCTCTTTGAAAGAATTCTCAAGAACTATTAACACTTTGCTGAGTTTTCCCATGTCCCATTCTCTAATCATTTTTAATTGGCCTTTTCGATCATAATCCTTCCAACATCCTTGCCAATATCCGTTGTTAAAATTCCCTTCACTGCTCAATGTTTGTTTGAATATATGCCATGATTTCGCTGGGCCATGATAGAATCCGTCGGAATTAATAGCACATTCTGATATTTTCCTTCCAAAAACCTTCTTAATTTCAACTATAACGACCTTGTTTTCGCTCTTTTTTGTGATAGTTTCATAGCTTTCAGCTTTGAGGAGGATAATTATGAGTATTAAAAAAAGTCCAACAAGACCAATCCCTACCTTTAAGATCAGTTTAATATATTTCATATATTTATTTTTAGAGTGTAACTCCGTAATTTACGGGGTACTCACAATATGTGTCATAAAACGGAAACATAAAGTACGTTCGTATTTCAAAATGCAGCAGACCTTGGTCAATAGACTGGAGTCAATTGATAATAATGATAGGCTGTTTTGACAATGCTAATTCATTATCTCTATGCCGGGATTAAGGAAAAACATTTTCTTCCAGCCTTGAGTGGATCTGTCAATCCGCCAAACCCTTGGAAATACAGATACAATAGAATAATGCAAGTGCGGCGGTTTTCCTTTGGCATTGCCACTGTCTCCAACTGTACCGATTTGGTCTCCAGTCCTGACCAAAGACAACGAATCCACGTAGAAGTCATTTAAGTGAGCAAAGTAATGTAATTTCCATTTTGGGCCGAAGACTAAAACCACTTTACCGCCAAGTGATAATTGGCCAGCATAGAGCACGATACCCTGACTTGAAGAGTTAAGCCGTGTGCCTTTTTTACCAAAAATGTCTATACCTTTATGAACACCCGACTTTCCCCAGGGTTCATACCAAAATGACTTTTCATTCCAATCGGTCTGTGTCGCGCCTTGAACGGGAATTATCAGTTTCTCAGGAACCAAGTAGCCAAGGGTTATAATTGCAAAAAGAGCTATTAAAACCATTTGTTTCTTACGAAGTTTCATTATTTATAGCCTGTTGTAATCGGTAAACGAACATGCAGCGGAGACGTTCCTGTAATCAGCGCTAAGTAACTGGTGTATGCCAAATATGAGCGCAATTTTACGGGAGTCATATTCCCTGTATGTGATCCTGTGTTATGTCTACTGCTTAACATAGAATACTAACTAATGACAAGAGCATTATTGCAAGGTAATGTTTGCTGCAGGCAGGGGGCAGGTTAGCGGGTGCAGTGGCTTTTTTTCAGGAACCATTTGGTGTAGTTTTTTTATTATTTTTGTAAGATCCAATGGTATTATTAACAGGATATAGGGGGATGCTGGTTTGCAGTGTCGTGGAAAATAGAACAAAAGGAGAGTGCTAATGGAGAGATCAAAAAAGGTCATATTTGCCTTTCGCGGCGACCCAATGTGTTTTGTACATGTTCTATTGAATGGATTGGACCTTCATGAAAGGGGGCTTGGCGGAGAAATAGTGATAGAAGGTGAGGCCATTAATCTTATTCCTGAAATGGCCAATTCCGGCCATTTCCTTCATGCTCCTTATGAAAAGGCAAAGGAACAAAATATCATTGCAGGAGCGTGCAGAGCATGTGCAGCAAAATTAAAGATGACCGAAGCTGTGCGTGAGCAGGGACTTGTCCTGCTTGATGATATGTCAGGGCACCCATCCATGGGAAGCTATATAGAAAAGGGATATGAGGTTATCACTTTCTAACGACTCATTATGTTGAATAGTCTTGAAGGACTGTATTACATGGGTCTGGCAGGTTCTCGATGATAATGTTATCGAAAACCTGCCAGATAGAGAGCAGTGTTATTTGAACAAGCTGGCAAATTGCTCATACCCTTCCTTATCAAGGGATTCCACGGGAATAAATCGGAGTGCGGCAGAATTGATACAATATCTTAATCCTGTTGGCTTAGGGCCGTCCTCAAAAACATGTCCCAAATGGGAATCCGCTTTTTTACTGCGCACCTCGGTTCGAGTCATCAGCCAGGTCATATCAGAACGTTCGACGACGTTTTCAGCAACCAAAGGTTTGGAAAAGCTTGGCCATCCTGTTTTAGAGTCATATTTATCTAGCGAGCTGAACAGCGGTTCTCCTGAGACAATATCCACATAGATTCCAGGTTTTTTATTGTCCCAATATTCATTATTGAATGGCGGTTCTGTACCGTTCTCCTGGGTGACGTGGTATTGTAAGGGAGTGAGGTGATCATGCAGGCTTTTGGGCTTTGTAGCTGTGTTCATGTGAATGTCCTTATCTTTCCAATATTTGTTCAAGAATTTATCTCGCCCGGACCCCGAACGGTAGTAGCCGTAGCGCAAGGGATTCTTTTTATAGTAATCCTGGTGGTACTCCTCAGCAGGCCAGAATTTTTTTGCTGGTACAATGGGAGTTACAATAGGTTTTTCAAAAATCTTGCTTTTTTCGAGCTGTTCTTTTGATTCCTGAGCCAGCATCTTCTGGTTTTCATTGTAATAGAAAATCCCGGTGGTGTATGCATGACCGCGATCAACAAATTGTCCGCCCGAATCTGTAGGATCTATCTGCTTCCAGAAAACGTCCAGCAACTGGGCGTAGTCAATCACTTTCGGATCATAGGTTACCTGAACAACTTCAATGTGTCCGCCCTTGTCGTAGGTCTTGTAGGTTGGGCTGTCCAGAGTTCCACCGGAATACCCCGAAACGACAGATATAACTCCGTCGAGTTTCTCAAAAGGCTTTTCCATACACCAGAAACAGCCGCCTGCAAAAAGGGCTTTTTCAGTATTTTTCGCAGTGGCTTCGCCGGAAGCTTCTGCAGATGTTGAGTGTGTGGTGGTTATAAATGTTGCTGTCAGAAATGATGAGAGCAAAAATAGCAGGGCTGATAGAAAAAATTTCATGATTTTCACCTCGTTAAAGAAGAGAATGATCAAAATAATCGATTGTAATTGGTGCTCATAAAGCATCTTGTTGTAGTAGAGAGACAATAAGCATGAGAAAAATTCCTAAAAGTTACAAAGACCGCCAAAATAAAAAAACTGATTACCCCTGAACTTCTGCAAACCAATGAGCTTAAATAGTCCCTTCAGTAACTCTAAGAAAGATTAAATCTATCTCCCGAATAAAAAACGAAAGCTGAGCTTTAGGGGGAATCAGACAAAAAAATAATGAAATGATTGTTCTGGACCTGAATTGTATCAGTCTACTGCGTCTGAAACAGTTGCATTACGTCCTTCCAGGTATTTATGATTACCTGCTCGGACTCGGCATTATGCTTGAAATATATTCTTGCAGGAACGCGAATCTTCGGGAAGCTTCTTCTAAAAATGGGTGTGATACAAAAAGAGAGCCATCTGTTATTGATGGGCAACTGGTTTTCTATCTAACTTTAGGAGGTATGCCGATATTCTGCTGCTGTGAAAATCACTGACAAAGTGATCAAGCAAAAACTTAACAAACCGGCATGAAATATGCTCTATGGAAGCACTGTCATTCGCTGTTATATTCATGGTAATTTTTTTACTTTTTTAAGACATTGAATTATGGCTCTTATTTTGACTTTTCTACTACATGTTGTAGTTTTTTTCTTGAGTGCACCATAAATGTGGTGTATAAGCTGTTTCTGAAGAGGAGAGAGTGATTGGCCAGGAGAGGGGTGTTGTGGCTGATGATTTATCTCGTCACTACCGTAGCATATTCTTTGCCCAAAAAGAATAATTTCTAGAATTGATTTCAAAAAAAAGAGGAAGTTCATGGCTCCTGATTTGACTAAGCAGGTATTAACTGATACCGCCGAAACAGTATTGGCACGACGCTACTATCTCAAAGACTCTGATGGGGTGCCTGTTGAAACCTGGGAAACGTTGTGTCGTCGGGTAGCAAACGCCGTGGCGAGTGCAGATATCGACAGCGACGATTACGATGCAATCAAGGATGCATTCTTTAAAATGATGTACCACATGGACTTTCTGCCAAACTCACCGTGTCTGATGAATGCTGGTACCGATCTGGGTCAGCTGTCCGCATGTTTTGTATTGCCGGTGGAAGACTCGATGGACGGAATTTTTACAGCAATTCGCAATGGTGCTCTGGTTCATAAAACCGGTGGGGGAACAGGTTATTCCTTCTCGCGCCTGCGCTCGAAAAATGCTTCAGTGCGATCCACTCAGGGTGTTGCCTCGGGTCCTCTGTCCTTTGCTGCAGTTTTTGATGCTGCAACGGAGACCATTAAGCAGGGTGGTAAGCGCCGTGGTGCCAATATGGGCGTACTTCGCATTGATCATCCGGATATACTGGATTTTATTTCCGCCAAGGAAGACCAGTCTAAATTTAATAATTTCAATTTTAGCGTGGCCATTACCGATGCTTTTATGAAGGCGGTTGAAGAAGATGCAGAGTACCAGTTGGTGGAACCTTCCACCGGTGATGTTACAACTGATTTAAATGCCCGCGAAGTATTTGAACGAATCATAGATCTGGCCTGGCATAATGGTGAGCCTGGAGTGCTGTTTATAGATGCGGCCAACAGAGCTAACATGACTCCGCAACTTGGTGATTTTGAGGCAACCAACCCATGTGGTGAGCAGTGGCTGCTGCCCTATGAGAGCTGCAATCTCGGTTCTTTGAACCTGGCAAATTTTGTAAAAGACGGAGCTGTCGATTACGAAAGGTTGAAGGAAACCGTGTATACGGCAACTGCATTTCTTGATAATGTTATTGACTGTAATCGTTTTCCCATCAAAGAAATTGAGGAAATGACCCTGAAGACCAGAAAGATAGGTTTGGGGGTCATGGGAATGCACGATTTGCTCATCCAGCTTGCTGTGCCTTACGGTAGTGAAGAGGGCCGCACTCTGTGTGCCAAGATAATGAAATTTATCCGAGATGCCGCTGAAGAGCATTCAAGGAAGCTTGCTGAAATCAAGGGACCTTTTCCGGCATATGATAAAAAGAAAAACAAGTATCCGCCCAGGCGTAATGCCGCTCTGACCTCCATCCAGCCCACAGGCACCGTTTCCATGATTGCAGATTGTGCCTCTGGTTGTGAACCTTATTATTCCATTGTCATGGTTAAGCATGTCATGGACGGCGACCGGTTGATTCTTGTGAATAAATATTTTGAATCGGTGGCCAAAAGAGAGGGTTTTTACTCAGAAGAAGTAATGAAGACTGTTGCCGATCAGGGAACGGTTGTGGGTATTGAAGAAATTCCTGAGAAATGGCAGGAAGTATTCCGCTCGGCCCAGGATATCAAACCTGAGGACCATATCAGGATGCAGGGAATTCTCCAGCAAAATGGCGTGGACAGCTCCATCTCGAAGACCATCAACCTGCCGAACAGTGCGACCCGGGAGGAGGTAAAGCTTGCGTATATCATGGGTTATAAAAGCGGCTGTAAAGGTCTTACCGTCTATAGAGACGGGTCGAGAGACTCACAGGTACTTAATTCCAGCAGTTCAGCCAGAGACAAGGAACAAACCGCCATCGTTTCCAGTAATGGCCAATGCAAGAGAAATCTGCCTGACACCCTGGACGCCAAACGTTATCGTTTAAAAGATCAGGACCAAAAGTCGGTGTATATAATTGTCTGTTTTGACGAGAATGAGCAGCCAATGGAAGTTTTTGCCAAATTCCCGTTTGATAACAGAATTGATTTAAAAGATAAATCAACCATGTGGACGACAACCTGCCGTCTGGTCTCGTTGGCACTTCGTTTCCATGTACCCATGGATGAGATCATTAAACAGCTCGACCGTTCAAGCGGTCATATGCTTGATCTGCCCGCTCAGCTTTCTAAGCTATTTAAGTCCTTCATGGCTGGCACACAGCACGGTTTTGCTTCCACCTGTCCAGAGTGTTCCGGCTCACTTATATTTGAAGAAGGCTGCGAAACATGTCATGAATGTGGATATTCCAAATGCTCATAGCGGAGAGAGCGTTTCAGCACGGTGAATATGAGCTGGAAAAAACAAGTAATTTTTTGCCGGAGCAGAAGATGATATGATGAACCCAAAAATTGGAAGAAATGATGCCTGCCCTTGTGGCAGTGGCAGAAAATATAAGCGATGTTGTGCGAATAAAAGTGGCGTGGAATCGGTGTCTCCTCCACAAAATGTTCAAAAAGAGCAGACCAAGGTTACTCTTGGCGATACAATCAGTGAGTTTCAGGAGTTGGCCGGGCAGAAAAAACAGGTCATACGGCAAATAGGGGTTTTTCTCTTGTTTGCAGATGCCAATGGTGATGCCTGGCTCCTTGAGCTGACCGACTCAGATTGTATTCAGATAGCTTCCTCCGGAAGTCCTCTGGATTTTTTTCTAGAGGAAGATGACAAAACAATCGTTGTTGATTGGACGCATAATTTCAGTTTTAAGAACAAAGCGCTTCAGGTAAGGTCGTATAAGGAAAAGAAGATCGTGGCGTTGAAAAATGCGCCATCACAGAAGTTATTTGCCATTTGCAGAAAGATTCTCAAAAGGATTTCGCCGGATCTGCTTGATCAAGTGCATCTGGACAAATGATGCATTGGCTTGGTAATATGATGACACGTTTTCCTGTATTTGTTCGATTGATCCCCATGATAGTGGTCATGGGGATCATTTTTTTCCTGTCGCATCAATCTGGCGATCAGCTTGATATTCCTGATATTCCTTTTATCGACAAAATTGCTCACTTTGTTGTTTATGCAGTTCTGGCTGGAACCATTCTTCTGGTTCCTTCTCAGGAGTTGAAACGAACACGGCCCGTATTGATGATCGTCCTTACCGTCTCTCTTTGTTTCATGTATGGTATCGGAGATGAGTTTCATCAATCTTTTATCCCGAATAGATTTGTCAGCGGTGCCGATGTGCTTACCGACACACTTGGAGCACTCTGCCTCTCTCTTTTCTGGTTGAAAAGAACACGCAACTCCGTCAGATCTTGATTGCAATAGAAAGCAGTTTCAAAATATCAGGATATCTTTTATCTTCGGGCGAGGGGCGGTTTTGCTCCATTAATATCCATTCAACAAAAAAAGCGGGATCTATATTGATCCCGCCTTCTTGTATTAAACATTGTGTTAAGGTAGACGTGGTCGTACAGCGACACAGCAGCTGATCCTACTTTTGTAAAAGTTTCGCCATATCCTTGGCAAAATAGGTAATGATAATATCAGCTCCGGCACGTTTTATAGAAAGAAGTGTTTCCTGCATGACCCTCTCTTCATCAATCCAACCTTTTTGCCCGGCTGCTTTAATCATGGCATACTCACCACTCACGTGGTAGGCGGCGATGGGCAGGTCGAACTCCTCGCTGAGCTTAGAGATTATATCGAGATAGGCTAGAGCCGGTTTGACCATAAGGATGTCAGCTCCTTCATCCACATCTAGGGTAGCTTCACGTAATGCTTCCCTGCTGTTTGCCGGGTCCATTTGATAGCTGCGTCTGTCACCAAACTGCGGAGCACAGTCAGCGGCATCACGAAAGGGGCCATAGAATGAGGAAGCATACTTGACAGCGTAGGACATGATCGGAATGGAATCAAAGTTATTCTCATCAAGTGTGGCACGAATTTCAGCAATCCTGCCATCCATCATATCGGATGGTGCAACCATGTCGGCACCTGCCTGGGCATGAGAGAGTGCCGTTTTAGCGAGAATCTCGAGAGTTGCATCATTATCAATATCGTTGCCGATTATGCAGCCACAATGGCCATGGTCGGTGTATTCGCAAAGGCAGACATCTGTTGTAACCATTATCTGTGGAACTTTGTTTTTCAGTTCTTTTATGGCTTGCTGAATGATGCCGTTTTTGGCGTGAGCGCCAGATCCCATGGCATCTTTTTTCTCTGGAAGCCCAAAGAGCAGTACACCATTAATACCTAGGGCCAGACACTCCTTAGCCTCTTTGCCGAGTTGGTCAACAGAGAGTCTGAATACCCCTGGCATGGAAGGGATTTCTTCGCGAATATTTTTGCCTGGCATGACAAAAAGGGGATATATGAGTTGGCCGGGGGTAATGTGTGTTTCGCGAATGAGGGTTCTAAATGCCTCATTCCTGCGCAGTCGACGGGGACGGTATTCTGGGAAAACCATTATTTCTCCTTGGTCTGTATGGATAAAATTCTATTATTCAAGTATTTCCAAACTCTTGAGTTTTTTATGGAGGTGGCTCCGCTCTAATCCGATGGTTTCGGCAGTTTTGGAAATATTGCCTTCGTTTTCTTCTAGTTTAATTGCCAGGTACTCACGTTCAAACGCTTTTTTCGCTTCTTTAAAATCGGTAGCTTTATAAGGGGCGTGAAGGTGGTCTCCCATGGGGATGGCAGCGGTTTGGCCAGGGGTGTTGAGAAAACGCTGAATGTGGTGATCAAAAATGGTGTCATCGGGACACATTATGGCCAACCGTTCTATGAAATTACGGAGCTCACGGACGTTTCCGGGCCAGTGATGTTTCATCATTTCTTTATAGGCGCTTTCGTCAAATGTTTTTTTGTTCAAACCCTTACCGTTGAGAGTCTCCATCAGGTCTTCGACCAGGTAGGGTATGTCTTCGATGCGGTCGCGCAACAACGGAACATGGATGGGGACTACGTTGAGACGGTAGAACAGATCAGCGCGGAAATTACCGTTCTCAATCTCTTCTTCCAGATTTTTATTGGTTGCGGCCAGTACACGGACATCTACACTTATTGTTTTATTACCGCCGACTCTTTCAAACTTCTGTTCCTGGAGAATGCGAAGGGTCTTCGCTTGAGTTTTAAGACTCATGTCGCCAATTTCGTCAAGAAAGAGAATACCACCGTCCGCTTGATCGAATTTTCCTCTCTTACTGGTATTCGCTCCGGTAAAAGAGCCTTTTTCATGGCCAAAGAGCTCAGATTCTATGAGCTCTTCAGGGATGGCCGCACAGTTGACTTCAACCATGGGCCGGTTATTTGAGGAGGAGAGGCTATGAATGGCTTGGGCCACAAGTTCTTTTCCCGTACCATGATCACCTCGGATGAGTACCCAGGCGTCAGTAGGTGCCACCATTTCAATCTGGTTCTTTAACTGTTGGATTGAATCTGAAATACCGGTAAGTTGGTTCTTGCGACCAGTTGATTCGCGCAGAAGTTTATTTTCGTGTTCGAGTTGAGCAAAACGAAGACCATTGGTGATGGAGAGAATCACTTTATCATAAGACAAAGGCTTCTCAATGAAATCATAAGCACCCTTGCGTGTGGCCTGCACAGCAGTTTCGATACTGGCGTGCCCAGAAATCATGATAACCGGAATATCGTAGGCTTTTTTTATTTCATCAAGGGCGGTGATTCCATCCATATTGTCACCAAGCCATATATCAAGAAGGACAAGGTCGATCTTCTTTTCCTCGATGATAGCAAAGCTTTCCTCAGCAGAGGAAACGCCCATAGCAATGAAACCTTCATCTTCGAGGATGCCGATTAAAGATTCCTGAATGGAAACTTCGTCATCGATAACAAGTATTTTTTTACTTTCCATTATACCGCCGTGTAATGATTACATTTCGAGTTCAACTTTCAGCTTTTGTTTTATTATCCGGTTTCAGGGGTAGTTCAATAGTAAAGACTGAACCGTGTGGATGGTTATCCTGAACCCGAATGTAACCGCCGTGGTCCGAAACAATAGTGGAGACAATTGCCAGACCTAAACCGGTACCAGCTTTCTTTGTTGAAAAATATGGTTCAAACAGTTTGCTTTTATCTTCCGGTGTTGTGCCTGGCCCATCATCGTATACCCGTATGAAAACACGCTCTTCTTCGTGCTCAACCTCAATATCAATATTACCTCCGTCGGGTAAAACCGCAACCGCATTGTCAAGAAGATTGATAACGCACCTTTTTATCTGTTCACCGTCAAAGTGAAAGGCGGGTATTTCATTTTTTGCTACCAGGTCAAAGTGGATGTGTTTATGAGCTTCCTGATAGAGAAAAAGAGTTCCTTTAACAAGTTTGACAAGGTCTCCTTCTGATTTTTGTATTTTGGGCATGCGGGCAAATTGTGAAAATTCACTCACCAGTCTTTTAAGTTCGTCTACTTGATTGATAATTGTCGCAGTACACTGATCAAAAATCTCATCGCCATTTTCGAGAATAGCTGGATAGCGTCGGCGCAGCCGTTGAGCCGAAAGTTGAATCGGGGTCAGGGGATTTTTGATTTCGTGGGCAATTCTCCTGGCGACTTCTCTCCACGCGGCCATTCTCTGCATTTTCTCTATTTTGGTCAGATCGTCGAAGACAAGTACATAACCGAGAGGAGTCTGGGCTTCGTCTTCCAGACGGGTAAAGTTAATAAGCAGTGAATAATTTTTTCTCATTATGCTGAGGCGCAGATGTTCCTCTATCGTGGACTTTTTAGAAATCTGCAGTTTCTCCATGAATCCATTGATAATAAGAGCATGCTGTTGTGACAATGTCTCTTGGAAACGCTTGTTGAGGTAGTAATTCCTGTCTATGTTAAGGAGTTCCTCCGCAAAACGATTTATCGTTGTGATTCGGCCTTCTTCATCCATGGAGATGACCCCGGCGGAAACGTTCTGCAGGATAATTTCAGTGTATCGCCGGCGCTGTTCCGATTCCTGCGAACTGGTGTGCAGGGCACTCAGCGTTTCGGCTAGCTTTTTATTACTGCTACTGAGATTGGCGGTCATTTTATTGAAGGCATCAATGAGTAAACCTATCTCATCATTTGTTTTCCCTACAATGGTAAATTCAAGATCACCTTCAGCAATTCTTTTGGTCGCATCGGCGAGTCTTGCCACCGGTTCGGTAATGCCCTTTGATATGAAAAAACCAAACCAGACTGCTCCAAAGATAATGAGCATGGTAACGATTATGAGTATAACCAGTAGCCAGAATTTAAAAGGTTCTTTGAGGTATTTGAGTTGGCGGTAACCCTCTATTCCTTCAGAGATCATTTTCATACTGGTGAGTTGATCACGATTGACGAGCAGCGTCGTTGTCAGGATTGCTTCAATTCCATTTTCGCCAAGATGGGTGAGGGTTGTGTAGCGGACAAGATCACCCTGTAGCGTCTCTTGGATCGTGACAACTCCGGGTTTATCTCTCTGAAGGTTTTGGATCACGCTGACAGGCATGTTTGGCAGTTTTACCCCTTTGAGCCGATTGCTCACGATATTGATCGCTATTTTAGTATCTTCTGAGGTGAGGATAAGGCTGTCGGGACCAAAGTGCGTATGCAGGCTGAGAACATTTTCAAGTTCTTTTGCGGCAAGCTGCGGATCATCGCTAATGGGCGTTTCCTCAAGTCTGGTTTTAATGTCATCCCCGAGTTTCCGTGTTTTTTCTTCGGAATCGCGAAGAAGATTCTGGGCAAGTTTGAGTGATTCCTGAAGAGACTGTTCAACATTGGCATTAAACCAATAATCCATGCTCGTGGAAACGAATTGGAGGGCAACGAAAAAGAGCAGAATAGTAGGAATCAGCGATAGTGATAAAAAAGAAATAACCAGTTTTGTCTTCAGGCTGGCATTGGGCATACTCTTTCGACTTTCGAGAAAGAGTTCAGCAAGATTGCGAAGAACCAGGAAAAGCACCAGCAAAACCAGGAGAACATTGATATTGATAAGGACAAATATCAGGATGTTGGAGTTGACCGGGATGGAGACTTCATTGCTGAAAAGGCGTGATTGAAACCAGACAAAGACAGGAATGAGGCAGAGACAAAATAGTATGACAATACGGGTGATTTTTTTCTTCTGACGTTTCTGGTCAACGAATCTGCTCGTATCGCCAAGGATTTTTTGAGGCAACTCTTCGAGACTGCGTTGCTGGATGTCTTTTTCGGTGGCCATAAATCAAATGGTAAAGGCAATAGTGTACCAGTCTGTTTTGACATCCCACCATGAAATAAATGGAATGAATTCGTGTAATCCCATGGGGAGTGTTTTTTTATAAAGTTCTGCTCGTATACGAATGGAGTATGGAGTTTCTGGTTTAAGTTTATTCAGTTCCGTTACTTTAACCCCGTTAAGTTCATTGGCTCCCTGTTGCGCCTTGTCAAGACTGTCATAGGTGTAGAATCGTTTGCCACTCTCTTCAATTTCGACAGTGTAGGTTTCTTTCAGGGTGTTGTAATGAATTATATGGTTTGTCTCCAGAGCGACGAGTTGGTCACTGCCCCAGCCTTCTTTGGTAGGAGCGAGTTCAATGAAGAATGAAAAATGAATGGGAATACCACTATGCAGGCCTTCAACCATCTCTTCGGTGAACGAATTATTGAGTGTTGCAAAGAACAGCAGATGATTGCTGGAACTGGTTACCGTCACATCGGTAAAATTCGGGTCATCCGTTTTCCAGGGAATGGAACTTGAGCTCTGAATATTGAAAAAAAACAGTAAAATAACAAATATAAATAATAAAAGTAGCTTCTTCATATATATATAATTAGCGGCAGAACAAGTTCTGGCGTTAGTAAAAAATGAGAGTGTAGGATGGCTTTGCTTTCTTCTGAGTAGTATCATTCCACTGCCAAGTGGATTCAATAGCTGATAATGTACCTGAATCAGCACGAATTGTCCATCTTTGATAGCGTCGAGATCATTGACAGAACCAACCTCAACGAAACAAAAGCAGCTGCATTTTATTCCTTGACAGTACCAGGAGGCGGGAGTATTCTGTGCATATGCAATTATCTTGCAGGTGATAATAACCCTGATTTTTTGATTTCGGAGGGAACAATAGAATGAAGATAGCAATTCCAACCAATGCCCCTGGTGGACTTGATGGGGCCAGGTCAGAGCATTTTGGTCACTGTGATGTTTTTACCGTTGTTGAGATTTCAGCTGGTAACAAGGTGAGTGATGTCAAGACTATTATCAATCAAGGACATGAAGCAGGGGGGTGTATGGCTCCCGTATCATTGCTACAGGATGCCGGGGTTGAAGCAATAGTTGTTGCTGGTTTGGGGAAACGGCCCATGCAGGGATTCAACCAGGCAGGTATTACTGTTTACTTTGCGGATCAGAAAAAAGTTCCTGATGTTAAAAGTGTTATTGATAGTCTGCAGGAAAACAAACTCGTGAAAATGCATGCGGATCAAGTATGTACAGGATCTGGAAACTGTCATCACTAGGTGGCAGGAACTGATTTCTGCTGAGCATTGGGTAAATGTTATAAAACCATTCAGCTTGCTGAATGGATCGTGAGGAAGATGCCATCGTCAATCTACACAAAGATCCAGGAGAGTTTTTTGATAAAATAACATCTAAGCAATGATAGGCTTGCGCAAATGTAAGGTAATGTGATATATACCATTACTTGTGACACATTGTAGGATTTATGCAACTGATCCAGGTAGAGAAGACTTGGTTTTCTTTGATAATGTCACCATCAATGTGCAGTTATGAAATCTTTCGGTATTCTTTCCGTTTATCCGTCCTGTTTGGATGAAGAAAACATTAACTCTTATACACTAGAAAACATGTCACCAAGACCTAAAAAAGCAAGAAACTGTGAAGGCAAATTTCATGGTTTGGCGTTTAAGCCAACCGGTACTCCTCTGCATGAGCTCCGCCAGATAGAGTTGCATCTCGATGAGCTGGAAGTATTAAGATTATGTGATCGAGAGGGCTTGACTCAGGAAGAGGCTGGTATACGCGTAGGAGTGTCACGTGGAACGATTCAACGCATCATCACCGTCGCCCGTAAAAAAGTCGCTGCAGCATTAACCGAGGGTGCGGCGCTTATCTTTGTCCAGGATGAGGATGAGTAGTTCCATCTCTGAATATTTATCCAAGGTTTCCTGATAAAGAAAAAGGAAGTGTGGTTTAGTAGCGCGCTTCCTTAAAACGAGAGAGATACCTTGCGGTGGAGTTCTCAATCACCTTTTAAGCATAAAAATAGCAACAGACTCTGAAAGAAAGGAGGACTTGCTCTTTACAGGCAAGATGTCTGTGTTTCCATTTCAGGTTCTTATTTGAGCTAAAAGTCAGTCCATAAGGCATCAGCGACTTCAGTATTCTGGTAATGCCTGCCATGGCTAGGGATCATCACCAAGAACTTCCAAACTGACGCCGCCGGAACCGGTACCGGTGAAAAATTTGTGTTAAATGTTTTCGCGAGTTTTGTGAAATTCAATATCTGGCCATTTTTCCATGAAAAAATTCAGCATCCACTCGTTCTGTGCCAGATATGTCAAGAAACCTTCAGAATCTCTTGCTAATGCACCCTGGTTCTTGGCTTCGAATAGAACCATCTTTTTCTTATCATCACAGCTTACCCATCGTGCCGCCTGATAGTTTACCGGTTCGTAAACCGCCTCAACTCCGTATTCATTTTTAAGCCGGGCTACGGTCACTTCAAACTGGAGTACACCGACAGCCCCCATAATATAATCCGAGCCGATCAGAGGCCTGAAAACCTGTACTGCACCTTCTTCGGCAAGCTGGACTAATCCTTTTTGCAGCTGCTTCATTTTTAAAGGGTTTTTCAGAATAACGCGGCGGAAATGCTCTGGAGCGAAGTTGGGAATTCCGGTAAACTTCAGCTCTTCCTTTGGAGTAAAGGTGTCGCCTATCTTGATGGTGCCGTGATTATGAAGTCCAATAATATCACCAGGCCAGGCTTCTTCAACGTTTGCACGATCCTGGGCCATAAAGATGGTAGCATTGGCGAGGGTGATCTCCTTGCCAAGACGATGATGCTTAACCTTCATTCCCCTGGTAAATTTTCCTGAACATATGCGCAGAAAAGCTATACGGTCGCGGTGCGCAGGATTCATGTTGGCCTGAATCTTGAAAACGAATCCGGAAAAATCCTGTTCCTCTGGAGAGACAATTCGGGTTACAGCCTGGCGCGGTTCTGGAGGTGGTGCCATATCCACAAAGCCGTTCAACAGCTCTTGAACTCCAAAGTTGTTGATGGCACTGCCAAAGAAAACAGGGGTTTGGCTGGCGCTTCGATAGTGATCATACTCGAAGGGGTTTGCCGCACCATTGAGCAGTTCTATGTCTTCTCTAAGTTCGTCGGCCTGCCTGCCGAGTAATTCGTCAAGACGTGGATCATTCAAATCTTTAATGGTAATGCCATCATCTTCCCTGGATTCCTGACCGGGGGTGAAAAGATGAATTTGCCTGCGCAGGAGGTTATATACACCTTTGAACGTTTTACCCATGCCAATTGGCCAGGAGAGCGGGGCGCACTCAATCTGCAGTTTTTCTTCGATATCGGCCATGATATCGAGCGGTGAAAGTCCTTCTCGGTCAAGCTTATTGATAAAGGTGATAAGGGGAGTGTTACGCATGCGACATACTTCCATTAACTTTTCGGTTTGGGTTTCCACGCCCTTCGCGTTATCAATCACCATTATCGCAGAGTCAACAGCGGTGAGAACTCTATAGGTATCTTCGGAAAAATCCTGATGGCCGGGAGTATCAAGCAGGTTGACTTCATAGTCACGATAGGTAAACTTCATGACAGAGGTTGTCACGGAAATGCCGCGTTCCTGTTCAATGGACATCCAGTCACTTGTTGCTTTACGATCATTTTTGCGCGATTTGACAGCGCCAGCCAGGTTGATTGCACCGCCGTACAGCAAGAGCTTTTCGGTAAGTGTCGTTTTGCCCGCATCAGGATGGCTTATGATGCCAAAGGTGCGTCGTCTGGCTATTTCGTTTTTGATGTGTTTACTCATTTTTCATATCGTTCCCCAAGGAACGCTGTTGTATAAAGTTGACCTTTAATATATCTATATGACCTACAATGAAAATATAACAGAAAAAGGACCACCATAGGATCTTTTGCAGAGAATGCAAACATAAAACTGAGAATTTTTCATGGGAAATAACAGAATAGTATTGGTAACAGGTGGTTGTGGTTTTATTGGCGCAAATTTTATCAGATTGCTTCATAGCCAGTATCCAAACTGGCGTGTTGTCAACCTGGATAAACTCACCTATGCAGGTAATCTTAATAATCTTGAAGGCATAGAAGAAAGTGAATGTTACCGCTTCATCAAGGGGGATATTAGTGATGCCGAGCTTGTTAATTCGATTTTTCACGAGGAAAAAATTGATACTGTGGTCCATTTTGCCGCTGAATCACATGTAGATCGGTCAATATCGGGACCGGCAGATTTTATCCAGACAAATATCATCGGAACATTCACTCTGCTTGAAGGTGCCAGAAAGAGCTGGCTCACTGCAGACCGGAAAGGGGAAAAACCTGTTTTCCTCCATGTGAGTACCGATGAAGTATACGGCTCTCTTGGCGCTTCGGGGCTCTTCAGCGAAACAACAGCTTATGATCCCCGATCACCATATTCTGCGTCGAAGGCATCCTCGGACCATTTGGTTAATTCTTACTTCCATACCTATGGACTACCGGTAATGATTACCAACTGCTCCAATAATTACGGTCCATATCAATTTCCCGAAAAACTCATACCCCTGATCGTGCATAACTGTTTGGAGGGCAGGCAGCTGCCCGTTTATGGCGATGGGAAAAATGTTCGCGACTGGCTATATGTGCAAGATCATTGCGAAGCCATAGCAACGGTACTACAGCAGGGGCAGATTGGTAACTGCTATAATATTGGTGGTAATAATGAGAAGGAAAACATCGAAGTTGTGCATACCGTCTGTGACCTGATCGATGAAAAACTCGGGATGTTGCCATCGGGTGAAAAGAGACGTTCGCTGGTCACCTTTGTTGCAGACAGACTGGGACATGATAGAAGATATGCAATTGATGCCACAAAGATTCGTCATCAATTGGGCTGGAGTCCAAGGATTTCATTTGAAAACGGAATCAAGCTGACGGTTGAATGGTATCTTACCAATAAGGAGTGGGTAAAAGGGGTGGTTAATGGCTCTTACCGAAAGTATTATGCAAAAATGTATCAAGATCGATTGAGTAAAGGGAAGTAGGTTATGCGGATAATTTCAACATCAATACCGGATGTATTGCTTGTAGAACCAAAGGTTTTTGGCGATGATCGAGGCTTTTTCTATGAGAGCTTCAATGAGAGGGAATGGTTTAACCAAACCGGTCTTAACACGCGATTTGTACAACACAATCATTCGAGATCGTTGAAGAATGTTTTACGCGGCGTGCATTATCAGATTAAGCATCCTCAGGGCAAGCTTGTTCGGGTGGTGGTCGGCGAAATTTTTGATGTAGCCGTAGATCTCCGCAGGAATTCGGCCACATTTGGAAAATGGATTGGTGAATATCTGACTGCAGAGAACAAGAAGTCACTGTGGATTCCAGAAGGATTCGGACACGGCTTTGCGGTGGTAAGTGATGTTGCCGAGGTTGTTTATAAAGCCACTGATTTTTATGCACCAGAGCATGAGCGTTGTCTTCTCTGGAGAGATGATGACCTGAATATCAATTGGCCTCTTGATGGTACTCCAATAACTTCAGAAAAAGATGAACAGGGGGACACTTTAAGAGATGCAGAAGTTTATGAAGGACTGCTGAAGTAGCTCCGTCAACATGGTGTAACTGCCAAGGAAAAGAACATTATGCTATTGGAAAATCTTGCCTATCCAGAGGTGGAAGAGTATCTGCAAAAAAATGATACCATCCTTATTCCAGTGGGTTCTGTAGAACAGCATAGTGAATATGGAATAATCGGTACGGATTTCATCACAGCCGAAGGTATTGCCAGGGCAACAGGAGCAAAGATGGGTATTCTTACAGCACCTACGATCAACTACGGTGTCTCTCCACATCATCTCGACTTTAAAGGCAGTGCAACCCTTTCTCCGACAACATTTATTCATCTCATCATCGAGATCAGCCTCTCCTTTGTTCACCATGGCTTCCAAAGGATTTTCTTTATCAATGGACATGGTGGGAATGGCGCACCGCTCACCTCAGCTTTACAGGAGATTAAGATGAAAGGTACACGTGGTCAGTTTGCCTTTATCGCCTGGTATGAGGGGTTAGAGGAAATTAATATAATTGATGAGTTTTTCCAGGGACAGGATGGCCAGCATGCAACACCCTCAGAAATATCGTTAACCATGACCCTGAGGCCTGATGTCTTTGCCAATAAATCTAAAGAGAAGAAAAACAACGAAGCAGTTGATTTTTACTGGCCCTTAACTGCAGAAGAAATGCGCACTGTCTTTCCAGATGGCAGGATGGGTGCGGCATCATGGCTGGCATCAGAAGAAAAGGGCAAGGTAATAAAAGAGCTTGCCGTGCAGAACCTTATTGAGAAAATCACCAAGATGCAGGCAATACCTCTTCTGTAGTCCCGCAGGACAAGGCTAATACGTGAGGATGCTCAAGATCGAACTGCCATGCTCTCTCTCGATATTTACCCAGTTAAACCACATTTCGAGCCGTAGATTTTCCCATGGTAATTTATGGGTGTTCCAGAGTATCCCAATGTCTGGGATAAGTTTGACGACGGTTTCTTCCAGGTCCCCAATATTCTCTTTGGCATAGTTGCAGCAAATAAACGAGAGAGCATCGGCGAGTTGGATAATAATTGGAAATCCGTGGCTGCCGGGAGATGCGCCCGGGTTATGGTGATAGCTCAACCCATTGACAAGGTTTTCAGGGAAATCCCATTTTTTCAGCAGCCGGGCACCAACCTCCTCATGGTTGATAGTAAAAAGACCATGTTCTTCTTTCCGTTTTTCTTCGGAGGAAAAACCGTTGAGCCATTTCTCGGCATCATATTCCGCAGGTAGGGTGAGAAGGAGAGCCAGTTTACCGATGTCGTGAATAAGACCGCCAATAAAAAAACGTCCTGGAGAGGCGATGCTGAAATGTTCAGCAATAATACGAGCTGCTAGTGCGCAGGTAAATGAGTGGTCCCAGAAATTATTGATGGTAGCATCATTTCTCTTAAAGACGGTTCCGAATGAATTGAGTACAGATTTGCTTAAGACAATGTTTTGAATTTCATCAAAGCCCAAGACGGTGATAGCACTCTCCAGTGAGCTGACTTCCTTGGGGCGCCCATAAAGAACGGAGTTGGCTATTTTGAGAATAGCAACACACATTGACTGGTCCGGCAGGATGGCCTGGGTGAGGTCCTTTGCCGAACTTTCCGGGTTGTTAACCACATTCATCACCTCTGCAACCGTCGATGGTAGCGAAGGAAAGGAGTCTATACGTTCTTCAATGCGGGAATAGAGGCTATCTTTCATATGCGCTATGGTGTGTTGATCATTATGTATTATTTCTTGAAACTCATGAGTACTCTCTCCATAATGTATCACATCAGAACACACAGGACAAATTTGCACCTTCTTTTGTTATGATCGTCAGAGGTTACAGCGAAAACAAGGCATTTATTGAATGATTTTGAGTATTGCCAGGTTATATTCATCAAAGAGTTCAATGTTATTGTGTTCGGCTGCTTCTATATAGGTCACGGTGGTTTCCCCTTGTATCTGGTCGATTAAATGGTGTGTCTGTGAGGGTAATACTGTTGTGTCCCTGCCTCCATAAATAATAAGGCTTGGAGCAGTGAACTTTTTAACAAACTCGATTGAAGGGAATTTGTGTTGCAGAACTAACTCTATTGGCAGGTATGGAAACCGTCTTTTAGCTATACTGGCAATGGAATCGAAAGGGGTAATGAGGATTACTCCGGTTACTGGTTTTTGAGAGGCCACGTAACTGGCGACGCCTGAACCAAGGCTGCGTCCCATGAGAAATATTTTTTCAGGTTTATAATGTTGTGTTATCTCCTCGAAGATCGCCATGGCATCTTTAAAAAGTTCTTTTTCTCCAGGTGATCCGGTACTGGCACCATATCCTCTATAGTTAACAAGTAGTGCAGCGGTGTCACCAAACTCTTTAAATTGTTCTGCTGCAAAATAAATATCTTCTGCATTACCGCCGTAATATATTATCAGTCTATCTTTTGCATATTTTTCCTGCAAAAGCCAGCCATGCAGGCTGACATTATCGTGACTAAATAGAAATTCGGTCCCACCGGGTGGTGGAGTGTGTTTTATCTGGGTGGGGAAAAAGATAAATTTTTTCTGCTGAAAAAAGAGAAAAAGCAGGATAATGATATAAAAGATCGCTGTGATTATTATAATCTGCTTGACCATAAGCATTGGCTATATTCCTCTTTCCTTCTTAGAATGTTTGAACACCTGGTCCCTCAATTATGCTGTGTCCACCCGAACCGGGAACAAGCTGGATCCTGGTGTCCAGTCGTTCCTTTAATAGGGAGACATGAGAGATTATCCCAATCATCTTACCATCTTGTTGCAGTCCTGCAAGAGTCTGCAGGGCAATATCAAGGGTTTCTTCGTCGAGGGTGCCGAACCCTTCATCGAGGAAAAAAGAATCGACACGAACATTATTCCCAGCCATGTTCGACAGACCCAAGGCAAGGGCGAGGCTGACCAGAAAGCTTTCACCTCCGGAGAGGTTCTGGGTGGATCGTATATCTCCAGCCCGATAATTGTCAATAATTTGCAGATTCAATGGATGGATGCTATCCCGAATGAGTATATATCTGTCGCTCATCTTCTTCAGGCTTTTATTGGCCATCTCAACCATAATCTCAAAGGTAATCCCTTGAGCGAAGTTACGGAATTTTTTTCCACTTGCTGATCCGATGAGCTCATCAAGTTTCTGCCACCGCAATAGTTCTTTTTCCTGTTCGGCGAGATGGTTTCTTTTCTTCTGCTGCTCAAATAGAAGCTTTTCATTCTCTTCAAATTTTCCCTGGAGTTTACCAACTTCCTGTAAAATCTGGTTAAGCTGTTCGTTTTTCACACGAATGTGGTCCTGAAGCTCAGAGATGTCTTCACTGCTAAGGTTTCTGGCAAGTTCAAAGCTTAAGTTTTTTTTCTTTTCCTCAAGGAGTGTATGCAGACGCATCGAATTCTCGTCCAATTCTTTGAAAAGCAACTCAAGTTCGAGAATTTGTTCTTCACTCATAACAGCTGCCAAAAATTCTTCCAAACTGACAAACCCGTCCTTGTTGAGGGCAGTATCTAAGCTCTGTTGTTCTTCATCAATCTGTTCAGCTCTTTTAGAGGTTGATGCCTGCAGTCTGTCCAGCCGGTCAGCCAGAAATGCTAATCTGTTTTCCTGGGCTCGCAGACTCTCGCTCGTTTTGTCACGATGTTTCATTGATTCAGAGAGCATATCTCTGTACTTCTGTTCTTCGCTGTCTGGATTTTTATCTTCATATAAGCTCTTACGTCTGCTGGTCAGAACAGTCAGTTCTCTTTTCAGCACGTCGATCGATTGCTGAATGGTTTCATGTTCCCTGATGGTGGATTCAAATACTGTCTGCTCTTTCTGCCGAGCATTTTCGATAAGACGTACTTCTTCCTCGAAGGCGTTTTTATTCTCCTTGGCTTCAAGCCATTTTTTCTGGCGTAGTTCAAGATCTCCTAGAATTTCAGATAATCTGTCTTGCTGAAGAGTTGAAAAACCAAAGGGAGAGAGATTCGCAGTAAACTGTTTGAAGTCACTTTGAACAGTTTTATCTTGTTCCAGGATTTTCTTCTCAAGCTCATCTTCTTTCTCGTTAAGATTTTCCAGGTTCATTGTCTGCACGTTGAGTTGCCGTTCTCTGGAGAGGTGTTTTTCCTGTAAAGTATCAACTTTTTTCCGTAAATCGGCAGCTACAGTTTCCAGCTTCTCAAGGTTTATTTGTATTTTGGCAACCTCGGAGCGTTCTGTCTCTACTTTTTTAATTTCATTGTGGAGTGTTTCGTCAAATCGACCATTCTTCTCAAACCCCTCAGCATTGCAAATATCTTCCATGTCTTTATCATATGATGCGATGAGTTGTTCTGCATCACACTTTTTTTGTTGGTCTTCAATATACTGCTTACGGTTATAGATCATCTGGGTTTGCAGTTCAGTTATCCTTTTCTGCAAAGTCAGTAGAAGTTTTTTCTCTTTTTCAAGTCTGTCTGGATCTTTGCAGGCATCATCTGGTATTTCATGGCTGAAAGGGTGTATAGTGGCACCACACAAGGGACATGGTTCGCCATGTTGTAATGTTGCTCTTTCTTCCTCATAGCTTTTGATTCGCTGGTTGAGGGAAATAATTTTTTCCTGCTGGGTAACGATGAGTTCTTGAGAGTTAGATTTCTCCATGAGAGCTTGTTCTTCTTTTTTCGCAGCTTCATGTTCAGCTTTATTGATCTCGATCTTTTGTTTAATTCCATCAAGCTCAGCGAGTGTCTTCCTTCTTTCATTAAACAATGACTCCAGCTTTTGCAGTTGTGATGCTCGTTTGTTCAGCAGTTCTTGCTGCTTATACAGCTGTGGATGAGTTTGGCGAATAGAGATAATTTCCTCATTTACAACAGAATATTCAGCTGTGGCAGTTGTGTAGTCATGTCTTGATTGAGCATGAGCCTGTCTGGCTTTCTCAAGATCATGAGAAGTGTTGTGTTTTCGCTCCTGTATCGTTTTGAGCTGATACCGGAGCTGTTTCTGACTTGAAATCTTTATTTGCAATTGCTCGTTTTTTTCTTTGAAAACAGCAAGTTTCTCCACAAGAGTCGAGTCCCTCTGATTTTCTTCAAGATATTTTAAAGAAATAGCCAATTCTTTCGTTTTGGTGACATACTGTTCTGAAAGAGTGTTAATGTTGTCACGTAGCTGTTCTATCTGCTTATCTATACTTCTAATTTTCTGCGCTTCATCGTTGTTGCGTTTATTTCTGTCCTGTATCTGAGCATCGAGGGTTTTGACTTCCATGACGATTTTTATTTCATCCTGAAGAGCTTTTTCCGAATGCTGATAACGGCTTATGGCATCGTCTTGCTGTTTGGTGAGGGTTTGAATTGTTTCCCGAAGAGTTGAGATGTCTTGCTTCATCTGGTTGATCTCCTCAGTTTCTTCGCCTTGGAGAGTCTTCAGTCGCTGCAGATGGTGATGCTGTGGTGTATGCAGAGAAGCCGTTTTCGCCTTTTTCAGTGCAGCGCGTTGAGATACTCGGGCCTGCAGTTTTTCCTGGATTTTGACATGATTCTCCTCCAGATTCAGAATTTCTTTTTTCAACGTTTCAATTTTTTCCAGCCAGGCGATGGATTTCTGTAATGTGTCTATAGTGTTGCGTAATGTTTCTGATTCCGTCAATTTTACGGCGACATCGTTTTTTAGAATGGATTTCTCTTCTTCCGACAGGATGGCAATGCCAGCAAGCTCTTCAGTCATTTGGGTATACTGTCTTTGCTGATCGGCGGTATAATGATGAACTTTCTGTGATATTCGACTGTAAATATCGGTTCCGGTAATCTGTTCAAGGAGAGGGGCTCTTTCGTCCGCCGAGGCTTGCAGAAAAGCGGCAAAGCTTCCCTGTGCCAGCATGATTGATCTGGTAAACTGGTCAAAACTCATTCCGGTGACATCTTCAACCGCTGTTGCAACGTTTTTGATCATGTTTTCAAGGACAACATTTGTCTCATGATTGACAATTTCATGACGAGGCTGCTGCAGGTCGCCCTGGGCCTTTTTTCTGGCACGATGCTGACTCCAGTGACAGCGAAAAACACCTTTGAGAGTGACAAAAACGACTTCTGCAAAACATTCACCGGTTTGCCTGGTCATCACTTCGTTAACTGACTTTGAAAGTATTTTCAGGCGTGGTGTACGTCCATACAAGGCCAGACATATGGCATCCAGCAGTGTGGTCTTTCCGGCTCCGGTTGGTCCGGTTATGGCAAAAATACCGTTTGATGTGTAGGCGGGGTGGCTAAAGTCAATCTCCCATTCTCCTTCGAGTGAGTTCAGATTTTTAAAGCGAACTTTGAGGATCTTCATGGATTCTCCTCGTTTTCGTTCTCTTCTGTCAGGAGCTCAAGTATTTTCGTAAAACAGTACTCAAGCTCTACACGTTCATTTTCGGCAATGTCATGTGCTTCCATGCATTTTCGAAAGACCTCGGATTCATCAAGATCTTCGAGAGATTCTGACCCTGTATGGTTTTGCAATATCATTGCTGCTGTTTGAGAATTGATAATGCGAATAAGCTCCAGCTGGCTCTCGGCGGTTTTTTCTGCCAATGCATCACGCAGCTTGGTAATGTTATGTCCGGTATATTGTACTTCGAGCAGAATAGGACCCGGCTCCGTAAGCAGGTTCTCAATAGCTGAAATTATCCGGGACGCAGAGCCGGAGATCGTTTCTAATCTCAAGAATGGCGGTACGGTAATGGTGTCCACAATAATATCAGAGGAAAAAGTAATTGCGGTTATCGATTTTTCGTTGTTGTTGCTGCCAAAACTCAACTGTAATGGTGAACCGCTGTAGCGTTTTGTCGGTGATGAATTGACATTCTGAGCAATGTGGAGGTGTCCAAGAGCCAGGTAGTCGATGGTGTCCGGAAAGAAAGAACCTGGGATGTGCGCAAGAGAACCAACATAGAGATCTCGTACTTCATTATTGTCAGCTATTTTCCCACCCGCTGTGAAAAGATGTCCCATGGCAATGACAGGGACATTACCGGACAATTCTTTTTGCTTCTGTTCTGCAATCTCAATAACTTCAAGATAGTGCTGGTGGATGCCATCAATGAGCTTGCGGGCTTTATCATCTATGGATTCATAGGTCTCTGATTTGCGAACATCACGGTCACGCAGATATGGAACGGCACAGATAATGGCTTCAGCGTTATTATTGAGATCGTTTAAAACGATCACTTCATCGGCAGGGTTGTCTGTCTTACTGCCGATAATAGAAACATGTAATTGTTGGAGAAGTTGACGGGGCGCATTCAATAGTGAAGGAGAATCGTGATTACCACCGATAATGACGATATGGCGGCAACAGGTTTTCGAGACATTATAGAGAAAGGAATAATACTGGGTCTGGGCGATATTTGACGGTGTTGTGCTGTCAAAGACATCGCCTGCGATAAGAAGGTAGTCTGCCTTTTGCCTGTCAATTTCAGCCACAAGCCAGTCAAGAAATTGTTGGAATTCGACGGTACATCTTCTGCCGTATAGAGTTCGGCCCAGATGCCAATCCGATGTATGTAGAACCTTCATTCGATGATTAATTGGTACATGCCCTTAAGAGAAATTAACCGAAGAAAAAATACGTTTAAAGCCTTGAGCCTTTTGTAAAATTTGGATTTTTATTCAAAATCAGGAAAGTACGGACCCCGAATAATGCGAAAAATTTTACACAGATATATAGCTGATATCGGAGTCGAAGTTTATGCCCTCTGGGCGTGTACCTCCGAGGATAAAATTTTGAGCATAACCCAGAGTTTGAGCAAAAAGACAGTTTTCCAAAAGACTCTCTTCTGAGACATTAATAAAAGAGTTTACCTGCAAAGACAATGAGTATTCGAAAGCGGGGAAAAAATGAGAGAAGCACCGCAACAGTTCACAGTGTGTCCTGCTGCGGTATCAATGATGATAATAGTGTTTCTAGGAGCCTGTCGGAGAAAACTCTTTTCCCCCATCTCAGCGTTATTTTCAGAAAATCAATGCTCGCAGGTAAGCGCAGACTCCGATATCAGCCATATGGCTGTGCTTGATTTCCTGAAAATGCCTTGATCTGAGAAAAAATAGCAATTCTCCGACACACTCCTAGCCGTAGACCAGTTCGCCACCGGAATGGCCGATTCCTCCTGCGCAGGCCATGCAGAGAATATATATTATGGCGAGTTTTTGCGGTGATGCACCCCTGTTCCTGAGAATGATTGAAAGAAGAAGCAGGACTGCGAGAATGCCGCTGAGTACCATTTTGATAATGATCAGCGGTTCCCACTCACCATAAAATCTGTGCAGCCAATCCAACACTCCCATCAGGATGGTTGGAAAAATTGTAATAAATGCCACTACCGAGCAGTAATATGCAACAAGGGAAAAATGTTTGTCGGTCCATTTGAGGGCGAGGAGTCCAAAGATCAGCATGCCGATGATCATCCCCATGGGAGCATGAGTAATTGGCGGATGCAGTGGGTGAGCGTAGCCGACACTTTCAAGAAATGCATATATACTATCAACCATAGTGAGCTCCTTTTGTAGAGTACGGATTTATAAATACCATTTATAGCTTATCAGTAATCATTCCTAAAGTGATTGTACATCTTAATTCAGCAAATTTATGGTATTTTATTCGAGACTTTTCAAGAAAGCTAAAATATCAGCAGCATCTTGGTCGGTGATTTTTTCGGCACTGTATTTCGGCATAATAGCCGTTTGAGGATTTCTTAATCTCTGTAAAAAGGATCTATATCCCATATTCAAACCGGCAATATTGGGACCACCACGTCTTCCCTTTCCATCTTTTCCATGACAGGCATAACAGGTGTTCATTGTATACCATTTTTTGCCATCGGCAACATTCCCTTCGGGTGAGGTACAGGCGCTTATTATTATAAAGATTGCAAGCAACAGCAGGGCCATTATCATATGGCGGGAACAAACACGCGGTAACATGAATGACCTCCTATTAATAAGGGGATTTTATCTAAAAACTGTTCATAAAAGCAGGTTACTGGTGAGCGAGCTTAACATGAAAATATAATATTTTGTAACCATTTATTTACCTTAAGTCGATACTGAGGGTTTGTAACGCAAAGTGCAGAAGACATTTTGCTCAACATCGGTGAGCTCTTGTAATCTGAGAGATATTAGAGAAAATGTTGATGGAATATTCTGGCTAGGAAAGTATGTCGAAGTAACATTTTTCGATACGCGAAAAGACTTTGTGCCAGGTATAGGGCTGCATTTTCTTTTGTACCAGCTCTTTATTTAAAGAAGGTTGGAGAGTGGTTAATTGATATACTTTTTCAAGCCCATCGCGGATGTTATGGATGAATTCGGTTTCATCCTCACTGTAAGGAACATCAGTTTCTACAAGCCTGGGGAGATCTAACATATGAATCAGTTTACTACCGATTTTATTATAAATCTCAACACAGCCAGGGAGTCTCGTGGTGATGACCCTGCAGCCGCAGGCAAGAGCTTCCAGAACAGTAAGAGGAAGCCCTTCATATAGAGATGGAAGGATGAAAATATGGGTTTTTCGAAGATGAGCCGCCAGGGCATTTTGTTGCAAATTACCATGAAACATGACCCTGTCGCCAAGTGTTCTGGCAAGCTCAATACATTCAACTTTGTCTCTGCCAGCCCCTTCACCAATGATGTGGAGTTCATAGTTTCTCATCGTACTTACGGTTAAAGCTTTTAAAAGCCAGGGAACGCCTTTAGCCCGACTGAGCTTGCCGCAGTAGGTTATTTTGATAGGGAGATTGCTGGGCTTTGGTGCCCAGGAAAAAAGAGTATCATTAATGCCAGCCCCAACAATATCGATATTCTCCTTTGATATACCATAGAGATTGATAATTTCTTGTCTTTGTGATTTTGTGAGGGCCAGGACCTTATTGATATTACGGCAGCCTTCGAGGACACGATCTTGTAAATGCGTGCAGAGCCTGAATTGGCGAAGGTCAGAGCCATGACAGCTGGTAATTACAGGAATTTCTGGGTAATTTATTTTGATCAAAGAAGAGAGTAACCAGAGATGATGGCTATGAATAATTTCCGGTGAGAAGGCGTCGATCAGGGGCCTTATCTGTTGTAAGAAAGCGCTTTCATAGCACTTCAGCTGATATTCACTGAGTTCCTTGAATTTGGTGCTGGAGTAGGGCATCACATCGCTCATGCCCGGCAGGGCAAAGGATAGGGGGGATTTGCCGAATTGCACCAGGGAAAAATGATCCAGCGCTGTTGTTAGCTGTGGTTTCCTGGTATTATTTGCAGCCGCGATCAAGCCGTTATTGTGTCCCAGTTTATGAGACTCTCTCAGTATTGCCTGGAGATATATACCACTACCTGTAGAATCCGGATACTGGCTGATTACGTGGAGGATTTTCATGGGGTTATGGCGATTGGGTTATTTTGTTATACTCTTTTTCTAAAAGCTGCAAAACTGTGTCTCTGGTATTTTTTTTCTGGTTAAGAAAAATCACAAATGGGGAAAGCTCCTGAGCTTGGGAGAAAAAGCCGACAAAAGAATAAACATCGTTAAGCGTTCCCGATTTGACATAAATGGCCTGTTGCTTTGGCATGAGTCCCGCGTAGGGGCGGAATTTCTCCAAAATGGCAAGCATGGCCGCAGCTGTTATTCTATTTTGCCTGGAGAGGCCGGAACCATCAACTTGCTTGATTTCAGAAGCCGTCAGGGTAAATTGTTGAGAGATGTATTGCTGTCCGGCCATTGTTGCTTTTATCCAGGTGGCAGGATAGCCAAACTTTTTGCTGCCACATGCTAAGAAAAGCTGATTGGCAATAAAATTCGTTGAATATTGAAGACAAACCTGGACCAGATCCGTGACAGTTTTTTCCGATGTGTAAGCAAGTACAAGTTCGATCTTCTCTGGAACTTTTCCGGAAGAAAAGCCGTTTACAACATTAATACCTTGTTGTTGTAACAGCGCAGTAAAAAGCTCGCCACAATAACGTATTGTATTGGGGAGCTTACCAGTGGCTGGTATTGAATTCACATTTATACGGTGACTACCCTCAGGGTATATTGAACCCAGATATTCCATCATTGGCAGAAACGGGGTTTGTGGTTCTCCAGAAATCACCTTTTGTTTTTTGGTGACAATAAAGGAAATAGTATTGAAATTGACAGCCAGCGCGCCACTTGATGCATCATAGGGATTGTCTGTATTGGTCGATTGATCCGGTGGGCCTTCAAGCCTATATGCGGTGCTATCAAATATGAGGCTATTAATGTTCTCTATTTTTAACTGCCTCAGCTTCAAGGCAATCTGGCTTACTGCCTCTGAGATGAGGAAAGGATCTCCTTCTCCCTTGACGTAGAGATTCCCTGCCTGATCCCTATAAAAATACGTGGTGAAGCGGTATTGCGGGCCGAGGGTTTCCAAAGCCATAAGGCTTGTAAGAACTTTCAGGGTGGAGGCGGGGATTAAAGGGGTATTGATATTGAATGAACGGCGCGTTTTACCTGCTATTTGCAAAGCATAGGCACCATTATCAATGAAGGTCTGGAGAGCTTGTATTGGTTGCTCACTGGCCCCGACAACGGTTGGTTGAGAAGAACAGTGAACCCCAAAGATAAGCATTGCGATAATGCTTATCTTCAAGGTTTTCAAAGGTGACATGAAATGAAATGGCAATCTCAAATGAGAATGCATCTTCTGTTTCTAGATCTTTGGAAGGTTTGCCATTGATTTGGCAATCTGCTCTTCCGGATAGTCGTAATTTTGTAATTGTCCCGAATAAAACTTGTCATAGGAAGCCATATCGATAAGACCATGGCCTGAAAAATTGAACAGGATGGTTTTTTCCTCATTGAGATCTTTGGTGGCCTCAATTATCGCTCCCCGAATTGCATGGCAGGTTTCCGGTGCTGGAATTATTCCTTCTGTTTTTGCAAAAAGCACTCCGGCTTCAAAACACTCAAGCTGGTGGACTTTTATTGGCTCTATTATGTTTTCGCGGACAAAGGCGGAGACAATCGGGGACATACCGTGATAGCGAAGACCGCCGGCATGAATACCAGGCGGAATAAAATCATGTCCCAGGGTATACATATATAAAAGCGGTGTTGTCTGCGCGACATCACCGAAGTCATACGCCAACTTACCCATTGTTAATGAAGGACAGGACGCAGGTTCTACTCCGACAAAACGGATTTTCTTGCCGTCCAAATAATCAGGAACAAATGGCGCCATCAGTCCCGCAAAATTAGAGCCTCCACCGCAGCAGCCGATAACCACATCCGGATATTCACCAGCAATCTTAAGTTGTTTTTGGGTTTCCAGACCGATGATCGACTGATGAAGAATGACATGGTTGAGGACGGAACCAAGGGCATATTTGGTATCGTCGCGAGTTGCTGCATCTTCCAATGCTTCGGATATGGCTATACCTAATGAACCGGGTGTATCAGGATATTCTGCTAATATTTTTCTGCCTGTCTCGGTGTCTTCGCTCGGACTTGGAACTATTTGGGCGCCGTAGGTGTGCATCATTGATTTTCTATATGGTTTCTGGTCAAAGGAAACGCGTACCATATAGACTTTACATTCAAGTCCGAATTTTGAGGTGGCAAAAGAGAGAGCACTACCCCACTGGCCTGCTCCGGTTTCGGTTGATAGTCGTTTAACTCCCTCCTTCATGTTGTAGTAGGCTTGAGCCACGGCGCTGTTGGGCTTATGAGAACCAACAGGGGAGACACCTTCATTTTTAAAGAAAATCTTGGCTTTGGTGCCAAGGGCCTTTTCGAGATTATTAGCTCGTACCAGAGGTGCCGGTCTCCATATCTTCAGGATTTCCTGAACTTCTTCGGGAATGTCGATAAAACGCTCCATTGACATTTCCTGTTCCAACAACCCCATGGGAAAAACAGCAGAGAGTTTCTCGGGTCCCATTGGTTCTTTGGTCTCGGGATCAAGCGGCGGTTGAAGACCGTTTGGAATGTCTGGAACAACGTTGTACCATTGTGTGGGCATTTCATCATCGCGCAGTATGATCTTTTTGTTCATCAGCTCTCCTCTCAAAAACAGTTTGTTTTCATTCTTCCATGTGTTACCCGACCGTATTTCTTCATCCAGTATTTCTACCATGATGATAACTTGACGGCAACACTCTTTAATTCGTATTTATCTGTTTCCATGCAGTTTTTTTAAGCTTACTCCTGAGCAGCTCCTCTTTGGGTATTGAACAAATGTGGGCCAAGGCTTCATCAACTTTTACTCCCGGAGTTCCTGCTGTAGACATAATTCTAACTTCCAGAGTGTCTTCTTCGATGAGCTGGATATCTTGAATAAGTGGTCTGATATCAATCTGTTTTGTTTTCCCTTTTCGCATTCTAGAAACCAGATATTCAGAAGAATCCAGATAACTTGATATAGCGTGTTTCTCCTCTTCTGAAAATGGTCGGGGCAGCGAAATCGTATACGTATTCAAAACACTTTGCGGTATTTTCCCTGAATGCAAGGTAATTTCAGTAATTTTAATACCTGGAGGAAGATTGATATTCAAGATATCCTTAGTTATCTCAGTATCGTGAAGAGGATCTTCCAGGTCCATGATAAAGAATTCAGCTTCGCTTTCCATTCCAACAGGTAGTGCAGCCCCAAAGGAAACTTTTGGAGACGGATTGAAACCCTTAGAAAAATTGGTGCGCACATGGGCTCTTCGCAGAGATCTGAATATAAGTTGGAGGATTTCGAGATGTCCCAGATAGCTTATATCTCCAGTACGGGTATAATTGACAACATATTTATAATGTTCTTCCCGATTCTTTTGGGTATCTGCCACAGGTGCTTTCTTCAACTGTGAACTGGCCTCAGCTCTACTGCCATGAACAATAGGCATCAGGGTTGAGAAATCGCATAAACCGCAGTTTTGGCAACCATGATAACGGCAGTCGGGGGTATACGTGCCTGTAAGTGCTTTGTCCATTTCCTGGACAAAGAAATCAGGATCAAGTCCGCTTGAAAGATGCTGCCAGGGAAGAATTTCTTCAGAGTCTCTCGTTCTCAGATAGCTTGATAACGCAAGATCACACTGGGCTGCCGCTTTTTGCCAGATATCCATCCGAAAATGATCGGACCATCCGTCTAACCTTGCGCCTAGTGACCATGCCGTTTCAATGAGTTTTGCGAGATGTCTATCACCTCTGGAAAAAACACCTTCCAGAAAACTCATCTCAGGATCATGCCATTTAAACTTAACTCCTTTTCTGGGCAACACCTCTTTCAGGTGTTGAATGCGTTCTCTGCTCGCTTCAAGGGAAAGCTGTTGCTGCCATTGAAAGGGGGTGTGGGGTTTAGGCACAAAGGTGCCGACACTGACGGTTACCTGGTTACGTCTGTTACCGCTCGCAGCAGCGATATCCTTGATTTTCCTGGTAAGATCGGCAATGGCATCGATATCGTCTGATGTTTCGGTGGGCAGGCCAATCATGAAATAGAGTTTGATGGTATTCCAACCCAATCGAAAGGCATCACGACAGGTCGTCAGTAAATCCTCTTCAGTGATACCTTTATTGATAACCTGACGAAGACGCTCACTCCCGGCCTCGGGTGCAACGGTAAATCCAGTTTTCCTTACTCTTTTGATCTGATCCATGACCGTATGGGATAGAGTGCCAACCCGCATTGACGGCATCGAGACCGAGACGTTCTCGTCTGCGAATCTGTCCATCAGTTTTGGTAGAATATCGTTAATGCAGGAATGATCGCCGGTTGACAGAGAGAGCAGGGCAAGCTCTTCAAAACCGCTTTTCTCTATACCCTCATCCGCTAGCTTGAAAATCTGCTCAACGGTTCTTTCCCTGACGGGACGATAGATCATACCGGCCTGGCAGAAACGGCAGCCCCTGGTGCAGCCTCGGGCTATTTCTATGCCAAGTCGATCGTGAACGATTTTAGCATTGGGAACAATGGGATTGCAGAGGTGAGTTATCGCATCAAGATCTTTAACAATACGCCTTTCTATTTGTTGAGAAACGCCATTTACTTCATGTATGCAACGTAGTTTTCCATTATCATTATACTCATGAGTGAAATCTCCCGGGATGTAAATACCCTGGATCTTGGACAGATTTTCCAGAGTTTGGTTTTTGTCCCAACCGTTGTTTTTCCCCTTCTTTACCGTCTCGGCAATTTCAACGATAGCTTCTTCTCCATCTCCCAACAAAATAGCGTCAAAAAAGGGAGCTACTGGTTCAGGGTTGAGTGCACATGAGCCGCCGCCAAGTATAATCGGGTGGCTGGAATCGCGATCACTGCTATATTTCGGTATTTTTGCAAGATCTAGAATTGTAAGGATATTGGTGTAACATAATTCGTAAGGCAGAGTTATCCCCAGCACATCAAAGGACATGAGAGGTTTTCCTGACTCAAGTGATTGCAATGGCAGTTTTTTTTCAACCATTACCTTCTCTGCATCAAGGTCAGGTGTGAAACAGCGCTCTGCAAGGATATCCGTTTGTTTATTAAGCAGGTGATAGAGGATTTGCAGGCCAAAATGAGACATGCCTATTTCATATAGATCAGGAAAAATTAAGGCAAATCGGATTGATGAGGCCTGCCAATTTTTTTTGATAGCATTGAATTCATTACCAATATAGCGGCCCGGTTTGGTTACGTAGGGCAAAATTGATTGTTTTGTCATTATCTATGGGCGTTAAAGCCTGGATGGTTAAAAATGATGGTAAAAAAGGAGACTGTAAAATAATATCCCAGATTATTCTGAGACGGTTCTGGTTTACTGGAAATCGGTTGACTTTTCAAGTCAGGATGCATTATTCAAAGAACTGTCTGACATATCTTCGACGACATGTTCCTCTCATAATTAAAGAAAAGGAAGAGATTCCGGTATGAAATTTTTATTACCTGTCATTATCACGGTAATGGTATTGCTCGCACCACTATCGATATCCGCTGCTGAAAAGAAAGATGATCAACACATTAAATCGATTTTTTTTCAGAAAAGTAATGGTCGTGAGATTGTCCAGATCAGGCTTAGTGGAAAAATTGTTCCTAAGGTATTCGAACTCGGAGGTGAAAAGCCACGTGTTGTGCTGGATTTTGTTGAAACAGGGTACCAGCAGGATAAGATTAAAACAATTAAGGCAGGAGGTGAATTGGTAAGCAAGATACGCGTCGGACTGCATGACAAACCCATTGCCAAGACACGTGTTGTGATTGATATGGTTGAGGGGATGAAATACAGTTTTTCTAAAGAATACATAGCTGCCAATACTATTTTCAGAATAACCTTTAGTACTCCTCAAGCTCAAAAAACTGAACAGCAGAAAGTTCCAATTTCTCCGGCTGAACATGAGAAAAATACAGAATCTGCGGTTCACGATGATGGTGAGAATAAAAAGATAGAGCCTTCCGGCATAAAAAAGGAAGTGACGAAAAGTGTAATAGAGAAGGTTGCGATAGAAAGCAAAATGACCATGAATCTACCTGAGCAGACAGCTGAGATTCCGGACATAACTGAAGAGAGAGAAGGTGATAGCGAATCAGCTAACAGGGAAGGGAGCTTTGAAGAGAAAAAAGGAGAACAAACTGTTAGTGTGAAATCGGAAGTACTAAAAGTTGAAGATGAAAACACCCAGATATTACTTGATGTAGGCTATGAAAAAAATACCAACGGCAACGAAATGGTACTTTTTCACCTCAATGGGTTTTATCCCCCGGTTGTTTATTCTACTGAGAGTGGCGATCTTCTCGTGGTCTGTGATTTTTTGGATGCCGAGCTTGGTCCCGATAGCGGACCAGTCAGCGTAAAGGGCGGCAGGTACATACGTAAAATTAAGGTAGAGCCTCACCAACAACCGAAGAAGGTTAGAGTCGTTATTGAACTTGCCGAGAAGCATACGTATGATGTGAAGCAGGTTTTTTTCAAGGAGGAAAATCTCTTCGTAATCGTTCTTAGCAGTTTGGGTGAGAAAAAGAGAGAAAATTAAGCCCGAGTTCCCGTTTATTCAGGTGTTCTTCTGTTCTTTTTGAGTGGCGAAAGCCTGGCACGCCTCATATTCTCCACGGATCAGCTGCCGATTTGCCTTTGCCACGAGATCGCAATAAATTTGGATTTCAATATGTTTCTTACTCAGCACCTCTAATTCTTCTCGCTGAGGTGGGAAAAGTTTTTTATAAGCTTGCAGCTTCTCCCCAAAATAGGCGATAAATAGTGCCGCCCCCACGAAAAAACTTAGCGCTGCTGTTTCAAGATTCTCATTGTATGCGGTATCTGTGAAAATTGCATATGCTCCAAGCAGAAGTCCAAAACACGCCAGCGTCAGAAGCCCGATAAATATGAGAGTGTATTTTCGTCGGTTTTTGAATATATCGGCCGGCGGCTTACTGCAGATGTCTATTTTCATTGCTTGTTTTTGATATTCCTATGAGGTTACGGATAATATTGCTGAAGAAAACCTCGTGGCGGTTTGAGAGACATGTTGTTCTCGTTAAATGTGTTATCGGTCCTGATTTTATTGAGCACTATCTGAATGGCAGTACCGTAGGAGTGACTTTGAATCTCGATAGCAGTCGGGATAGGGCAGTTATCAATTGCTGTCCATGTTTTATAGAGGACCCTGGCGACTTCATTCCCGTCTTTGTCAGTGGCTACCCTTTCCAGCAGACGCTGATTGTTGAGATCGATGAGCAGAAAAACATCATCAAAATAGCTACTTTGTTTTTCCGGTTTAACCGAGAGCCAAAAACCTCGCTGCAGTTCATCCTGACGCAGCTGTTGAAACTCTTCCTTTCCCTGAGGTATCCTACCAGCCAGCCAGAGACCCCACTCATCGTGCAAAATACTTTTAGGGATTGAATGTTTTTTTACAAAGGTCGAAACCCGGCCATGCTTGTAGACACGAGCCGCTACGTTTATGGTCTGAAATTGATGGCCGTTTGTCGCAAAGGCATACTGAGTCTGGCCCAGTGGGTTTAAAGCAATCACTTTAATATCAGAGGGGAGCAGAGTCTGCAGATAGCCAGTAATACCACCATCTGAAACTCTTGATTCCCAGGTTATATTAATCTCTGCATCAATGCTGTTGCTACAGCTGCTTTGCAGTTGAAACAATCTATTCACCACCTGCCGGGCGGCTTTCTCTTCAGTTTCCCCAAGAGGATCGCGCCATTGTTTAAGAGCACAACCACTCAATAAAAAAGCAGAGAGTACGAGTGTTGATAAAAAAAATTGCGAACAATTATTTTTCATGAAGTTCCTTTATCTTTTGTTGAACAAGCTCAATGCTTTTCGGATCTGTAAGAAGTTTGAGGGCCTTCTTGTAATAATGAAGGGCTTTCTTTATCTCATCAAGGGCACGGTAGACATCGCCTAAATGTTCGTAAATATACGGGTCTTCTGATTCCAACTCAACAGCCTTTAGAAGGGTGACTCTTGCCTTTTCAAAGGCGCCCATTCGATAGTACACCCAGCCCAAACTGTCTTGGATATATCCGCTCTGCGGCTTGAGTTCAAGTGCTTTACGGATATATTCATAAGCCTCGTCAAGTTTGATATTTTTATCAGCCCAGCTGTAGCCGATAAAATTAAGGGCATCGGCGTGGTTGATATTGAGCGAAAGAAGCTTTTTCATCAACTCCATTGCCTGGGGATGATCACCCCTTTTTTCGTGCAGAATGGCATACTCATAGAGTAACTTCTCATTTTCTGGATAGAGTGCCACTGCTGTAGCAAGTGTTTTTATGGCCTTATCCGTGAGTTCCTGCCTCCTGTAGATAGCGGCAAGCAAAGAGTAGAAAGGGGGCTGTCTTGTCTGTTCTACAGAGAGAACCTTTTCCAGAAGGTCGATGGATTCCGAGGATCTATTGGTCTCCTCAAGAATTCTCACTTGAAGCATAATACTTTCTTTATATTCAGGATCTTGCGCTGTAATTTTTTGCAAGGAATTCATCGCCTGGTCAAAGTGCATTTCTTCGTACTGGATAACACCCAGGAGATAGTTGGCTTGAGGAAGAGTGTTGCGTTTAAGTATTTGCAGAAGAACCTTCTTTGCCCTCTCTTTCTCATCCATGTTCATTAATATTTGACTACGGATGAGATCTATTCTTTCCGGATTTTTACTGAATTGACGTATTTTTGAGAGTTCCTCAAGCGCTGCTTCACCGTCTTTGAGATATATATAGCTTTGTACAACGCCAAGTGCAGCCTGTTCATCCTGAGCATCCCGTTCAAGAATTGCTTTGTACATATCCTGAGCCTGGGAAAACTGTTTGCGAATATTGTAAAACTCGGCGATCTCGAAAGCGAGTTCCTTCGACCAGTTGAGTGCAAGTGCTTCCTTATAGTATTTATTGGCATCTTGCAGTTTCCCAGCTTGTGTATAGAGCCGGGCCAGATAAAGGGTAGCCAAGTAGGATTCCTGATTGCTTGCCAAGACGCTTTTGAAGATTGTCTCTGCCCTTTCATATTCTCCTTTTTGGGCTTGGAGCAGACCCAGACGAAGCCTGATACTTGTATTCTCCGGTTCAATGTCCAGGGCTTCCTGGAAAAGTTTGATTGCTTCGTCATCCTTCCCCTCCTGGATTTTGAGACGGGCAAGCATAAAACGCTGTACTGTTTTTTCAGGTTTGTCTTTGATGTAGTTTTCCAGCCAGGCTCCAGCCTCTTTGGTACGCCCCAGTCGGATCAGCAGGGTAGGAATCTTCTCAGCAATATATTCTGCCTGAGGATCGCAAATAATCGCCTTCTCATACGCCTCAAGTGCTTCAGCATAGTTGCTGTTGTATTCTGCCGAGTTTCCCCAGAGAAAGTAAAAATATGAACACGATGAATCTATCGGGTCTTCACTTGTAACTTCAGGAGGTTCTACTGTGGTAAGTAACTTCTCTGGAGTACATCCTGATGAACAGGTTAACAGAAATATAACGAGGGCCCTAAAAAACAGGCAGTGTGTTTTCATTATGGCCGTACCATGATGTTGTCAAGGTATGATTCCACTACGCCAACGACATCTTGATGCACTTTTTCTATGTTCTGCTGGCTATTGATTTTGCGAATATATGGTAAATTCATACTTTCGAAAATTGCTGCCACTTTCTTTAGCGACTCCTGCTGCTCAAAATCATTGAGAGAATCACCACGTTTTTGGGTTATTCGTTTGATTGAGATTTCTGGACTAAGTTGAAAAAGAAGGGCCAGGTTTGGTTCTGGGGCAAAATTATTCATCCTGGCAATAGTTCCGGGGTCAAATCCTGCGGCGCCCTGGTAGGCAATTGTTGAGAGATAATAGCGATCACAGAGAACAACCTTCCTTTCAGCGAGAGCCGGTTCAATTAAATTGCGAACGTGATCCTGTCTGTCCTTAATAAAAAGATCGAGCTCTTCTTCTAATGTAACTCCCTCACGATTGTTGTAAAGGGCACGAATTTTACGTCCATAAGCACCTTCGGTTGGTTCCCTGGTGGAGATAACATTTAACCCCAAACTGTTGGTGAGATGTTCTTTGAGAAGCTGCAGTTGAGTCGATTTACCAGTACCGTCTATTCCTTCAAAAACAATAAGACAACCCTCTTTCAACACAAATTTTTCTTCAATATTCATACTGGAGATTCTCAAATAAATGTGGAAGTTTTATCCTGATTAGCATTTTTTTTACGGTTGGCGGCAATTTCACCAGCAAGTTTTACGGCGGCAGCGAGGCTTCCCGAATTGGCCAGACCTTTTCCGGCAATGTCGTAGGCAGTACCGTGGTCAACGGAAGTTCGCACAATTGAAAGACCGATGGTGACGTTTACCCCGTCACTGAAATGTAATAGTTTAAAAGGGATAAGTCCCTGATCATGGTACATGCATACAACTGCATCATACTCTCCTTGAGCTGCTTTAAGAAAAACAGTATCAGGTGGCAAAGGTCCAGTCACATTCATTCCTTCAGCGCAGGCCTTTTCAACTGCAGGGGTTATTAATTCGAGTTCTTCAGAACCAAACAGGCCGTCCTCTCCAGCATGCGGATTAAGTCCGGCAACGGCAATTTGGGGAGCGGTTATGGCAAAATCGGTGATAATGCTGTGGTGAGTGAGCTTGATTCTATCATAAATTGACTGGAAACTGAGCTTATTGGCAATATCTCTAAGCGAGCAGTGTATTGTCACCAGAACAATGCGTAATCTTTCGCCTGCCATCATCATGGTAAAATTTGTTTCACCGGTTAGATCTGCAAGCATTTCTGTATGCCCGGGATAGATGAAACCACTTTTTCGAAGTGCAGATTTAGAGATAGGGCAGGTAACCAGAGCATCGAATAATCCTTGCTCACAAAGCTGCACGGCAGTTTTGATGTAGGCTGCCATAGCTTGACCTGTATGCTTGGTTGGCTTCCCCCATTGGAGATCTTGAAAATCCAGATGAGAAACAGCGTAGACTGGTATGCCTGCATTGGGTAAAGGTTCTCCTGGTTTCCATTCACTACAGGAAATATTGATACCAAGATGATTGGCTGTATGTTCAAGTATTTTTATATCACCAATGACTACAGGCACAGAGATGTCCGTCTTCCGCCTGTTTTTGAAATATTTAAGAATAATTTCGGGACCGATGCCCACTGGACATCCCATAGTAATTGCTATATGCGACACCGTACCACTCCATGAAATGTGATTAAAAATGCTAGGAGCCTGTCGGAGAAAGCTCTTTTCCCCCATCTCAGCGTTATTTTCCGAAAATCAATGCTCGCAGGTAAGCGCAGACTCCGATATCAGCCATATGGCTGTGCTTGATTTCCTGAAAATGCCTCGGAGTCTCGCAGG
>JBNKDO010000031.1:0-2703 GCA_050288305.1 Desulfocapsaceae bacterium | reverse complement strand
AACGCGCGGCATAAGGCGCGGCGGCTTTTTGCCGTCGCTCTTAATGCCGTTGTTCGCCATTCATTTCTGCCTAAGCAATCGTTCTTAGAATAATATTAATTATGTCAGAATACGGCAATGCATCTTTTGCAGCATCAATCCACTTGGGTAATGTTTTCTTCTTCGTTTTGATTGAAATCCCTGTTAGAGCCTCTTTCAATCTTTCTTGTAATATGTGCATACCTCTTGACGTATGATCGAACACAATTACTCGGTAGTTCGAAACATCGAAAGGAATATCGTCTGCACTTGTCGAAAGAAGAACTACTGGCTTTTGTAACGCATGGGTGTATCCTAGCTCGTACATAACGCTTGCATTCCGGCCAGAGATATCGACAAGAATGATATCGGCAGACTCTATGCAATTACGAATGTGAGAGGCAATGTCAACATTTGGTGCCATGGTTTCATCAGCTCTGAACACCTTGAAATTTTGATCATGAAGCGTTTTCTTAACAATCTCATATCTGAGCTTCGCTTCTTCTGTGTAAGGCATCACAACAAACACTGAACGTTGATGAGCCGACGATTCCTCATCTTCTATAATCGGGTCTGATCTTTCAAGCGTTTCCATCAGTGCCGTATAGCGCTCAGTGGTGTCTTGCTTTGCTCGTTCGATATCGGATTCTAATTTTTCTAGCTCACTTCGTGAAAGTTTCTGCTGCCGCAACTCCTCAATGCTTGAGACAATATCATTTAGTTGTGCGTCAAGACGGCCAATCTCCTGCTCTTTCTTTGTTTCGGCCCCGTCCTTAAGCTTCTCATTAAGTTCATAGAGACGCTGTAGGTCCTTTTCTTGATGCTGGACTGTCCGCTCAAATATGCTTGTCGTTTTGTCAACTGACTCAACTCGTTGCTTCATGTATTCGGCCTGCTGCTGGGAGATCTTGATGAATTCTCCAGCAAGGTCTTTAAACACTTTAAGAAAATAAATAAATATAACTATGAGAGCTGCTATTTGGATGGGAACAATATCTTTTAGAAACTCTAATAGTTTATCCATCATATTTTCCTGTTATGTTGGCGAACGTGGAGTTCTGCGAGAGCCGCGCTTTTTGCGGCTTCCGTAGAAACGTGTTGTTAGCGAATTTTTATATATTATCAATTATATAAGTACTGAAATAGGTCTTGCGCCCAAATTAATTTATTCCTGAAAACCAGAGTTTTTTTGCAAAAAAAGGCGACAGATGTTTGCACATTAACCACCTTCTTTCGGCCTTCCAGGCTTTAAACTGTTACTAATGATATCAATATATACCTCTTTATCACCTAACAATAACTGAGCATTTGAAACAGAGGCAGACATTGGCAATTCTGAAACGACTACATCTGATAATCTGCGAAGAAATTCGGAATCAATTATAGCGTGGTCTCCAATAGACAGTTTTTCTTTCACAACTATTTCCAATGCAGATTGCGAATCACTAGCAAATACTTCATTCCAAATAACCATATCTCCAAAATCTATTCGTACTGTAAATCCGTTTATCATTAGTTCACTTTCGCAAATTTGGTTGATTGGGTATGTGCTTCTGAGCATCTGGTTCGAGGCGCTAACGAACGCCTCACCTGCCGGAAGGGGAGCACAGGGGACGCAAATGGTACAATATTTGGTTAAGCACCTTACTCTGTAAAAGCGGTGGTGGCCCGCCCCTTCCGGTCAGAGTGAAGGCGAAGGTTCTACAATCAAATCTTTAACGTTTCTCAATCACCAATTCGCCATTAACCTCTTCCAATGCAAGCTTCAAAGGAGGTTGGCTACCAAAGGCGATAATATCCCGAAACAATTTCTTTATGTCATCCTCAGACGTTTCAAAGTGCTCCAAATAAAGACGATATCCCTCCAAATCCTTCTCTGTCAAAGGCGGCCCGCCTAGCAAATGGATATCCCGATTACGGAGGAGAGCCCTTGAATCGATTGGAGCATGTCCAATATATGGAGATAGTTTCAAAACTTTTTTTAAACTCGGTACTCCTGAAAATTTCTCACTGAAAATTGCTACATGATAGCTATGACGATTGAAATCAATAAGACGAAAAACACCATATTGATCATCTCCTTCTTCTTTGGAGGCATAGTAACCGCCCCACTGGAGGTCAATATCCACTTTTTCTACGCCCTCCTTTTTATAAGAAGAATCTGTTTCGCCTTTTGAGCAGGCAAAAATGAAAAAAACTGAAATTACGAGTATAAAAGTTTTCATAATGTAGAACGAAAAGCTAACCAGCGGCGAATAAAAAACCGCAGGATGCCAAGAAAATTGTAATGGGTCTAAACAGCACAACCGTTCAAAATGCCACGGTATTAGCCGTCTGAGTTAAGCGCCTGGTTCGGTGGTCTTTTTGGATTCAAATATTCTTACCATCTCACCTGGCTGCTTGTACTTTAAGAATGTCTCAATGTCGTCCTCAATAATTCTTTTAGGCTTTTGACCTGGAAGCTGAAATTCGATCATTTTTAGCCTCCCAAACAAAATGTCTTCGAGGAAAGCAACTACTGCAGAAGGGATATCAGCTCCGTAGTCTGGAATAAGAAGCTCTCCATGCGTGTGCCACTCGTGATTAACAAGGCCCAATATTGTTTCGCCATCCTCCAGTTCAACGAACTGAATCACACCAAAGTCTGACGGCAAGGGAACCCTTAATTGATCCCCTTGAGGCTCA
>JBNKDO010000030.1:0-1816 GCA_050288305.1 Desulfocapsaceae bacterium | reverse complement strand
TGATAACCGACGCGGATTTAAGCGATTTCTGCACGAATATATGGATGGCAATAGGTTATATCTTCAGACTCATCCCAAAACACATGCATGGCGAGCCAAGCATCCTCGCATTCGTTTTGGTGTCTGGACAGAAGGCATGATATTGTCCAAAGTATTAGAAAAGCATGGCTCTATCCGTATTGATGTCGAGCACAATCCTTTAGAGGCTTTAAAGCTAGGCACTTACATGGGCACGTGTTTGGGAGTTGGTGGATTATGCACATATTCGGCGGCAGCAATTGTCCTTGATGATAATAAAGACGTTCTCTATGCCAGAAATCGTCATAATACCGTCGTTGCTCGTCAAGTTGTTGCCTTGTCTGAGGAGGAACAATTGATCTGTTTTAGCGTGTATCCGCTGAACACTGACCGGGAGTTGTTGGCTCTCTTTCGAGACTATGACAGGCGTTTTGCCAAAGCATTAGGTGTTGACCCTTATGAAGGTCAAGAGGATCAAGACTACTCGATCCGGCATATTTTATCACAATATTGGTGGGATGATATGCCATGGGATCTCAGCTTGCCGGAGGTATCAGAGGCAGAAGAGTAAATAGTTGGTGAATAAACCATGAGAATGGCTATCGCTTTCACTCTGGCCGGGCTAGCCAGCGGCAACTTACATGCGTTGTGGGTACCCTTAAACCGTCTACAATTAGCGGCACCTTGGAATTGGGACGAAGCAAGTACGAGTACAGCGCCGATATTGAGCTCAAGGTCGATGTGATTTGGCATCAAAGATCCAGGCGCGGACCGGAACCGGATACTGAGCCGTCTTTGAAGAAGGAAAAGTTGGATAAGCCAGCCGGTCATATTACAAAATGGGAAAAAACAGTCAATGAAAAAGGCGTTGTTGTGGCTGTTGTGCTTGTTGCACTTACCGCAGCCGCGTCCTTATTATACCGTATGGCAACAAGAGGCGGCCTTCAACCCTCATCAATAATGCCGCCATTTACACATACTATTGACAGGCGGAACACAAGAGCAAGAGCATGATATGCAAAGGTTTCTCGACGGAATACTTGGAATCAGCATTATCATTGGGATAATCCTGGTATTGAACTCATGGCACTACAACAAAACCTATCCCAATAAGAAAATTGACTCTCTTTTTGAGCCTATTAACTCCAAATACGGCGTAAAAATCGTTTACAAAATCGGAGATGATTTTTTTTCGCCTTTGGAAAATCCTCCCATCCCGGCAGGACCGCATCGAGATAGCCGGGTTCAACCGATTCGTCACCAAGTACTGGTACGATATCCTACCATTTTGCGAAAGGCATTTGAAAAATATCCGGTTGCAACTATAAGGAAATATCTAAAAGAAATCTACTTTGCCGGTGAGATCGATCATGATGGATTGATGTATGGCGGAACATATGATCCATTCAGGAGGATAATCTACTTAGTGGATGATGGCGGAAAAAATAGTGATGAAGCTATAAGTACTTTTCACCATGAATTCAGCTCGCTGTTATTAAACGGAAACTCTTTCTGGATCGACCCCTGGACTGACAACAATCCAAAGGATTTCATATACCTTGATGATAAATATAACAATTGGAAGGAGGTGGAAAAAGCCAGTAATTCATTAACAGATACAGATTGTTATATAAAAGGTTTTGTGACCGAATATGGCGTCACTAATTTTGAAAACGATTTTAATGAATATTCTGCAATGATCTTCACCTATCCAGAAAAGTTCAAAAAGATCATGAACAAATACCCTCGTGTAAAAAGCAAGTTCTTGGTATGGTTGAAGTTTTATCAAGAGATAGAC
>JBNKDO010000029.1:0-47307 GCA_050288305.1 Desulfocapsaceae bacterium | reverse complement strand
TACAGAAAGTGAGACAAGCTGGAAGCTATTGTGAGAAAACAGTTTCAGAGTTTTTCGATGAAATAATGGCAACCGCTTTGAAATGTTTGGGAATATCGAAGAACAGGGTTTTGTTGATCACATAACCCCGAAAGTTGAGTTCCAATTTATACATGAAGTAATATATATTGAATATTATGGTATTAATATGCGATGATTGGAGCGTCTCTATTTCTCGTACGAAAGGATGAAATTAAATGAATTCCATAGGATTACTTGTTTTTAGCTCTAACATTAGAATAATTGTTAATCGATCTTGAGAACTGAAAAATGTATTTTAAAGGTTTTAAAATAGGTATTACAACGAATTTTGCTGTTTTACTGATTTTGGGTATGTTGCTGACAAATATTGTTGTCACTTATTTTTGGCAACAACATGCCGTGTATCAATCTGTTATTTATGCTAAATCACAGCTATCTTTATTAACTGCCATAGATCTGAAGATGTGTGAACAAGCTAGTGATGTTGAGAGTTATTTCGAAACTGCCAATAACACTATGAGCACCAATGATAATTTCGCACTCATAATGCTGAGAGAAAATCTACTCACTGGGGTATCAACAAAAAGTAGAGAATTCAGCTATATAAAAAAAGTATTACAGGAAACAGCATCTCAGAATAGAGAGATAATTCGAACTTTTGGAAGAGCTTTGTCGTTATTGGGAATGACAGATAATGTAGTTCTTGTAGCAGTACCTGCTCCGTCTTGCAACAACATTCAGGCTATTGCTGTTAAAGTTCATGTTCCTTCAATTTTACGTTCGTTACGAGATAAGCAATCCGCGATTCTTGTTTATTTACTTGTCAATACAATAGTATTATCGACATTGTGGTTTTTTAGGGTTCGTAAAATGGTAATTATTCCGTTGGGAAAGTTAGTTGAAATGTCGGAAAAATATGGCATATCATCCAGTCAAATTATTGGATCGACAAAACAGAAAAATGAATTTGGGCAGCTAGCTGATGCTTTGAAAGCTATGTTTGCACGTATTGAAGAAGATAAGGAAAAACTAACGCATACAGTTAATTCTTTAGAAGAAGCAAACAAGAAAATTTTAGAAAATCAGAATAACTTGATTGAAGCAGAAAAATTTGCAGCAGTAGGGAGGTTATCAACTGGTCTTGCACATGAAATAGGTAATCCACTGGGGATCATTCAGGGTTATATTGAACTTTTAGGCAATGATGATGTTTCTGAGGAGGATCGCAGGCAATATTCAAGCAGGGCTGAAAAGGAGTTGTCTCGTGTTACTTTATTAATTCAACAACTTCTTGAGCTGGCCAGAAAAAAAAGTGGTGGCAAGTCCTCCACGAGGGTGTTACCGGTTATTCATGAACTCATAGAAATGTTCGCTCAACAAAAAAGCACACGACACATTGCATTCCAAACCTCATGCGATGATTTTCCGGAAAAGGTACAATGTTCCGAGGCTGAGCTCCATCAGGTTTTGCTAAACTGTATGCTTAATTCTGTCGATGCGATTAATGAACAGAATATAGAGAATGGAGAAATACATATATCTTGTAAACTATTAGAAGAGGACTCTGCTAAATCAGTACAAATTGTTATTGAAGATAATGGTTCCGGAATTGATCAAAAGGACATTTCTTCGATTTTTGATCCATTTTTCACGACCAAGCCGATAGGACATGGTACTGGCCTGGGGTTGTCTGTTTCCAGATCAATAATTGAAAATTGTGGTGGAACGATACGTTTACAAAGTGAAAAACATTCTGGAACAAGTGTCATAATACTGCTACCCGTGCTATAAATGATATTCATATACATACTGCCATCTCAACTTAACAGATATTAAAGGATGATCGTTTGAGTTCAAAAAGAATATTGATAGTTGATGACGAAGAAAATATGCGTCATATGCTTGAGGCTATGCTCAAGCGTCATAATTACACCATTGAATCAGCAGGGGATGGTGTGGAAGCAACGCAATTAATTAATGGCAAAAAGTTTGATTTTATTCTCTGTGACATTCGTATGCCGAATTTGAATGGCCTAGAGTTTCTACAGCAAAATTCTGAGAAACTCATCGAGACCACTGTCATTATGATGTCTGCCTATGGTAGCATAGACTTAGCCTTGGAAGCGATGAAGGCAGGGGCCTATGATTTTATTTCGAAACCATTCAAGTCTGATGAAGTGCTGCTTACCTTGAAAAAGGCCGAGGAAAGGGAGCAGTTAAAACGAGAAAATTTGGTTTTGCGAAAAGAACTGGAACGACGCGGTGACGGATTTTCTCAGGTTGTCGGTAAAAGTAAAGCAATTCAATCAATTATAGATCTTGCTGAAAAAGTTGCGCCATACGATACCACGGTACTTATTACCGGTGAATCAGGTACAGGAAAAGAACTCTTCGCAAGAGGGATCCATGCAAGTTCACCTAGATCAGGAAAAGGTTTCTACGCTATTAATTGTGGCAGTATTCCTGCCGAACTTTTGGAGAGCGAGCTTTTTGGCTATGTAAAAGGGGCTTTCACCGGTGCAGACAAAGACAAAAAAGGGCTTTTTGAAGAAGCCCATGGAAGTACTCTTTTTCTTGATGAAATAGGGGAGTTGCCATTGGCAATGCAGGTGAAGCTGCTGCGTGTCCTCCAGGAGAATGAGATACGTCCCTTGGGTGCCTCGGCGGTCACCAAAATCAATGTGCGGATTATTGCTGCAACTGCCAAGGATCTTCAGCAGGAAGTCGAGGGTGGACTTTTCAGAGAGGATCTGTTCTACAGGCTCAACGTTCTCACGGTAACTCTACCGCCGTTGAGGGAAAGACTTGATGATATTCCTGCGCTTTCTAAACACTTTATTCGAAAATATAACAGAGATCTAAACTCTAACATTGAAAGCTTATCTTCAATTGCCTTAAGCATGTTATTGAAATATCATTGGCCTGGGAATATCAGGGAGTTGGAAAATGTCATCCAACGAGGCATGGTACTCGCCGATGAAAAGTTTATTGGAATAGAACATCTCCCAGGGACAATTTTTGCGGGCAAGGTAAATGGTGATAACAACAAGTTGCAATACACTGGCTATTCAATAAAACAAGCACAAAAACAGCTTGAAGCGAGCATGATTAAAAAGGCATTGGATGAAACCGGTGGAAACAAGTCTAAAGCCGCAACACTTCTGGAAATAAGTTATCCCTCATTGTTGAGTAAAATCAAGGAATACTCAATTTAACCCCGGTAAACAGGAAGAAGTCCGGGATAAGTACCTTGGATATAGAAACAGTTTTGAGATTTCAAATACATTTCCCGTTTTCTTGTTTTTTATGCCAGACTTTCAGGAGTAAGGTACTAATCAGGGAACCTCAAAGCCAATTTTTTCAATGGCTTCTTTTATCTGTTGTGGGTCGACATCACCATTATAGCTCGCTTCGCCTTTGTCTAGATTGACATTAACTTCTTTTATACCCGGTATCTTTTCCAATGCTTCCTTGGTTGAAGCAACGCAATGTTGACACGTCATGCCTTTAATTTTAACAGTTGCCATTGTTTTCTCACCTCTGATGTTTAGCTTTTTAACTTACTATAGAAGATAATAACGAAATAACTGCTACCCAAGAATTGTCAATAAGTACAGGTCTCTTATGTCACCTATAAAACACCTCAATGCTGATGTAAAGGGCATGCATTGTGCATCATGTTCAAGCAGAATCGAAAAAGTAGTCGGGAATTTGGCTGGAGTGAAGCTGGCCGAGGTCAACCTTGCGGCTGAGACACTTAAGCTTGAATTTGATGAATCAATTATTGATTATAACGCTGTTGCATCGCGGGTTAAAGAACTGGGGTTTGAGTTATTTCGATCGATTGATTCACAACATGCAGAATTGAAATTAAAAATTTCAGGCATGCATTGTGCGTCGTGTTCAAGCAGAATCGAAAAAGTAGTTGGAAAAATGGAAGGCGTAACTTCAGCAACCGTTAATTTAGCAACGGAAACAGGGAGCTTTTCATATGATAAAGACGTCCAGTCTGCAAGGAATATAAAAGAGACCATTCACTCTCTGGGATTCACGACCAAAATGCAGGGCAGTGGATTGAAAGAGTATGATCAGAAAGAGCTTGAGAAAAAAGCTGATCTGCAACGAATGAAACGGCGTCTGATTGCCGAAAGTGTTCTGGTAATTCCTCTGCTCTTTGTCAGTATGGGAGAAATGATAGGTATACCGTTGCCTGGCCTTTTTTCTCCACATTCCAACCCTTTTAACTTTGCATTGATTCAACTTTTTCTTACCTTGCCTATCATGTTGCTTGGTCGGAGTTTCTATATCATAGGTATCCCATCTCTGTTGCGCCGATCCCCGAATATGGACAGTCTTATTGCCATGGGAACCGGAGCTGCTTTTATATACTCAGTTTGGAACCTTGGTGAGATTTATATGGGAATTGAGCCAATGACGAAAGCCATGGATCTCTATTTTGAATCGGTTGGTGTTTTGATAACTTTGGTATCACTGGGCAAATATTTGGAGAATCGCTCAAAATATCACACTTCAGATGCCATACGCCAGATGATGGATCTTGCCCCTAAGACAGCTGTCCTGATCGATGGTGACATACAGAAAAACATCGATGCCGCAGATATTGAAATAGGCGATACTCTTCTCGTTAAGCCAGGCTGGAGTATTCCAACCGATGGAAGGGTCTTAAGCGGTGAATCTTCAGTCGATGAATCCCTTATGACCGGCGAGTCAATGCCAGTATCAAAAAAACAGGGTGACAAGGTTTACGGTGGTACGGTGAACAGCAATAATACCCTTAAAATGATTGCTGAGAAAACTGGCGAAAATACAATGCTTGCCGATATTATCAGAATGGTGCAGGAAGCTCAAGGCTCGAAGGCTCCGATTGCACGGGTAGCTGATACTGTAAGCTATTATTTTGTACCAGGTGTAATATTTTTAGCTCTTATTGTCGGTGCCTCATGGTACTTTTTCAGTGATGTCGGGTTTTCACAGTCGTTACGGTTTTTTATATCAGTAATGGTCATTGCATGTCCATGCGCAATGGGGTTGGCAACACCTATTTCTATAATGGTGGGTACCGGCAGGGGGGCGCAGGTCGGTATTCTCGTGAAAAATGGCGCAACCCTTGAAAAACTTGAAAAAGTGACGGCATTGATTTTTGATAAAACCGGTACAATCACCAGTGGCAAGCCTGAAGTTGTTCATTTTGAGCACTCCTCGGGGTACGATGAAGAGGATATCCTTCATCTCGCAGGGTCAGTGGAGCAATCTTCAGAACATCCACTGGCAACCGCGGTTGTGGATTTTGTAAGAAAAAAGAATATAAAACTTGCCCAGCCTGACCGTTTCAAAGCCTTTCAAGGGAAAGGTGTGGAGGCCTTGGTCGAAGGCAAAACAATTCATATAGGCAACAATGATTTTTGTTCTGAACATGCTTCAGGAACCGAAGAATTCAGCGCTCGGGTGACAACCTTCGCCGACGAAGGCCAGACTGTCTTGTTTGTAGCAATTGAAGGCAAATGCTGTGGGGTAATTGCGATAGCTGACACTATAAAACCAGAAGTGTATGACGTCGTTAGGAATCTGCGGCAACAGGGCATGGAAGTAGCTATGCTTACCGGTGACAACACGAAAACAGCGCATGCGATAGCAGCAAAAGCAGGAATTGATAGAGTATATGCCGAAATCATGCCAGATAAAAAGGCCGAAATCGCCATTGAATTTCAGCAGAAGAACCATAAGGTAGCAATGGTTGGAGACGGCATAAATGATGCCCCGGCGCTAGCTCAGGCTGATGTCGGTATAGCGATGGGGACAGGGATAGATATTGCTATTGAATCTGGAGACGTGGTAGTAATGAAAGGGAATATTGATGGCGTTCTTACTGCGCTCCGTTTGTCACATGCTGTAATGAACAATATTCGTCAGAATCTATTCTGGGCTTTTGGTTATAATGTGTTATGTATTCCTGTCGCAGCAGGCTTACTTTTTCTCTTTGGCGGGCCAACGCTGAGTCCCATGTTTGCAGGAGCAGCCATGGCGATGAGTTCAGTCTCGGTTGTGACCAACGCATTGCGATTGCGTCATTTCAATTAGAAAAACATATGTCAGTAATTAGGTAGGGCTCTGGTTCGTTCCCCTTTTTTTCTTGACTTTTACCCACGCTGTTAGCTATATATTGCAACTTAAATGAATGGGTATTCATTAACTGCCGGGCATGTTGGTGTCGCGGTTTAACCTATGTAAATAATTAATAAAAGAGGAATCCTATGTCTAAATTAGTAGCACCTCACGGTGGAAAAGGTCTGGTTTGTGCCTTGCTCGAAGGCGCAGCTCGTGATGCCGAATTAGAAAAAGCTAAAGGCCTGAAGCAGGTTGAGATTTCTGATCGTGCTAAAGGCGATCTTATCATGATGGGAATCGGTGGTTTTTCTCCTCTCGAAGGTTTTATGACCAAAGCTGACTGGAAAGGTGTTTGTGATAACTTTCAGATGGCAGATGGCACATTCTGGCCTGTACCTATAACCCTCGACGTTTCCGCTGCTGATGCTGCTGAGATTTCTGAGGGTGATGAGATTGCTCTGGTTCGAAGTGGTGAAACTTTCGCTACCATGAAGATCACCGAGAAGTATGAAATGACCGAGGCCGACAAGAAATGGGAATGTGAAAAAGTTTTCATGGGCGAAGGTGAAGAGTCTGTAGATGGAAACTTCTGGAAAATAGCTCCTGAGGATCATCCTGGCGTAATCATGGTTATGGCTCAAAAAGAGTTCAACCTTGCCGGTCCAGTAAAGGTTCTTTCTGAAGGCCAGTATCCAAAAGAGTATCCAGGAGTATACCTTACCCCAGCTGAAACCCGTAAAATGTTTGACGAGCGTGGTTGGGCAAACGTAGCAGCATTGCAGCTTCGTAACCCAATGCATCGTTCTCATGAGCATCTTGCCAAAATTGCTGTAGAGGTATGTGACGGCGTTCTGATTCACTCTCTCATTGGTAATCTTAAGCCCGGTGATATTCCTGCACCTGTTCGTATCCAGGCAATCGATATCCTCATCGAGAACTACTTTGTGAAAGACAACGTTATCTCTGCAGGTTATCCTCTTGACATGCGTTATGCCGGACCACGCGAAGGTCTTCTCCACGCCACTTTCCGTCAGAACTATGGTGTTAACAACATGCTGATTGGACGTGACCACGCTGGTGTTGGTGACTTCTATGGTCTGTTTGAAGCACAGGAAATCTTTGACCGCGTTCCTGTAACCGGTGATCCTGCCAAAGACCTGCTGTGTCAGCCAATGAAGATTGACTGGACTTTCTATTGTTATGAGTGTGATGGAATGGCATCTCTGCGCACCTGTTGTCATAAGAAAGAATCCCGTGTAATTCTCTCCGGAACCAAGCTCCGTAAAGCTCTTTCCGAAGGTGCTGAGGTTGTAGATCACTTTGGTCGTGATGAAGTTATCGAGCATTTGAGAAAATACTATGAAGGTCTGACCGAGAAAGTTGAAGTTAAAATGCAGGGTGCTGCTTCAGGCGACGCCATGTAATTTCCTGGTCAACGTTCATTGACTTTAAGGAGATACTGCCAGCGTGGCAGTATCTCCTTTTTTTTGCTCAAGAAAATTAGTTATATTTAAATGTCATTTAATTGCAATGGAGGGGAACGAAGTGAATACGGCGAATGAGCTGATAGTTGGACTGCAGGATCGAGCGTATCCAATTCACATTGAATATGGATGTTTATCCAATATTGGCAGAGATTTGGAACGCCGTCGTATTGCCAACCGGTATTGTATTATTGCAGATGATACGGTCGCTGCTCTTTATGGAGATTGTGTTCTTAAATCATTGCAGCAGAATAACCTGAATGGAGAGATTCTTACCTTTCCTGCTGGAGAGGCGAGTAAAAACCTCTCTCTTTTTGCAAAACTCTGTTCAGAACTCGCTCAACGCGGTTTTGATCGCAAGGATAGTATTATAGCATTAGGGGGAGGGGTTACAGGGGATCTTGCCGGGTTTATAGCAGCCAGTTACCTGCGTGGGATAAATTTTGTACAGGTTCCAACGACACTACTTGCTCAAGTTGATAGTTCTGTTGGCGGCAAAACAGGTGTGGATATTCCAGAAGGTAAAAATCTTGTGGGTGCTTTTTACCAGCCCAAGATAGTTTATATTGATATCAGTGTGCTTAAAACGCTTCCTAAAGATGAGTTTGCCGGCGGTATGGCCGAGGTTATTAAATACGGAATCATCCGTGATGCGGAATTTTTTAAATACCTTCAGGAAAACCGAGAGGCAGCGCTCAATTCGGACAAGGAAGTTCTTGAGAAAATAATTAGAACATGTTGCCAGATCAAGGCTGATGTTGTTGCAGAAGATGAAAGAGAAGCGGATCTCCGCAGAATATTGAATTACGGGCATACAATTGGCCATGCTGTCGAAGCTGTTTCAAGATTTTCAATTATTCATGGCAAGGCTGTGGCCATTGGCATGGTTGCAGCAGCTCGTATTGCCGAGCGTCTGCAATTACTTTCGAAAGAGAACTGCAAGGAAATATATCAAATACTTATCAACTACGAACTGCCCACAGAGATTCCCGGAGAATTTGATAAAGAACTCATTAAAAGATACCTGCTCACTGATAAAAAAAGTGTTGCGGGAATAATTTCGTACGTTCTGCCGAAAAAAATCGGAGAAGTGATTATTACCTCCGATGTGGGTGATTCTGTAGTAGAAGAGATAATTTCCTCCTGATTTCAACATCAACAAAAATATATTTCAGAGTGAAAAGGACATTGTCGTACTGCTTGTAATTCAACATCGAATCTTTCCATGTAGTTCTTTCGATTACATAAATGTACTTTCAGCTTTTTTCATGATTATGAATGGGGTATAGTATCTTTATCATAAAAAAAAGAGTTCTGTGGAGCTATGCAATATAATTATTGTAATTTAAGACTCTTGCAGAGGATACGTATCTTTGTGTTCAGGTTAAAGGTGACCAGCATATCCTCAAACTAGCCTAGAATTGGAGAAAGCGAATGAATAAATTTGACGGTGGAATTTTTCTCGAAAATCTTGAATGGTTTGATGAAACTGGCGAAGAACTCGTCCATAGACTCCCAGAAAATGGTTCCGGAGAAATAAAATACGGTGCTCAGCTGACAATAAGGGAAAGTCAGGCGGGGGTAATGTTCTATAAAGGCAAAGCCTGTGATGGATTCGGACCCGGAAGACATACACTGCGAACCGGTAACCTTCCTATTTTAACTAAAATATTATCGATTCCATGGCGTGGTGACAGCCCTTTGCGGGCAGAGGTATACTTCGTCAATATGAAGTATTTTACCAATCTGAAATGGGGAACAAGAAACCCCATTGCTTTTAGAGATGCAGAATTAGGGCGTGTTCGTCTTCGTGCCCATGGAATTTTCAATATCCAAATTGTACAGCCCGTTCTTTTCATTAATTCAATGATCGGAACCATGGGGAAAATAAGCACGGAGGACATTTCCACCTATCTGAAGCGCATTATTGTTTCACGGTTAAATGATTACCTTGGCGAAAAGCTTGACACTATATTTAATCTGCCCGGTAAATTTGACGAGCTTTCCATCGAACTGCAAAAAAAACTGGTACGTGATTTCGCCGATTTTGGTTTGCGTTTAAGTCATCTCTACATTACCTCGATCACTCCGCCTGAAGAAGTCCAGAAAGCAATTGATGATCAAGGCAGAATGAATGTCATTGATGACATGGACAAATTTGTCAAGATGAAGGCTGCAATGGCCATGGAGAAGGCTGCAACTGCTCAGGGAGAAGCTGGTGCAGGAATGGGTATGGGGATGGGACTCATGATGCCTGCAATGTTTTCTCAAAGTTTGGCCGGTCAGGCTTTTGCAAAAACCGGTTCATCCGCTAAGGATGCACTTATTCACTGTCCTGATTGTGAGAATGGCATCCCCGCTGACGCTCGTTTCTGTCCTTATTGCGGACATCAACAGGTAATTTTGAGTAAGTGTTCACATTGCCAAAAAAACCTGACACCTAATGCTTTGTTCTGTTCAAAATGTGGTCATCCGACGAATTCAAAGCCAGTACCTGTGTCATGCCCGAAATGTGAATCTGAGAACATACCAGGAGCAATGTTTTGTAACCAATGCGGCTTTAAGATAAGCTGAGAAATATGGAACTCAGTTATCTGCAAAATTGCCCTTCGTGTGGAGCTCCCGTTGAGCTGACAGAGGCTGACAGAGTCGTCGAATGCTCCTTCTGTGACGGCATGAATTATTTGGTAAATTCAGGTCCACTTCGTTTTGTATTACCGGATTTCCTCCCAGCATCAGTTGGAAAAGAAGAGATTTTTTATATACCCTATCTACGTTTTAAAGGTCAGGTTTACTCCTGTCTTGATTATGATTTAGAGCATAAAATAATTGATACCACTCAATTGGGCTGTCGTGATCTACGGCTGCCGGCATCTCTTGGCCTGCGGCCGCAGGCAATGAAAGTGCATCTGATCAGTGCTGAACATCGCGGCAGGTTTGTTCGGCTTACAGAAAAGGTGGTTGATGTTTTCAATAAAGCAGCACAATTGACAACCTCATTTTCTGAGGAGTCTAAAAAGCTGTATCACAGGTCATTTATAGGCGAGACAATAAGTTTTATCTATCTTCCCACCTATTTAAAAGGTGCGACGCTCATTGATGGAGTACTTAACCGGCCCATTGGTAAACGAGTAAATACTGCAATGTTGGAAACGGCAGTACCTTCAAGTGCAAAATGGCTACCCCGCTTTATCTCAACTATTTGCCCTCATTGCGGAGCTGCTATGCAGGGAGAAAGAGATAGTCTGGTCATGCATTGCCATAATTGTCAAACCTTCTGGTCTGAACAAAATGGTCAATTTGAAAAAATTGACTATTTCGTTATTAATGGCGGCAAGCACAAAATTCATCTACCGTTTTGGAAGATAAAAGTTCATGCCGAAGGTTTGCAGCTCCACAGCTTCGCTGATTTTCTTCGCTTGACCAATCTACCGATTGTCGTGCAACCAGCTGATGAAGATGCTGATTTCGTTTTTCTTGTTCCGGCACTAAAAATCAGGCCAAAATATTTTCTTAATATGAGTAAGAACATAACAGCTTCCCAGCGTAAGCTCCCAGTTGGAGAGCAGGAGGTTCCCAGGCGAATATTTCCAGTAACGCTGCCGCAACAGGAAGGGGTTCAGGCACTCAAAGCTATTCTTTCCGCAAGCGTTTTAAATTCCCGGAGTTTTATCCCTCAGCTGCCCCATATCCGTTTACAAGCAGAGCGTATTGAACTGCTTTATCTCCCTTTTCATTCATTAGGACAGGATCTTGTCCAGGATCATACATCAATGGCGTTGGCCAGGAAAATTCTCTATTTTGGCAGAACCATGTAGCTTGTATTAATGTCCATTTCGACTCCTGTTAACAGCATATATTTTATATGATAAATGCCCGAGGATGTTTTAGTGTGTGATTGTTATGACACGAATATGCTTAAATCAATTGGCACCTGAGAGCGTAATATTATGAAAATCGAATATATGCAGGAAGCACTTCTGGAAGCAAAAACAGCTCTGCAGAATAATGATTTTCCGGTTGGATGTGTGATAACCGGTAATGATGGAATTCTTGCCAGGGGACGCAGGTTAAACAGTTCGGTTAAAAATGAATTAGATCATGCTGAGATCGTCGCCTTGCGTGAGTTGAACATGAATCATCCTGATAAATTAAGGGAAAACCTTATTGCCTACTCAACAATGGAGCCCTGCCTCATGTGTTTTTCAGCGTTACTTTTAAGTAATGTGCGAACTATAGTATACAGCTATGAAGATGTAATGGGTGGTGGGACGAATCTTGTTCTGGAAAAGCTGAAGCCGCTCTATGCCGCAATGACAATAGAGATAATTCCGGGGGTTCTCAGATCTGAAAGCTTACAGCTATTTCAACAATTTTTTTCAAAGGACAGCAGCGGATATTGGCAGGATTCTCTGCTGGCCAAATATACTTTAGCACAATCCGTAAAAGCCTGATAACAATTTTGATAAATATCATCATGGAAAAGATAAATGCACAGACAGTCGGTTTCAAACCTGGAGAAAGAAATGTTTTTTTTCACATCCTCACTGCCTGTAATCTACAATGTAAACACTGCTATATCAATACTGCTCAACATGGCTCGGTGACACTCAACAAAGAGACAATCAAGAGATGGCTCACACTTTTTTGTGAGCCTTCAAAAAAGAGTAATCTGGTGTTTTTAGGAGGTGAGCCAACTCTCCATCCAGATCTGGCAGAATGTGTGGCAACAGCAAAGCAGCTTGGCTATTCGGTGACGGTCGATTCCAACGGGTATTTATTTAACGATTTTTTGGAGAAATCAGATCCGCAGCAACTTGATTATCTCAGTTTTAGTTTAGATGGACCCGATAGTGCCATAAATGATCCAATACGTGGAGAGGGCGTTTTTGATGTATGTGTAAGGAATATTGAGAGGGCAAAAAAACGGGGGTTTCGTGTCAGCGTCATTTATACCGTCAGCAGTGTTAATATAGAACATCTTCACAGAATGGTCCCGTTGCTGACAAAATTGCGAGTTCAGCGCTTTTTTATACAGGTTATTGGTCTCCGAGGTGAATCTGCAAAACAAGTAGAAAAATTGTCCGCAGGGCGACCAAAATCTCCACAGGTCACTCGTGAAAAATGGTTAGAAATAGTTCCGGAGGTGGCCCGAAAAGGTGCAGAGGCAGGATTACACGTAACCTACCCAAAAGTTTTTTTAGATAAGAATGAACCATTTGAATGTGCAGGGGAGGTAGCTGAAAACTTTTTTATTTTTCCAAATGGAAGGGTGTATCAGTGTCCATTGTGCGAAGATTACGCCATGCACACCTATACCATTGAAGATGATGTGCTGGTTCCTAACCCCGGATTAACTGAGAAAATGATGTTTCCTTTAAAGATAGAAGAAGGCTGCGTCATGAATAAGATGCTACAACCTGATACCATTGAGTACGACAGCTCAGGTAAACCTAGAAGCAGAATTTCTTGTTGCTTAATAAAGAAAGAGATTTATTGAGATTCTTCAGGAAAATGGGACGATCGTTAAAAACCTGAAATAGATTATATTTGCTCTTTCTTCTTTAGATCTTTTGAACTTCTCGCTGAAAGAGACGCATCAGTAATATGCCAATTTCATAAAGGATTATTAAAGGAATAGCCAGTAGAACTGTAGCCATCAGATCTCCTGCGGTCAGGAGAAACGCGAGAATGGTAATCCCAAAATAAAAGTACCAGCGCTTGCTTCGAAAGTACACAGAGGAGACAATGTTTGCCTTGCCGGTCATAACCATGAGAAAAGGAATTTGAAAAGCTAGGCCAAAGGCGATAATAGTACGAATTACAAAGGTGAGATATTTGCCGAGTTTCGGTAGAGGTTCAAGCTGAGGTGAAGCATAGCTCATAAAGTAATGAAGCATCCTTGGAAGAACACCAAAAGCCGCAAAGAAAGCACCAAGTCCGAAGAGAAAACTACCCCAGAAAACCACAGTGACCACCAACTTTTTTTCTCCTTCCTTTAAGCCGGGAGAGATAAAAGACCAGGTTTGATACAGAATGACCGGAAAGCTGGCGGCAATACCAATGAGCAGGGAGAGCTTGATATAGGCGATAAAAGCTTCAGGTAGGTTTGTGTAAACCAATTTTTTCATTAACGGAGTTGCCGAGTACAAAGGTGCTACCAACATCTGGGCAATGCGTTCTGAAAATGCATAGGCAATGGCTGTAAAAACGATTATGGAGATAAATATGCGTATGACCCGCTTGCGCAACTCCAGGTGATGAGGCCTGAAAACCTCAATTGATCTCTCCAGCATTATTTATTGCCCTCTGCATCATCAGTGTTTCCAGGAGAAGGCTTAGAGGAGGGGACTGTGTCGTTGTGTGGAGGAGGTTGCTGCTCAGGATCTGTTTTTTCGTTGCTAGATGATGACATGTTTTGGCTGTCTTCCGATGGAGTTTGCCCCTTGTCGCCTTCCAGTGTCGTGGCATCAATTACAGACTTGAGATCGGCAAGGTCGGAGGGTGATTTCCAGGTATGAGTTTCTTCATCCAATACGGTTTCCTTAAAATTTTTGGCGGCATCTTCTAGCTGCGGTCTAATATCTTTGAGAGGATTATCTTCTTCCTCAAAACTCACCTTGAGTCCTTCGGCAGTCTTTTTCAAATCCACCAGAGTTTTAGCAATTGATCTGGCAATATCAGGAAGTTTGTCTGGCCCAACAACAATGAGGGCTAGAGCAAGGATAAGTAGTAATTCTGGAAAACCGATACCGAACATAGAATACCTTCTCAATACGAATGAACAGCCTGTTCGCAGGCTAATTGGTCCGGGTCAGCAATAGCTTGAAAAACAAGAGGGCTGCTCGGAAGCTGAAATAATAAGGTATTTGGCTAGGGCTGTCAATAAATCCCCGCTAGCATGTCAACCCTCAATGTATCTTTGTTTATGTTAAAAACAGTTTGATTATATATGCTTGCATCCTGGTAGATAATTGATGTCATCAGATTGATTGACTTTAATAGACATCTTCGCTATATTTATTCGTTTGTCCATTGTGACTATGAATTGGTGAATACTATTTCGCGCAGGAAGAATACAGTGCGTGTGTTTTTAATATTTCTCAGGAGAGGACATGGCCAGTGTTGTTGTCGTAGGAACCCAATGGGGTGATGAAGGAAAGGGAAAAATAGTCGACCTGTTGACCCGATATGCAGATTACGTAGTGCGCTTTCAAGGAGGCAACAACGCGGGCCACACTCTTGTGGTTGAAGGTAAGCAATATATCTTTCACATTATACCTTCAGGGATACTCTATGAGAATAAAACCTGCATGATTGGAAATGGCGTCATTATAGACCCGGGTGTCTTGCTTGGTGAGATAGAAAAGCTCAAGGAAAGTGGCTTGACAGTCACGCCAAAGCGGTTGACAATCAGTGAGCGGGCTCATCTTATTATGCCGTACCACTCAAAGCTGGATCTGGCCACCGAGGAGTCGTTGGCAAAAGGTCAGAAAATAGGAACAACCGGTAGGGGGATCGGCCCTTGCTATATTGATAAGGTCGGACGCAGAGGTATTAAAATAGGAGATTTGGAGGATATGTCCTTGTTCAAGGACAAGCTGGAGGCGAATCTTGAAGAGAAAAACTTCCTGTTTACCAAAAAGTTCAATGTAGAACCTCTCGATTTCAAAGAAATACTGGACCAGTTTCAAAGTTATGGTGAACAACTGCTTCCTTACGTCGGGAATGTGTCTTTAGAGCTTGATGCTGCCAGGAGACGGAACGAGAACATTTTATTTGAAGGTGCTCAGGGTACCCAACTGGATATCGATCATGGAACATACCCTTTTGTTACCTCGTCCAATACGATAGCTGGGAATGCCTGTAACGGATCTGGCGCTGGTCCGGTACATATTGATGAAGTAATAGGAATTCTCAAAGCGTATACCACCAGAGTTGGAGAAGGACCTTTTCCAACGGAACTGCTTGATAGTACTGGTGAGGAGCTTCAGAAAAAAGGTGGTGAATTTGGAGCAACAACAGGAAGGAAGAGACGCTGCGGTTGGCTTGACGGCGTTGTAGCAACTGATGCAGTACGGCTCAACAGTATTACCGGATTGGCTATCACCAAGCTTGATGTTCTCTCCGGACAACCAACCTTGAAAATTGCGAAAGAATATACGCTGAACGGCTCTGTCTACAAGGCAATGCCGGCTAATATTAAAAAAGCGCAGACCATCCAGCCTGTCTATGAAGAATTTCCCGGTTGGCAGGAGGAAATCCGCAATGTTCGTGCGTTTGAGGATCTTCCGGAAAACGCCAGGGATTATGTGAAAAAAATAGAAGATTTTACAGAAGTTAAGGCGTCAATAATCTCGGTCGGACAAGATCGTGAAGAAACCCTGTTGCTCAGAAATCCTTTTGACAAATAAATAAAACGCCACAACATGTTAAAGCTCTTTAAGCTGCAGAAAGAGTGAATGTTACTAATATACTAAATAGGTGAATATATGGCTAGAATTACAGTGGAAGATTGTCTTGAAAAAGTAGGTGATGATAATCGATTCAATCTTATCCATCTCGCAGTACAACGTATCCGGCAGCACCGCCAGGGAGAACCTTTCCTGGTGAATGGCAAAAATAAAGAAATTGTGATGACTCTCCGAGAGATTGCTGCAGGTAAAGTAAGAATGGATAATATCGACGAGTTACCAGGTGAGCTGGAAGATGTTGATGGAGTTGAAGAAGCAGAGAGTGAAAGCGTAACTTCTCAGGATGAGTAAACAAAGGTAGAGTAGGGATGCCAAGAGATTATTACGAAATACTTTCTGTAAATAAAAGTGCGGAAAGTGGTGAAGTAAAAAAAGCATATCGCAAGTTAGCAATGAAATATCATCCGGATAGAAATCCTGGTGATAAAGAGGCTGAAGCATATTTCAAAGAATGCACAGAAGCCTATGAAGTGCTAAGTGATCCTCAGAAAAGGCAAATTTATGATCGTTACGGACACGATGGCCTGAAAAACAGCGGTTATAGCGGACCCGGCAATTTTGAGGACGTTTTTTCCAGTTTTGGAGATATTTTTGGAGATATTTTTGGCTTTGGCGGTGGGCGTGCTCAGGCGCGAAGAAATGGACCTATCCAGGGTAATGATCTTCGCTACGATTTGCCGATCAGCTTTATGGAGGCCGTACACGGCGTTAGCAAGGAAATTAAAATTTCCAAAAGAGATACTTGTTGGACCTGCGATGGCACTGGATGCCGCCCTGGATACACACGTGACAACTGTCCAAGTTGTGGGGGCCGCGGTCAGGTAATACGGTCTCAGGGATTTTTCCAGGTCAGCTCCACTTGTCCACAGTGTAATGGCGAAGGACAGATTGTTACAGAACCCTGTAATGATTGCTCCGGACAGGGATTGGTAGAAAAAGCAAAAACGGTCTCCTTGAAGATTCCCGCTGGTGTCGATACCGGTGCCAAAATGCGCCTAAGCAATGAAGGTGAAGGGGGAAGAAGAGGCGGAGCTTCGGGTGATTTATACGTCGTCCTTCATGTCGAGGAACATGATTTCTTTAAGCGTGAAGGAGACACCATTTACTGTAAACTTCCAGTGCCCATGGTTAAAGCCGCGCTTGGGGGTGAGGTTGAGGTGCCGACGATACATGGTAAAAGGGAAATTAAGATACCAGAGGGAAGTCAATCCGGTGATCTTTTCACCCTGGCAAAAGAAGGGGTACCTAGCTTACGTGGCCATGGTAAGGGCAAAATGATAATTGAACTTCAGGTAATGACACCAACAAATCTTTGCAAAGAGCAGAAAGAAATGCTGGAAAATTTTGATCAACTTTGCTCAAAGCATGGCCAGCACGAGGAACATGAAGGTTTTTTTACCCGTCTTTTTAATGAGGTTATGGGGAAATAATGACACAGAGTAAAGATACTCTAACCCACTTTGATGATCACGGAAATGCGGTTATGGTCGATGTCAGCGGCAAGGTTGAAACGATACGAAGTGCGACTGCTTCAGGCTTGGTGACCATGAGCAAAACTGCCTACGACAAGGTGCGAAGTGGATCTGTCGCCAAGGGCGATGTTTTGGGTGTCGCCAGAGTTGCGGGAATTATGGCCGCGAAAAAGGTGGATAGCTTAATACCTATGACTCACCCTCTCATGATTACTCAATCAAGTGTTGATTTTATTTTCCATGATGAGAAATGTGCAATTGAAATACATTCCACTGTTGGTATTACAGGAAAAACAGGTGTTGAGATGGAAGCATTGACTGCAGTTTCTGTAGCGGCGCTAACCATTTATGATATGTGTAAAGCGGTAGACAAGTCCATGATTATTGGAGATATAAAACTATTAAAAAAAAGTGGCGGAAAAAGCGGGGATTATTCCCGTGAAACCTCTGTATAATGCACGTTTATTCCTCCTGGCTTTTGAATATTGTACATATAGGAGTATCTGTATGGAGAAAGAAATAGTAGAGAAATTTAAACAACAGCTCATTGAAAAGCGTGAAGAAATCCTAAATGAGGCTGGCAGAACTCTTTCTGATATGACGGACCAGAATCAAAATGTTCCAGATCCAAATGATCGGGCGACGATAGAGTCTGGTCGAAGTTTCGAGCTGAGAATTCGTGATCGAGAACGTAAACTGCTCTCTAAAATCGAAGAGGCTCTGGAACGGGTAGCTGAAGGGGAATTTGGTATATGTGAAGATTGTGGTGAGGAAATTGGTCTCAAGAGGCTGGAAGCTCGACCCGTTACCACACTTTGCATTGACTGTAAGACAATTCAGGAAACCAAAGAACGTTCTCAGGGAAAATAGGGTATGCCAGAGTTACGGAAGGATCCGGTACTTGGTCGTTGGATTATTATCTCCAAAGAACGAAGCAAACGGCCAACTGACTTCCTGGTTGAAAAAGCGGAAACTACGGGAGGTTTCTGCCCTCTTTGCCCTGGACATGAAAGCACTACCCCCTCGGAAGTGTTCTCTTTTCGCAATGATATTCACACGCCAAAGGACTCACCTGGATGGCAGGTGAGAGTTGTGCCCAATAAATTTCCTGCACTGGTTATTGAAGGAAACCTAGATAAAGAAGCCGAAGGGCTCTACGATAAAATGAATGGTATAGGAGCTCATGAAGTAATCATTGAGAGCCCTGACCATGATGTGGATTTTGCCTATCTTGATGTGGATGATATGGCTCTGGTCTTTAAGGCATATAAAAATCGTATTGAGGATTTAGCCATGGACCAGCGGTTTAAGTATGTCATGATTTTTAAAAATCATGGTCGTGCTGCAGGAGCTTCACTGGAACACTCACATTCCCAACTCATTGCTTTGCCGATTCTGCCACGTCTTATTGTTTCCGAAATTGAAGGTTCAATTTCCTATTACAAATATAAAGAACGCTGTATTTTTTGCGATATCGTAAAACAGGAAATTAAACAGAAAGTGCGGGTTGTTTGTCAAAACGACAATTTCATTACAATTACCCCTTTCGCTCCAAAGACTCCCTTTGAAATGTGGGTTTTGCCAAAAAGGCATTCATCTTCATATCGTGGGCAGAACGATCAGATGCTCCATTCTCTTGCCCAGATATTTAGAGAAAGTTTGCAACGACTTGATCGTTGTATTCCTGGGGTGCCGTACAATTATGTTTTACATACTCAGCCGTTGCGTTCTGAAAATCTCGATTATTTTCACTGGCATTTTGAGATTGTACCTAAACTTACCTCCATTGCCGGATTTGAATGGGGATCAGGATTTTATATTAACCCCATGCCACCTGAAGAAGCAGCGACTTTTCTAAGAGAATCTCTCTAAAATAAAGGAGAGTTATGATGAAAACAATTCTTTTGGTCGATGATGAAACAAATATTCGCTTCGTTTACGAAGAAGAATTTAAGGAAGATGGATATCGGATAATCTCTGCCTCGAACGGAGAAGAGGCACTCAATCTTTTTGACAACGATACGCCGGATCTTGTTATTTTAGATATACAGATGCCGGGGATGAACGGCATAGAAGTGCTACGGCGGATGAAAACAAAAAACGCCTCAATACCAGTCATTCTAAGCAGTGCCTACCCCGAGTTCAAACAAGATCTCGGCGCCTGGGCCTCTGAAGAATACATTGTAAAGTCCTCCGACTTACAGCAGCTCAAGGATGCAGTGCATCGTTATCTTGACGATCACTAAGGTGAAATGGTATTTCCTGGAAATATGAGAGTAACCGTTAAAGACGTATTAGATGTAAAAATGGTATTATGATTGATATTCAAAGCCAGCGTGATAACAGAAGGGTGAATATAAAGAAAGTCGGGGTGAAGACGATAAATTACCCTGTCTCCTTTTTAGATAAGCAAAATAACCACCAGCATACTATCGCCTCCTTGAACATGTATGTGAATCTCCCTCATGAATTCAAGGGAACACATATGAGTCGTTTTATTGAGATTCTTAATCAATTTCATGGAGAAATAGATCCAAGCAGTTTTCAGAAAATTCTCGAAGAAATGAAAAAGCGTCTTGATGCCGAGGCGTCTCATATTGAAATAACATTTCCGTATTTTCTGCATAAAGAATCGGGTGACGATGCACTCAAAACCTGTCGTTACGAATGTCAGATGCATGGTTCTCTTGAGAAAACGGATGAGATTGAGTTTCGCTTTAAAATACCGATTTTCAGACCACTAAAAAAGGCCAAATTGCAGGGGATGCCTCGTTCCCGTGGACATTGGGGTAATTCTATCATATCAGTATATTTTAAAAAATTTATCTGGATAGAAGATCTAATAATGAATACGGAAAAGGTCATATATGAAACCTGTCAACAGGCTGACAATGATGTAGAAGACTATTCTGTTGAACTTTTAACTGAAAAGATCTCTGGAAAACTCTCGACGCAAAAAGAAATAAAATGGTACTCTGTCGTCGTTGAAAATCTAGGAGAGGGTTACTCTACCTTTGCTTCCCTTGAGGCTGGTAAAAAATAGAGGCTGTTCTTGCCTTTGTAATACGGAGAAATTCTAATATAATCATGGCCACTTTACTCTTTGAAATAGGAACGGAAGAATTACCCGCTGGATATATAGAGCCTGCTCTAGTGCAGCTTGAGAAAAAATTATCCGACAGACTGAAACAGCTTAATATTGGTTTCGGAAGTATTAGGACCTTGGCTACACCAAAGCGCCTTGCTTTGCTAGTGGATAGTCTTGATGAAAAACAGGAAGACATCTGCGAAGAGCTTATTGGACCTTCAGTCCATGCAGGCTATGATGATCAGGGCAACCCGACCAAGGCGGCCATAGGTTTTGCCAGATCTAAGGGGGCTACGGCAGGAGATCTCAAAGTCATTGAAACTGAAAAGGGTAAATACCTCATGCTGGTGAGAGAGCAGCCCGGGCAGGATGTGCTTGCGCTTCTTCCTCAGATTCTTCAGCAGCTCATTGTCGGTATTTCCTTTCCTAAATCTATGCGCTGGGGAAGTAATGAAATTTCTTTTGCCCGGCCAATCCAATGGCTGCTTGCTAAATTGGATGACACTGTCATAGAATTTGAGCAAGAAGGCATCAAATCATCTACTACAAGTCGGGGGCACCGCTTTCTCAATAATCATGATATTGAGATTAAGAATGGAAATACCTACGAAAAACAGCTTGTTGATGTAAATGTCATCGCTGATCTGGAAAAGCGTAAGGAATCAGTTTTAGCGGTAATTAAACAGGCTGTGGCTGATTCGGAATTTGCAGGACATGGCAAACTTTTCATTGATGAAGATCTGTTAGACACCGTCACCAATCTTGTGGAAAAGCCCTTTGGCATATGTGGCCGATTTAATGAAAAATTCCTTGAATTGCCAGATGAGGTTCTGATTACTTCGATGAAGGTGAATCAGAAGTACTTTCCAATAGTCAATGAGAACGGTGAACTCCTCGCCGGATTTGTTGCTGTCAACAATACAAAAACTGAGAATGAAGCAATAACACGACAGGGACATGAACGTGTTTTAAGGGCACGTTTGGAGGATGCTCTGTTTTTCTTTAAGAGTGATCAGAGCAGAAACCAGGAGGATTTGGTGCCGGAGTTGAAAGGAAGCATCTTTCAGGCTCAACTGGGAACTATGTTCGAGAAAAACGAACGTTTGGTAAAGTTGACTCGTATGTTAGCGGAGATGCTAGCTCCCGATTTGGTTGAGGATGCCTGTCGTGCTGCGCTATTGTGCAAAACAGATCTTTTAACGGATATGGTCGGGGAGTTTCCTTCACTGCAGGGGATAATGGGGCAGTCGTATGCTGCACTCTCTGGTGAAAACCCTGAAGTGGCCTTGGCGATTCGTGAACACTATATGCCTAGGAGATCCGGTGCTGAAGTTCCTGGCCAACAGCATGGTGCTTTACTGGGTATTGCCGATCGTCTGGATACTCTCGTTGGATGTTTTGGTATACATCAGGTGCCCACAGGAACGGCTGACCCTTTCGGGTTGCGCAGAATATCTCTTGCCATACTGCAAATTGTTGCAAAATTTAATTATCGATTTTCTCTGCGTGAAGTGACTCATAAAGCCTTGGCCCTTTATGGGAATAAGGTAGATGGCAGTTCCACTACCGTTGATGCCGTTGTTTCTTTTATCAAAGAACGCTATCGCAATGACTGTATAACGAAAGGGCTTGACTCAGAAGCTGTCTCTGCGGTGACTTCTGTTGTCTTTGACGATATAATTGACAGCACATTGCGAATTGAGGCTTTGTCTCAATTGAAAACAAATGATTCCTTCAGTGTGCTTGCCTCATCATTCAAGAGAATTAAAAATATTATAAAGGACAATAGGGAAAATGAGGTAATTGAGGAATTGCTGGTTGAGGGGGCTGAGAAGAACCTTTATAACCTGCTCAATGAAGTACGACAGCAGATGCAACCGATGCTGGCCGATAAAAACTATTTAGGAGCCCTTGAATATTTTCTTAAACTCAAAGAGCCAGTAGATACATTTTTTGATGAAGTCATGGTGATGGCCGATGAAAAAGATATTCGCCAGAACAGACTCAACCTGCTTACAGCTCTGAGTGAGCTCGTCCTCAATATAGGAGACATTTCAAGAATGCAGGAAGGTTAGGATACGAAAAAAGTTTGATGGTAAAGAAAAAAAGCCTGCTGAAATTTATTCAGCAGGCTTTTTTTGTTATTGCTAAATGTTGTTAATAGATGTTGACGGCAGTTTATTTCTGGTGGCAGCTGGCACAGCTTTTCAACTTTTTCTTACTAGAATCATCCTTAGCAATCTTTTTATGACACTCAAGGCAGTTTCCATGCCCTGCACCTTTGAAATTGTCTAATTCATATTTACCTTCTTTTTTCCCTCCCAGAACTTCTGAGTTATGGCAAGATTCACAATTTTTAATCTCCATACCCTCAGTATAAGGGGACTGCTTACCGTCAACCATTGTGTGATGGCATTCACCGCAGGATAAAGATGCCTGATGTTGCTGGTGAGGAAAGATTACAGGGTCCTTTTTAGAGCTGTCGCTGCTCTTGAGCGTGATATTTTCAGGACCAGCATCGATGCTCAATGCCAGAAGAGGGGATGATAGAATCAGGCCGAGAAAAAATATTCCACAGGCAAAAGCTCTAATACGCATAATCTACCTCTTTTCGGTTTCAATTGATTAAGAATTTTCATGAACCATTAGATCATGAATTATTTTTAACAAACCTTACAAGCACATACCGTACAATAAATAGTTAAAATATTCAAATAGATTCATGGATATAATGTATTTAAAATGAAAAATCGAAAGTTATTGTATTCAACATTTAGCTTGAGCCATAACTATGAAGTCCTGAGAGCAGGAAGTTGACTCCGTAATAGGTAAAAATCACTGAGAGAAATCCCAGAATGGCAAGCCAGGCAATCCTTGTTCCTCCCCAACCTCTAGTGTAGCGGGCATGCAGGGTAATTGCATAAATAAACCAGGTTATGAGAGACCAGGTTTCTTTAGGGTCCCAACTCCAATATGTTCCCCAGGCAGAATTGGCCCAGACTGCGCCAGTGATTATACCAATGGTGAGCCAAATGAAGCCAAATATCATAACCTTATGGGTAATACTATCCAGAATTTTCAACGATGGAAGAGCTGTCAGTATACCTGATTGATTCGTTTCTGTAGATTTCAAGGCTTCATTTTTTAAGAGGTACATTACTCCAAGCCCTGCTGCTACGGCAAAAGCGGCATAGCCGATAAAGCAGGTGACAACATGAGCTATAAGCCAGTTTGACTGCAAAGCAGGAACAAGTGGTGATATGGATTTATTAATATCCGTGGATATGGACGCATATGCCATGGCAAGAAAGGCAAAAGGAACTGTAAAAGCACCAATTATTTGAGTTTTAAATTTCCACTCAATGAAAAGGTAGAGTGCCACAATGGTCCAAGCGAAAAAGACGACGGACTCATACATATTTGTTAGTGGAGCGTGGCCAATTCCAAGTTCATAGGATTCGTACCAGCGTACGCCTATCCCGATTGTGTGGACGAGTAGGGCAATGGCGGTAAACCTCGTGACTATCTTGCCGAGATTATAAAGTTTGAAAATGAAAAGAACAGTATACAATATGGTGGCCAAGAGGTAGGCGAAGGTGGTAATTCCTAATAGTGTTGAGCTGTCCATAAATATGCTCCAAAATCAGACCTTTATTCATCGTAGAAACAGGCTAACGATATCATATAAGAATCTTATAGGTGTTTTTCAACGGTATCTGCTAGTTCATTGAAGTGTGCTGCAAAACCACTCGTGTTTTTATTTGCGGTTCCTTTGATATGTATTTGTGTATCATTTTTGTGATGCTCTAAGATGAGCCAAATACGTTTATGTGACATAAAAAAGGCCATGTATAACCCTATGATCATACAGCCAAAGCCTAAATATACCAACCATATACCTGGATCCTTGGAGACCTGGAGGCCTGTGGCATAACGTTGTTTTGCCGAAAACCAGTAGTTGTCATCGCCTCGTTTAACTTCAATACGATCACCGTTCTTCATCCAGAATTGACTTGGTTCGCCGTTCTCATCGTTGAACCAGATTTTTAGACGGCTTGCATGATCTCTAACGCTCTCAATGTTAATAATTCCAAAACTTACATTGTTTTCAGTCCATATTACTTCTTTTTGGAATTCACCAGTAAAGATTACCGGGTCTCCGTTATTGGTTGAAATACTGAAAACAAAATCTTTAAAAGGCTGATAACTGGCTTGATAAAAAGTAATGCCCTTATAATGGAGCGGATCATTGACCTCAATTTCCTTTTGAAAAACAATTTTGTCTTTTTCAAGAATGGTCAACTTTGACCTATATTCTTTAGGCATATTGTTTTCATAAAACTCGATATCAAAACGATCACATTTTATAGTAAAGTCGAGATTAATAATATCAGCTGATTTATATGGATAAACGATGTTGCTCTTTTGCAGCTCTGGAAGCATTATGTTGCCCCGGAATCCTTGTAATTGCCCGTATATCGCTCCAGCAAATATGATGAGTATTGACAAATGGACGAGATATACTCCGGCTCTGCTCCATGGAGTTTTTTGGCTAAAAAGAACGGTGCAGTTTTCACGTTGGTGAAGTGCCGGCTTCCAGCCATTTTGGGTAAGCGTTGTTCGTAAAATATTAATAAGCTCAGGTGCAGGAGATGTTGAAGTGAACGTCGCAGAAACACGCATCTTTTTGATACGTTCAAGAGGAAGGGACAGATTGTCTTCGGTTATCTGCTGCCACACCCTGGGAAAGCGATCAATGCTACAGATTATAAGATTAAGAGCCAATAGCCCTAAGAGCGACAAAAACCACCATGACGTATACATGTCGGTGATAGTCATCAGCTGAAAGAATGTTGCCGTTTTTGCACCATATTGAGTTACGTAAAACTGGGCCGACTCCTGCTGAGGAATAATTGTGCCAATTATTGAGGTAACAGCGAGGCAGCCAAGAGTGAAGAGTGCGAGTTTAACTGAAGAAAAAAAATTCCAGAGCGAGTTTGATGATTTCATAAGGGAATTGAATATATGGGAATTGTTACTATTAACGCATCCCTAACTGCTACCATGACGTGGTACATATTGCAATAGAAAAGGAGAGGAGATCTGGAATCAGCAGCAATCTTTACAATTTTAAAATGGAGTGTTTATTTTTTATTGCATTCAGGTTTTATTGTTCACTTTAAGGAATCATAATAACATATTATGGCAGCAGAAAGAAGCTCAGGAGAATATAATGAATAGTTTTGGTAATCTTTTTAGAGTCAGCATTTTTGGTGAGAGCCACGGAATACAAATTGGTGTCGTAATAGATGGATGTCCTGCTGGTATAAATCTTTCAGAGAGCGATTTTAAAGAAGATTTTGAGAGAAGAAAGTCAGGAGGTAAAGGGACAACACCTCGAATTGAACCAGATCTTCCTCGTATAGTCAGTGGTGTTTTTCGTGGGAAAACTACAGGAGCTCCTCTTACCATAGCATTTGAAAATACAAACACCCGATCAGAGGATTACGATAATCTTATCGATCATCCCCGTCCAGGACATGCAGATTTTACCAGCACCAAAAAGTATGGCGGTTTTTCTGATCCGAGAGGTGGGGGGCATTTTTCTGGGAGAATAACGCTTGGTATTGTAGCTGCTGGTGTCGTAGCAAAAAAAATTCTTGCCCCTGCGTATGTAAACGCTACGTTGCTTGAGGTAGGCGGTCAAGAAGATATTACTGCAGCGGTGGAAACGGCTCTTGACACTGGTGATTCAATCGGTGGATTGATAGAGTGTCGATGTTCAGGTCTCCCGGCAGGTCTTGGTGAACCTTTTTTTAATTCTGTTGAGGCGATTATCGCCCATATGATATTTTCTGTACCAGCTACAAAGGGTATCGAGTTCGGATCGGGATTCGCTGCGGCCAGTATGTGTGGAAGCGAACATAATGACAATATCATTTCATCTGACGGCAAAACTGAAAGTAATAATTCTGCAGGTATTAATGGTGGAATAACTAACGGAAATGATATTGTTTTCAGAGTTCCCGTAAAGCCAACTTCTTCCATCAGCAAGCCCCAGAAGACTTTTAATTTTACCAGCGGCAAGATTGAAGAGTTAATTATAGAAGGTAGGCATGACAGCTGTATCGCTTTAAGGATTCCCGTGGTTATTGAATGTGCAACCGCAATTGCTTTAGCTGACCTTTTGCTCCTGGAACAACGCCGTCCACGTATTTACGGGGAGTAAAAGAGAAGAGGGCCGAGTTGAAAAGCAAGCATGGATACAAGTAACTATATCACTGTTGCAAGAATTGATGATTTCAATGAAGTTTCAATACGATCATATAGTGTATTCGGTAAAAAGATCGGTATAATCAAGCGACTGGATGGCAGCTTTCAGGCCATGGAGGTTGCTTGCAAACATCAAGGCGCGGACTTGACAAAAGGGGTAATTGTAAACTTCATTGCCACCTGTCATCGTCATCAATGGCAGTATAATTTGCTGACAGGTGAATGTCTTAATCACGAATCTCCTCCATTGCGCCGATATCCTCTTGTGGTGGAGAATGAGAATATAAAAATCGCCTTTATTCGATCTGACGAGAGTACGTAGATGCAGCTGGAGGAAGTGAAGTCTCTAAGTCCTGCTTCTTGAAAGGCCCAGATCAATATTTGAAAAGTCTCACTTTGAAAACTATTTCATGGTTGATATGTTCCTTTCTGTTTGTATTCCAGGATATAACGATCGAAAAAAATATTTTGGTCTTGCTATTGTTTTTGAATAAATGTAAACTGCGACGTTTATAATGATTATTTTTAATAAATTGTAATAGCGCCGCTGAAATCCGTTGTGTTAACAGCGGATTGAGATAGAAAAGGAGATTGAGCAATGGCAAAGAAATGTCAGATATGTGGAAAGGGACCCGTTACCGGAAATAACGTTTCGCATGCACATAATAAAAACCGAAGAAGATGGCTGCCTAATCTGAAAAAAGTAAGAATGGTATCAGATAGTGGTGGAGTTTTGAAAGCACGGGTATGTACTCGCTGCATTCGATCAGGAGCCGTTGTTAAACCGGCGTAGAACCAATTTTTAAAGTGAGAAAAAGGCGAAAAGAGAACCCATCTTTTTCGCCTTTTTCAGTTTAGGGAATACTAAAATGAGTGAAAATGACATTCAATTTCTTTCCTATGAAGAGGCATTGAAAATAGTAGCTGCTATTCAGGAAGAAGAAGATATAGAAAATGCCAATAAAAGAATACTAACTGTCTATAATTACGATGACAAAGAAGTTTGTTGGTTTGACTATGAGCAGGTGATGGCTGCATTGAAGGAACAGGGCGAATCAGTAGGCAAAGAGGCCGTGCAAAAATATATTCTGCATCGCATTCCCGATTGGGCCGTTGATATCTGAAAATTCGGTATTGTCTTTGAGTCTCTTATGTTCTTTTCAAATCTTCTAAGGATTTCATTTCATCCATCGTTGGCAAAAAACTGATTATCTGATAAAACATCGATAGCCAACCACTCCTTTAGCACTTTGGGTGCTTGTGTAAAACATGGTTTCGAGCGCCATTGGCATTGACCATCAATTACTAACCCATTCTGTATGACAGACACCGGTCTGTCGGCCGAGACGACGACAACGATCGTTTTGGGATTTTCCGCTGTAAAACGCAAAGCAGAGTTATAGCGAGCACCGCGAGCCCGGTCCTCACTCTCAATGGTACGCCCGTCCAGTAAGCAGGCAAAACCATGTAAGCGCTGATCACTGCAGATGTGGAGAGCACCGTCTACACGTGAAAACCCAGCGGCAAGTTTCAGGTAATCAGGGTTGTTGAGATCCAGCGGGGTCTGGAGCAGCTGCCCTGAAATCTTCGAAGGGGTGGTATTTAAATCAAGAACAAAAGTGCAGCCATGCTTCATTGATTGACCATTGTGAACGAGTGTAGAAATAATATGAAACAGGTTATCGCGGGTTTGCGATTTCAGGTGATAATCAAGAAGTACCTCCTCCACTTCAAAAAGCTTGGCTCGAAGGGAAGAAGATCTAAATCGTCCATCTGAAAAACTACACACAGGCTCCTGATTCATCTTTAAAAATCCGTAATGACCACGATAATCGGCAGTTATCGAAAAAGTGGGCAATCTGGAATAGGAAACGCCAATAATATTTATGCCATCGGAAATAAGCTTATTGTCTGTACCCTCTACAGTCTGAATGAGTTTACGAACATGTTTGTGATGGTTAAGGCGTGGAAGTTCTGTATCTGCGAAACGAGCCATAAAAGAAACATCTTTCATTGAACTTGGGGCGACAAAAACAAGTTCACCATTCGGAAAAGCTCCTTCTTCTCGTGTCTTTGAAATTGCAAGTATTGACTGGAGGATTGGATAAAAATCAAGATCTGAAGTTTCCCCGGTTAATCCGAATGTCTCTTTTTCAATATGATCATGTATTGCATGAGTTGAATATTCGCGAAGAAAACTTCCAGAAATCCCGGTATATAATTCAGCATCATTGGCGACATCATGGGAGAAGCGCAGAACCGTGTGTTCAAGCCATCGTTCCGTAGGACCTGTAGAGGAAAGGTCTGGATGATGTTCAGTAAACCACATCTGATACGGCACAGTGGAAGAACTGCCTCCGTATGACAGCAGCCCGTCAATCTGTAATTCAGGAACATGTTCTATAGCACTGTAACAGGTCGAGTTGCCATTATATTGTGGAAGATTCTGCTCCCTGGACTCACCAAAATAGAAGCTTGCCAGTTTAGGTTCATGACCGCGAAGGAGGTTATAGGGGTCAAAGATGGATAAAGCAGTGGTACCTGCCAGATTGAATATCACCGCTGCAGTGCTGGGACCGGAAAAATGGGAGAGACCGTCGCGGAGTCCGTGAAGAGTTTCATTTATGCATTTTTGAATAAATGAGTCGTTCATATGTATAAAATCAGCCTTGCAATCACGGGTGTATATCTAAATATATTGCGATCAAACAGTACAAATCGTGCCATTTCCATCCTGCGATAGTTATGGCCGCGCATATTTTTCAAAAAATCCTCCTCCCCGTGGATCACGATATCGTAAAATCAGTTGGATATCTTCTGGATGAACGGTGCTCCTGAAGGTAAGTGAAAATGGATAGACACCTGGCTGTACGTTTCTAAGCAGCCATTTTGAATAGCCCCTTCTGTTATCAATTTGTTGAGCCCGGGGAGATGCAGCTATCAGATCATTGCCAGCAGCGTGATAATGCTGAACTATGAGAGTGGTTGGAGCCGGAGAGGACACTTCAACAGCGAAAACCACTTTGTTTTCAGAAACGTTTTGATAGCTTATTTCAGCAGGATCAGCCGCGAAGCTAATTCCGCTGGAAAGTATCAGGAACAGAAGCAGTGATTTGATAACGATAGTTTTAAAAAATATATTTCTGATATTCATGCCAAAAGCTCCATTTGGTCGAGGGATCATGGGGTAATGGAAATTTTCTGAGCTTTCTCGTCCCAGGTATATTTTGAACCAAGCCACATCTTTTCAATGAACTCTATATCCACGGTGAAATCATCTATACCGCTGTAGTAATCAAAAACAGTCAGGATCTCTTGGTCACTTATAGTGTTATCTCCATCTGTATCAGCCCAATGAAACGGTCCCAATTGAATGGTACTGGCTCCACTTACCTGTATGCTTTCGTCTTTAGTGGCTGTTGAGATAGTTCCCTCAAAGCTAAAACGTTCATCGGGTTTCCCTTCGATCTTTACAAGATAGGAGAAGCGGGTCGTTTTTTCTACCTTTTTCAGCCATTTTATCTCTCGACCCTCTTGAGTTGAGCCATTGGGTGGAGATGTTTCGAGGACGATGCTGCCACTGGGTAAACTCTCTTTTAATATGATGGAAAGGGGCTCGTCTCCAGTGTGATGAACTTTGATAATCACAGGAAAAGGGGTGTTGGGTAGGGCTCGTTCCGGCATAATCCTTACAGCACTGAGTTTGAAATCAACACTTTTGTTAAAGAGTACAAAAGCCACGATACTGCCAATAAACAATAGTATCAAAGTTGAGGCGACAATAAAAGGTATTGAAACTCTTCGTCGGTGAGGGGCTTGGAAATCCGGCGAAGAAACCTGTTCTATCGTGGCGGAATCCTCCTGTTCTTCGGCAAGGAGAATTTCAGCAACCTCAACTTCCAATGCTTCGGCAAGTTTTTCGGCATTCTCTTCTTTTATGGTGGGATAACGCTTGTTTTCCCATCTGGAGATAGTATCGGTGGTGACGCCAACAGCAGTGGCCATGTAAAGCTGGGTAAGGCCCTGTTGCTCCCGGAGAGCTTTGATTTTTTCACCGTCAATTTTTATCATGGGACAATACTCATATTTCTGTATAAATTTCTATGCTAACTCCAATCAAAACGTACCAGATTGTCCAGTGGATCACTTTTTACAACTCGTATTTTAACAATCGACCCGGGAGATGGTTTCGACCCAGTAGGGGTTGGCAGATCGAAATCAAAAAGGATATCTTTCAATAGTAACATAGTACGTTTTGGTCCTGCTTCAATGACGAGTGCATCTAAAAACATGTTTTCCCGGTCTTTAAGGTAAACCAGAAGCCAGTATCTATGACGTTGCTGCTTTACTGCGTTGGCGGTAGCAAGAGTGCGCGTGATTATCGAAGTAAAATCCTTGCACATATCAGCAGTGAAACGCGGTTCTTCGCGACGTACCAGGGAGTGAAGTTGGTGCTGCATAACCAAGTCCAACAGCCGACGAATAGGTGAGGTGACAGTAGTATATTGATTGACTCCCAATCCGCTATGTTTTTTTGCAACGGTAAGCAATTCGCCTCTGGAGAGCTGTTTTCTCTGACGGGTGTTGATGAATAAATCATTGTCTTCACCATGAACCAGGTGCTGTTTGGGAGGATCCTGTGCTCTGAAGAGTCCTGGTGCCATTCGGTCGGAAACATATCTGGCTGCTTCCTGGTTGGCGAGAATCATCATTTCTGAGACAAGTATTCGTGAGGGAGTATCAGTTGCCCCCAGGGACACATGCACTTTGCCGTGGGTGTCGATGTGAATATTGACATCGGGAAAAGGCAGAAGAAGCGCTCCTGAATTAATGCGACGTTGCCGTAACAGCTTGCTCAGCCTATTGAGAATGGCTAGTTCTTTGTCATCCTCAATGGAATTGTCAGCTTCTTCATAGGTAAGTCGCCTGGATACCTTTATAATTGAAGGATAAATCCGTACCTGTATGATCTCAGCAGTATCAGAGAGAAGTATCATAAAACTCATGGCAGCCCGTATTTCTCCCTGAATTAGGCTGCATATTCCCTGAGACAGATGCCTGGGAAGCATGGGAATTTGACTTTCCGGAAAATAGATCGAAGTCCCTCGGTTCATTGCCTCCTGAAACAAAGCATCTCCAGGTTTGACGTAATGAGAAACATCTGAAATGTGAATTCCGACAAGATAGCCATTCTCCTGCTCTTCGACAGTGAGCGCATCGTCAAAATCCAGCGTGGTGGCACCGTCGATTGTTAGCGGTGAAAGGGTGGTGAAATCCTTCCTGGCTGGATCGGCAAAGAGAATATCAACGGAGCTTTGCAATACAGTTTCAGCAAGCTGAATCGCCGGACGGGAAAAATTAACAGAAAGGTTACTGCGTAGTAGTGGCAGATTTTCATTTTCACTCCAGATTCCAGCTTTTACCAGGATATGAAAGGCATCATGCGGACGAGTGAGTCCAGCTTCCTTGAGAATTTCTTTCGCTACCTGACCATAGGGTGCTTCAGAGCCGAAAAGATAAAAGTCTTTTATTATATTGAGACATTTCTCCTTTTCGTCTGGAGAAGCCTGGGGAACACTTGCGTCGCCATTGATACTCCGGAGTATCATGGCGCCTTTTTGGATGAGGAGTTTTTTCTTTTTCTCTCTGGTAGCTTCCTTTTCTAAGGCTTCAACCTGCTCTGGTGTGTGGACTTTTATCTTGCCTTCTTTATATTTAAAATAGATTCTATTAATAAAAACAGAGCGAAGCAGTGCCGAAACAATATCATCATTGGCTTCCTCACCAAATACCAGTTCAGCTAAGAAAGATGGTTCGTAACTGTTCTCGTGCTCCTCGCTTATTATTTCCCAGATCTCTTTAAGATCAATCTCCTCCATGAGGGAACTTCTGTTTTTGTTGGTGTCTAAAAGTATTTTTACAAGTGCATCTTTATTTATATCAACAGCATGGCTATTAAGAGAACAGTGAATTATTCGGGAGACCGGCAATTTGATCTCACGCTTGTTTTGATTAAAAAGATGCACTCTTTTTGATTGGAGTTCGGTGATAAAGCCACAGATAAATTTCCCGTTATCAAGATACTCAATTATTTTGCCGGTGGTAATCATTCAGGTTTATGTATAGTATTGAAGCTTGAATCCAGGGATGGAAAAGTTACGAAAATAAGTAAAACCAGACCAGGATGGTATATTACATTTCATTGCCTTGAAAGTAGCATATCCATCATAAAAGAAAAGCAATATAGTGTTTTTAGCAAGCATTGTTTTGCGTTCATCGATATCGGAGAGAACAATAATGAATGATTATCAGGAAACAATAGGAGTACGTTCCGGCATGGTTGCCATCGCGGGACCGCCCAATGCTGGAAAATCTACCCTGTTAAATCGCCTGCTAGGACAAAAAATATCAATTGTCACGCCCAAACCACAAACCACGCGGAACAGGATTCTTGGAGTACTTAATGGTGATGACTATCAGGTAGTGCTCATCGACACTCCTGGTCTGCATACTGCTGACCAGCCTCTCAATAGAGAGATGGTTCGGATAGCAATGGATAGTCTAAGTGATGTTGATGCTATTCTTTTTTTGCTTGATGCCAGAAAATTACAGAGAGAAAAGGAAGATGAAGCAGGGGCACCTGGAAAATATCTGGCGAAAACATCTGTACCGACATTTCTTATTTTCAACAAAACAGATCTTGTTGATAAGAATGTGCTTTTACCAATGATACGAAAGTATTCTGATTCTTTTCCATTTCATGCCATTATGCCAATATCTGCTAAAACTGGAGACGGTACCGATGCATTGATTGAGGAAATTATTAAGACGCTTCCCTTGGGACCACGATATTTCCCAGAAGATATACCTACCGATTCTTCCGAGCGCTTTTTAGTGAGCGAAATCATTCGCGAGAAGGTGTTTCTTGCAACCGGTCAGGAAATTCCCTATTCAACAGTTGTCGTCATTGACGCCTTCAAAGAAGAAGCCTCCAGAATTACAATCCATGCCTCTATTATACTTGAAAGGGACTCCCAGAAAGGTATCGTCATTGGTAAAGGAGGCCAAAAACTGAAAAGCATTGGTATTGCTGCTCGAAGGGACATCGAGAAAATGGTAGGTACAAAAGTGATGCTGAAACTTTTGGTGAAGGTGAAAAAAAACTGGTCACAAAGCTCAAGTTTTCTCAAGGAGATGGGGTTCTAGGAGCTTGTCGGAGAATTGCCATTTTTTCTTAGATTAAGGCATTTTCAGAAAATCAAGCACAGCCATATAGTTGATATTGCGAGCATTGATTTTTTGAAAATAACGCCAAGATGGGAAAAAGGGCTTTCTCCGACAGGCTCCTAGTCCGGATTTCTCATGACTTTTTTGACCCGACCTTTAACAAGCTTTAATTACAAAGAAAGTGAGATAGCTATTAAAAAACAGACTGTTTTTCAGCTCGGGTCAAAAAAAGCACCCTCCGGGTCAAGAGATTTTTCCGCAGAGTCATCGTTACAGGCCGATTGCGGTAGTACACTACAGCTTCACGGCCTGCGCCTCGATCTGCGAAAAACTTTCTTGATGAGAAATCCGGGCTAAATCCAAATTGTTACTCATTTCAGACTCTTTTATTCGACAGGCTCAATTTATACCTTGGAGGACAATTGGCTCACAAACTTATTTTCAGCCGGTATGATCAGTAGATATATGAGAAAATTTGGCTAGATGCAAGGGTGGAAAACTGGTGGTACGGTTTGATTTTCGTTTCGGATAATTTGTTCTCAAGGGAATTAATCAGAGTTGCCTTAACGGGAAAAAGTCGTTAGGATGCTATGGTCAAGGAATGGTTATGGCATGATGAACATTTTTCGCTCTTGCAAAGTTGAAAAAGCTGCTATCAACGATTTACAGGGTCCTAATATGATACTATTACACAGCAATGTGTTTGCTCGTGCAATCAGCAGAAGTTGTGCTTTCGGAAATAATTTTCTGGCAAGCTTCACACTTTTCATATTTGCCTTTTTGGCCTTTGGGTTCTTTCCACTAAGAGCAGAAGGCCGTGATGTGATTGTTGGCGTCTATGAGAATTCCCCGAAGATTTTCACCTCTGAATCCGGCAAACCTGTGGGTATTTTTATTGATATAATTGAGAATATCGCCAAAAAGGAGGGATGGAATCTCCACTATGTCACAGTTACCTGGGGTGAAGGACTTGATCGCCTGGCCAGAGGGGATATGGATTTGATGCCTGACGTGATTTATACTCCAGAACGGCAAAAGAGATTTGCATTCCATAAAGTGCCGGTTTTGTCTTCCTGGTTTCAGGTCTATGCACCTAAAGGAAATGATATAAAATCGATTTTAGATCTTAACGGTAAAAGAATTTTAGTCCTGGAGCGTTCAGTGCAGGAGGAAGCCTTCACCAGATTGAGCAAAGGGTTTGGGCTGACCTGCTCTCTCATTGCCGCACCGGATTATAAGACCATGTTTGAAAAGGTCGCAAATGATGAGGCCGATGCGGCTATCACCAACAGTTTTTACGGGCTCAGGCATGCAAAGAAATTTGGACTAGAGGATACGGCTATACTTTTTGAGCCTTCGGACCTGTTTTATGCAGCCACCCTCGGCGACCCAAAAAACCTGTTAACTGCAATCGACAGACATCTTGCTGATCTAAAAAAGAATCCTCAATCGATCTATTATACTTCGTTGAAACGATGGACTTCCGAGGAAGTACGATTCAGACTGCCGTTTTGGCTCTATATCGTAGGTTTTAGTATCATTGGGTTCCTGATTATAAGTTTGGTTGTCAGTGCGATTTTGAAGTATCAGGTCAGTCTGCGTACCCAAGAGTTACAACAGGAGAATTTAGAAAGACAGGCCGCCCAGCAACGATTCATGGATATTATCGAGTTTCTGCCCGATGCGACCTTTGTCATTGATGAACATAAACAAGTTATTGCCTGGAACAAGGCCTGTGAAATCCTTACCGGTGTAGCAAAGAAGGAGATGCTTGGACAGAAGGACTATGCCTACGCCGTACCGTTTTTCGGCAAACCTCGCCCTGTTCTCATTGATCTGCTGGACCAACCTGTACCTGAAGTGGAAGTGACCTATACATATCTAAAACGTAAAGACTTGAAGGTCTACGCGGAATCTTTTGTGCCGCGAATGAGAGACGGTAGCGGGGTCTACCTGTGGGGTGTGGCTTCCCCGTTGTATGATCAAAACGGTCAGAGATGCGGTGCGATTGAATCGATTCGAGATGTAACGGAACAGAAGCTCATGGAAGAAGCATTACGAAAAAGTGAGCGTGAATACCGTGAATTAATGATGCTTGCGAACAGTATTATCGTACGCTGGACGCCCGACGGCCTTATTACTTTTCTTAATGAGTTTGGCCTGCGTTTTTTTGGCTATTCAGCAGCGGAGGTTATTGGTCAACCATTGATTGGGACACTTGTTCCGGTGAAGGACAGCAATGGCAGAGATCTGCAAATGTTGATCTCCGAGATAAGCCTCGATCCTGGAAGATTTGAACGAAGCATTAATGAAAACATACGGAAGAATGGTGATCGGGTTTGGGTGGACTGGACCAACAAGGTGGTACTCGATGAGCAGGGAAACATCAAGGAAATCCTAAGTATCGGTGCTGACATCACTGAGCGCAGGCTGGCCGAAGAAAAGGTCCGCAAGCTTAATGACGACCTACGCAGACATGCGGATACCTTGGAACAGAGAGTGATTGAGCGTACTGCTGAGCTGGTTGACATTAATGAGGAGCAACGGGCTATTTTTGAATCGGCCAGTACCGGGATTGTGCTTTTGCGGGATCGTTCCATTGTGCGATGCAATCGCAAATTAGAAGAAATCTCCGGCTATGACCCAGGGGAGCTTATCGGCAAGTCAACGCGTATCTGGTATCCGGATGAAGAGACATTTGTTGCAAGTGGAAAAACTGTATATTCGAGCATGGCAAAAGGAGAAACATACAAGCAGGAACAACAAATGCATCGTAAAGATGGTTCTTTGTTCTGGGCCAGGCTCAATCTCTGTGCAATTGATAAAGAAGACCCTCTAAAAGGAGCTGTCGGGATTATTGAGGATATTACCGAGGAACGTGAGTCAGCCGAAAAACTGCGTGAAGCAATGGAGGCGGCACAGGCTGCGGATCAGATAAAGTCGGCCTTTCTGGCTACGATGTCACACGAACTGCGGACGCCGTTGAATTCGATAATCGGATTTACAGGTATTATGCTCCAGGGTCTTACCGGGCCATTGAATCCAGAACAGCAAAAACAGATGTCAATGGTGCAAAACAGTTCCCGTCATCTTTTGTCTTTGATTAATGATGTCCTCGATATTTCTAAAATCGAAGCGGGCCAGTTGAAACTCTCTTGCGCATCATTTGATTTAAAAGAATCCATTGAGAAAATGGTCAGGGTGATCTCTCCTCTGGCGGAGAAAAAAGGCATAGAACTCAGGATGGACCTGCCTGATATTCCTTTGACTATTTCAACGGACCAACGTCGTCTTGAACAGGTCATTCTCAATTTGCTCAGTAATGCTGTCAAATTTACCGAACAAGGACATGTGGAAATCTCGTGTCGAAAAGAAAATGACTATCTCATCGCCTTTACGGACACAGGTATCGGTATCCCTAAAGAAGAGCTTTCCGTACTTTTCCGACCTTTTCGTCAGATAGATACCGGTCTTGATCGTAAACGTGAGGGAACAGGTCTTGGCCTTTCGATTTGCAAAAAAATTGTTGATATCATGGGCGGCTCTATTGAGTTGGAAAGTGAATGGGGGAAAGGAAGCACCTTTTTCGTCCATCTTCCCCAGCACACGAAAGGAACAGTATGAACAATAGAATCTTAATAGTTGAGGATAACGAGCAAAATCTATATATGATGCGTTTCCTCCTGGAAATGAACGGCTTTTCTGTCATTGGCGCAGAGAATGGACGCAAGGGCATTGACCTGGCGTTAAGCTGTGATCCTCTGGCCATACTCCTGGATATTCAGTTGCCTGAGATGGATGGTTATGCCGTAGCTACTGAACTGAAAAAGCACAACAAGCTCGATAAAGTCCCAATTATTGCTGTGACTTCTTATGCCATGGTTGGAGATAGAGAAAACATTTTGGCAGCTGGTGCCACGGGTTATATCGAGAAACCTATCAATCCAGATACTTTTGTTGCAGAAATAATAGAATATTTACCAAAAGACCGAGAAATTTGCGGGGATTAAAATGCGCGTATTGAACGTAGACGATAGAGAAGAAAACCGGTACATGGTTGAAACTTTACTCAAAGGACATGGTTTTGAGGTCGAGATGGCTGTCAACGGAGCAGAAGCCATGGAGCTACTGGAATCCAACACCTTTGATCTGATTATCAGTGATATCCTCATGCCGGTTATGGACGGTTTTCAGCTTTGTCGAACTGTAAAGGCACATGAACAATTTCGCTCTATCCCCTTTATTTTCTATACGGCCACATATACAGGTCCTCAAGATAAGGATTTTGCCCTGAAAATCGGTGCCGACAAGTTTCTCCAGAAGCCATGTGAACCGGATGTCTTTATGGAAGCCGTACAACATGTGCTGACATCTGCCAAAGATACTGTCTCCAGTCCAGTGGCGCCTGCCCAGGAAGAGGAGGTGCTGAGACTTTATAGTGAACGTCTGGTGAGAAAACTTGAGTTGAAGATGGAGCAACTTGAGAAAGAGGCCGAGGCACGGCAGCGTGCTGAAGAGGTGCTTCGGCAGAGCGAAAAAAAATACCGCTCCCTCTATAACAGTATCAGGGATGCGATTATCGTTGTTGATATGGAGAGAGTCATTCTGGATTGCAACCAAGCCTTCGTCGACCTGTTTGGATACTCACTCACTGAAATAGAAGGAGAAGATGCGGTTATTATTTGTGAAAATGAGGGCGAATTTGAAAAAATTGGAATGGCACTCAATAATATCGAAAATGATGCAACCCACCTGCATTCAGTTCGTTTTAAGAAAAGAGATGGCCATATATTTCCTGGTGAAATCAATATCTTCTTTTTCATAAGCGACGATGGGGAGATAGAAGGGTTTATTGGTCTTATCAGAGATATAACCGAGAAAACACAATCGGAGAGAATTCAGAAGAATTTGGAATCGCAGTTGCAACAGGCTCAAAAAATGGAGTCGGTTGGCCGACTTGCTGGTGGTGTCGCCCATGATTATAACAATATGCTCAGCGTTATCCTGGGATATTCAGAGCTGGTTTTGAGAAAACTTGACGCCTCTGATCCGCTCCGCAAAGATCTTGGTGAAATTCATAAGGCTGCTGTTCGCTCGATGGAAATCACCCGCCAGCTTCTGGCTTTTGCCAGACAACAGACGATTGCCCCTATTGCTTTTGACCTGAATGAGGCCGTTGAAAGTACGCTGAAGATGTTGCGCCGGCTTATTGGCGAGGACATCGATCTGGCGTGGTTACCGGAAACCGGATTCTGCCAGGTGAAAATGGATCCATCTCAGCTTGATCAGATTCTGGCCAATCTTTGCGTCAATGCGCGGGATGCCATTAAAGGGGTTGGCAAGATCACCATCGAAACCGAGAGGGCGACCTTTGATGAAGAGTACTGTGATGATCACCACGGATTCGTTCCCGGGGACTATGTGCTCCTTGCGGTAAGTGACGATGGTTGTGGAATGGACAGGGACACTTTATCCAAAATATTTGAACCTTTTTTTACCACAAAAGCGACCGGCAGGGGTACGGGACTCGGGCTGGCAACCGTTTATGGTATTGTTAAACAGAACGAAGGGTTTATCAGCGTGTATAGCGAACCCGGTAAAGGCACAACATTTAAGATTTACCTGGCACGCCATACTGAGCAATCAGCCGAAAAACTCAAAAAGATTCCGGTACAAACTCCAAAAGGTCATGGAGAAATCATCCTGGTCGTTGAAGATGAAACCTCGATTCTGAAGATTGCAAAAAGGATCCTTGGGAATCTTGGCTATAAAGTTCTGCTGGCGAGCAGCCCGAAACAGGCCCTGCGTCTTGTTGAAAAGCATCCAGAGGATATAGGTCTGCTGCTAACTGACGTGATATTACCAGAGATGAACGGCAAGGAACTGTCTCAGCAAGTCCGTGACCTCTGTCCCGGAGTCAAAACGCTTTTTATGTCTGGCTATACAGCTGATGTTATAGCACATAGCGGAGTCCTGGACGAGGGTGTCAGTTTTATCCAGAAGCCATTTTCTCGCGAGGACCTGGCTGTCAAAATCAGGCAGGCATTGAGAAATGAACCTGAAAGTTCAACAGGAAATTGACATAAAGTTCAGTAGAAATTCCAGTGAGAGGACCAGGAGCCCTATTGTAATTTAGGTTTTCCGGTCTCAGTAAAATCTTCTTTGCGCAACCCGTACTTTCGCATTTTATTGTAGAGGCTTCTGGTGGTGATTCCAGCCTTCTCAGCCGTTTGTTTGATTCGACCATTCTTCTCTGCCAACGCCATTTTCAGGTAACTTTTCTCTGTTTGTTCCTGAACAATCTGCATTACTTCGGTCATGGTCTTTTGATCCCAGTCTTTAGGCAGCTGAGCGTCAAAGGATTGTAACTCCGGAGTGTTGTTCACCGAATGGAAGACCGAGGGCAGGTCTTTTACCCTTATCGTTGTTCCCTGGCAAAGCAGCATAGAGCGCTCAATGACGTTCATCAACTCCCTAACGTTTCCAGGCCAGTCGTAACGGCACAGGGCTGCCATAGCCGCTTTTGATATCTGACGAACATCCCGTCGTATTTTTAATTTAAAGTCTGTGATAAATTTCCTGGCCAGATGAGGTATGTCCACATGTCTCATCCTAAGGGGTGGAATCTGCAATTGAACAACACTGAGGCGATAATAAAGGTCCTTGCGAAAAAGACCGTTTTCCACGGCCTCTTCCAGATTGCGATTTGTCGCCGCGATCACCCTGACATCAACCCAGGAGGATTTTTCGGCACCAAGCGGCTGAATTTCATAATCCTGAAGGACACGCAGCAGTTTGGTTTGCAGGTGGAGAGGCATTTCACCGATTTCATCAAGAAATATTGTGCCGCCATGGGCCTGTTCAAAGGCACCACGACGGGAGCGTGTTGCACCGGTGAACGCTCCCTGTTTGTGCCCGAAGAGCTCGCTTTCCAGTAATTGTTCAGGGAGTGCGGCAGTGTTAACCGCCACAAACGGCCCGTTAGCCCGAGCGCTTTCGGTGTGGATTACCTTGGCGAGATGTTCCTTGCCGACCCCTGTTTCGCCGGTAATCAACAACAGTGAGTCACTTACCGCAACTTGCTGGACCTCTCTCATAAAAAGCTGCATTGCCGGGCTGTCTGATGAAAAGTCAGCCATTTTGGGTTTTTGTTTCAGCCGACGCTCATTCCATTCAAGCTGCATGAATTGGCGTCGTGCTTCCACAGTTGCTTCAAGAGCGCTGCTGAGTCGTCTTTCGGAGATGCCTGAATAGAGTGCCGAATGAGCTCCTGCAGCAATAAAGCTTGCCTGAACATCTGTCGAATCGTCATTGTGAAGGATGACTGTGGTCGGGCCTTCAGGAAGAGAGGTAAGCACACCAATGCCCGATTCGACCGGTTCGGGAAGGACAGACTCGCTGATGACGATGATGTCGGCGCAGCTCTGAACCACTCTTTGCCAACCATCTGCATATTTGCTGACTCCCTCGATTTCGATATCGGTCATGGCAATCCCCTGTTCCAGGGATCTTTCCAGCGATTCATTCGCTAACGCAAGTACCATTCGAATAAGCATAATATTTCCTAAGCGGAATTGATTTTCTTAAAAAGTGTATAATAATAGCGTGCAGCACGGAAAAAAGAAAACAATTTCTGGTATGGAACATCCGTTTTTAAGTTTGTTCGGAGAGTTGCTTATAAATCAGTATGTTAATGAATTGAATTATTCTGGTATAGAACTTGATGGAGTTGTTGGTCAAGAATAAATTCAATACCTTTATCAGGGAGCAGAAGAGAAACAATGAATGCAGAAATAACATCGCTAAAAGCCAGACACGCAGAGGCGGGTTTGGCTGACATCGTCGCGTGCGAATCGGAAATATGTTTCATAGACGGTACTGCCGGTCGACTGATTTACAGGGGGTATGATGCCCTGGAACTGGCGAAAAAAAGTAGCTTTGAAGAAGTGGCGTATCTGCTCTGGCATGGATGTCTGCCGAGAGAACGTGAATACAAAGCCTTCCTGGACGGTTTCACAGGGTCAATGGCTTTGCCGGTGGAGACCACAATGATCCTGCGCATGTTCCCAAAGGCGGCAACGCCTATGGAAGTGATACGTACAGCGGTTTCTTCGCTTGGACACTGGGATCCTGAAAGTGGCAACACCCGTCTTGATGCCTGTCTTCGCAAAGGTCAGCGACTCACCTTGAGAATTCCATTGCTTATTGCAGCTCATCAGCGTCTGCGGGACGGACTGGAGCCAATAGAACCCATTCCGGGAAGAAGTATTGCCTTCAACTTTCTTTACACTTTGCAGGGGAAAAAACCGGAACCGCTTTTGGAAAGAGCGTTTGATGCTGCCTTGATTCTTCATGCCGATCATGAACTGAATGCATCCACTTTTGCAGCGCGGGTGACCGCCGCCACCATGTCTGATATTTACTCCTCCGTCACTTCAGCAATCGGCACTCTCAAAGGCCCGTTGCATGGCGGTGCCAACATGGAAGTAATGGATCTTATCTCAGAAATTGGTCAACCTGAACGGGCTGAGGAAGTAGTTACCGCCAAGCTCGATAGCGGTATCAAAATCCCCGGATTTGGTCATCGCGTCTACCGTTGCGAAGACCCGCGGGTCTCACTGTTGAGAGAGTATGCAGAAAAGGTCACCAGCAGTGTGAATAAAACAAAGAATTATGAGATAACCCGGGAAATTGAAAGGATCGTACTGGAGCGAACCAAGGTTTTTGCCAATGTCGATCTTTACTCAGCCTCTCTCTATGATGCCATTGGGCTGCCGCAGGAGCTCTTTACGCCTATATTTGCCATCAGCAGGGTAGTTGGCTGGACTTCGCATATTCTTGAACAGTGGTCTGACAACAGGTTGATTCGTCCCCGGGCACAGTATTGCGGGCGTATGGAACAGCAATATACCCTGATAGACGAACGTACCTGAGATGGCAACATTATCTATGCGTTTTTTTTAAAGTCTCAAGTGGGTAAACGATACTTCTCAAGGATAATATGAAATCAACCGTAATCGTGATCGATTCCTTGGAGCAGTGGGCTCCGTATTTTACTTCCGAGAGTGTTATTACTGCAGACATGTACCTGCAGGAGGATCAGTTCAGCACTTCTCAGTATACGGTCATTAACCTCTGTTCCGATTTGAGTTATCAATCAGAAGGATATTACTGCTCTCTTTTGGCCCAGGCAAGAAAGCATAAGGTTTTACCATCCATTGAGACGCTTAATCAGCTTGACAGCATAACCCTTTTAAAAATCAATCACTCTTTGCAGCGTCATTGCAACTGTCAGCACTCTCTGGACAAATATTCTGAAAATGGCGAATTTCAATTGGATCTTTTTTTTGGCAGATGTGATGAGGCAAAGCTGCAAAGATTCGCCAGGGCTGTATTTGATCAATATCCGTCGCCACTTCTCAGAATTACGCTGAGTAAAACCAATCCATTCCAGGTTACCAGTATTCGGAACCTTACCCTTGATGAACTGGATGATCAGCAGCAGGATCTCTTTGCCGACAGCCTTGATGGTTTTAATGCCAATGTCTGGAGAAAAGCGCGAAGCAAAAAGCCCGCCCGCTATGATCTGGCAATATTTCACGATCCCAAGGAAACACTGCCGCCAAGCAATAAAGGCGCGCTTAAATTGTTTGTCGCTGAAGCACGAAAAATGGAGATTAACGCCGAACTGATCACAGAGAGCGACTCTGGACGTCTCATGGAGTTCGACGCACTGTTTTTAAGGGCAACGACTGCTGTGGACAATATCACTTACAAGCTTGCGTTGGCCGCTGAGCAGGCCGACATGGTGGTGATAGATGACCCGTCTTCCATTGTTTGCTGTACCAACAAAGTATATCTCAAGGAATTTCTCGATAAAAAGTCAATACCGGCTCCGCGCGCTAAACTTATATTTAGCAAAAATCCCCTGACATATGAAGAGATCGCGGCAGAGTTGGGGAACACGATGGTCTTGAAAATTCCGGACGGTTCTTTTTCAGTGGGTATCGACAAAATTGATAGTAGAGACGGCTATCAGGAGAAAATCGATCATCTTTTCAGGAGTTCTTCAGTTCTCCTAGCCCAGGAATTCATGCCAACGGATTTTGACTGGAGAATAGGGGTCTTAAATGGTGAAGGTATTTTTGCCTGCAAATACTACATGGCTCGCGGACACTGGCAAATCTATCGCCATACGGCCAATGGAAGCACCAGATCCGGGAAGTTTGAGACAGTTCCTATTCACTTGACCCCACGGCGTATTGTCAAGATGGCTGAAAAGGCTGCGAACTCAATTGGCAAGGGGTTTTATGGTGTTGATCTCAAAGACGGCGAAAAAGGTCTCATGGTTATTGAAATAAATGATAACCCTTCCATAGATCATGGTGTTGAGGACAACATCCTGGGAACGGAACTCTATCGCATGATTTTACGGGAGTTTGTCGCTCGACTTGATACAAAACGGAACAAATAGGCATGGAATATGATCAAAATATCTGAAGCTACTATGGATGACGCGAATTCCCTTGCTGATATCGAAAAGGCAATATTCAACTATGATGTCATCTCTAAAAAACAGATACGCCATCTGCTCAAGAGTGAGACTGCCACAGTAATCAAGGCAGCTCTGTATAACACTGCCATTGTCGGTTATCTGGTGCTCCTCAGGCGACGCAACAGTAAGATTTTACGAATTTATTCCCTCGGTGTATTGCCGGATTACAGAAATTCAGGGATTGGCCGGCAACTTTTGCAGAAAGCTGAAGAGTGTGTCGATCGACTTGGTTGTGAATGTCTCCAGCTGGAAGTTCAGGCGCAGAATAAATCGGCACTGCTCTTTTATCTGGCCGCAGGTTACAGCCTCTATGGCAGGAAATACGGCTATTACTCCGACGGCTCAACCGCGCTGCTCTTAAGAAAGCAGCGGATTTCAGAGTGTATTGCATGATTCATCCCGATACAGAAGTACGATTCATCAATAACGAGAAAGGTTACGGTCTTTTTGCAACGAGACTCATTCCGCACGGTACAATTACCTGGGTATTCGATGAGCTTGACAGGGAATTAACACCACAGGAGCTCTCTGACTATTCGCCTCCTATGCGCGAAACCATTCTTCATTACAGTTACCGGAACAGGAAGGGCAACTTTATTTTTTGCTGGGATAATGCCAGGTATACCAATCATGATTGCCAGCCGAACAGTATGCTTACCGCCTATAATCTGGAGCTGGCCCTGCGTGATATCCAACCTGGCGAAGAAGTTACAAATCATTACGGTACTCTAAATATCATCGAACCATTCGCCATCTCGACACCGCGCGAGGTGACCATTTACCCCGACGACCTGCTTCGTCATGGGCGAACGTGGGACGTCTTGCTTCGTCAGACCTTTCCCTGTCTTCTCAAGGTAGACCAGCCTCTCCGGCAATATCTGGGAGCAACTCATTGGGAGTGCATTGAAAAAATAGGGCAAGACCCTCAGTCGATGCTATCTATCACTCGCTGCTATTTCCCTGGATAGATGGGAATAATAATAGCTAAGGGAACAAAAGAGCGAGCAGCCAAACATATTCAGGTTCAGTCTCCAGAGAAAAAAGATGTTGGATTCCGGTTTTGACGAAAGGTGTATGGAGATTCCTCGTCAATCTCATCTTATGTAAAATTTTCCCTATCGCCTTACAAAATACTGAAGGCATATATAATGCTAGCGTTTTTCTCTAAAGGCCTCCTGATGCTTTAGTAAAAAACCTGACAAATGCAGAAAATCATATTGACAGGCATAACAAATGGTTGGTAATGATTATCCTCGATATTCCCGGCCCAGCTCTGCTCTTAAAAACAAGTCAGTAGATGTTTTATAAGACAGCAGCCCACTGGAGAGGATTCCGATTTACCAAATAAACCAATTATAGAGTACAAAACTGCCAATGGAGGGATTTCATGGCAATCTCGCAAGATGATCGTTTGATCCGTATCGCCACACCTTTAGGCGATAATACCTTTGTAGTGCTTTCTTTTTCCGGTGAAGAGAGGTTATCCGGATTGTTCAACTTCAAAATGGAACTAGCCTCGGAAAAAAACGATATCACCTTCGATAAGCTGGCGGGCAAGAACGTCACTGTCAGCATAAAATCGGCTGACAACAGCCATCGTTTTTTCAATGGTATTATCGTTTCCTTCTCACCGGTCGAGATTTCTGAACAAGAAGGGTTCAGCAAGTATAGCGCCATCATACAACCTTCTCTTTGGCTGCTGACCAGATGCAGTGACTGCCGTATCTTCCAGGACAGAAGCGTGCCCGATATCATCCGTAAGGTGCTCGACCAGGGAACCCTGGGGAAAAAAGGAGTCAAGGTAAAGATCGACCATCGTCTGGACCTCTCAGGCAGTTACAGTCCCCAGGAATATTGCGTGCAATATAATGAAACCGACCTGGAGTTCATTGACCGATTGTGTGAGAACGAAGGCATTTTTTATTTCTTCGAGCATGAGAACGGCAAGCATACCCTGGTTTTCGCCGATACGCCAGACAAGCATAAGCCCCATATCGCCGGAGCCAAGGAGAGTGTGGCCTTTCAGAAGACCACCGGCGCAGTCCTGGACAAGGAAGTGATTAACTCTCTAAAGCAGAGCCAGAAACTAACTACCGCCTCCTACACGGCCAGAGACTACAATTTCACCATCCCGGATACCGACCTTACTGTAACAAAATCCGCAGTTCCCAAAGGCCAGGGTGAATGGTACGAATATCCCGGCGGTTATGAAAAAACCAACAAACGCGGTCAGTCCCTTGCTAAAATCCGCATGGAGGCCAGTGATGTGCAGTTTGATATGCTGCAGGGTCGCAGTAACGTACGCGGTTTTTTTGCCGGTTCCAAGTTCACCCTCACGAAATACCCAATAACCTCGCTCAACAGCAACTATGTTTTTTCCAGGGTATATCACGAGGCCAGGCAGGAGTTAAACAGCTCAACTGCCAGCGGCGACAGCTACTCCAACTTTTTCTCCTGCTTCCCCCACAAAGTCCCCTACCGACCTTCCCGCAAGACCAGCAAGCCGTTGATGGTCAGTAGCCAGACGGCCATCGTCACCGGTCCCAAGGCAGAGGAGATCCATACCGACGAGCATGGGCGGGTCAAG
>JBNKDO010000028.1:0-62511 GCA_050288305.1 Desulfocapsaceae bacterium | reverse complement strand
CCTGCGAGACTCCGAGGCATTTTCAGGAAATCAAGCACAGCCATATGGCTGATATCGGAGTCTGCGCTTACCTGCGAGCATTGATTTTCGGAAAATAACGCTGAGATGGGGGAAAAGAGCTTTCTCCGACAGGCTCCTAGCCTGAATTTCTTATGAGCTATTGCGGTTAACGGTCTTCTGCATTATCAGTGGGATGATGTGAAGGCAACTATGAATGTAACAAAAAAGCAATCTCATCAATTCTAACACTGAGTTCGAGTTCGTCATGTCAATGCAGTCAGTTGACCGGATTGATAAACTGAAATAAAAATTCATTAATGATCAGGAGGAGAGATCCACATGTTCAGCACCGAATTTCTAATAACATCGCTCATAGTTGTTCTTATACCGGGTACAGGGGTTATTTACACTGTTTCAAATGGTCTTTTCCTTGGATGGCGGGCAAGTATCGCCGCTGCTATTGGCTGCACAGCTGGTATTATCCCGCACCTTGCTGCAAGTATCCTTGGATTATCGGCGCTTCTGCATATGAGTGCCCTGGCCTTCCAGCTCTTTAAATTTGCAGGTGCGGCCTACCTGCTCTATCTGGCGTTGGCCATGTGGCGTGAAAAAGGCTCTCTCAACTTTGATTCTCCTGAAACCAAAAAAAGCTTCGGGCAGATCATAACCCGAGGTTTTCTTATTAATATCCTCAACCCGAAACTCTCGATTTTCTTCCTGGCTTTCCTGCCCCTTTTCATATCGCCAACCGCAGCATCGCCATCCCTGCAGATGCTGGTACTAAGCGCTATGTTCATGACAATAACTCTTGTTATTTTTATCTTTTATGGCCTGTCGGCAAACGGTGTTCGCAGGTATATTGCCAACTCACCAAAAATATTGGTTGTGATGCAGCGTCTATTTGCTGCTACATTTGCCGCGCTTGGACTTAAACTTGCCATGACAGATCAATAAAGATTAGGTATGAAAAGAAGGGCATTACATTACACCCTAAATACACTGGCTTCTTGTAATCATTTGATATTAGAAAATTGCAGACATGCTTAGGAAATTCTTACAAATGTTTTGCGGTAATGTTCTCACCCCTTTTCCCGATTGTAGCAGCCCTGACGATTCGATTTTTCATGAAAAGATCACAGACTTCTTTTCAGAATATTCTTTTCTATGTTGGAGCAGCACCAATTGGATTTTTGCAGGACTGCTGGTGTGGCTGCTCAGTTATTGTTTTTGGCTCTCAACAGTTGATTACGGAACTTTCGCGTCTCCACAATAAATAGAAATGGAAATTCGACAATACCAGCCAAACGATCAGGCTATGGTTATAGATTTATGGCAGCAATGCGGTCTGGTTGTCCCCTGGAACGATCCGAAAAAAGACATTGTGCGGAAGCAGGCTGTTGATGCCGATTTGTTTCTCGTCTGTGTGGACAACAATGCTGTTATCGGCACAGCAATGGGTGGTTACGATGGTCACCGCGGCTGGATAAATTATCTGGCTGTGAGTCCAAGCCAGCAAAGAAAAGGAATTGGCAGGACGTTAATGGAGGCAGTGGAAAAGGCGATACTTCGTAAAGGCTGCCCAAAAATAAACATCCAGGTCCGCACAACGAACAAGGATGTTTTGGCTTTTTATCAATCCCTTGGTTACAAAATCGACGACGTGGTAAGTCTTGGGAAGAGGCTTATGGGTGATGACTAAAAATCCCCGAATCGATAACGCAATAGTTACCAGGATGGTTGTCTGGAAACATTTTGAATGCCGATACGATCTCCCTCTATACTTTTGATGATATAGCGGCCATTACTGAAAAGTCCGGAATTCCAGCTGCATTTAATTTTGATTTCCCAACTTAGATTGAGCATGCGCCCTCCACCCGGAGCTGCATTGACGCCTACACCGCCATCAGACACATCGTTGAGATCAACGGGGAACTCCTTTCCTCCTGGTAAAATCATCATTGCTCTTCCGCATTGTTCTTCACGACGACTCATTCTTCTATTTAAAGCACATCGGGTAAATGCTCCACACTTGTGACAGCGAACCGCTTTGGAGCGAATATTCGGAGGAACAGACAAACTTCTCTTGGCACCGCATTCTTCACACCTGAAAAGAAAACGGTTATCTTTGACTTGGTAAGGTTTTGCACGGGTCATATTTCTCCTCCTTATGACATACAACATTGATGATTCTGAGCAGGAAGATAATTATGTTATAGTTATTACATTAACACATGATTATTCAAAAAGTAAGAGTGCTGAAAGATGTTTTTTGGCGGAAACACAAGACGACAGGGGAAATGTGGACGGATTGAATAGTGAAATTACGTCCTGAGCCTACATTTTGTGATAAAGTCGTCCCTTTCAGGTCGGGATTGGAACCGAGGGAAGATGAGATCCTGAGATGAGGATAAGAGAGAACGAAGAAAATCTTGCAAGATAGATATGAAACGGATAGGCTTCGATGATCGTGGATGCAACGGCTTCAGTTAGGAAGCCGTTTTTTTATTAGACCGCCTTAGAAAGTGATTACGTATCGCCTCTCATCCATCGAACTGCCGTAAAAGGGGGACCATCGCAGTGGATAACAAGCAACTTAAGGAACTCATTACCGGTATTCGCAGCGGGGAGGTAAGCACTGAAGACGCCCTGCAGACCTTGAAAAGACTGCCCTTCGAGGATCTGGGGTATGCAAAGGTGGATCACCACCGCTGCCTGCGCAACGGTGTACCGGAGGTCATCTATTGTGCCGGCAAAACCGCAGAGCAAATCAGAGGTATCGTTGAAAGAATGCTTCCCCATCACAACAACATCCTGGCCACGCGGGCCGACAGAGAGCATTATGAAGCAATTTTGACTGCTACACAGGACTGCCGGTACCATGAAACTGCGCGCATCATCGTGGTTCAGCCGCGGACGGTGACGGAGGTCGGCCGCATTGCCGTGGTGTGTGCCGGAACCTCCGATATCCCAGTGGCCGAAGAAGCAGCCGTTACGGCGGCAACCCTGGGAAACCGGGTTGACCGGCTTTACGATGTGGGCGTGGCCGGTCTGCACCGATTGCTCAACTCCTGCGATGAATTGTTCAAGGCCAATGTGGCTATTGTCATTGCGGGCATGGAGGGGGCTCTGGCCAGTGTGGTGGGAGGACTGGTCTCCTGCCCGGTGATCGGCGTCCCCACCAGTGTGGGGTATGGCGCCAGTTTCGGTGGCATTGCCGCCTTGTTGAGCATGCTGAACAGCTGTGCCTCGGGTGTTTCCGTGGTGAACATTGACAACGGGTTCGGTGCTGCCTACCAGGCAAACCTGATTAATAAAATTGCCGTGGGCCATGACATATAGGAGCATCGGGACCACGGGACAATCGGACCTGCATCCTGTTCCTTAAAAAAGACACGTTGACAGGGGATTCAAACAACAGCTTTATATAGCTTTCAGAGGAAAGTGGTCTTAATAAAAAGCAACTTAAAACAGTCTGAATACACTCATGGCAAAATCTGAACTCACTTTCCATGAGAAGGCTCTTCTCAAGCCAGGAAAAAACTTCAAAATAGATAAGGTGGTACAATGGAACCAATCGGGATTATCAGGACTCCTTATACAACACTTACCGATATGCCAATTCAGCCAAAAGGAGCCACTGATTCAGAGGGACGCATTATTGTTATGGAAAGATTTGCAGAAGGCCTTGAGGATATCGAGGGGTTCAGCCATATCTATTTGCTCTATAAATTTCATCGTGCCGAAAGAATGGAGTTGACAGTGATACCCTTTATGGATGATCATCCCCGTGGAGTTTTTTCCACCAGATCACCTCTCCGCCCAAACCACATCGGACTTTCAATTGTCGAACTTACGGGAAGAGAGGGAAACGAGCTCAGGGTCAGGGGTGTGGATATTCTGGACAACACCCCGATTCTTGATATCAAGCCCTATATTGAGCGTTTCGACCGGGTGGAACACAGCCGCTCAGGCTGGATGACGGCCAGTGAAGAAGAAGTACACAGCAAACGCTCCGATAAACGTTTTACCTGACAGATAACACAAACAAGGTACATCGGCCATGAGTAAATATTTCACCTTTAATCGAATGGAGTTCTCCGGTTCTCTTGGAGATCTTGGCACCATTCTTCCCCTTGCCTTGGGAATGGTGCTGGTGAATGGCATGGACCCGCGAGGAGTTTTTTTTTGCTTCGGCCTCTATTATATTTTTTCCGGTTTCTATTTCAGAGTAACCACACCTGTTGAGCCGATGAAAGTTGTTGCCGCATATGCCTTGTCAGCAGGCCTCAGTGCTTCGCAAATCCAGGCTTCTGGTTTACTCATAGCAATAATCCTACTCTTTCTCGGTGGCAGCAACCTTATCTCATCCATACGCGACAGAATTCCCCTTGCGGTTATTCGCGGAGTTCAGCTCACCACGGGAACACTACTTATCATGAAAGGGATTCAGCTCATGACAGGTGCCTCCCCCATCCAGATCGTTCATCAGGTTGCCGAACCATATCTACGTATTCAAAGCATCGGTATGATACCTATGGGAATACTCATTGGAGCCAGCCTCTCCGCCCTCACCCTCTACCTCTACAACAATAGCAAAATTCCTGCTGCGGTCACCGTGGTAGCAATCGGTTTCCTTATTGGCATTCTCTTGTACAAGCCAGGAGGGGATGAAAGCCTGGGGTTCCAATTCTCTTTGCCAGAATTCCTGCCATACGGCATACCGCACCTTGCAGACTTCACCTTTGCCCTGATGGTCCTGGTTCTTCCCCAGATCCCCATGACCATCGGAAATGCCATTATCGCCAATGCCGATTTGTCAGCCAACTACTTTCCGGAAACCGGCAAAAAGGTTACCGGAAGATCACTCTGCCTGTCCATGGCCTTTGCCAACTTTGTCGCCTCCTTTTTAGGTGGTATCCCCATGTGTCATGGTGCGGGCGGGCTGGCATCCAGATACAGATTCGGTGCCCGTACAGCGGGTTCAAATCTGATGATTGGTATTCTCTTTATCTTTCTCGTTATGTTCTTCGGCCAAAATATACTGACCATACTGCATCATATCCCCATGGCAACACTGGGGGTACTGCTTGTCTTTGCCGGGATTCAGCTCTCTCTCACGGTGCTTGATATTTCGGCAAGAAAGGACATGTCAGTGGTTGTCGTCATACTTGGCATAACGCTGGTTCTCAACCTTGCCGTTGGTTTTCTCGTGGGCATTGCCCTGGCCATAATTCTAAAATCAGAGAAAATCACCATATAGTTTTCAGGAACTTTTTATACCATGCCTTCGTCCCCTTCTCAGGTTCACGACGGCCGCTGCCAATCTGTCTTAAAGCCCATGTCCTGAAGCAGAGCCATAGCATTATCTATGTTGACTCCAATGGAATCGACTCCATGCGAATCATCTCCAGGCACCACGGCAATGTCCCGTTCACGTGCCATTTCCAATATCGGTTTACTCACATAGGGCTCACTGGCCCCTTTTAGCAAAGAGCGCAGGTTATAGTCGAGTATCAGACCATTCTCTTTGATATAATCAAGGTTCCTGCTTATCCTCTCGGAAATTTCCCTTTTTTGCAGTCTCTCCTGGTAATCCCTATCAAAGATACGGATAAGATCGAAATGTCCCACAACTGCCGGTTTCAGTTGTTGCAGCATGATGTGCTGCAAATCAAAATATTGGCAGTAAAGCTGATCAATTCCCCCTGAAATTGCCACAGCCCGATCATATTCTTTCTGGGAATAATCGATGGGAATAGTGCCAACATGATGAAGCGAACCCACGATGTAATCTGGCTGAAACTCCTCTAAAATAATCTCTACCTGCCGTTCGTACCCAGGGTATGTCTCGGTCTCCACACCGACATAAAGCGTAATCTGATCACCATATTTTTTTTGCAGGCGGCGGCACTCGTTAATATATTCAGCAAAGCGTCGATGCACCGACTCCAAAGTCATCCCGGCCTGCTTCTCTTCCGGGTAGAGGATCTCATCAAGTGAAGGAGGCATATGTTCGGTAATGCCTGCCCAGGAAAAATTCTTGTCAATATAGGCTTGAACTATGTGCTCCAGTGAATCTTTGGCATGGAGACAGAACTGACCGCTATGTCCACCGTGAACGGAGACACGTTGAGGATATTGATTCATTTGATCTCGTTTAGGGATAGTTGATAATAATAGACTCAAAAAGCTTACTGCAGCAATAACGTCTCGCCACTATAAAAAATACCTGCCACACTTCCCGTCATCATACAGGCTAAGGTGGCTGCCAATAATGCACGCAAAGCGACCCTTGAGAGTTCTTTGGTTTTTTTCGGGGCCAGGGCTGCAATTCCTCCGACAAATATCGCCATTGATGCCACATGCGTGAACCCGCATAGAGCATAGGTAACGATCACCGCTGAGCGCTGGCTGACCAGGAGACCATCACCCAACATTTTGGCAAGATCGAGATAGGCGACAACTTCAGTAAGCACAAGCTTTTCACCAATGAGTTGCGCCACGTGCGGTACATCTTCGGCAGTGACCCCCAGCATATAGGCAAAGGGATAAGAGAGATAGCTCAGCAGCAATTTCAGTGACAGCTGCTCCGAAATCATGACCAGAAACATATCAACCAGTGCAGTAAGTCCAAGGACCGCGATAAGCAGGGCTGTTATTCCGAGAATTACCTTGACTCCCTCCTGGGCCCCCTCAATAACAGCTACAAAAATGTTATCGGGTCTTTCATAGTATGGCTTTACATCCAATCCCAAGGTTTCAGGAGTTTCAGTCTCAGGATAAATGAGCTTGGCCATAATAATCGCCGCCGGTGCCGAAAGAATGCTTGCCGAAACGAGATGTCCGGCAATGGTTGGAAAAACGCCTTTCAGGGTAAACACATAAAGCGCCAGTACATTGGAGCCAACGGTGGCCATCCCTGCTGTCAACATGGTGCAGAGTTCAGATTTGGTCATTCTACCAATATACGGTTTGACCGTGAACGCTGACTCAACTCCCACAAAAATATTACTGGCAGCAACCAGCGCCTCAGCCCCGGATATCTTCATCAGCCGTGTAAAAACACGTGAAAAGAGCCGGATAACAAATGGCATGACATGACAATAATATAGAAGAGAAATAAGTGCTGAAAAAAAGATAATTGTCGGAAGTGCCTGAAACGCAAAAATAAAACCAATTGAACCTTCTTCACCGGGCCCCTTAGCAAGCATCCCGAAAACAAATTCACTCCCTCTGGCGGCACATTCCAAAACCCTGACCACAAAATCATTGACCGCAATAAAAATTTTACTACCCAAAGGTACTAGAAAAATAAAGCATGCAAAGCTCAGTTGAAGCACAACACCCCAGACGATTACCCGCCAGTTGATACTCGATCTTTTTACCGAGAACAGCCAGGCAACAACCATAAAACCGAGAAGGCCAAGGGCACTGATAAGAATATTCATAGACTCAATTGAAATAGTAGTATTTAGCGAAAAAATCAGTACGCTGTTGATAAAATTCTACATTCTCAGCCCTATACTGTTAAACCGTGTATCTTTTATAATAAGTAGCATATTCTGCAAAAAAATAACAGCATGCCAAGGCACCATCTTTTTGCTATATCATTCCTCTTCCTGTATAATTATACATATAGCTGTCTCGATATTTTGTTTATGCGCAACCTGGACAACGATGTTTTTTTCAATCTTTTAGAAAATATTTATTTTTTTGTAAAGACAATGAAAAATATCCGTATCCGCCATATGGGTGGGTAGGTTCTCAACCTCTAAACAATTCAATTAAAGGAGGGAAATATGAATGCAATTAATCATATTGTTGTACCTGTCGACCTTGAAGAGCACACGGAAAAACTCCTTGAATATGCCAACTACATAGCGAATAAGCTCTCCGCGAAGTTGAGCATTATCCATGTGATAGAGCCTTTCCCAACCTCAGGGGATATGGGATTGGGACTGAAAGCAATAACAGAATATACTGAGAACCGGGTAAGAACTACCGGAGAATTTTTAGACAAACTTGCAGCGCCATACCCGGAATGTACAAAAAATATACTCAAAGGCATAATTGTCGATGAAATTGTCAAATTTGCCAAAAACAAGGAAAGTGATATTATTATCATCGGTACCCACGGTTCGAAAGGTATAGAGAAACTGCTGTTGGGTAGTGTCGCTGAACGGGTGGTGAAAAATGCCCATTGCCCAACTTTGGTTATGAATCCGTACAAACTGTAAACGGATCTCAACAGCGGAATCCTCAGTGTCTCGAGTCCTGACTCTTGATATACACCTCAAAAGAGTCCAGGGTGGAGCCTCGTCTTCAAAAATCCGTTATTGAAGAGAGAGCTCCGCCATCGCAAGAGCCAAAAGCGCTGGGAGAGACAAGGATGCATATGGATACCACGTGTCTATCCCAGCCTTTGATACACCATCAGAAACACGGAAAAAAATGAATTTATGCTTCTTTTAGTACAATGATAAACACCGACTCGCCATACCTACAGCCAACATACTACCTTGACTTTACTCATCCCACGGTCAAAGAATTTGCTGAAAATAGTTGTAATCCTCAAGCAAACCCCAAAGCCAAAGCTGTACAGCTCTATTATGCGGTAAGGGATACAATTAAATACGACCCATACGATTTACAGCGCAACAGGAGGGCGTTACGCGCAAGTACGGTTGTTGAAAAAAGCTCGGGTTACTGTGTAGCTAAGGCTATCCTGCTCGCCGCTGCTGCACGGCAGCAAAACATTCCGTCTCGTCTGGGATTTTCCGATGTAACCAATCACCTCAGCTCTACAAAATTACGCCAGATCATGAAAAGTGATATTTTCATCTATCATGGCTATACCGAACTTTTTATTGAAGACAAATGGGTAAAAGCAACCCCCGCTTTCAACCTCTCCCTTTGTATTCGATGCAACATCAAACCTCTTGAATTTGATGGTGTCAGTGATTCTCAATTTCATGAGTACGACGAGCTCGGTCAAAAGCACATGGAATATATACATGATCATGGTCATTTTGCGGACCTTCCCTTCGACCGTATTTTCAATGCCTATGAGAAGCAATATCCAGGGATGCTGAGCTTTTTCAATACTCTTACAACTAATGATTTTGCCAGAGAAGCAGGAGAGGAAAACGAGGTTAGGTCGAAGGGACCCATCTGAACCCAATCCGGATTTTTCATCAGGTCAGATGACGTCAGATTCAGAGTTTCTGGCTAAAAACCATTGTGGGCAATGTCTGCGGATAAAACACTGGTGAAGAAGTATTGCGAAAATATGTGTTTGCTATTTGATCATTTCTACGTTTATATCTAGATTTTTCACGATTGTTTACTTCCACCCTCTAAGGTCTGCCTATGAACGAATCATCTCTCCAGACTCTTGTTAAAAAACATGCCAACAAGCGTCTTCGCCCCAACGGTACTTCGTACTTAAGCCTGCTCCATGATGATGAAAAGGCAATTGCTGAGAAGACACAGAAACCATGTAGGGAAGTGCAGATCGCCGCGCTGAACAACGATGTTATTCCAGAACGTTACTGCCGAAACCAGCAAAGCCTGAGCAACATAGATCAGATCAGACTGCTCAACTCTCACGTCGCAGTCATCGGTCAGGGTGGCCTTGGCGGTACCGTTACAGAAATTCTCGCCCGTATAGGTATTGGGCGCTTGACGCTCGTTGATGCCGATATCTTCGAAGAATCCAATCTCAACAGACAGCTGCTCTCCACCATCGATGTTCTGGGCAGCAGCAAGGCTGAAGCTGGTAAAAAACGGGTTCAATCGATCAATCCTGCTATCGAAGTAACTGCGATAACCTCATACCTTGACAGCAATAATGGATTAGATATCCTCTCGGGTAGTGAGCTGGCCGTTGACTGTCTCGATTCAATACCTTCAAGATTTGACCTGGAGGAAGTCTGCCAGTATCTCAAAATCCCATTAGTTTCTGCCGCAATAGCCGGGTCAACGGGACAGGCAATGGTGATTTTCCCGGGTGATGTTGGTCTCCGTCATATTTATGGGGATCCCCGGAAAACAGCACAAAAGGGAGTAGAGACTCGTCTTGGCACCTTACCTTATACAGCAGTTCTGATGGCGGCAGTTGAATGTGCCGAAGTAGTCGAAATTCTCTGTAAGCAATCATCTTCTTTACAGAACTCCATTCTACTGACGGACATCAGTGATAAAATCATGGAAAAAATGTCGTTTTCTCTTTAGCATTTTCGCCTTAATCCCAATATTTCAAGTATTTACTGACTTTATCGTCGAGGCATCAAGGGCGATGCAGGTACGCGAGACTCCGGCAATAATCTACCGCAAGACCTTGATAAAGAAGAGGATGAGCTCAGCAGGTACGCACGCAGGGTGAAAAAAAATTTGTGCACCAGTCATCGTTCAAGGTACAAACTGCATCCAGCAAAGAACACAAATACATTCAACAACAACCTGAAATTATAATATAATTTAAGCATAACCTTGTTTTTTCATGAAATATTGGGGTTAATCCTATCCTGTTCAACCTCCACCCTCATTAACCAACACATACACACTCTCAAGAGGCAACCCCATCCTCTGGGCATTGTTTTTTTGCATTTCCTTAAATAATTAAATATACATATATATATTAGCTACTTATATGAATTTGACGAATATCGATGCAAATAATGGTGCTTTTCCCTATAGAATTCTAGAGAAACTTAATATATGATACGAGTTTAGGGGAGATTTGAGAAATTGTATCAAACAGAACTTTAACATGTTCTTGTGATGAGCAAAGCTGTTTAATAACAAAAGGATAAAAGGTTCACTTTGACCGTAGACCGAATTTGCTGAGAAAGTGTTTATAAGATCATATTCTATGCCAATTCTCAGCGGTGTTCCATGCTTTGATTTCGACCTTCCCCCCTCTAAAAGCGTTCTGCTTATGAGCTGCCCACAATGCAGGAATGCAGCTTATGGATATTAACACATTTCATTATTGTCACTCATCTCAGCCTATGAGAAAAAGTCTGTACAGGCAAACAGTAAGATGACCAAATCAAATCACATCACAAACCTTGCTGGAAAAATTCAACTTTTCAGTCAAGGTGATACCAGCATTCTTGATTCGCCTGAGCTGGTGGAAAAAATCGCCGATTACCTGTTCAAACTCTATCTCGATGGTGACATGAGTCAATCGCTTCTCCTGCTTGAACGCTTTGGAGAGGCTGCGCTTAATGAAAAAATCGAGCACAGGGAGCGCTCGCTCATTGTACTCTCCCTGGTGGCAGAAAAGGTTCTGGAAGAAAACAACGAAGATTTGCTCGAAGCTATAGCACAAATGCTGGTGCGTTGGTTGAAGAAAGAGACCGAATTTATTGCAGGTTTCGAATTTGTCTGTGCCCAGCTCAGTAAAATAATCCAGAAAATGCTGGACATCGGTCTCTGGTATCAGGCCGAAGATCTTATCGCCACCCTGCAAAGCATCCGTGTCGGTGAAATTCCCAAAGACCGGCTTTTTCGTCAAATTGTCACCAGATCACAAAGAAGCATCGCGGAAAAGCGTCTGCTTGACTCCTTGACCTATACCTTCATGAAGAAGGATGATGACAAGTCCGAGATTGCCGGAACACTGCTGCTTCAATTTGGTGATAATTCTGTTCCCCACCTCCTTAATACCCTGTTGCGTTGCCAGGACAGGTCATTGCGATACCGCCTGCTCGAACTTATTCCGGGAGCAGGCGCAGAGGCAACACCACATCTGGTAAGAGAGCTGGAAAGCTCATCGCCATGGTATTTTACCAGAAATCTGTTACACATAATGGCCAAAATTGCTGATCCTTCAGAGGTGACGGCAATCACACCATTTTTGAAACATGAGGATACCAGGATACAGCGGGAGGCTGTTGAATATCTTCATAATATGAATAGCGATGGGAAACGTGCAAGATTGCTCGAAGCTCTCAGCATCAGCAGCGATCTTCTTAAACCGGATATTATTGACAAACTTGGTCCGCTACATGACGAGGAGGTAAACAAAGCCTTTCTCGCTTTTCTCGACAACATCTCTACATTTGAAGCCGATGTACAAAATGCTATTGTCATCAACATTTGTAAGTATTTAGCTGATTATCCAAAAAGTGAATCGGTTTCTGCGTTGGAGAGACTGCGCGCCAATCCTCAACTCCGCCAGAGCCTTAGGGAAAAGACCTTTAAACTTGTAGAAAAATGCCAGGCAACCATAGAAAGATATCTTCGTGATGGAATCACCCCCAAACACATTGGCGGTGAAAAAGACCATCAGCCGACGAGAACAGAGCGGCCCCAGCAAAAACAACCAGCGAGGAATCAAACGAGATCTGATCAGGAAGGATCTGCAACAACGATTCCGGAATGGTTTCAACATTTTTGCAAGAAGCCAGATACTTCCGAACCGCTCAAAAAACATCTCAATAGTCGGAAGGATCTGTATGGTCAGTTTACCCATGAAGAGTTCCTGGTCTTTTCTTCCCTTCTCACCCATAAAGTCTACGCTGAAGGTGAAGTGATAACCGCCATTGGCGATGTCCATTCGACCCTGTATTTTGTAGAAGAAGGAGAAATAAGCATTGGTTTTCCTGAGGATGACAGCCAATATCTTATCCACAACTTGAGAGCGGACAATATCTTTGGCCACTACATTTTCATGAATGGATCAGAATGGGAAGTTTCCCTCACGGCAGTGGCCAAAACAGAGGTCTTCACCTTCGATCAGGAGCAGTTGCTGCGCCTGCAAACTGTTTACTCCAATCTCTGCCAGACGATTCTCAAATATTGCAAAACTCATGATATTGTCATGACATTTCTGGATGCTGCCACCAGGCGAGCGATAGAACGATCCGGCACAACTGCTGTTCCTTTTACGGGCAACGTTGGTGATCATCTTGCAGACACGAAAATCACCTATTCAGACAGCTTCGGACTCTGCTTCTGCTTGAAAATGCCAGCTGGAACTGACCATGCTCTTTTTGCTGACAAAGATCTGATAATTTCCCTTAAAAGCGCTTCTGCCGAACCTAAATCTGTGGAAGCAAAGGTCCTGGGCCTAAGATTCTTCCCTCAAAGCAATAACCTCTGCATATTAGCCAGTTTTCTCCAGGAAACTGATCTTGCTGGATACTCAATTGCAGCAATCTCGCTGTAGTGAGCAACTTTCCTCCCCGGGAGAAAGAAAAATATCACAACCGTTTTAAATGGCTATTTTTTCTTCTGCGGCATTCCATCGGTAAGAGAACCATCAACCATTTCGCAGGCAAAAGCAAAGGTTTCAGCCAAGGTTGGATGGGCATGGACAGTTTTGCTGATATCTTCAGCATCGGCACCCATTTCCAGAGCCAATACCGCTTCATGGATCAATTCCCCAGCATTTTGACCGCAAATAGCTGCACCAATTATCCTGCCCGTCTGCTTGGAAAACAGAACTTTACTGGATCCGGTTTCAGCACCGGAGGACAAGGCCCTGCCGCTGGCCCCCCAGGAGAATTTGCCTTTTTCATAGTCAATGTTCTGTGCCTTGGCTTCCTTCTCGGTCAGTCCCATCCAGGCAACTTCCGGGGCGGTATAAGCAACCGAAGGGATCGTCAGAGCTGAAAAAGCAGCGTTGTGACCCGCAATAACCTCTGCAGCGACCTTTCCCTGATGGGTGGCCTTGTGGGCAAGCATTGGCTCGCCCACCACATCGCCAATGGCAAAAATATTCTCAACCGAAGTCCGCTGTTGGTCATCAACTTCTATAAAACCGCGGCTTGAGGCCGAAATACCTAAATTCCCAAGACCAAGATCTTCACTGTTTGGTTTGCGCCCCACCGCCACGAGAACGGCATCATATTCTGCGGTCTCGCTCTGTTTCCCTTCGATTGTCACCTTCAGCGCTTTTTTATCCGCCTTTATCTCGGTAACCTTCGTCTTGGTCAGTATATTGTATGATTTTTTCAGCTTTTGGAAGAGCGGCTGCACCATATCCTTATCAGCCGGAGGAATGATATGCTCAAGCATTTCCACAATGGTAATTTCGGAACCAAGTCCATGATACACCTGGGCCATTTCCAACCCTATGATACCACCGCCGATAATGAGAAAACGTTTGGGAATAGAAGAAAGTTCAAGGGCTGCAGTGGAATCCCAGATACGCGGATCTTCCGGGAGACCAGGCAGGACAAAAGGCCTTGAGCCTGTGGCAATAATTGCATGTTTAAAGCCGATAAGCGATTCTTCCTCTCCGTCAGTCACCCTTATGGATTCTTTGTCCTGAAAAACCCCGTTTCCTTTGACATGGGTGACTTTTCTGGCCTTGGCCAGGCTGGTGAGACCTCCTGTGAGCTTCAAAACAATGCTTTCTTTTTTCTTCCGCATTGCTTCAAGATTAATCTCCGGTTCCTTAAAACTGACCCCGAAATCAGCGATCTCTCGAGCTTCTTCTATTATCGCGGCACAATGTAGTAATGTTTTTGAGGGGATACAGCCCACATTAAGACATACGCCGCCCAACCTCTCCTGTTTTTCTATCAGACAAACATCCAGCCCCAGGTCGGCCGCACGAAATGCTGCGGTATAACCGCCAGGGCCACCGCCAACGACAACGAGATCAAAACTTTTCTTTTCGCTCACTTCCACGCCTCCATGTATTGAGGACCTTCGTCCAAAGATTCTGTTAAATTCAAGAAAGAGATGTTACTATTCCAAACCTCCATGACCACCCGGAGTATCCATCCCTCAAAGGCCTGTGGCACACTCCGAGGGGAATTGACTTGAATCCGGCTCCCTCGCTTTAGAGTAAGGCTCGTCGTAAATCTTCAATTTTAATTGCCAGAGATCGGCAGAATCTGGCCGCCTCTGCACCGTCAATTACCCGATGGTCATAAGACAATGAAAAGGGCAGGGTAAGCCGCGGCTTAAAGCTTTGCTGCGCTTCATCCCAGACTGGCTTGTGATAATTTCTTGATAATCCGAGGATCGCGACCTGGGGTGCGTTGACAATGGGGGTAAAACCGGTGCCACCGATACCACCAAGACTGGAAATAGTGAAGGAGGCGCCCTGCATATCGCCAGGGGCGAGTTTTCCCTGACGTGCCGACTGGCTCAAGGTGGCAAGCTCTGCGGCTATTTCTTTCATGCCCTTTTTATCCGCTTCTTTGACAACCGGTACAACCAGACCTTTAGGAGTGTCGACAGCAATACCAATGTTATAAAAATATTTAAAAATCAGCTTACCCGCTTCCTGGTCAAGAGAACAGTTAAAGAGTGGATACTCTTTCAATGCTGCCACCACCGCTTTGACAATGAAGACAAGCGGACTGAAGCGGGGCTCATCCTTAGCGACTTCCGAGTTCACCTGTTTTCGAAAGCTCTCCAACTCGGTGATATCCGCCTCATCAAAATGGGTGACATGGGGAATGTTTATCCAGCTTTTCTGGAGATGCGGACCGGAAATTTTCTTGATTCTACCAAGAGCGCTTTCTTCTATCTCACCATATTTACTGAAATCCTCAAGAGGAGCTTGCTCCATAAAAACTCCAGCAACCAGTTTCTTCTCCTTTGCTGTTGAGCCATGTTTACAGGCGTTGTCCACATCTTCTTTGAGAATTCTTCCCTTTGGACCACTGCCTTTGATATCATCAAGATTAACCCCTTGCTCCCTGGCGTAACCACGTACAGAGGGAGTCGCATGGGAACCACCATGTTCATCTGCTGTCTTACTCTCTCCTCTTTCCGCACCTTCTTGAGCTTGTGATACCGATACCACGTTCTTTTCCAGTTCTTTTCTTTCCTTTTGGGAGTCTTTGCTGCTTTCAGCTTCATCCTCGGCTTTTTGCAGCTCTCCTGCCTTGGTTTCTCCTGTCACAGCAGCAGAATCTTCTCCCTCACCATCTTCGAGCTCCAAAAGAACAATTGCATCACCGCTGCTGACGTTGTCATCTTCCCGGAGATAGACCTCTTTGATAACACCTGCAGCTGTTGAGGGAATATCCATAACCGCTTTTTCGCTCTCCAGGGCGACGAGAGGATCTTCAATTTCAACTTTATCTCCTTTGGCAACATACACCTCAACAACGGTAATTTCCTGGACATCTCCGAAATCAGGAATAGTGACCTTTAGTGTGGCCATCCTTTTTCTCCTCTAAATGGTTAACGCTTTAGTGAGTGAGCAGATTCTGTATCTATCTTATACTTCTTCAGGGCCTTTTCTACTTCAGTGAGGGCAATCTTCTCTTCATCAGCCAGTGCTTTTAGTGCAGCAATGACAATATGATACCTGTCAACACCAAAAAAGTCACGTAACTTGGCCCGTGAGTCGCTTCTTCCAAAACCATCTGTGCCAAGGACGGTGAGTCTATTGGGGATAAATCTGCGCAACTGCTCACCATATGCCTGGACATAGTCCGTACTGATTATTGCAGGACCTTCATACCCTTGCAAGACTTCTTCAACATAGGAGCACCTGCCTTGCTCTGCCGGATGCTTCCTGTTCCAGTCTTCAACCAATATTCCCTGATGATGAAGCTGGTTTATACCCAGCACTGACCAGATATCAGCCTGCACGTCAAAGTCTTCAGCCAGGAGGTCGGCGGCGGCAATGACCTCACGAAAAATAGAGCCGCTGCCCATCAGCTGCACTCGAAGTTCGCCTTTCTTACCCTTGCGAAAAAGGTACATTCCCTTATCGATACCGTCTTCCACTCCTTCGGGTAAGTCCGGATGGCTATAATTTTCATTCAGCAAGGCAATGTAGTAGAAGACCTTCTCACATTTTTCGTACATGCGCTCAATTCCTTTTTTAACAATTACCGCTATTTCATAGGCAAATGTTGGATCATAGGACAAGCAATTCGGCACGGCGGAAGCAAAAAGCAATCCCTGGCCGTCCTGATGCTGTAGCCCCTCACCGTTCAGAGTTGTGCGCCCCGCAGTTGCTCCCATGAGAAACCCTCTGGTACCGGCATCTGCAGCAGCCCAGATCTGATCTCCCACCCTTTGAAAACCAAACATTGAATAGAAGGTATAAAAAGGTATCATGGGAACACTGTAATTTGCATGTGCCGTTCCTGCTGCAATCCAGGTGGAAATAGCCCCTGCCTCGGTTATTCCTTCCTCAAGAATCTGGCCTTTGGGATCCTCGCGGTACCAGGCCACTGCCTCTGAGTCCTGCGGTTCATACATCTGGCCGCTGGGAGCATAAATACCAAGCTGGCGAAAAAGTCCTTCCATGCCGAAAGTGCGGGCCTCATCGGGAATGATGGGAACAATATTCTTGCCGACATTCTTATCTTTAACAAGATTGCCAAGCAGCCTGACAAAAGCCATTGTCGTCGAAATTTCCCGACCCTTGGACGATTTCAACAAGGGGGCGTACACCTTTTCTTCCGGTGGGTCCAGAGGAATATGCATGGTCTCCCGATAAGGAACCGGACCTCCCATTTTCTTACGGCGCTCTATCAAAAAACGCTCTTCTGCACTATCTTTCGCGGGTCTGATAAAAGGCAGGGCTTCAAGTTCATCGTCTTTCAAGGGAACATGGAATCGATCGCGAAAGAATTTGAGCGCTTCCAGGTCCATTTTTTTAACATTATGGGCAACCATAACAGACTCTCCGGAATGTCCCATACCATACCCTTTAATAGTCTTGACCAGAATAACAGTCGGTTTGTCCTTTGTTTTTACAGCCGCAGCAAAAGCTGAATAGACCTTTCTCGGATCATGACCGCCCCGGCTCATCTGCCACAATTCCTGGTCGCTGATATCTTCAACCAGTTTCTGGAGCTTTGGATCATCGCCAAAAACTTTTTCACGTAAATATTCAGGGCCCCGTGCCCTGATGGTCTGAAATTCGCCATCGACCATGGAACCAAATTTCTTAAGCAGCAATCCTTCCGTATCACGCTGGAGAATTTTATCCCATTCACTGCCCCAGAGCAGTTTGATGACATTCCAGCCGGCACCGCGAAAACGACCTTCCAGCTCCTGTATTATTTTTCCATTGCCACGCACCGGTCCATCAAGTCGCTGCAGATTGCAGTTAATGACGAAGATAAGGTTGTCGAGATTTTCCCGAGCGGCAACGGTTAAAGCCCCTAGAGATTCAGGTTCATCGGACTCTCCATCACCCATGAACACCCACACTTTTCTATCACCGGCTTCTTTCAGCCCCCGGCTATCCATATAGCGCATAAACCTGGCCTGATAAATCGCGGCCATCGGTCCAAGCCCCATGGAAACAGTGGGGAACTGCCAGAAATCCGGCATAAGATACGGATGAGGGTACGAAGAAAGTCCATGTCCATCGACCTCCTGACGGAAATTCTTCAGATGTTCATCATCAAATCTTCCTTCAACATAGGCTCTCGCATATACTCCGGGAGAGCTGTGCCCCTGAAAGTACACCATATCTGCGCCGTACTTTGCCTGGGGTCCCCTGAAGAACCAGTTGAAACCAACCTCGTACATAGCTGAAACCGAGGTATACGTAGCAATGTGCCCTCCCAGTCCTTTGCCATCCTTGTTGGCTTTGGCTACCATCGCCATGGCATTCCAGCGGACATACGCAGCGACGTTGCGAGCCACCACAGAATCCCCTGGAATTTTGTCACCTTTTTCAGGCAGAATCGAGTTGCAATAGGACGTCAGAATACCAGGAGAGGTGACAATCCCTTTCGATCGCGCCTTTGTCGTTAATTCCTGGAGAAGATAATCAGCCTTGTTAGCGCCCTCATGTTCAATAACTCCTTCGAGAGATTCCAGCCAATCCTTGGTCTCCTGCGGATCTGGATCCTTATAATATGGACTCATAATGTTCCTCGTATATTGAAATTGATTCAGTAAGTTATTCGCAGTATTGTCCTAAAGTCATAGCATTTTATATCATTTCTAATCAAGCAGGCTCTCAATTTATGACACCTCAGTTTAAAATAAAATGTGGACAAGTGTTAAAATTGATGCTCTACAGTTCACCTAAAGAAACAACATTTCCACTCAATTATAACAGCACTGCTACGGGATAGAGTATGTCTGGAAACAAAGAGCCCCTTCATCAAGAGACACAACGGTTAGGCAGAATTGGACCGCGTCCGCTTTGGGTGTTGAAGCTGTCAATCCTCATCAGAGCAATACACCAGGTCGGTGCAGCTGTTTTCCTTACTGCCTATCTCCTTGAAGATATTCCTGCGGTGCCGCCGGTATATTTATTATTGGCCTTCATCAGCGGTGCTGCCCTGCTTTTCACAGAGTGGCTACGTCACCGAGAGATTTATAGAGAACTCTCCGGTATGGCCACTTTTGTCAAGCTTCTCCTCCTAGGAATTGCGTTTCATGGTTTTCTTCCACAAACAGCAACAATTGTATGTGCCTTTCTCCTTGCTTCTGTAGCCTCACATGCACCTAAGCAATATCGCCATCGCGTACTGTTTTGATGGTTCTGCCGCAGGGTGTTGACTCTGGGGCCTGTCTCAACCGGTCAGAAAAGTTTTCTGCTGCTGAAAAGGAGCCGGCAGTTTTGCTACCTTATGTACCTGGTAATCAACATCTAAGAAATTACCAGTGCCTTGTCATTACCGGGATGTCCCCCAATAGATATCGCCTATGGTAATCTTGTAAGCAGACCTACAATGGTATTGTCACCTTTATTTTTCGCTCCTCAGCTTTTGGACACTGTTTTTACAGGATTTTTTCGATACCCTTGACTGGGTTTACCATTCCAATAGATGTTTTCTAAATAAAAGAGTTTGCGAGGTAGCTGCTGCACCATTCCTCTACTGACGATAAAATTGGCCCAGCCACCAGCCTGCAATACCCCTATCCCGGGAATCTTAAAAAAATCCGCGCCCACCAAAGATGCCGCTCGCAACGCTTCAACAAGTGAATATCCTGACTTAATAAACTGTTGTATTTCTTCAATAACAGCTTCACCATGAAGAATTCCCGGACTTCCGGCACCAGTTCCCACCGCAGTAGGAATATCAAGCCTTCTGGCTCGTCTGAGCAGAACCTGCTGTTTTTTTAATTGCTTCAGAGCCACAGCTTTTTGACTGGCTGGCGCTACCTCGACAGAGGTCTTGGCCTTCATCAGGGAAGGTATCCATAAAATTTTCCTTGAAGCCATAATTTCAAGGTTTTCTTCTCCCATTTCATATCCCTGCTCAAGAGCATCGCATTCGGCATGCAAAGCCTCCCGCACTCCTTTTTCGCCATTGGCCAGCACTACTGTTTTTTTACCTCTATCATGTGCCGCACGTACCAGTCGGTGAAGATTCTCGTTCTCCTTTTTCCCTGCATTATCAGAGGCAACATGTATTGATTCAATATCTCCTGTATGAACGATCTTAACAAAATCAAGATCCTTGGACTCGCTATTTAAGGCACAATGCTCACTGGTTGAATACACGGGACCTGCGGTCTTTACGGTGACAGCCTCATCAACACCTCTTCTCTGCCCCAACGAGACATCATCAATGCTCTCACGTTCATAATCTGCCATACCCAGAACGCCATGGGAGTGACAAAAATGAATGTGCCTGGCGATCGCCGCCGTTATGGCTTTTCGGCTCTTTCCAACATTTCTGGTAAGATCCAAGGAAGCTGAACTGGCAAGATCCACACTGCAGTCAAATAATGGCGGCATGATGGTGCAATGGGACAGATCAACTATTGCCTCTGGACAGTCTGAAGGCACAGTTGCGGCATTAATAATATCGACAATCTTGCCATCTTCCTCCACCATGGCCAGCCCTTTCTTCACTTCCAAACCTCTGCCGTCAATGAGCCGCCCTGCTATTATATAGTTCCTTTTCCCCATACCCGTTTACCCCGGCACTCATAGTTTTCATACAACGCCATAAAATGACCTGTTTTTTTGAATATTTTGGGATCAGCATTATACTATAGACACATCTCTTGCATTCCGCAAAAGAGTTTCTTGAACACTTAACCCACCCGCACTTTGAAGGAGTTAACATGACAAGTGAGCGATCTTTTTCAGAGCAGATTGATGAATTGAAGACAAGAATCCGTAATTTCCCCGATACGCATTCCTCCGAGACAATTGAGGCTACTGCACAGCGTCTCGAAGGTCTTAACTATGCACCATCGGTCATAACACCCAATACAGCATTTTTACGAATGAACCGCCAGGGAGTTCTTGCTGAAGTCGACCGCATTCTCCAGATGCCCGAGCAGGAGGCATGTGCGTTGGCGCCAGATGATACTAAAAAGTGCGAAGACCTGCGAATTCAGTTCATAAACGTTATTCTGTTCTACTATGAAAAACTACTGCTTTTGCGAGATGGCGATGCCGATGAGTGGGATGAAGTCGATGAGCTATATGTTCATGACTAAAGTGGCTGAGTTACATTTGTTCGTGATATGAGGAGGATGAGAGTTTTGGTTGTTACTAGAGTTTTATCGTCTCACAACTGTCTCCAGTTTCTTATTTTTTGCGCAATTCTTCAGGAGGCAAAAGGCACTATTAACAGGTCCTCATCTTTGTTTTGAAATACAGCTGACAGCAGAAAAGCCATCCCAACACTTGCCCTGTTTTTTCTTGCAAAGATCCTGTATCAGCTATATGTTGCACAAAGTATAACATATAGTTCTTGGAGGGCACTGAGTGACTGACAAAATTCAAACTATCCTTGTTTTAGGCCTCGGTAAAGTGGGGCATCTCGTCGCCAGACTTCTCAGCAAAACTGGCTTCACCGTTACCGGAGCAGACCTCAATACTGTCTCTGACGCTGCCTGTCGAACCATCAATCTTGATGTCAGCAACAAGGAGAGTGTTGCCAAAGAACTCAGCGGATTTGACGCTGTTATCTCCTGTCTCCCCTACAGCTGTAATCTCGACATTGCCATAATTGCCCATGCCCAGGGAATCCACTATTTTGATCTCACTGAAGATGTGCCGACAACTCAAGCAATCAAAGCCATGAGCAACAGTGCCAGAGCAGTCCTCGCTCCGCAGTGCGGTCTCGCTCCTGGATTCATCGGCATCGTCGGAGCCCATTTGGCCAGTGGTTTTGACAAGGTTCGCTCCATCAGACTTCGGGTCGGCGCGCTACCGCAAAACCCCACTGGATTGTTGGGCTATGCTTTTAACTGGTCACCTGAGGGGGTTGTAAATGAGTACCTCAATGACTGTGAGGTAATAGAAAACGGTGAGCATAAATGGGTGTCCCCCATGGAATGGGTTGAGACCATTGTAATAAATGGCATCCAGCTTGAAGCGTTCACCACTTCGGGTGGACTGGGAAGCATGTGCGAAACCTTCCTCAACAAGGTTGAAAACCTTGATTATAAAAGCATTCGCTATCCCGGCCATGTTAAACAGATGAATTTCTTTTTCCATGAACTCCTGATGAGGGAAAATCGCAAAATGGCCGGTGAGATTCTTACCAATGCCAAACCTGCCGTCAGCAATGACGTGGTTTTTGTCCATGCGTCAGGTGAAGGATGGAGAGGAGGGCAGCTGCTTCGCGACGAATTTGTTAAAGCCTACTATCCCATCAACATTGACGGCGTGTCCTGTCGAGCCATATCATGGACAACTGCAGCATCGGTCTGCGCCATCGTTGAAATGGTCAGCAAAGGGACTTTGCCGGACCAAGGTTTTATTAAACAGGAAGAAGTGGCGCTGCACGAGTTTCTACAGACCAAAAACGGTAGGCTCTATGATGGTCATGAACATGGCGCTGAAAAATAACAACCTGTCATGTTAGTTGCAGCACCTCCCGATCTATCAAATATCGAATTTAATACCTTGAGCCAGCGGTAGGGCTTTTCCAAAATTTATCGTGACAGTTTGTCTGCGCATGTAGCCTTTCCAAGCATCAGAGCCCGATTCCCGGCCTCCGCCCGTTTCTTTTTCACCTCCAAAAGCTCCGCCAATTTCAGCTCCAGAAGTACCCATGTTGATATTTGCCAGACCACAATCCGAACCGGTGACAGAAAGAAAAAGCTCCGCCTCCCTGAGATTCTCTGTAAAGATAGAGGAGGATAAGCCCTGGACGACGTCATTCTGCAGGGTAATTGCGTTTTCCACACCCCCTCTGTATTTGATCAGATACAAAATAGGGGCAAAAGTCTCCTGCTGGACAATGGGGCTGCTGTTATCGACCTCAGCAATGACTGGTTCCACATAGCAGCCGGAGTCAACTCCTTTGCCGGTCAGAACATGACCGCCGCAGAGTATGGTTCCCCCCTGCTCATTTATACTTTGCAGAGCCTTTGTATAACCTTCGACAGCTTTTTCATCTATCAGCGGTCCCATATGATTTTCTTCTTCAAGAGGTGAGCCAATCTTTAGAGAAGCATAGGCTTTCAGTAAAGCATCCCTTAACTGATCATAAATAGATTCATGGATGATTACCCGCCTGGTTGAGGTGCATCTTTGTCCTGCAGTACCAACCGCGGAGAAAACAATTGCCGGGATAGCCGTCTTGAGATTGGCACTTTCGGTAACAATTACAGCATTGTTGCCTCCAAGCTCAAGAATCGAACGGCCAAGTCTACGAGCAACAACTTCAGCCGCATACCGCCCAACCTTGGTAGACCCCGTCACTGAGACCAGAGGTATGTTGGTATCGGCTAATATCCTGTCACCGACATTTCTTCCTCGACCGATAATAACATTGAAAATACCTTCAGGGAGATTATTTGCCACCAGCACCTTTGCCACTATTTTCTGGATGGCAATGGCTGTCAATGGCGTCTTTGAAGAGGGCTTCCAAAGTATGGTGTTGCCGCATACCGCACCAATCATTGCGTTCCAGGACCAGACCGCAGCTGGAAAATTAAATGCCGAAATCACACCGATAATTCCCAGCGGATGATATTGATCATAGAGTCTGTGTTCCTCACGTTCCGAGGCCATGGTAACACCATAAAGCTGTCTCGATTGCCCCACAGCAAAATCACAGATATCTATCATTTCCTGAACTTCACCGAGTCCCTCCTGCAGAGATTTACCCATCTCGTAGGAAACCAGTGTTCCAAGCGGCTTTTTTTTCCTACGAAGTTCATCGCCGATCTGTCTGATAATCTCTCCTCTTTTGGCTGCAGGTGTCAGACGCCATTGGGAAAATGCCTCTCTCGCCTTCCCAACCGTTTCAAGATAATCCTGTTCCGAAGCCATGAATACAGAAGCAATGAGTCTGCCATCAACAGGGGAGAAAACTTCGAGTTCTCCACGGTCTGATGTTTCACCCCAATTTACACCACTTGAAACACCTGAATTCTTTTGCTCTATTTCAAGATCTTTTAAAAATTGCATATCACACCTCTCTTATATCAGGAACCATCTGAGATAATACAAATTAGAAACAAAATCCACTTGCACTAATAGTTCAAACCTCATATGTTACATTAACTGTAACACATCATTACCTGAAAATATATGTCAGCATCCACAAAATTATCCAACTCGGTAAAAGCGCTCTGTTTTTTAGCCCAGAACAGCCCGGAACCACAAAGCAGCGCTACCATTTCCCGTCATACAGGGGTAAATGCGTCGAAACTGCGTAAACTTCTTGCCGATCTTGCCGTAATAGGAGTGGTCAGCACCAGCAAGGGAGCTTCCGGAGGCTATGTATTAGCCAAACGACCACAGGAAATTCATCTTCAGGAAATCTATTGCGCTATTGAGGACCAAAAGGCCTTCCATCTTCATGTGACTGCCACTGACTCAGAAAACAGCGACCAGTCGTCTGCGGTAAACCGTTATTTTATTGATCTATTCAGTGAGATTCAGGTTGAAATTGAAAACAAAATGAAGAACCTCTCGCTGGCCTCAATAGTTGAGACAGTCTCCCGCAAATAGATCACACCTCAGGACTCTTCCAGCCTTTAGCCTGGAAAACTCACAGGTTTCATTAAATAACAATTTGATATTATGATATAATCCAAATGCCAATTTGCTTTTTCATGAAAGAGTGGAGCTAATCGCGTTTTGCCAGAAAATGAGCGCCCACGGTGAAGTCTGCTGTTTTCGTTTCCGTTTTGCCGACACATTCCACTTCCTGAAAACCAGCATTCTGCAGAAGTTCAATTTGATCTCTCACGGAGATCACACCGCCCCTTCATTGTGACCATGATTCCAAGCTGGCCGCCTCCTGAGGAGGTAGTTTTCCATCCATCACCATATCAGCAATCTGTAGTCGTCCACCTGGACGAAGAACACGATATATTTCAGCAAAAAGCTCAGCTTTGGCCGGAGACAAGTTGATCACTCCGTTTGAAATCACCACATCAAAGCTGTTGTCTGCAAAGGGAAGTACCTCGGAACTGATTTGATGCGTTTCAATATCATCAATACCTAAAAGTTCGAAGTTTTTCCGGGCCTTTGAAACCATCTCTCCTGTCAGATCAACACCGCAGACCCTGGCATCAGCGCCTACTTTGTTACGGGCGACAATCAAATCGAAACCACATCCGCAGCCAATATCTAAAACATCTTCACCTGCATTTATTTTCCGGATAGAAAACGGATTGCCCACTCCACAAAATGACTCAAGCAGCTCATCCGGCATATCTGAAAATATCTCGTGATCATAACCAAGAACGCCCGCTCCTTTTCTTCCCGTTTCGTATTTGAATTTGCCCTTGGCCGACAGAGCCACCGCCGCATATTTCTTACGAACTGCTTTTGCAATCTGCTCTTTTTCCTGCCGGGTAAATACACCGGGTTTGCACTGATCCTTTACCGTCACACAGGCCGAAATACCATCTGTCTGGACACCTCCAGAACCCTTTTGCGGACCTCACTTTCCCGTTGCTAAGTTGCATACCAGTTTTTCTGCCATAACCGTCCTCAACACTCCTTAATTATTCCCAATATATGATTGGATTCAGATATTGTATTTTGGCATAAACATTTACACCAAACATTTCCCGCTTAAGACCAAAGAACAATGCACGCCATTATCATATCATAACAGGCACGTGAAATATCAGAGCCAGGCCAATAATTTAAGCATGGACTCAATGAATTCTATCAAAATTGTTAATTGATTTGCCAAAAAGAATAGAAAATACCGATTTGTATAATCAGCATTTTTTGATTAGAAGATCACTCTAACAGTCGTTTATTAGCATCAGATCACTTTCATCATCTATCAAGGAACTTTATATCGTGAAAATATTTTCAGTCATTACCCTGCTTTTTCTTATCCTGGTCAATTCTGCCTTTGCTGCAGACTACAACTATATCAGCCCTGAAGACATGAAGCAGCGCATCTCTACCGATAAATCGACTATCATCGTGGACATTCAGGTGGAAGAGGAATTTGCCCAGCATCATCTTCCCGGCTCCCTTGCAACTTTTGCCTATCCGGTGAAAACCGATGCCGAACGTGCTAAAATTGACAAAGCTATACAACAATACCGGAACACTCAGGACATGGTTGTTATCATTTGTCCTCGAGGAAAAGGCGGGGCAAAACGCTGTTATGATTATATGAAAGCTAATAATGTGCCAGACGAGAAACTCTACATTCTTGAAAAAGGCATGTCTGGCTGGCCATATAAGGAAATGTTAGTGACGGATTGATTCTTCGTTAGCTCAAGCACACCCAAAGGCCTCTACAGGTATCACCTGTAGAGGCCTTTGGGTTTTTTTAATGCTCATCAGCATACTTTCCATTCCGGTCTGCGCTTTTCCAAAAATGCCGCTACCCCTTCTTTGGCATCACGGGTTGTGCATAATCTGGCAAAAGCATCATTCATATAATCAAACTGCTGGAGATATCCCATATCCTCCGAACCGTAAAACCCTTTTTTGGCTATCTGAACAGCAACAGGGCTCTTTCTTGCCAAATTGACGGCCCATGCCTGTGTTTCCTCTTCAAGATCTTCCTTAGGCACAATCCTGTTAATCAGGCCAAGAGCCATAGCCTCTGGTGCCTTGATAAGGTCACCATAGAGCAGGAGCTCCAGCGCTTTCTTCCTGCCCACCACCCGAGCCACAGGTATAACGGGACCAACACAGTTCAACCCAACATTGATTGCTGTCAGACCCATTTTGGCATTTTCCGCGGCGATGGTAAGATCGGCGGCGACCGCCAGCCCCATACCATTGGCTGCGGCAACGCCCTGGACCATGGCGATAACAGGTTTACTGAGCCTGGATATTGCGATCAGCGGCTGTTCCATATGTTCTATCCAGGCCCGATATTGCAGGGCTGTCTTGTTCTCAAGCTCATTTATATCGATGCCCGCACAGAAGGCCTTGCCTGCCCCTTTGACAACAATCACTCTGACCTGAGGGTCAGCATCCAGCTCTTGAAGTGCCCGGTGTAGTTCCGATGCCAGCTGGGAAGTGAAAGTATTAAGCTGATCCGGTCGATTCAGGGTGATTGAGCCAACATGCTGCTCATCCGTCTGCAAAAGAATATTTTCATAGCTCATGCTTCCCTCCTGTTACTTTTATTGATTTCAGGATAGATGTTTCAGCCAGCCTCAAAAAGTGAAATAATACATTCCAGTGGTAGTACATCAAAAACAAAGACTTAACTACACTTCGCTCTAAGACAATGAGAGCTGATGATGTACTTTGTATCCTGGTATTATTCTATTTATCAGGTTGACACAGACATTTTTTAATCGCCAGCCCGATATCCTCAAGGCTGTAGGGCTTCTTTATGATTGAGTGGGCGCCAAGCTCCAAGGTCTTCTCAACATCTATACTCGTTGAATACCCACTGGCAATAACTGCTTTTTGCCCCGGCTTTACAGCAAGCATCTGTTCATACGTTTCTCTGCCACTCATTCCATCCCCCAGGAGCATATCAAGGACAACGGCATCAAAATCATGTTCTTGAAAGAGCTTGACAGCCTCCTCCCCACTTTTCGCCAGGGTTACGGAATATCCAAGCACCTCTGCTATTTTAGAGCCTATTTCACGTAATTCCGGCTCATCGTCGACGATAAGCAAAGCACCCGACCCTTTCAGTGACTCAAAAGACAGGGGCGCTACGATTTCCAGTTTAGCTGCATCTCCAGCTAACGCTGGAAAAAGTGTTTTAAAACAGGCACCTTCCGGAGTATCCTCCGTTTTTATCTCACCTCCATGTTCTTTCACCGTACTCCAAACCACTGAAAGTCCCAGGCCAGATCCACTATGCCCCATTTTTTTGGTGGTATAAAAAGGTTCGAAGATATGATCCAGGTGCTCGCTGCCAATTCCCGGCCCACTATCCTGAACAGCTAAATAGACATACCGGGTATCCCTTGAATCTTTCGCCGACGAAGATGTTTCCTTCTTTTCGATACCTGTGGAAATAACAACCCGACCTACAGGCGCGGATGCTTCAACGCCATTATATAAAAGGTTCATAAGGCATTTTCGAATATGCACCTGTGAGCAGGAGATAAACACTGCCTGTGAATCAAACCTTGGAAGAACATTCACCCCAGGATAGCTTTCTCTAATTTTCTGCCACTCCGGAGATTGCAGGAAATCGGCTATAAGCGCATTGAGATTCACCGTCTCTTTGACTGAAGCTACACCTCGAGCAAGTGTGAGCATATCATCGACTACGGCTGCAGCCCTTTTCCCCGCCTTTTCAATAGTTTCGAGAGGTTTCAGCAATGGACTGTCATCAGGAAGACTCACGCTGATCAACTCTGGATAACTGACGATGCCAGCCAGTATATTATTAAGGTCATGGGCAACACCGCCAGCCATGACTCCCAGTGCTTCCATTTTCTGTGACTGTCTGAGCTGCGAGGCAATTCGTTCACGGTCTTCAACCTCCTTTTTGAGCTGCCTCGTCCGCTCTTCAATAATTCTCTCCTGTTCCTGGTAGGCATCGAGCGTCTGCTGCTTAAATCGCTCCCTCTCCCGTTCAAAAAGATAAGAAAAAATAAGAGCAACGGAAACAGAAGGGATAAAGCGGATGGCGAAGGCGCTGCTATAGTAGCCCAGACCAGGTGTCATGGCATCAACTGCCACATAGATAAAAGCAGGAATAAATAAGATAAGCGTGGCAATCGCTCCGTGACTCGCACCAAGCAAAAAAGTGGAAAAGAAGGGAAACGTATAATGCCACATATAGGTCATTCCTTCGGCGGCACCGCTAAAAAAGAGATAGGCATAGAGACAATACATCATCGCGACGCCAACGTAACAGCAAGTTTTTTCGTAGTGACTGAACCGAAAAAGAAGCAGTAAGATTGTGAGAAAAACGGCGGCAGCACAATCGATCACAGCAACCATTATTTCACTTTTAATCAATGATGATATCGCCACTGCAAGTAAAACCACAACAGCCAGTGACCCTACAGAAAGGATAAGTGCACTTCTCCTGCTATCTTCACTTTTCAAACTGCCACTCAACCGCAGTGGTTGCCCTTCTACGGGGCTGCGTTTATCAGAAGTCATTCAAACAATAGAGGTAATATAGTATTCTACAGGTCCCCTGCCTGGCAATCACTTAACAGCTGCCCCGTTTTAGCGAAGCTGAACTAATCCTATCTTGTTTTGCTGTCTATTCCAAATTTTTTATGGACACCTCTGTAGCAGTACTCTTGGTTCTGCTGAGACGAATACCCTGCTAACCTAGCAACAGACTGTCTTCTCTTTATTGTTATATTTAAGCTTTTCCCCTGCCAGCATATAGAGCTACTCTTGTTTGTTATTGATTTTACAGGTGGAACATTTATATTTCATTCAATACTCTTCATAGCAAAGATAAGAGACCAGCCTGATGATTTGTCAATAATACATAGCGAGGTATTGGCATGGATACACAAAAAGAGATGTATCAAGCTCAAATAGCCCGGTGTAAAGAAGACATCAAAAAGGATCCAGCCGACTTAACCCCTTACGCTACCTGGCTTACAACAATTGCCAACCTTGGAATACCGGAAGATGAGCTCGAGATATATGGGCGGGCAATTGAAACAAATCTCAATACCAAAGAATCATACAACAACTTTGGCGACTTTCTTACAGATCATGGCAGGTATGAAGATGCTCTTTTACAATATCAGAAAACACTGAATGCAGATCCAGGGAATATTCATGCCAACCTCACCTGCGGAATTTTATTTCAGAGGCTCGGCAAAGATGAAGAAGCTATCGAGCATTATCAAAAGGTCCTTGCAAAAGATCCTCAGCTTGTTCTCGCCTATAGCGGTCTGGGCATCTCTCTTGGCAACCTTGGCAGATATGACGAAGCCATTGAGCAATACAACAGAGCGCTGGATGTTGATCCTGATTATATTGATCCCTATTACAACCTGGGCACAATTCTGCTGAAACTTGGCAGATACGATGAGGCCATTGAGCATTATGAAAAAGTTGTTGAGGTTGATCCTGACTATGTCGATGCCTATAGCGGCATGGGTATTTCACTTGTTGAGCTTGGCAGACACGAAGAAGCCGTCGAGCAGTACAACAAAGCATTGGCCGTCGATCCCTATTATGTTGACGCACATTATAACCTGGGTTTAGCTCTTGAAGATCTTCACAAAAATGATGAAGCTATTGAACAATTTCAGAGGGTTATTCAAATCAATCCTGAATATCTTCCCGCCTACCACAGCTGGGGCATGGCTCTTGATGCACAGGGTAAACACAAAAACGCAATTGAGATATATGAGAAAGCGTTGGCAAGAAAGCTTGAAAGTGCTTCTGTTTTCAACAGTTGGGGAACTTCCCTGTACAACCTAGGTCAATATGAAGAGGCGCTTGATCGATACACCCTCACCTTAAAAAAGGACCCTGATTTTATTGACGCTCATTATAATATGGGTCTTACTTTTGATAATCTTGGCAGATATGAAGAGGCTGCTTCGCAATATAAGAAAACCATAGAAAAGGCCCCCAACTATATTGACGCCTATCATAATTTAGCCCTTGCCTTTGATAATCTTGGCCGACATGATGAAGCAATAGAAGTTTTCCTGGAAACAATAACCAGAAAAATCGAAAATGCCTCTATCTACAACAGTTGGGGCTCTACGTTACACAAAATTGGCCGATATGAAGAAGCAATAGAAAAATATCAAAAAGCGCTCAATAAAGACCCAAAATACACCATGGCCTATAACAACCTGGGTCTGGCTCTCGATAGCCTTGGCCGCTATACGGATGCCATTGAGCAATATAAAAATACCCTGAATATTGATCCAGACAATGTTTTTGCTTATGGCAGTTGGGGCTATTCACTCGACAGGCTTGGCCGGCATAAAGACGCAATAGAAAAATATGAAAAGGCACTGCAAATCAACCCTGATTACATTGACGCCTATAATAACATGGGTTTGGCTCTCGAGCGTCTGAGCCAATATGATGAAGCCATCGAGCAATATGAAAAAGCTCTTCAAAAAGATTCCGGGTATCTCTATGCCTACTTCAACAAAGGCCTGGTACTGGAAAAACTCTGCCGCTATGAGGATAGTATCGCAGAATACCAAAAGGCCTATGAAAAAGATCCTTCTTATGCCTATGCAGCTCATAACATTGCCAGTATCAATGAAAGGACAGGCGCCCTGAAAGAAGCTGACAAATGGTGGGCTAATGCGGTAAAAGCGTATAAAAAAGGAGTAGATAAGGCAAGGAACAATAGAGACAGCTCACATTTCTTCTACTATGCACAAATATATCATTACAGTTTTAAAACAGACTTCAATACGGCAAAAGAAATCTACCTTGACGGCCTGGCAATAGATCCTCAAAACACTTCAATATTACTGGGGCTGGCCAAGCTTTATCTCGATTTAAAAAACCAGGAGATTGACTTTCGTGGAGAAAAGCCACTTGTCGAAATTAAATCTGAAGGACACTGGAAAGCCCAAGAGTATTTAAACAAATCAGAAACCATACTCAAAAAACAAATCAAACAACGGCAGGACAACTATCTCTATCTCGATCTTGGTGAAGTTTATTTTCTAATGGGAGAGACTCGTTTTGACCAGGCAATACACTACTTGAACCATGCTTTGCAAAAAAACCCAAACACCTCCAATATTGCCGAAACTCTGGCGCTTATATATCTCCAGAAAGGACAATATAAAAAAGCAATTTCATATTTTGAGCAGGAACTTGCCGTCAGCCCTGACGATTTAAATATACTCTGCATGCAGGCTGACTCGTGTCTCAAGGCAAACCTGAAAGTAAGGGCCGAATCCATATATAAAGAAATACTGGATATAAATCAAAATCATATTAAGGCATTACTTGGTCTTGGAGAGATATATACCCAGAAAGGTGAACGTGATAAGGAAAATAACGAACTCGGTTTTGCCGAAGAAAATTTTACCCAGGCGCTGGATTATTATACCAAGGCCTTTACAGTTGAGGAAACGCATCGGGCTCATTTTGAAAGAGGACTCAACAAAAAGGAGATGGCCTCTCTGCTCTATTCAAATGCATATGCCAAGGTGATGCTATATGAGTCACAGCAGGGGCGAAATAAAAATCTACGTCTGTTGCTTGAGGCAAAAAACGACTTCACCAAAATAAAAAATAACTACAAACATTCACAGAATTATTATCGTGCCGATGTCGCCAGAAAAAGAATCATCGAACAACTGAAACCCAGCCAGGAAAGCGCTACGGTATTTGGAGCAAAAGCGATTTTTGCTTTTGCCTGTATGATTTTCCTGGTAGCCCAGTTCTGCTTTATTTTCGGACAGCCAATTTTCGGTTCTTCCTACGCAATCAATAATGACAGACTGCATAAAATCATGAGTGAGGGAAAAAGCAGGAATATCCAATTTGGAGCTGACATTGAAAAGATTCTGAACGATTTAGCAAAACAGCAGTTCACTTCACTGGATAATTTCCTGGTTATTATTTCAAAAAATATTGAAGAGACGACCAGGGAGAAGGGAACCCCCATTTCCAAGGAAGCTTTCAAATATCTTATCTCTGAAATAGATACGAACAATGTACTGCAGAGAAGTGGCCGCTTGCAATTTGTTGGTTTTTCACCACTAACACCACCCTATTATGCACTTATCTCGTTTGGCTCTTTGCTCTGTATGGCCGCTGGATCATATTTACGTGAGACCACGAGATTTAAGGTCGGTGCGATAGAGCTTGAAAAAAGATCATCCGAGCAGCCAACGACATCCGGTTCGCTGGGGATAAGCAGAGGTTTGACAGGAATAAGCAAAAGATAACATATGGAGCCTCTTGCAAAACTGTCTTTCGAAGGGATCATGACGGAGTTACATTTTCATCCTGGTCGGCCTTGATCAGCTTGCCGACCGTCAATCCCTGCACCATGATAGAGAAGACAACAACCAGATAGGTCATGGTCAAGAGTATATCCCGCTCAGAACCTGCCGGCAGAGACAGTGCCAAGGCCACCGAAATCCCTCCCCTAAGCCCTCCCCAGGTGAGAATTTTTATGACATTGGGGCTGAAGCTGCGAAACATGCTCATTATTTTCACTGGAATCGCCACACAGATAAACCGTATCAACAGCAACAATGGAATAATGAGTAATCCTGCCACTAAATAGCTGCTATTCCAGCTCAGCACCAGCACTTCTAGGCCGATAAGTACAAAAAGTACAACATTGAGAACTTCATCCACCAGTTCCCAAAAGGTATCAAGATGAACCCGTGTTCGATCAGACATGGCCAACAGCCTGCCGTGATTGCCAATCAGCAATCCGGCAACCACGATTGCCAGAGGGCCGGAAACATGTAACCGGTCAGCAAGGGCGTATCCTCCTGCTACCAGAGCCAGGGTTATCAGAACCTCCACCTGATAATTGTCGACGCTTTTCAGCATCTTGTATGCGGCAAACCCAATCATCAGGCCATATATCACTCCTCCGCCAGCCTCTCTGGCAAACAACCTCAGTACCATGTCTATACTGACGGAGTCATTGCCGGTGGCAATTTGTAGAAGAACAATAAACACCACCACCGCAATTCCGTCATTAAAAAGTGATTCACCACAGATTTTGGTTTCCAGGCTTTCAGGAACGCCCGCTTGCTTAAGAATTCCCAGTACGGCGATTGGATCTGTCGGTGATATCAGGGCGCCAAAAAGCAGACAATAAATCAACGAGACGGACATACCAAGCTGTTCGAGAATAACCCAGGTTGTCAGGCCCACTATAAAAGTGGATGCAACTGTGCCGACAGTGGCCAAGGTGATGATAATCCACTTCTGCCCTGCCAGCCGGTTTATATCAATATGCAGCGCTCCAGCGAAGAGCAGAAAGCTGAGCATGCCGTGCAACAGGGTTTCGTTGAAATCGATACTCTGCACCAGTTTCAACGCCTCCTCTTCAAAACCGATGCCGAACATTCCCAGAAACACGATACCCAGAGATCCGAGAAGTGAAATTACCATCACCCCTATGGTCGTGGGCAATTTGATGAAACGGTGATTTAAATAGCTGAACAGTGCTGAAATCGTGAGAAGGGCTGCGAGAATATTAAAAAGTTTCATAGTATTACAGCAAACTTTGTCTATTACGTGTTAGAAATCTGTCGAGTTGATTGGCGAAATTCTGTCGATCACTCTTACTGAGAGGTGACGGCCCTCCGGTGTCAACTCCGCTGGCCCTGAGAGTATCCATGAAATCTCTCACGCTCAAACGAGATCTGATACTGTCGGCAGAATACATTTCCCCACGAGGATTGAGAGCAAAGCCTCCTTTTTCAATTACCTTTGCCGCCAGAGGAATATCTCCTGTAATAACAAGATCACCGGTATCAAGCCGGTTGACTATTTCATTGTCAGCAACATCCAGACCAGCAGCCACCTGAACAAAACGAATGTGGCTCAAAGAGGGAATTCGCATGGGGCGATTCGCCACCAGCGTCAACTCCACACCGGTACGCTCTGCGGCCTTAAATAAAATTTCCCTAACAACGGCAGGACAAGCGTCCGCATCTATCCAGATTTTCATTTGAGCTGGTTTTCCAGTATCACCAAGCCCCAACATTTCCTCCAGACGTTTGAAATATTGGGGCTTACGCTTATCTATTTTTGATTCTTCAGAGTATCTAATTCTTTAAGGAGATCTGTCAGGTATCCTTCGGTACTCATCAGCAGCAACCTCGCACTGTAGCTCTCAGGATTCTTTTCATAATTTTGCTGTGACTCCGCAAGTATTACCTTGGTCTTTTCTATTTGAGCTATAAGTTTTTCTAGTTCCATATTGGTGGTTACCTCAACGCTAAACCTGCTTCAACTGGGTGATGCCCACAAACCGATAAGGCCTGCATTAAATACCAGATGTGATAAAACGTCAACTCAAGCTCAAATATGTCCTTTGAAACATTTCTGCCAATTACAGGCTTCATGTTTTTATCAGAGCTTCCTTTTTAAACGGCATCTCTCGCAACCTGACCCCTGTGGCATTGAATATTGCATTGGCAACTGCAGGCGCAACCGGCGGAACCCCCGGTTCACCAATTCCGCCGATCGCATGAATGCTCTCGGCTATATGCACTTCCACTTCGGGCACATCAGCCATGGTAAGAAGCTGGTATTCATCAAAGTTTGCGGTTTTTACTCCGCCATGTGAAAAATGAACCTTTTCATGCAAGGCTGTGCTTAAGGCCATAACCGTCGCCCCTTCCATCTGGGCGACGATCGCATCGGGATACACTGCAGGACCACAATCTATAGCACATACCACCTTATGTACGGTGATTTTGCCGCTCCTGTTGTCGACGGAAACTTCCGCCATATGGGCGGCAGTCGAACCGAAGCAGGACCCGAGTGCAACACCTCGAGCTCTTCCGGCAGCCACCGGGCTTCCCCAGTTTGTTTTCTCTGCAAGAAGTGACAGCGTCCTATGAGCTCTTGACTTCTTGTCCATCAACTCAAGACGAAATGCGACCGGATCTTTTCCGGCTGCATGGGCCAGTTCATCCATGAAGGTTTCAACGGTGAACGTTGTGATTGAATAGCCAACCGAACGCCAGAAACCAACGGGAATAGAAAGATCCATCATTACATATTCCACACGTCGGTTCGGGAGGGTATAGGGCATATCGGGTATACCCTGGATGGACGTCGGATCCACCCCTTCCTTGACGTAATCAGGCATCATTCTGGCCATCACTGACGGTGCCGCCACTTTCTGCAACCAGGCCACCAGATTTCCCTGTTTATCCAAACCGCCTTTGATCGAACAAATGCTTCCCGGACGAAAATAATCGTTGGCAAAATCATCTTCCCGGGTCCAGATAACCTTCACTGGACGACTCAGCTCCTTTGAAAGTGAAACCGCATCGATTACCGGGTCCGGTTCTCCGCGTAGACCAAAGCCACCTCCGGCCGATGTGGTCATCACTTCGACCTTGTCGACAGGTAGTCCGGAGATTGTTGCGGCAACATGCTGGGCCGTGGTTTGCCCCTGTGTCGGTATCCAGATACGGCAGCGATCTTTTTCCACATGGGCAGTACAGTTAACAGGCTCGAGAGCGGCATGGGCCAGATAGGGTAGCGTGTATGATCCTTCCAGCAGCACCGCAGCTTCGGAGAGTGCCTTTTCGGCATCACCGGTTGCTTCGGCAGTAGCGCCTTTTTTTTTCAAATGCTCCGCGAACAAAATGTCCAGCTTTTCATCATCCAGGTCAGGATGCGAGCCGGACGACCATTTTATGTTGAGCTGATCCCGGCCCTGTAGAGCGGCATAGGTAGTGTCAGCACATACAGCAATTTTATCTTGCAGTGGCATGACCCGTATCACACCTTTTACCGCCATAGCTGCATTAATGTCATATGCGTCCGGACGCGCACCGTAGCGAGGCGGCCTGGCCACAACGGCAATGCACATATTCGGTACAGTAACATCAATGCCGTAAACGGTTTTCCCCAGAACTTTATCTGGAATATCCAGACGATCTCGTGCAGTTCCGATAATACGATAGTCCTTGGCCTCTTTGAGCGGAGCATTCTCAGGAATCGGCAGTTTCTGTGCCTCCGGAACAAGCTTGCCATAACTCAGACGACGTCCATCCGGATGAATAACCTTACCTTCTTCTGTTGTACATTTGCCGGCTTCGATGCCCCACCGTTGTGCGGCAGCTTCGATAAGCATTTGACGGGCTACAGCTCCTGCCATACGAATCATGTCCCAGCGGTGCCGAATGCTGGTACTGCCGCCGGTTATCTGGGCATGCCAGAACGGGTCCTTGAACGGTTCGCCGGCAAGAGCCATTTTTGCCTGTACGGTATTCCAGTCAGCATCAAGCTCCTCGGCGATAATCATAGAAATACCTGTGTGGGTGCCTTGCCCCAGATTCGTCTGACCAAGCCAGACGGTCACGGTATTGTCCGTGCCAATCTCAACAAAGGCATGAGGCTTGAAGGTTGAAGCCGTTTCAGCTTGTGCAGATGGGACCTGTAATACACTGAACTCCCCCGGAAGTGCGGCCACGGCAACCACCAGGCTGCTGGTTTTTAAAAAGGCTCTGCGTGTCATTTCTGTCTTCATCGTCCAGCCTCCTATTTTGTGGTCATAGCCGCAGCCAGTTTTATAGCCTTTTTGATCCTGGGATGAGAACCGCACCGACACAAAACATCATCCATCGCTTCATTAATCTGCTCATCAGACGGATCTGGTTGACGCTTTAGAAAATCAACACTCTGGAGCATAATACCAGGTTGACAGTAGCCACACTGGGGAACCTGTTTTTCAATCCAGGCGAGCTTGACAGGGTGATCTTCCGACAAACCTTCTATTGTAAGAATTTTGCTTTCCTGTACATTCTCAACAGAGATCGAACACGAACGAACAGCCTTCCCATCCACAAGTACTGTGCATACACCGCATTCACTTATTCCACAGGCATACTTTACACTGGTAATTCCCAGATTATCTCTTAACACCCATAACAAAGGAGTGTCTGGAGACACATCAATCTGCTGCTTCTTTCCATTCACATGTAATGAAATCATACCCCCTCCATATTGAGCTAATAACCATATAATTCCAGTTGTTATCCAACAATGTTATAGGAGAAACGAATAGTAAAGTGACCCGTGAGCATTAACAGATAAATCCCGCCAGAGATGCTCTATGGATCCTTCTGTGTCATTCTGGCCATCTATCTTCCGATTGGCGTGCCACCATCCAAGCGGGGTATTCAGATGTTGGCGCACTGACCGTATCCAGTTTTTCCATGTCCTCATCGGACAAATTGACTCTGCAGGACGCGATATTGTCATTTAATTGCTGAGTCTTCTTGGCACCTACGATGATGCTGGTGACGCTGCTTTTTTTCATCAACCAGGCCAGGGCTATCTGAGCTACCGAGACGCCGTGTTTCGTTCCAATCTCAGCCATAACATCTATTATATCATAGGCTTTTTCTTTGTTTATAGGAGGAAAGTCGAACTCATCTCTTCGACTGTTACCTGCTTTTGGGGTTGAGCGAGAGTATTTTCCTGAGACAAAACCACCGGCCAATGGACTCCACGGCATCAACGCCAAGCCCTCACTTTCTGCCAGGGGAATAAGCTCACGCTCGATATCCCGACAGGCAATGCTATAAAAGTTTTGCAAGGCAACGAATTTTGTCCAGCCCATCTTGTCGGCAATAGCATTGGCTTTCATCACTTGCCATGCCGGATGATTGCTGATTCCCAAATATCTGACTTTTCCTGCTCTGACAACATCCTCCAGCGCTCTCATGGTTTCAGCCAAGGGAGTAATTGGGTCAACACCGTGAATATACAGGAGATCGATATGGTCAAGTTGCAGCCTTTCCAAACTGTCATTAACAGAATCGATAATATGAAGCTGGGAAAGCCCTGTCTGGTTTGCTCCAGGTCCCATCCTGCCTCGAACCTTGGTAGCTATCACCAGTTGCTGCCTGTCCAGGCCCAGATCTTTAATCGCTTTTCCCAACAACAGTTCCGAAAGTCCTTCGGAATAAATGTTTGCAGTATCGATAAAATTAATACCGCTATCAACACCCTGTTTTACCAACTCTGTCACTTCTTCCTGAACCATTGAACCGATAGCTGTCCAAAAACCTCTTCCACCGAAGGTCATCGTTCCTAAACAGAGTTCTGAAACCAATGTTCCTGTAGTTCCCAGTTGTTTATAATTCATGGCTTACATCCTTTATGGTTTTGTTTTTTGGTTGAGTTGCTGTTGTTTGAGTTTTGAATCTGTTGATTTTCCAAGCAATTATACACTGTTAACATCTGCCCTGGGATTAACGGTAAACTTCCTTGTATATTCTCTGCTAAATTGATTAGGGCTCTCGTAGCCAACCGTTAAAGCTGCTGCACTAACACTCTCACCCTCTATTTTTATGAGCCTCCTCGCTTCCAGAAGTCTCAAGTCTTTTTGATATTGAAGGGGAGTGGATTCAGTAATCGTTTTAAAATGTTGGTGAAAAGATGACGTACTCATACCAACGGATTTGGCAATATCAGACACAGACAGGGGCTCATTGAACTTCTGCCGTATTATTGTAATTGCTTTTGATATATTACTGGCGTGACTATCCACCCTTAATAATTCTCTGAGCATTCCACCATATGGAGCTTGTAGTACTCTAAAATGAACTTCTCTTAAAATCTGGGAGAAAAGTACCAATGAGTCAATTTCGTTTTGAGTTGATTCCAGCAATCGATATAAAGAATCAAGAAGTTGATTGTTAGCTTTTTCAACTTCAATGGCTTTGGCACTCTCCATTGATAAAGCTGATTCTCCAAATTCTTCGTAAAGACTTCTGACGATGGTAATATCCAGGCCCAAAATTAAGGCAATGTATGGTTTCTTGCTGCTCGCTTCAGTTATTCTGGAAACCACGGGAATTTCATGACTGACAATCAGAGACTCTCCTTTTCCAAATTTCAACACCCTCTCTCCCGTCATTACTTCTTTAGCACCCTGTAGGATTAGGCAAAGGGCAGGCTCGTATAATACTGCGTTCAACTGGGAAGTTTCTCTATGCTTCAGCAACATGAATGTATTCTTCTCATGTAGAAGCAACTCTCCCTCAGGAGTGTTTTCAAGGATTTGGCCAGCTTTTGTTATTAATTTTTCGAGAGTCAAAGTCGTATCCTCCTTCCCAGAGATTAGCCATGTACCGAATTCGTGTCCAGCTAAGCTCCTGTGTTTTGGAGAAATTGGCAAGTATTGAAGATTTTAAGGCACGTTCAAAACTCAATGAGATACAATTTTAATGCAACTGATTTGAAAATTTCACATGGTTCCAGTGGACGTTGGAACAGACTTCATATTAAATGGGGTTGTCGAAACAGTATTACATAATGCATTTAAAACTGATTACAGACAAATAGATACGGCGATGAGAATAAGAGAAATATCCACTCTGCTGAGTGGTCCATATCAAAGTTGATGCAATTGATGACAGATGAAATATAGTAATGTCAGCTCAAGAAAAAAGCCAACTCGTTTGCTTTTAGTAAATGATATCTCACCACAACAGAGACAATATCACTCCATCGTATATTAGGCAAAATTAGAAGTTCTGGAAATGGTGATCTTTTATCCTATTATAAATGAACGGCTAATCTTGAGGCAACTTCCTTTTTTTTAAATAGCAAAATTGACCAGAACCAACTTCACTGAGTTTTCAAATCAAAACAGATGAAGAGGGATTTACCCGATTACAGCAAAAGCTGGAGGGCTCCAAGGTAAAAATATGAAATGGAATATAAACAATATCATCTTTCTCCATCCGCCAGAATATTTTCTGGGGACATTTGATATCCCACAAATGCAGGAGAGACACGAAAAGGAGCTCAAAAAAAGCCTCATGCTCCTGCAAACGGCCTTAGCCAACGAAACTGATCCTTTTAAAGCCCTACGACTGCTTGATAAAAATGACCATATTCAATTCCTGCTGAACAATATTGAAGAGTTTCGAAAATATAACCAGCTTGAAGAAACTGTTATTTTTCTCTACAGCAAAAAGAATGGTCCATTTTCTTCAGGCGGGGACCGAACCCTATGGGCGAAATTATTTACAGAATGCGATACTGCAAAACTCAGAAGATACGGCAAACCCTTTCCTGTCAAAGTAAGAACAGTCTACCGGGGATCTGTTTCAGGAGTCATGAAAAGCCTGGCATGGACACCAGACCGGAAAATAGTGGAAAAATTTGCCAAGAGATGGGAAGACCCTTCTTTGGGCGGGGGAGAGTTGTATGAAGTTGATATTTCGGAAGAGAATGTGCTCGTTTATTTGCAGAGAGGACATGAAGAAATCGTCATTCTCTCCCCTGAATTTATCAACCATGCAGAGATACGACCATATCGGGCATAATTAACTATTGAACCACCTTAACCTGGGAGTACCACTTTCCTGTTATAAGAATTTATCTGATAAGTCGTAGATATCTCTTAACTATTCCACGACTAACCTTTCGTTTTGAAGATGGTCTTCTGATCAAAACCGCACATCCAGCCTTATACAATCTTGTTTTAAAAGGGCTGGACACTGTGGCTGGTTTTTTCATAGCGACGTTCAATAACCTTTCTGCCGATGGTAGAGAATGGATGCTCACTTTCTTCCCAAATTAACTCTCTCTTTAACTATTGTAAAGTTTCCTCGGCAGCAACATGAATAAACACAGGAGGAACAACAGCGTAATTCATGTAAGCGAATGTGTTTATTTAACATTCCAATAATTCTGTTTGAGTTTAAGACATATTGGCCCGGAAACCAAATCTCAACTTGTACGAAGATCTTAGCTATCTTCCTGATGGTAGGTGAATTTATCAGCTGTTCAAGCGACATTGACAAAGACATTTTCGGTAGTATGCTAGGGTAGATTATTCATGAGAAATGCTGGATAGTTAAAAGCAGGTTTTCTTGCCAGAGGAAGAGAGAAGGTAGATCCCCGGATGGCAAATTCCCCACAGATAAAAGGAGATTTGATGTGATAAATACAAGGAAACGATTTTTTATCATACTCCTGGTCGCCGGCTTCCTATTGCCGGTGACTGAGACTTTCGGTAATAATAAAGTGATAGCGCCCATAATGCCTCTCCTTTTGAGTGGCGACGGACAATACTGTATTTACGGGCTGCCGGTTACCGGTAGTTCGTCAATGGGAGGCCCTTTCTCCTATTATGACGTCACCGTCAAAATAAATGGCGGTCCCAATACCTACCTGACTGCCTTTAGAGGCCAGCGGTATGATGGCGAAAACTACGGCTACCGGTTTTCCTTTTTTCCAGAGCCGAAACGGCGATATGAGTTTCGCATTCAAGCAGGAGATCCCATGGGATTGATGGGAGAACCTTCCGATTTTTCGTCTTCTTTCAGCCTTGCAGGAAATCAAGGAGAAACAACTCCAGGCCCAATCCCTATCGCCGATGCCGGCGAAAATCAGGTAGCTCTGACAAATACCCTAGTTCAGCTTGACGGCAGTGGATCCTATGATGGAATGACCGGCTCATCCAGCGAGCTTGTTTACAACTGGGAGGTGCATTTCTCAAAAGAACCGATTAGCCTGGAAAATAGCAATACTGCCACCCCTACCTTTACTCCTACCGTGGCTGGAAGCTACATTTTCCGCCTGCAAGTCTCTAAAGAGAATAATGACGGCTCTGCCACCCATTACAGTTTGGTGCGATATATAAGCGTGCATGTGGTTGATGATCTTTCTACAGCGCTGGTGGTGAATATGGGACAACCGATCAGGGTCCCCTTGGGTGAAACCCTGAAGCTTAACGGTAGCGGCTCTCTCCCCGGACCAGATGATGGTGGGGTTTACAGGTGGGATTTTGTCAACCATGCCTCCCTTGGCAGCAATGCCCAAATCCAGTCATCCAGCAGCGTAGTGGCAACTTTCACTCCAGATGTAATCGGCACCTATATCTTTCGCCTCAGTGTCTACAAAGGAGAAGACTTCGAATATAAGAACATGCTTGTCAGTGTTTACGACAGGAAGACTGTCGGCAAGCTGATTGAGCAGCCTCTATCAGTGGATTGCGGGTTCTCCTGTACAAATGCAGACCTGGATGGTGACGGTGGGGTTTCCCAGGCAGATCTTGATCTTTTTCTTTCAGCCAAGGGCAGTGTACCTGGCGAGCAAAATTATCTCAGAAAGGCCGATCTTAACAGGGACCGATTGGTTAACTCACTGGATGAAAAGGTTTTTACAGACTGCCTGAAATAGAGTCGAAATGGTTAAAAGGAAAACGCTATGAAAAAGATGACGTTATGCATGACGGTACTGGCTCTGCTGATAAACATTACAATAGTTCATGCCGCCAATCTGGAGCTTGCGATGAGTCAGGCAAAAGGAGACCAACTCAAGGGCTGGAATGTATATCAACTCGCCTATGACAAAGACAATCCTCCGGATGGCGAATTCATAATGGCAAACTACGACAGGAAATTAACGTGGGAAGCTTTCTCCGAAGCCAACGTTCTCACCCCCATCCTTGAAAGAGAATGGGGATGCAAGGTACTTCCTTATCCGGGATATGAGGACACCTACTGGGAGGTAACCATGTATATCTATGTCCCGGGAATTGATCCGGCACTCAACCAAGAGGTATATTTTGTCGTGACTGCAACGGGACTAAACGATACCGAAAGTGGACCGTCCAATGTTGCCTCTGTTGCCATCAATTGGCCAGGCAAACCGGGAACACCGGCGGTATCAAATATTATAAACATACCGGTAAATCCCGAACAGAAGGCAGCGATTGTCAAGGAGAGTCCTGACGATCACAATGCTCCATCAGACAGGTTAAAAATACGATTAATCCCCTAGGAGTGTGTCGGAGAATTGCTATTTTTTCTCAGATCAAGGCATTTTCAGGAAATCAAGCACAGCCATATGGCTGATATCGGAGTCTGCGCTTACCTGCGAGCATTGATTTTCTGAAAATAACGCCGAGATGGGGGAAAAGAGTTTTCTCCGACAGGCTCCTAGGGTTAAACCAAAGATGCCTGCAGAGTAGTAAGCTGAGTTGCCGGGGTAAACAGATTTGTATCGGGATAACAGGGACAACAGGGACAGCGACTTGTTAGCAACAACAAGAAGAGATAATAGTCGCTGTCCCTATTTATCCTACTATTTGTTCCGTCCCTATTTGTTCCTATTTGTTCGTCCCTATTTGTTCCCCTATTTGTTCCCTATTTGTTTCCCTATTTGTTTCTATTTGTTTCTTAGTCGTTATGTGCTTTTACTTAATTGCAGACCATCCAATTATAATTAATAAAGCCGAGAATGTGAAAATAACGGGACATAATTTATAGGGTAAGAAATTTACCTTAAACCCTGTAAAAATTGAAATAATTGCCATAGTAAATAAGAAAATTGCTGTTGAAAAATAGGTTACTGTTGAAATAACTGTTTTCGGATCTATGACGGTAATGACTACGACAAGACTGCCAATGAATATCAATGCAACACCCTCAACCAGCCATTCCATTGTAATGATATTTTTGTTGTCTTGAGTAATATTGCCAAACCCTTGAACGACTGATTTTGTAGGAAATAGATGTGCTATACCCCAAATGATTGTCAATAAGCCACCTATATACAGTAAGATTTGTCCTAGCATATTAGTATCCTACACAATTAGGATAGAACAGCCAGTTACCTGACTGATCTCTCACAGATCCCTACGTGCGTTGTTTCCCGCCTGGTTTCGGAACATTCTGGCTACGAATCAGCCTTGCCTTGTATCGTTTCTCTTTCAGAGCCGTCACCAGCTGGCGTACATTCTCTGCAAGATCAGCTTCGAAGGCAATCCAATCGATTCCGTCAACTCCGGGCGATGCCTTCCGGTTCATCTCCGGAAAACATTCCAGAAGGTTCCTTTCATTCAACAGACTATACAGATTACCGAATCGGTGTTTCGGGTCCTCCTTTTCTCTCTTTGTTATTCCCGGCAGGGAGGTTTGATATGTTTATCAGCCTGTAGTATCTGCACATGTTTCCTTTACGGGTTCCACAATCCCCCTAAGTCCATAGAGCGTAGCACAATGCTTAAAAAAATTACTGAGTTCTTGCCGTCCCTTTGATGCAATGGATGTGCGATGTATTATTTAATCCGTTTATACGTATGGTCACAAAAGCTGTCGCCAGTGCCAATCTGATGATTTCTTTCAAATTTCCATTTGTCAGCGTTTTCCCTAGCAATGGCCCAGTCTGCTTCACAAACATATGGACTTAATTTTGACATTCCCAAACGATTAAGCGCTTCGCAAAAAGGACAGTTTGACACATGCAGCTTGAAAACATCGTTATTTTCCTCTGATATCTCAATATCATAAAAAGGTTTCCATAGTCGAAAATTCTTTTTCATCTTGGCTGGAAAAGAATCGAAATCCTGGGCATCATCAATTCTCGGAACCCAGACTTTCAATGAGTGTTTAACTGCTTTGGTTAATCTTGTCCCAATAAATTTAATTGCTTTTTCTTTTCCAAGAAAAATCGATAAAAATATGGAAGCAACAACAAATGGTCCAATAACTATATAACCAATTGTTTTTCTAAAATATTTTTTCATATTATTTGTGCTTTCTTATAGCCGTAAACGACCGCTTGTGGCGCGGCAGCTTTTTGCCGTTGCTACCATGCTCTTATTGTTGGCAGCCCTCATTTCCAAAACCGCCACCAACGTTTATTTGATATCAGTTTAAAAGGATAACATTCATGTACCAATCCGCACTCAACTCTCCAATAGAATAGGATCAAACATCTTCAAACTTATACCCGGCACTATACACAGAATGAATCAGTTCCCGGTTGTGAACTTCGCTGATCTTCTTTCTCAGCTTTTTGATATGGCTGTCTATGGTCCTGTCACTGACAATTCTCTGGTCCGGATAGATTCTCTCGATCAGCTGATTTCTGGAAAAAACCCGACCCGGATTACTGGCCAGCATTGAGAGGAGATGAAATTCCACAACGGTAAGGGAGAGCAGCTTGCCGTTTAGTTGCGCTTGATATTTGTCCGCATCGAGTTGCAATAGATCTGTTGACTCAGCCCCATTGCCAGATCGTCTCAGTACTGCCTTCACCCGTGCCACCACCTCTCTGGGACTAAACGGTTTGCAGATATAATCATCGGCACCAAGATCAAGTCCTGTAAGCCGGGCCTGCTCTTCAACTCTGGCTGTGACCATGATAATCGGAACCTGCGAGAAGCTGCGTATTTCTCTGCATATATCAATACCGTCCCTTCCTGGCAGCATGAGATCGAGAAGAATAAGATGCGGCTCATTCAGACGAACCCAGTCCACGACCTCGCCACCTTCATCAATGCAGTATGGTGAAAAACCGGCATGCACCAGATAGTCATAAAGCAGCTGGGCAATCTCTTTGGTATCTTCAACTATGAGAATAGTTTTCGTCATGGTTTATTGTGACAACGGTAAAGAAATTCTGATCCACAAGCCACCAAGTGGGGATTCTTTTGCCTCAATGGTACCCTGATGTCCCTTCACGATATTATAACAAATTGATAGCCCGAGGCCAGCGCCGCCACGATTCCTGCTGCGTGATGAATCAACACGGTAGAGCCGCTCAAACAATCTCGTTAGATTCTCAGAAGAAACGCTTGGTGCAGAGTCCTGCAGATCATAGACGATGGTATTGTTTTCCTGGCGTACACGCACTTCGATCTTGCCGTCCTCATCCGTATAACGAATACTGTTGGCCAAAAGATTGGTAAAAAGCTGCTTTAAACGTTCATTATCGGCAAAGAGGCTGGCATCCTCTTCAATCTTAATATCGATTTTCAAGGTGTGGTTCTTTTTCTCGATCTGCGACTGCATTAACGCAATGGATTGCTCAAGCGCCCAGCATGGCTGCACATCAACCCTATGGTACGACATTGCGCCGATATCGGAGAGCGACAGCTGGTACAGATCCTCGACCAGCATGCCAAGATGGAGAACCTCCTGATGAAGAGAGGTAAATGTTTCCCTGGTCGGCTTATACACTCCATCCTGGAGGGCCTCTATTTTACCACGAAGGATGGAAAGTGGTGTTCTGAGTTCGTGGGAGATATCGGCAACCCACTGGCTTCGTGCCTGCTGGTTTTTCTCAAGGATAGCGGCCAGGTTATTAAAATCCTGGGACAGCCGGCCGAACTCATCTCTGCTGGTAATATCTATACGGGTATCATACCTGCCGGAGGAAAGATCTCTGGTTGCCGTGGCAAACCTCCTGATAGGCCTCGTCATACGATAGGCTATCGGCAAAGAAAGCCCTGCGGCAATAAGAAAACCCGCTACCGCTACCAGAATAAGGGTTACTTTCTGCTGCTTGGCAAAAACTGCCTGATGACTATCCGCCAAATTTTTGGCTGGATGCGCACCGAGATACCCCACCACACGGTTCTGATAGCGAAGAGCTATCATATTAATGTTGGCACCTTCTGGATCAAAGCCAAAAACCGTGTTTTTATCCGCATCAAGAAGAAAAACCCTCGGCAGGAAATGTGTAGGCATATTATCTGGAGGAGGACCGGATGGAACCAGCTTCCTTGGAAGCTTATTTTCTTGTATTCTCTCGATAAAACGTTCTTTAAGTTTGCCTTCCGGATAACTTTTAATGATGATGATCGCCATTTTTTCGGGATGGGTGGAAAACTCAGTCCAACTCTTTTTTTCTTTGTAATGCACCTCCAGATCAGTTGCAATCTTTCCCAGCTGCTCTTGTTCAACCACATTGACATAATTGAGAAAACCACGATCAAAGCTCCACTGCATGACCAGACTCATATAGATGACCACAGCAAGGATGGCTATCAGGATTGCCCCGAAAAGCTTATAATGGAGAGTGATTTTCATATTGATATACTGAGATTAATTAAGTACCTGCAATCAGTTCCCATCCGGAAACTCAATGGAGTAGTTTCTTTAATCTTACTACGTATCTCCTTTTAAAGACCAAATTTTTCAATATTTGCACATTATTTTCACATTGTTGTCATAATTTATTCATATTCATTGTGTATAGTTTTTTGCAAAGTGGTCAACAACTTCCTTTAAAATCCATCTGCCCGATATGAAAATAGAAAAACCGCTAATACTCTTTAATAACAGGAATACCAGGCAATATTCGCTGCTGCGTAATCTTGCCAGCCTACTCCTCCTTGTCCTTATTTCCAGCTGTGCAGCAACGACTTCCATCTCTCCGGACGGTGCTCCCATTGACCTCCCCACAACATTCTCACAGACAGGCGAACAACAGCTCCGGCAGCTATGGTGGCGGGAGATTGAAGATAAAAATCTACAGGAAACAATAGAAAAAGCTCTTGCTCAGAATCAAAGCCTGAAAGGAGCCGTGGAAAAACTCATTCAAGCCGAAGCACTTGCCCGAAAGGCTGGTGCTGAGCTCTCACCCTCTCTTGACGCTGAAGGTTCCTATCGAAAATCGCGGTCCCGAAAAGACGATGCTACCAGCACCTCTACCAGCTTGTTACTTGGCATAGCGGCATCCTATGAAATTGATTTATGGGGCAGGCTGCAGGCAAGTGAGGATGCGGCACTATTGGATGCCAGGGTTTCCGCAGAAGACCTGCAGGCAGCTTCGCTTTCGATTGCCGCCCAGGTTGCCAATATCTGGTACCGGCTTGCTGCAAGTTATAAGCAACAGGAACTGCTGGAACAGCAGCAGGAATTAAACCGGGTAGGGTTGGAGCTTGTGCAAATGCGTTTTAATGCCGGTCAGATTGGCATTGCCGACCTGCTTCAACAAAAACAGCTCATCGAATCAAAAATTGGCGAACTGGCTGAGCAAAGGGCAACCACCAGAGTCCTGGAAAACCAACTGGCAGTACTTCAAGGAGTAGCACCCGGTCTGTTGAACCTGCAAAACAAACCTGAACTGATTGCCCTGCCGCCGCTGCCTTCGACCGGAATACCAGCCGACCTGCTAACCAATCGGCCCGATATCCGCAGCCGATTTCTCGCCCTACAGGCAGCAGATAAAAGGGTTGCAGCAGCTGTTGCTGACAGATATCCACGACTGAGTCTTTCCGCCGAATTGAATACATCCAGCGCGAGTGTCCGGGATCTTTTTGATAACTGGTTGGCATCACTGGCGGCAAATATCGTCGCCCCCCTGCTCGACGGCGGTTCACGGCAGGCCGAGGTGGATCGAACCAAGGCCTCAGCCCGTGAAAAACTGTATAGCTATGGGGATTCTCTATTAACCGCCATGAGTGAGGTCGAAGACGCCCTGGTCCAGGAAAAAGAACAGCTGCAACTCATTCGCAGTCTTGAAATTCAACTCGATCTGGCCACAAAAACAGTGCGCAGCCTTCGGGACCGATACAAACAGGGTACAGCTGATTATCAACGCATTCTCGATGCTGTACTTTCGCAACAGTCACTACAACGCAGCCTGGTGACCAGTAAACAGCAGCTTATAGGCTTTAGAATCGATCTTTACCGGGCATTGGGCGGAGAATCCCCTGTTGTTACGGCGAAGTCATCAAATAAGAAAACCAACTCAATTGTAAAGATAAACTGACGGTATACGCTATGATGAACAAAGATTATAAACAACAGACTCCGGGTGAAATACACCATACTCCCAGTCGTTTTTCCCGTTTTTTCATGCATTTTCTTATGCCATCAGCAGCTCTAGTCTGTGGAGTGCTGATTACCGTATATCTGTTGAAAACCGGCCCCCAGGCAAAACCTGCAAAGCGACCGCCAACGGCAATTCTTGTGGAGGTACAGCAACTCAGCTCAGGACCTCAGCAGACCATTATCAGTGCCATGGGCGAAATAGTCCCGGCCAAAGAAATAGAGATAAAACCTCAGGTGAGCGGGGAGATCGTCAAAACCTCTGATGACTTTCAATTAGGAGGCTATTTTCATGCCGGTGAAGAGTTGCTGAAAATTGATCGTACCGACTATGAACTGGTGCTGCGGCAGCTGGAAAGCGATGTAGCCACAGCAGAAAGCGACCTCGCTCTGGAAATGGGAAATCAGCGAATTGCTGAACACGAAATCACCCTGCTTGACGAGAAAGTCAGTACAGAAGAAAGAAACCTCATTTTGCGAAAACCACAGCTGTTAAAACTTCAGGCGTTGCGCGATGACGCTTTGGCAAGATTGAGCCAGGCGAAACTCGATCTGCAACGTACTGCTATCAAAGCCCCTTTTAATGGCGTCGTCGCTGAAAAATTGGTTGATGTTGGTGCCATGGTGAGTCAATCTGCAGTGCTTGCCAAAATAGTCGGCACTGATGCTTTCTGGCTTAAGCTCGCCCTGCCGGTCGAGCAGCTGCGATGGCTAAAGATTCCTAATAATACTACAGAAAACGGCAGCAACGTGACCATTTATCCTCAAGGCAGCAACGTCCCATCTCTGACACGAACAGGTAAGGTTGTCCGTCTTATTGCCTCCCTTGAAGACCAAGGCAGAATGGCTCAACTGCTCGTCAGAATAGATGATCCCCTCAGCCTGAAAGAAGAAAATCGCAAGAAACCGCAGCTTCTTCTCGGCTCCTATGTCCGTGCCGAAATTGAAGGCATAACCATTGACGCAGGCTACCGGATTGATCGCTCAACTCTTCATGACGCCAACACCGTATGGCTAATGGACGACGAAGGCAAACTGGATATCCGACCGGTCGAGGTGAACTATCGCGGTCAGGATTCGGTTATCGTCAGCGGTGGTCTTCGCGATGGCGAAAACCTGGTGGTTTCGCCACTCCCATCTCCTGTTGATGGCATAGCACTCAGATTAAACGATGAACACAATTCTGCTAACAAGCAAATCGCTAAAAAAAACGGATCGAAAAAAAGCTCACAGAGGATTAGCCATGTCAACTGATTCTCCAGCAAAAAACCGAGGGCCTCTTGCCTGGATGGTGCATAACCGGGTTACCCCAAATCTGCTCATGCTCTTTTTCATCCTCGGAGGCATGTTCATGTCGACCAAGATCAAACAGGAGGTTTTCCCTGAATTTGAGCTTGATCGCATTACTATTCAGGTTTCCTATCCTGGGTCAAGCCCGGAGGAAGTTGAGCAGGGTATCGTTTTGGCGATTGAAGATGCCATTGAGGGCCTTGATGATATCAAGGAAATAACCTCCACTGCATCTGAGGGTAGCGCTCGTGTCAATGCAGAACTTGAAGAAGGAGCAGACTCCCAGAAGGTTCTCCAAGAGATCAAACAAGAGGTGGACAGAATTAACAGTTTCCCCGATGATGCTGAAGATCCTGTCATTTCTGCTGTCTCACGGAAACGCCAGGTGTTGAGAATCAATCTCTACGGGGATGTATCCGAACAATCCCTCAGGGAGGTGACCGAGCAGGTCAAGGACCGGCTGATGCAGGCTCAAGGAATCACCCAGGTGGAGATAAGCGGCGGCCGCGATTATGAAGTCAAGGTCGAGATTCCCCTGGAAAAATTGCGGATGTACGGCCTGACCCTTTCTGAGGTTGCCTCTATCATCAGCCAGTCCTCGGTGGAAATACCCGGTGGAAAGCTCGAGACAACTGGCGGTGAGATTCTTCTGCGCATTGATAACCGTCGTGATTGGGCCAAAGAGTTCGGTCGCCTGCCTATAATAACGACAAGTAGCGGAACCACCGTCTACCTTGAAGACCTGGCCCAGGTCAGTGAAGGATTCGAAGACTCCACCCGCCTGGCAACCTACGATCAGCAGCGCTCAATGGCCCTGCTGGTCTATCGGGTGGGCAAGCAGACACCTATTGGCGTCTCCGATTCAACCATCCAAGCTATGAATGACATTGGCAATGATCTGCCGCCCGGCATCCAATGGAAAATAACCAGCGACAGATCCGAGGTTTACAAACAGCGTCTTCACCTGCTTCTCAAGAACGCCTTTATCGGCCTGGTTCTTGTACTGGTTCTGCTCGGTCTCTTTCTTGAGCTAAAACTGGCCTTCTGGGTTACCATGGGTATCCCCATCAGCTTCCTCGGAGGCCTTCTGTTTCTACCGATGTTTGGCGTTTCCATCAACATGATATCTCTCTTCGCCTTTATTGTTGCATTGGGCATCGTCGTCGATGACGCCATCATTGCCGGGGAAAATATCTATGAATACCGGCAACGGGGGTTGAGTTTGAGCCAAGCTGCCATCGAAGGAGCCAAAGATGTTGCCATCCCCATTGCCTTCAGTATCCTCACCAATGTTGTTGCTTTTCTACCGCTGATGTTTGTACCTGGGGTGATGGGCAAAATCTGGAAGGTCATTCCCCTGGTTGTTATTACCGTTTTTCTTATCTCATGGATAGAATCACTTTTGATACTACCGACACATCTGGCCCATAGCAATCTGCGCCCCGGCAACCCGCTGCACCGCTGGTTAAGCCGCAGGCAGCAGTCGTTCGGACGAAGGTTCAACTGGTTTATAGAAAATATCTATGGCTCTTTTCTCCGTAAGATTCTGGCTTACAAATTCTTTGCAGTGGCCGTTCTTTTTGCCTTTTTATTCATAACCTACGGATACGTTTTCAGCGGCAGGATGAGCTTTATCCTGATGCCCAGAGTCGAATCGGACAGGGCTGTGGTTACCGCCACCCTTCCCTATGGCAGCCCACAGGCTCAAACCGAATTGGTACGTGATCAAATAGTTGCCGCCATTGAACGAATACGAGGAAGATATGAAGGAGGCCAGCTTATTGAGGGTGTTTCCGCACTTATCAGTGAAAATGTTGTTGAAGTGAATGCCTACCTCACCTCTCCCGATATTCGACCACTCAGCACCAGGGAAGTCACCAGGATGTGGCGCAAAGAGGTCGGCACCATTCTCGGCCTGCAATCATCAATATTTGAGTCAGACCGTGGTGGACCAGGCAGCGGTGCCGGTCTTACTCTCGAACTCAGCCACCGCGATATTGAGATTCTTGACAAAGCCAGCAGTGTACTCGCAGAAAAACTTACTGAGTTTGACAGTTTAAGTGATGTTGACGATGGCTATACTCCCGGAAAACCGCAGTACAATTTTACTATCAATGAACGTGGCAGAAGTCTTGGTCTTACTCCCTCTCAGGTCGGTCGGCAGGTACGCGACGCTTTCCAGGGTACCGTGGCGCTCAGGCAGCAGCGTGGAGCAAATGAAGTGACGGTGAGAGTGCGGCTACCGGAGAACCAGCGACTCAGTGAGTTTAACCTTGAATCCATGTTGATCCTTACTCCGGCAGGAACTTTTGTGCCGCTTGCAGATATTGCAACCGTGGACAAAGGACGGGCCTATACCAGCATCTCCAGAAGAGATGGCCGCAGAACTGTAACGGTAACCGCCAACGTCGAGCCAATTAGTGAGCTAACCAGAATCATGACAACCCTCAACCAGAAGATACTGCCGGAACTGGCGGATACATTTCCTGGCTTGAGCTATGGTTTTGAGGGCAGGGAATCACAGAGAAGAGAAAGCATGCAGAGCCTTCTGCAGGGTTTTATCTTCGCGCTTTTCGGTATCTATTTTCTTCTGGCCATTCCATTCCGCAGCTACATCCAGCCGGTCATTGTAATGATAGCCATTCCCTTCGGTATGGTCGGCGCAGTTCTCGGCCATCTCATCATGGGTTACAATCTCAGTCTGATGAGCATGATGGGTATTGTCGCCCTGTCGGGAATTGTGGTGAATGACTCCCTGGTTCTGGTTGATTATGCCAATAAGCAGCGGCTAAAAGGGTTTCTGCCGCGAGCAGCTATCGAAGCCGCAGCGATCAGGAGATTCCGTCCGGTTATTTTGACCACCCTGACGACCTTTGGTGGGCTGGCTCCAATGATATTTGAGACCTCTAGGCAGGCCAGGTTCATGATTCCAATGGCTCTTTCCCTGGGTTTTGGAATTGTGTTCGCAACCGTCATCACCCTTGCGCTGGTTCCCTGTCTTTACCTTATTATTGAGGAAATAAGAGAAGGAATCAGAGGCGAAGAACCTTTTGCAGTACCAGCGCACAATGTACCAGCTCCCTCTGGCCCTTTGCTGGAATCAGAGAAGAGTATTACTGCACGGCGGCTATGATAACTGTGAATTAACACGAAGACCCAACAATATTCTGATAGAATCGTCCCAACTATCTTAGCTGTAAAGTCCGTCGCGCTATGTCATTTTTATTCTTGGTATTCGAGAATGCGATGGAACCAAAAACATCATGGTGCGTCAAACAGCAGAACCTGAGTCCGCAGCTTTTTTTGATTAACCTCAAGAAAACAGGGATGTTTGTCGTCTTGACATAGGAGGACCACATAAAGGTTAATTCAATAACTTCAATTGTTGAGTTTATTGTTAATTTTTTCGATATTGAGGCTTTCTATTAAATTTATAAGCTCGGGATAGATTGTTTCGTGATAGCCAAACCCGCCATTGACCATTTCATCTATTGCTTCTGATTTAGTCCAGTGGTTAAAAATTATTCTGTAGCTGGCAATAACAACGCCTGTACGATCAGAACCATGCCAACAATGTATTAGTATTGGTCCCTTTCTATTTTTAATAAATTGTAATGCTGAAATTATTTGGTCTTCTGTAATTTTGCTGGTATGCATTTTTATATGATGAAGATCAAAATTTGTTGAGTCAAATTCATTGTTGTCACTATGGAATTCTCTTAAATTAATAATCTCTGTAATCCCAAGCTTCTTAAGATCATTAATATCATCTTCATCTGGTTGCTCGGATCTGTATATTTGCTCGTCAACCAAATTAAGATTTTCAAGATGGGTATTAATAACTGGTATGGCCCAATTCTTTGGTCGCAGACGAGGTTCAGCGAAACAGACAAGAGGAAAAATTATAATAAAAAAGATTAGATATCTCTTCATTGTGATTTTTTATTGCTAACGATCGGCAAGACAGAACGGGAAAACAAAACCGATCTTTCCAAATGCAAGATTAAACGATGACTGGGTAAAAGTTAATAATAGCAGTGTTTTCGTGGTTTGCATCCACATAGCGGCCAACAGGAATTCACGAAATCATCTATTTCCCTTCCAGCAAAGCTTCAAATGATACTTTTGCATCCAGGGAGAATTCATGAAACTTGTTTAACTTCTCACAAGGTGCTTCATCACAAGTGGAACAGTTTTCAACCGATTTCTCCATACCGCACTTTCTCACTTCACACGTATTGCAAAAACCGATGAGCCTCTCCCCTAAAGAAAGACAGCCATCACAATTGATTTCTTCAGGTTTGAGATATAACCCAAATTTTTCAGCTATCCTCTTTGCTGCCTTTTCTCTTGCTTTATCATCGTCATTTTGAGTGGCTATGAATTGGGGGCACCTTGTACACACAAGGCCACAATATGCTATCATCTCTTGCATGGCATTTCACCTCTTTGTTGGCATTGCTGGCGTTTGAGCTGCAGGCATGACCTATACTTACGGGGACGTTCTGCAACCAAAAGTGATATCAAATGGACAAATGATGCGTCTCATGTTTTCAAGATAGAGTATCATATCACCCTTCTCAAATTAAATGTTTTTCAGAATAATACACTAAACGATATCACTAACAACTTGCAAATGAATTTGTAACTTTTATACGAAGTTTTAGTATGTTAAACAAGAAGAATAGAGTAGCATGCCCCGCAATGCGCCTTTCACGCTCTCAATTCTAGGGTTGCTCAGAAAATATACAACTACGCGATAGGCTTTAAACAACAAACTGTACCGAAGAAATCGGTAAAAATATATTTTTGAGGCAGATGATCTGGCATTTTGGAGAACAGAAGTTTGCTGTGATAACTCATGAATTCATCGAAGGGGTCAAATTAAATGAAAAAAATCATTGTCCAATCACTTGTAATCTTCACCTGTTTCATCATCTTTTTCTGTGGGTCAACTCAGGCAAGTAAGAGCAAAAAAACAAAGCCAAGCCCTGATGAAGCAATCGCCATGTTAAAAGCCGGGAACGAACGTTTTGTTAATGGTAAAGCTGTAAGGCCACATGTCGATGCTGCCCGTCTTGATCTAGCGGGAAAAGAAGATCAGGGAGATCATGCCTATGCCACGGTGATCACCTGCTCTGACTCAAGGGTTCCGGTTGAAATTCTATTTGACGCTGGAATTATGGATCTTTTTGTTATCCGTGTTGCCGGGAATGTTTTGGATGTTGACGAGGTGGGATCTGTTGAGTATGGCTTAGCTCATGTGAAAACCCCAGTATTTGTCGTGCTCGGACATACCCAATGTGGTGCCGTAACCGCTGTAACTAAATCTGTACAGGGGCATGGTCATTCATTGGAAAGAAACATTCCAGCTCTGGTGGATAATATCATTCCTGCGGTGAAAAAGGCGGTTGCTGATCATCCTGAAGTCCACGCTACTGAGATAATTCATTACGCCATAGAAGAGAACATCTGGCAGGGAATTGAAGATCTGTTTATGGACAGTCCCGTTTCCCGTGACCTGGTAAACGCCCGGAAAGTCAAAGTTGTTGGAGCTGTTTATAACGTATCAAATGGCAGAATCAAGTGGTTGCCAGAAACGAAAACTATTGAAATTTTACATAAGGTTGAAGCAAATCCCAAAAGAGCAATGGATGCAATGGCAGAATAAAATATCACCCTAGCCCTCTGGCTCTCGACTTGCACAACAGCGGCCAATGGGTCAGTGGACTCGGGGCCGATATCAGAAAAGGCGGTTTTTTCGGATTCTTTGAAGTAAAGGCGAATATACCGGAAGATATTCCGTCGAGTGGCACGATTGTGAGTTGAACTGGTGGGATATCAATGCCGGAGTCGGGTATGATATAACACGTCACTTTTCCATCCAAGTCGGTCTGAAAATGGAACACCTTTCTCCAGACCTCGAAAAACCTGTTGATTCCGCAGGGGTCATGCTCCGCTTTCTGCATGCCCCCTGCTCTTTCTGTAAATAATTGTTTTTTTATAAAAAACAATTATTTATCAGTTAATGTCATCAGGAATTGAACCACATCATTAACTTCTTCATCCGTCATACCCATTGCTCCTACGTTTTCCGAAATATTTTCTAGAGTTTCGGGTGGTAATTCTTGATAATCAGGTCGGTTGTTTTTAAATCGAACGATTGCATCTAATGTCGCAAAATAGCCATTGTGACCGTATGGAGCAGTTACAGCGATATTTCGCGTAGTCGGGATTTTAAATTTTCCATTTTGAAACGGATCGTCAATCGTAAAGCCAAGTCCTTTGTCCGCCTCTTCAAGCGGGACTATCGGGTTTGCAGGAATACCGATATTTGCATACCCGTAGTTTGTAAATAAAGGTTTTGATGCATAGGTAATTTCCATGCTATGGCATAATGCACAATTTTGCTGAAAAAGCCGAAGCCCGTTCTGCTCGCTTGGTGTGAGGATGCCTGCATCAAAGCGTGAAGAAAATTTCTGGATTTCACTCGATCTCTCATATGCAGCAATTGCCAGCCCAATTTTGTCAAATGCCTCTGCTGTATCATCGAGAGATCCGGGACCAAAAACTTTGAGAAACAGTTTTGAATAGCTGGAATTTCTCACAACTTGAACAACATCCTCAGCGCTTTCCATATTCATTTCAACCGGATTCAGAGGCGGTCCCTGTGCCTGTTCCGCAAGAGGATCATCTAACCTGCTGCCGTCAGCGCGGCCGTCCCAGAACATTCCTCCAAACCATTCACCGCTTACCGAGTCCTGAAAAAGTGGTGGGCTAAAACCTGCATACGCTGATGATGGAGCATTTCTTCCCCCCAGACTTACCCCATCAGCTCCTGTGGAAACTACAGTATAATACGGATCCCTTGCATTTTTGGGGTCAGCAAAACCTGCTGTCCTGTGATGACAGCTCTGGCAGGATTGGGTTGAATTATACGAGAAATCTTTATCCTGATACATTATTTTACCCAGTTGCTCTTTATAGCTTAATGCCGCCATAGCAACAGAACATGAGAATGCTACACTGACAATTACTCCACCCACTACAGTTGATCTTTTCATACATCCTCCTCATAGCTTGGTTACATGTTTCAGTGTGGTTTCATGCAGCCTTTGACGATAGTGAAATAATACGGCCGCTTAGTTTATAGAACGGTTAGGATGTATAAAGGTTACACGAAAGGTATACTATTTATCACCAAGTGCGGGAAAAGCATATTATGGGGAGTTTGAGTAAATATAATGGGGGAATCAAGGTTCTTCTTGCCTCTTTTCCCCCGGTATTATGATTTTTTTTAGATGCGATTTAAAATACTATTTTCAAGATGTTTCGCAGTCTCCCTCACCATATCCAGTGCCATCTTTTGGACCATCGCCATCATTTCCAGTGCCGTCACCTGGTCCAAAACCGCCATTGTTCCCTTCGCCTTTATTAGCGTTACCGTTGCCAACAAGATAGATTGATGAGTTGAAACCATTTGACATGCTGGTACAGTCACCATCACCGTAACCGGTTCCATCTTGTGGTCCATCTCCTCCATTTCCCGTACCATCTCCGGGACCATTACCTGCAAAAACGGGCGAGGCAAGAATTGCAAGAATGCTTGCGGTTACAATTACACTGGCTAATTTTGCTCTTTTCTTCATGTTTTCCTCCGTTAATATCCTCCGGACATGCAAGCTGATATTAGCTTGTTCAGTAATTGTATCCGGAGATTAGAACCATTTACATCTACAACGGAGCTGAGTAAGAAAGGTTACAGTGGAGCCTCTTGAAAAAGTAGGTTTTATGTTCAAAATCAAGGTATGCGAAAAATTTCACCACAGGCATATAGTTGATATTCCGCAGATAATATTTTAAGCATAACCCGAAGTCTAAGCAAAAAGACAATTTTGCAGGTAGCTTATTGTTTTGATTATCTGTTCTGTCTTAAGAGGATGTGTAACCTATTCGCCTCGGAGTCGTTATAGGTATAGAATGAAAAGATTTCTCCAATTCTATATAGATAATATTGAAAAGCTTTTCGGTTATCTTTTGCGAAAGTCTGGCAGTGAGGTTTTGGCTGCCGATCTTGCACAGGAGTCGTTCGTCCGCTACCTTGAACGATATAGGAAGAAAGAGAATAATCCAGCTCTTCTCTTTACCATTGGCAGAAATCTTTTCTACGATCATTATCGAAAACAGACAAACTGCTCTTTTCATCAACCTCACCTTGAACTGATCGAAGCATCCAGAAGATCTCAAGGAGATACCGAAGAGCTTTACGAAGCCAGACAGCAAAAAAAACGAATTCAAAAAGCAATGGAACTATTGAGTGAAGATGAGCGGGATGTTTTGGCTCTGGTGGTGAGCAGCGATTTGAAATACAGGGATATAGCGAAGGTTAAAGGATGCAGTGAAGCCGCTGTTAAGGTGACTGTGCATCGGGCAAGAAAAAAAATAAAAACTTTTCTTCAGGAATGGGAAAATGAATGAACATCTGATTTCACTGTATATTGATGACGAACTTGACCTGCAAAACAAAGTTGAGTTTGTAGAAAATGTTCGGGATGATAACGGCTTTGCCCAGGAGACATTAGAAATGCTGGAACAGGAAAAACTCTTGGTGAGCTATCCCCAATCCATACCTAAAATGAAAGAAAGTGGAAAAATTCCCGGATTTTACAGTTTTTTGTTTCATTTATGGCGTCCAGCAACAGCAGGGACATTTGCAGCAGCAATCCTTGTGGCTGTTTTTATTCTTTCAACCTTTAATCATGATCGTATAGGAACGGAACCAGCACAATTTGAAGAGCACCGATTTGTTTTATATTCTCCGGAAAAAGTTCAACTGAATATCGTTGGCACATTTACGGAATGGCAGCCTGTCCCAATGAAAAAAATAGGTTCTTCAGGCTATTGGAGCCTGACATTGAAGATTCCACGGGGAGAACATAAATACAGTTTCATTGCAGGTAATGGCGAAATGACGGCTGATCCGACAGTACAGACCCGGGAGAGTGACGATTTTGGAGGAGAAAACTCAATAATAGTGATTGGAAATAATAATGAGCCGGTTTCTTAGTATTCTGCTGGTTATGTTACTAAGCGGTTGTGCCGTTCCAGAACACTACACCATAAAGAGCTCTAAAGGTGTGGATATAGTTCTCTATCTTCCTGGTGTACAAAAGGTGTATTTCTCATCATCGCTTGATGGTTTCAAGGAACATGATCTTAAAAGAGAGCCGAATGACACTTGGGTTATGAGGAAGATGAACAGGACAGAATCATTTAAATATTTTTACATTATTGATGGAAAGCCTTTTTTGCCACAGTGCAAATACATGGAAAATGATGATTTTGGTAACCGGAACTGCATCTTTCAACCGTGAATCTCAAAGAACAAAGTCTGAATGCTTGATGGTAAATTTGGTCAAACAGGGGAGGCCGTATGAAAACTTCTAAATGCACACAACTGGTGCTGACAATTGTTCTCGTCATCTGCATGAATAAAGCTGCCACGGCAGGAGATGGAAATGGAAAAGATATTAAAGAGGTATTAGAGAGTAATGGAATCTCCCATAGAACGGCGATATCGCTGTCGCAGGCGATGGATAAAGCAGGATTTTCCATTGCCCAGCAATCAAAGATTGCAGGAATGTTGGCTGATCAAAATAACGACTCAATACTTGCAGTATCCTTTCAGCAGAAAATAGATGAAGGAGTGTCCAAAAAGGTTGGTCCAGGCATTATTGTCCGAGCCCTAGAAAAAGTAAGAATCAGGTATAAAGCTGCAGACCGCTTTGTTTCCGGCCTGCGAAAGGAGAACAAAAGTAAGCTCAAGGAAATGGTGATAGATTGCCTCGCTGCGGGATTAACACAAGAAGATGCTTTCAAGATCCAAGCTTCTTTGCGCGAAAGAGAGCGTTCTTTGAATAAAAATGGAGGAAGCCATGACCTTGCAACAGAGACGATGTTGACGGCAAGGGAAATGGTACGGCAGGGAGTTCGATCACGGCAAACAGCCTCTCTGCTTGAGCATGCCCTTACAAAAGGTGAGGATGTCGGGACTCTGCAAACCCTTCGAAACAGGTTTAAAAACACCCTGGGGGGTGAGGCAAGCGACTTGGCAAACCAATACCAGTATGCCTTTGAAAAAGGTATGACGATCTCGCAGGCAAATAGACATGAATTTAGAAACCCTGAACAAACTTCTGGAGCAGGTTTGGGGAACTCTCAAAGTCATGGTGCAGATAAGGACAGAAATAACAACAACGGCAGCACTGGTGGAGGCGGAAACGGTAGCGAAAGCGGGGGGAACAGTGGAGAAGGTGGAGGTAATGGAGGAGCCAGCGGAGGGGGCAACGGAAACGGTGGCTCCCATTGATTCTCATAAAGTTGAAAGCGGATTTGCCCCCTTTTCCTTTTCACAAAAATATCTCCAGCAGCGACAACAGCAAATTCTTTTCGATGGTATTGGTAGATTTGGCTTATGTTATTGCCGCATCAGTAGATTAGAGGCCAATTCTCCGGACATTGATCTGAGCATGGGTATGGAATCACCGCCTGGTTGGTATCCACCACTTCAAAATCAGACACCTTGAGAACAGAAAGATTTTGCAGATCACTGTCGTTCCAGTTATCGTGATGCTGGCCGGAGATAAACATGGAACTCCCAGTATCAGCAACGAGAAGTCCGTATTTTTTCATCGCTCGAAGTATCTTCTGGTTTGCCTGCGAAAATCCGGAAATATCATAATTTTCCTTTAAACGCATCTGCGTCCCCATAGGGGGAAGATCCGGGGTCAGAAGGGTCACGCCAGAAGGGTCACACGCCAGAAGGGTCACACCAGAAGGGTCAGGTCTTGCAAAATAATATTTTCCATGATATATTTTGTTCTATGGCTCGTCCTTTACGAGTGGGAAATAATAGGGACGGAAATAATAGGGACAGCGACTGATTACTATTCATTATTCCGCATCATTCTGCTCAAAACAGTCGCTGTCCCTATTCTTCCGCCTATTATTCCGAATTAACCCACCGGGAAAAAGCAGAAGAGGCTTTCCGATCTTTACCTCGCAATAGCGGATTACACTGTACAGTTTCGGCCAGGAAGAGCAGAACCCAGATGTTTAAAACGGAGGCCTAAACACTATCAGTTGATGACGAAACCTAGACATGAAATGAAGGAAATTCAACACAGAAGCAGATACACGGCAAATTGCTTAAATTAGTGCCATTCGTCGCTGTCCCTATTATTCTCGAGTTTTATGTCTGCCACCTTGCCCCAAAAACCCTAGAAACACTGCAAAGTCACAGGTTCGAATCCCACGATGTAGATTTCTGGAGTCTAATTAGAATATCTTTTGATCATCGTTCGATGTTTGACTATAATAATTCATCCCTCGAAGTGCATTCAACCTAAAGATATGGAGAGTATTATGAGAAGAATTCATATTGCTAAGGGCTCTATACTTAACACATCTTTGCTTGCAATATTAGTTTTTTTTTCTTCTTGCCCAGACCTCTTCCGGTAGATCAGATACTGTAACATGGGCTCATGCCGATTTTGCTGTTGCAACTATATTAAACGGCCCATACAAGGGTCACCCATTAAAAGGCCCCTGTCAAGAGAACATACTTCTCCCTTAAAGAAAAAAGGCGAATTTTCTTGCAGGATTTTCGTTCAAATTAGCTTTTGCTACGTGCGAAGAAAGAATCCTGTTGCCGCTCCCGGTATTTCA
>JBNKDO010000027.1:0-1795 GCA_050288305.1 Desulfocapsaceae bacterium | reverse complement strand
ATTTTCCGTGTAGAATGTGCCACATACGGAAAAAGAAAAAGTTTAATAATACAACACATATCATGAGGCTTGTTTCGACAAATTCTCCCATTCATTACCTTTTTTAACTCATCATAAAATCTCATCTTGGCAGATAACGCTCTGCATGACCGGACGGGAAAACGACCTCGGCCTATGAAAATTATACGTTTAATGTTGACTGCGTAAAAGCTAAAAATGGCATCGTTTTCCCGGTCTGCTGTCTATGCAGTTGTTAGGGGCAAGCTAAATCTTCATATTCTTTTGCACTTATTTCATCCCAGAATACGGTGCTGCTTTCATTTGAATCAGCGTTAGCTAAAATGACCTTGATAATAAAAAATCCAGGTTTGCTTGGGACCTCAATAAACTTGTATCCGGGTGCCTCTGCACTCAATGTAAAGGGTAAACCATCTGCCAGGTCATATTTAAAACACCCATTCGGGCCAGTAGCCTTTTTCACTCCATATAGTTGGACAATAGCGTCATTCAAAGGTTGTCCTTGAAAATCCTTTACAGTACCGATTGCTCTTGTTGCTCTGTGGCATGGTGCAAATAGGCAACACCCCGAAAAATATATTGCTATAATTGAAATCAGTATGAGTTTCTTATTCACCATTAACTCCCCTAACGTGTTGCTCACGGGGCGCAGCTTTTTGCGCTCCCGTGCAGCAAATTGTTGGGCATCCCTATTCTGTTCCAATTGCTCTCATCACTGGATCACGATAGGCTATATCCTTTTCTCGAATTTCCAGCCGTTTTCTTTGGACGTCGATATTGGTGTAAAGCTCGGTATATGTGTCTTCATCTTCGGACTCCACAAACAGCTTGATCTTCACTGGGTCTGCCGACAGGGAATTGGGATCACCAGCCAGTGTAATTCCCGTGAATTGCAATTGGTCTTTCCGCATCGATTTCGGTCGGACTGAAGACTGGTAAAGTTCTCCGAGGACCTGAACGAAACGGTCACTTTCCTCGCCTGTTGATTCGTAAAACACTCGTCCTTGGAAGGTGGTGATGTCTTTACCAAGAGTTCCTTGTTTCCATGGCGAGCAGAGCAGCACCTTTAGACCGACCTTCTTGCCTTGATGCAAACCCTGAGCATGAAAAGAAGCGTTCCCATCAGTGTTGAACTCTGATTCTGTAATAGCGAAAACAAGATCGACAAATCCTTCTTCCGTCTCCGACGTGATCTCTGGGAGGACTATAGAAGCCGGCGGCTTCTTACCACATCCAAATAATACTAATAAGAACCCTATAACAGTTACCAATGCAATGCGTTTCATATCAATTTCATTGCCCAACGTCATGCTCAGCAGCCGCCAGGGGTACATCTGTCCTTGAAAAATGTGCATCATTTCAAGCTGCTTCGTACTGCCTATAATGGCACAGCCCTGGCTGTCTGCTGAAGCTACATGTTGGACTTGTTGTTATTCAGGCAAAACCAAAATTCCATCCATGAGCTGGAAATAAGGATTGTATGCTATTTCCCATGGATGCCCGTCCGGATCTGCAAAATACCCTGTATAGGCTCCGCTTACATCGTCAGATTCGCGGGCCGGCCTAAGAATGCTGCCTCCGGAATTAACGACATGAGATAAGACTCGATCAACCTCTTCACGTGTTGCTACATTCTGAGCAAGCGTAATACCTCCAAAACCGCCTAAGTCCATTACTGCGGCATCCGATGCGAGTAAATCCCTTGGATACAAAGCTAATGCGGTACCGGAGTTCATCTTGAATATTGCGAAATCTCCAACGCTGGCACCAGAAAGCG
>JBNKDO010000026.1:0-4411 GCA_050288305.1 Desulfocapsaceae bacterium | reverse complement strand
GATGCGATAAAGAGTTGATATTCTAAGAGCTTAGAGTTAATCGGGAAGTTTTTGAACCTTACAGGGAAAAGACGTTCTCTTTTCTTGACGGGGAATTATATTCCTTGACAAGGAGCCTTTTAATGGGTGACCCCTTTTTTTGCTTTTTTTTGCTTTTTTAGACCAGAGAAAATATTGTTTAATTTTTTCGGATCTATGTTTGTCCGGTAATTCTAGATAGACAGAGGCCAAAGCAATTTGCGAAGCACTATCTCCCTTTTCGGCACAGGATCTGATCATCTTCATTGCTTTTTGGGGGTCCTTATCAAGATTTAATGTTGATAGGGTTTCGCGAATAAGATAATAATCACAGGCAGAATCCGCAGAATGGCAAGCAGTGGCAAGAAAGAGAGGATAGAGGATAAGGAGTGCTATAAGCCATTTCGAGCGTACCATACAGCCTCCTCTGCATCTGCTATTGCCTTGACTGTTTCCCCGTTGAGCTCTCCAGATGTTGTTCCTGCCAGGGTATGGATGCTGGTGTTCGGTCGTTCGTTAATCCAGGCATAGGATCTGGAGGTGCCCAAGATCGGCATCGATGCGGGGTCGCCAACCACGTCGTATTTATCAATATTGGCTATGATCTTCATTGCTTCTCTGCTGTATGCGGGGAAGCGGTTCTTTTCAGTGCTTTTCAACATACCCCGGCCGCAACGCTTTCATTTCCGCCTCGGTTTTTTGGGATTCCTGTGGGCAATACATCATGATCTCTCCGAAAATATCACAAAAAGTTTTGCTGGTGGGAGGTGAGGTCATCACCGGAATCTGCTTGGCACTCTCTCCCTTCATGTTTTCCACCCAGTCATCTGAAGGCCAGCTTTTGGCTGCTTCGGGATGATTGTGCTCCCAGATATCGGCAAGCCTGATTGCCTCGGCGATATCTTCTTTCGAAAAATCAGGAGATTCCTCTAATTCCTGTAAAGCATGAATGATGAATCCATAGTAGCGAAGAGAGGGATTAGCCCGCCTTTTTGCCAGGGTAAGGAAGGTGTAGGCAATAACCTCATCCGGGGAATAACTTTTTAATCGAGATCCGATTTTATATAAAGCTTGAGGATGCCCCCATTCCGCAGCTTTGAGGTACCAGTCCAGGGAGGTCAACATTGTTTCAAGGGAGTCCAACCCTGTCTCGGTTCCATGAACATATATGGCTATACCATAGGCATTTAGAGCTACGATCCCTCCATCGACGGTTGCTTTTTTAGACCAGAGAAAATATTGTTTAATTTTTTCGGATCTATGTTTGTCCGGTAATTCTAGATAGACAGAGGCCAAAGCAATTTGTGAAGCACTATCTCCCTTTTCGGCACAGGATCTGATCATCTTCATTGCTTTTTGGGGGTCCTTGTCAAGATACAAGGTTGACAGGGTTTCGCTAATGTGAGAGTAATCACAGACTGGCTCGGCGGAGTGGCAAGCAGTGGCAAGAAAGAGAGGATAGAGGCTAAGGAGAGCTATAAGCCATTTCGAGCGTTCCATACAGCCTCCTCTGCATCTGCTATTACCTTGACTGTTTCCCCGTTGAGTTCTCCAGATGTTGTTCCCGCCAGGGTATGGATGCTGGTGTTCGGTCGTTCGTTAATCCACGCATAGGATCTTGAGGTGCCCATGACCGGCATCGATGCGGGGTCGCCAACTACGTCGTATTTATCAATATTGGCTATGATCTTCATTGCTTCTCTACCGCCGGTAGTTGAGCCGAAGTTTCCATCGTTAATGGTTTGTAGAGGTATAACACAGTCAGCCTTGCCTTTGAACATTGCCTTAAGATTATTCAGCTCCGATGAGTATTGTGAATCGTACATGTCCGGATTAATATCTTCCACCTCTAAGCCGGGACCCGCTACCATCCAATTCGTGGCATGCCAGCGTTCCGCGTCTGTGCCACACATAGCATCCTTCCATCGTACCAGATACAGCGCAGTTCTGCCGGGTCCGTAGGTACTACCGGTATAGATATCCTTAACACGCCGAAGAAGCTTGCCAAGACTGCCATTTATTCGTTCTCTGAGGTCTTTCGGGTCGGTATTGATAACTTTACTTTCCTTGAGCGTATCTCTCAGGTGCTCGACAGCATCCGTGGAATGTCTGAAACGCCTCTGGGAAGCGATCCTGACAAGTTGGCTGGCCATATCCCGGCCAAACTTACTGTTAAGAAAATGCCGTTCAATATCTTGAATCTTTCGAACAAACGTATCCTTGAACGTCAAATAATCATGCTGCAATAGTTTGTTGGCGTTTCTGGCCTCATTTTTATAGTATTCGTTGTAGAGTTTTACCGCTTCGGTTGTCAGCCAAATGGGTACAGCCGCCCGTTTTAACAAGACTGCGGCCATGGATGCTGGAAAGGCATTTCCCACAAAGCCTTTAAAAAAGTTAAAAGATGCCCCGGCAGCAAATTTTGGGGGAAGTTCGGAAAAGGCCGATGCATTCTGATTGTAACAAGAATACACTTCACGGCATGATGCTCCACGCCATAGTACAATTTCTTTGTCTAAAGCCGCAACCACATCTTCTTTGGTGGCTATGTAGTTTTGATCCTGTCTGTTATTCATAGCGAATTCCAATTGTATTGTAGTTATTCTGTCTCCCCGAACCTGCTATGGGAACTAGGTTTAAGGGAGAGTTAAAGTGAAAATAAATATCTAATGTTTAAGCATTTAATTTTGTTATGTTCTGAATTTATAGAGCGGCATCTTAATAGATTGAACGGTTAAAATAGCTGCTAGGGTAAACGAGTATGGCTCCATTGTCAAGATAGAAAATTATTCAAAGTATAAGAGTTTTTTGCAGCCGCAACATAATGTTCTAACCACTATAAACCGCTGGCGACCGGGACTCAGTTCAGTACCCCCTTGAGAGGTGTAACTACCTTGGAAGAATGTGCAAGTTAGCGGGTTTTATGATTGTTTCCATTTTCTTGTCCTGTGGCAGTTATCTGGCTGTTCGGCATTTGATTTAGAGTTGGGAAGTATGGGCATGAAGTTTCTCTCAGTTGTAGGCAAAACAAGAAACAAATTGATGAAGAGCATAGCCCTTAGAAACAAACCCGCCAAAATACCTCTGGCTTGACTAAACTTGCTCTGATCTGGATATGCAATTAAGAAGACTCCAACGACAAGCGTAGTGACAATAATAGTCAAGCCGCTTGGACGAACCACGCCGGACCATAACACAGTTAGAGAAAAGGGATTATTATTGCCGAACCACCGGGAAGCTGCAAAGAAGAGGAAAGCTGGAATTGCTACCATCGCTGACCAAATGATTACCAGCCAGAACTCCACAAGATCAACAGAATTGTTAAGAAGAAATTCCCGGAAACCATTGAAGCTCGTCAACGGCATGTCATAGAAGGCCCACGCTCCAATCATAGCACCGCTTAACCATGCCACAAGTGGTAGTAACTGTTCTTTCCATGATAGGAAATGGTATTTCCGATTGAGCGCCGCCAAAGCCAATAATCCTGGCAAATTGGTGATGAAGGGCCACAAGATTGCCCAAAGTCCATGTGGTTCTCTGCCCGTGCCACCTATACTCTGCTTCCAAAAGAGACCCCAAATGAATCCACCAATAAGAGCGCTCGCAATACCCCAGAAGCATAGCTCATAGAAGAGCGATGGGGATTCCTTTTGACTTAACCCCAGAGTTTCAATTCCTTCCCTTAATTCCTTCATGACCCTGACTAACAGAAATACAAGGCCACAGAAGGCGGATAGGGCACTTAAAATTCGAATCGGATCGATGCTTCCCGTCATTGCAATGATTCCTCTTCTTGATTGTTTATTTGCCGAACGCTCCGCGTGACCGGCCGGGATAACGAACTCGACCGTCGCAGATGTAAAGTTTAATGAATACTCTGTATAAGATAAAAATGGCATCGTTTTCCCGGTCCGTTGTCTACGCGGTTGTTATGTGCGGTAAGCTCCATTTTTACAGTACTTAAAAGAATTTTTTCTGCATTTTTTCCAGTAGATCTTTTGTAATTTCATACCCAATTGTATCTGGCAAAACAGAATCAATCCCACATTTTGGGCATATTGCGGTTTTTCCAGGCCCTCTCGGGCAATCTTCTTGTTCTTCAACCCATTCATTAATCTCATTGGGTGGAAATATGCTCAAGCAATAGAAGCAGCCGCAAATTGTGCTCTTTAGTATAGCCTCTTCATGCCAGCCGCTCTCGTCATGAAGCTTATCGTAGTTGATTTTCATAAAGGATATCAATTTCTATACACATAATGGCCGAGCTGAGCGGCAAATATCCTCGATAATGGAGCGTTTATCGCTCCGATTATTGAGGTTATTTGCCGGCTCGAGCGTTTGGTTGTCGCGTAGCGCAGCGGAGCGTTGACCAAACGCTCGAGTCGGGTACCGC
>JBNKDO010000025.1:0-1548 GCA_050288305.1 Desulfocapsaceae bacterium | reverse complement strand
TGTTTGGTGCAGACGCGTTAAATTAACGCCTCTGATGCCCATGACCGAAGACCAAAGTCAGAGCTAACGAATCGTTTGTCAAGAAATCTGAAGTAAAGACGGAAGAGCTATTCATTGTTTACTATTTTCCGATCTATGGGGTGGTTTTTTCCTTGACAACCGAAGGCCATATAGATGTTAGGTGATTTTCTCTATTTAATTTGATCCAAGCTTCTCAATCACATGTTGGACAACTACAGAAATTGGTATATTTCTAATATCTAAATAACCGATAGTTTTTGACAATCCTGGAACTTCAGTGTCATCGATTCTGAGAGGCAGGATATACTCTCTATTTTCTTCGAATGCTCTTGCTTGCGCCTGTTTTAATTCATGTTTCGTCCATAATTTCTTTACATAATTCTTCGAAATTAGAATTACACAATAATGAGCACTATCTCGATAGACGTACTGCAAGTGTTGATAAAGATCTTTTCCCCATAGCGCTGATTGTTCGAACTCGTCAAAAAATACCGAAACTCCCTTTTCCGTTAAAGCTTGAGCAAACTCCTTAGCTAACGAACGATCCTCTCCAGCAAAAGAGAGAGCTATCTGATACCGATATGGTTTTGTCTTGGTCTCGGCCTCTAATGGCTGGGAACTCTCGATTACAGTTGTTTCAGCTTCTGACGACATTCGCAAAACTTCGGCAAGGCCAGTCATTGCAACAACATTATTGGGAAAACGGGCAACAGACTCTCTATATATATCAATTGATTCTTCTATCTTCCCCATTCTTGCGAGAGTATCTGCAAGTGAAACAAAAGCAACAGCGTCGTTTGGGAATCTTGCTACCGTTTCTCTTTGTAAATCAAGTGCCTCATCATACCTACCTGCTTGTTTCAATGCTTCTGCAAGGCCATTGAATGCAACAACATTGTTCGGAAATCTTGCTATTGATTTTCTGTAGACATCAATTGATTCTTCAAGCCTATTATTCATTTCAGGCTCCTTATGAATTATTAAACACACCTAACGCCGGGCATCAGTGGGCGCATGGTCCTCGCGATCCACTGAATGCCCTGGTTAGCGAAAAATGCATAATAATAAGAACATATCAAAATACATGCTCAATTAACCAATCCAGTATCTTGAGCAATATTGCCCCAACAACGCCGCCAACAAGTGCACCAAAAAAACCTAATTTAGCAATTCTCCATTGAAGGTTTTCTTTTCTCTGTTCAAGCTGCCTCTCTAAATGTTGTAAGGGAGTAAAGCCCGCATCATATTTTAAGAAGCCAGGGCATTCATCACGGTTTATCTCAATTTCTTCAATTACCCCTTCAAATGTGTCACCACAGTAGGTCAAGTCATATTCCCAGAGATTTTTGTAGCATCTGGTCCGTTCTGGATGAGCAGGCATGACCGCTGATTTGCCATGTGTGCTCAGCATTATTCTCTGAGGATGAGAAAGCTCCTGGTTGTCAATATTAAGGAAACCACAATCCAAACAGGTCTTATTTTTATTCATTGGCGATAAGCTTTCTTCATACCTCAAAATCGCTAACG
>JBNKDO010000024.1:0-1536 GCA_050288305.1 Desulfocapsaceae bacterium | reverse complement strand
AGTACTTTGCAATGCGGTCTTTAGCATCTTCAAGAATTTGCTTGATAGCCAGAGTACAATTTTTTCTCTGGTTCTCATTAACCACGTATTCTTCCGCAATGATTGCGCCTGCTCTCCAGAACTCGAGATCTTGCCCACTGTGAATTATTAGACGTGCTAAATGGTTCAAGTTGTTATCCTTAAGAGCTGAAATAATGACAAATTGACTAGGAATTGTTTCTATCTCCTGATCAACCTTCTTCTCTTGTTCCTTTAGCCATTGTTCCTGTTTTTTTATCGCATTAGCTCTATCAATATACTCTTTCCGTCTATCGTGCAGACGTTGAATGAGAACCTTGGCTTGTGTTCGAACAACAGGAGATGTATGCGTTAGTGCGCACTTTTCAAGCTCAGGAACTGCGCCATCAATAAGCTCCGGCGTTGTGAGATCATAATTAAGACTCGAAAACGCTGCTTCAGACCATCCTGGACTAATACTTTCGGTCTTCGAAGCGACATACTCAGCACCTTTGGGTCCACCAATTTCGATTAGCAATGAGAACCAATCGCTTAGATACACATTTATACCTTTTGTAGCTTCCTCAGGATTGTTGTCTATATAGTTTGCTAAAGGAAGAAACGATAGCGGGTCCTTTAATGAAAAGAGTCCCTTAACTGCATTGTTTCGTGTTCCCTCATTAGTTGACTTCAATTGCGATAGCAGGTTGGATAATTCACTGCGGGGGTCAAGACTGGCTGTAGCTCGGTTTGATAATTCAGACAATAGACGATCTCGTTCCGCTTCCAAGGCATCTATCTGTTTGGTGAGATTATTATTCTCTTCATTTTTAAGCTGAACATCCGTTTGCCGTTCACGTAGAGGCAAGAGTTTTAAGGCCCCATCTGATGAATGTTTGGATTCATTCAATTTTGCGGTATAATCACTAATTTTGTCATCCTTAAGTTTGAGGCGATCTTCAAGAGCTCTGATAGCATTTGCATTGCTGTACTTGGTGATAGCAAAAGTAGCTCCGACTGTAGCTACGAACACCGGAATCCCCCAAGTAAAAACTTGCTGGATAGTGACTGCATCCACTATGTATCTCCTCTAATTTAATTTGGCGAACGCGTGTGTCAGGGGCGGCATGCTCCTCGCCGTCCCCTGGACACTGTTGATACTTGTTATGGCCGCAATGAGAAAACGAGCAGCCGAGGCTACGAAACCCGCCCTGATATTTTCCGGTCTCCGACGAGCAGGTATATGGGCCCATTCTCAACCGGAAAATATCAGAGCTGGTTGCCCCCTTCCTTCCGACAGTGTAAGTTGTTGATACCACATCAGTAACGCACATAACGAAAAAAAGGAGGCAAATCATGAGATTTTACAATCAGCAACACGAATTTTATTGCGGCATCGATCTGCATGCAAGAAAAATGTATGTTTGCATCATCGACCAAAAGGGCAAAACCAGGTTGCATCAAAATATCAAGACCGATCCTGAGCTCCTGTTCGATCTTATTTTTCCCTTTCTGGAAGGCATCGTGATCTGCGTTGAG
>JBNKDO010000023.1:0-67920 GCA_050288305.1 Desulfocapsaceae bacterium | reverse complement strand
ATCCCGGCCTTTCCCCATACCTCCGAAATGCCAGAATCACCATCTCCGTTTGGCAGCATGAGCATTTGAATGCCGGTCGTAGCCTGGGCTTTCTTGGTAATATCCGCACCCGTAGTATGAGCTGTATGAGAGAACGTAGCCTTTTGGCATTGCCATGCAGAAAGCCATAATCCCGGACTCTTCTGAATCCACGGGGCAAGACATGCTGCACCACCAGATGTAAAAAGTCTTCCCCCTTCAGCGTCCGATATTTGCTGTTGACGGTGTCGTTGTCAATATGTTTGAAAGTGATACAACCATTGGTATTAGCTACAATATTGTTTTCGCTTATCACGCCACGATAGAGATATCTCGCAAGGTCTTTCAGGATCGAAATTTCCGGTGACATAATGCCGTTGTGCAAAAAATGGGAACGATGTCACCGGAATATCAATAATGGTTTTCTGTATTTAGATATTCAACTTTCTTATCCTATTACAGGCACCTTTTTTCCTGTTACGGTTCCGGTGTCAATGCAAAAGCATCATGATCAAAGCGATCTAAATGTGTCAGCCGGCCATAACCATCGGTTGCCATGGTCCAGACATGTAATGCCTCAGAAAATGCGGCCCTGGTACATCCATCAAGTAACGTGGTAACTGCAAAACTCTCCCAATACGTACTTGGAGGACTCAGAGTATATGCATGTGCCGGAGGAGCAGGATTATTTGTTGGAATAGTGACTGTACCGGTGCGTCCATTGGCACTTGCTTCATAGACATGATGCGAGACGCCGTGCTTAACAGAAAAGCTGAAAGTAGCAAAATTATTGGGATGCCCAGCAACGAATGAAAGATTTGCTGTAGCACCTGGGATAAACTCAATAAATCCACACGGTTTAGCCGTCAGCCCTGTTCCTGCGACCGGATTAACCTGTGCATTGCAGCAGTTGTTATCCACCCTCAGAACCATACGAAATGCCATGGTATCACCTGCTCCATTTTTGATTCTGTTGTAGTCTGGAGCAGTCGTCGCAGTCACAGTTCCCGTACCAAAGGGCGCAGCGACGTCGGTTATCTGCAGATCTATGTTTTCTGTGGTCCAGTTTACCAGCGTGCCGTCATCTTTGAACAATTCCAGCTTGAGTTCATATTTCCCTGCCGAATCCAGTGCCTTTAAGCAGGCTGAAGCTCCGCTTCCCAATTTATGGGTCTCAAAATGAGCACTTGCCAGATCTTCGCGCTCATCAACAACCTTCCACTCTATCCCTCCTGGAGGTAATGCGTTAGGTTTTATTTCAAAGAGGTTGTTTTCCGAACCTATCGATGCAGGACCTAAAAGCAAGGGCTCATGGGTCGTTCCACCGCCAGAAATCTTAGTATAATGGCGTACTACGGTTCTCGTCAGGTTCTGCCATGGCCCTGGTGTCGTCAGCAGAGTGCCATCTCCCTGGCTGATGCGTCTATATGACCAGCGGTAGTATTTAATATGTTTATCGTCTCTCAGGGAGGTCCTCGAAAACCAAAGTCTAGGCTCAATCTTACCTCCGAAAGGTTGGCCGGATGTGGTCAATCCCTCATTTGCAGGGGTCGCACCATCACCAAAAATTTCAGACATACTGACCTTACGACCAATGGAGAGAATCTGCACGATGCTGCCTGCAAGGTCAGGTTCATCGTCACAAGAGGGGACTCTTTCATCCCAGATATCAATACTTACTTCACTGCCACAGGTGTAGTTCCAATAGGTATGACACGCCATGGGCGGTCGATAAACAGTTTCCCATATTCCGCCAATTTCATATTCCACCCAGAAGTACAGATCTGGTTTATCTCCGTTGCAAAGATACGGTATTATGGTTTCAAAGTGACCTGAAGCATCGGTTTCAACAATGGCTATTTCATCACATTGAAGTCTCCACCAGTAGGGCCAGAGACACAAATAAGGCAGGATGAGGTGCACATTATCCACTATCGCTCTCCGAACAACCTGCACGGAAGTCGAATTGAGGGAAGCCCGTAATTCAGGCGCCAGATTGGCTGAAATTGAGCGTATATTCTTGTCCTCGATGTCAGTATTTACTGATATTCTTTCAGCCGTAAAACCATCGGTAGAAAGTATTTCCCTTGGCGGCTCGGGTTGAGGATTTATGGAAATAGTATCAGCCGCCGACAAAGAATCTAAAGCCAAAGGACCAGGGTCCGGATCAGGCCATGGAGGTCTGCGCAGAAGCGGTGGATCATATACCTTCAACAGATCATCACGAAGACGGAAAATCTCCAAATCAGGCAGCCTGATTATCCACCGCCAAATCTTATCCACTTCGCAGATATGCACCCTGGCATTACAAATTGGCAGTCCGCTCCCTCCCTGCACCACCCGGCCACGGACCAAGCAAAAACAGAGGAGCCACCCCTCGACCGTAATATCTGGGATATGTACGCTATCGACAAATTTTCCCTGTTTTCTCAATCCGATCTCGTAGGCGTTCAAACGCCTCATTGTCGTGATATTAGGGGTGAGATCTGACTGATCTTCCATCACAGGTAAGATATACAACCGGCCCCTCTCTGCCTGCTCTTTTGATAGAGGGAAAACCGCTTTACTCTCCTTAACTTGACTTAATCCCAGAAGATTTCCGGCTCTATCAAAAAGAAATGCCGTAACTGTACCTTTGATATCCAATTTTTTATTGTAGCTCACTTTCAGAGTTGTGGATTCTTTTGCTCTCTGTTTTTTCTCTTTCATTACTGGCCTCCTTTTTCAGTTTATCTCATTGAAAAATTGTATTCGAAAAATCTTGAACTGAACTTACGGGCAACTTCTTGTAGCAAAAAAACTGTTCCGCTGAGAACAACGTGAGGAACCCGGAAAGCACCTCTGCTCCTTCACATCAGGTTTTGTGACGGAGCAGAGTCTCGATACTTTCCAGTCGTGCTAATATTCATCTGTACAGTGCTTGTACCAGCAAAATACAAGTATTAAGAAAAAGTAAGATTTAGAAACAGAGAGACACCTCTGTTTCATGGAGCGTGTCGGAGAAAGCTGTTTGAGAGGACAAAGAAGACACGATCACTCTTGCCGCATCCCTAACATCTAGCATAATTCATGCCACACATTCAAATCCTTTATTCATTTGAAGTTGCCCTACTTAAAAACAACCTCACCACCACGAAATTACGCTATTTGCGCACACAGTGTGCAAATAGCGTAATTCATGTTTCTCCAAAAAAAATAGAGCATCTTCTAGACAGGTTTTAGTGATTCATACTCATAGGATTTTTTCAAACGACCATTCCTTCCTTAATTCTATGAGATATGGTGTTATAGAAGGTACAAAGAGATGAGAGAGCAAACGCACTTCGACGGAAAAGCGGCAATTGATTCAGTAGATGACCACAGAGAACCACACTTGGAAGATCATTGCATATTGATTTTCATCCACCAGCCATTCGCCCTGTCTATTAATTCCTGTTCAGGTTCATTACCGGCAAGTTTATTCCATTTTTTTAAGGTATCAGTAAAAAAGGTGTTATAGAAAAGATAAACAACTCCATCTATCGTTTTAAACCGCTCCGGATCGACATCCACCTTTTCTCCTTCCAGCATAGCCCAGGCGCAGTAACCACCATAGGCAATGCGGTATTTTTCAGGACTGGCGATAAAAGCCTCGCGGTTTTCATTACTGGCAAAGAGGTATCGGCCTTTCTGATACTCATAAGATATCTCTTTGCTTCCCTTTTTCGGCTCGCCTGAAAAATAACTTACAGGATCATAGCCATGCAATGCCCTCCCTTCGTTGTCGAGATTAATTTGTTGCGCAGCCAGTGCAGAAAAAGCACCAAATTGCAGGATGAATATTGTCAGTAAAGCGAAAATAATCCGATTCATCATATTACCTCCCTGGTGGATTTATTACTCAATATCGTTAGCAAGTCTGGATATGAGAGTCTGAGAAAGATGTATTTCTTCCATTTTTTTTATTTCCAAATCCATGATCAACATGATTTGGGCGGCAGATTCAATTTTCCACAATATTCACCAAGGATCAGTTCCTACGGTTTCATCTGTTTCAGTATTTTGTGATTAAGTGCAGGAGAGAGATTATCTGAATATACACTTACCTGATTATCCATATAACTGCGAATCCGACACCCCATGAACCGAGGAGAATACCGGATTGCCAATTTCGTTGCAGATATAAAAAATTGCAGCACATTTGCTAAAAAAAATGTTTTTATAGTTAATTCAGAAGAGTTTTCCAGCTGGATTTACGACGCTCCAGATAAACTTTACCGAATTTTTCTTGTGCCCAACCTAGAAGATCGAAAAGGGAACAGTATGGCAGCATCGAGTTTACCCAGAGTATTTTGGTTCGCAGGAGCTATAATTGTCATTACCATAGGAAGTATTTTCTTCAGTGCTCAAATGCGGACCGCAGATTCTGAGCGGGACACTCAAAAGTCTCGGGAAAGACCCGCTCCAATTGAGGTCGCAGATGTCCGGCGCGGACCGCTTTCGCTCCTGCGAACCTTTAGCGGAACCATTGAACCACGTGCCCAATTTACCATCGCCCCGAAAATTAATGGTCGTATCCGACAACTGTATGCCGATGTTTCAGATCATGTGAGTCAGGGTCAGCTAGTGGTTGAAATGGAGGATGCAGAATTTAAGCAGGAGGTGATTGAGGCGGAGGCGCAGTTGTCAGTTGCGGAAGCAAATCATGTCGAAGCGGTCAGCAGACTGGAGATTTCACAACGTGAGCTCAACCGGACCAAGACTCTCTATGATCGGGGAATTGCCTCAGAAAGTGATTTTGATGTTGCCCAGGCCAGTTTTTTAACGAGTCAGGCTGCGGTGAAGGTGGCGGCAGCCAACCTCAAACGTGAACAGGCAATGCTCAGGGCTGCTCGAATTCGTCTGGGTTACACCAGGGTCAAGGCTGAATGGCAACAAGGAGACAATGAGCGTACCGTCGCCGAACGTTTTTTCGATGAGGGAAATACTGTGGCGGCAAACACCCCCATTCTCTCCATCGTTGAAATTGATCCGGTCATCGCAGTCATCCAGGTCACTGAAAAAGACTACCCCCTTATCAAACTTGGACAGCATGCCATTGTAAAGACAGATGCCTTTCCATATCAGACTTTTCCAGGAATTGTTAGCCGAATAGCTCCAATTTTCCGTGAAACCTCACGTCAGGCCAAAATAGAGCTCGAAGTAGCAAATCGCGACCACCTGCTCAAACCAGGAATGTTCTCGCGCTGCACCCTGGAATTGCAAAGAGAAGAAGACGCAATCAGCGTGCCCCAGATGGCTATTACCAGGCGTAACAGCGAGATCGGAGTTTTCACCGTTGCTGCAGATGGTCTTTCCGTAAAATGGGTTTCTGTAAAACCAGGATTTAAAAGTGGAGATTTTGTTCAATTGCTGGAGCCAAGACTCTCCGGGAAAGTTGTCACTCTCGGCCAGCAATTTTTAAAAGACGGCTCAAGCGTGCATATCGCCGGTGAAACGATAACCACCACAGGAGGCTCTGAATCCCAGTGAATCTTCCTGACTTCAGTGTTCGACGACCGGTATTCACCTCCATGGTCACCCTTATTGTTATTATTCTGGGTTTAAGTTCCTTCACCCGGCTGCAGATTGATATGCTGCCCTCCATCGAAATGCCGACCGTCTCAATTAGAACCGGCTATGAAGGAGCCAGCCCAGTGGTCATGGAACGCCTTGTTACCCAGATAATTGAGGAGATCGTCGCCACAGTCCCGGGGGTTGAGGAATTGACCTCAGAATCATCGGAGGGAAGCAGCCGTGTGAGCGTAAGGTTTAACTGGGGAACTGACATAGATACAGCCGCAATAGATGTGCAGGCCCAGCTTGAAGATGAGATCAATGAATTACCGGATGATGTCGATCGGCCCCGAGTAAGTAAATTTGATGTGGCCAGCTTTCCAGTGGTTATAATGGGAATCTCAAGTCCCATGGACCCAGTGGAACTGACCAGTCTCATCGAAAAACAATTACGTTTCCGCCTCGCCCGTATTCCGGGTGTTGCCCAGGTTGATACCTGGGGGCAGTACAACAGAGAAATACGAATTGAACTTGATCCTGCCAAAATAAATGCCCTGGGCATACCAATTAATGACATAATCAATGCTCCCCGGAATGCAAATCTTGATCTGCCGGCGGGAAACATCAATCAGGGGAATTACGAAGTAACCCTTCGTGCACCGGCAGAATATGTCAATCTTGAGCAGATCCGAGATACCGTGATTGCTAAACAGGATGGCGGATTTATCACCCTTGGCCAGATTGCAACAATTGAGGACACCTACGAAAAACGCAACCGAATCACCAGGCTGGATGGCAATGCCGGATTGAATATTGCCATTCGCAAACAACCAAGCGCCAACACCGTCGATGTTGCAGCCGGAGTTCTTAAAGAAATTGAGAAAATAAATCACGACTTCCCCCAGCTTCACGTGGTACCGGTGACCGACCAGGGAAATTTTATTGAAAGATCCATTCAAAATGTTGCCCAGTCAGTCCTCTATGGAGGAGGATTGGCGGTGTTGGTTCTCCTGTTTTTTTTAAGGAATATCCGCTCCACCCTGGTTATAACCGTTGCCATTCCCATATCGGTTATTGCCACCTTTGCCATGATCTTTTTCGGTGGTTTTACCATTAACCTGATGAGCCTCGGCGGCTTGGCTCTGGGTGTTGGAATGATGGTGGACAGTTCCGTCGTGGTACTCGAAAATATCTTTCGCCGTTGCCAGGAACATAAGGAAAATGCCATTGTCGCCTCCACGAAAGGAGCATCAGAAGTAGGTGGAGCCATTCTGGCCAGCACCTTGACCACACTGGTTATTTTTGTTCCTCTTGCGTTTGTGCAAGGCGTATCCGGGCAGCTCTTCAGGGAACTGGGCTTTACCGTCATGTTTTCACTGACCTGTTCTCTTCTGGTAGCACTCAGCCTGGTTCCAATGCTTGCTGCGAAAATGCTGAAAGGATCAGCAGTTGAACAAAACCTTGACACTAAAGCCCCTGGAACTTTTCTTATCTCTATTGCCGCCTTCACGGAAAAGCTTAATTCCTCCTACGCCGGGATGCTGCAATATGCCCTGCGTCACCGGGGATTGGTAATTTTTGTATCGTTTATCCTTCTGGCAGCAAGTCTGATTCTTTTTCCATTTATCGGCTCAGAGTTTCTACCGCCCAGCGATGAAGGCGAAGTTCGGATCGTGGGAGAGATGGAAGTTGGCACACGTATTGATCTGCTCGACAGGCAGACCAGAATAATTGAGGATATTGTTTTTCCAGCTGTTCCGGAAATGGTCTCATCCATAACTCGAGTTGGCACAGGATGGCGTAACAGAAATCCAAATGGCGAAATTAGATTGTCCCTTACTCCGGCAAAACAACGGTTGCGGTCAAACACAGAAATTGCCGCTGAGTTGCGCAGGCTTTTAGCGAGAAAAGTTCCTGGGATGAAAATCAGGGTACGTGCCCCTCAAGGCCAGTTTATCCTTGAAAGAATTCTAGGCGGAGACCAGGGCCTGACCGTGGAAGTTCGAGGCTTCGATCTGGCCACACTTGATATGCTGGCCGAACGGGCGGGGAGTGCCATTGAACCTATTGATGGTATTACCGATGTTGAGATAAGCCGCAGTACCGGCATTCCACAGCAAGATATTCTCATAAACCGGGAGAAGGTGGCCGATCTGGGACTTACCCCTCGTGACGTCAGTAAAACTTTGGAAACCGCTCTAGCCGGAGCGAAAGTTGGAGAATTTCGCTCCGAGGGAGAATCGTCCAGAATCCTGGTACAGTTAAAGGATGCTGAAAACCTGGCCCTTCATGAAATATTAGGCCTGTTCCTGAGTACACCGAATGGGGAACGAGTTACTCTCAGCAATCTGGTGAATACCCAGGAAAGCAGAGGCCCTGCTGTCGTGGAACGAAAAGATCAGCAGCGCATTATCTCAGTCAGGGCAAACATTGCTGACCGGGATCTCAGTTCAGTTGCCGAAGACGTTCAGGCGGCACTGAAAAATATTGTCACCCCGGAAGGCTATGAACTCCTCATCAGCGGAAATATTGAAGAACAAAAGAAAGCCACACGTGAGCTGACGACCTCTCTTCTTCTTGCCTTGATTCTTGTTTTCATGGTCCTTGCCTGCCAATATGAATCATTCCGTGACCCACTCATTGTTATGATCAGCGTGCCACTGGCCATCATCGGCGTTCTTGTCACTCTCTTTGTTACCAACACAACGCTGAACCTGCAATCATATATTGGCTGTATTATGCTTGGCGGTATTGTGGTCAATAACGCCATTCTCCTCGTCGACCAGGCATCCCGCCTCAGGAAGAGAGGCTACTCTGTAAAGGATGCGGTGACAGAATCTGGAAGGCGGCGACTACGCCCCATTCTCATGACCACGACAACCACCGTGCTGGCTCTCATTCCTCTGGCGCTCGGTATCGGAGAAGGTGCAGATGCCCAGGCCCCGCTGGCCCGTGCCGTTGTTGGCGGACTCACGGCATCAACAATGATTACCCTGATCCTCATTCCCGTCGTGTTTTCCCTGGTCCACTCCGATAAAAAACAGGTGGAGCCATGATCTCCTGTATGCTGTATCGACCTCCATCTCTCCAAATAATCGGGATTACTCTTCTCCTGCTCCTCTCCGGCTGCAGTACACCTGACACATGGCATGACCTTGATGCGATTTATAATGACCTTCCTTCTCCAGAAAGTACAACAACAGAAATTCCTGCGCTGCCCACTCCCACTCTGCCTTCAGAACCTGAATTACCAGGCGCGATACAAGGCAGAATCTCTATTTCCCTTGAGGATGCGGTGTATTTCTCCTTACAACATAATGATGAACTCCTGGTACAACGTTATGCACCAATTGCAGCCGGTACCTTTGAACAGATTGAAAGAGGAGTATTCGACCCGGAACTTTTTGCTGAGCTCCAGTATTCTGAAGAGACAGCAAAAGAATCATCACGCAGTACTGAAGAACTTTTCAATGTTGAAAGTAACGACACCGACGCTGAAGCTGGAATACGGCAGCAGCTTCCTTCCGGCACTGATCTTGAGGTTTCTTTGGGATATGGCCGATCACGGTCGAACAGAACTCCTGAGCAGCAGGAAGTCAGGCTCGCATTGAGTGTAACTCAATCATTACTCAGAGGATTCGGTCCCGCCGTCAATCTCCTTGATATCCGCCAGGCACAATTAAACACCCAGGCATCACTCTATGAATTGCGTGGTTTTCTGGAAGCTCTGGTTTCCGAAGTCGAAATAGCTTATTGGCGATATGTACTCGCTTCCCAGAGTATCGCCATTTTTGAACAATCTTTGGAGGTGGCCAGGAAGCAGCTTCGTGAAGTTGAAAATCGGATTGAGGTGGGGGTTATACCAAAAAATGCCGCAGCTGCATCGCGTGCGGAAGTCGCTAGGCGAGAACAGGCCCTCATCGAGGCACGAGGCACCCATAATGAACGCAGGCTTCGTCTACTCCGACTTTTAAATGTCACCCGAAATGATCATTTTCAACTTGCTGTCGAGCCAACCAGTAAACCGCAAACTATCACCGCAGCTATTGAAGACATAGACGAACGCCTGGAGCTCGCAGTGCAGATGCGCCCCGATCTTAACGAAGCACGGTTGCGGCAAAAGAAGCAGAATCTTGAACTTGTCCGCACTCGCAACGGTCTGTTGCCCAAACTCGAACTATTTATAGATCTAGGAAAAACCGGATATGCCGAATCATTCAACGATGCCTGGTCTGATATCGACGAGAATAATTATGAATTTGCCACCGGTATCCGTTTCAGCTCCTATATTGGAAATCGAGCAGCCAAAGCCAGGCAAATAGCCGCCAGAGTCTCAAGCAGTCAAGCTTCAGCGGCAGTAGAAAACCTTAAAAACCTGGTGAAGCTTGATGTACTGCTGGCTGTGAATGAGCTGACCCGCACCCGCGAACAGATAACAGCAAGTACCGCGACCAGAAGATTTGAAGAACAAACCCTGAAAGCAGAGCAGGAGCGCTTTTCAGTGGGAGATACAACCTCACTTCTGGTGGCCCAGGCCCAACGGGATCTCCTGGTCAGTCAATTAAATGAAATCCAGGCCATCGTCGAATACCGGATTGCTTTAGTGCAACTCTATCTCGCAGAAGGCAGTCTGTTGGAACGACGTGGCATTCGCCTTGAGAACTGAGAATCACAAGTATCACTATATTTACCAGGCACTGTTCATGCTCAAGTGACACGGAACGTGGCTATTTTGAAAATCTCATCCAGTTGATCGTCTCAGGAAGGAAATGAGCTATGCCCTCCAGCACTCCTGCACAGTAATTACCGTTCATACCCAGGAAATCTCCCTGGGCCAGATATAAACACTCAGGAATACCCTTTCTCCTCATGACTGCAAGTGCTTCTTTTCGTACATCTTGGTGCCCATTCCTCACTAGCACGGCGTTGAGACCACTGGTCAACGCTGGCAGATCATTACCTGAGTCGCCTGCAAAGACCACCTGCTCACGAGAAAATCCTTGTTTCTTCATGAGAAAGCGGATGGCATGAACCTTCGTGGCTCGCGCCGGTAAAACATCCAGGAGTCCCACATCCTTCTCCTCATCGATACTCCAGATAAGACTTGCATGAATATTTTCCCGAGTCAGGCGTTTATTGATCTTCTGCAGCAGTATGAAATTGTCCACATCTTGATCACAATAGTAACTTAGCTTAAAGGTATTCTGCTGGTCCTGCTCCTGCAGTTCAAGACTGTCCAGATCAGCAAGAAACTTTTGAAGATCGTCGCTGGTTTTTCCATGCCAGTCCTGCGCAATCTCATCTGTCCAATCCTCCCAGGGGTACCACTTGTTGGGAGGCTCATAGATAGTCGTACCGACATCACCTATGGCATAAGCGGGTTCAGGCAGATTAAATTCGTCAATGGCCTCTTTAAGTAATTTCTCGTTTCGACCACTTACATAGGCAAGAGTTATTTCCTGACGAGTTGCAAGTTGATGAAGAATCTGTAATGCTTCAGGAGATTCTGGTTCTCTCCCGTTAGGCAAAATGGTTCTGTCAAGATCACTGCAGATGAGAAATGTCCCATTCATTTGAATCTTTAGGTCAAGGTCACTCATTCAATAGTATATTATCACCAGGCAGTCTTTCATTCAGAAATACGACGCTGCCACATGTTCACCAAAAGAACGGTCGAGACCGGAATCACCAGTGCAGCAACCATAACCGCTATCATCAAGATACCAAGTTCAGTATAGTCTCCGCGTTCTATTATAAAAATCCTGTTAAAGTAACTGGTAAACAGGTTTGACGCAGAGAGTGCAAGGTTGGTGAACGCTGCCATAACGGCAAAATAGGTCGCTTTTTGCCTCTTTGGAGCTTCCCTGGCTATCCAGGCAAGCATTGGCACCATGGCAACCTGTCCCAGAGGAGAATCAGCAAGGGTATCAACGATGGCAATTGTACGGGCACCAAAACCAAAGGCAGCCTGGGTCCATTCATGAAGACCATAGTACATTCCAACAAATGGCAGCATGGTTACAGTACTGTAAATAGATAGAAAAATAATCAGATAAGGGATCGGCCGCTGGCTCATCCAGCCGCGCAGGGCGAATAAGCCGATGATGGTGAGAATGGAGGAAATCTGTCGTAATGTTCCAAAAAAGGACTCATCAAACTGCAGCACATCTATCTGCCACCAGCTTGCACCTGCTCCTATGGAGGGCATGGCTCGAAAAATGAAGATGATAATGGCGATTCCAAGAATTTCTTTTACCTTGACGGGGTCAAGATCCTTGAAAAGCTGACGCATCAGATAACCGATAACCAGGAGTGAACCAGTGAAGATTGCCTCTTTGTTAAAAGCGAAATTGGACAGGCCAAGTCCAAAAGAGAGAATTACAAAGAGAGCACTGCCGATAAGAATGTGGTAATTCGGCTTCATCTCGGTATCTTCCTGATGGAGTGATTCGAGGATCATAGACTCTTCCATACCTCGCCTCTCCATCTGCCGCCTGCGAAGAAAAATCGAGACCTGCCCCATGGTCACACCGATTACCGAGATGACAGGTATAACCAAGGCCACCTCGTACATCACTTTGTAGGAAAGTGTTCCTGCAAGCCAACCGCCTACTCCCGCAACAAGTGCGCTACCACCTATTATTGCAATCCTGCCAAGCGTCTGCATGGTAATATGCATCCGCCGAAGCTCCTCTTCTGGAATCGTTATACCGTTTTCATCGCGTGTTGGAACCGCCTCGACCGTCATTGCATCGGCAACGACATCCTGGATAACAAAACCTACGGGAGAAATCAGTGTGGCAATGACGTACCATATCTCTGCGGTAAAAAACCGTTCCATGTATTCCCGGTAACCAGTGAGGGCAACCATAATCAGGAGGCTTATTGCCATCAAAAAGGCACCGAAATATACAAAATATGCCTTACGGCGCCAAAACAGATCAACCAGATGACCGATGGGCATCTTTAACGCCCAGAGAAGACCGGCCCAGAAACCCAGTCCCGCAAGAAAGGCGGCCGAAAGTCCCAGCTCGTCTTTGACATAAAAACTTTCAACTATCCCGGTAAACCCTGAGACACCGGCAGCAAAATAGACCATCAAAGGTGGGAGGTAGCTAAAACGCATTTCGCGGAATATACCGAGAAAGTCTCTAACAAACCATCGCCAGAGTCTAAACATAGCACCTGTTTGCGGTGAAACGGGAATGTGATTAGTCATTGCTGCTCATTTTATAGTGGTAACCAGAAGAGTGATTCTGCGGACTTTCCTGGATCCGCAAGGTATGTTCGGTGCAGCGACTGAGCTGCATTTGATCATAATACCATGCAGGTACTCTTTTTGTCTCATCTCTCGAAGTCTGTCGCTTATTTGAGAGGGATAAGTTCCTTGATCGTCGGGATAGTTTTATCGTTTCTGAACTGTCTCCAGTCTCCTGTCTTCAGACATCTTTTCAGGAGTAAAGCACTCAACACCGAGCCGTGATTCCTTCTGATCTTTTCAAAAATGAGAAATCAGGCTTTGGAGATGATTGTACCGACATGCTCGCCATTGAGAGCCCTGGTGATATTTCCCGGAACCATGCCATTAATAATCTGGATGTTTTCGATAACTTCACTGTTTTGAATAATATCGAGACATGGTCTTTCAATGACAAGGTCATCCTGATCTCTGTCCAAAAGTTCCCTGACAGTTATTTTGGGAATAAATTCCGCATCAGGATTCTTTTTCGGGTCTTCGCTATACAGGCCATTTTCATCTTTTATAAAAAGAACTGTTTTTGAGCCAATCAGATCAGCCAGAATTGTCAGGCCAACATCAGTACGGTGTATGGGAATACGGCCCACCGCCGGTTTGATAGCAAAATAATCATATGGCGGCATACCGTGCATGACCGGGATAATTCCCTCGGAAAAGTAGGTAGGTAGTTTAACAATATCGGAATGGGCAATCTTCACTCCGCCCCACGGAGAGAGCAGTGTTGCAATCATCAGTGCATTCTGTTCTGAGATCATGCTGCCAAATTTGGCAATAACACCGGTTGGCATCCCCATTTCCAGGCCAATGTTGTATATATGCCGGCTTCGGGTTCCTCCGCCGGTGGTTATCAGCATTTTGTGCCCGGGACGATTTTTAACTATCTCTTTAAGAATGGCTGGCAGTGCTGCGGCTCCACGATCACAAATGGACTGGCCGCCAATTTTCATTACAGCCACGTCCGGATAAAGCCTCTCCTGCGGGGCGATATCCAAAGAATCTATGAATTCCTTGCTGACCAGACTCTCCCCCATTAATCGGCTTTTTACATGCAACCGTTTGCCATCTTTATCTCGAACTAATGCCATAAAGCATCTCCGTAAGGGTTGTCAGGTTCCGTTATTTTTCGGGCTTAAAGATCATTTCACAAGCAAGTCTCCTCTTTTTATGAGGATCGGCATCTGCTATTTGTAAAATTATTTATTTCTTTTTATCTCTCTTCAACTCCACGAGCTGCGCACCACATTCATCAGCAATTTCCTTGAGTTCCTTTTTACGAAGATGGTTGCCATAAACCTTCAGGTTCATCTCTGATACAGCAAGAATTCTATAGCGTGGAGCCTTGGCACCTTCCTTAACCTTGGTTCTCTCACGAAAAAATATTTTACCAGCCATGTCTTACTCCTTGTTAAGATTGCAGTATTGTTCCTGTATGGAATGTATGCATTTCGTATTCTTTGACAACATAAACAAACATGTTCCGTTGTCCTCCTGCGTTGTATATGAACACTCAAATATTCTCATTATACAGATAACTATAAAATGCTCCAAATACGAACACTTATTTGTACAAACCAGATGATCATAGCCGATGACAGATAAAAAATCCAATTGTCCCTCATTTCTACGCCTGAACAATCCAGGAGCGACATAGTTGTTGCGCTTGTTTATTCCCCCAAATCTCTCAGCAGCCCATGAAATCGGCATATGATCCCGCCTCACGCAACCATATCGTTGCACTTAAACTTGCCATTTCGCTCTTGCCATTTTCTAGCAACAGATAGTTCACAAGCTTTATATGAATAATCTTTTCCGCAGCCCCCTATAAAAACAGCAGATACAGAGAGTGCAACACTTTAGTTGCTATGAAAACATCGAGACAGCTCTCTCTCTTCCAAAAATATAAAAATCGTCTCGTTATTCATTGTATAATTACTCAATATAAATTGAGATATCTTCATCTCATCAGGTTTTCCATGGCATAGGCATGATTTCTGCTTTACATCACCGACGAGGACAAAAATGACCAAACTATTCAATTCAAAAATACTCGCATTATTAGTACTGCTGATTTTCAGCAGTCCAGTGAATGTCTGGGCTCTGCAGTCTCATGGGGCTCCGGAGGGCAATTATGTTCATCAGATAGCTCACCTGCTTTTTATGGGCTCTCTTCTCTACCTCTACTGGCATACCCGCCATACTCCGGTCTTGGCGAGCAGGGGCTGGAGATATTTACAGATATTCTGCATCGTCTTTACCTGCTGGAATATTCTCGCATTTGTTGGCCATGAAGCATTTGAGCATCTAACATCAGTAGATTTTATTGAGAAGAACGGATTTCAAGAAAGCATCGCTGGTCCAATAACTCCTGTAAAAGTGATCTATTTTATAACAAAGATGGATCATCTCCTTTATATCCCTGCCCTGCTGGCATTGGTTGTCAGTCTCCGCACCTTCTATCATGACGCTATGAAGGAGGAGGAAAAATGACAACCCTTCCCCTCCTGCCAGCGAATGCTATAGATTTTTTTGGTTCAGCTGCAGCTATCCTGCTTTCTTTTTTGGCGTTGCGTTATTCCTGGTCGTTGGTCAAGCTCAAGCCGAGACATATCATCTGGGGATTTCTTTTCTATTTCTGTATGGCCATGGCTGTATTTTCCCTTTCGCGCGGCGTTGGCCATATTGTCAGGATTCTCTTGCTTTTTAGCGGCCACAATGATGTCTGGAAACAGTTATCTCCTTTATCCGGCGGATTTAATACCATGCTGATGATATCAGCAGCGGCAGTAACGATATACTACCATAAGGGATTAGAGGCATACAGGCTGATCAGATCGGAAGCTGAAAAGCTTGCAGATGCTAATGCCAAACTTTCCAGCAGTGCGGAGCAACTGCAGCAACTGAACACGCACCTGGAAGAGATGGTTGATGAACGCACTCGCAATCTCTCCGAGTCTGAAAAAAAATTCCGTAATTTTTTCGAAAATTCAAAAGATATCATATACTTTTGCGACAAAAATGGAGAGATAACCAGTATTAACAGCAGTGGACAACAACTCCTGGGATTTGATGCAGCAGTCGAATCGGTGAATTTCTATGATCTGTTTAATAATGACAGTGACCGGAAAAAATATATCACAGAATTGAAGGCCAAAGGCTTCATCAGCGACTTGGAAATGGAATGTCATGGTCTTGATGGTTACACACGCCATATTCTTTTGACCGCCAATACTCTTTATGATCATAACGGAGAAATGGTCGGCTGCGAGGGAATCGGCAAGGACATGACCAGGCTGAAGACCATCACGGAACAGCTTATCAATCACGAGAAAATGGCCTCCGTGGGCCAGATTGCTGCCGGTATTGCCCATGAAATCAATACTCCACTTGGTATTATCCTTGGCTATGCCCAGTTGATGATGGATGATTTTGAAAAGGATTCAGAAAACTATACCAACCTGCAGATAGTTGAGCGACAAACGAAGGCCTGCCGAAAAATAGTTGCCGATCTGTTAAAGTTTTCCCGGCAGACGGAAAGTATCAAAACATCTATTGATCTCAATAAAATAATCCAGGAAGTACTGGCCGTAACTGAACACAGCCTGAATATCCAAAAAATTGAAGTTATTCGTAATTTTTCTCCTGACTTGCCCCTTGTAACCGGTGATGCTGAAAAGTTGCATCAGGTTTTTATTAATCTTTTTAACAATTCTCTTCATGCCATGGCCGATGGCGGTGAGCTGACCATAACCACAGATAAGACGGCAGAACATGTCAAAGTCTCGGTAATGGACAGTGGCTGCGGCATTCCTGACGAAATTAAAAATAAGATATTTGATCCTTTTTTTACGACAAAGGAGGTTGGTAAAGGAACAGGTCTTGGTCTGTCGGTCACCTACGGCATCATTCAAGAGCACGGCGGTTCAATCAGCGTTGAAAGTCCTGTTGAGTTGAAAGAAACCGACACATATCTTAGGGGGGCAGCATTCCATATTCGATTACCTATCAACGATAACACGCAACCCGAACCTTCGGAGGAGACATAACTATGGCTGAGATACTGGTATTGGACGATGTCGTGGATGCAGTGGTTCTCATTCAGAAAATACTTTCAAAACAGGGACATTCCGTAAAGACGTTTACCAAAGAGGAAGAAGCCATCGACTATATAGAGAAGAACCATGTCGACCTCGCTATTCTCGATATCAAACTCAAGAAAATGAGTGGAATCCAGGTGCTGGCAGAGATGAAAAAGCTCAATCCCATGTTGAAGGTCATTATGCTTACCGGCTATCCGACAATTGAGACAGCCCAGGAAGCTATTGAGCTTGGAGCCTTCGAATATTGTGTAAAACCGATTGATAAAACAGAGTTGGAAGTAAAAGTGGCAGAGGTACTGGCGCGTTACGTAGAGCACTGAAAAGAAAATAAGGAACAATCACGTGAGCCAATACTGTCGTTTAACCTGTCTCAAAACTCTGAGCAAATACGGCAACCCTGCATCTCAATTTTAAGAAGTATCTACACAATTATTAAATGTTAACAAGGAGAGTTGTATGAAAAAATCAGTCTACTCTATTTGCGGAATGTGTACAGTTCGCTGTCCAATCCGTGTGGAGTCTCAGGACAATACAATTACCTGGATCGAAGGAAACCCGCATCTTCTTGGCGGAGCTCTGTGCGCCAAAGGAACTGCCGGAGAAGCCCTACGCGAAGATAACGAGCGTCCCCAACATCCCCTGATCCGTGTCGGTGCCAGAGGTGCAGGGAGATGGCGGAAGGCAAGTTGGGATGAAGCTCTCGACTTTGTCGCGGACAAGCTGGCTGCTATCAAGCAGGACTTTGGTCCTGAGTCAGTGGTGCTCTCCTCACGCGGTGGTCCCTGGCAGGCAATGTACAAAGCCTTCATTCACGCCTACGGTTCTCCCAACTACACAAACCACGACTGTACCTGCGGACGAAATACACATCATGCCTCTCTTTCCATAAATGGTGTAGGCCGCAAGGGCTTTGCCTATGATATCAAAAATGCCAAACACCTGGTACTTTTTGGCCGCGATATGTTTTCCGCCCTGCGGATTGCCGAGAATCACCAGACCCTTGATATGCTCGATAGTGGCGGACACCTCACCTACGTCGATGTACGTCAGACCATGACCGGAACAAAGGCAACCCGATTCTTTCAGGTTCGCCCTGGAACCGATTATGCTCTTGCCCTCGCCATCATCAATCAGGTCATTGAAAAAGGTTATTACGACAAAAGGTTTATAGATCGCTATGTCAGCGGCTTTGATGAGCTTTGCAGCTTTGTAAAAGAATACACTCCTGCCTGGGCAGCCAAGGAATGCAATGTCCGTGAAAAGGACATTATGGCCTTTGTCGAAGAGATCGGCCAGGATCGCCCTAAAGTTATCTTTCATCCAGGCTGGAATCTTGCCCGATACAAGGATTCCTTTTACTCCAGCAGGGCCATGCATATCCTCAATGTACTCATGGGCAACATCGAGATGAAAGGTGGTCTTTTTATCCCTAAAGGCGCCGGCGACTGCGGTAAAAAAGGTATTCGCAGTATCGACTGCGGTAAACCGGACATCAAACGCGGAGACGGTGTCGGTTGGAAATATAGCCATTTCGACAAAGGTCCCGGTCTTGCTCATCTTTTTTTCAACAACATGCTCAAGGAAGACCCATATCCGATAAAATCCTGGATTGCAATGCGTCATGACCCATTCAGCGGTATGCCTGACCCTGAGCAGCAAAAACTGGCCATGGACAAATGTGAGCTGCTGGTTTCCATTGATACTAATTACAGCGAATTCGGCTGGTATAGCGACGTTATTCTACCGGAATCGACCTATCTCGAACGAGACACTCCAATTATCCAGCAGAAGGGGCTAAAGCCCAGGCTTACTCTTAGAAGAAAGGCGGTGGAACCGAAATATGACACCCTTTCCTCTTTTGAGATTTTTTCTGGTCTCGCAGACCGGCTTGGCCTGAAAGACACCTTTCCTTTCGAAACAATCGAAGAGTTATGGCAGTGGCAGCTTGAGCCCACAGGCTTCACGATGGCAGACTTTGAAGAAAAAGGATTCATAGAACTCGCCGACAGTCCCGTCTTCTATGATCGAGATAACCTTGATGGCCAGTTCAAAACGCCAAGCGGCAAAATTGAGATTATAAGTGAAAAACTCGACAAAACCGGACTCCCCTCACTAAAACCATTTGAATCTCCTCAGGCTCCCCAAAAGGGCATGCTACGCCTGATCTATGGAAAAATTGCCGTCCACACTCAGGGACACACAACCAACAATCCCATGCTTTCTGAACTGATGCCAACAAACACAGCCTGGATACATACCAAACAGGCCAAAAAACTCGGTGTCAAAAGCGGAGATCTCCTCGAAATTTCCTCAGCTGATAAGTCCTATAACGCAACGGTGGCTGCTCATGTAACTGACCATGTTCATCCTGAAGCTGTTTTTACCGTACATGGTTTCGGTAAGGAAATTCCACGCCAGACCAGAAGTTTCATGGCCGGTATCAGCGACCAGAAACTAATGGTGGGCAAACTGGATGACTGGGATCAGGCCGGCGGAGGTGTCAATCTCTGTGAGGTGTTTGTTCATGTGAAGAAAAGTATCCGCAATACCAAGAGGAGACTGCAACTGTGAAAAAATATATGATTCATCTCAATACCCGCAGATGCATTGCCTGCCACGGTTGTGCAGTGCACTGCAAGGCTAACAAAAACCTCCCTGTGGGTCCCTTTCTCTGTGAGATCAGCTGCACACCGCTGAAAAAGATTGGAGGAGTCCCTAAAACGGAAATCATTTTCTCTTCCTGCCGTCACTGTGAAGAACCTCTTTGTGTTCCGGTCTGTCCTGTTGAGGCAATGGTCCAGCGTGACGACGGAATTGTCTATATCGACAAAGAAAAATGTATCGGCTGTATGGCGTGTCAAACTGCATGTCCATGGGATATTCCAGTTCAGAACCCGGACGATGGCAAGGCTGTGAAGTGTGATCTTTGTATGGACCGAATCGACGAAGGCCTCAAACCGGCATGCATTGCAAAATGTACGACCCATGCACTGAAGCTGGTGACCCTGGAACCCGCTTGATTGACCTTCAGGTTTCAGTCACTGCCCCGGATAAACCGACAGAGTCCGTTCCGAAGGCTCTGTCGAATAACACTGCGTAATTAAAAAATAAACGGGATTTTATCCGCTTGCTCTTTAAAAAGTGTCCTTCACTTTATGAATACACGGCAACATAAAGATAGCGATTACCTGAAAGTTTTTCAGGAAGTAACCCGGCTCATCAGCAGTATCCATGACCCTCAGCAGGTCATGGATCTGGTGGTCCGGCGTCTTCCTGCACTACTTGAAGTCGATGCCGCCACAATAAGACTGCTTGATCGGGGAACAAACAGCTTTGTACTTGGTGCCGCGTGTGGTGTGTCCGATGAATATCTTTCACGTGCAACTATCGACACTGAAGAGGTAATGACAGCACTGATGAACGGTGAGCCCACGGCCAGGACAAATCTTGACATATCCTGTAATCATGACAGCTGCTCGTTCATCTCAAAAGAAGGCGTCAAAAGCGCCATGTCTCTGCCCATTATTTTTAAAGACCAGATAATCGGCCTGCTTCGCCTGCTTACCAAAGATAACCGCACATTTGCCACTTCCGAAATAGACTTTGCCATGTCACTTGCAGAACAGGTCGGCGTGGCCATCTCCAACGGACGCATGTTTCAGGAGATGGAAAACCAGGTGACATTCTTCCGGGCACAGCGTGAAATCTCAAATTTGGTTCACTCTACTCTGGACCTTGAACAGATACTCGACACCATCGTTGATACTCTGCCAAAAATCATGGGGGTCATGGGATGCACAATTCGACTTTTACATCCGGCCACAAATCGCCTTGAACTGGTGGCCTCTTCTGGTCTTTCCCAGCGTTACCTGAACAGAGGCAGTATTCGCCGTGAAGACTCAATATTTAAGGTGCTCAAAGGTGAACCGGTATCGATATACGATGCGGCCAATGATCCCAGAGTGGACTACCACGAAGAGATCGAAGAGGAAGGAGTTAAATCGATACTCGCCATCCCCATCAGGAACAACCAGGAAATTATCGGGGTCCTGCGCCTGCTTACCGACTGTCATCGCAATTTTTCCACAAGTGACATCAATTTCGCCGTGACTGCTGCAGAGGAAGGTGGCAACGCCATCGAAAAAGCAAGAACCTATCGAAAAATCACCCTGCTCTTCAACCAGATCGAGGAACACGAAAGGTTCCTGCAGACAATCCTTGATTCTTTGTGGCTGGAGCTTCTGGTTATCGACCCAAACAAGCGGATCATCATGGCCAATAAAAATTTTCTTGAAGGCAGAGAATATGACGAGGCCGATATCATCGGCCAGCTTTACCACACTATTTCACCATGGCTTGATGATGACAAGAAAATAACGCCTCTCGATCTGGTATTAGCCGAGCGGCAAGCGACAACGACTATTGAACAGCGACGAGACGGCTCTGAAGGGAAATGGTTTGAACGTCATCTTGCCCCCATTCTTGACAATGAGGGAAATATTGACTGTGTGATCGAAGCCGTACGGGATATCACCGATCAGGTTCTTCTCAAAGAAGAGCAGATGCAGCGCATGAAGCTTGAAGGGGTTATCGAAATGGCCGGAACTGCAGCCCATCAACTGAACACTCCGCTTTTTGCAGCGCTCTGCACCGCACAGCTGCTCCGCGAAGACCTGCCTTCTGCAGAAATGGTTGAGGAGATTGATACCATCATCCGCAACATGAAAAAAATGGCGGAACTTACACAGGAAATGACCACGGTAACCGGATTTGAAAGCAAAAAATATGTCGGCGACACCCGTATCGTTGAGTTGAAATCATCCGGCGACCCTTTTTCCAACCTCACTAAAAAAACATAATCTGCCAGAGATATATCACATTACAACAGGAGGCTATAAATGATTGACATATGTATTACCGGAGCACAGCTCAGCCTTGAGAGGATGAAAGCTTTGGCAAGAACACCTTTGGGCATATTCCTGCATACGGCTTTCACGGCAAATGTCGGGATTATCATTCTGATGGTCTTCTTCGCCATGGTGGTTTCACCAACCGCTCTGAAAATTTTGTTGCCTGGGATAATCGGCTTTAACAGCGCTATGGCAGGCTTCAATATTATTAACAAAGGTGGAATTCTATTTCCCTGGAAAAAATTCTGCCTTATTGCCATGGCTGCCATTCTGGGGGTAACTGGCTGCCTTGCCTTCTTTGTCTTGTATCCATGGGAGCCGGTTTTTGATAAAGGCCGTTGCCTTGCCTCTGGCGGCTCGGCTCTGGCCCTGATGTTTTTAGGCGCCTGGCTCGCGACCACAAGCACACATCTTAACAAAACAAACGCATCAACAACTGAGGAGGAGAGATTACCAGAAAAATTCAACTGCAATGATGTAGAGGCAATTTGAAATCATCTTCGTAAATAAGGAGGCAATATCGTGAAACAAGCACGAATTCCATTTATTACAACAGTAGTAAGTCTTTTTTTCTTTGTCCTGGTAAGCTCTTCTCTGAGCTTTGCCGAGACCAAGATAACCACAGGCGGAGTTGTCGGAGACACCGTCACCATTGAGGGTATGATAGAACCTGGTCAGGAGTTATATCTGGCCATCGCCCAGCAGAATGAGTTCAAACCTGCTGATGCCACCATGCCCCATGAAGCGAAAAAATTTGCCAGCGAATCTAAAAAAAGAGGGTTCGCAATGGATACTTCCATTCCTCCTCTCTACTATTTAGTAACCAGCAATCCCGGCGCCTTTGGTAAAAGAGTAGATGACACCAGATACGGTGGACCATCAGTCCTTCTCGGTAAAGGACGTACCAAGGGTCTTTATTCAACCTACAGTTATCTTTTAAATAAGGATTATAACTCAATCGCACCAGATGCCAAAGCTGGCCTGGGCCCAATCAAAAGCACTGAACAATGGAACCTGCTCAAATGGGCCAATGAATCAAAATATGGTATTAATACCATCGTCAAAGAAGGCAACCGCGTGGGTAAGATTGTTATCTTCTCAAGGACGGTTATCCAGGATGAGTCCAGCGGCAACTACTGGGACAAAGGCACTAAGGTAAACCTTGATAAAGCAACCGGTAAATACACCGCAACCTTTAAAACCTATCGTCACACCCCGCCTAAAACTCAATTCGATGTATATGTCAATGGTGCTAAGGCAGACACTTTTAGTCTGGAAGGCAGAGGTTTCTGGCTGAACAAAGGTTTCCGATATATGAATCCTCTGTGGATTGTTATCGGTGCTATTGCTGTTGGTACCTACTTTTCAATGATCGGTGCAGCAGGTGGTATGTTGATGGCTGCATTCCAGGTTCTCGTTGTACAAACAGCAGGACCTGTTGGTGTCAATGCTGCCAACGTTCTCAAACCATCCAACATGGCTCTGACCCTCTTTTCCCCTCTGGGTTCTTTTTATCGGTTCGCCGTCGTTGAAAAACGTGTAGCCTGGCCGGTGGGTATCTCTTTTGGTGTTGGTATTTTTATAGGTTCGATCTGGCTTGGTAAATACATTTCCGCATTGCTCCCCATGCAGGCATACAAAGAGTGGTTAGCCGTTCTGGTCGTCATTATGGGAATCAAGACCCTGACCGAAATGACGCCTAAGGCCATGAACAAAAGGAAAAACATCAAGGCAATGACCCAGAAGTTCAATGCTGCGGTCAAAAAAGCGAAGGAAACTGGCTCAGCAATGGAGATGGGTTCCATCGAACCAGTCAAAACAGGCCTGATGGATTATCGTTTTAAGTTCTGGGGTGAAGAATTTAAAATCAACCCACTCCTCTTTGCCTGTCTCGGTATCCTGATTGGTATCGTTTCCCGATCTTTTGGTATCGGCGGTGGCTTCCTTCTGGTCCCCGCAATGACAACTCTCGGCGCGCTGCCGATGTATGTCGCCGTACCTATTTCCCTGATCGGCACCTGTTTTTCCAGCGTCGGCTCCTTTGTAGGTTATGTTATGATCGGTTACTGGCCGGACTGGGTACTTGCCGGTGCGATTATCATTGGTGGTTTTGCCGGTGGTATGCTGGGTAGCCGTGCACAAAAGCTGTTCAGTGAGATGCAGTTGAAGGTCGTTCTGGCCATTACCCTGTTCTTCCTGTTCTTCCGTTTCTTCAAAATTGAAGTTTGGATCTGAAAGCAGAATACAGCTATAATGTTTCAAGCCGGGAGAATGCTTTCCCGGCTTTATCAAAAAAAGTAAAATGTGAGCTAGTATAATGGAATCATTTCTTGATACACTCTGGGAATATATAGCCGCTTCAATTCAGTTCTGTGGGCAATCTCTATATGGCTTTCTTGAGAACTTCCATATCCTTGGGCCAGCCATACTTATTGCTGTGCTGGCTATTGCTACGGTGGCCGTCACCAAACTGCTGAGCCGATGGATAGTAACCAAGCGCTACCTGGAACTGGAAAAAGAGTTCCACTACTGGGTAGAAATCAGGCAAGAAGCTATGAAATGTGAGGACAGGGAGAAAGGCAAAAGAATGGCCCGGAATATTGATCAGGCCAAACTGAACCGAGCCTACTACGATTATTTTTTCGAAGGGCTGCTTCTCGGTATTGCCAGAAAAATCCTTCCCATCTTTTTCATGTTCGCCTTTATCAATGAATTTTATCGGCCATCACAAATGCTGCAGATATTCGGAAGAGAATATGTCCTGCAAATGCCGTCAACGAATGGCGAACCTCTCCTTGTTGGTGCAGTTTTCTGGTATTTCATCTGCCTCCTCTGTGGCTATCTGCTCTGGTTTATTGGTGCAAGATTATTACGGAATTTCAAGATGGATTCATTATCAACACTGACAAAAACCACTGAAAAGACTCACTGTTAAATATTTTCACGTGGATTGGTCTATAAGATCCAGCACTGAGTCCCATCTCTACCGGGTAAAACGATGCTGCTCAACTCTCTTTTTAAACAGTGGAGCTACCGAATAGTCGCACCAGGGATTCTTTTACGCGAAAAATACCAAGCTCTGAAAGAACTTCTCAATCACGATAGTCTTTGCCATGAGCAGATGGCAGAGTTTCAAGATCTGCTTCACAACGAGCAGCCCCAGGATTTCTGCAGAATTCGCCAGCGTTTCTCCCTCTTTTCAAGCCATGTCGCTCAAATGATAACGGCCCTTGAGCTTTTGGCTCCTGGGAAATATTCAGCGCTCAAGGACTATCATAGAAAATTCGATTTTTATACCCTGTTCCTGCTGGCACCGCCAAAAGTCAACGACTCCCCACCTTTTATTGTCAAACTGAGCGATATCTCACATACCACTAATACTGTTGGCAACAAAGCAAAACATCTAGGTATGTTAATGACAGAAATCGACATTCCTGTACCGCGAAGTTTCGCCGTTACGACTTCCGCATTTTGCCACTTTATTAAAGAGAATCAGCTTCGCAAACCTATCGATGACCTTCTTGCTGGAATTGATATCAGTGACAACAGCTCGCTATATCAAACATCCAAACAGATACGAAACCTCATCGGCGCTGCTGAAATTCCGCAAGCCATTATAAATGCAATGCTGACCGAGTATGACAGCTGGGAGGATAGCAGCAAAGAGGAAATACATGTTGCTGTGCGCAGCAGTGCTCTTGGCGAAGATGGCGCCAGCTCCTTTGCCGGACAATATCTCAGCATTTTAAAAGTCCGCCGGGAAGAGATAGGAGATGCCTATCTCCAGGTTCTCGCTTCCAAATATTCTCCTGAAGCACTCTTTTATAGAATTAACCAAGGGGTAAGCGATGAAAACACCCCTATGTCCGTCCTCGTTCAGGAGATGGTTGAGGCAAAATATAGTGGAGTTCTTTATACCTCTGGAATTGATCAACGAGAAACACTGCAGGACAACCTCCATCTTCATGTTGTCCCAGGGCTGGGTGAGCGATTGGTGGGCGGAGAGGTAACCCCGGATTACTATGTACTAAAGAAGGAAAGACCAGCAGCTGTTCGTGCAAAAACGGTGACAGGTCAAAGCCTAGATGATGCCCAAATTCAGAAACTTGCAGACTTGGGCATACGTATCGAAGATTTCTTTGGCACTCCCCAGGACATTGAATGGGCCATTGACGGCAAAGATCAAATCCATATCCTTCAGGCCAGATCACTTTACCTTGGTACCAGGCAGATATCTGAACATGACCTGCGGCAACCTGATAAAGATGGCGTCATACTGATGAATAACTGTATACCAGCTTCTGGAGGAGTTGGCTCGGGCCCTGTTTATCTGGTAGACGAAGATCACCGCTTTGAGGATGTACCTCCTGGGGCAATACTTGTGACCCGTAATACACCGGCAAGCTATGTGACCGTCATCCAGAAAATCAGCGGAGTACTGGCGGAATACGGCAGCAGGGCAAGCCATTTTGCAACGATTGCCAGGGAGTTCAATATTCCCCTGCTCGCCGGTATTGCCAACATTACTGATCGATTCAGGGAAGGCAGCACAATTACTGTGGATGGGAACACCGGTGTGGTGTATCAGGGCCGGGTCGAAACTCTTCTTGGTGAAAACAAAAATCACTTTCCACAGGCCCAGGAGCATTACCGAAGGATCATCAAAGAGGTTCTGAAATTCATTACTCCACTTGAACTTATAGATCCTTCAGGGGCGAACTTCACTCCGGAAGGATGCCGTTCCATGCATGATATTATTAGATTTTCCCATGAAAAAGCGCTGCAGTCGATGTTTTCCGAAGGTCGCCCAGGGACAGGACTCGGTTCAGTACGACTCATCGCAGATATCCCGCTTGATGTCTATCTCTTTGATGTCGGCGGTGGAATTGACCAGATGGCCCTGAAAGATAAAAAAGTTTCTCTGCACGCAGTTACATCCCTTCCCTTTCAGGCCCTATGGAAGGGGTTGACTCACACCGATGTCAGATGGAAAAACAAACCGTTCGATTGGGATGCATTTGATAAAATTGAACTTTCCGGTGCTGTTGCACCACGCAAAGATAGTTTTGCCTTCGCCAGCTATGCCGTGGTTGGCGGTGATTATCTGCATTTTAACATCCGTTTTGGTTACCATTTTACTATTGTTGATGTCATCTGCAGTGATAATGCTTCTAAAAATCACTGCATGCTGCGTTTTGCCGGAGGAGGTGGCGACTTCGATCACCGTTCTTTACGCCTGGATTTTCTTGTTCAGGTTTTGGAGCGGCTGGAATATGCAATTGACAAAAAAGGTGATTTACTTGAAGCGAAGATCATCGGCCAACCCAAGGAGGTCATCACCGCTAAACTTGATATCCTAGGCCGATTGCTTGGGGCCAGCAAGCTTATGGATATGATCCTTGAAGATCAACACATGGTAAAGCAATGCGTTACAGACTTTTTCAATGGTCGTTATTCATTTTCCCAGGAAAGTTAGGCCATTCCATGGCAACTCTGAAAATATCTTGTCTGCGGCCTTGGAAAAAGCTAAGCTTTTCAGATGGTACGTATAAATTGGGGTAGATAGTTAATTGGTTTAAGGTAACGCTATGTCCGATTATCCACTCACATGGATAACACAGAATCTTGCTGCTGGACGTGCACCCATGTCGTATGCTGACCTGGACAGCCTAAAAGCACGTGATATTCATGCCATAGTAAACCTCTGCGGTGAGTTCAGCGACCTGCATGAGTTAGAGGAAAAGGCTGGTTTTGAAGTCTTTTGGATTCCCATACCCGATGAGACAGCACCATCCCTCGCCGAAATGGAAAAAGGGTTGGATTGGCTTGATGAAGCTCTGTATCTTGGCAAAAAAGTTCTGGTGCACTGCCGTCATGGCGTTGGTCGAACGGGAACATTTATTACTGCATATCTTCTGCGCCGCGGCTTTAATCTCAAGAAAGCAGGTAAATTGCTGAAGACGACATCGGCAAATCCATCAAATTTTTCCCAGTGGTGGCTGCTCAGAAAATTTGGGAAACAGGAAGGGCCGTTAAAACATGGTGAACCCACCCCGGAAAACAGAAAAAACAAGGATTTGAGCAGATTCTATCAACGTTACGAACAGCTTCTAGAAAAAGTAGATCAACTGGTGAGTACAGACTCGCCAGCAGTGTCATCCAGGCGATGCTGTTCCACCCTCGAGAAAGATGCATGTCAACATTCATTTACTCTGGAACTTATTGAAGCACTCTATCTCAACAACAAGGTAAACATAACCTTGACCGCCAGTCAGCGTCAGACTGCGATAAGGAGAGCAAGAGCACAAAGCAAACCACAACCACAGCCCATTGCAGAACCGGGATTTCCACCAGACGACAGCGCGGATTTTCTAAATTTCGAAGCCTGCCCCCTGCAACAGGGCGATGTCTGCCTGATACATCAATTTCGACCGGTCCATTGCCGGCTACAGCACTTTCATGGAGACTCGAAGGTGGAAAAGGAAATACAACACGAACTCAAACAGCTTTCTGTCGATGTTTTCGAGACGCTTTTTGGCCAAAAGACATTGGAATCTCTCCCTTCTGTGAGTTATCGGGACAGCGTTTCAGGTAAATTTATTCAAAGCTATTTTCAGTTTCTCATGACACAAAAAAAGAATGCATAATACTCAATTACCCATTGAAAACCGCTCAGATAAACTGGTGATGATTGTCGACGACGAACCAGACATGCTTGCCATGCTGCGTCAGGTCGTTGAAAAAAAATGTCACTGCCGGGTTCTGACCGCAACATCCGGCCTTGTTGCTCTAAATTCTCTGAGTAAGCACCACCCCGACGTCATTATCACTGATATCAAGATGCCTGATCTCAATGGACTTGAGTTATTAAAAAAAATTCGCAGCCACGACATGACCATTTCAACCGTTGTAATGACCGGATATGGTACCATTGATATGGCTGTCCAGGCATTGAAAGACGGAGCCTATGACTTTCTCCAAAAACCATTTGAAAAGGATCACATTGTTAGAATAATTGAGAATTGCCTGGAGCGCACGGCCCTGTTGCGTGACAATCTCCAGCTGCAAAAAAAGCTGAGTAATCTCACTCTCCCAGAAGGCTTCATTGGAAACAGTCCGGCTCTAAAAAAGGCTCTCGATCTTCTCAGCCGAATTGCCGACACCGATGCAACCGTGTTGATTCGGGGCGAAAGCGGAACTGGTAAGGAGTTGGCGGCAAAAGCACTTCACTCTCTCAGCCGACGCAGTAGTCTGCCTATGATTACTGTTAACTGTCCGGCGTTGCCTGAAAATGTTTTGGAAAGCGAGCTTTTTGGGTACAGCAAGGGTGCTTTTACCGGTGCGGTTCAGGAGAAAAAAGGGCTATTCCTGGAAGCCCAGGGATCAACAATACTTCTTGATGAAATAGCCGATATTCCGGTATCCGTGCAAACCAAACTGCTCCGTGTGCTCCAGGAAAAAGAGATTCAACCTTTAGGCCAGAACAAAACAATCAAGGTCGACGTCAGGGTTGTGGCATCAACCAACCAGGACCTGCAGACCAAGATACAAAACGGTGAGTTTCGTGAAGATCTCTTTTATCGTCTCAACGTAGTATCCGTGGTAATGCCAAATCTCCATGAAATGAAAGAGGATATTCCTCTGCTCGTTCATCACTTTCTCAGTGAATTCAAACAACAATATAAACGACCAAACCTGACCCTTTCGGCAAATATCCTCCAGTACCTCTATCGGAGAGAGTGGCATGGGAACGTCCGGGAACTACAAAACGCCATCAAACGAATTGTTCTCCTCTCTTCGAAGGGAGCGGTCAGTCTTGCCGACCTGGACATGAACGATGATGATTCCACCAATGAAAAAGAGCACATAGGCGGTTTCCAGAGTTTATATTCCTATGATTTCAATGAGGCAAAATCCAGAGCTGTTCAGCAATTTTCCGAAGGCTATCTTCATCACCTACTCACCCTTCATCAAGGTAATGTTACCCAGGCCGCCTCAGCCTGCGGTCTGGAACGCCAGGCTCTGCAAAGGATAATGCGTCGTTACAAAATCCTCTCCAGTGATTTCAGGTCGTCCAAATAACCAGTAAGCCGCCAAAATCATGGTCGGCAGCCATCCTTATTAAACAGCTGAAATGAGTACCTCCTTAAAGACAAAGGGGATAGATTCAGCAAACTCATCCACAGGGTGAACATACATTTGCAAGCCAGTTCTCTTTTAAGATACAGCATGTGCCCATCAAGAAATACAAGATATATTTAATAATAATTTGTAATTACAATACAATTTCAGAATGATTTTGATTTATCATGAAATATTGGGTCTAGCGACAAGTCACACCTCTACAAACACCTTTTATAACGTTTTTTGGGAATATGGAGGGCTTGACCATGAATATGGTCAGGGAGTTCAGTAAAAAAGTTCATCGAGATACTGGCGTTCTCAGCCTTCTTCACTGGCCCCGGTCATTTCGTAAATGATTTGACCGGGGCTATTCAGGATAATCTTGTATTGCCGCCAACAGTTTACAGAGGTTTACTGGTATTCATATGGAGTATGAGGTCAAGCATTCTGCTTGAATATCCCCACTCATTATCATACCAGCTCATTACCTTCACATTTCTTCCAATTACCTTTGTTGAAGGGCCGTCAATAATTGAAGACCTGCTGTCTCCCTGGAAATCAACAGAAACCAAAGGTAACTCGGAGAAACCCAGGTATCTGGTGGTGGCGTCTCTCAATGCCGCGTTAACTTCCTCAACACTTGTTTCTTTTTCGACCTCCATGACCGCATCGACCAAAGAGACGTTCGGTGTCGGTACGCGTACAGCCAGACCGTCAAATTTCCCTTTGAGTTCGGGAATTACCAGGGAAACCGCAGCTGCAGCTCCGGTCTTTGTCGGAATCATTGACATCGCTGCAGCCCTGGCACGGCGGAGATCTGAGTGTGGGAAATCTAACAGCCGTTGATCGCCGGTATAGGCATGCACCGTTGTCATCAATCCTGTTTTAATACCAAAATTATCTAGAATCACCTTGGCAAAGGGGGCAAGACAATTGGTTGTACAGGAGGCATTGGAAACAACATGATGTTTCGTCGGCTCATACTCATCCTCATTGACACCCATAACAAACGTTTTCACATCCCCTTTTGCAGGAGCAGAGATAATCACCTTTTCAGCACCAGCATCTATATGAGCTCCCGCAGATTCGCCATCACGAAAAATACCTGTGCACTCTGCCACATAGGTAACTCCGTTCTTGCCCCAGGGGATTTCGGCCGGGTTCTTATGGTTGGTAACCTGGATCAATCTGCCATCAACAGTGATACCCTCTTCATCGCTCTCCACCGTACCTGGAAATATCCCCATAATGGAGTCGTACTTAAGCAGATGTGCCAGGGTCTGGTTATCGGTTAGATCATTAATCGCAACAATCTCGATATCACTAAAGTTGGTGTCTTGATATGCCGCCCGAAAAATACTTCTGCCAATTCGGCCGAAACCGTTAATTCCTATTTTTACAGTCATATGCACTCCCTCCTGTTTTTCTTGTAATTTTTTGCCACATTCAAACTCATCGCAACGTTTTCTCTGTAAGCGCCTTTTGATAGAGTCTTAAGTAATGGTTTTTTACAACCTTCCAGGTATATCTCTCTGTAATTTCCCGCACCGCATTTTTCTGCATTTTGCGAATCACAGCCGGTTCGCGGCTTCTTTCAATGGCCCTGTAAATAGCCTCCAAAAGTGAAGCAGTACTGTTTTCGCGATAAGCAAAACCAGTCTGTTCATCCTTGACTTTTATCAGTCCGCCGACATGATGGACGATGGGCAGATTGCCGAAGAGCTGAGCAATAAAATCCGTTAACCCGCAAGGTTCATAACGTGATGGCACCAGAAAAAAGTCCCCGGAACTGTACACCCTATTCGCCAGCTGCGGATCATAACCGGAAAGAAAACAAATTCTGCCGCGACTCTCTTCCCTTTCAGCAAGGCTAATCAAATTTTGCTCTATATCAGCAGTACCACTGCCAAGTACCACCAATTGAAACTCCTTATCCTGCTGTACCATTTCCAATACTGCATGGTTCAGTACATCAACTCCCTTCTGAATACTCAATCTGCCAATGAAGGTAAATAGAGGACATTGCAGATTCCGGCTGAGATATCCGTATTTTTTGACCCGTTCCACGGAGGCATCTTCTGCCATTTCTTCAAGGAATGAAATTTTACATTGCTGCTTTCCTTTCATGTTTTTGTCATCGAGAGGATCAAATGAGGCTGCTAAGCCGAGATCCTTGCCTCGTACGGGGCTAAAAATCTGCGGGTCGATACCATTGGTAATTCCTTCGAGTGTTTTGCCCATATCAACGAGGCGGTGCCCTAGCCAGCCGGTTTGGGAGTCATTATCACTTTGCTGGAGTTCTCGGGCATAATTTTCACTTACGGTATTAAGCAAGGCATACATGCTGGCATTGATGAGCGGATTAAAATTTCCACCAAGTCTGCTCGCCATAATAACACGATCTGGCAATCCGGTTAGCGCCCTGGCAAAAGGAATATCCGCTACATCTTGGTGATAGCCGAGACCGGCATTATGCACAGTAATCAGGAAGCCGGTATTGCGAAAATAATTCTGCAGCCAGGGGGTTTCCTGAATTATCGCCGGAAGCACTGCTGTGTGTCCATCATGGCAATGGATAATATCCGGTCGTTCATCAAGCATAAGCATGAGCTGTATTGCACCTTTTTGCAAAAGCAGATTCATTGCAAAATAATCAAAGTGCCCTTCTCCCTGGCGTTTAAATGGGTCTATCTCTTCTTCACTGGCTGTATAGGTATATACTGCGTGTTTCTCCCTAAAACGGGGGCTATCGAGCAGATAGACATGAACTCTTGCTGCTCTGGCATGCCACACCTGAAGGGTTTCCCGACGTTCTTCACCAGCATAATTCATATCCACTTCAAACGATGAAGGCATGTCCGATTGACCAGTATGCGATAGCGGTGCAAATCCGTTTGCTTCCGGGTCAATAAAACCATAGCAAGGCATAACCACGTGAACTCTGCGACCGGTCCATACAGCTAAAGACTGTGAAAGTTGGGCGGCTACATCTTTTACTCCGCCCGCCCCTGCCAAATCACCATATTCGCGAGTAACCATCCAGATATTTCGCACTGATTTATTTTGTTTTTTCATGATATTTTGATTTTTAGGGTCTTATTTTTAACTTATGTAAAACCGGCATAAAGAGGTTGAATGCCGGCGACGTATAGAAACAGTATAACCTATCCTAGCTGGGAATAACAGCTGCCAGACATATCGGGACTCAACATGTCAAACAGCCAATCATGCTGCTTTGCTGCAGAAGTGGGTGGTGTACGGAAAATACCTCTATTCCGTTTCAACCGTCTGAGTCTTTAACACACCCATAATTTCACTGACAATCTCTTCCACTCTTTTTTTGCTGGTATCAATACAGTGGTGTGCTGCCTGTCGATACAACGGATTCCGCTCATTGAGGACTGTGGAGATTTCTTCTTCCAAACCTGCCCCGGTAAGAGATGGCCGCTGGCTGGACCCGACATTGTCCTGTCGCAGCCGGTCCCGTAAAACTTCAATTGCAGCGGTAAGCCAGAACACAACACCTGTTTTACGCAAATCCTGCCATTCCTGTTGATGGCTAACAGCTCCCCCACCGGTTGCCACCACTGTTCCACTCAGATTATTCAGGGTCCGAAGTACGTCTCGCTCATACAGTCTGAATCGTTCCCACCCTTCAGTGGCAACAATCTCTGCAATTTCTGTTTTGTTGCGGCGAACAATCTCTTCATCGGTATCGAGAAAGTGATATTCCAGAGATTTGGCAAGCTGTTTGCCTATCGTTGTCTTGCCAACGCCTCTATACCCCACCAGAAGTATAAGATCACACATAAAAATTTCCTGATTCTTTACCTTATGTCGGCTCTCACCTGTGTCAAATTGCAAATAATGATCGCTGCAGGGCCTGCCTGCTTTTTTGAATGATCGAACAGCAATCTATATAGTATAGATATTCTGCTTTCAGGCAAGTGGTTGTTACCATATTTCTTTGAAATAATTGACTGTCATCGGCAAAAAACATATAGTGGACTAAAATTTATAGAAAAGAAGGCAGAACTATTATCCGGGTGATCACTTATTGGACATTATCATAAGATTCTATTCCAACTTCAGCCATCCAACTGGAGGAAGCTATGTATAGCGGAACACTGACCATCACCACAAACAACCATATGGAACTTGTAGACATCACCACTCAGGTTGACGAACAACTCAATAAAAGCAGAGTCGGTAACGGCTCGATGCTGCTGTTCAATCCGCATACCACGGCCGGACTCACCATTAATGAGGGTGCTGACCCAGCAGTCAGAGATGACATTATTGCCGGTTTTCGCCGCATGGTCCCATTGGATTACCCGTTCAAACACATGGAGGGCAACTCAGCCTCCCATATCATGGCTTCTTTAATGGGATGTTCACTTACAATTATCATCGAAAAGAATCAGCTTGTTCTTGGTACCTGGCAGCGAATCTTTTTCTGTGAATTTGACGGACCGCGTACACGCAGGCTTAAATGGCAGATTACAGCTAATCAATAAATCTCAAATCAAACATACATTATGACTCTACAACCGGACCAAATGTGCTTTGGACTTTCAGAGGACCTTGATAAAGAATCCTTTGCCTGCTTTCTGCAGATAGCAGGGGAAAAAAAATTTGCCGAGACCCTGGCAAGGCGTCTCAATAGTGAAGAAATCCTCCACTTTGTCGACTCGTTCACAGGACTGCTTCGCAAACATCTCAATGAAGATGAATATCATACTCTTTTTTTAAAAGATAGCGGACATAATCACCATGTGGCAGAAGAGGAATAGATGAACGTTTCGATATTAAAGGATCTTAAGAGTTACACCAATCTTTTAGCCAAAGAAAATGAACTTCACATCATAGAAGAAGAAGTTGATCCCTATCTTGAAATTGCCGAGATTCATCGAAGGGTGATAGCCAGCCAAGGCCCTGCCTTACTTTTTACCAAGGTGAAAGGTTCTTCTTTTCCTGTGGTTACTAATCTTTTTGGCACCAACAGGCGGTTGGAGCTTGCTTTCGGCAGGAAACCACAGCAGTTTGTCAAAGACGTGGTCCATCTTGCTGAAACAATTATGCCACCAACACTCGGCAAGCTCTGGGAAAACCGGAACATTTTCAAGGATGCCATAAAGATAGGACTTAAGAAAACCACCTCTGCACCCATTCTTGATATCTGCCAAAGACCTCCCAAATTAACTGAACTCCCCATGCTCACCTCCTGGCATGGAGATGGCGGCCCTTTTGTCACCCTCCCCCTGGTTTATACGGAACACCCCGATGGCCGTGGCCATAACCTGGGAATGTACAGAATACAGCGTTTTGACGACAGTACAACCGGAATTCACTGGCAAATACATAAAGGCGGCGGCTACCACTACTTTGAGGCGGAACAAAAAGATCAGGCTCTCCCGCTTACTCTCTATATAGGCGGACCTCCAGCCTTGATGCTTTCTGCAATTGCGCCGTTGCCCGAGGATATTCCAGAGCTTATTCTAACCTCGCTGCTCATGGGTGAGAAACTAAAAATGGTCAGAGATCCCTTAGGTGGACACGATCTTGTTGCCAATGCTGAATTTGCCATAAAAGGCATGGTACCGCCTCATCTCCGTAGACCAGAAGGTCCATTTGGCGATCATTACGGTTATAATTCCCTGGAACACGATTATCCTGTTTTCCAGGTTAGCCATATGTATCATCGTAAAAATGCGATATACCCGGCAACTGTCGTTGGCAGGCCCAAACAGGAGGACTATTTTATCGGAGATTTTCTCCAGGAACTACTCTCGCCACTCTTTCCCCTGGTTATGAAAGGGGTGAAAGAGCTGAAAACATTCGGCGAAACTGGGTTCCATTGTCTGGCTGCTGCCAGAGTGGCAGATCGCTATCCTCGCGAAGCCTTTGCTTGCGGGCTGCGAATTCTCGGAGAGGGACAGCTTTCACTGACCAAATTCCTAATCATCACAGACGGTGACCTTGATATTACCGATTTCAGGGCTCTATGGACATATTGCCTGGAACGGGTGCAATGGGACAGGGATCTCTTTATCTTTGCCAATGTCTCACAAGACACGCTCGATTACACCGGCCCTTCTGTTAATAAGGGCTCGAAAGCAATGATCATGGGTTTAGGAAAGAAAAAGCAGCGGGAACTACCAACCTCATTCAATGGCGAATTACCTCATGGATGCGAAAAACCCAATGTCTTTCTCCCAGGCACCCTGGTGGTTCAGGGGTGTGGTTACGAGCAGGAGGAAACTCTTGCTGAAAGAATTGCTTCCACAGAGAATCTTGCACAGTGGCCGGTTATTTTGATAGTCGATAATTCCGGCGAAGCAACCTCCTCCATGCAGGAATTTCTCTGGACCTTCTTCACCCGCTTCGAACCCGCCGCTGATATCCACGGTGCAGCCCAGAGGGTCAACCGCTATCACGTGGGCCTCGAACCCCCCATCGTAATCGATTGCCGCATGAAACCATGGTACACGGAAGTACTTGAGGTCGATGAGCCAACACGATGTACAGTCGATGAAAAATATAACAGAATAATTCCCTCAAAATGGCGATAGAAAAAGAAATACGGCTCCAGAAATATCTCGCCAAATGTGGAATTGCCTCAAGGAGAAAAGCAGAAACTCTCATTGCTGCAGGCCGAATCTCTGTGGATGGCAAGGTAGTCAATACCATGGGAGTAAAAATCGACCCTGAAAAACAACTGGTTTTGTTTGATGGCAAAGAGGTCTTTGTCGAAAAAGAGAAAATATATTATCTGCTCAACAAACCTAAAGGATATGTAACAACTGTCTCAGACCCTCAAGGCAGGCCTATTGTAACTGATTTAATCAAGGATATCAGCGAGCGGATATTTCCGGTGGGCCGCCTTGACCTCGACACGGAGGGTGCACTCCTACTCACCAATGATGGTGAGCTTGCCCAGAAAATGCAGCATCCAAGCTTTGGCGTTACCAAAACCTACGAAGCTCTGGTCGCTGGCAAGCCGCAACAAAACAATCTTGATATTTTAAAAAAGGGGATATTGCTTGAGGGCCGTATGACCTCTCCGGCAGGCATTGAAGTGGTAAAACAATTTAACAAATCAACACTTATTCGAATTACCATTCATGAAGGTCGAAAACGGCAGGTGAGAAAAATGTTTGCGGCCATCGGTCACCCTGTGAACTCACTTAAACGTACCGCCTACGGCAGACTTTCTCTCAATAATCTTCCCCAAGGTAGCTATCGTCGCTTAAATAAAGAGGATTTAAAAAATATTTTTAAAAATATTCCTTTACAAATCAAAAAATAGCTGATTAAATCTAGTCAGTTACACATTAACTCTTTAAAATACAGGAGTGTTGCTTCACTTTATCAGTTGCCGCACTGTTCATTATTGCAACTCTATGTTCGCAGCAACTGTTTGTTTTTGTTGTTTAATTTTAATATATGATGATCCGTAAACTGTCCATACAACCATGACTCATGGACAATAAACTTAGGGGAACAGGAGCAAAGCATGAATAAATCGGAACTCATTGAATCTCTGGCGCAGGATATTAACATACCGCACCGTGAAGCTGCTGCAATTACCAATACCGTTATCGAAACAATGACAGATGCGCTTGCCAGAGGAGAAAGCATAGAAATCCGTGGGTTCGGTAGCTTTGTCATCAAGCATTACGATAGCTACGAAGGTCGTAATCCAAAGACTGGCAAAAAGATCAAAGTTAAGCCAAAAAAACTGCCATTCTTCAAAGTTGGAAAAGATCTTAGAGAGAAGGTTAACTCGAATAAATAAGAAGCGAATAGTAATTGAACAAGGGGACTGTTGTTTTCTATTGTCCCCTTTTCGTTGCTCTGTCCCTGCCGATATTTCTCGAGCTCCAGTCCCTCAACGAGCACAAAGCTAACGGATAATAGCCCCCACCAGGTCATAGATGTGGGACTCGCTGATCTTTACCTGGACGATATCACCAGGATTGGCGGTACCATCATTTATCAGGACACAGCCGTCTATATCCGGGGCTTGAAATCGTGTTCGGCCTTCAAGGAGCAGATCCGTTTCCTGGCTGACTCCCTCTATTAGCACCTGCTCAACCATGCCCTGATATTTCTGTTGTATCTTTTCAGAAATTGAAGCTTGAAGTGTATGAATGTGATGCACTCTAGCTTCTTTTTCCTTCTCGGAAACCTGATTATCAAAAAACTCCGACGGAGCTCCCTCTTCATTACTGTAGGCAAAAACGCCGACGTGATCGATTTTCATTTCTTGGAGAAATGCTGCCAGCTGATCAATGTCCTTCTCAGTCTCCCCTGGAAAACCAACCAAGAATGTCGTCCTTAAGGCAATTTCGGGTAAAATTCTGCGGGTTTTTTCAATAAGCCGGGTCAGTATCTCAGTGGTATACGGCCTGTTCATTCTTTTTAATATAGTCGATGACACATGCTGAAAGGGAATATCGAGATAAGGCACAATTCGGCTGTTGGCGGCCATGAGCTCAAGAAGTTCATCGTCTATCCCGGTGGGATACAAATAGAGTAACCGTATCCATGGGATTGTGGTTGCGGTTAGAAGTTCCCCCAAAAGCGAAGTAAGTTGTGATTTTTGATTCTTTTCAGTACCGAACGCTGTGAGATCCTGAGCTATCAAGGAAAGCTCTTTAACTCCCTTGCTCTCAAGTCTTCTTGCTTCCTTTTTCAGATCAGCAATGTCTCTGCTGCGCAAAACACCACGAATGGAGGGGATCATACAATACGAACAACGGTTATCACAGCCTTCAGTAATTTTCAACCAGGCACGAAAAGACGGAGTTGCTTGAAACCTTGGAATGTCTGCGTCCATTAAAAATTGCTCAGGCATATGAATCTCAGGACAGGGCGAATCATTTTCCAGCTTTTCCAGGATGGTGTGAATTTCTCGTACCCCTTCGGTGCCTACAAGTAGATCAATTTCTGGTATTTCCTCTTTGAGTTTAAGCTGGTAACGCTGAACCATACAGCCAGTGACCACCAGTCTCATGCCAGCAGATTTTTTTTTCACCGCTGCAAGCTCAAGAATAACATCTATGCTCTCTTCGACGGCGGGCTGGATGAAACCACAGGTATTAACCAAAAGAACCGACGCCTCTTCTGGCTTGTCAACCACCTTCCAGCCACTCTGATCAAGCAGACCAAGAATGACTTCGGAATCTACAAAATTTTTAGGACAGCCGAGGCTGGTAAGATGTAATGTTTTCATTTTTTTACCTGCTGTTTAAGCAAACATTGCTGCACCTGTCTACATCTCCCTTGAAAATGCTTGTTTTTAAAACCAGGCTTCCATTTTGAACTCCAAAGTTCATCCGAAACAATAAGTATCGCACCAAAGTCGATCTTTCGAAATGCCGCGACATTGCACAAAGCTGAAAATTCCATATCAACACCGATCACATGCTTCTGGGTATTTAAATATTGCAAATAACTCCTGCTCTCTCGGTAGGGCGCATCCGTTGACCATATTAGCCCCTCTAGATAGGGTAGATTTTCTCCATCGAGCATCTCCTTTATTCTGAAACTGACAGTCTGAGAAGGTGTTGGCTGTGTCTCATCACTATAATACCTGGAAGTTCCCTCTCCGCAAACTGCACCTGAGGGAATAACAACATCTCCAATAGTATAACTATGATCGACGGCTCCGCACCAACCCATAAGTATGATGCTGCGCGCCCCAAGCACAATGAGTTTCTCCATAGCCAGGACAGCACTGGGCGCGCCAATAGCCGGTCCAGCAATAAACAATTTCCCGTCTGCAGAAGTGGCCAACTGAGAATTATGCAGGAATCCCCTTTGCCCGCCCTGCCCCAAAATCACGGTTAACGCGGCCTTGGCCTCAACGGGATTTACAAAGAGTACACCATGCTCAGGAATGGCGATATCCTTGTTCGTTTTCAGAGGATGTATGATAATATCGTCGTTCATAGTTTCACTTCAGTACAGGTATCACAGAATCGAAGGGATATAAACGCAAAAAGGCCGCAGAATAATCTGCGGCCTTTAAACGATCAATATCGTTTATCTCTTCTCGATATCTTCCTTTCTACAGCAATGGGTTAGCGTAGAGGAGAATCAGAGAGATAACCAGTCCGTAAATAGCAATAGACTCGGCAAGTGCCATACCAAGAATCATGAAAACCATCAGTTTTGGCTGTACTTCAGGATTACGGGCAAGACCCATGGTAGCACCCTGGCCAACAGAACCAATACCAATACCAGCTCCAAGACCGGCAAGACCGATAGAAAGAGCCGCACCTACACAAATTAACGCTAACTGTAAATTACCTTCCATTGTTAAACTCCTTTAAATGTTATTCTTTAGGCCTTCTTCCCTTACGGAAAAACTTGTATTTAATATATCAATTCCCAATGAACTTGAATTGATAATTGGATTTCTTAATGTGCGTGTTCCTGAGCTTGTGAGATATAAACAACCGTCAGCAGTACAAAAACCATGGCCTGTACCAATGAAACCAGAACACCAAGGACCATAATTGGCAGCGGGGCAAAAAATGCACCGGCCAGAGTAAACAGAATCCCAAGTAAAACCTCTTTAGCCATGATATTGCCGAAGAGTCGAATAGACAACGACAACAGCCTGGCAAGGTTACTGATAAGCTCGATGGGCAGCATCAAGGGGATAAGAATCGGCATTGGTCCGATGAAATGCTTGTAGTAATTGAGACCGTGTGTCCTGAAACCAATGACATGATGTGTGATCCAAACAATGATAGTCAAAGCCAGTGTGGTATTAATGCTAGAAGTAGGTGACATAAAACCTGGAATCAAGCCAATCAGATTAGCAATTGCAATATATAAAGCAAATGTGGCTATCATGGGAAAAAGCTTGTCGGTCATCTCCCTGCCCATGTTATCGGCAAAAAAGCCATCCATACCACCAATGACTATTTCCCAGAAATTCTGGCCACCGCCAGGAATCATTTCCAGATTTCCCAAAGTGAGCTTGGAGACGATAAAAAGAAACGCCATGACCAGCCAGGTATAAGTCATATACGGTTCGCACAGCTGTTCCAGAATCCCATGACCGACAGGTCCATGCGGTACTGGCAGGCCTAGTTTTTCCAGAATAATTGAAATGAATAAAATCGGATGTTCCATAACCCTTCTTTACCTCCTCCCACGGAATAAGTAGCGCCCAGCCTCTTTCAACGCTGTGAATGTGACTGTAAAAACTACCGTTGACAAACCCAGAATCAAGCCAAAGACATTGGCTTTGCCACTTTTAATAAGGACAAGAAGTACAATGCCTATAATGCCGATCCGGAACCAAAATTTTATGATAAAGCCGGTCTTGCTCTTTTTTACCTTTTTTTTATCTGTCTCATCATCCTGCTGTTGCCCGATGGACTCAAAAAAACCTGCCACATCTTTATGGGACACAGAGAAGCTCAGAATGGAAATAACCCCACCTGCAAAAACAGCCCAGGCGAAAGACCATGAAATAATGATCCATGACCCCAGGGTAAGACACAATAAATAAATCCAGCCAGCAACCTGCATCTTTTGCAGGGAAATAATCTCTTCAGCCACGCTCCCCTCTATCGTCGTCCTTGTTACCAGTATCTTTGGAACGCCAGAGGATGGCCAATAACGTTTTAAAACCTGCCGCAATACCGAAAGCCAGGCCAATAAAGGTAAACCATGGCGCGGTTCGTCCTTCAAAGACTTTCTGGTCCAGCAAAATACCTCCACCCAGGCCGATAAAAATACAGGCAACGAAGGTGAACCCTACATGGCCATAGTTTGCCAGCAGGTGGACCATCTCATTTTTTATACTGGACATCACAGCCTCCAAACAACATCACCACCAACTGGAATACTATCACGGTTTGGTAGCACGACTATCTTTCAAAGTCAACGGATTTTTTAACTTTCCAGCAATTTTTTGAATGACCATTCAGTCATTTTTACCAGTTTTTCCAAGTCATTTTCGGTGTGAGCTGCTGATATAAATGCAACTTCAAACTGTGAAGGCGCGAGATATATTCCCTGCGACAACATCTGACGAAAATGCTGGGCATATCGATCGGTATCAGCTTGTGTCGCCGAGGTGAAATCGGTGACAGGCTGATTGGCGAAAAATGCTGTCATAATTGAGCCGACATTATTCAACTGGACATCAACACCAACCTTCCGGGCAACTTCCCGCAGACGTTCAGCAACGGAGCTGCTTTTTTCATTGAGTTCCCTGTAAAAACCATCGCGCTGGAGAATTTTCAGAGCAGCCCTGCCGGCAGCCATTGCAAGTGGATTACCGGAAAGTGTACCCGCTTGATATACTGGCCCATCTGGTGCAATCATATCCATAATTTCTGCCTTACCGCCATAGGCACCAACGGGTAGACCGCCACCTATTATTTTACCCAGACAGGTAAGATCTGGCATAATTCCGTAGAGTTCCTGAGCACCACCATAGGACATGCGAAAACCAGTAATAACCTCATCAAATATGAGCACGATTCCCAACTCTTGAGTAAGAGCCCTGAGTGATTTCAAAAAATCAGGAGAAGGTGGAACACACCCCATATTTCCTGCCACCGGCTCAACAATGACGCAGGCAATATCCAGACTCTCATTTCTGAGTGTCTCTTCGAGAACGGCACTATCGTTATAGGCAATAGAAACAGTGTTTTTGACTATATCATCAGGAACGCCAGGGCTGCCCGGAATTGAAAGAGTCATGACCCCAGAGCCTGCCTGCACCAAAAAAGAGTCGGCATGTCCATGATAACAGCCGTCAAATTTGACAACCGTCTTCTTTCCGGTATACCCCCGGGCAAGGCGTACAGCGCTCATGGTCGCCTCCGTTCCGGAGTTAACGAAACGAACCTTTTCAATTGATGGAACCGCCTCAACCACCATACTGGCAAGATCCACTTCCGAAGAAGTGGGGGCACCGAAACTTGTGCCTCCTGCAGCACTTTTTTGGACGGCAGCAACAATGTCGGGATGAGCGTGCCCCATTATCATTGGGCCCCAGGAGCAGACAAAGTCAACATAGTGGTTACCGTCCAGGTCATAAACCATTGAACCCTCAGCACGTTCGATGAAGAGAGGATCGCATCCGACAGAACGACAGGCCCTGACTGGACTGTTTACTCCTCCTGGGATATATTTTTGTGCTTTGATAAACATCTCACCCGACTTGCCTGATTCCATATTATCTCCTAATTATATTATAAATTTCAATATATTACTCATCAACTAAAGCCTTCAACTACTCCCTTTTCATAATCATTGGGTTTTGCTTCATTGAGACTTGCGAATATAGCACGGAGCGAGAAAAAGTGTCAAACAAGTTTCACCTTCATTTCCGTTGAAAAAATAACGCCCATTGACTATACATTTTTTCGTTTTACCTTTTCAAACTCATTATTGGAACATTTTTACTTGTCACGAAAAAGGGCAGCAGGTAAACTATTTTCATTGCTGCTTCTGTGGCTTTTTCAAAATAATTTTCACACTATTTTAACACGGGAACTATAAAGGAGATAAATATGGCAAGCGATAAAGTTCAACAGGTAAGTGATACAGATTTTGATTCGATCATTAGTTCTGAAACACCTACTCTCGTTGATTTTTGGGCTCCATGGTGCGGACCATGCAAGGCAATAGGACCAGTGGTCGAAGATTTGGCTGCTGAATTTGATGGTAAGGTTAACATTGCCAAAATGAATGTCGATGACAATCCGGCAACTCCAGGAAAATATGGCATTCGTGCCATCCCCACTCTCATTCTTTATAAAAGCGGCGAAGTGGTCGACCAGATAACCGGTGCCGTTGGAAAATCACAGCTTGTTGATCTTATTAATAAGGCGCTCTAAGGCCTTCCTCACACATTTCTAGTACTCATTCCCTCTGTGAGCCATGACATCTCATGCAAGGAAAAGCAGCTGTTGGAAATAAAGTGATACTCGATACGTTTTAGAAACCGGAAATTGATGCCCACATGACTCATTTACAACGTAGCTGCTGTCAGCCCAAGCTTATACTTTTTGTCTTCCTTGTTGTCCTCCTGAACGGATGCTCTTCAACCGGTAATTTTTTTGAATCCACCGCCCCTGAAGACATGAACCTTGCTTTGCCGCCGGAAACACTGGCTAAAAAGGGCATGGAAGAGTACAACCGCGGCAGGTATTTCATGGCTATTGAGTATTTTAACAAGGTTCTGGATAGCCATCGTTTCGCTCCGCAGGCGATTCTTGCCGAGCTCAAAGTGGCCGACTGCCACTACTATATGGGCAAATACAGTGAAGCGTTTGTCTATTATGAGCAATTTGAGGAAATGCATCCAACCAACGAAGCAATCCCATATGTGATGTACCAGAAAGCTATGTGCTATTATAAGCGCATAGACACCATTGACCGTGACGTCACTGGAGCCCAGGAATCCATTGAAAAATTCCAGCTCCTGCTTAAGGCCTATCCACATTCCGTCTATGCTAAAGATGCAGAGGCAAAAGTTCAAGCAGCTAGAGAGTTTCTGGCAAATCATGAATTTGGAGTGGCGAAATTCTATATCCGCACAGACCAGGAGAGCCAGGCTATTATTCGTCTCAAGTATCTTATTACCGTCTATCCCGATACCAAGATAGTTTCACAGGCAGAAACGCTGCTCAAGGACCTTGAACAGCGTAACTCATAAATAAAACAGCCGTTGCCTTGCGGACAGCGGCTGTTTGTATTGCAAAAGTTTTTCCTTGTAGCTCAACACGTCGTTGAGGATATTACTTTTTTCTTTTTGGCATGGTTTTTCTTACTCACCGATATATCCATCGCCCGAACGGGACAGAGCGTCACACAGAGTGTGCAGCCGGTACATTTTTCAGGGTCAAAAAGCACTGCCATATCGGATCTTCTCACATAGAGTGCGCCCGAGGGACAAACTCCGGTACAGGAACCGCATTGGAAACATTTAGTCTCATCTCTTTTGGCCTCTGCAGCAAGTCGTTCGACTTGAACACCAAATCCTTTCAAATAATCAAGCCCATCTCTGATATTCGCCTTCGTCCCCCTAAGCTCAAGGACCATCATACCCTCACGATGTGGCAAAATATCCGCTTTAAGGATATTTGATTCAACATCATATTTTTTTACCAGCTCATAAATAAATGGCTTGTCACTTGTATCCTTGGGAAAACGAAGGATATAGATGCATGCAGACATATTCTTTCCTGTTATTCATTGTTACTTTACTCTTTTGAGTAGGGATCATATATACAATGTACTCTTATACCTTATTTGTTGCTGAGAAACCACACTCCTTTCAATATTTTTATTCTTGTCTTTTCGCTTGAATGTGGTTATCGGTCTTGCTTCGTGCTACATTGAACATGCTATCATCGCACCATGGAGCAAACTATCATGACGACACTTCTGGGAATGCTCACCAGATTACAGCATGGACAGTACAGCATGAATGAAGTGTTGTAGCTATTGTGGAAAATATGCTCAAACAGGATGTGGTGCATCTGACAGCACGACTCGGCCGGATAAAAGCAATCGCCCGGCAAAAGTCATTTCAGCAACTTCACTATTACGAGAAGGCAGGTATGCTCTGTGGTAAACCCCGACCAGTTATTCCGGAAAAATCTCGGGAAAACTTGTTGTCTGTACCAGGACATTGGACATCCCCATCGCCAAAGAAGCTCACGCCAGTGCTCCGTTTATCGGGGTTCCCACATTCATTGGTTACGGGGTGAACCTTGCTGGATTTTCCGCACTTCTTGGAATGCTGAACAGTTGCGCTCCCGGGTTCGCGATGGTGAACATCGACAATGCTTTTGGAGCTGTCTGAATGACCGCCGCAATAACACACGTTGACAGCAGAAGCTGTGCCGAACCGGCCAATTTCTTCTTTTTTGGGCCGAAATGTGTAGAGAACTTGCAAGATTCAGGCAGTGCGTTATAATCGCCATGCTGTTTTAAGTGGAATAGAGGAAAATAGTACAACAAAACAATACTGAATATATCCTGGGATTTCTGCAACTCAATGCAATCAGAGGCATAAATGAATACTTCTCTCAAAGTTAAACTCGGCCTGCTCATCTTCACAATTTTGGTTTCCATTTCCACGATTGTGCCATCCTTTTACCAAGATACTCCAGACTGGTGGAAAAAGTATATGGCACCAGAAGGTTTAAGGTTAGGCCTTGATCTTCAGGGTGGCATGCATCTTGTGCTCAAGGTAAACCGTGAAAAAGCGGCTGAAAACACACTTGAGCTGGCAGCAACCAACCTTAAGGACAGCCTCTCGGAAGAATCAATCACTGCTGTGCGAACCACATCCAGCAGCAAGGATACGATTATTTTCACCCTTCCAAACACCGGGGCCCTAGAAAAGGTAGAGAAAATAATCGACGAAGACGAAGACATTAAAGCCCGTATTGAAAAAAACGAAGGCAGCTTCCCCAGAATTTTCCTGAGCCTGACTAAAAAGAAGCTCGATTACATTGAAAATAATGCCGTTGAACAGTCCCTTGAAATTATCCGCAACAGGATAGACCAGTTCGGTGTGGCCGAGCCGGTTATTATTCGTCAGGGCGAAGATGAAATCGTTATTCAGCTTCCGGGTATTCCAGATCCAGACAGAGCCAGAAAACTCATAGGCGAGACGGCTCAACTCCAATTTAAAGTAGTAGCAGAAGCTGCCGGTCTTAACCTCAACGAACTGATCAGCAAAGCGGAGGCCTCCGGCCAGTGGAAAGAAGGTGAACCTATGCGCAAGCTCAATCGTGCACTGGAAAGTTTTCTTCCTGCCGATACCTCAATTTATCTTGAAAAAGAGATAGATAAGGAAACGAAAAAAGAATTTACCCGGCCGATCCTGCTGGAAAACAAGATTCTTATGACCGGGGATATGATTAAAAACGCCCAGGTAAGAATCGGCGGAACATTCAACGAACCATATGTAAGTCTTGATATGACCAGCAAGGGCGGCAAAGTGTTTGCCAAACTCACCGAAAAATATACGGGGAGAAGAATGGCCATTGTGCTCGATGACATGGTTCGCTCCGCCCCGGTGATCCGCGAAAAAATCCTGGGCGGTTCAGCCCAGATTACCGGCAGCTTTTCTCATGAGGAGGCATCGGATCTGGCCATCGTTCTACGTGTCGGCGCACTACCTGCCCCGGTTGATATCATCCAGAACATGGAAGTTGGTGCAAGTCTTGGTAAAGACTCAATTCATCGTGGTTTGATGTCAGGTATCTTTGGCGCAATACTTGTCCTTGGCTTCATGATTATCTATTATAGATTGTCAGGAATCATTGCCAATAGTGCCCTCGTCCTCAATATTCTTTTTCTTTTTGCCGGACTGGCCATACTCAATGCTACTCTGACACTTCCAGGTATTGCCGGTATCGTCCTCTCAATAGGAATGGCCGTTGATGCCAATGTCCTTATTTTTGAACGAATGCGTGAGGAGTATTCTCTCGGGAAATCGGTAAAGTCCAGTATAGATGGAGGCTTTGGCAAAGCACTCTGGACCATTGTCGATTCCCAGGTCACCACACTGATCACAGCCATGGCCCTTTTTCTTTTTGGTACCGGTCCGATTAAAGGCTTTGCTGTTACCTTGTCACTGGGTATCATTTTCAACCTGTTCACCGCTCTCTTCTGCTCACGTCTTTTCTTTGACAGCCTTACCTCACTGAAGGCTATAAAGAAATTGATATTCATGGAAATACTGAAAAAATCACATATTGATTTCATGAAAATCAAAAAATACACCTTTGCAATTTCAGGTGTTATGGTTGCTCTGGGTCTGCTCTCTTTTGTACAGATCACCAGGGGGAGTGCCAACCTGGGCGTTGATTTTACCGGAGGCTCACTCCTGCAGTATAAAGCAGAAAAAACCTTCACAATGAATGAGGTGCGAAGCGTCTTTGACAAAAACGGGATGGACGGTGTGAATTTGCAGGAAGTGGAAAATGAAAACCGTCTCATCGTTAAAATAAAGAAATCCGAAGAGGTCGTTGCCAATCTCAGCGAATCGGTAAGTAAAATTCTCAATGCTGAAATGGCCGACAAGGTTTTTGTTCTTGAGAGCCAGTCAGAGATAGGCTCATCGGTGAGCGCAGTGTTGCGCGACAAGGCGCTTTTTGCCATTCTGATCTCGCTGATTGGTGTTATCCTTTATTTGGCTATGCGTTTTGATTTCCGCTTCGGCGTCGCCGCAGCTCTTGCCACTTTTCACGATGTTCTTGTAGTCCTTGGTATCTGCTGGTTATTAGATAAGGAAATTACCCTGCTTATTGTTACCGCACTCTTAACAATCGCTGGATACTCGCTGAACGATTCGGTTGTTGTCTTTGACCGTATCCGTGAAAATCTGCACAAAAGCGAAAATACTCCATTCGATGCTATCATTAACACCAGTGTAAATCAGGTAATCAGCAGAACAATTGTCACCTCCCTGACCTCGGCTCTGGTTCTTTTTGCTCTGTTTATCCTGGGAGGTTCTGTGATCCATGATTTCTCATTTGCCCTTCTCTGCGGAGTCATTGTCGGTACCTATTCTTCTGTTTTTATCGCCAGTCCAATACTGACATTCTGGAAATCCAGTAAAGGATGAATTTGAAACATGAAGTTACCACTGCTGCCGAAAAATATTGCCCGTATTGGTGAGGATGAAAAATTCAGCTTTGCCTGTCATAGTCAGGTTGGCTGTTTCACGGAATGCTGTCGCCAGCTTGACCTGGCTCTCACACCCTATGATGTAATCCGTCTGAAAAATGCGCTCAAGATTTCATCCACTGAATTTCTCGACAACTACGTTATTATCGAACATGACGAGGAAGATGTTTTCCCGCGCTTCTATCTCACCATGGTGGACGACGGCAGAGCCAGTTGTGTTTTTGTTAAAAAAAATGGATGTTCGGTTTATCCTGATCGTCCCGGGGCCTGTCGTGCCTACCCCATGGGCAGGGCATCCATTAGAAAAACAGACAATAATATCGAGGAGTATTATGTCTTACTCAACGAGGAACATTGTCAAGGATTTGCCGAATCTGAGACGCAGACACCTCTTGAATATTGCCGTGGCCAGGGACTTGACCAATACAATACAGTGAACGATGCTTTAGTTCCCATTCTTCAGCATGAAAAGATACGGAAGGGAATGCGCCTGAGCACGGACCAGATCAACCTGTTCGTTCTCGCTCTCTACGATCTTGACGCCTTTCGAAAAAAGCTCTTCTGCGGTTCTATAACTGCAGGGGCTCTGACGAAGGATGAACAGGCAGAACTTGAAAATGATGAAAAGCTGTTGCTGTTTGGCATAAAGATGCTGGAAAACCAGTTATTTGCCAATGACTGCACCGAGGAATAGATGCTTAAATTAATCGTCTTTGATTGTGATGGAGTGCTCTTTGACTCGAGGGATGCCAACAAGGAATATTACAACCATCTTCTCCATCATTTCAATCACCCATCCATGACCGACGAAGAACTGGACTATGTACATATGCATAGTGCCCCCGACTCAGTCCGTCATATTTTTCGCCATTATTTCGAAAACTGCTTCACAGAGATTGACAACTATCGCAAAGCCTTGGGTTATGAACGTTTTCTTCCCTTCATGAAAATGGAGGAGGATCTGGTGGACTTCCTTGGTCAGGTACAAGAGACCTATCACCTTGCCATTTCGACCAACAGGGGAAACACCATGATGCCACTGTTGCAAATGTTTGAGCTGGAAACCTATTTTGGCAAGGTGGTTACTTCTGAAACGGCAAAACGGCCGAAACCAGCCCCGGATGGGTTGCTGGAGATTATGACGCATTTTCAGTGCTCTGCGGAAGAGACCATTTTTATTGGTGATTCGGTAATTGACAAAGAGCATGCAGCGGCCTGCAATGTTCCCTTAATAGCCTTTAAAAATCCGCAAATGTCAGCACAATTCCACGTCAACAGCTTTATGGAACTATTGAATTTACCGCCATTTGCTCAAAAAGTTCTATGAAAAGGTGATCACCGATATGTAGTCACCTATGCAAAAAATAAAAGTGCCTGAAAAACTCGTTATGCAGTACCTTCCTCAAAACGTTTGTCACTCTGCTCAGAACTCCCTTGAGGTGTATATAAAATAAGAAAATATTTCTACAATCCAGATATTCATCCCTCTCGGAAAAGCAACTGAAAAGAATACCCGCAGAGTATCATGAAGAAATGCGCCCCGGCCACTTTAGTCTTCATCAAAGCGCTTGACTCCTTCCATGAGAAGCATCATGAAGTCACCAATGGCTGAATGCTGCATCTCTTTTTCTGGTAGCCCTGAGGTGAAATTATACACACCTTCTCGTTCTCCAAGAACGGCAAAGACGGCATCCTGCCCCTTCTTACCGTCATAATTTGCGACCACTATGGATCCCTCAAGGAAGGAGATACGTCCCTTCCCTCTGGGCAGTTCAAGGCTCAACACTCCTGTTTTCTGATGCATATGGAAAACCTGCAACAGTTCTGCCGGGACCATGTCGTTAATCTTGCCCTGCATGCACGCCTCAAAATCATGGGCTCGTACAGCATTGGCCTTGGACAGGCGTTCAGCAAGCAGTCTGGCCATATACATCTGCACGGCTCCTGATTTATTAATCAACTTGCCGAAGTCTTTGCCGCTAATAGCCAGAACCTTGGTATCTTCAAGCGCACGAACAGATGTACCGGCAATACTGTCTCCAAAATAACTCATCTCCCCACAGACCTCTCCTTCGGACAAACGGGTAATGGGCACATCACCATCTTCAACAACAATATTTCCTGACAACAATAAATAGAGATGCTCGTTCAGTTGACCTTTGGTGATAAGAAAATCATTCTTTTTAATGATTTTCCCCCTGAAACAGCTGAGGAATTTTTTAAGATGATTTACCGGTATAGACTTCAACAGAGGATAACCGTGTATCTTGTCAAATAAGATCTGTTCTTTTTCGCTGAGCAAAGAAGCTATATCATTCCCCAGCTCCGCATTCTCATCAGCTATCTGCTGAAATTTAATTAAACCGGTACAACCGCTGCAACTGTATCTTTTTTTGAAATCTCCTTTCGAGTTCTCACCCAAGAGTTGAAAGAGAAGCTGGGTCAGTTCTCGTACGAGAATAAGACAACTCTCTTTTCCTTCTGGAAAAGCAAGTGATTTCTCAGTTAAAACGAATATGTCTTCCAGGGCATACAACGGACAATTATTGTCCTCCACTATCTGAAAAACTGTTCGAAAGGCTTTCATTGAATATTCATTATTTAAAAAAAATAGATGTGGATGCCACACCGGTTTTGGAAAATTGTCACCTGCCTCTATCTTGCTCTAGCAAAGGCCATTCATTTTTTCAACTTTTTCCACATAAATCAAAGATAAAAAACATTTTTCTACATTTTAACGCTATTCTCTGTTATTCTTTCCAAAGAATCTCACTATATATCTGAAAATTGCTGCGAAAATTTGTGTTTTTTAGCAAGATCAGGTAAATAAAAGATTCTTAACATAGGCAATGCTTTGCCAGCAAAGCCATATATGCATGTTAGATTTCAATTACGTGTTGGCATTATAGCCGAAAATGCACTTTCCCAATACAACTTCCTTTTAATATGGCTACGTCGAACGAACAGCTGAAGAATATCTATCAGGACCTCAAGGCAAAATTTGATAATCACCCTTTTATCAATGTTATTCCCATCGACGGGGACCCACCTGAGAAATACGAAATCCAGTATTCGATTTTGGGGTTAATTCAGGACAACGATGGAAATGTAATTGAATCCGGCTCCCATTCAGTTTTCATAAATATTCCTTTTGGTTATCCTCATTTTCCACCTAGCTGCACACCTCAATCCCCGACGTTTCATCCTGATTTCGATCAAGCTGCCATCTGTATTGGTGAATTCTGGAACAAGGACAGAAGCCTGGCTGAATTAGTACTCTACATGGGTAAAATGATTTCTGGTGAAATCTACTCGACAGAAAACGCCTTCAATGATTCAGCCACCGACTGGTATTTGAATATTGCCGACCAGCTTCCCTTTGAAAAAAAAGATTTTTCCTATTCTTCGTCGCCACAGGAATCCGAGATCGGTTTTGCTGAAGAAGACTTAATGCTAGAGAGCATGGACACGCTCGATGACAGTGATATAACAGGTCACACTGACTATTTCGGTGACAGCCAGCCTACTCTTGAAGACAGCGAGATTTCTTTTCCTTCCACTGCAAAAAGCTCCGGCAAAAGCAGTGTCAACAGGGTGTATTTACTCATTAGACAGAAACGTTTTTATGAACTTTCCGGCTTTCTCAATGAACTCGGCGAGGAAGATAATTTTGATGACCGGGTCGAAATAGAACAAAAGATAAGTGACCTCCTGGAGAAGGCAAAAACATTACAACGTGAAGCCGATGAATTTGAGCACCAGGGCAACCCCAAAATGGCCCTTGAACTTTTTGAAAAAGTTGCAGCCATCGTACCAGACTTTCCCAATATTGATGAAAATATTGAACGAACCAGAAATTCGGTAGAGCTCGCCGGTGATGACTGGGAAACGGAAACCGAACCAGAAGATTCTGAACAAACCGTTCAGGAGGCCAAAACCTCCCAAAAACGTCGTGTAGCCTTTTTTGAAGATGGTTCAAAAAAAACAATGCGGCTGTTACCTATTCTTGGTGTTGTACTTGCAATTGGCCTGGCAATTGTCTTTATTACACCGCTGTTTACTGCTAAATCCCATCTGGAAACAGCAGATCAGCTCTATCAGCAATGCCAAAGTTTTATTGAACAGGGCAATTTTAACAGAGCCGAAATTCAATGTCGTGAAGCTTTGGAAAAGCTGAAAAAAATCTCTCTCTATAAAACCGATGAACGGGACGCCATGGAACGTCAGATTGAGCTTACTCTCAGTTCTGACAAAATGGAGCAGGGACTTGCCGGCCGTGTCTTTTTTCAAGGCAAGTATGTCAGAAAAACGGACATGGACAGAATGCTTACCTTCAACACTCAAAAAGCAGAGGGAGATACTTTCTACGAAAAATCGCTTTGGAAAAAAGCCATTGGCCAATATAACGCCGCACTCAAAACTGCTCAGCCAATTTCCGACACCTTTATTGATGTGCTGCGCCAAGAAATACGTAATAAAATAACTGTTTCTGAGATTAACCTTTCCATTGAACGCGGCTTCTCCTTACTTTCCAGGGGTGAGCTTGAAAAAAGTAATGAGATGTTCACATCGGCTCTAGCTGATGCTGAAAAACTTCCCGAGGAACTTGGTGGTGCCCTTATCTCGCAGATTCAACCTAAAATACAAGAAATCCAATACTTGCAACATCTTGATCTCGGAAAAAAATATTTTAGTGCCAATGATTGGGAAAGTGCCATCAAACAATATGAAAAAGCCCTCCAACTTCGGGATACGTCCTTAGCCCCATTGGGGAATGACGATACCGCATCACTCTATGCCAACATGGCGGAAGCAGAGCTTTTCGCCTTAATAAACAGTGCCAAAGACGCCTTCTCTCAGTCGCGACTTGATGATGCCATTAAGAATTACCAGGAAGCTATTGGTCTTTTGAAATCAAAAAAAGATCTGCTTAAACGTATCAACCCCGATGAAATAGAGCAACAGCTCGAGCGAATCATCCTTCGTACCCGCATTGTTCAACTCAAACAAATCGCAGACGATGAACTGAATAATAAAAAATTTGACAAAGCGATTGCTACCTTTAACAAAGTTATCACCGTAATTACCAAAAACGGCTTTGAAAAGGATCAGGAATTTAAAGCCATAATTGATGGTACGAAAGAGACAATCGCTGAAACTCGTAAGAATGCAATTGTCGCCGGTAGGATTAATTATCTTGAGAAAAATTATAAAAAGATATTCGAGGAAAACTATAGTGCTGCAGTACCAGAATATCTTAGTGAACCGAAGGCCACATTTCTTCGCTACCTTGAGAATGGCAACGAACTCTACGAAATACAATGTTTAGAAGAGAACCGTGGCAGGAAACTCAGGCTGGTTATGCTCTACAGTTATGATCCTAAAAAGAAGAAGTGGGAATTCTACAGTAACAACAGTTAAAATTCTCACTTCTGAGAATCATATTTTTACTGCCTGGCACTGAATATTGCCGGCTACTAAAAACACTACATACAATTAATTAACCGTAGTGTGGAATGCGGCTTACTTCAAAAGCATGTTGCGGTTAATGATGATGGTGGTGATGGTGTTCGGCCGACGGACCTCCAGCCTCGTGGAGTGCTTTTTCTAAAAGTTCATTCGCCTCTTTCATCATTTTAACAGCAGCCAAAATATGCTCCGCAACACTGGCCATGCCACCTTTCTCTGCTATTTCCGCCCATTTTAAACATTCAGCCTCATGACCATTGTTATGTTCGATCCAGTGAGGTAATAGTACACGCAATTTCTCCACTTCCTTCATTCCCTCTCTCCCTTATCAACTTCATTCTTTGTTAAAATAAGCCTGCCAGCAGAAAAATCGATATGATCGACGCTTAGTTCAAGAAAATCGGCTGGCCCTTCAAAGAGAGTGCTCATTCTTACCCCTTCACCTAGCATCTCCAGCGAAGTCACATTTTCCCTGAGCAGCACTTCCTGGTCACCATCCTTCACATAGGCGCTGACTTGACACATAGCAATCCTCCTCTTCAACTCTTAGACCAGGAAGCGAAACTCGCCCTTTCCTAGTAAATTGTGTAAATGCAGCATTCCGGTAAGCTTTTTATCTGCATCAACGATTGGCAAAATGGTTATCTCATGACGTTGCATAATGCTCAGAGCATCAGCGGCTAACATTTCACCGTCTATGCTCACGGGATCAACCGTCATTACTTCGCAAACCTTCAATCCTCGGAAAGTTTCCTGATCGGCAATATATCGCCTTACATCTCCATCGGTAAGGATGCCAACAACGCAATTGTCCTCATCGACTATCAAAACTGCACCCAGATTTTTTTCATTGAGTACCTGAACAGCGGCAACAGCCGTTTGTTGAGAATCAATTAGAGGAACACCGCTTCCGGTAATCATCACCTCGCGTACTTTCACCTTGAGTCGCTCACCAAGGCTGCCACCTGGATGATTTTTGCGAAAATCTGAAGCCTGGAATTTTTTTCTGTTCAAAAGTACCACGGCAAGAGCATCTCCCAGTGCAAGTGTTGCAGTAGTGGAAGTTGTCGGTGCCAATCCAAGAGGACATGCCTCCTTAGGAATACCAATATCAAGGACAATATCCGCTGCTTCAGCAAGAGATGAGTGAGGATTCCCTGTCATGGCAATGATCCTGACCCCTCTTTTTTTAAGGCTGGTCATTAAGACGTTGAGTTCGGCAGTTTGCCCTGAATAGGAGATCGCAACAATAATATCAGTAGCTGCGACCATACCTAAATCACCATGCATAGCCTCTACCGGATGAAGAAAAAATGCTGCTGTCCCGGTACTATTTAGAGTCGCCGCAATTTTCTGACCGATAATTCCTGATTTCCCTATACCGGTAATCACTACCCTGCTTGGACAGTCAACCAGTATATTTATTGCCTGCTCGAATTCAACTCCGATACGCTGACGCACTGCATAAAGACCTTGTTCCTCAATCTCCAGTACGTTTTGAGCCTCTTTTATCGACATAACTTCCCTTGGTAGTATTGCTTTCTCATGTTGCTGAAAGGATAATTAGGATAAAACATTTGATTCGTACATTCCAGCTCTTCATTTAGCGTGATTCACCTTAATCATAAAAAACACTTGAGCAAGTAAACATTATGAGCTTTTTTACCGATATATTTGCTCAACATAAAGCTTTTTTTGTCTCTATAGTTTTTCATCCTGGCAACAACGTAAAGAATGTCTTACATTGTATAAGTTTGTATAAATGATATAGACTAATGAGTTTCAACGGTTCATAGAGTATCACTAATTGCCCAAAATGGAGTGTGCAAATGCCAAATTACCTTTTCACCTCGGAATCCGTCTCTGAGGGGCATCCAGATAAAGTCGCTGATCAAATTTCCGATGCCATTCTTGATTCAATTCTTACACAAGACAAATATGCCCGTGTAGCTTGTGAAACCTTAGTAACAACCGGAATGGCCCTCATCGCCGGAGAAATTACCACCTCCGCATGGGTGGATATGCCAGAGGTGGTCAGAAACACTATCCGTGAGATTGGCTACAATTCCTCCGACATGGGCTTTGACTGGCAATCCTGTGCTGTCTTGACTTCAATTGACAAGCAATCTGCGGACATTGCTCAGGGGGTCAATGAAGGCAGTGGTCTTGATCTTGATCAGGGGGCTGGAGACCAGGGCCTTATGTTTGGTTATGCCTCCAACGAAACAGATGTCCTCATGCCCATGCCAATCACCTATGCGCATCTGCTCACCAAACAGCAATCCGATGTTCGCAAAAAGGGTAAGCTGCCTTGGCTGCGCCCCGATGCTAAGAGCCAGGTTACCATTGAATATGAGCATAGTATTCCCAAACGCATCGAGGCGGTTGTTCTCTCGACTCAACACGATGAATCAATCAGCTACGAGGCCCTCAAAGAGGCTGTCATGGAAGAAATCATCAAACCCATTCTTCCTGAAGACATGGTTGACAAAAACACCAAATATTTCATTAATCCCACGGGTCGATTCGTCATTGGTGGCCCTGTCGGTGACTGCGGAGTCACTGGACGGAAAATAATTGTTGATACCTACGGAGGTAAAGGCTCTCACGGCGGTGGCGCCTTCTCTGGAAAGGATCCTTCCAAGGTTGATCGTTCATCCTCTTACATGGGAAGATACGTTGCCAAAAATATTGTCGCCGCAGGACTCGCTTCTGAGGTTGAGGTACAAATCGCCTATGCAATCGGTATCTCTAAACCGGTATCAATCAATGTCAATTCGTTTGGGACCGGTAAAATATCCGATGAGGCCATTAAAAATATTATAACCCAATGCTTCGATCTCAGGCCTAAAGCGATAGTGCACCATCTGGATTTGCTCAGGCCCATCTATCAGAAAACGGCGGCCTACGGCCATTTTGGCAGGGAACTTCCTGAATTTACCTGGGAAAATATTGATAAGGTAGAGGAGCTGAAAGACGCCGCAAAATTAGCATAACAACTATGCACATTTATTCCACAAGCCTGAGCCATTAAGTGATTCAGGCTTTTTCTGTTGTATACAATTTGAGGATTGAGAATGACCACATCACAGAATGATTACAAAGTTGCTGATATCTCCCTTGCCGATTGGGGAAGAAAGGAAATAGAAATTGCTGAAACCGAAATGCCTGGACTCATGGCATTACGCGAAGAATATCGTGATCAAAAACCGCTAAAAGGCGCCCGTATTGCCGGTTGTCTTCATATGACCATTCAAACTGCGGTACTAATGGAAACGCTGGTTGAGCTCGGGGCGGAGGTTCGCTGGTCATCGTGTAATATTTTCTCAACACAGGATCATGCCGCAGCAGCCATGGCAGCTGCCGGTATTCCTACCTTTGCATGGAAGGGCGAATCCGAGGAAGAATTCTGGTGGTGTATCGACCAGACGATATTCGGCACCGATAACTGGAGACCCAACCTGATCCTTGATGACGGAGGAGATATCACTCTGGTAATGCATCAGAAATACCAGAGTGAAATGGAAAATATTCTAGGTATTAGCGAAGAGACCACCACCGGTGTTCACAGACTCAATGAAATGGCTAAGGCCGGAACACTGATGTGCCCAGCCATTAATGTCAATGATTCCGTTACCAAATCTAAATTTGACAATCTTTACGGTTGCAGAGAGTCACTAATAGATGGCATTAAACGGGCCACCGATGTGATGATCGCCGGCAAAAATGTTGTTGTTGTCGGCTATGGTGACGTTGGCAAGGGCTGCGCGCAGGCACTTAGAGGTATGGGTGCAAATGTCTATGTTTGCGAAATTGACCCCATCTGTGCCCTTCAAGCTGCCATGGAAGGGTATCGGATCGTCACCATGGAAGAGGCCGCCCCTTTAGGCAATATTTTTGTGACCTGCACCGGCAACCTCCAGGTTATCACCCGCGCTCATATGGATGTTATGCCACATGAGGCGATTGTCTGTAACATAGGTCACTTCGACTCAGAAATTGATATTGCTGGAATCAGAGAACTGCCTTGGGAAAATATAAAACCTCAGGTTGATCATGTCACCTTTCCTGATGGCAAAAAAATAATCGTTCTTGCTGAAGGTCGACTTGTAAACCTCGGCTGCGCCACAGGACATCCAAGTTTCGTAATGAGCAACTCTTTCACCAATCAGGTACTTGCGCAAATAGAGTTATGGAAAAATTCAAAAAACTATGAGAACAAAGTGTACTTTCTTCCAAAAGCACTTGATGAGATGGTGGCAAGGCTTCATTTGAAAAAGATAGGAGCGAATCTTACAACGCTGACCAAAGAACAGGCCGATTACATTGGTGTAAAGGTTGAAGGCCCATATAAGCCGGAATATTATCGGTATTAACACTACAGATTTTTTTCAAGTCCTTAAAAAAGGGGCGCTATCGCTTTAATCGCGCTTAGCTCCTCTTTTTTTATAGGGAACCAGCCAAAGAAACGTCACCTGAGAGCACATGGTGAAGCTTTCCTTCCTGATCACGAACCAACAGTCTTCCTTCTTCATCAAGTCCTTCAGCCTTAGCAAAAATCACTTCATTTTTAAAGGTAAGCCACTTAAGCCACTTTCCTTTGAGGAAATCACGCTTCTTCCATTGCTCAAGAATTTTACTAAAGCCTTTATTTTCCAATTCCTCTATTTTTCTCAGAACCTGTTCCAAGACATCATTCAGTAGTGAGTCAAGGTCAATGAGCCTCCCTGTTTCAATAACGAGAGAGGTAGCTGAATTTCGCAGATCATCAGGAAAATCTTCTTGTTTGGTCAACACGTTCAGGCCAATACCGATAATGGCGAAGCGTTCTTTGGAGGTTTTACCTTCAAGAGAGGCCTCGCAAAGGATGCCCCCACACTTCTTATCTGAAAGCATGATATCGTTGGGCCATTTCAGCAAAGTGGATCTTTCACAGATGTTGTCAAAGACCGCTGCGATTGCCAGACCAGTGGTTATGGTAAGCTTTGGATAATCCCCTTGAGTAAGGTCAGGCCTCACTATTATCGAGCAATATAAACCTTTGCCTGGCGGTGAAGTCCACTCTTTGCCGAGACGTCCACGACCAGCGGTCTGGCTGTCCGCCCGAACAATTTCACCGTGTGATGCACCGGCAGCTGCCAGTTCAAATGCGACCTTATTGGTCGATGGGATTACTGTATAGGAATGTATTTTATGAGCCACACTATACCCAAAAAAAAAGTGCAGAACCTGACGATTCTGCACTTTAAAAACTCAATTAAAACGACTTACAATCAGATTCCACCATCTTTGTCATCATTCTTAATGCGTGATGGTATGGCATACATGGTGGTTGAACCGGAAGACCAGAACATCAGGCTTCCTTCTCTTACCATCTCATTGGCAATATTCTTAATTGCACGAGGTTTCGCCTCAGGATCACAATTATAGAAATCTTTGATGTACAGCTGAGGTTTTGGGGAAGTTGTTGCTTTCTCAATAATAGCTGCTTTGAGCTCATCTTTACTTAAGGCCATGGCATTCTCCCGGGAAGAATAGAATTATAGAAGAAAGCATCGAAGTCCGGGCTGGACTGACAACCAGCACAGCCCGGGAGATCACACCTAATTACTTAATGTGGCTTGTGTACTTGAACTGAGTAGTAGTCCGCCAAGTATCGTACGCAAGGCGATAGTCATCGATGCTCTTTTCAGTAAATGGAATATCGCATTTCTCGAAGAACTTCTCCCAGCCAATTCTCGCAGCCCACTCGCCAACACGCTCGTATTTTTGAGCATCGGCAGAATAAGCTTCAAGGATTTTCTTAACGGCTTGCACAACTTCAGGCCATCGTGGAGTGTTATTCGGCAGAAATGGAATAACAAGTTTAGAAAACTTCGGCGCAGTTCTTGAGTTGGATACTTTTCCACCAACCAGGATAGCAATACCATCACCATCCGGATCAGCCATTGGCATCGCCGGACACATGGTGTAGCAGTTACCACAGAACATACATCGTTCAACAGTTACTTTAACTGACTTTATTTCCTTACCATCAACTTCAGCTTTGGCAGGTTTTACTGCGCCAAGCGGACAGGAAGCAATGGCCAGAGGAAGCTCGCATACACCAGTGATACGCTTGTGGTCAATCATTGGTGGCTTACGATGCACGCCAAGAATGGCGATGTCAGAAGCATGAACGGCACCACACATATTCAGACAGCATGCCAGAGCAATTCTGACCTGTGCTGGCAATTTGTGAGAACCGAAATACTCAAACAGCTCATCCATAACCGCCTTAACAACACCAGAGGCATCGGTGGCAGGAGTATGACAATGCACCCAACCCTGGGTATGAACGATATTGGTCACACCTGCACCGGTACCACCAACTGGATATTTAGTACCGTATTTGGCAAGCTCGTCCAGCAGTGGCTGAACTTTGTCTTTTGAGTCAACCATGAACTCAATGTTGTTTCTGGTGGTGAAACGGAGGAACCCATCACAACACTTATCCGCGATATCACATACCTCACGGATGTATTCTACAGAAACAAGGCGTGCACAACCAACACGAACTGAATAAACCTCAGCACCCGTCTCTGATTTATGCATCAGAACACCTGGCTTAACAATTTCGTGATAGAGCCATTTTCCCTTGTTCTCTTTGATGACAGGTGGGAAAAATTGCTCATAATGTGGTGGTCCAAGATCGCTTATTCTTCCATCCATCGGTTTGTCTGGATTATAACCCATGATAGATATCTCCTTATATGTGTTTGAAAATTAATTCAATTAATAACTTTTTTACGCTGCATGCTTGGCTCGGAACTCATCAACATCACGCTCAAAACCACCCTCAACCTCTTCTTCCTGCCAGAAAACGTATGGATTAGAACGAGGCTCTTTGATCATTTGAGGAATAGGATCAAGTTCCATAACCTTGATGAAGGTCGGAAGACCAACACGCTGCATGGTTTCACCCACACGCTCACGGTTTTTACCAACTTCCATCCACCAGTCCCATACCTTCTCGATAAAATCGATAAGCTCTTCGAACTCATTTTCTTTTTCGATTTTCATGAAAGGAACCGCCAGAGTGGAAAACTGGGCACCATCAAGGATTGGAGCTTTGGCACCAACCAAAATGCTAGCACCTTTATCAAGACCAGGACGCAATGCCCGAGGCATTACATTGATGCAGTGCATACAGCGAGTACATTCCTTGTCATCAATTTTCAACTCGTCGCCTTCCATCCACATGCAACTGGTTGGGCAAAGATCGATAACTTCTTTCTTGAGATTAAATGGACCCCAATCTCTATCACTGTGAGCACCACCATTGGAAGGATAATTTCCGGCAACATACTCTTTAACAGCAGCCTGATCGATACGGATCTGATCTTTCCAGGTGCCGATAACGGATATATCGGATCGGGCGATGGCCGCAACACAGTCATTTGGACAACCGGAGAATTTAAATTTGAATTTGTACGGAAATGCCGGACGATGAATCTCATCCTGATAGTGCTGGGTCAGATGATAACAAACTTCCTCTGTATCGTAGCAGGACCACTCACAGCGGGACTCGCCGATACAGTTTGCAGGGGTACGCAGGTTAGAACCGGAACCACCCAAATCCTGGCCCATATCATGGGTCAGATCCCAGAAGAAAGGTTCCAAATTCTCTGTACGGGTTCCAAGAAGAATGATATCACCGGTTGAACCGTGGAAGTTGGTCATACCAGACCCATGTTTCTCCCAAAGATCCATCAGTTTACGCAGATTCTCAGTTGAGTAGTATTTAGATGAGGGTTGAGCAACACGAACTGTATGAAAATGTTCAACGCCAGGGAATTTCTCGGGTACGTCTGCATATCGACCAACAATACCACCACCATATCCGAAAACACCTACGATACCACCGTGTTTCCAATGGGTAATCCTTTCCTTGTAGGACAACTCCAAAATATCAAGAATATCCCAACACTCAGGCTTAGTTTCCGCCTGTTTCTTGATGTCGGTAACGAAGCTCGGCCACGGACCGGACTCCAATTGATCCAACAAGGGTGTCTCATGTTTTGCCATGATTTCCTCCTTTGAATTACTGTTTGTACTGCAACCTTAACCAATAATATCCTTATTAACAGATTTCGTTTCTCAACCGGCGGATGGGGAGAGAGCTGACGGATACATATTCAGCGGTCACCCACCTGTTTTTTTGCAGTATCTTCAGAACAACTTCTTCCCTCTTAAGACACTCCGAAACTATAAACCAGTGAATAATCATTCAGCGGGTGAGAATATCTCTGTATAACGCATTTGTCAACAAAAAACAGAACATGGACAACGCACAAAATGAACAGTCATTCACCGATGCAGCTCTAAAGAATCATACCATTCCGGTTATATCCAAGAGCGCTTTTTCAATGCTTTTATCATCTGTTGTAGTATGTTTCATGGTTTCCAGAAATCTTAATGCAAGGATCTTTCCCAATTGTACACCTTCCTGGTCAAATGAGTTGATATCCCAGGCAAAACCCTGAAAAACTATTTTAGCCTCATACAGAGCTAATAATGCTCCCATCACAGAAGGAGTCAACCTTTCTGCAATCAGAAGCGAACTCGGCCTGTTCCCGGGGAACAATTTGTTGGGGTTTTCACTCTGTTGTCCTGACGCGAGAGCGACAGACTGCGCCAACATATTGGCAAAAAGTTTTTGCTGAGATGAGCTGCTTTCAATTTCTGCATCAACTTGATACTGGCTTTTGCGGAAGCCTATAAACTCACAGGGAACAATTTCAGTGCCTTGATGGAGCAGTTGATAAAATGCATGCTGCCCATTCGTCCCCGGTTCACCCCAGACTATCGGGCCGCTCTGATAGTCGATTCGCCGCCCTCTTCTGCTGGTCGATTTACCGTTACTTTCCATGTCACACTGCTGTAAATGAGCAGGAAATCTATGCAGTGCCTGGCTGTAGGGAAGAACAGCGACTGTTGGCATACCGAGATAGGTATGATTCCAGATTCCCAAAAGGGCAAGAAGCAAAGCAGGATTTTTACGAATATTTCTCTCTTCTGCCTCATAATCAACAATTGAGGCACCGTGAAGAAAATCAATCATAGTATCATAGCCCAGGTAAAAACCTAGCATAACTGCCCCAACCATGGAAGTACTGCTGTATCTTCCGCCAATATTGTCAAACATATAGAATGAACAGAGGTATTTCTCTGGATCATCCATGGGACTTCCCTTACCGGTTACAGCAAGGAAATGACGTGAAGGGTCCAGTCCTTCTGCCTCAAAGGCTCTGCGAACCAATGTTTCATTTGTGAGGGTCTCAAGAGTTGTTCCACTTTTTGAGACAATATTGACAAGGCATGTGCGAAGATTGACTGATTTCAGTACGGCAGTTGTATCATCTGGATCGACATTTGAAATGAAAAACACCTGCCGTCCCTTCTCTCCGAAAGGTTTCAAGGCTTCAAAGATAGAACGGGGGCCAAGATCTGAACCGCCTATGCCGATATGAATTAGAGTTGTAAAAGGGTCTCCATCGCCGTTGCATATCTTACCAGATTGAAGATCATGGAGAAATTCTTTCAGCTTACTCAACTCCTGTTTGGCCAACTCAGTTGCCTCCGACTCACAGGGATTTTCTGAAAAAATATCCCTACAGGCCGTATGCAGTACCTGCCTGTTTTCACTCTGATAGCCCGTAATAGTGTTGATAACGGCACCACCTTTCATTTCGATAAACTGGTCAACCAGGCAACATTCATCAGCCAGGCCCTGCAACGCATCAAGGACATTGTCATCAATTCGCTGATTCCAATAATACAAGGAAAATAACTCTGCCGAGCACACATATTTCTGCAGACGATTATCTTGGTGCAGAGCTCCTTCAACCGTAAGATCATACGGGTTATCCTTGAAATTGCTGAGCAACAAATGAGAAGCGGTATCTAAATAAGCAGGTCTCATATTACCTCCCTTGCGTCCCTTTTAAGTGGCTTTGAAATTCATTTCTAATTTTAAGAATGACTTTCGTGAAGGAACCTATACCTCTCTGGGGTACTGAAAAGAGCCCTCTCAAGGGGCGACTGAACTGAGTATCCCCTTGTGAGGTGTTAGCTGGTCTTCACTTACGTTTTTTCACACCATCAGCGGCCAGTTTTTTTAGATCAGTGATTATCTCTCCATAATCCTCTGTTCCATACACAGCAGAACCAGCAACGAAAATATTCGCTCCTGCTTGTGCCGCCATGGATATGGTCTGCCGACCAATTCCGCCGTCAATTTCAATACCGACATTGAGTCCCAAAGTATCTATCCTGTTCTTTAACTCCCAGGTCTTTTCAAGAGTTGAAGGAATAAAAGATTGACCACCAAACCCAGGATTGACACTCATCAACATAACCAGGTCGACATCTTCAAGAATATAGTCGATCGTGGCAAGCGAAGTTGCAGGATTCAAAACCACTCCTGCCTTTTTGCCAAGTTCCTTAATTCTTGCAATAGTCCTGTGCAAATGGGTACAGGCCTCAAAATGAACAGTAATCCAATCTGCTCCGGCGGCTGCAAAACTGTCAATATATCTGTCAGCCTCTGATATCATCAAATGGACATCGACAATCTTTGTTGTGACTCTTCTTACTGCTTCAACCACCAACGGTCCAATGGTAATATTAGGCACAAAGTGCCCATCCATGACATCAACATGTATGACATCTGCTCCTCCATCAGCTACAGCTCGAACCTCACTGCCCAGGTTGGCAAAATCTGCGGAGAGAATAGACGGCGCAATCATTATTTCCTGCATTGCATCTTCCTTATAATTAATGATTTTGTATTGTAATGTATAGTAAAGAGCATGTTCATTTTTGAATAAAGCAACTCTTACCTATTTCCCGAAGAAGGATCTGCAAGCAAATTTCACCCCCTTGCAACTTTACGTATTTCATCACCTGGGAGAATCTCAATAAGTCCTTCAAGTTCAAGGACAAGGAGTAGCTCACTTATTTCAGAAATATTCAAACTGGCCTTGCTGATAACCTCATTGCGTGACTGAGGATATGCTTCTATACAATCATAAAGGCGTGCAGCTCGTCTATCCAGTGAAGGAGGTAAAACCACATCTGTATCATCATTCTGGTTCATCTCTATAGACAGTGCAAAATCTTCAAGGATATCCCTTTCTGATTGTACCAGCTTGGCACCCTGTTGTAACAGCCAATGAGTTCCCTCACTTTTGTATGAATCAACCTGCCCAGGAACGGCATATACATCTCTTCCGCCATCGAGGGCTAACTGTGCGGTAATGAGTGAACCGGATTTTCTGGCCGCTTCAACAACCAATACTCCCTGTGATAATCCAGCTATTATACGATTTCTTGCAGGGAATCGAAAGCCCTCAGGGGTCGTCCCCAGCGGATATTCGCTGACAATTGCGCCATATTCCTGAATTTCTCTGAAAAGATGGAGGTTTTGTTTTGGGTATACCACATCAACACCACAGCCCAGTACAGCAATGGTTGTACCACCTGCTGCCAACGCCCCTTTATGAGCCTGCGTATCGATTCCCAAAGCGAGACCAGATACAATTGCAACGCCTTGTTCAGCTACCTTTTTGGCAAGGTTTAATGCAATTCGGTTGCCGTAGCTTGTTGCTGCTCTGGATCCAACTATACCGATACCTGGTCTGCTCAATAATCCGACATCACCCAAAACATATAAAAGTGGAGGCGGATCATGGATTTCCTTTAGCTGCTCTGGATAAAGCTTGTCGGTAAAGGATATACATTTCCCTCCTGATTCAATAATACGCTCAAGTTCTTCAACACACCCACTCCTGAGAGTCTCAGCGCCCAGCAACCCCTGGATTTGATTTTTCCTGATCCCGGGAATCTGGGCAATCTCTTTCTCCGAACTCTCCAGCACTGCAGCTGGGCTTCCAAAATATCTGACACACTGCCAGAAACCTGAAACTCCAATCCCCGGAGTCTGTGAGAGAATCATCCAATTGAGTATATCATCCATATCACTACTGTATCTTTGCCTAAATCATGTACAAATGAGAAAAGGCGGCCCGACCAGCAAGGTCTGTCCGCCTCATTGCAGAATATTCGTTTCAGATCAAATAGAGATACAAAGATGGACCGTTTACCTGTCGACCATGAATACCCGAAGTTCTTCAATCCTGGAAGGGTGTTTCAATTTCTGAATGGCCTGGGCCTCAATCTGCCTGATCCTTTCACGGGTAACAGCAAAACATTTCCCAACTTCCTCTAAGGTGTGATCACAGTCGACATCAATGCCGTAGCGCATTCGCAGCACTTTTGCTTCCCGTGGAGAAAGAGAAGACATAACCTGTTTGAGACATTCACGCAAACTGGTTACCATGGACGCCTCATGCGGACTCAGTTTTCCTCGGTCCTCAATAAAATCGCTCAAGAATGTTTCACCATCATCTCCAACCGGAGTATCAAGTGAGATCGCATCCTTTGCAATCTTTAATGCCGATTTCACCTTTGCAACCTCTGTCCCCAACTGATCCGCCATCTCTTCCGGAGTCGGCTCGCGATGCTCTTCCAGCATAAAATCTTTTGATACCCGAAGAAGGCGATTGATAGTCTCAATCATGTGCACCGGTAACCGAATAGTTCTTCCCTGATCTGCTATCCCGCGAGTAATGGACTGACGAATCCACCAGGTGGCATAGGTACTGAACTTATAACCACGATGATAATCAAATTTCTCCACAGCCTTCATCAACCCGATATTCCCTTCCTGGATAAGATCTGCAAACTGTAAACCACGGTTGATGAATTTCTTTGATACGGAAATAACAAGCCTAAGATTTGCACGGACTAGCGATTCTTTGGCGTGCTTACTCATATCGCGTCCAACTTCCACTTCTTTGAGGATCTCTTCCAAAGTATGAAGATCCATGCAGGATTCTTCGAGAAGCTGAAAGTTGACACGTTTTTCCAGCTCCTGAGGATCTACCTTCTCATTTTTATCTTCGGCTCTTCGGTTACACTGCTGAAGAACATCAACCAGAACGTGCCTGAAACGGCGAGAGAGTTCTTCCAGGCCCGAAGCTACAGCATCGACACAGCTTGAGCAGATAATTTTCGGTTCGAACAGACATGCTATTTCATCACCAATAGTCTTTATCTGCTCCATCGTTTTGGCAGTTTCTTCAGCATTACTTTCCTGGGCAATGAGCTGTTGCCGTAAAGCCTCTCGCTGCTCATCTAATGCAACAGCTTTCTTCACGGCGCTTAAAAATTCCTTTTTCTCTTTCCTGGCAAGTTCCGGAACATTGTCAGGAACCCCATTGACGACCTGATGGATCTTTTTCTTTTTTTCAGTGAGTTCCTCAGTGATTTGCTTTATCGCGGGAATTGCCAGAGCTGATGAAAAGACGGCTTTTTGGATACGCATCTTTCCCTCTTCCATCTTTCTGGCTAATTTGAGCTCTTCTTCATGGCTCAGAAGAGTAAGAGACCCCATCTCTCGGAGATAAATGTTCATAGGGTCTACTGAATGTCGCATGTCTTTCCCAGAACTCCGTGAAATTCGACGCCTGTCACCCTTTCTGCGATCATCGGATGGGTTTCTGCGCCGGTCACTTCTGCCATCTGCGCGCCGATCCTCACTAACATCTTCCGGCAAATATACCGGTGTGGGCTCTTCTTCAGATCTGTAAATCCCCGTTAAATCGTCAACATCAAGGTCAGACTCTTCCTCAGAGACATCGTAGCCATCATCATATTCACCATCCATATCGTCCCTGTCGTCCTGACTGTCCAAAGCCATAATTTATCCTTTTTC
>JBNKDO010000022.1:0-34959 GCA_050288305.1 Desulfocapsaceae bacterium | reverse complement strand
CTCGGGTCAAAAAAAGCACCCTCCGGGTCAAGAGATTTTTCCGCAGAGTCATCGTTACAGGCCGATTGCGGTAGTACACTACAGCTTCACGGCCTGCGCCTCGATCTGCGAAAAACTTTCTTGATGAGAAATCCGGGCTAGTCCGCATTTCCAACAATTCAGACAGCTGTGGTGAACATTGTGTAAATTTGGGAAGGTTTCCTTTTCTATTTTCGATCTAGATCGACACAATGTTCATAAACAATGAAGGCTAATTCTTTTTAACAGACTCGGCTTTCAGGAGGCTGACACCTTTTATTATGCTTAATGCCATTTGCACCTGATTATCCTCTTTCAGTCGTGTAGCCAAATCCTCTCTCTTCTCTGATTGTTTTGAGGATTGTTGTTTTTTTTCAATTTTCTTTAATTTTTTAGACAGCGGCGCCTGAGGATTGCTGAAATGATTCTTCAGATCCACTTCTCGTGTTAAGCTGTCATCCTCGACATTATTATCCTCTGACTCAGTAGGTGGAATATATTCGACAACGATATCCGGAATGATTCCCCTTACCTGGATAGACCTGCCGGACGGCGTAAAGTAACGCGCCGTCGTCATTCTAAGACCTGCTCCATTCTGTAAAGGCACAATGGTCTGAACAGAACCTTTACCAAAGGTCTTGGTCCCGACGATCAATCCCCTGGCGTGGTCCTGGATAGCGCCTGCGACAATTTCAGAGGCACTGGCCGAACCTTCATTTACCAAAACGATTAATGGAGTTGTACTCTTCGTACCTGAAGACCGTGCATTGAAAACCATATTCTGCTCTTCCTTTCTTCCTTTGGTATAAACTAGAAGTCCGGAATCTATAAAAATGTCGGCAACCGAGACAGCCTGGTTTAACAAACCTCCAGGGTTATTTCGAAGATCGAGAATTATCGCATTGAGAGTGTCGGTTTTTTCAAGATCTTTCAGGGCCTTAAGGTAATCTTTTGTGGTTTGGCTTTGGAAATTGGTGATTTTGGTATAAGCTATTCCTTTTTCCAGATAGAGGGCATAAACAGAATGAACCGGAATGACATCACGAACAAGAGTGAATTCCCGCATGTCTTCCCAGCCTTCTCGGAAGATAGACAATGTTACCTTGGAGCCTTTGGGGCCGCGTAGTTTCTTAACTGCATCCATAGGACTCATGTCTTCAGTCCATTGATCCTCTATTTTTATGATTATATCATTGGACTGGAGGCCAGCTTTGAACGCAGGAGTACCCTCAATGGGAGAGACGATGGTAAGCCTTCCGTCTCTTATTGTTATTTCAATGCCTATACCGGTAAAACTTCCCTGGGTCTCATTCTGTAGTTCTTCAAAACTCTCTGGAGGCAGATATGATGAGTGCGGGTCCAGGGAAAGTAACAAGCCATTGATCGCTCCTTCAATAACGGCATCGGTATCTATTTCCTCAACATAATTTTCTTGCAAAATACTAAGGATATTAGAGAATAGTTCCAGCTTCTGATAGGTCTGCTGTCGTTCTTGTTGACTCACTTCTGCAGAAAAAACAAATGCTACCGGGAAGAGAAACAGGAAAATGAAAAGAAGGATAATTATCTTGTTGGTGTTACGAAAGTTCATTTAATTTGCCTGTTGGAGCTGCAAGACTTGAGCAGGTTGATTTATTTTAATTTGGAGTCTGTCAGTATTAAGCCATTTCAGCGGATCGAGTGAGGTGTCCTTGAGGCGAATTTCAAAATACAATCCTTCATCAAGTATGGTGGCAGTCGACCCCATAATTCCGATAGTTGAATTTCTATGTACTATGTCACCTTTTTTTACCAAGATACGTTCGATACGGGAAGTAATGGTATAATAGTCATAGCCATGATCAATTATAATAGTATTACCATATCCCTTTAAATATCCAGAATAAACAACACGGCCCGGAAAGATTGCTCGAATTTTTGAACCGTCCGGAGCAGCAATAACAATACCGGGTGTTTGTTTTTTGATACCGAATTGATCAAATCTTTCTTCCATAAACGAGCTGGTGACGACACCATCAACCGGTGCTGTATGGTTTCCTTTATTTAAAAGAAAACCCTGATCAACGAGCTTTTCCTTTTGCTTGAGGGACAACAGATTTTTACTCAATTCTAATGTTGCCTGTTTCAATTCAGCGATTGCCTGTTTATGAAGGGAAGCCTGATTTGTTATCTGTTTGAGTAGCCGAGCTTTTTCTTGGCGCGCCTGAAGAATTTCTTCTTCCTTGCTATTCGCCTGGGTGATAAATTCTTCAAGAAGGCCTTGCTCAAGAGTGTATGCTTTCTTGGCACTTTCGAGGTCTTTAATGGACCTTTTGTATTTTTTCATGAGGTCTTGGTCATATTTGATGAGGGTCTCAAATGAATCATGAAAGCGTAGAAGGTCCGGTAGAGTCTGAGTGGAAAAGGTTATATTGATGAGATCTATTTTGCCAAGTTTGTAATATGCACCTATTCTTTTTTCCATATGTTGCTGAACTTTGATACTTTTGTCTCTCACCTTTTCAACTTCAGTCTCTTTGGTGATTATGAGTTTCTCCTGCGTTTCCATTTGCGCCTTTAGTTCATTCAGGCGTTCTGCCATTTTCAGGAGTTGTAAATCCAATTCTTCAAGTTCAGCAAGTACTCCCTTTTCTTTAAGCTGAGTGCGTTCGAATCCTTCTTTCTGGTCCTCTAGTCCTGATTGTAAGCGTTGAATTTTGATGCGATTTTGTTCAATTTTCTGTTCAATGAGCTGTTGTTCCTGTTGTCGAAGTGTCTCCACATCATTAGTTGCACAAAGTCCCTGATTGAGTGGGTGTTGCCAGGAAGAAAGAATACATAACAGCAATAAAAATTGTACTCTTTTGTAGAATATGCCTGGAGAGAAATGATGCATCATGGCCTAAAGGCGGAGGAATTTTTGCATTGAGGTAAAACTTCCAGCAGTTGTGAGAAATATTGAAACAAATACAATGGCTATAATTGCATCAAAAGGAAAAAAAGTGAATGAGAAGAGCTCAAGTAATCCCGGGCCGGAAAAATGTCCTTTTATCCACTGATATAATAAGTAGAGGGAAAAAATCCCCAGCGACGACCCTATCAGACCCTGAAGCACACCTTCAATGAGAAATGGCGTTCGGATATAATTATTTGTGGCACCAACAAGTTTTAATAGTTCCAGCTCCGCTTGCCTGCCAAAAATTGTCAGCCTGATTGTGTAGGAAACCATGAAAATGGTGGTTAGAATAAGGAGTGAGCCACTCAGAAAGACGACTATGGATAACAGTCGGGTAAAGTAATAAAAGCGTTCCACCCAGTCCTGTCCATATTGTACTTTTAGCGTACCCGGTAATTTCGCGAGATACTGAGAAAAAAGCTTGATATGATTCAGACTCCGCAGATTTTTCATTGGAATGACCTCAACCGAGGCCGGTAAGAAATCTTTTGGTATATCATCTAAAACATCCCGGTTATTGCCCAGTTGTTTTGCGAATTTCTCGTAGGCCTGCTCACGTGAGATGAAAATGATATCCTCAACCTTGTCGAAATTGGTTATTTTTCGACGAAGTTGCTCCTGCATTTCAGGGCCAGGGTCATCCTCAAGATAGATTATGAGCCGTAAATCATCACCCAGCTGTTCACTTGAATTAATCATATTGGTATAAACCAGATAGAAAAATGCAAAGATCAGAACCGAGAGGCTAACGGTTAACAAGGTCATGAGCTGAGAAGGCCAGGTCTGCCGGAGGTTCCGTCCAGCCTGGCGAGCAACGGCAAGCCAGAATCTCATGATACGCCAGCCTCCTTCATGGAAACCATTCTGCCGCGCTGCAGTTCCATGATGCGGTGACTGGTATTTTTGAAAATAGATTCATCGTGGGTTGCTATGACCACCGTTGCTCCGGATTTATTAGCCTTAATAAGAAGTTCCATTACACGTGCTGTGGTTTCTGCATCAAGGTTTCCGGTTGGCTCGTCCACCAAAAGAAGGGTAGGCGAGTTGGCCACAGCCCGGGCCAGCGTTACCCTCTGCTGTTCGCCACGGGAGAGTTCTCCGGTTACGGTGTTATGTTTATCGGAAAGTTGAAGTTGCTCAAGTAACGTTTTTACACGTTTTTGGATTTGCGAAGGCTGTTTGTAGGAAACTTCCATTGAGATGGCGATATTTTCCGCTGCGGTTCGGTCGAGCAGAAGCTTGAAATCCTGATAAGCAACGCCAACGCGCTGTCGTAATTTGGCGAGTTTATTGCCTCGTAAGCGACGTAAATCGTGTCCGGCAACTTCAATTAATCCGGAGTTTGGGGGTTCCATATTGCTGATAAGTTTGAGCAGAGTGGTTTTACCCGCGCCACTTCTCCCGATCATGAAAAACATCTCACCAGTATAAATGGAGAGAGAAATGTCGGAAAGCGCCTTTACGTCAGGGGGATAGGACTTACTAACCTTGATCAGTTCGACCATGGTTTCGTTTGCTGAGGGTGTTTTCTCTGTCATTTATCCAGCTTTATTTGAAAAATTCAACACAATATGAAAAAAACCAGAAAGATACTACTGCTGGTAGTGATTCATGATGAACTGTACAATAAAAAACACATTTCAGAAAATTGTGAGTAGTTAATTTGGTATATTAATAAAATCAGGCTTTTGTGTCAATTTGTTTGGTTGATTAATTTTTTATCTGTCAATAATGATTCAAAGGAGCTCCATAGTTTTAAAAAGCATCTCTTCACAGTTGAACTTTAAACTTGCAACTTATCCTGCAATTGTTATTTTCTGTGGTTATTTTATCGCTGTTTACAATAAATGAACACACTACTGTGTAGAATATTATCATGAAGGCATGGTGTAGATGTTGAGAAAAGGAGAAGGATATGGATTATAGGGCAACACTTAATCTGCCCCAAACCAGTTTTAAAATGAAGGCAAACCTTTCTCAGAAGGAGCCGATGTATCTGAAACGCTGGGACAAAGAAGATTTGTATGGGCAGCTACAACAACATGGTAAGGACAAACCCTTATTCATTTTGCACGATGGCCCGCCATATGCCAATGGCAACATTCATCTGGGAACAGCATTCAATAAGATTCTCAAAGATATCATACTCAAATCCCGGCGAATGGCTGGATTCAATGCTCCATACATACCGGGCTGGGATTGTCACGGGCTGCCGATTGAACATAATGTCGATATGGAGCTCGGTGATAAGAAAAAAGAAATTCCCAAGCTTTCAAAACGTAAAGCATGTCGAAAATATGCTGAAAAGTGGATAAAGAATCAAAAAAGTGAATTTAAAAGATTAGGTGTCCTGGGTGATTGGGACACACCTTATTTAACCATGAATTATGGTTATGAAGCCGCTATCGCCAGGGTGTTTAACCGCTTTCTGCTCTCAGATGCGGTTGTCCGCAATAAAAAACCTGTCTATTGGTGTTCTACATGTACCACGGCACTCGCCGAGGCGGAGGTCGAATATCATGATCACACCTCACCTTCGATCTATGTGAAGTTTCCGGTAAAGGATGATCTCACCGGCATAGATTCAATTCTAGGTGGAGATAATCTTTATGTTGTTATCTGGACCACAACACCATGGACTCTTCCGGCGAACCAGGCTGTCGCCTTTCATCCCGATTTTGTCTATGCAGCGGTGAAAATAGGTAATGAAAAATGGATCATGGCCAAAGATCTTGTCGATCAGGTTATGGAAGAAGTTGGAATCGAAGATTTTGAAATCGTGGCAACCTTTTCAGCAACTGGCCTGGAGAAACGCAATTGCCGACATCCGTTTATGGATCGTGATTCCATGATGGTCCTTGCTGACTACGTTACGCTTGATGCTGGAACTGGATGTGTTCATACTGCACCAGGTCATGGTGCCGACGATCATATTACCGGTTTGCGTTATGGCCTTGAAGTTCTTTCTCCCGTTGACGACGAGGGCGTTTTTACCAGCGATGCAGGAAGATATAAGGGACAAAAGATCCCCATGGTGAATGACCAGATCAATGCAGATATGGGTCAATCCGGAGCGCTTATCCATCAGGAAAAGCTGCGTCACAGTTATCCTCACTGCTGGCGGTGCAAAAAACCGGTAATATACCGGGCCACTCCCCAGTGGTTTATCTCCATGGAAAAGAATGATCTGCGCAGTAAAGCATTGAAGAGCATTGAGGAGGTAAGCTGGACACCCTCCTGGGGACAGCAGAGAATTTACTCTATGGTCGAAGGGCGGCCTGACTGGTGTCTTTCAAGGCAGCGTGCTTGGGGGGTTCCAATTACCGTTATTAGCTGTAAAAAGTGCGGTGAAATAATCAAGAACGAAAAGGTTGTTAATAAAATCGATGAATTGTTTTTAAAAGAAGGTGCTGATGCGTGGTTCAGTCATGATCTCGATGATTTTCTTGAACCAGGAACAACCTGTGCTAAATGTTCCGGTAATGAATTTGTAAAAGAAGAAGATATTTTAGATGTCTGGTTTGATTCCGGTACCAGTCATGCCGCAGTTATCGAAGAGAGAGAGGAGTTGCGCTGGCCGGCAGATCTCTACCTCGAAGGCAGCGATCAACACAGAGGATGGTTTCAGTCTTCCCTGTTGACATCGGTCGGTACAAGAGATCGGGCACCTTTTGAAGGTGTCTTGACCCATGGATACGTTGTGGATGGAAAAGGCAAAAAAATGTCAAAATCCGTTGGCAATGTTGTTGCTCCCCAGGAAGTTATTGATACCTATGGCGCAGAAATTCTCAGGCTCTGGGTATCCAGTGAGGACTATCGTGATGATATAAAGGTCTCCGATGAAATATTGAAGCAGGTCTCGGATTCATATCGGAAAATCCGCAATACTATTCGCTATATGCTTGGCAATCTCAATGATTTTAATCCGGTTGACAACAGGGTCGCGGTTGCCGATCTACCAGAGCTTGATCGTTGGGCATTGAAGCGTTTTGTTGATCTCAATGACAAAATTACCGGTGCATATGAACGCTATGAGTTCCATTCCATTTATCAGGATTTGAATTACTTCTGCGGAACAACGATGAGTTCGTTTTATCTGGATATTCTTAAGGATCGATTGTACACGGCGGGAACAAATTCTACATTGCGTCGTTCAGCCCAAACAGTGCTCTTTGATATCCTGGAAGGTATGCTCAAATTAATGACTCCGATTCTCAGCTTTACCGCTGCTGAAACGTGGGAGCACCTGTTTCATCTCGAGCCAAAAGATCCGTTGTCCAAATCAATATTTTTCACTGAATTTTCATCGTTTACAGATGAGATTATGGATGAAGCTCTTGAGAAAAAATGGGACAAACTGAAAGACGTTCGTTCTGAAATCACCCGGGCCCTGGAAATTGCCAGGCAGAATAAGGTCATCGGTCATCCACTTGAAGCTGAGGTTATTATCAAGGCGGATGAGAAGCTTGATGCATTTCTCCAGTCTGAATGGCAATCGCTCCGGGAAATATCCATTGTCTCATCGTTGCGACGTGCAGATGACACGGTTGATGAGAAGATAGAGCCCTTTGTGAGTGAAGAAATTGAAGGACTTGTCGTTATGGTACAACCGGCTGCCGGTCAGAAATGTGAGCGATGCTGGACTCGTTCCACCAGTGTCGGCACCAATGAGGACCATCCACTGATTTGTGATAAATGTACTGGTGTTTTGCAGGAAATGAACATCGGAACAGAGTAATTAACAGTGGCCTATCTGGGCATAATCATAATAGTCCTGGGAGTTGATCAGCTGACTAAGCAGGCAGTGTTCTCTTCTTTTTCTCTTTACGAAAAAGCAGTAGTTATACCAGGATATTTCAATGTAACCTTTGTTACCAATCGGGGAGCTGCTTTTAGTCTTATGGCAGGTATAGATTCTCCCTGGCGCCACTATTTTTTTATAACGGTCAGCACTCTCGCCCTGATATTGCTGACCGTACTTTGGTTTCGCATCCGCCTGAAATCTCCAGAAAAAGGATGGGGCTTGGCGCTCATTGCTGGAGGTGCCGTTGGCAATCTCATCGATAGAGTCCGGTTTGGTGCTGTGATTGATTTTATAGACATACATTGGCATGGGTATCATTGGCCAGCTTTTAATATCGCTGATTCAGCAATATGTATTGGGGTCGTAATGTTTATGATATTGAGTTTAATGGAAAAGGAAAAAGCGACCAGTAATAAGAGGAGATAATAATGAAAATTGCAATTCTGTTTCCCGGCCAGGGATCGCAGTATCTTGGTATGGGGCAGGAGTTTATTGAGTCATCTTCTGCGTGCCGAAAGATAATGGAAAGTGCGGAAAACGTTTGTGGCACTCCCCTTGGAAATTTATGTCAAAATGGACCAATGGAGGAACTGACGCATGCAATAAATCTGCAGCCTGCTATCACTGCTGTAAACCTCATGTGTTGGCAGATGCTTAAGGATAGAGTAGATCAGACGAAGATAAGCTGTTTTGCCGGACACTCGCTAGGGGAATATTCTGCACTTTATGCAGCGAATGTTCTCTCAGTGGAGGATACTCTTCGTCTTGTTGCCAAGAGAGGTGCTTTAATGTGGCGTGAAGGACAAAAAAATCCGGGTGGGATGAGAGCTGTTCTTGGTAAGAAAATAGACGAAATTGAATACTGTATTGAGGAATGTAAGGTTGCTGGAGCAGTCACCGCTGCGAATCACAACACTCTTGAGCAGATCGTTATATCCGGAGAGGTGAAGGGGCTTGATCTGGTTAGTGAGGTTGTGGAGAATGATGGTGGGAGAGTCATACCTCTGAACGTAAGTATTGCCAACCATAGCCCGCTTGTGGCTGGTGCGGTACCTGAATTTGCTGAATTCATGGAAAGTATAGACTTTTCAAAACCGCAAAAGCCTGTAATTTTTAATATTACGGCCCAAAAAGAAGACAACATCACTACGATCAAAGATATTATGGCCCGACAGATAATCTCACGCGTAAGATGGTATGAAAGTATCATTGCCATGATTGAAAGTGGGGTTGATACATTTATCGAAGCCGGGCCTAAAACTGTTCTTAAAGGACTGATGCGTAAAATTGTACCAAAAGGGGTAGAGGTAAATACCTTGCAGTTTGATAGCCCTGCAGGACTTGAGAAATGTCTTGAGAAGCTTAAATAATAAGAATACAAGTCTGTTGAAGCCGTTTATTTTAAAGCTAAGTAAAAAAACGGCTTCTTCATTCTACCTTTAATTTTATCCTGCAAAAGGTTTTCCCTGTAGCACTCTGTTCCTCAACGGTTTTTTTTCAACCCATTCATCCCGGATACATGTAATACTGATTGAGAGTATAATACAAAATGATTTTCATATTCGTTAAATAATGACTAAGCTAACTGGTAGTCTGTATTTAAAGAATGACAGGAATGCTCTCCAATTGAGTAAGCCTGTTAAGATAGTACATAGTTTGTTAAAACAGATAGATAGTGAGTGTGAGGTCAGAAATGATATTAGATAAATGTATTAAAATAATCAAAGCTGGAAAGAACATCGACTTTGATCACGCTTATCAGCTTGCCACCACAACTCCTGCAGATGAATTATTTGAGGCTGCGGACCATCTTCGCAGATATATACATGAAGATGCATTCGATCTCTGTTCTATAATAAATGCCAAGTCTGGAAAATGCAGTGAAGATTGTCGTTTTTGCGCGCAATCTTCGCACTATGATACTGAAATTTCAACCTATAATATTATTGACATAGAAGAAGCAGTCATTCAGGCCAAGGAAAGTGACAGTAACAATGTCGAACGAATTTCTTTGGTAACAGCAGGCAGAGAGGCAAGTCTTGAGGAGTTGAACGAATATGGCGCTATATATAAAAAACTTCGAGAATCCACCGATCTCCGCTACTGTGCTTCCATGGGAATGCTTACCAGAGAAAAAGCCAGACTCCTTAAATCATATGGTGTTGAGCGTTATCATTGCAACCTTGAAGCATGTAAATCTTTTTTTCCGAAAATATGCAGTACGCATACCTGGGAAGAGAAGGTGGAAACCATAACGATTGCCAAGGAGGAAGGTCTTGAGGTGTGTTCCGGTGGAATCTTCGGCATGGGTGAGACCCTTCAGCATCGACTGGAGTTAGCATTCGAGCTTCGAGAACTGGAAATTTATTCAATCCCTATTAATGTCCTCACTCCCATAGCCAATACCCCTTTTGAAAGCTATACACCATTGTCACTCTCCGATGTGCTTGTCAGCGTTGCCGTATTCAGGTTCATTAATCCGCAGGCCATCGTAAGGCTGGCAGGAGGCCGTAATCAACTGGGAGACGGGCAGTTTGCCAGTTTCCAATCGGGAGCAAACGGTGCTATTGTTGGAAACTATCTGACCACTGCAGGGAATAATCTGGACGAGGACCTAAAAGCTATCAAAAAACTAGGTTACAGGTTTATTCGTGAAAGAAATGAATAGTATCCTGGAGTTTGACCGTAAACATCTATGGCACCCGTATACTTCCATTGAAAATTCTTTACCCGTCTATCAGGTTACTTCTGCCTCAGGGGTACGTTTAACTCTGAGGAATGGCAACGAAATTATCGATGGCATGTCCTCATGGTGGGCAGCCATTCACGGTTACAATCATCCTACTCTAAACGAGGCGATAAAAAAGCAGACCGAGCAGATGTGCCATGTGATGTTTGGCGGTATTACCCATGAGCCTGCAGTTGAGCTTGGCAGAAAACTCGTTGCGATCACACCTGATGGTCTAGATAGGATATTTTTCTGTGACTCTGGATCTGTCGCAGTCGAAGTTGCCATGAAAATGGCAATACAGTATTTTTATGCGCAAAATCGCCCGGAGAAAAAGAAATTTCTTACTATAAAGTCAGGTTATCACGGTGACACCTTTCATGCCATGTCGGTTTGTGATCCGGTAACAGGCATGCACCAGATATACAGCGGAGTTCTCCCTCAATATTATTTTGCCGACAAACCTGAGGTTGGTTTCCATGATGAATGGGATGAAACTGATTTTCATTCCTTCCAGTCTCTTATGGAAAAACACCATGAGCATATATGTGCGGTAATTCTGGAGCCAATTGTTCAGGGTGCAGGAGGAATGCGGTTTTACCATCCAGAATATTTAAACAACGTGAGACACCTATGTGATACGCTCGATACCTTGCTGATAGCAGATGAGATCGCCACAGGTTTTGGACGTAGCGGTCGGCTGTTTGGCTGTGAGCACGCAAAAGTGACTCCGGATATTATGTGTCTTGGTAAAGCGCTCACCGCTGGATATTTGACGCTTGCCGCTGTTATGGCAACGGCCGAGGTTGGCAGAGTTATTTCTACTGGTGATCCGCATGTTTTTATGCATGGTCCAACATTCATGGCGAATCCTCTAGCTTGTAGCGTTGCTTCTGCATCTCTTCAATTGCTTGAGGAGAGTGGTTGGCGGGAATCAGTGAAAAGAATAGAAAAAGAACTTACTCAAGGCCTTGCGCCCTGTCGACAAATGGCTCATGTTGCTGAAGTGAGAGTTCTTGGTGCCATAGGTGTTGTCGAGATGAAAAATCCAGTGGATTTGGCTGAGATCCAGAAACTGTTTGTTGAAAATGGGGTTTGGGTTCGGCCTTTTGGTAAACTGGTGTATCTGATGCCTCCGTATTGCATTTGTTCTGAAGATTTAAAACTCCTTACAAGTGCTGTTGTTACAGTACTGGCACAACTTACGAAATAGGTACGATTTTGAATTTTAAAGACATGCTAGCAAATCTGAAAGGTACTGGGAGTTTTCGCAAGTTTCGACCGCTTGCTAACAGAACACTCGCCAAGGTAAGCTACGATGGCCGTGTCATGATCAACATGACATCCAATGATTATTTAGGGATTGCCGGGAGCAGAGCACTTCATCAGAAATTTTATGAGAGCATGTCGGAGGAAAATATACTTGAAGATTTTGGGCTTGGTGCGGCCTCTTCAAGATTATTGACAGGAGACAGTTTTTCATCACATACCTTGGAAAGGTTTATTTGCGAGCAATACCAGAGACCGGCATGTCTGCTTTTTAATTCCGGGTATCATGCTAACATCGGTATTCTGCCCACTTTGGCCGCTAAAAATGACCTCATTCTCTCAGATAAACTCAATCATGCTTCTATTCATGATGGTTTACGCTTGAGTCGAGCAGACCATAAACGTTTTCGTCACACAGACTATGATCATCTTAATGATCTTCTTCTGAAATATCGAAACAGCTATGAAAACGTTTTTATTGTCACAGAATCGGTTTTCAGCATGGATGGTGACGAGGCTGATCTGAAGAGACTTGTGGAGCTGAAAAACAGATTTAATTGCCTTCTGTATGTCGATGAGGCCCATGCTATCGGCGTTTCCGGTGCAAAAGGATTGGGGAAAGTTGAAGAGTTTGATGTTATCCAGAATGTTGATTTTATTGTTGGAACCTTCGGAAAGGCATTCGCCTCTGTTGGGGCATACGTCGTGTGTACCAAAGAAATTGCTGATTTCTTAATTAATTTCAGTAGATCACTTATTTTTACCACCGCACTTCCTCCGGTGGTTATTCACTGGAATTATTATATTTTTAAGCGCATTGTTGAAATGAGCGCTGAGCGAAAAAAACTTTTCGAGATGAGTGACAAATTGCGAAAAGGTTTGATCGAAAATGGACTGCGGACTTGCGGGAATACCAACATCGTTCCGGTGATTATTGGAGAAAATCAAAAAACAGTGGATATGGCTGAAAGAATGCAGGAACATGGTTTTCTCATTTTTGCCATTCGTCCCCCAACGGTCCCCGAAGGTACTGCGAGATTCAGGCTTTCTGTAACCGCTGCAATGGAGTGGGATGATATTTCGCCATTACCGTCCCTGATAAAAAGTCTCTTTTGATGCATCATGATAACCGAATGGATGCATAGTAATAACAATGAATGGCTGATTATTTTTTACAATGGCTGGGGAATGGATTCGACTCCATTCAGGCCATTGTTTAGCCAAAAATATGATGTTCTTGGTTGTTATGATTATTCTGACGATCATTGCAGCATAGACATTAAAAGCCTTGCTCAAGCATATGATCGTATTCATCTTATAGGATGGTCCATGGGCGTTGCGCATGGGCATAGACATTTTCAAGATGTCGCTGACTATTTTGACAAAACCATTGCCATTAATGGCACCTTGAAACCTGTCGATGAATTGTACGGTATACCTGTTAACATCTGCAAAGCGACATTAGATGCCTTAAGCGAGGAGACATCGGTTAAATTTTATCGTCGCATGTGTCGATCTTCTTCTGTCTTTAAGTCATTTATGCACAACAGACCGCAACGAGTCATTGATGATATGAAAAATGAACTTGCTGCAATTATGACAGATCTGCAAGAAATCGACGGGGCAGACTCTATATATAGTGATATTATAATATCTGATACGGACATGATTGTTCCAACGAAGAACCAGGTTCGTTTCTGGAGTGAAGTCAAAACAGGGAAAATAAAAAGCCTTGAAAGCAGTCATTTTCCTTTTTATTTCTGGAAAAGTTGGGATGAGCTGCTCGAATATACCGGTTGAAAACACACAGTGATTTTCATGAATAGAGAAAAATATATAGATAAAAATAGAATTGCCAGGAGTTTTTCCCGTGGCAAATCTACCTATGACGATAACGCTAAAATTCAACAGAGAGTCAGTAGGAAACTTATAAAAAAACTGGCAAAATATTCCGAAATATCACTGAAGAATGTTCTCGAGATCGGCTGCTGTACAGGAACGTTGACAGAACTTATGCTGAGTTCATGTAATGTGGAGAAACTGTATCTCAATGATCTTGTTCCCTCATTCTACGATGAGGTAAAGCAACGACTTGGCGGTATGGACCAGGTTAAAATTATCCCATTGTTTGGAGATGTTGAGACACTTGCATTACCTGAAAATCTCGACCTTATAATCTCAAGCGCGACATTTCAATGGTTAGTCGACCTTGAAAGGCTCTTTAAGAGACTTGCCAGTGCTCTAAATGATAAAGGGTTTCTCGCTTTTTCGATATTTGGTCCGGGGACACTCTGTGAATTCAGAGAATTGACAAACGTTGGTTTACCTTATTCGTCGGTTGGTACCCTTCTTGACATGATGGATAGATATTTCTATATCGAGGAGGAAGAGACCGTGAAAGATCAGCTTTTTTTCTCTTCCCCCCGAGATATTCTCAGGCATTTGCAGGCGACAGGAGTGAGTGGAGTTGAGGATTATAGATGGACACCTGGGAAATTGCGTGAATTTGAGCGAGAATATGCGGAAAGGTTTGGTACTGCCTCGGGCATACCGGTTACCTATATGAGTTCGTATGTGATTGCTTCCAAAAAAACAAAGTAATGTCCACTGCAAAAGTTATTTGTATTACCGGGATTGATACTGATATCGGCAAGTCCGTCGTTACTGGTCTGATGGGTAGATATCTGCTGAGATGTGGATATAAGGTCATCTCTCAGAAGATATGTCAAACCGGCTGTGTCGGAATCTCAGAAGATATTCTTCAGCATAGAAAAATCATGGGGATGGACGTAACTGAAGATGATAAGAATGGGCTGACCTGCCCATACGTCTTTTCTGAGCCATGTTCACCTCACCTTGCAGCATCTCTTGAAAACAGCAGCATAGATCTGGACTCTATAACCAATGCTACCGAGCTGCTTGCTGAAAGATACGAGGTTGTTCTGCTTGAAGGGGTTGGCGGATTAATGGTCCCTCTACAGTTAGAACGTACCCTGGTGGATTATCTCGGTGCTTTCAACTATCATCATTTCCTGGTAAGCAGTCCAAGGCTTGGTTCCCTGAACCATACGATCTCCGCCCTGGAAATTTTGCAAAACAGGAATATTCAGCTACAAGGTATTATCTACAATAGATTCGAGGAAACAAGCAAAATTATAAGCGAAAATACCAGAAAAACCATATCCACATATCTTTCAAAATACGGACATGTCAATAAAATAACAGACGTTTTTGGTCTTGGTGAGAATGACACAACAGACATTCCAGATTTTGGCGATATTTTCGATACTGTACTCCAACCTCCACCACAAAAGATATAAGTCAATGTCACAAGTAAAAAAAATATGCCTGAGCTGCAGACATTATCGTCTTAGTGATGAACTCTCAGGGATCTGCAGAGTTAATAAAGAAGGAAAAGGGAAATATCCATTAAAAACAAATGAAGACAGTTGTGAAAAATGGTGTGATTGCGGGCAGCAATATTACATCCGCAATGGATGGATCAAAGCGAGAAGGGATAAAAGTTCAGCTGAACCTACAAACTGAATCAACTCTTTTCACCGATAGTTTGAATAAAAAAAGCAGCGGGATCAGATCTTCCCGCTGCTTTTTTTATTACCAGATCGTTTTCAGCTTTTTAACATACTTCTTATAAAAACGTTTCTATTCTCTTATGCAGTTACTGCTTCAGGCCATCTGTTGGCTGCCACCTCATCGGTGGAATAATCCGGCAGGAGAATCGGTGCAACCATTGGATTTTCGATACCGGCGTCAGCAAGTTCTTTCTCAAACTTGACGACATGATCAAGAGAAAGTTCCTTGATCTCTACTCCACCTTTGATGTATGCCCCGGCACTCTTTCCTGCACGGCGACCAAAGGTGATGATATCCTGAAGGCTGTTACCCATCAAGCGGTTTTCGCCATGTACACCACCAATAACCTCACCCGCGCCAAAAAGTCCGGGAAGCTTGGTGTAGGTGTTGCCGTCAACATTTATTCCACCATTCTGATAATGCAGTGTCGGATAAACCAACATAGGTTCCTTGCTGATGTCAATGCCATGACGCTCAAACTGGATAAATTTGGCTGGGAGTTCCTTGCGGACAGTACCTGGGCCATGCAGCTCCTCAATCATAGGTGAATCAAGCCAGAGGCCGACGCGACCTGTGGGGGTAATGATTCCTTTGCCTTTTGCCATGGCTTCCTGAATGAGTTCAGCTGATTCGACATCACGAGGCTCAAGAGGGAAACAGAACTGCTCGCCATCAATATTGAGAACATGAGCACCTAAGCCACGAACTTTCTCGGTTATTAGCAAGCCAACATTCTGTTCAGGATAGCTTACTCCGGTCGGATGGTATTGGGTGGAATGCAGTGACTGGTTTCCAACTCCGGCACGATAGGCCATGACAACACCATCCATGGTGGCACCGTAGTGATTGGTTGTGGCAAAACCCTTGACATGAAGACGACCGAATCCACCGGTTGCCATGACAACCGCTTTGGCTTTGACAATGGAATATTCCTTAGTCTCCATGTTGAACAAAATTGCCCCGGCGCATTTGCCATCGCTGTCAAGAATCAGCTCAACAGCAGGACTGAATTCCATAACCGAAATCATGTCTGTACGATTGCGGGCTTCATCCCGGATGACACGCATGATCTCCGCACCGGTCATGTCACCGGCTGACTGCAGTCTTTTCCTTGAAGAACCGCCGCAGTGACGAACAACTGTGCGACCGTCTTCATACTTATTGAACATCATGCCAAGTTTTTCCAGCCAGGCGATGGAGAGTGGAGCATCCTTGGCAAGGGCTGCAACAAGATCGCGCTGATTGCTGAAGTGACCACCACCAATGGTGTCAAGATAGTGGTAATATGGTGAGTCGCATTCTTGAGTAGCGGCCTGAATTCCACCTTCAGCCATGATGGTGTTTGAATCACCATGGCGAAGCTTATTGGCAATGATTACTTTACATCCAGCATCGGCAGCCATAATAGCAGCGGAAGTTCCGGCACCGCCACCGCCAATAACCAATACGTCGGTTTCGCGGTCAATATTACTCAGGTTAACCTTGTCAGGACGGATAACTGACCGTGATTCCAGTAGTCTGGCAACAGTTTCCTGGAAAATATCACCCTTGTTCGGGCCAACTTTTACCATTTGCTTGGCATCTTCCTGATAATCAGGGTGAAATTTACTTAATACCTCTTTTCTTTCAGCCATGGTCAGAGCAGGATAATGTTCGTTTCTGCGTGCCATTGCTACGCGTTCGGGGCGAGTTGCTTCAACGCGTTTAATGAGTTCTTTTAATTCCGGTGTATATCCCATGGTGTTCTCCTTAATTCCAGATAATCGATCAAATGTGTTGAGTGCCTCGGAAATTCACTTTTTAGCAATTTGAATTTCAAAAGGTACTTGCAAGCCTCACAGTGTTAGAGATATTTAGTTTCCTGTGGCTGCCATGAACCAGGTTCAGCCATATCTGGCTCACGTTCACGCTCGTTGACGTAAAGTTTTTCTAAATTTTCCTTGTCCATTGCGCATAGATCATCGAGAATCTGGTCATACTTTCCTGCTTCGATCTCTTCGGCACGTTTTTTAAGATGTTCAGCCTGCGGCTGGATATAGCGGGCAAAAACCCGTCTTGCCAATTGGGCAACATGATATTGTGGAATTTCACCCATACAGCGACTGGCGCAAAGTCCGCATTGGATACAGTCAAACGAGATGCGGGCAGCTTTCTCAATCTGTCCCTGTTTTATTGCAGCAATATAATCCATTACCTTCACGTCCATCGGACATGCCTTGGTACACAGATTACATGCGACGCATCTGAAAACTTCAGGATAGAGAGCATGGATAGCATCGGCGGCAGCGCTCATTTCCTCCATTGAATAACTTGCCCTGTTAGCAGGAAAGAAGGGAATCTGGGCCAGGTACATATTGGGTTCGACTACTGTCTGGCAGGCCAGGCCAAAGTGAAGTTTATAATCTCCGGCCATCCTGTAGACAGTGGGACAGGCACCGCAAATTCCACCACGGCAACCGGCACCGCGAAGAAATTTAAAACCAGCAAATTCCATAGCCTTCATGATGGTTAAGGTCTCAGGAACCTCGTATTTTTTACCCATCACATAAATTGGGATGGTTCGGGCACCCTCGGGCAGAATCGCTCGATCCCCTGTAGCAACTTTAAATTCAGGTTTGGTAGAATCGGTTTGACACATATTTAATATCTCCCATATACGAAAAAAATATCTTCAAAGGATCTCTGTTATGCTGCAATGAGAAGCTTTTTGCTTTCAAGAAATTGATGTACCAGTGCATCATTGAGTCCAAAACCGCATTGTTCCGCGTGCACTCCTAATGCAATTGCGAGAAGCTGAGTGAAATAAAGGGTAGGTACGTTCTCTGATATTTTACCTTTCTCTTTCAAAGCTTCCTGTTGTTTGCCTAGATTGAACTCGCAGAGCGGGCAACTGGTGACAATCGTTTCGGCACCACTGGCAGAAGCTGCGTTAAGCACTTTCGCTGCAGCGTTGTTATCACCAGCCTCTTCGCAGATTACCTGGTAGGAACCACAGCATTTATCTGCGGCACTAAATGGTACGGCCTCGGCTCCAAGTGCTTCGAACATCTCATTCATCAGAGCAAAACTGCCCATGGGCTCAATGCCGACTTCCGCAGGTCTCTGCAGGGTGCAACCATAATACGATGCAACTTTGAGACCGTTGAGCGGGGTAACCACTTTATCACGTATTTTCTGCCAACCGACTTCATCCTTCAGGACACTGAGGAAATGATGAACTTCAACTTCGCCAAAGTAGTCGATCTCATCATCCATAAATCGGTTGATAGTATCACGTTTTTCAGGGTCATTTTTCATGAGCAAATTGGCACGAGCTAGAGTGTTGTAGCACATGGAACAGAGAGTAACGATAGCATCCGCTCCCTGTTCTTTTGCTCTCACAAGATTTCGTACAGGCCCAACCATGTGTATCAAGTCATCATTGGTGAGCGAGTATACAGCTCCGCAACAATTCCATCTGTCCATTTCTTCCACTTCAATACCCAGGGCGTCAAGAGAAGCCAGAGCTGCTGTTTCCAGGTTCTTGGCCTTGTACTTGAGGGTACATCCGGGATAATAACTGAGTTTCATCGCTCTCCCTTAACTTGTCAATTTTCTAAAACCTGCAACCATCATAATTCCAGGATATTCTTTGAGTTTTTCCTTAGAAATCTGGGATGGCTCTATATAATTTTTACTGGTTCTTAACACCAGTTGACGTAGAGCCTCCATCACCTTGGCAATGTCTATACCTCTAGGACACCTGACACTGCAGGAGTGACAAGAGGCACATTTCCAGTAGGTATTGATGTTTTCCATCTGCAAGACCATGCCGAACTGACTAAAATGCATGACTTTGCGTGGGAAAAAGTCCATTTCATCTGCCATGGGGCATGCAGCAGTACAGGTTCCGCATTGCATGCACAACTTGACATTTTCACCGCTCAGTTCATTAATCTTTTTGATTGAATCAACTGATAATTTTTGGGCGTTCATTGGTAATGTCATCGTTCTCTCTTTGCTGACTTAGAATTTTCTCTGGTATAGAAAAAATGAAAAAGGTGTATATCCAGCTGAGCTGGGTTTGTTATGCAGATTGCAGCCAACTGTAACTACAAAATTACAGGCTGAGATAAGTAATTCCTGTTGGGGTATGGGTAAAGTAATGTTTGAGGTTGAGAAGGGGCTGAAGAATATACATCATCTGTAAAGATGACTAAAAACAACCCTATATTTCTCTACTTTAATCAATTACTTAAAAACATACTCAAGGCAAAAAAATGAATGCTCATTCAGCCATGCGGAAAAGGTTTACCAAAGAGCCAAGAAAAATACAAGACAGTTTTATCTTTAAAAAATGGTAACTGTATGTTGCTTATTGGTTTTTCGGGTTCCCACTTGGTGATAACTGTGCTTATGAAGGCGTTATAATTTTACGTAAACATTTAAAAAATTATTTTGATGAAAACCAGAAGAGAGCAACATTTGATGTTTCAGCTTCGGTAAAAATAAGCTTAACTTATATTTTGATAGGAAAAATCAGTAAAACTTAAGAGATTTCATGGCCAGGGTTAATATGTTGCCAGATTTTTGTAATAATAGTATTATTCGCATGATATTCTATATTTAATATCCTAAATGAAGAAGGTAGTTGTGAATATGGTGTTAGAACAATAGGAAACATGATTGACTGAACAAGTAAATAGGGACATCGAGTTATCTAAAAGGGTGAGTATATGGGATTTTTTACAACACGAAGCGAGAGGATTTCTGTAGAGTTTACAACCCATATCCACCTGCAAAAAAAAGAAAATTCGAAAATATCTACAAAAAGTCATCAAGGCACCGTCGTGAAAATTTCAAAAACGGGTGCTTGTGTGGTTGTCGACAAGGTTGTACTGGACGGTCAGCATCTCTTTTTTAATGCCCAGCAACAGGCTGAAAACTGGCTGTATTTTGATCATTTCCCTTTGAACATTGATGAGGAGAACGATCACCTCATTGCCGAAGCGATCTGGATGGATACGTGCTTCTATAACAATAAATCGGCATTTAAAATTGGTGTCCGTTTTACTGAGGAGAAGAAGGAACTTTTCGCTTTTCTCAAGAAAAATCAAAAAACATTTAGTTCAAAAGATAACAGTTACGAATAACTCCACTTAAATAAGGGGCTAAGATCTTACTCTGCATATGTAGAGGACATGCGTTGGCGATTAAAGCAGATTTCAAAAGACGCACATATAGCTCCTTTTTTCCGGAAGTCAGTCAGAAGACATAACAACACTCAATATAGTTGAAATAACATATCTCAAATTGTATGGCTGCAATTACTGCCAAAGTACTGGTATACCTTTCAAAGGGGTCTGAAACGGAGTCCGTTGCTACCAGGGCAGGCTTTGATCCTTTTTTGCTGAGGGAGCAATTGGCAACTTATATTTTAATTATGACACCTCCGAAGTCTGGAGAGGTGTATCGATTGTCTGCCTTTGCGATTGAAGTTTATACTTAGCCTGATAGCTTTCCCCCCATTGACTGAGACTTTGCAGGACAGGTAAAATAGTGCGGCCGAATTCTGTCAGGGAATATTCCACCTTAGGTGGTACTTCAGCATAGACCTGGCGATGGACAAGGCCATCATTTTCCAGTTCACGAAGTTGTTGAGTCAGCATTTTCTGTGTTATGTTGGGCATCGCTCTCTTGAGTTCACCGAAGCGGTGGGTTCCTCCTTCCCCCAGGTGGTAGAGAATGATTGGTTTCCATTTGCCGCCTATAATAGTAAGTGTGAGTTCTACGGTGCAGTAATATTCCCGTCCCCGAAATCGTCGTAACGTGCATTCGGACATTATATCCTCATCAAGACTCTAGGTTTTATAAAATAGTATATTGTTGGTTACTACATAACAAAAAGGTACCTACTTCCCGTATGTATCATAAAAGTGTAAATAATACCACTGAGATATTATGCCTGATCAGATTACAGCCTCGTTATCTGATGATGGGTGTAGGGAATTCTTAGCTATCAATTGTATGATAATTTAATAATGGAGAAAATAATGGATCTGCAATTCAGAGTTGACCAGGAACTGTGTGTAGGTTGTGGAGAATGCGCCCAGGATTGTCCGATGGGGTACATTGAAATGAAAGACGATGTGCCAACGATAAGTAAGGAAAACGAAGAGCAGTGCGTGCGATGCCAACATTGTTTTGCTGTCTGCAGTACAGGAGCTTTGAGTGTCTTGGGAAACAATCCGCAGGACTCTCTTTTTTCGAAAGAGGATTTTCCATCTGCTGAACAAATGATTGCTTTGATGAAGGGACGGCGTTCCGTCCGCAGTTACCTGAAAGAGCCAGTTTCGCCAGAAGATATTTCTACACTCCTGGAAACAGTCGCCTATGCTCCGACTGCCGTCAACAACAGGCAGGTCATGTTTACCATTATTGAAAATGTCGACATTATGGATACACTGCGCCAGGATGTTTATTCAACTATAGAGGCCAAGGTGCAAGACGGAAGCATACCGGAGGGGATGGAATTCTATATAGATCTGATCGCCAAGGCCCAGGCAAACGGCAATGACGCGATTTTCCGCGGTGCTCCCCATCTGCTGATTGCTTCATCACCAAAGGACAGTCCGAGTCCGGTTGCGGACTGTATCATTGCACTTAGCTACTTCGAATTACTGGCAACAAGCATGGGGCTTGGCACTCTCTGGTGTGGCTTGGCAAAGTGGGCTTTGATGATGATCGCGCCAGAACTGCTAAGTCGATTTCATATCCCGGAATCGCATGAGATAGTATATATGATGGTGTTTGGGCATCCTGCTGTGTCTTACCCACGTTCGGTTAAGCGTGAGTCCCTTATTAACAATTGGATTGTAAGAGTTTGAATTTATAATACATTTTGGAACAGGACGACTGCGAAGGTTGTCCAATGAGAGTTGCCGGCCTTTGCTATTCTTCTCTAGCTTTTCTAAGGACATTACTGTCGGGAACGAAGTTTGCGAGCAGGGGCAGACAGGCACCGCCGATGGCTCGGGCATTTCCACCTATTGTTCCTTCGGCCAGGACCATGGGGCTGACTCCCTGTAGATCCATTTCCTTCAGGGAGTTAGCGGTGGCGGTGAGAATCAGGCGACGAACTTCCTCGGGAAAGGCACCGTCAATTACGATAGCTTCAAAATCGATAACCGAGATGGAGGAAACAATAGCCTGGGCAACTGCTAAGGAAGCTTCTGCTATCCAGCAGTCAAGTGTTTCTCCCATGCTATCCCAGTTAGTGCCGTATTTCCAGATAATGGATGGACTCAGCCCCTTTGCCATGAGTCCCTTTTCAAGACTATAGAGGGAGGCTGCACCGATCAACTGTTGCATTCCTTGTCTATGACCTGGTGCCGAAACCGGCATGGAACCTATTGCACCTGCGTTTCCCTGGGGGCCGACGAACAGGTCTCCACCCAGGACAACCCCTCCACCAATGAAGGTACCGATGAAAAGGTAGAGGAAATTCTGGAATCCTCGGGGATTCCCGAAAACCAACTCTGCAGCGCAGGCACCAGTGGCATCATTGCCTGTCAGTGTCGTAATTCCGGTAATTCCCTCAATTTCCTTTGCAATATCAAAGCTTCTCCACTGCTCCAATCGACCTTGTGGAGCTCCGACCGCATCGTCCCAGTTCCATATCTCATAAGGGTAGCCGACGCCAATGCCTATTATTCTCGAGAGCAACGGCTCCGTGAGTTTTCCAGTAATTGACAGGACACCATCTCGAACAAAGTCTAGAATATCCTGAGGGGAAGGATAGGGGTAGGTGGTGTGGATCGAATGTCTCACATTGCCGGTGAAGTCCATGAGAATGAGGTCGCTTGAGCGGCGTCCTATTTTCAAACCAAAAAACAGTGCACCATCGGGATTAAGGGAAAAAGGGACTCTGGGTTGTCCAACCTGTCCTCTTTGAGGTTCTCCCGCGCAGACTAGTCCAGCCGATTCCAACTGGTTTAGGATGACGGAGATGGTCTGTGCTGAAAGACCGGTCTGCTGAGCAATTTCAGCCTTCGATAAAGAGCCCTGATGCCGGATCAGTGACAGGGCCAACCGCTCGTTGTAGAGTCGAACGGCGGCTTGGTTGGAACCTCGGGTTTGTCCCTTGATTCTATGAGGGTGGCCTATGGAATAAGCAAAAGTTGTTTTTTGTTTCATTAATTATACTCTATTGTTGCAAGATAATGGCAGCTTGCATGGAAATGAAATAGTTCGACCTGTATAGTTATAATGCATGATCTGAATTAATAAGTCCAGTGGATTTATTAATTGACAAACTGCTCCTGACATGCTTTTGTAACTGACATCGGTAGTTTTGCATTTTTTAACAGAATAGATCCGAACCGCTTCCAGGTTTGGGCTGAAAAGTTCAACACATTCCTAAAGGGAGAAATCAGATGAAATCTCGCACGTATCTTTGGTCCGCTGCGGTTGCTTTGGCAGCCACTTCTGTCTTGTCCGTAGGAACATCCCATGCTGGCGGAATAGGTGCCTGTCTGATCACCAAGACAGATACCAATCCCTTTTTTGTAAAGATGAAAGAGGGTGCTTCGCAAGCCGCAGAACAGCTTGGAATCGAGCTGCAAACCTTTGCTGGAAAAATTGATGGTGATGTTGAAACCCAGATTGCTGCAGTTGAAACCTGCATTGCTTCAGGGGCCAAGGGAATTTTGATCACCCCTTCGGATCCTCAGGCTCTGACCCCGATTATTACCACAGCCCGTAAGAATGGAATGCTGGTGATTGCCCTGGATACACCTTTCGATCCGGCGGACACCGCTGATGCCACCTTTGCAACCGACAATTTCAAAGCTGGTGAGCTGATCGGTCAATGGGCTAAGGCAAAACTTGGAGACAAGGCCAAAGACGCAAAGATTGCTATGCTGGACCTTAATCCTTCTGAGGTTTCAGTGGATTACCTTCGTGATCAAGGCTTTCTTACCGGTTTTGGCATTGATGTCAAGGATCCGAAAGACATTGGTGATGAAGACGATCCTCGTATCGTTGGTCACGATGTAACCAATGGCAACGAAGAGGGTGGTCGATTGGCTATGGAGGGTCTTTTACAGAAAGAGCCAAATATCAATGTGGTCTATACCATCAACGAGCCGGCTGCAGCTGGTGCGTATGAAGCTCTGAAAGCAGCTGGCAAAACCGACAACGTGCTGATCGTTTCAGTAGACGGTGGTTGTCCCGGAGTAAAAAATGTCAGTGAAGGTATCATTGGGGCAACCTCCATGCAATTCCCTCTGCTGATGGCTGCCAAAGGCGTTGAGGCAATTAAGAACTGGGCTGAAAAAGGTGTCAAGCCTGAGAATAGTCCCGGACTCGACTTCTTCAATACTGGTGTTGAATTGATCACCGATGAACCGGAAGAAGGTATGCCTTCGACCCCTTCAAAGGAAGGACTGAAAAAGTGCTGGGGTTGATGGGGGAATTTGATTTATACTATAACGTAAGTAGATAAGAAAAATTGTTTTACCCTTGAGTGGAAAATAGTGACTGGAGTGATGCATGTCACTCCAGTCATGACCTGATGTCTTAAAGAAGTAATCTTTTAAATTACTGAAGAGCACCGACAAGATCGGTAGCCAACACGGTAAGCGATGGACCAAAAAAACGAACACGGGCAGGATTTTGAAAAGGTACTGGCAGCAGGTGATAGCTCCATTGCCAGTTTTTCTGTGAAACGCAAAGGATTTCTGCATCGACTTCAGCATTTTCTTCATGCCTACCCAACAATGGTGCCGGTAATCGTGCTGATTGTCGGAGTTTTGGCATTTGGCATTATAGCCGGAGATCGTTTCTTTTCACCTTTTAACCTGTCGCTGATTATGCAGCAGGTTTCCGTTATCGGCATTCTCGCGGCTGCGCAGAGTCTGGTGATTCTCACTGCAGGGATTGATTTGTCGGTGGCGGCGATCATGGTGTTGATGTCGGTGATCATGGGGAATCTGGCCGTGAAGATGGGGATACCGTCCGTTCTGGCCATTGGAGTTGGAGTATTGCTCGGTACGGCGGCCGGTTGCATGAATGGTTTGATGGTCACACGTTTAAAGCTTCCTCCCTTTATCGTTACCCTCGGTACCTGGAACATTTTCTTTGCACTCAATTTGTACCTTTCCGGTGCGCAGTCAATCCGCAGTCAGGACATCGACGCGAAAGCACCGCTTCTGAAATTTTTCGGAACAAATATCTCCTTCGGGACCGCCCAACTCACCTATGGTTCGATATTCATGTTCGTTATTTTTGGTGTGCTATGGTATGTGCTCAATAAAACTGCCTGGGGACGTCATGTCTATGCCCTTGGAGATGACAAGGAGGCGGCCGAACTCTCCGGTATTCGCACTGACCGTACTTTGGTGTCGGTATACGGAGTTGCCGGGTTTATCTGCGCCATTGGAGCTTGGGCCTCAATCGGAAGAGTAGGTTCTATCTCACCTCAAAGCTTTTATGAGGGAAACCTGCAGTCTGTTACTGCGGTGGTAATTGGCGGCATCTCTCTTTTCGGAGGCCGTGGTTCCATCACTGGACCGTTAATTGGGGCCTTGATCGTCGGTGTATTTCAGTCGGGTCTACGCCTTGCGGGCGTAGATGTATTATGGCAGGTTTTTGCCATCGGTTGGTTGATCATTATCGCCGTTGCCGTTGACCAGTGGATCAGGAAGATTGCATCATGACAAGCGAACCCATTCTTACAGCCAGCAATTTGGTCAAACGTTATGGCCGTGTGACTGCTCTTGATCACGCAGATTTCGAACTCTATCCAGGAGAGGTTCTTGCGGTAATCGGTGATAACGGAGCAGGAAAGTCTACTCTTATCAAGGTCCTGTGTGGTGCCGTCACTCCCGAAGAGGGGGAGGTACGGTTAGATGGCCAGCTGGTGAACTTCAAATCTCCAATGGATGCCCGTTCAGCTGGGATCGAGACGGTATATCAGAACCTGGCGCTGTCTCCGGCGCTCTCCATTGCCGACAATTTGTTCATGGGACGCGAGATTCGGCGTAAAGGGATTCTCGGGAAATACCTGAGGATGCTCGACCATAAGGAAATGGAGCGTTTTGCCAGAGAGAAGCTCAGCGAACTGGGGCTGATGACTATTCAGAACATCAGCCAGGCTGTAGAGACCCTTTCCGGAGGGCAGAGGCAGGGTGTTGCAGTGGCCCGGGCTGCTGCCTTTGGCTCAAAGGTGGTCATAATGGATGAGCCAACGGCGGCATTGGGCGTAAAAGAGTCCCGGCGTGTACTGGAGCTGATCCAGGATGTCAAATCTAGGGGATTGCCAATTGTCCTGATCTCGCACAATATGCCCCATGTGTTCGAGGTGGCAGATCGCATTCATATCCATCGGCTGGGTAGTCGCCTTTGTGTGATTGACCCAAACAAGTATACCATGTCAGACGCAGTTGGCTTTATGACCGGTGCCAAAGAACCACCTAAAGAGGCAATCCCTGACACAGCATAAAGAGCAGTTGAGTCTGCCAATGGAATCTGAATCTGCAAGAATCCTCAAAAATGCCATATTGTCGAGAACCGTAAGGGGTAATCGGTTTATGGTTGGTATTGCCGGTGCCCCCGCTTCAGGCAAATCCACACTGGCTGAAAAGCTGGTCGAACTGCTCAACAGTTGTACCGAGGTAGAAGGAGCAGCGCTCTTTCCCATGGATGGATTCCATCTCGACAATGATACCTTGCAGGAGATGGATCTTCTTACCCGCAAGGGATCTCCCCCGACCTTTGATGTCAAATCGTATGAAGAGACGCTGATGCGGTTGCGAAGCGGCAATGAAGATGTGATGATTCCGCTGTTTGACCGAAGTAAAGATGCGGTAGTCAGCGATGCTCTTAAAATTGGCAAAGAGGTACAGATTGTAGTGAGCGAGGGCAACTATCTGCTGCTCGATCTTGATCCATGGCGTAGCCTCGCGGACATTTTTGATTTCACGGTATATCTGCAGGTAAAGGAGGATATCTTGAAAACCCGACTGATGAACCGTTGGCTGGGGCAAGGGATGGGCCATTCTACAGCCCTGGAAAAGACTCTAAACAACGACCTGCCCAATGCCCGACTAGTAATTGAAAACCTCATTTCCCCAACTTTGAAAATTGTTTTATCCACCTAAACATTCCGTCTATCAAAATAAGAACAGTGGAAAATCCTCTTAGTAAGACCATTACCTTTTAAAATCCGGTTAGCTTTTCTGCTATTTTTTTTGCGAAATACTGGTAATCGGAAACCTTTAACCCGTAGATAATTTATAACATTACTACCCTTCATGAAATATCCTTTATAGCTTGCACTGATTGAGAGTAGGCAACAGAAATGTTGAAGTTGGGGGATATATAAGCTAGGATGAACATCCGTTAATACGAGAAGGGGAAGGTGAACTCCCTAATCCATAAACGGACATATTTTCATTAACCATAGCTGTATGTTGAGGAGAGTAATGTGAATGAGCAAGAATTAAGTAATGAAGAAGAGATTGAAGAGCAATCCGATGTAAATTCCGAAAACATAGATAATGACCTCATAGTTCTACGATTGAAGCAGGAAGAAAATTTTCCGCTTGCAGTGCTTGCAGGGCTCTTTGCGGCCATTCTGAGTGCGGCTGTCTGGGCAGGTTTTACCGTTGTAACGGAGTATCAACTGGGCATTATAGCAATTGGAGTGGGATTTCTAGTCGCATTTTTTATTCGCCTTGCAGGCAAAGGCCTAAGCATAAAATTTCAACTGCTTGGAGCGTTGCTGTCCTTTGTGGGATGTGCAGGAGGTAATTTCCTCACTATATGCTATTATATTGCTCAAAATGAAGGCTTGGGATTCTTTGAAGTTTTTCCTTTGCTTGACTATTCTGCCATGCCGGAGATTATGGCCAGTACTTTCTCGGTCATGGATATTGTTTTTTATGGAATTGCAATTTATGAGGGGTATCGGCTGTCATTGCGGCAGGTAACGGAAGGTGAAATTATAGAGTATCAACGTTCTGTTTTAGCCGGTAAAAACGCATAATAGCCAGAGTTGCTCCGGGAGACGATCCTGTTGTCACTTCCTGGGAAAATTTCTCTCATGGAACCAGAGCCTTGCTCACAGGTTTATAGATGGTATCGCGGATTTCATTCGCATAGAAAGAAAATATGAGACCTCAATTCAATTACCAGGTTATCTGCATCATTTGGTTGTTTCTGATCATGTTTTTCTGGGGATGTTCGAAAAGCTCCCTTACTTTCCAGCTCCGATTCCCCGAGGTATCGGGCTTGAAACAGAACGATTTTGTCTATTTTCAACAAAATGAAATTGGACAGGTGAAAAAAGTCTTCTACACCTCACAGGGCGATTACCTGGTCGAAGTGGAAATCGAACCGGAGTTTAAAAATGCGGCTACTGAAGATTCGCAATTTTATATAGAACACGCACCCGGAAAGACAACGAATATGGCTGTGATTGTTGAACAGGAACGTCCTGGCGGTACGCTTTTGAAAAACGGCACCATTGTCGAAGGAAGTGCTCGAAACGAATACATTAAAGATATTTTGAGTGAGTTGCAGAAAAAGGCGGGTGAAGCACAGAATGAGCTTAGTAAAAATTTCGATGAACTGAAAAAATCTCTTGAGACGACCTCCGCGAAAATGGACAAAAAGTTGGAAACAACGCTTGATGATCTCTCGGTTCAATTCCATTCATTTAGCGAGGAGCTTGATAGAGTCCCGGACAGTCAGGAAGTAAAGGAGTTACAGGAGAATCTAAAAAAGTTTGTCGAAGAATTTAACCAAGCTCAGAAAGATGTTCAGGATCATCTCCGCAACGAGATAATCCCGCAGTTACGTCTGGAGATGGAGCAACTTCGCAAGCTAATGAAAAAAGAGGGTCGTGAAAAGGAACTGGAAAAAATAGAAAACCAAGTCAAAGAACTCGAGATGGTCTAGGTGCGTGTCGGATAAATGCAATACACGCCGCTTCGTTCTAGCCTATCATAAGTTGGTACTATTGTTTTTACTCATATAAAAAAGGTACAATCGTATGGATGATAATGATGACAGAATATATAAAATTATAGCCAAGCGATTTGGGTATAATCAGAATGAAATCGATTTATTTAAGGAAAATCCGAGAAATCGCGAGTTAATCGGAAGAGCGAAAGAATTGAATAAAAATTTATTTGTTCTGGAAGTTGTTGAGTCCAAGGGCTGTAACAGCAATCACAAAGTCGGTGATAAATTTTATTTTGATTATGCTGGAAATATATTAACGCAAATGTGTCCTCCGAGAATTTGCGGATACTCACTCAACTCAGCTATGATGATGATCTTTGCGGCAAATGAGATGTTATTTGCCGGGGTTGATCCTAATGAAATACGTTTTAAAAAAGCAAGTTGCTTTGATGTTGGTATAGAGTGTGGTGGTTGGGGACGGATTGTTTTAGAGCTGAAAGTTGAAGAAAGACAATAAAAAATCACTCGACCAGGGGGATCTACAAGAAAACCGGTTGTACCTTCAAACACGATTATCTGAGAGTCTCTTGTGCCTGATAAATATTGTTCAATCAGGCCCATCCCATTGCGTTCGTTGTTGAAAGTTTTAAAAAGATCTCGAAACAGCAGGGAGCAAGTGTTTCTCATGTTTTAGGAACTGATGAGATAAAACACTTTTTTCGTTGTCTGCTGTCTGTAAAGAAAAGCTCCACTTTTCTTTTAATTCTACAAGAAAAACATTCATAAAAGCCAAAGTTTTGCTTGCTTTACGATGATTGATCTCCTAAGAGAGAAAAAGCATTGGCTTAGAGGAAAAAATACGATAGTTTGAAAGAACATCTAACATATTGATAAACTATTTTACGGTCGATCAGAATACTGTGAAATTAAGTCTTCTGCTGAATCGATCTTCCTCATTAAAATTTTGAAATGACCTCTTTTTCAGAAGAACAGCAAAATCCCGTCTCCGACAATATAGAGTCGAATGTCTACGCTAAATGCATTCGCCTGATCTACGATTCGACCATCTCTGCAGTTGGTGCCATTCTCACGGCCACTGGTTTTCTGACCTATCTGCTTAATGATTTTATTCCAGCCACAATACTCTACGGATGGGCAGTGTATATGAGCCTGCTGGTAATTGTGCGCTTTATTATTTACCAGCTCTTTTGCCGTATTGATGAACAACAAAGAGGCCCTGTTTGGGGATGGTTGGCAATAGCAATGGCAGGCTTAACCGGTATTGGTTGGGGAAGCTGTTCTATACTCTTTTTCCCACTGCTTGCGTCTGAGCTAAAACTGGTACTTCTTCTAGTGATTGTGGCATATACAGCAGGAGCCCTGACCACCATGTTCTCGGTGCCTGTTGCTTTAAACGCCATAATTTTGCCCTCGGTGATTCCTCTTGTCTATTTTATTTTTTCCGAAGGAAACAAAATTTCTTTTTCAATCGGGGCCATGCTCCTTTTTTTTCTGGGTTTCGTTCTGGCAGCTGCCTCCAGGCTCCGCAGGTTGCTAGCCGTGTCTCTCAAGCTGCGTTTTGAGAATGAGGAGTTGGTCGGATATTTAAAAAAAGAACAGGAAAAGAGTGAGAAACTTAACGCATCATTACTGTTGGAGATAGAGGAAAGAAAGAAGTCTGCTGAAAAACTTGAGGTTGCCCGGAAGGGAGCGGAGCAGGCAAATATGGCGAAAACGCAGTTTCTCGCCAATATGAGTCACGATATCAGGACACCTATGAATGTTATAATAGGCATGACAAGATTGATCCTTGATACTGAGCTCACCAATGAACAGCAAAAATTTCTCGAAAACATAAGGGTGTCATCAGACGGGCTGCTGGGACTACTCAACGATATTTTGGATTTTTCAAAAATTGAAGCCGGTCAGTTGCTGATTGCCAATAATGACTTCAATTTTTTGAAAATGCTTGAAAATCTGGAATCAATTCTGAAGCACAATGCAACTGAAAAGGGTCTGGAGCTCAAGTTTCCAGAAAATCTGGATGAATTGCCTATCTATGTAAACGGGGATGAGTTGCGTCTGCGCCAGATTCTCCTTAATCTCATCGGAAATGCTATTAAATTTACACATCACGGATCAGTGACGATTGAGGTTGATGCAAAAACTCAAGCCGAAGAGGATATCTTTTTCCATTTTGTTGTGCATGATACCGGAATCGGTATACCGGATGAAAAGCTAAAAGAGATTTTTGCAAGTTTCAGCCAGGCGGATTCTTCCATTACCCGTGAATTCGGGGGATCAGGGCTTGGCCTGACTATCTGCAAGCAGCTGATCGAGATGATGGGCGGTGAGATCTGGATAGAGAGCGAAGAGGGCAGGGGATCCAGCTTTCATTTTTCTCTTACATTAGGTGTTGGTAAAGAGAACATTACCCAGATTAATGGAAATGTTGAGATAAAAAAGAAGTTGCAGATACTTCTTGCCGATGACAATCTGCTTAACCGCGAGCTGGCCCAACTTATTCTTGAGAATGATAAACACAGTGTCATCACGGCGGAGAATGGTCTACAGGCATTACAATGCATGGCAGATAAAAGTTTTGATCTGATACTTATGGATGTGCAGATGCCGACAATGGATGGTCTCACCGCGAGTGCGATTATCCGTCAGAGCGAAAACGATGGAGATCTTTCAGGCTATGTTCTGCCTGAAGGCCTTGAAGTGTTGTTACGCAGGAATTGCACAGGTAATCATATACCCATTATTGCCATGACTGCCAATGCCATGGAGGGAGACAGACAGAAATGTCTGGATGCCGGTATGGATAGCTATCTCACAAAACCTTTCGATCCCGTTCAGATACAGACGGTTATCGCTGAGTGTTTTTCTTGATTTACCCTATGTTTCATATGGTTGCCAAGTTTATAGACGAGACATGGAGTCTCTATTGGTGATCAAAGGTCAAAGGACTAGAACCCCCGGTTTTCGGCGTGAGAGGCCGTTCAATAGCCTCCGCCTCCAAACGTGTAGTAGTAATTTCAGTACGTTACGGTGATGAGATTGATTTAAATCCTTCATGTTTTCAAGAAAAAGCCCATTAAAAGCCCATTTATTTATATATGCACTAATTTGAGACCGAAGAGAGAATGAGGCTATAATAACAATGGAATAATTGGAGTTAATGAAATTTGATTTTCCCGATATTTTACTCCTCCTTTCCAAATAAAATTATCGATCTGAAACGGCCCACCAGGCATCCAATATCCCTTGTTGTGTGATATTCTAACAGATATTACTCTAGGAGGGGGTGTCCAATCATTTATAACCTCGAAATCACTATATATATCTCCATCGAGAAGGGTTACAGAAGTTTTCTGTAAGAGGTCATAATATATTTCAACTCTATGTTTTCCTGTGATTCCAATATCTGTTCTTTTAATTGATGGGCAATCAAGAAAAACAACTATTGAGTCTTCATAAATTGTGTAAAAATCAAATGATATATATTGATAATTGGATGTCTCACCATTTAGTTCCCAAACCATTTGATCTCTACGGCTAAATTGAAGTGAGTTGGAATCAAGCTGCGAACTATAAACGATTTCTGGTTCCGAGAATGGTATACAACTTCCACAATCAAAGTCAGGTACATAGCCACCCCCAAAAGTTCCATCACTGAAGTCAAGATCATAGTATGTTGTTACCTGAGCCTCAACTGAGGTTGCAATTACAAAAATTAAGAAGATTGAAGAAAAAAGTAGATTCATTACATTCTCTTAAAAAAGCTTTAATTCCATAAATTCTGATGGTTATCATAAACGGAAGAAGCTTAACATTGTAAGGGGTATATTACAAGATTGAAATTCAAAAGTTGAGTATTTGCAGCTTGTAACGGATAATTTTGCTAGGAACGATTGGAACGATTATATATCCAATTATTGCTAAAATTTGTGATTGAAAGGAGAGGGGGGGGGGTGAACTTCCCACTAGCGACTTAATATGTTGAAATTATTAATATAAAAAATGGCGTGTGATACCTGTGTGATACGCGAATGTTTTTTGGCAGTTAATGAAATTAGGTATATTATGTCATCGGAATCAACAAAAGGTATTTTCATACTTCAATTATTGACATAGCATCGTGTCAAAATAGACTATAAGCTGTGTTATTCCCTGATCCCCAATGGATATCCATTCGAAGTTATTAATCGTATAAGCGTTTCCTCCATCGGCTTTAACCCATTGATCAACACCTTCTGCACCATTCTCTAGGTCACCATATACTGTTAAGCCTATTGGAGATGTGTATTTTCTACCACTAACTAGCAACTTACACTTATCACTAGCTATTGCATCATTTGCGTCAACACGGTTGAAATATTCTGATGTTGTAGTTTTTGGGAACTCGTTATTAAACGCATTTGGAGTCATTGAAGTTGCACAACCACTTATCAAACCAAATGAAAAAACAATCAATATATATAAATAGTTTAATCTCAATTTAAAGCTCTCCTTGTAAAAATTTTATGAATATACGCTTATTTTTAATGTTAGAGTTCTGGATTAAGCAAGATTTGCTAAATTGAGCTTAAAGTTACCTATAATATTGTTAGCAAGGCTGAGTTTCAATAAGCTGCGCTGCTCGCTCGATTAATAGGGACAGCGACTATTTATTCTTTTTTAGGTCTGCCCACAGGTAGAGCTTTTAGCTGCCTACCGACAATTCCTTCTATTTTTTCTATAAAACCGTCATCGCCGCAGGGACGCCCAGTCATCGAGTTCCTTCGGATGCTTTCGACGAGTATATTATCATCTGTTTCCTTTAAATATGCTGGCCAGTCTTTTATATCACTTTCCAGATAACAGTCATGGGTTAAAATATCATCATTATTCTTCTCAAGATGCTCCTTTGCGCTGGACCAACTGTACTCCTCTGCATATTTTACCATTCCAGCACGAACAGGATTGTTCTCGACATACCTTACAGCGGCATATACATGCTTTTCATCCAGTATAGATGAGTAAAAACGCCCCTGCCACAGGTGTCCTTTTTTCCCTCGCTTGGTGTTAAGATATTGGGAATATCTCATATGTAAGGTATTGAACGTTTTCGACAAGGAAGTTTCTTCACCTGGAACACAGATGAAGTGGACATGGTTTGTCATGAGACAATATGCCCAAATTTTGAGACGATATTTTCTACTGTAATCTTTGAGCCAACAAAGATATTGTTTAAAGTCGTTATCATCGTCAAAGACGGGGTATTGATAATTACCCCTTTGGGTAACGTGATGAGGATAATCAACAGCAATTGCTCGTGCTATTCTTGGCATAAAGAAAATATAGCAAAAAAGGGCAATATGTCAAGAAAATAGTCGCTGTCCCTATTTTCGCTGTCCCTATTTTCTATTCTATTTTCTATTGTCCCTATTTTCTATTGCTGTCCCTATTTTCTATTCCTATTTTCTATTTATTTTCTATTTTCTGTCCGTATTTTCTCTATTTTCTGTCCCTATTTTCCTATACGAAAACGTTTTTCATCAAGGTAAAAAGCTATGCCTGCATCTTTGTCAGTTCCAGGGGAAGCATGAGTTGGGATAATAAGCGGATAAAAGCGTGGCTTATCTGTTATGCTTCGCTTTATTTTCCGCCGCCAATATC
>JBNKDO010000021.1:0-163849 GCA_050288305.1 Desulfocapsaceae bacterium | reverse complement strand
CGTTTTTCATCAAGGTAAAAAGCTATGCCTGCATCTTTGTCAGTTCCAGGGGAAGCATGAGTTGGGATAATAAGCGGATAAAAGCGTGGCTTATCTGTTATGCTTCGCTTTATTTTCCGCCGCCAATATCCGAAAGTTGATTTATTAAGCTATTAATGTCAGGACGATTAAAAAAGGATTCTACCCTATCTTTGTACTTCCGCCATACACCACCTTTTTCTTCTTTTAATGAATGTGTCCAAGTAAAAAGAAAGCAAAGAGAATATAAGACAAGTAAATAGTATGGTAGAAGCTTAGTATTGGCTGGTGTTTCAAGTATAGTTGCATTGAGAATTAGAACTAAGCCCCAGATAAAGGTTAGAAATATTGCAGAAAAAAGAAATCCGTATTTTAAGTAATATGCTTTTCTGCATCCATAAGTAATTTTGAACCAATTTTCGATGTCTTCTTCTTTTAACTTGGGAAATATCTGGCACCAAGCACGATTTTTTGCTTCACCCTCAATTGGAATGAACTGGGGGCACCTGTTGTAATCCTGACATTCATTACACTTCTCTGCTAATATGTTGGACGGTAAAAGCTTTGCGTAAAATTCTAGTTCTCTGAGATAAATTTTAAATTTTGAGTTATCTTTATACGGTAAATTCCTTAGTAGCTCTAGGTTACTGAAAGGATCTTTATGGTATAGCAAATGGAAAGCAATGGTTACAAAAAAGCAACCTATCGTTAGCTTTACAGAACTTGAGATTGCATCCAATAGTCCTGAGTAATCATAGCCAAACTTCTGCAATGGTGACTTAAAAATCTCAACGAAATCGCTTAAAAGCTGGGTGTAGCCATCTATTGTAGACAAGATATCAGTGATCAAACTCGTGCCTGCAGCTGCCATCTCCAACCCAAGCAAATTAACAAAAACAAATATAACAATAATAATAAAACGCAGGCCATTTTTCTTTGTCTCCCATGCTTGACGAATGTCAGGGGAAGAATTGAAAAGATTGTTGAGATATGGAATGTCGAACATTATTGTTGGCCAGAGGTAGGAGAGTAACAGCCTAAAACTGCGTCATTATCGGCAAACAACCTAACATAAAAGCACTTCAAAATCAAATTAAAATTTGAGGTCATATATTGAGCGTTCGCTCTTGCGTAAACCTGTATGCAGCATCAAATGGATAGCAAGGATCATTGGGTGAGTATCCTGGGCAGTTATGTGGAGAAGATGTCGAACCTCCCCAAGCTTAAGATAATGGTGACGCTTTCGCATACTTCTATCTACCCTTTTATATTTCAAGACATTAACAGGATTAATCTGTATTAAATCATCAGCCATTGCATAGTTCATCAATGCAGATAGAATTCTCATGGTCTTTGTTGCCTGTGAGTAAGTAGGAATACCCCCATCAATGCCTTTATCCCTGATCTGGTAGAACTTTTTCTCAACCATTGACTTACTGATTGATGACACTGGCTTGTTTAGCCAATTCTTGAGATAGAACCTGATAACCTGTTCATGATTTTTCTTTGTGCTTGGCTTTAATCGATCACCTTTAATGTAGTCTTTGAAAAGTTCCTCAAGGGTTAGCTCCCTGACCTCTGGCTTCTCATCTAGCAGTCCTAGTTGAATCTTTCGCATAAAGGAGAGAGCTCTTTTACGAGCATCTTTAAGCCCAATTACAGGGTATGAGCCAAGTGACTTCCTCTGAGATTTTCCATTATTCCAAATCTCTACGATGTATTTAATCGTTCCTGAAGGGAAGACTTTGATACCAAAGCCTTTTAGCTCACTATCCCTAATGAAGTAAACTGAAGATGAAGGTGTTGCAGATTTGAGCGTTTTTGACGTAATCTTAGTCATTTCCTCGTCCTCTTAGTGAAGATGTAATGAAGAGGAAATGTATGAAAAAGGAGTGATATTTAGTGTAATAGGATAGGCATAGTGACCAGAAATAAAAATAGCGTATCCCCTATTATATCTAGAGAGTACGCTATGTTACGTCTGGTGCGGAGGTCGGAATCGACCTCACAGATTTTAAAACATTATATCATATATTTAAAACATACGATCCAGTTCTAACATCAGGAATACACACACTGGTACACACACCGTGTTACTCTTGCTGACATTTTGTCATCCAACATCCCCGAGCCTACCCCAAACTTCGAAAGTATTTCAAATCAATTTCTGCTTTCTACAAAATTTCTGAAGCCGTTATATAAGAGGGTGGCCTGTTTATCACATGACATTTTTTCAAAAATATTTTCAAGCTCGTTTTAGGCTTGCGCACGATAGACAGCTAACAATGCCACCCTTGTATACTCAGCCCCTATATGGAGTTTTTACAGCAAATTGCAACATGCAACACTATAAGAACGCAACAAAGAACCTTATTTACAGGTAGTTAAGCGAAACCCAACAGAACAAATCCCATTTACATAAAAATGCTTCACTTACTAATCATGATTCCTGAGCAAACAATTGGCGCACAGTTCCATTACCAATAAGCTTTGAAAACAGTTTGTAATTACCATGTTCACGCCTAATTCGACCTGCAGGGATAGCTGGATGAATTCTCATGCTCTCAGCAAAATCTATAACAGCCCTAGATGAACAGTTTGAAAGAAGGCCAGATTTATTCCATTTTGAAGTTGGAATAAGATTCTCAGATGCCCATACATCTGCTTCGTCTTCAACTCCATTTATGTCGTTACATTCCAGATCATCAAAAAACAGTTCCCAATCTTCATCTTGACCAAGGTGTAACTTGAGATGGGCAAGTTCATGACATAGCGTGAACCAGAAGTTATCAAGCCTATCATAACGGAGAGTCAAAGCAATTAAAGGTGAACCGTCATGAAGTATCATAGCTGCGCCATCTAAATGAGTTCCTTTAAGATGCGGTTCAACAATAAAGTGAACTCCATGCTTTAACAAAAACTCTTGCGCCAACAGAGGTCCATTGTCAAAGTAACTCAACTTAACCAAGTCACGCATGAAATCTTCATCAAGAGTTCCTTCCTTATACGATGGGATATCTTGCGCTTGCGCCTGCAAAGAAACTCTCATCCTCCAAGCTGCCAAACTATATTCACTTGAATTGTTCCGCCCACGTAAATGCTGTTTGAGAAGAACAGGTTGTAAAGCTCTTTCACCCAATGGTGCAGCCCAACCGCTTAATATTTCCTCAATATGCACCTTTGCTTCCTGAATACTACCTTCAAAACTAATCCACTTCCGTTTTAACATCTCGGTGAGAGGGAAACTTTGCCAATCCAACCCTTCTGGAATTTCGGGTAGTGTTCCGTCAGGTTCTTGTAAAAGCACATCTGCAGGAATACCAAGTCCATTATGCAACTTTCTGATCATACTCAGACTAAGCGGTCTCTTACCTGAAAGAACTTCTGATACTTTACTCTTACTGCCGATGTATTGGACCAAATCTTTCTGCTTAAGATTCTGTTGGTCCATACGAAATTTGATTGCACTTACAGCATCTGGAAGATCAATGGGGTAAACCCTATCTTCATACATCTCAACTAAAGTGACCAACAGCTCAAGCTCATCACCCTCAGCGGTATCTGGCAACGCCCCCATCAAATCATCTATACGTGAAAGGGCTTGATCATATTCTTCTTCTGTTTTTAGTATCTTGGCTTGCATCAGATCTCCCCCGCATCAATTTGATCATATTCCTTATGGGTCCCAATAAAGCGTATGAAAACTATGGAATATGTATAGTCCACCCGTACAATCAAACGATACTTGTTCCCATGGATGTTAAAAACCACCCTAGAGTTTTTGAGAATACTTGCAGTTCCATATTGCTTCTTGATATCTGCAGAATTTTTCCAATCTGCATTTTTTCCCTCAGCATACCAAGCCTCTAAAGGACTTTTGGCGTCAGGATATCTTTCCCAGAACTCTTTGAGCGTTCGCTTGGCAATTATTCTCATTTATACTATATGCGGGTTCCCTGATTTTGTAAAGAAAATAAGTTCCCACAAAGGGAACTTATTTTCAAGCCCTATTTTCAACCAAACATGCCTTAGCTTGCGAATATCAAGCTTATATACTTGCCAAGACTAATCTGTCTTTCTTACCAAAACGCTAAAGACTCTCTTTAGTTTTCAAACCGTTGGCTCATGTAAGTATTGATTTCACTCAACTTTATCTCTTGAGATGAGTTGCCACTTCGAACATAAAACTTTTCCGATTTCACACCATGTTTGTCTGCAACTTGCAAAAACAACGGTTCATTGCTTCTCTTAACGTCCACCCTGCAAATTTCAACACTGTCTATAATCGGAAAAGTTATGGTTACATTCTGGGTCACGAACGCCACACCAAACGAGGTGTTCAATAAATTCCTAAGATGCAATTCGAACTCATCCCTGTTGCCTTTCAAAGAAGAGCAATCATGAGCCAGCCCCAAAATATTGCAATCATCATCAACTCCGATTAACAAAGTTCCACCCTCACCATTATTGAAGGCTGCAACTGATTTTAAGATGACTTGTTCCAGCTTTTTATTTACACATCCTTCCTGATAGCTCCAGCGAAGAGAAGACTTAAACTCCAGTTCATTAGTTTCCCCATCCTTAATGAGTTCATCCAATGGGATTTCAACCTCTGCTTCAGTCGTATCAGTAATACTTTGAAGAAAAGTATTCAGCCTTTCGGCTAACATCACCCGTCTAGTTTTCAGGAAAAGCTCATAATTTTCCAGCTTCCACAGATGATCATCACTTGGAATGACTTGCAATTCAAGTGCATTAGGAAAATTTTCAATAACATTTCCAAGATAATCTTCAGCTAATTTATTGGACTTTGTTCTATTTGCAACTTGTGTAAGGATGGCTCGATTTGTTATCTCTTGCGCTAATGCATATTTAAGCCGATTCTTCTCATAACCAGCTGTTTTCAAGACAGAATATGGAAAAATATGATCATATTCCAAAGAATATCGCTTTCCCATGTTCTGCCTTATGCCAATCCCTGTTGTTAAACAAACAGCATTCCGACTTTTAAAATACCACCTCATAAGGCTAAAGAGTGCATTTCTCACATCCACGCCAACAAACTCATCAGGTGATATTTCAAGTGGTCTCTCTGCTTTAATAATATTTAGCAATTCATCAAATGGGTTTTCAGATCTAACAACTATGCCGATATCCTTATCAAGTTTCTGTGGCATCTGACTGATATATCTCTGACGGATTTGAGAATAATAAAACCATTTAACAATTTTATTTATCTCCTCCTGCGATAAAGGGACATCTCCTTTTCTGAATGAATAAACAATAATCGGCACCAAAGCATATACGGAGTTAATCTCTTTTGTGTGATCAATAAACGCCTGACTTTTCATGAGATTAAACACATAGTCAAGTGTGTAATTTTCAAGGCGTTCCCATGCCTTCTGAATTGCGTCAAGATTGTCTTCTGCGTGGAGTTTCTGCATTTCAGAACCGACACTATGCAAAACACCAAGAATTACATAGATTATAAAGTCGAGTTTGAAGACAAACCCTGTATCAGCCAATTCACTTAACTTCTTTTTGAACCTCTCCCTTGCTTCTGGCCAGTAACCTGATATCTGGGCCAACGCCAATTCTGCTTCAGTAAGATTGACACCACTAGCATTGACAATATAAAATATATCAATTGCTTCCCTGATATTTGCTTTGATCGGGATTGATTGCTCAAGAAATTCTCTTTCAGGGATTCTCTCAATTAGGCTGAAATTATCATAAAGGCGATCTTCTCTCTCTTCACTCACCTCACCGACTTTCTTAATTGCTTTTACAATATCTCTAACACGACATTTTTTTTGAAAAATATCAGTTATATTTAGCCAAAAAGGATTGTTCTCCATTTGGTTTTTTTTATAATACTGCAACTCTAAACTTTCTATCTGTACGTAAAGATTGCGGGTATCATTTACAATTTCTTCAGGAGTATAATAAGGAGGGAACTCTCCACGGATTAGCATATACAAAGTGGTGATTCTTTGCTGTCCATCCAAAATCAGTTTAACTGCCCCTTGTTTTGAATCATATTTCTTTGCCCCTTTCAGCTCAGGAGGATTATTCGTCTCCCATGTTAACATCGTGCCTGTGGGGTAATCTTTGATCAATGACGCAATCAGTTTTTTGGCATCATCACGCTTCCACACATACTCTCGTTGGAATGCAGGAACAAATAGCTGGTATTCATCAATTTTATCGAGAATCTGGTTAATTTTCATTACTGGCACTTATCCATAAAAGTTTCAAAACTATCAGCAACTGTAAACTCCACATCACTGCCCAGAGCTTTAAAGTGTTCACGACCACAATCAATCTTGGCTTTCTCTGCAGGGCGTAGCATATCAAACATGGTGCTACCTTTGGATTCCACGACAAAATACAACCGCTCAGAACCATCACAGTTAACCAGAACTGCCCAGTCAGGGTTATAGCCACCAAGAGGCGTATCAATTTTGAACCATCCAGGGAGCTTTGCGTACACTTTCACATCATCACTGGCTTCAAAGGCTTTGGCAAACTGCGCCTCAATATCAGAGTCATATACAACATGATTGAAAACAGACTTCTGGGCTTCAAACATGTTTTTATTGAGGTATCCAGTCAGCTCTTCATCCTCAAATAGTTCCTGAGCATAGTAATGATCATCACCAATCTTTTGGTATTTGATCCCATCAACAATCACGTGACGCATCTGGTTCTTGATGATTGCACTCACTTCATCAATAAACTTTTGCGGATTGTTTTTGAAGTCCTGCAGCTTGCCACATTTAGTTAATATCTCAGCCAAGGTCTTTCTGGTAAGATTTGTTTCATTCTGAAGGAAACTCAGGATATCAGGAAGTTTGAAATCTTTTGCATCATAAATGTGCTGACTAGTCTGTTTTTCATCACCTTCCAAACCACCCTTGAGAACTTTTACCTTGTCCTTTTCGTAAATGAATTTGGTCTTGCCAACAACAAGGTTATCTCTGATATACTCTGCACATTTGGTAATCAGATTCTCAACGTCAAACTCCACTCGAAATGTTGTTTTGAACTTTATCTTGTCCCAAAGCTCTTTGAAGTCATCCCCCAGATAAACAGCCTTGTTCAACGTCACAGTCTTTTTGTCATCAGCGTTTTTAATGTTCAGACTACCAGCAACCTTCTTCAATGCCGCTGTTATCAAACCAGCATAAGGCTCCATCTCAGGTGGCAAATTCACCTTGTCTTCTTTAAGATCTTTTCTGAGGCTATCCTGAACCTTTCCGTTTTTGTCGATATACTTTTCATCAAGTAAGTGCTGCCAGAGTTCCCCAGAAGCTTTTTCACCAAGCATCCGTGTTTTATGATCATCTCCTTCTATCGGAATATTGGCGAAAAGGTGAGTATCCACAACACCAAACTTGATACCCTCTTCCTCTTCAATTTCCTTCTGAAGCTGCCTTACAAAATCTTCATACGACTCATTCGCCATTACAGTGAGCGTGTTCACATCAAAGCCATACACCCTTTCACCATCCTGATTTACAGCAATCCGCAAGCCACGCCCAATCTCTTGGCGTTTCTTCATTACAGAGCCTGTTTCATTAAGAGTGCATATCTGGAAGACATTGGGGTTATCCCACCCTTCACGCAACGCTGAGTGAGAAAAGATGAATTTCAACTTGGAGTCAAAGCTGAGCAACTTTTCCTTTTCTTTCATGATGAGTTCATAAGCAGTACCGTCCGCTATAGTCTTCCCCTCACCACTGGATTCCTTAAAAATACCAGTCCCTGTGGAGTCTTTCTTTTTGTCTTGAGCGAAGTATCCGTTATGAAGGTTTTCAACTGGGACTTCATTTTCAATCTTTTCAAAAAGCGTATTGTACTTTGGGCTCTTAACCAGCTTCTGATACTCTTCTTCAAATATCAGAGCGTACTTACCTTTTTGTGGATTGCCATCTTCGTCATAGGTTCGGTAGTTGGCAACCTTGTCTATGAAGAACAAGCTGAGCACTTTGATACCTTTTGGAATCAGAACCAGCTCTTTATTTAAATGCTCTTCAATAGTCTTGCGTATCTGCAGGCGTTTAAAGTCCTCCTGACTCACATCTCCTATTGCTTCGCCAAGGCGCAAAAAACCTTCTTTACTTGTGAAATCAATGAACTCATTGCCTTCTTCACAATAGATCTCGTTGATAATGTAGCCATCATAAACAGAGCGTCCTTTGCTCAGTTCATACAAGTCATCTCCAGACCTTACCCACTTCACAACACGCTTCACGCTGCCAGCCTGCATTACATCAAACTCAATCTGAGCTTGAATCGGACTCTTCTTGTTATTTACTTTCAGGAGCCTGATATATGCCTTGTTGTGACCATCCTTCACCAAGATGGATGCAACCTCAATCTGCTTAACCAACTTCTGATCATAAGCCTCTATTGAATCCAGCTTATACAACAGGTTGTACTTATCTTTGTGGGTGGCTGAGTAACGAAGCGTGCAGAGGGGATTCAAAGACTCGATTGCCTTCTTGGATTTTGGTGTATTGTCAACACTTTGAGGCTCATCAATGATAACAACAGGATTGGTTGACTGGATAAATTCAATAGGCTTTGTTCCACTCATCCGATCATTTGCACGATGAATAATATTGGCTTTTGTCTCCTTAGATGGATCTGTGAAACTCTTTCTGAAAGCATCAATGTTGATCACCATGATCTGTATGCAATCATTGGTGGCAAAATTACGAACCTCCCCAAGCTTTTGGGAGTCATAGACAAAGTAGTCATACTGCACATTTTCATAATGCTCTTTGAAATGCTGCTCAGTAATCTGCAGAGACTTGTAAACACCTTCTTTAATCGCCAAAGAAGGAACAACAATGATGAACTTGGTAAAGCCATACTGCTTGTTGAGTTCAAAGATGGTGCGAAGATAGACATAGGTCTTTCCTGTCCCCGTTTCCATCTCAACAGTGAAGTCTTTAGAACCCAGATTTTTCGATTGTTTAAGCCCACGAACCAGTTGAATACCTTTGATATTTTCAAGCAATTCATCATCAAGAAGCTCTAGCTTATTGCCAATACCAAGATCATCCTGTGGTTTTGCCATCTGCAGTAGTGGTGTAAGAGGCATGTTTGGAACAGAAAAATTAGACTGTCTTGTCTCTTGCCCTTCAAAAATGCTAGTAACTGAGTCGATTGCATCATGTTGATAGGCAAGATCGGGATTGAATTTAATTTCCATTTTTCTCACCCTAGAGGCTCTTCACATCAACAATGTCGTACTGTTTCAGGGTTTGAATAGCATTTGTCTTCACCACATCCTTAAACCCGCTATCTTTGAATACAACACGCATAATCTCAGGTTCTAGCTCTTCTTTCATCTTGCCAATTCCTTCCACTACCTCCAGAGTTATCTCGTCACCAAGGCATATAACAAGAGCACCCAGGCCAATCGAATAGACTGTCTTTCCTGCAATGATACGTTCTTCTATTGGAAGAGTCAGATCAAGCCCGTATTTAAGAAGAAGTTCATAGAGGACATCTTCTTCCGTACGATCTTCTTTGATGTTGTGGACAGCGTTAATTAATGATTTTTCAAGATTATCAAAATCTGCATCCCATGCCTTAATATTGGATGATTCCAATTTAAAGACTTTCATTCCAATATCAAAATCACTTTCACCTTCTAAAGCTGAAGAAATTTCATTGCCTGAACGTCTTATACGTTCTTTACCTATATCTGCAACAGTACTAATTATAGTACCCTCTAAATCAATTTGTTCCCCAAGAGGTTCTGGTAACTGAACACAAACAAAACGTCTCTGGCCTCCATCTTCAAAATTCAGGTCCATTACAGCTTGGGCTGTTGAAGAAGATCCAGCAAAAAAGTCCAATACAATAGCGTTTTCATCTTCATGCAAATTGATAATCCATTTAATTAATGAAACTGGTTTCGGGGTATCAAATGGTTTAAATCCAAACAATGCTTTTAATTCACGAGTTGCATCCGCATTTGTCCCATATTTATCCAGCCAAGTACTCCACCCCACACTTTTTTTCACATCTCGTATCTTTTCATATGGAACCCATCTTTCCCTCTCGCCTAAGACAGTAACTCCTTCATCAAAGGGCCTCATTTCCCAATGAAGCGCAGTGTAATCGCTTTGAGCTTCTTTTGATTGTTCATTTTGTTGCCCCCATCTCCAGTGTCCTTCTTGCCCATCATTTCTGTATGGATATACTTTGGTACCATCTGGTGCTGGAAGCGGATAAAACTGCTGTGGACGATCAGACCTAAGAGAGGTCCCTCCCCACTTCATTAATTCTCTTCCCTTCCGATACTTTCCTTTTGTATCCTTTAAATTGAGTTCACCAGCTGAACGCTCCTCTTGAGTTATATTTACTGTATCGTTTTTACAGTACATTAAAATATATTCATGACCAGTTCTTAACCCTGTTTTCTCCTTTCCCCCACTTGCTTCAGATAGCCATGGAGCACATGCTATACGATTTGACGAACCAAATATTTCATCCATTATATTACCTAGTTGAAATAGCTCATTATCATCAATAGTCACTGCAATAATAGCATCATCGGCCATAAGATTTCTTGCAAGTTTTAATCTTGGGTACATCATGTTTAACCAGTTGGTATGATATCGACCAGACTGTTCTGTATTCGTTGAAAACTTATACCCTTCACTATCTTTTTGTCCTGTATAAGCAAGATATGTTGATAAATTATCACGATAATTATCAGGATAAATAAAATCCTTTCCAGTGTTGTATGGAGGATCAATATAGACAACTTTAATTTTCTTATGGAAAGATTTTTGGAGCAATTTCAATGCCTCCAAATTGTCACCTTCAATAAAAATATTTTTTGTTTCTTCCCACTCTATACTTTCATCTCTACACGGCAATAAAGTCCCTGTTGATGGTGTCTGAGCAATTCTTTTTGCTTGCGACTTACCATGCCAACAAAAATTAAATCGTTCTTCATCACTATCAACATACTCACCAATCAATTCTTTAAGTTTTACACTATCAATCTTCCCATCATTAAAAACATCAGGAAATAACTCCTGCAACTTATGAATATTTTCGTGAACAATATCCTTGCTACATCCGTCTTTTTGGGGGTCTAGTTTTTCCATAGTAATATTTTAATATTATTTCTGATTTGGTGTAATAATCATTGCAGGAATATTATGAGCTTCCTTGGTAATCACCAATATATTATTTATTGCTGGCATCATACTAACTTTTTTAAAGTTTGAAAGAGATTCAGATAATTCAGCAAATGAATGGTTATATAAAAGGAACACTCCAAGCTGGTATTGGTACCTATCAACAAATGTCGTTATTGTTTTAAAATCCTTCACAATATCTTCAGGCGTATCAATTCGCCCTTTCACTTCCATAACAATGGTATTTCCTTTATGCTGCCCTGGAATATGGAAGACAAAATCTGGATTTTTTCTGTGCTCTGGATCAAAATCAATATGACCACGCTTGTCGATTTCACCATTAAGAGTTAAACCTAAATCATTCCCCATACTAAGACGCAATTGATGATACAATTCATAACAAAACACTCTTTCACGAACGATCCCAGAAGGTTCATAGGTGGTTTCAAGCTTGAAATATGGCCTTTCAATCCTGTCCAAAGCCTGTGTGATTTTCTGTATATACCTATTCATATTCTTCAAACCAGTAGGGTTTTCTGCATCTCAATCCGCTCATTCAACTTTTTTATCTGCATATTGATGTCAACCTTCTGGTTGAACTGTGTCTCTTTCTTCAAGGCCGAACGTAATTCGCTCACTTTGCTTACCAAGGAATTGATTTCTTCCAAAACTTCAGCTCTATTTACATTCGGTCTACCTTGCCCATATGAATAGGAACCACATAACTCTGCACACTGCAATGCAACAACTCTCTCTGTAAGGTCTGAGTAGAAATCGTAGATATTATTGTAAGAAAAGTCTTTTACACTGAGACTTTCAAGAAACTTGCATTGGATTTCATTGGGATTATCTAGATCAAACCATCCTGTATCTTGAAAGTCCTCCACCATTATTTTTTCTCTGTCTGCTCGATTTATCCGTTTGGAAGCCACCAGCAAAGCTATGGCAGATTCATAGCAGAATACAATGAGAACAGGATATGGTATGGCACGTTGCACCATCTGACCAATACGCTTGTATCGTTCTTGCGCCTTGACCGTCACTTGAAGGATGGCAACTTCATGATACTCCCGTTCCTCATCTTCATATCTTGGAATATTGATAGTCTCAGGCTTGAGCGTGTACTTCCAGACAACTTCTTCAACATCCTGAGTGAAAAGATTCCTGTCTGCAGCATTAAGACTGGCATTCTCAAAAAAGAGTTTCTTGTATACCCGTTTTCCAAGGTAGCAAGATTCGGGAATATTTAATCTCTGATAAACATCCATAATCACTAGGCTTTATTTATTATGAGATAGCTTATAACTTCAAAATCTTCCATACCTTTGAAGGTATCCTTCGACAGGACTGTTCCACCTCTGTTGAACAAACTCTCTACCCCTTTTTCCTCCTCCTTACCGATTATTGAGTTCACTGCTGTTTCCAGCATGGAACGATACTTACTCATATCCCTCCCTTCTCTTGTTTCTTTGGCGAAAACCTCTAATGCCTTACCATTCGGAACAGCCTGCCATACACACTGTTTCTTCAAGATATCGAGCACTTTTTTTGCCTGCAGGAAGTTGTATTTAACCGTATTGTCATCGCTTACATAAACAAGATAGTGGGGTTCCAAAGAATACGCAGTTTCCTCAACACGCTTGGAACTTCTATTCTTCAGACAAAAAATTACACCAGCTTCCACCTCTGGATCTGGAGCACTATCTTCCATGACAGTTAGGGCATATACTGCTGGTGGCGCATGTTCCAACTCAACCATGTTCTCTTTCATATATTCCGAAAGATCCATGCGAAAATCATTAAGGGTGAGGTCTGTTATGGAAATACCACCAGAGATGTCTTCAAGATCTACCACATTTTCTTGAAGCTCTTTAAGCTGTTTTCTGCGATAAGCAAGGTCATTCATTTCTTTAGTGGCATCGTATTCTATGACATTCTCTTCGCCAGTTGCAGATATGTCGAGCAACACCATTCGACCACTTACCCGAGCCTCAAGATTGATATATTCATCCAGCTCCATGTTTGGCCAGAAGTTCACGAGTTGAATTGCATTGTTTTGGGAGCCAAGGCGGTCAATACGACCGAATCTTTGGATAATTCGTACAGGGTTCCAATGAATATCAAAATTTATCAGGTAATCACAATCCTGCAGGTTCTGACCCTCAGAGATACAATCCGTGGCAATAAGGAGGTCTATCTGTTCTGTAAGGGTGTCATCAACTTTATCTCTTTCCTTTGAAACTGGAGAAAAAGAAACAAGGATAGAGTTCAAATCCTTCTGGATTCCTCCCAGAGTAGTCTTGTTGGCACCTGTTCCGAGCACCAAGGCTGAATGCACAGAGAGTTCTTCCTTTACCCATCCCGCCACATGTTCATAGAGGTAGCTTGCAGTATCTGCAAACGCTGTGAAAATGATGATTTTTTTGTTTCCCTCATTTAAAGGATGGGTGCATTTGCGCCTGATTATCTCCTTAAGCCTTGCAAGCTTTGCATCTCTTTCTGCAGTTATAGCCCTTGCTTCACTGAGTAATTCCGACAGCTTGAAGCGGTCATCCTCCAAATCCTGCTTCCAACGGATCTGATCAATATCCTTGAGAAGCACCTTAATTTTCTTACCTATAAGGAAAGCCTCAAGATCAGGTGAATCAATCTCGATATCTTCAATGTTGATATTGTTTCCAACCTCTTCATCATGATCCTCTATTTTTTCAAGAAGCTGGTTCACCGTAGCAAGCAACTTTTCCAGAGTAAGTGAAAAGGAATTGATAGAACTTTCCATTCGTTTAAGCAGATTAACACGCATAAGATGAATGAGGCTCTGCTCTCGATCAACCTGTTTAAAAACAGAACCACTCTTAACTGTTACGTCATACTTGCGGCTATATTCCTCCCGCTTTTCCAGTTTGACGTATTTCAATGGGGAGTAGGCACTCAGATTGAGTTTTCGAATAGTTTTATTGATTTCACGCAAAGGGGGAAATGCGCCTAAGGAGTCAATATCCTCTTTTATATTGATAGGCTTAAGCCGTTCTGGAAATTGACCAATTTCTGTTGCATCGTAGTATTTTTCTATGTGTTTCCGTGAACGTGCTATTGTGAGGGTATCCAGTAACTGGAAATAATCAAAATTCATCATCTCCAGCAAAAACTCAACTTTACGATCTTCATCATCGAGCCTGAGCCACTGATTAAACTTGGTCTGAGCCTTTTTAAGGGTATTCTCTATACTGTTTATCCCAAAATCCTCAAAAACATCATCCACACCCTCTGTAATGAATGCCACTTGATTTTTAAGGTCGTTCATCCTGTTGTTCACAGGTGTTGCTGAGAGCATCAAAACTTTAGTTTTTACGCCTGCCCTGATAATGTCATTCATCAAACGGGCATAACGAGTAATTCCTTTCTTACTGGCGTTATTGTTACGAAAGTTATGGGATTCATCAATGACAACAAGGTCATAATTTCCCCAGTTCAACGTCTCCAGATTGATTTCACCCGACATACCATTCATTCGTGTCAGGTCTGTATGGTTGATTACATCAAAATTGAAACGATCTTTGGAAAGAATGTTACGTTTGTCATTGACTGTATAAATGGTCCAGTTTTCCCGTAGCTTTTTGGGCACTATTACCAGTACACGATCATTCCGAAGCTCATAATATTTTATGACAGCCAGTGCCTCAAAGGTCTTACCTAGACCAACGCTATCTGCAATGATACAACCATTGTGCTTCTCCAATTTGTCAATTGCGCCTAAGACTCCATCTCGCTGAAACTTATACAACTTGTTCCAAACCAAAGTATTTTTGAAACCAGTCTTTGTTTTGATAATCTTTTCCTCATCAAGCTCACCAAGATAATCCTTGAAGATGTTGAAAAGGATAAGGAAATAGATAAATTTCGGAGAACGGTCCTTGATGATTAACTCAAGGTGTTGCAGTAATGTTTCTTTTATATCTTCAACTGCGCTCATGTTCTCCCAAATGGCATCGAACCACTCCAGCAATCCAGATGTACTGGAAGAATCAGTCAAACACATGTTCATTGCATGGGCATCGGACTCTGAATATCCAAGGCCAGAGGTGGTGAAAGGAGAACTGCCTTGTATGGCTATTGCCTTTCCATCATTTTGAATGTGATAGAGATTTTGGTTTAGGGTATGAGCTGATTTGACTGCTTTAATCTGAGCTTTAGAAGACAACCACGCTGCACACTCCTTTGCAATCCTTGTCTGGTTGAGCTTGTTTTGCAAACGGCATTCAAATTTGTCCCCACTCACCCCACTCAAAATTGGTGCAAGAGTACCATCAGAAGAACTTGATGGTTCCGAGAAGAGAAATCTGAGAATGTCGACTTTTCGCAATTCCTTCTGGAGAGCGTCAAAAGCATAAATTGAAAAACAACTTGAAATGATGGACAGCTTGCTACTTGACTGAATTTGTTCTTTTAATGCATCTCCAACCTTCCCTGCCTTTTTATTGTCAAGTAGCACGTTTTTTCCCTTTGGTTTTATTTTATAAGGTCGTTGGACATTTTGCAGAACGAGCAAAATGAAGAGACCTGAAATGCCATAAGCTTTATTCACCTCATAAAAACCCTGTGGCTCATCTCATGCAATGTGTAACAATGTAGTACACTTAGCGACACCTAACAACGCCACAAAAAGACTCTATAACACTAGACATTTTTTAGCATCCAGTATTTATGTTACTGCCTGCTTGTCACATATTTGGCACAAGAAGAGGATGGACAGAAGATCTGGATATTACCAATACCACATCTCAACTGCCATCGTCATGCGCAACAGGCGGTACATATAGTGTATCGTAACTATATGGAAGCTATTCCCACAATTTCATTGTTAGAATTTTTCCAATCAATTTTTTCCTAGTACAAATACTCAAAAGTTCCGCCAGTTGCGCCATACTCATATACATCATCTAAACAGTGCTATGCATCGACCTCCACCACTGCATATCGACCACCCTTCTTATTCCTGCCAGGCTGATACCTCAGCATGAGCCCACCCAAATGCCTCCCATCCAACCTTTTGAGGACACCAGACAACCCTTGTGAACTTTTCAAGGCAGTCATTGATAGAGCTTCTAGACACTCTTTAAGATGTTCACCAACCTCATCCAGAACTTCATCACTCAATAGGGATAGAACATTTGCTGCAGTAAATGTCTTGCTGCCAAAGGTTTCACGCAGGCATGAAACAGCTTCAACCATTGAGCGAAACTCGATTGACTCCTCACGGTTACGTGTCATCGAGTCAAGCACATCTATACCAGTTGCCCAAAGAACTGGAAACCTGACCATCTCATCCCATTGCTGGAATCCTGAGCCCTTATACCTTTCATCGTTTAATGGACAACCTGCCTCAAAATATCCATGAACAATCTCCAAACAAGCATTTATCACTGATACCCTTGACTTCAAACAATACTGCAAGACATCTTTATGTTTAAATATTCGTTCCTCTGGCCTCTCACGGTCAACTGATAACTTTATGCTCAAAAAACGCCTTATAAGATCATTCGACAAGGATAAATTGTTGCCAGTAAGAACAAACATTGTATTTGTCGGGACACTTATCTCCTGATTACCACCCAACAACCTGCCACTATATCTAGAAGAAGTTAACGTTTTAGCCAAAGTTGGGTCATCAACCTCTGTTGCATCCTTGATATTGTCGAAACACACCATCTCTGGTGACTGCATGAGAGTAGACAGCATTCCTTTTTCGGCTTCTGCTTGATTGTCACTCAGAGTTGAAACTGTAAGATCATGGCCAGTAAGAACTACATGAATTATCTGTGCCAACGTGGTTTTCCCACTACCTTGAACATTGGCCGTTATTAAAAAACCAGGTGCTTTGTCCAGGCATTTCCTCTGTAATGCCGTCAAGAGCATTACTAATGCCAGATGCTCATTCAATCTGTCATCATCACGATTTTGATAAAAACAAAACTCTGAAAACAGTGTTCTGATTACATAATCAGCATTATCTTTTGGTACCTTCGTTTCAGGTCCACAATATCTAAACTCTGTTCCACCATAATCGAGCAGCAATCCTGTTTCTTTATCAACCCCTTCCTCAGACACAACTCTACCGCATCTAGCAATTATTGGGTGTGACACCAAACCTGACACATGCGGTGCAAGTGGGGTTGGATGATTGAGCAAATGACTTACCACTACTGAAGGGACTTTTATATGCTCTGATACAATCACACCATCACCTTGCTCTTTGGAAACATAAAACAAAACAGACTGTTCCACTCTTAACATCAAGCTACTACGATTATACTGCTTAATATGCGGTCTTAAAGGTGCCTTTTCGTGATTGAGAAATCTCGCTCCACTAGCTGGAGCATCATACACCACCAAACATAACATCCCTCCAAAGTTGAAGTAAGCCCAAGCACCTGTAACCTCAATGAGAGCCCTTTCTGTGAATTGCACAACCTCATTCATGTTTTGAGGGATGTACTCAACTATATGTCTTGCCCCTGCGACCTTCTCAATTTCGCCCCAACGCTCTTTAGCAAGACCTTCAAGCTTGCCACGCTTCGCATACCTTTTGTAATCACTAACGACTCGTGTGGAATGCTCAGCACCTCCCTTTCTCAAATACTCAAAGACTTCTGCATTTTCATCAGGTGTAAGCTTTGCCGCCAAGACCAACTCACCCCAAACATCAATGGGCAAAGCCTCCCCTTTCTTCCTAAGCTGTTCGATTACAAGTATGTGTTTAATTTTCAGGAAGTAATTAATCCCACCATGCAACTTCGAGTGAATCAATGGATTAAAGTCTTTCATATTGGCAAAAAGTTTGGCCCTGCCATAGCCTTCATTAACTTCAACTGGATCTGCACATGGTTTGCCATCGTATTTAGCTATATTTTCAGCAATTTCTGAGACTCTTGCAACAGTGCCATCATGAAAGTGGATGGTATCATCTTGCAACAAAATTCCGCATGCACGAGATCTAACAATCTTGTCAGCTTCCTCATAAGTGACATTAAGTGTCTGAACCAATCTTAGACTTTCATCCCGAACATAATTTTCCTTGATGGCCTCCGCTCTTTTTTTAAGTTCTGGATCTAATTTTGCGGTAACTACCATCTTTTCATACTGTGCCTCTTCTGCCATACTCAGCTCTGATATCAGCATATTTCACCCCCTTCACGATAAACTGGTTCTGGTAACTTTTGAATGCAGTCAATGCATTCAGCACCTGCTACAAAATCCAGTCTCTCTGGAGAAAATACCGAGGCATCAAAAATTGTCCTTGGTAACAAACTTCCAGACTTGCTTATTTCAATGTGGCCATAGCCTGCACACCACAGCCTTTTAAACAATATTTTCGCAAACGTAGGGAGTTCAGACGCATCTGGAACTGGAAAATACATATGGAACCCAGCCCCTTCCCCAGTCAGCTCGTTTCCGTTTAAATCTCTTATACATGAACTCGTACTTGGTGTTGTCCATGTTGGATAATTTTGAAATTCTGGCCAAACCTTAGAAATCGTTGCTCTGAATTTTTCAGGAGCTAATGCCTGTTTTTTATTCTTTGGGTCATGGTCAAACATTGCCAAACCAGGTCCTGCTAAATATGAAAGATCGTCCTTTGATCTTGTTACTGTATCAAACTCCCAACCACGTCCATTGGCTCGATCACTTTTTGTAACTATCCTTGCTTGTTCTTCTTCGCATACTCCATGCGCAATGGCTTGGTTCTTCTTTAATCTCCTGATATATGGTCCAAATTCAGAAAATGGCATTTCCATTCTATATACATAGCCTGAAATCATATTTGCCGAAGGGGTTTTCTCAACACCTCCTATTCCGTTTGGCTTGATAGTTTTTGTCAATATCCCATTTGTGCTAGTAAATTCTGAAAACGAAATTTCTATATCGTCTTTCACACCTCCATTTTTTAAAAAAGTATTCATTACACCTCCATTATATCGCTTAATTCCATCTACTTAAACATACTGAAATAACAGTTATTCTCGCCTCCTCTTTATCAATTGCTCTCTAATACTCTCAGATCAAATGACTCGATTACAGGTTAGGTTAAGCCTTCCTTCTTTCAGTCGCTCATTCTTCTGTTTTTCCCAGCTATCTAAATACTTGTGTATACAGATCCATAAATCTACCTCCTTCTCTATCCACGCAACAGCATGATCATTTAGTCTAATACTGCTTGGGAAAGTTCCCATTTTCATTCGTGAATATATCTTAGATTTAGATAGACCTGTTTTTTGTATAACTTGCTTGATTCTTATCAATTTAATGTTATCTGCCCTTGTTAAATTCATGTGATATATATTTTTCATAAAACCTCCTTTTTCTTATTTTTAATCGAAAATGAACACTCAATTCTTCTAACTGAGTAGCATCAACAGGGTACACTTAATTGGTACAACTGCCGTCTACGTTAATTTTACGATTTCGCAAACAATCGACTATCCAGTCATTGATCTCAGATTCAAGCCACCCAACAGCCCTTGCACCAAGATTGACAGAAGATGGAAAAGTCCCTTTCCCCATCCGATCATAAATAGTTGAACGTGACAAACTCGTCATCTCAACTACCTGTTTCAACTTTAAAATTCTAAATTGTTGATTTGCAACATTCACCATACATATCCCTCCTTTTAGAGTTAATGTGATTCATCTCATGTTCTCACCCATTGAGTAACTGAGTGAATCAAAGTATGGCGTAAGGATAACCAGGACTAGGAAATCATGGTCTGCAATTGCAGGAAAAAAAGTTTCTGCACATGATTAAAGTGCGAGGTCTACAGGAAAAAAAGAGTGAAAATCGAATGATTTTCAAGAAAAGTGAAGTTATTCAGCGATTATTGTTAAAAGTAGATTCAGATAGTAAAATATAGCAGAAAATGCCAATTCTTGGCATCCTAGGAGGATTTAATTTTTTATCCTCAGTCTTGTTTATCACAAAATACCGATTCGGTATTGGTCACGAAGATTATTCGTCAGTTTAAGATTTGGGCAGTTTATTAGCCAAACCATAGCAAAAATAAGCTGCCCAGATTACATCTACATCCCTTTCAAACAATCATATTCCTAAGCTCATTCTTACAGCGTTTCCTGCAACACCAAAGTTATTCGAACTCATTTTTTTACTATTTGGGATTTCAACTCTCTTACAGCATATTTAAATTTGCTATCTTTACCAGTGAGTGTTCTTCTACTAAGGCCATCTACTTTAGGATAGTGACTCTCAATGTGACTTATCAATTCTTCTAAATATCTTGGCATGTTACCATCATATTCTCTTTTGATAAATGTTTCATACAGTGCACCAACAAGGTACACATAATTATTGAACTTTCTACGACTTACAGGTCCAGTTTCGACCTGCTTCTTATTTTTATTTTTTTCTTTAAATTCCAGCTCTGCACGAAGCTTTATTTCGGTTTCCAGCCTTATTTGATCTTCAAGCTTAGCTTGCTCCTTCATTTTCATCTCTTCAGCCAGCCGTGCTTCTTCTGCAACCCTCTGCTCTTCTCTTTCCCTGTCCTTTCTTGCATTATCAATAAAAATCTGATCAAACCAATGGGCAGGCTTTTCAGCATCTCGAACTATGCGTTCACTTCCAGCAACCCATTCTTCAAAAGATTTTCTTTCTATTAAAAGGTCCTTACCTCCTCGATCAAATAGAGTCCCAACAGATTCATCCTCATTACAATTTGCCACACATCCTACGTAACCAACAACACACGCATCCCTCAGCGCATGCTTATGAAGCCGAATCTTGTCCTCATCACCGTCAAACCAATAATTTAAGATGGCATTTGCAGATAAGTAATCCTGTCTAGGCCATCTTTCTTTTTGCACTTTCTCAGTCATCATTTTTCCTTTCTGGCTGCAACTACCATTAATTCATCCAAAATATCCGCCCACCATTGCAAAAGTTCTCGCCTCTGTTCTAGGTACTCTGCCCTATTGTACGCCCCTTTAATTTTGTTCTTCTCTTCATGGGCAAGAGCTTTTTCAATAACTTCACTTGGAAAACCTGATTGTTCGTGTGCCATAGAAGAGAAGGATGCTCTAAAGCCATGAGGAGTAGCCTTTCCTCTATAGCCCATATCTCGAAGGGCTTTGGACATTGCATTATCACTCATTGCCTTTTGAGAGTCCCTAACACTTGGGAAAATAAGACCATTCTCACCCCATAATTTTCCAGCTCTTTCAATAACAGCAACAGCCTGTTTTGACAAAGGAACTATATGAGGTCTACGCATCTTCATTCGCTCTGCAGGAATTTCCCATAAACCCTCCTCATGATTAATCTCCGACCAAGCTGCATATCGAACCTCTCCTGATCTGCAAGCTGTGAGGGATGTAAACTGTAAAGCAAGTTTTGTGGTGAGATGAATTTTTGTGTAAACAGATATGTCCAAAAGGAGTTTGCCAAGCTCTTCATTAAAAACTGCTGGCATGTGTTCAACCGACTTTGCCTTTAACACACCTTTCATGTCTGCTGCAGGATTATATGTGGCAAGCCCTGTCTGAACAGCATAGCGGAAAACTGCGTTCATACGTTGTAGCACCTTCCTCGCAATCTCCAAGCTCCCACGACTTTCTATCCTTCTCAGAACTTTTAAGACTTCTGGTGGTGTAATCGAATCAACAGGCTTATCTCCTATTGCCTTAAAAACATCATTCTTTAGGGTCCCAAGTACAGCAACAGCATGATTATGACTCCATCCACCTTTTTGCTGCTCAATCCACTCTAGAGCTACATATTCGAATGATCTTGCCCTACTATCTTTTTCAGCTTTTTCTCTTTTCCTATTGGCTTGTTTTGCATTACGTCTGATGAGAGATGGATTCCTGCCTTCTTGAACAAGCTGTTTCACCTCTTTATGCTGGATTCTAGCGTCTGCTAAGGAGAGGTCAGGATAATGCCCTATAACATACATCTGCTGCTTCCCATCCAACCTGTACCTGTACAACCATCGCTTTAGTCCCGATTTTGTGATTTCATAGCAAAGACCGCCACCATCTGCTAATCTGCCATGCTCTTTCATGTTGCGAATCTGAAGTGCAGTAAGTTTCGACATCCCAGCCCATTTGTGTGTATTTTTTTGTTGTCAGTTCGTTTTGTAATTATAATATACACACTCGTACACACAAATGGCAATAGATTTTCCAGGACCCAGCTGGACAACCCTGAACATAGGACAACAAAAAAGCCCCAAAACCAAGAGGTTTTGAGGCTTAAAAAGAATCTAACAGGATCTTCCTGGATTATTTGATGGTGCCGGAGGTCGGAGTCGAACCGACATGGAGTTGCCCCCGCTGGATTTTGAGTCCAGTGCGTCTACCAGTTTCACCACTCCGGCGTAAAAGTGGTATATACAATACAACCGGCTTTATAGTCAAGGATGATTCCTTGCTCGTGCCGGAAAAATTTGAGGATTCTTTAACCCACGACGCGGTTACGAAAGACATAATTTCTCTCGTTGACGGACCGCTTCAGCTTGTGAAATATATCTGTTGCTTAGTTTTTCTGGCTGAGTTTCAGGATATAATCCAAACAATCTGCTCTTGCCAGCAGAGCCTTGGTTTCTTGTGGAGTAAGCCACTCCTCAAGTTTCTGCAAATCTTCTGCATGCCGCATCTTCCATTCTGCGGTGACAGTGTCAGCATGGAATTCTGGTATCAATCGTCTAGATATGGGTAGTTGGGCAATATGCCAGGCATAGAGTGGAATATTCCCCACCAACCGATACAGGGCTGGGCTGGATGATGATGAATGCATTGAGGCCAGATTTTCCTTCAACTTGACCAGAATCCGTTCTGGTTTTTTTTCATTAGGCGATCTGAGCACTCCGAAGAAAGAGAGGAAACCTGCAAATCTGGAACTACCGCTCAATCGGGAAAGCGGGATCGAGAGGAGCAGGCCAGCGGTTATCGGCAGCAGCCAGTAAAACAGCTTGAGGCTTAGCAGATAGGCAATAATCGCTATGATCCCGCCCAATAAAGTAGTGCCATGATGCGCTCGAAAAAGCGTTGACCATGGAAGCGTCCCATCTTCCCGGGACTGTGGTTTCCAGCCTCCATCCCTACCGCGCCACACCGAAATAACCACAGCACATTGCGAGACCATGAGAATTGGGGCATAGAGAGCTGAAGCAATGATTTCAAAAATGGTGCTCATCGTCAACATAATTGGGCCGCCAAACTGCAGACAACGACGTACCTTGAGCATTGCCACCGTCCAACCAAAGAGTTTCGGAGCCAGGACAATGGCCATGGAAACCATAAAAAGTCGCAGTGCCCTTTCGGCATCAAATACCGGCCAGGTCGGAAAGAGTGAAGGTCTGGCAAAATATTCGGGTCGTACTACTGTTGCCTGAACCGCAATGGCAAGGCCGACCACGATCAGCGCCAGCCAGAAAACCGCACTGAGATAAGACATAATACCAGCAAGCAGATGAAGGCGTGTAGGTAGAGCAAGGCCCTTTGCCCGAAGAAATTTGCTATGCTGCAGGTTTCCCTGGCACCATCTTCGATCCCTGATAAGAACATCGGTAAGCGACGGTGGAGCCTCCTCGAATGAACTGGAAATATCGGTATCAAAGCGCACGCCCCAGCCAGCCCTGCGCATCAGGGCTGCTTCGATAAAATCGTGACTGAGAACATGACCGCCAAAAGGAGGCTGTCCAGGCAGTATGGGCAGACAGCAGGAGTCAGCAAAGGCGCTGGTGCGGATAATGGCGTTATGGCCCCAGAAATTTGACGATGCGCCATGCCAGGCAGACAGACCCGCTGCGTAAATCGGACCAAAGCATTGATTGGCAAACTGTTGCAGCCTGCCATAGAGAGTTTTGGCCCGGACAATGGTGGGCAGTGTCTGGATAAGTCCGATTTCGGGTGCAGCTGCAAGACGACGAGATAAAGACAACAGCGAAGAGCCGCTCATGATGCTGTCAGCATCAAGGACAATCATCGCCTCATAACCGCCTCCCCAACGCTGTACCCAGTCGGCAATGTTGCCCGCCTTGCGCTCGATATTGTCGCTGCGTCGTCGGTAATAGACCGGACAGCCTGAGATATCCTTGTTGATGATTTCGAAAAAAGCCTGTTCTTCAGCAATCCACAGATCTTCATTCGTGGTATCGCTCAGCAGAAAGAATGCAAATTTACCGGGAGCCATGGCCAGAAGCTCTTCGCGCATCGCCTCAAGCGCTGCTTTTACCCGGTATGGTTCTTCGTTATAGATTGGTAATAAAATTGCCGTTGTAAAAGAGGTCTCATCCTCTGGCGGAGAAAAGATCCTTGGTTTGAGTGAGAGAAGAAAGCCAAGGAATACCTGGGCAAAGGCAAAGGCCATCCAGATAAAATTGATACTGAACAATACCAGAAACAGCCACTGCAAAGAGGTTGTGCTGTTGGTACTGAGAACACCGTACATTTCCGAAACGCCATAGCTTGAAAGCGCTGTAGTGACCAGCAGGACAAAAAGGCGTGCACCCAAGGTACCAAGCCTTGACAACCACCTGCCGTGACCTTTTTTTAACGGACCACCCTGCTCATCAACCAGATGACGGGGCATGGCAACAGGCATCTCCTCGGGCAGAGCGCGCTCTGCAAAAAGATGATTATACCTTCCATTTATGCGGCTTGTGGAGAAAATTGATGTTTTCATAATCGTTATTATTTCTTCTGCCAGCGATAAAGCCAGGTTGCGGCGACCGGCTGATAGTTTTTCCTGAGCTGGATGCGTAGCTCGGCCATTTCCGCGCCCTGGGGATCAAAAGTGATAAATGCACGTGCACCTTCTATAAAGGGATTGGCCTCGATTCGTGTTTCCACAATTCGTCCCATGCTGATATGGCTGTCAATACTGATATTGGCGATGTCATCACTGCCTATCTCACTGAAATCAATCACAACTTCTCTGCTGGAAGCAAACAGTTTCTCTCCCCCGGCACTGCGCACGATACGGGCACTACCGATCTGTCGCGGCGCATCGTTTGGCCAGGAAAGACGATAGGAGTATAAAAACGGCTCTCCTTTTTTCAACACCTGCGCCGGACGCCAGTAGGCCACAATATTATCATTGGTTTCAGAATCCGATGGAATCTCGAGCAGCTCAACATGTCCTTTACCCCAATCGCCAAGCGGTTTTACCCAAACCGAGGGCCGCCGATGATATTTGGCCTCAAGATCCTGATAATGAGAGAATTCACGCTGACGCTGGATAAGACCGAAACCTTGAGGATTTTCGTCAATGAAACTGCTAATCTGCAGTTCGTGAGGATTCTGCAAAGGTCTCCAAAGGCGCTCACCATTGCCCCTGACCATTGCCAAGGCCTCGGAATCGTGGACAGCCGGACGATAGTCGGGACCATCCGCCGGATCAAGAGGGCCATGCATGAACATTGAGGTCATCGGAGCAAGGCCAACGTGGTCCAGATCTCGGCGCGGAAAGAGAATGACATCAACATCAACCCAGGTCGGTGAACCGGGATATATGCCAAAGCGATAGGCACCACTGACACTCTTGCTGTCGAGCAACGCATGAACCACGACAGCATTCTGGACAATACTCGGCCGTTCTATCCAAAACCGTTTAAACAGGGCAAATTCTTCTCCGGTGGACTGGCCGGTGTCAATTGACAGACCACGGGTAGAAATACCGTAAAGCTGCCCCCTGGAGACGGCCCGAAAGTAACTCGCCCCCTGGAAGACAATAAACTCATCCCGATAATCGTCATTATTGATGGGATAATGCAGCCTGAATCCTGCATACTTGCCAAGCCGGGCGAGAATTTTACCAAGAATTTTATCCGGCGCGCTGAATGATGATTCTGTCACCGCAACGGGTACGGTTCGACCATTTTCCACCACATCAATATCAACCAGCTTTTCATACAGATAGCCCGGTGCAAAGAGCTGTATGTTAAACTTGGTCTGGGAATTTCCCCAAATTGCCTCGTTCTGTCTGTAATTGATCTTGCGATACGTAGAATAATCAAGCTGCTGCAGAGATCGTGGTGCTATTTCCGGCTCCTGATACGGCTCGCTCGCCAGCTTCCTGGCCAGTTCGACAACTGTCTGGTGAGAAAATGGTTTACTTCCTGAAATAGTCCTGACGACCTCACTTCCCCTCTTCTCTGCCTGCAAGAGTTGCACAGAAGCAAAAAAGAAGACCATGAAGAGACTGAACATGAAACTGCTCATGCCAAACCGTTGTGAAATTGATGAATACTGCAAACTTCCCTGACCTCCATATATTAAACAAACGACAGTCCTGTCACATTGGCCAGGAATACCGATTCTAGTATTTTGAATGTGAAATATTGACTAAGAACTGCAGAGATCTAGCTATGGATTCCATACCTTATCGAAGATTAACCATATAATTAAAAATTGCCATCGATGAAACTATGTTTTTTCAGTAGCTTGGCTTCCTGCTTTACCAGAAGACTATATAGAAAAACAACAGAAATTTTTCAGATACCGATACATTTCAGCAAATACACATAATAATGGAAGGTCGGCAGGACGAGGAAAGTATATTGAGATGAATAATGAAGGAGGAACTATCAGGCCGCGCCGTTTTTATATTCGCGGTAGTAGTTAAGGACCCGTTTAACGTACTGGACAGTTTCGGGGAATTCCGGTACAGCCCAGCTTTTCCGAACAATAGTGGGACCAGCGTTATAGGCTGCCAGGGCAAGCCTCAGGTCCTGCTGAAAGGTGTCGAGCAGGGAGCGGAGATAGCGGGTGCCGCCGCTGATGTTTTCTTCCGGGTCAAATGGATTACTAACCTTGAGCTCTTTGGCGGTGGCGGGCATCAGCTGCATGAGTCCCTGGGCGCCTTTCTCGGAAACAGCTTGTGGATTAAAGGCTGATTCGGTGCGGATAACAGCACGAATAAGATGGGGATCGATATTATAACGTACTCCGTAGTAGTGGATAAGACGATCGTATTTTGTCGACTGCTTTTCCAGATATATGCTGCTGGATCTTTCGCTGCCTGGGGCGACGTGGACGCTTCGCCCCTTGAGGCTCACCGGACTACAGAATTTTGACTCCAGAGTATCGGTGAACCTCGCTCGCCCGTCACTATCAACACACTTATATATTGTCGCCAGAACGGCTTGCGGATAGACAAGCAGCGCAGTAAGGAGCAGGATGTGGTAAGCCTTAATCATTCAGTTCTCATACAAAGAGACGTTTGCCTGCAACCGCCTGTTACTTCTTCCTCTTTTCCCAATCGGCCAGAAACTGTTCCATGCCACGATCGGTGAGAGGATGTTTAGCGAGTTGCTCAATAACCTTGAGCGGGATGGTGGCAATATCGGCACCAACAAGTGCTGCATCCATCACGTGGAGAGGGTTGCGAACGCTGGCAACAATAACCTCGCTTTCGTAGCCGTAATTTTGATAAATCTGCATAATGTCAGCAATAAGGTCCATACCAGGCAGACTGATATCATCCAGACGGCCGACAAAAGGAGATACAAAGGAGGCACCTGCCTTTGCAGCCAGCAGGGCCTGGGTGGAAGAGAAAACCAGAGTTACATTGGTCTTTATTCCCTCGGCGGCAAATCTCTTGGTAGCCTTGAGACCCTCAACAATCATCGGGACCTTGATGACGATATTATCGCTGATTTTGGCAAGCTCCCGTCCCTCTGCAACCATGCCGTCGGCATCAAGACTGACAACTTCAGCACTCACCGGGCCATCAACCACCTGACAGATCTCCTTGAGGATCTCGATAAAAGGCTTATCTTCCTTGGCTACAAGTGACGGGTTGGTGGTAACACCATCAACCATACCCATTTCCACACCTTTTTTGATATCATCAAGATTTGCCGTATCAATAAAAAACTTCATTTTTCAGCTCCTTTTTGTGAAACAAACGTATTGCAGCATTCCTTGCTGCAGAAATATACTGTCTCGTCACCATCCCTGGCGGTCACCGCCTGTTGTCTGGGAACAAGCTTTTTACACACCGGATCTTCGACCAGGACATCCGAGGCCTCTCCCGGGTCGTTAAACTCTGAGGTCGGATCTTCCTTTTTCTTCGTACCGCTGCCCTTAATGAGGAGGTAGCCGATATAGAGGAGAATTCCTATTATAATAAGTCTAATCGGACTCATTTTGACTCCAGTTTAATATATTTTTGCTTCTTCTTTATGAATCAAGCGCACTACCGCACATACTTACCGGTAATTTATGTATTATTCCGGCGTCTTACCTAGGCCATTCGATCCGGCGAATTTCCTGCCCGGCAGAAGGACCATCTTCCATCTGGCGATGCAGTTGCTCAAGCTTTTCTGCCGGAGTCTTACCATCAAGAGGATCGCGGAAATCTCCGGCCACTTCAGTAAGAGGTTCAAGGACGAACAATCTGTCGGCAAGACAGGGATGGGGCAGAGTTAAATCATCGCCGTACATCACCACTTGACCAAAATAGATGATGTCAAGATCAAGGGTACGATCCTGATATTCCTCACTATCCTTGTCCCTTTTTCGGCCAAAATCGGATTCAACTGCCAGAAGAGCACTGAGAAGTTCGGTAGCCGACAACGACGTTTCCAGCTTGCCGACACAATTGGTAAACCAGTTTTCGCTTTCCATTCCCACTGGTTCTGAAAGATATGGCGAAGATATTTCCAGGGTGGAAACACCTTCTTGCTCGCCAATGGCCTGCCAGGCCTGGGTCAACGTTTTCAGCCCATCACCAATGTTGGAGCCAAGTCCAATAAATACTGTGTTTTGCATTTTTTTCTCTTTCCCGATCTATAGATCATCAAGACCAAGAACATCAAACATTGAATAGACACCGGGCTTCTTACCAACGATCCAGGCAGCAGCTTTGGTTGCCCCTTTGGCAAAATGATCACGGCTATGAGCTTTATGAACCAGCTCAAGGCGCTCACCCGGTCCGGCGAAATAGACAGTATGCTCGCCAACAATATCTGCTGCTCTGATGGACTGGATGCCGATCTCGCCCTTACTGCGTTCTCCGATGATACCGTTTCTTTCGTAGACTCCGACATCTGCGAGATCCCGGCCGACGCCTTGTGCTGCCATTTCACCGAGCTTAAGGGCAGTACCGCTGGGAGCATCCTTTTTATGTTTATGATGAGCCTCGACAATCTCGATGTCGTAGTCATCACCCAGAATAGCCGCTGTCTTTTTAACGAGTTTGAACAACACATTCACGCAGATCGACATATTTGGTGCCTGTACGCAGGGAAAGGAGGAAGCGAGCTGGTGCAACTCGTCAAGCTCGGCCGGCTGCAAACCTGTTGTTCCAATAACCATGGCGGTATTGTGTTCCGCAGCAATGCGGGCAAAGTCCATGGTGGCCAGATGAAAGGTAAAGTCAATTATAACATCGCCCTGATCGATAACAGACTCCAGACCTTCTGCAATGATCACACCGTTTTTGCCAAAACCGGCAACCTCTCCGGCATCTTTACCGATATGCGGACTGCCGGAAGCTTCAAAACCTGCGGCATAATTGAGTTCCGGGTGCGCAGCCACCATAGCTCCGATGCGCTGGCCCATTCTTCCCGCAGCACCTGCAACTATTATGTTTATCATAATTTCTTTCCTTCGATTCTTCTGTGGAAGACAGATCCATTAATTGTCATCCGGTTCAATGAAAATCAGATGACATAAACTTCGGTCTGTCTCCCGGATTAAACAGTCCCCCAATGCTCATCGCATCATGATTCTTGATGTTTATAGCATTTCCAAAGACGTTAGCGTCTCCTTGAGTAATTTAGTGGTTTCCTCATCAGCTGGAGTTATCGGCAGACGCGGTGAAGCATCCTGAATTTTCCCCATGAGCTCCAATCCTTTCTTTGCAGGAGCAGGACTCGGATTTTTGAACATGAGCTTCATCAAAGGAAAAAGCCTGTAGTGTATCTTCTGGGCCGTAGCAATGTCACCTTCCAGAGCTGCGTCCATCATCTTTGCCATAGCTCCGGGATTGAGATTGGAAACCACGGAAATTACCCCTTGACCACCTACAAAAATGGTGGGCATCGAGGTGAAATCGTCTCCGGAGAGCACGATAAAATCATCAGGAGTGAAACGAATTACATCACTTATCTGTTCAAGGCTGCCGCAGGCTTCCTTAATACCGATGACATTTTTCAGCTCAGCCAGTCTGGCCACTGTTTCCGGTAAAATATTGACCACAGTTCGGCCGGGAACGTTGTAGAGAAACATGGGAATATCCACAGTCTCGGCGATGGTCTTGAAGTGCTCGTATAGACCCTGCTGATTTGGTTTATTGTAATAAGGGGCTACGGAAAGCACCGCATCGGCGCCGGATTTTTTGGCGCTCTCACTAAATTCGATGGCCTCAAGGGTATTGTTAGCCCCTGTGCCGGCGATGACAGGAACACGGCCATTAACCGTTTTTACTGCCAGTTCGATGACCCGCTTGTGCTCGTCAAAACTTAGAGTTGCAGATTCTCCAGTGGTGCCGCACGGTACAAGCCCATGGATACCCTGTTCTATTTGAAATTCTATCAGATCGACAAATCCCTGCTCATCGACCTTGCCGTCTTTAAACGGGGTCACAATTGCAGTAAATGCACCTTTATACATTTTCATAACCACTCCTCAATAAACTCCTCAGTCCGTATTCTGCCGATGCTTATAGCAGCGACTCGGCTGTTAGTTCTCCTGTATAGATAATTCGTGCCGGGCCGGTGAGCAAGACATTCTCCACACCGCCACCGTCTTTCAATTCAAATGCTATGGTCAAACGGTCTCCACCGGAGGTTATCACCGTGACCGGAGACTCACACTTCTTCTTGATTGAGGCGATGATTGCCGAAGCCACGGCTCCCGTGCCGCATGCTCTGGTTTCATCTTCGACCCCCCGTTCATAGGTTCGTGCTAAAATCTCGTTTTTTCCTTTAATAGTAACAAAATTGGCATTAGTGCCGTCCGGTTCAAACTCATGATGGAAACGAACTTCCCGCCCCCACTCTTTCACCGGCGCATTGTCTTCCTCCACAAAAATAACGGTGTGAGGGACCCCTGTGTTAATAAAGTCAGCCTGCCGTTCCTGTCCTCCAATAAATAGAATTATATCATTTTTGAGATTAAAAGGTTCAGTCATACGGAGACAAACCTCTTCTCCAGCACAAATTTCTGCTTCAATTATACCGGCAACCGTTTCGAAACGCATTTTTTCACCTGCAATTCCGGCGCGATAGGCATATCGAGCCGCACACCGGGCACCATTGCCGCACATTTCAGGAATAGAGCCGTCGGAATTATAAAACTGCCAGCGAAAATCAGCTTTTTCGGAATTTTCAATAAGCATGACTCCGTCTGCTCCTGCAGAGAACATCCTTCTGCAGACTTTTCGGGTAAACTCAGCCTGAAGCTCCGGTGGAATAAAACGATTACGGTGATCAATAACCACAAAATCGTTACCTGTTCCGCTCATTTTGGTAAATGGTATGGGAAATAGCTGTTCCATTTGATATTGTCTCCCGGCATTTAAGGGCAAACACTAAGAGGTGCACATGTGCACGTTATTAATGCCTCGAAGTTGCTTCTTCTGACCTTTTACTCTCGTTGCCGCTTCCATCGATGGCACTGACAGCATAGTAAAGTTTTGTTGCGGCAGGAGCCTTTTCATCAACGAAAATAGTCTGCGTGGCACTCACCTCGCCAACCTTAATGAACTTCTTATTGCCGGCAACGCGGCGATAAATCCGGTAACCGGCCAGATCCTCTGCAGCAACTCGGTCCCAGAACACCCTGATGTTTTGGGATGACGATATTACCGTTACTCCGGTAACCACTGGAGGAGGAATCGTATCAGCAATCTCAACCGTCACCGGGGAACTTAATGAGCCATCGATGACGGTATCCTGAAAAGTAAGATTGCTCTGAACCTTGTAATAATAGCTCTTACCAATTTCCACTGCTGTATCAATATAAGATGTTGTTTTCAGCAAATGGACAACTTCATCATACTGCTCACCGTCATCACTTCTCAATACCTGATAGCTGAGCGGCAAATCAATTTCCCGGCCGTCAGTGAGCGTAAGCACTGGTGCCCAGCTTAACCTCACCTCTGCATTTTTTACCGAAGCTGTAACATGCTGCGGTGGGGCCACTGGGGTATGATACACAAAGGTGACAATATTCGAATCCTGACTTGCCGCAAACCAGCTTGTTCTTGAGCGCACTTTAAAAAAATACTTGTTTCCCGAACGCAGCAGACCGCTATAATGCTCCACCGTTTTCCTGCTTTCCTTCTCGACCACACCGCCAGGCACTTCGACCGGCTCACTATACGGAATAGGACACTCACTGCAGAAATCGGCTAAAGGCATCTCGGCCCGATACAGATCAAAGGAACTGATTGCAACTATATCCTGTCCATCCACGGTTTGTAGAGGATATGACCAGACCAGCCTGGCGCCATTCTCATCAAGGGTATAGCGTAGATCATTAATCGCCTCTGGAACCACGGATTGCGGTGGCACCGGCTCGGTTTTGTAGCCGCAGCCTCCTGCTGCCAACAAAAATACGGACAACAGAAATATTCCGGTAATAGCTGAGGGCGATGAAATCCTCATCAATTAATTCCCAATTGCTTTTCGGCAAGTCCTAAGGCTTCGCGTACTCTGTCGATAGCAGTCCCGCCTGTGGAGATTCTGCTGTTCACCGAACCCTCCACCGAGAGTACTTTATAGACGTCCTCTTCGATTACCTTGGAAAACTGCTGCAACTCGGCAATGCTCATCTCGCCCAGCTCACAGCCCTTATCTAAACAAAACGCGACGGCGCGGCCAACGATGCCGTGGGCCTGACGAAAGGGCACGTTTTTCATTACCAGGTAGTCAGCAAGATCCGTTGCCGTAATAAAGCCGGTTCTCGTGGCCTTGTCCATTCGGATCGTGTTGAACTTAAGATTGGCAAGTAGTTCCGCCATGATAGAGAGACAGGCGGAAACGGTATCAATTGCATCGAAAACCGGCTCCTTATCTTCCTGAAGATCACGATTGTAAGTCAGCGGCAAGCCTTTCATCAGGGTCAGCAAGGTCATCAGACTACCTGTTACCCTACCGCTTTTGCCACGGATGATTTCAGGAATATCAGGATTCTTTTTCTGCGGCATGATTGATGAGCCGGTGCAGAATTTATCGGCAATCTCCACAAAGGAAAATTCCTGGCTGGACCAGAGCACCAGCTCTTCGGAAATACGTGACAGATGGTTCTGAATAAGCGCCAGACAGCTGACAAATTCGATGGCAAAATCCCGGTCACCGGAGGTATCCATGGAATTAGCCGTAACTCCCGCAAATCCAAGCTTTTCAGCCGTGCTCTCCCGCTTAATAGGCAGACCTGTACCGGCAAGGGCAGCACAACCCAAAGGCGAAAGATTGATGCGCTTGCGACAGTCGAGAATGCGCTCCCGATCTCTTCCAAACATCTCATAATACGCCAGCATATGATGGGATATTAGCACCGGCTGAGCCCTCTGCAAATGGGTGTAGCCAGGCATGATATCACCAAGATACTGTCTGGAAAGAGACACCGTTGCCTTTTGAATCTCGGTGAGCAAGTCGGCAAAACGGTCACATTGATCGCGCAGGTACATTTTCAGATCAAGAGCAATCTGATCATTCCTGCTACGGGCACTGTGCAGTTTTGCACCCGCCGGACCAATTTTGTCCACCAGAGCCTTTTCGATATTCATATGAACATCTTCGAGCTCGCGCTTGAATTCAAACTCCCCCCGGTCAATTTCCGCTTCAATGATACTGAGGCCATCGACAATGGTATTCAGCTCTTCCAGGCTCAATATGCCCTGCTCCTGAAGCATTGCCGCATGTGCTTTACTGCCGGCAATGTCATATTTATAGAGGCGTGAATCATAGTGAATGGATGCGGTAAAGGCCTCGACCGAACTTGCCGTAGCCTCGGCGAACCTTCCTCCCCACAACTTTTTCGACCCAGTTACCTGAGCAGAATCTTCGGATGTATTTTTTGGAGTGCTCATTATTTTTTTTGTAATGCCTGAATTCGCAGACGCAAACCGTTCAATCTGATAAAGCCGGTTGCATCTCCCTGATCGTAGACATTATCCTCTTCAAAAGTTGCAAAACTTTCCTGATAAAGCGATACGTCTGATTTTCTTCCCACCGGTATACAGTTACCTTTGTAAAGTTTGAGGCGGACTGTACCGTTTACCGTTTTCTGGGTCTCATCCATGGTCTTCTGGAGCAGCTCTCTCTCTGGAGCGAACCAGAAACCGTTATAGATGAGCTCGGAATAGCGGGAAATCAGCGAATCACGGATTTTCATAACCTCGCGGTCAAGGGTGATGGTCTCCAGATCACGGTGTGCCCGGCGCAGAATTGTACCACCGGGAGTTTCATAAACACCGCGGGATTTCATGCCGACAAAACGGTTTTCCACCATATCCAGACGGCCAATGCCGTTGGCTCCTCCCAACTTATTCAGCTTGGTAAACAGGGTCAGCGGCTCCATCTTCTCACCATCCAGGGCCACGGGATCACCGCCTGCAAATTCAATTTCCAAATAAGTCGGTTTATCTGGCGCGTTCAGCGGTGAAACGGTCATCTTAAACATGGCTTCTTCCGGCTCATTCCAGGGATTTTCCAGAATCCCACCCTCATTACTGATATGAAGAAGATTCTCATCACAGCTGTATGGTTTGGCTTTGGTCACCGGAATCGGAATATTATGGGCTTCGGCGAATTCCACCAGTTTCTGGCGCGAATTCAAATCCCAGGTTCTCCAGGGAGCAATAATTTTAATGTTCGGGTCAAGACCTATATAGGCGAGCTCAAAGCGAACCTGGTCATTGCCTTTGCCGGTAGCACCATGACTTACAGCATTGGCACCTTCGGCATGAGCGATGCGTACCTGCTCTTTGGCGATCAACGGCCTGGCAATTGAGGTCCCAAGAAGATAGGATTCCTCATAGATTGCATTGGCCCGAAAGGCCGGGAAGATATAATCTTTAACAAATTCTTTTTTCAGATCGGAAATGATGACCTTTTCCGCTCCTGTGGCAAGCCCCTTTTTGCGCACAGCTTCCCAATCTTCCTCCTGGCCGATATCTGCAGAATAGGCGATAACAGGGCAATCATATTCCTTCTCCAGCCATTTCAATATTACCGACGTATCCAGACCTCCGGAATATGCCAGTACAATTTTATCAACGCTCATGTTGTTCCTCAAAATATTGTGTAGGGGTTGCCCCCGTTAGTAATTACAGTAATCGACCGACAGCGCCTTAAAGCCATCCACGTCAACTATCCATTGTGTTTCTGTTCTCTCTGCAGGCTATAAGCTTTCGCTTAAAAGCAGCTCCAGAATAGCTTTATGCATATGCATTTTATTTTCAGCCTGATCAAAGACAACGCACTGTGCTGACTCCAGAACCTCTTCGCTGATCTCCTCACCGCGGTGGGCAGGAAGGCAGTGGAGCACAATTGCATCAGCAGGGGCTTTGGCCATAAGCTCATTGTTTAATTGATAAGGAGCAAAGAGCTTCAAGCGGTCTTGCAGTTCATCTTCCTGTCCCATGGAAGCCCAGACATCAGTATTAACGACATCTGCTCCCTCCATGGCCTTTTCCGGGTCCTGCTGCAGGGTTATCGGCTTTGACGAAACAGCCATGGCCCTCTCCAGGATCTCTTTGTTCGGTTCAAATCCTTCCGGGCATGCTAATGACAGTTCAAAACCCAAAATCGAGGCTGCCTGAATCCAGGAGTTGGCCATATTGTTGCCATCACCTATCCAAGCTATTTTAAGATTCTCCAGACTCTTTTTCTTCTCAATGACTGTCATGATATCGCTTAACACCTGACAGGGATGATGAAGATCGGTGAGTGCGTTAATCACAGGAACACTCGAGTATTCAGCCAACTCTTCGACAACATCCTGGCCAAAGGTTCGGACCACCATCCCATTGACATAGCGGGCCATTACCCGGGCCATATCTTTCAGCGGCTCTGATCTGGCAAGCTGGGTGTCGCGGGCAGAAAGAAAAATAACCTGACCACCAAGGCCATACATTGCTGCCTCAAATGAGACCCGCGTTCGGGTGGAAGGCTTTTCAAAAATAAGCCCTATTGTCTTCCCTTCAAGCTGGCGTTGCAAAACCCCCTGCTTCAATTCGCTTTTCAATTCTGCAGCACGATGGAGAAAGCTCAGCAGTTCTTGTTTGTTAAACTCTTCTAATGACTGTAAATGTCTAGGCATATCTGGCACCAGTAAATCTGATCGGAAAGGCAGTCTTCCGTATATTTGCTACTCATGCGAAGGCTGCGCTCGCTCTTCTCAAGAGAAAAACTTCATAATTACATGAAAAAGTACGCATTTGCAAAGGAATTACACCCTCGGGACGGTTGACAGCCCGCATCTTACCTCCGGGAACATCTTTTTCTCTGCAATTTTGGCAGTGAGTTCTGCGGTTATATCAATAATTCTTCAAGGACAAGCGCCAGTTCGTTTATCATGCTGTCTATTTCCTGCTCGGAGACGATGAGAGGCGGAGCAAAGCGCAGAGCAACATTACCGGCAAAATTGATCAGAAAACCCCTTTCAAACATGGTCTTGACAATCGCGGTTCCATATTCGACACCATTCTCCGAGAGAACCACGGCCTGAAGCAAGCCGGCTCCACGAGCCTCCGTAAGTAGAGCAGGAAAACGTTTGGCAAGTTCACCGAGCCTCTCCTGCAGATAATTGCCGCGCTGCTGGACACCCAGAAGAAAGCCATCCTCAAGCATGATCGTGAGGGTGGCAACAGCTGCAGCCGCAGCAACAGGATTGCCGCCAAAGGTCGAGGCGTGTGTTCCCGGCACCAGCGAAGCTGCCAGCTCTTTCGTGGTTACCATTGCACCGATGGGCAGACCGTTGGCAAGCGCTTTGGCGAGGGTCATGATGTCCGGGGTAACGCCTGCCTGCTCATAGGCAAAGAGTGTTCCGGTTCGGCCAATACCGGTCTGCACTTCGTCAAAGATGAGAAGCAGTCCGTGACTGTCGCAAAGTTCCCTCAGGCCTCTGAGATATTCATATGATAAGGGGCGAACACCGCTTTCCCCTTGAATGGGCTCACAAAGAATGGCACAGGTTTCCGGGGTAATCCGCCTGGCAATTTCTTCAAGATTACCAAAGGGCACGTGAACAAAACCATCCGGCAAGGGCTCAAAACCCTGATGGAATTTAGGCTGTCCAGTAGCCGCCACTGTGGCGAGCGTCCGGCCATGGAAAGATCCGTCAAGGCTTAGAATCTGGTATTTGCCTTTCTCAGAATGGATCCGGGCCAGCTTAATCGCCGCTTCATTGGCCTCGGCACCACTGTTGCACATGAAGACCTTGTCTGCAAAAGAATTGGCAACGAGCAGTTCGGCCAATTCAGTCTGCGGTTCAGTATAATACAGGTTGGAAACGTGGACTAATTTCCCAGCCTGCGCACAGATTGCCTCGGTCACCTTCGGATGGCAGTGTCCCAAAGCACAAACGGCAATTCCCGAGAGAAAATCAAGATATTTGCGATCATCGGCCCCATAGAGAACGCATCCCTCACCTTTGGTGATAACGACGGGGTATCGCAGATAATTATTCACAAAAACAGCATCATTTCTTGTTTGTATATTGTTTATATCGCTCATTTTTTTCACTATATTTTTTTGTGGCTTTCTTCCACGGCAGCAATGCCATGTCTTTATTCGATTATTTGAGTTCCCACCCCTTCCCGGGTAAACAATTCCAGCAATATTGCATGCTCCACGCGACCATCTAGAATATGTGTTTTCCCCACACCGCTGGCCAGTGCGGTACCGCAGCAGCGGACCTTGGGAATCATGCCACCCGCTATGGTGCCATTGCCGATAAGATCTTCGAGCTGATCCTGTTTAATGGTGGTCAACAATTTGCCCTGCTGATCCTGGACGCCGTTGACATCGGTAAGGAGGATCAATTTTTCCGCTTTGAGTTCCCCTGCTATTGCGCTGGCGACAAGATCGGCATTGATATTAAATGCCTGACCATCTTCACCCACCCCAACAGGAGCGATTACCGGGATGAATTCTTCGCGTTCAAGTCCAGTTAGCACGCTTGGATTAATTTTGGTGACCTGACCAACACGACCAAGATCTATAAGCTCCGGTGGAGCATTATCGGCCACAGCCTTATTCATCTTGAGCTGACGGGCACAGACCAGATCGCCGTCACGACCGGAAAGACCAACGGCCTTGCCGCCGCAGTGGTTGATCAACCCGACAATTTCTTTATTAACCTTGCCGACAAGAACCATTTCGACAACATCCATGGTCTCACCGTCCGTGACCCGCATCCCCTGAACATAACTGGCCTTAATGTTAAGACGGTTCAGGAAGGAGTTAATTTGCGGTCCGCCACCATGAACAATGACCGGATTGATACCGATATGCTTTAGCAGGATAACATCAAGAGCAAATTGTTTTTTTAGCTGCTCATCCACCATGGCATGACCGCCATATTTAATAACCACGGTTTTATGCCTGAATTCCTGCATATAGGGAAGGGATTCTATGAGGACCTTGGCCCTTTCGATACTTGCCTGCATTTTGTTGCTCTTCCTTTTAATAAATTAGAAAAATATTACAATTTTTTTGATACTACTCATCACTACAATACGGCCAAATCAACACCGCTCTCATCTGCCCTGACCGATCCATTTCCTTTGCCGGGAAGACTTAAACTACCGATGAAAAATCAATCATTTACAGAATAGAAAAAATAGAACTATACTGTTGCATTCTACTTATTCGACTAGTAATAGTAAAGGACTCTTTCCCAGGCAATAAACATCCCTTTCCTTTACAAGAAAAAACGATTAAGGTATAACAGGCTCGGTAATTGCATTGCTTGCTGACCTTCACCCTGGAGATTATGAAATGAAAACCCGTCAGGCATCTGAAAAATTCAGCCGTATCGCTATCATAGCAGCCATTCTGCTGTTGCTTGGCAGCGGCATGGGTATGGCACTTGACCAGCCCATTCAGATAGAAGCTGACCAGATGACAGCGATGAGCAAATCCCATGCGGTCACCTTTACAGGCAATGTTGACGCGAAGCAGGGAGAGATCCGCATTCGTGCCGATGAAATGACGATTTATTATATCAAAGACGAGCTGACATCAGGGCAGAGCAAAGATGCTCAGCAGGTTAAAAAAATTGTCTGCAAAGGCAAGGTAGAGGTTACCAGCAAGGATTGGCTGGGCACATCAGAGGTCATGCATTATTTCTCGAAAGAAAACCTCGTCCAGCTCATTGGTAACGCCAAGGCCTATAAAGGTCAAAACATGGTTGAAGGCGAGCGAATCAACTACTATCTTGATTCAGGGAAATCCGAAGTGCTCGGGGCAAAGGCGACCACCGGCGGCAAAACGGCTGATCAGAAGAAACCCGGCCGGGTCAATATGACCATTTTGGAATAGTCCAAATCGAAGAATCGAGGAGAGTAGCAGATTGTCCCTTCTGGAAACCAAAGAGATTAGAAAAAAGTATGGCAGCAGGACCGTTGTCGACGGTGTAAGTATCCAGGTGAAAACCGGGGTTGTCGTCGGTCTCCTTGGACCTAATGGTGCGGGTAAGACCACATCGTTTTACTCAATTGCCGGATTTATTCGCCCCGATGCGGGAAATATCCTCCTCGACGGTGAGGCGATAACCAATCTACCCATACACAAGCGAGCCCTGAAGGGTATCTCCTATCTTGCCCAGGAGCCTTCGGTTTTTAAAAAATTGACTGTTGAAGAAAATGTCCGAATCATCCTTGAACCTCTGGGTCTTGCCAAAAACGAAATAGACAGTAGGATTGAGGAGCTGATGGCAGAGCTAAAAATCGAGTACCTGAGGCACAATAAGGGACACGCACTCTCAGGAGGGGAACGACGCAGAGTTGAAATAATGCGTGCCCTGGCAACAAGACCGCAGTTTATTCTGCTGGACGAACCATTTGCAGGAATCGACCCCCTGGCTGTGAGTGAATTGCAGAAGATTATCCGAAATCTTAAAGAAAAAGGACTTGGCATACTTATTTCCGACCATAACGTTCGGGAAACCTTACAAGTCTGTGACTTTGCCTATATAATGAATGCAGGTCACATTTTGACAAGCGGTGTCGCCGCTGATATTATTGAGAGCGAAGTCGCCCGCAAGATGTATTTGGGCGAAAATTTTAGCATGTAATAACTGACAATATGGCTCTGGAACTCAGACAACAACTCAAGCTGGCCCAAAAATTGGTGATGACGCCGCAGCTGCGTCAGGCAATTAAGCTTCTCCAGCTTAACAGGCTTGAGCTGACCGCTGCCCTTCGTGCAGAAATTGAACAAAATCCTGCGCTGGAAGAAGATCTTGGCTCCTTTGACGCAGGCGAGCTTGCCCATGGACTCTCCTCGACCTTCGAATCTACAGATCCTGGACGGGAGTCCGACGTAACAGAACGAGTCTCGGTCGACAATGATCTGGCTGAGACAAACTGGGCCGATTATGCCAATAACTTTGACAGCAATTTCTCTTTTTCCAAGGAAACACCTCCGGCTGATGCTCCGTCCCAATTTGACTTTATCTGGCAAAAACCGGGACTTGATTCCTATCTGAATTGGCAGTTGGCCCACAGTGATCTGGACTCATCGGAGTGGGATGTTGCTCTCTTTATCATCGGCAACTTGAACCGTTATGGTTTTCTGGAGGTTGATGTTGACGAGATCCAGGCCCAAACCAACTCGGACATAGATGAAATTGAATATGTTATCGAGCTCATCCAGGATCTCGATCCACCTGGAATTGCAGCAAGAAATATAAGTGAATCGCTTTATCTCCAGCTGGAAAGAAAGGGCATGGAGAACTCCCTGGCTGCAGAAATCGTTCGCAATCATCTTTCTCTTTTGGAAACCAAGAATTACAAAGAGCTCGTTAAGGCAACCGGACACAAGCGGAGTGAAATACTGCGCGCCATTACCTACATAACCACAGAACTGACACCTTTTCCCGGCTTGCCTTACTCTCAGGATAATACCAACTACATTGTTCCCGATGTGTATGTGCGTAAAATTGACGGTGAGTACATTGTCCGGCTCAACGATGATGATCTGCCCAAAATCAAACTTTCTTCATATTATCAAGATCTTTTAGACTCAGGCGAGGCTCTGCAAAAAGACTCGAAAAATTATATTTCCGAAAAGCTCAAAAGTGCCGAGTGGTTTATTAAGTCAATACACCAACGTCAGAAAACCATCTATAAGGTGATGGAGAGTCTGCTCCGCTTCCAGTACGACTTTTTCGAGAAGGGTCCCAAGTATCTTAAGCCACTGATCTTAAGAGATGTCGCCGAGGATATTGAGATGCATGAATCCACCATCAGCCGGGTTACCTCAAATAAATATGCACACACCCCTCAGGGCATTTACGAGCTAAAATACTTTTTCTCCACAGCGATACCACGCGAGGGCGGCGATGCTTTTGCTGCCGAATCCATCCGGGCGCGGATCAAATCAATGATTCAGGATGAGGACAAGCATAAACCTTTAAGTGACAATGCAATTTCCCAGAAGCTCTCCACCGAGTTCGATATACAAATTGCCCGTCGGACCGTGGCCAAATATCGCGAACAGCTTAAAATTCTGCCCGTGAAACATCGCCGAGTTCCTAAATAATATCTATTCATTTAGCAGAGATGAGTCTTCTTGAACGTATCTATTATTTCCACGAGGAACTCAAAAACAGTCGCTACCCCAACGCCACCTCTCTCGTCAGCCAGTTTGAAATCTCACCTGCAACCGCGCGACGTGATATTGCCTACCTGCGTGAGCGCCTGCTTGCTCCCATAGCCTTCGATCAACTTAAAAACGGTTTTTACTATACCCAGGATGGTTTTGGGCTACCTTTTGAGGAAAGTCCAAAAATTCTATTTCTCCTCGGGATGTTGAGTAAGATTGCCGACGAAGCAGGCCTGGGTTCTCTGGATGAGGTCAGATCACTTGAGAAAAGACTATCCGAGCTGGTTTTTCCGGAATACTCCAAACTGGTGGATGCCATTCACTGCGAATGGGTAGAAGTCGAATCAATTCAGCCCGCTATATTTGAGGCTATAATTGAGGCAACGGTTACCAGAAAGACTCTGAATATTCGTTACAGATCAGCCCAGGCTGCAGAGAGCGAACGAGTTCTTGAACCGTTACGGCTGGTGAGCTACCAAGGCCGCTGGTACCTCCTCGCCTTTTGCAGATTACGCCGGGACATGCGGCTCTTCCATATTGCCCGTATTCTTAAAGCGCTGCCTGGCAGAGAAACTTTTAAACGCCAGAGTGATGACAATTACAGCGCCTATCTCAACTCCGCCTTCGGTATTTTTAAGGGAGAGGTGTTGTTTAATGCGACCATCCTCTTTACCTCAACCGCTGCAGAACTGGTGCGCCACCAACGCTGGCATCGAGATCAGCGTATTGAGGAGGTTGAGGGAGGAATCCTCATGCACTTACCCGTGAACGATGACCGTGAACTTTTCATGAAAATTCTACAGCATGGTTCTATGGCCCAGGTTATAGCACCTGACGATCTTCGTGAGCGTATTCACCAGGAAGCCCGGGCTATTGCCGCACAGTATGATGTCTAGAGATCACCTGGTTATCACTTTGCAGTAATAATCAGGAGATGAGGGGGTATTAAAGGCAGGATAGAAACTACCAGTTTCTCTTTCTTCCTGTATCAATATGGACAAAATCAGACTTGGGATAATAGCCCACTCCACCATTATGGAGTTGCATCGCCAGGTCCCGCAACATATTTGTGGGCATCCCTGAGATTCGAATATCGATTGCCCGACCTTGCATATGGAGACTCTTTTTCGCCACCCCAGAACTGTTCTTGCGTAGATAGGCATTGGTTTTAGGTGATCGATATCCTGAAATCACCTCAAATGATGCTTGCCTGCCACAGCAGTCCTGAATAGCACAAAGACTATCAAAGAGATGTGGATCAAGTGAATGTTTTTCGCCAGTTCTAAAATCACGAAGGAAATCTTCAAGGGCATGGCGCACCGGAGCATGATATTTCCCGGGAGTATATTCAATTTCTATTTGTTCACCAGTGTGAGTGTGATAAAAACACAACTGTCGTGGTTTCATTATTGTTGCCAAAGCACCAGTTGGCAACATGAGCCCTGCGGTAACGCATAAGGAAGATATCAGAAATGAGCGTCTGTTCATAATTGCCGCTTTTCCCTTGCCGATGGTTTCTCCAGTAGAATAATTTTTTGTATTCATTACATAAATAATGCTTTTTGCAATTTCATATCCCTGGCATAAACGTCATCATTAAAATGAATTCTGCCGCTTTTGTCAACCCAGGCGGTCTGATAGGTCAAGTGCACAGGCATAGGTGGCCGTATTTGCAGTATTTTTCTCGTCCTTTCGTCAAGTAGTTCTCTGATTTTGGTTTCATTCCAATTACTGTCATTTCTCTTAAGCAAGAATAATGCCAGCTGCTCAGGTGAAGATACCCGAATACAGCCGTGGCTGAACGATCGTCTGTTCTCTGAAAATAGATTTTTAGCAGGTGTATCGTGGAGATAAACAGCGTAATGATTTGGAAATACAAACTTAATCTGACCAAGAGCATTCGTCGGCCCAGGCTCCTGCCGGAGTTTATAGCCGGCCATTTGCCCGGGAGTTACCTGAGTCCAGTCGATCACTGTTGAATCAAGCTCAACTGCATCTTCCTGCCAGCTTGAAAACAAGCGAACATTTTTCTCCACAAGATATTGGGGATTCTTCTGCAGTTCCGGCAACTCTTCCTTGACAGCTATGCTTGTCGGTATATTCCAGAAAGGATTGATTTCAATATATTTAATACGATCTGAAAAAACAGGGGTCTGATTCTGAGACTGGCCGACAATGACTGGCAGGTTTAAGCGCAACTCACCGTCCCGATAGGCGTGAAGACTGAAGTTGGCTATATTGACAAGGACATATTCATCACCAAAATCGTGATCCTGCCAGCGCCAGCGGGCCATATTAATTCGTATCTGTTCGATTCGTTGGGCTGGTGTTACATTGAGGGCAGCTATGGTGTTACGGCCAATAAGGCCATCCTCTTTCAGCCCATGGAGCTCTTGGAAAAGCGATACTTTCAGCTCAAGATCTTCATCATAGGTTATGTCCGGGCTGGTGTCGGTATAAATTCCAGCAAGAACTGAAAGTCGTGCCCGGATCATGGGAATACGGCTATCCTGTTCACCTGGACGGATGGTTTTACCTTTTTTAATCATATCCCACGTTTCCGTCTCAGCAAGATATTTATACACATTCAAAGCGGTTTTTAAGGCCTGATAATGAATGTTTTTTGGAGGCAGTTCCCGTAAAAAACCGTCGAGATCCTCTGCTGCTCTCAACATAGTGATAATACCCACAGGATCAAAGCGCTGCCTGCCAGCTTCGGCAAAGAGCTCAGGGTCAGCTGCGTACGCTTCTATCTGGCCATGACTGACGTCATGAACATATTTCACTGCACTGAAAGTCAATAATGTATCTAATCTGGCAAGGGATTCGAAGGAGGAATCACGCCAGAGTGCTTTGATTTGCGCAACATCATAATCTTCCGGTCTAAGCCCCTCCTGTTCGGCATTGTTTAAATATTTCAATATGACAGACGCCTTCTGGCCTGGGCCCTGAGGGGTTACCCAGAGTGGTTGAGCTCCTGTTTCATGATAAATAGTGGCGAGACAAACCTCTCTTTTACTGATTGAATGTTCCTGCTGATTACGCAAAACCAGTTCAACTGGATAGCATATGAGAAATTTGGCCATTGCCTCATCAAGAGTGGCCGTTTCGGCATATGCCGCCGATGAACTGTTTGCAAAACAAAAAAGAAACAGCCATATTTGAATTTTTTTCGAAATCATCATTGCTTTTTTAGCTTTTAAGCACACTATCCATACTAAATGTTTAAAAAAAACCTTTGACACTGTAGCAGAAATGGTCAAAAATGAAAGTCTATTGATACCCTCTCGTCAATTATTCAAAAAAAATTCAACTTTGCGACTGAATTTTTTTTATTTTTTCCTACAAATCAATGCCCTAATGATGATATGATATCAACATAAAAGGTCAAAGATTTGTTATCATCGCGTGATGATCCTTCATCAGGCTGCCCATGGCAGAACATTTAGATATTATTAATGAAGCACTACACAGGGGAATACATCATGACACCTGCCGAGAAACGGAAATTTATAAGACTCGACACTCTCCACCTGCTTGATTATGTAATAATTGACAAAGATGGCAATGAATGTGGGTACTCAATGGCCCGCACTATCGATGTCAGTATTAACGGCATCAAAATGGAAACAGTTGAGCAAATACCCCTTGATATAACACTCGTTATCACTCTGGGAATAGAAGATAATCTTATCGATATTGCCGGTACACCGGTTCATTCGGAACCCTCGGATAACAGATTTCAATCGGGTATAGAGTTCGACAGGGTTGAAGCCGGAGACCGGGATGTATTACGCCGTTATGTTGAAGAATTTCAGGCTCGAAAGGATCAGCTTTTAAATAAAAATGATTTCCCTTCAACCGGACCTGACAGCATTTTATAATCTCGCGCAATCCTGAGCACGAATCAAAACACAGGGGGACTGCGATTACCCAAGTATCTTTCCCCCTGAACGACTCAGGTGGTGAACTGTTTTTCCTCTACGTCAGCCCCACTTTCTCCTGCAATTTCCGAGTTTTTACCTGATTACGCCATCCGTAAAGCAGACAATCATAGAAATTTTTGTCTTTAAGAGCCCTTTTGCAAGAGGCTCTGTAAATCAATATTCGCTGACGGCCTTATCAATTCTCACAATATGATCCATCCGATTACCATTAGGTAACCACCGTTCCCATATGGACCCCGCCGAAACGAATGATTATACTTGAAATAGGCTTATGTTACTGAGTTACAGTGATATTTAAGTGATTTCTCTTGAACTATTCTACAAAACTGTTAAATTACAATCTTGAAACTGTTGACCCGACAATACTTTTTACTTTGGCCAGAACCATGACTGACTCTAAAGACAGCGCAGAGAAAAAATTCGTCGAACGACGCAAAGGCGGTGACCGACGCTTGGGCGGTGACCGACGTGTGGCTTCAGAGAGACGTCATGACTTTCGCAACGGCGTAAATACAAGGAAAAAGAACATACGTCTCTGGTTGCGGTCACTCACCAATGCCCGTCTTGGTGTAGACAGGCGAAAAGGGGAACGTAGGCAGATCGCTGATAGAAGACAGCGAAAAACAAATGCTCTACTCACCAAAGAAGAAATTGCAGATCTCCTGTCATTATAAACAGTTATTCGGTGATTACTTCCCTGTATTCACCTCCATCAACCATCATGTATTCTTCTCTTCCTTCAGGCTTAAGGCAAATTTTTAGCTGTTTGCCGAGTCCATGGCCGAGGCATCATATTACTTTTAATGAGATATCGGAGTTAATGTCGTATTCATCAACCTGACAGGCACGCTAAATGTCCAAGCTGAACTGACCTTTTTTTTCGTAGATAGAACGATTCATTCATGTCATTATGGCGCACATGAGGGTTTCGTCTTAACGTATACGCCAAGTGTTTCCATTTCGTAATCAACCGTCCATTGGAAGTTGGAGATGAAGAGTATGTCCCATAATGTAACTGTCTTTAAACCTTACCCTTTTACGGTGGGCCAAAAAATACGTATCGAAAACAGCCGTCGTGCGGGTGATTGGGAAATTGCCGCCGTTGGCGAACATACTGTCACCCTGCGCTGCCCTATTTCTCACAAAGTGTTTGAGTGGAATATGTTCTGCTATGCAGTTGAAGAACGTAAAAATAGTGTCTGGCCACAACCCGACTGATTGAATTATTTGCGTCCCACCTGGAGATTTACCTATACATGAAAGTAATATTGATAATGGCTGAAACCGTAGATGGGGTTATCAGCAGAAATTCCAATGAGTTTGTCGACTGGACAGGAAGTGCTGATAAAAAGATGTTCATGAAACTCACCAAGGAAGCTGGCGTGCTGATCATGGGTTCGAAAACCTATGACACCATAGGCAGACCTCTCCCCGGAAGAAAAAACATTGTCCTCACCCGTAATAGAGAGCGTATAAGCGATAACCCCAATCTCATTTATACCGATGATTCCCCCGAAAAGATTCTACTTGATCTTGAAGAAGAAGGTTACACCAGCGTAGCCCTTGCCGGAGGAACGCAAGTCAACAGCCTTTTTGCGATGAAAAATTGTATTGATGAAATCATCATCACCATTGCTCCTCGAGTATTCGGGTCGGGTCTGCGTCTGTTCACCGAACCTCTTGACCTTAAGCTGCAACTGCTCTTTACGGAAATTCTTGAGGAGAATTATGTGATGATGCATTACCAAGTTTTAAAATAGCAACACACCTTTTCTGACGTCTCAACACGTCGTGTGAAAGAGACCGCCTACAGCCTTGCCCTGAGCGACCAGGTCGTTATATCTTTTTACGGCTTTTTTGGTCTCTTCGGTGATAATTTCTACGTTGTTGTTGTTCAGGTAATCGAGGGTTTCCTTAGCAATTTTAAGGCGTTTTAGCATTCCACGACTCAAAACCACGACGCTGCATTCATGTTGAAGAAGTTCTTCACAGTCACCCGGTTGAATACCCGCGGAATGCCCTGTACCAAACTCACTCCAATTCCAGCTTCTACCACCGCCGGGCCAGAGCTTAAAGTCTTTTGCCGTACCAATTTCCTCAACCTCCATCTTGCCCCACTTGATCGAAATGATTTTAGGTGAAGATGAATTATTCTTTTCAAGCATGCTATCCTCCTGAACCTACCCGAGTCCTATTAAAGCTATATTGTAATTTCATTTGTTATTTATCGTAACCTGAGCTTTTCCCAGGTACAATTCGTACTTTAAAATGACATACCGGTTGAGACAAAATCACAATCTCTGAAGATGTTGTGTTCTTTGCTGATGTATATTAATGGTGGCCTTCAGGCACTCAACTGAGTTTTCAAGAGCTTCTACGCATCCCAAAAGGCCACCTGAATAAAAGTGTGTTCAACCCTCTCGCTAATTTTGATGGGTCAAGGGATCAACATACAAAAGATACTATAACTTCTGCGGCTTGCAGACATTTTCCGCCTTTGCAGCACTACGACCGCAGCCCTGACAGTAATGAGTGGCTGGTTGAATCAGTTTAATATACGCCTGAGGATCTTTGAGATGAAGCTCATCTTCGACATGACCGCAAAGTGTTTTTTTATCATCACTCATCGTAAAACCTCCTTATCTTTTCTAACACTGGTTGTTTGTTTATATGTAATTCGACGTTCTTTACCTGCCGAATACAATCTGCTCTAAAACGTAGTCACCTGAAGATGCATGTCAAGAATGCGGGATACCACCATTTGAATATATTCTGAAGTCCTCTGTAATGATGACTGTACTATCGTTTTTCTACGTTATAAGATAAGTATCTGATAGGTAATTCAGTTTTTCTACCATGTATTAACGAATTCTCGTCTACCCTTCAGATATGAGGAATTTGGTTTATCACTTGAAGGTAAGACGCCGGATAAACGTTAGGCAAATACAGTATATACCGAGTGAGCATCATGAACAAATTTCCACTCCTTCTTTACCTTGCGGCCCTGCTGATACTATTTTTCTCAGCCTGCGCACGTTTACCTGAATATGCCAGGCCACAATTCTCTCCAGAAGATGGCACGGTTTCTACACCAAACAGTTTTAACTACCGCAAACTCAGAGTCGAAGACTTTCGTGCAGATTCTCTGCCTGCTAAATTCGAACAGCTCAACCATACAATCCAGGCTCAATCCTGCATCAGTATTCAGACATCACATGATTCGCAGATACAGATCGCAAATGGTACCATTTCTGGAAAAACAATATATACCGGAACGTTTTCAAACATTTCCTTTATAGCCGTTTTCAATCCAGATTGTTCCTGGTGGAATCCAAAGATATCCAGTGAGAATAGAAACTATATACTCCAACATGAACAGATCCATTTTGCCCTGACGGAATTGACTGCCCGCAAACTCAATCGTGACTATAGGAATCACATGATGGAATATCTCGCCATTGGCAACACCCTCCAGGAAGTAAAAAATCAACTGCATGCCGAGGCGAAACGGATATCTCGGGAAGGTTTAAACAAGGCACTTGCAGAGCACACCTCTTTTGATGAAGAGACTTCTCTGTTCTATGACCCAGAGATACAGCAGAGGTGGGCAGAACGTGTCTTTGAAGAGCTCAGCTTTGAGGGTAAGCAATGACTGCACCAAAAAAATTTGATTCAGTAAATTCTTCTGCGCCAATCTATTTTTTGGAAATCATTGGATAAAACTCATCCCTGCAGTCTGGACAAATACCATGACTGAACTGAGCGTCGGATCGATCTTGAATATAAATCTCCACCTGATTCCAGAATCCTTTATCGTCACGGATCTTTTTGCAGGATGCACAGATAGGGATAAATCCGCTCAGGGTTCGAATGTCCTTCAGGGCTTCCTGGAGTTCCTTGAGCGTACGATGGAGCTTAATGTGGGTGTTAACACGAGCCTTTACCGTGTGGGGATTAAAGGGTTTGGGCACATAGTCCACAGCACCTAACTCAAAGGCTTTAGCATCGTCCATTGCCTCTGATACGGCGGTGATAAAAATCACGGGAATATCCTTTGTCCTTGAACCGGCTTTGAGTTTGGCACACAATTCATAGCCGTCCATATCGGGCATGACGATGTCCAATAGAGCCAGATCTGGCAAAGGATCACGGGCCAGTTTTTCCAGGGCTGTCTTCCCACTTTTCACAGGGATCAGTTGATATTCATCCTTTAAAAGCTCAATGAGGATTTTCAAATTTTCCGCCACATCATCCACGATCATGACGATAGGCTTATCTTTTGGTTGCTCTGCCATATGCTCTCCAAATTATTGAGTGCCTTCCAAATTATTTCTTTGTTTTTTCAACAAAAAAAATAATCCAACTAAAGGCACTTTTCCCAAGGATATGGGAGTAGGCTCCATTGGTATCATGACTTGGTAGTCAAATCAACGACTTTATGCTTTATGACGACGGTCTCGAAAAAAAGTACTACCCGGTATCCGCTTGGCTTCTTTTTTGCCTTCTGCGCAGGCATCATTAACCTGGAGATACCGTGAATAAGCACCCAGAGCTAAATCGACTCCAGCTAAACTAATGCTCATTAAAGGAAAGGTCTGAATTATCCCCTGCCTGTTTTGGGCAGAGATGCATTCCATAGCCAAATCCTCTTCATTGTAAAAACGACTTACGCCTTCGTCAAATTCTTTTATCACACGGGCTGCCAGTGCCTCAGCTTTATCTGAAGGTACAACCACCACAAAATCATCACCACCGATGTGACCGATGAAACCGTCCTCCAGCTTTTCCGCGGCTAATGCATCTTTGAGCATTTGAGCTGTAAATAGGATAATATTATCTCCCATGGCAAACCCGTATTTATCATTATAGGCCTTGAAATTATCCAAGTCCGCATAAATGACACAAAGGTTTTCCTTGTTTTCCAGGCCGCTGCTGATGTGTTCTGTCACCACTGTGTTTCCGGGTAGTCCCGTCATTGGGTTTGCATCCATAGCCAGCCGATTCAGGCGCTTTAATTCGGCAACCGCTTCCCGCAGTCTCAAGTGGGTTTTCACCCTGGCTTTCACAATGGGTGGACTGATCGGCTTGATGATGTAGTCAACTGCACCGGCTTCAAAACCCTTCGTCTCATCTCCTTCCTCACCTTTGGCAGAAACAAATATTACTGGAATTCCAACTGTTTCCGTATCTTCCTGCAAAGATCGGCAAACCTCAAATCCATCCATTTCAGGCATTACAATATCCAGCAGAATAAGATCAGGTTGTTTGGATTTGGCCAGCTTCAGAGCCGTTTTTCCGTTTTTGGCAAAAAAAATCGTAAACTCATCCCGCAATAAATTGGTGAGCATTTTTATATTTTCCGTTGCATCATCTACAATGAGAATTTTCTGTTTCTGACTCATATTATTCCTTATCCATCAATTACACTCGTTCGCCTCAAGTCCAAATTTCAGATAAGGCATTCAATTTATCCATTGCCTGCTCAAATTCAAGATCATCAACCAACTCACGGATTTCATTAATTTCTTGACGATGCTGTCCCATGGTCAGCTTTTCCAGGCGTGTTAATATTTCCGAGGCTTCAATATTATAATCATTTAATTTGGTTTTCAGGTCCTCAACGGCTTGCCGGACACTTTTCATATCCAAAGCAACACCTTGTAATACCTCCGGTTCACTTACCTTCTCCGCAGCCTGCCTTAATGTTCTCAGATTTTCCATCCATTCGTCAATGGCTGAAAACACAGAACAGATCTGCTCATTGGCGTTCCGATACAGTTTTTGATAGTCATCTTGTTGGTTTTTCTTCAGGGCGGTTTCCAACTGTTCAAAGGCCTCAAAAACCTGTTGGGCTCCAATGTTACCGGCAATTCCCTTGAGTTTATGAGTGAGCTCCATAGCCTGTTGGGAATTACCTGTATTGATGGCATGAAGGATCTGCCCAGGCAGGTCGCGGTATTTGCTGCCAAATTTTTCTAAAATCTGGGCATAAAGTTGCCGGTTTCCTGCCATTCGCTCTAGTCCGGCAGAAAGATCCACACCTGGCAATGCACTGGGAAGATCGTCCGCAGGTTCTCCAGAAAGCACCTTTGGGTCTTCGTCTGCTTGAATTTTCCTGCTTTTCCGACCTGGGTCATCGATGGCACCGGAGACCTTTTCCGGAGCAAGCCAGCATTTAATTGTAGAAAACAGTAGTCGGGGATCGATCGGTTTGCTGATATGATCGTCCATTCCTTCTGCCTTACATCTTTCTTTTTCTTCGGGTAGAGCATGAGCTGTCATCGCAATGATAGGGATGGATTTAGAACCATGTAGTTTTTCATATTCCCGAATCATCCTGGTGGCAGTGAATCCGTCCATCTCCGGCATCTGGATATCCATGAGCACCAAATCGTACTTGTCAAAAGCATCTTCCTGGCAAATCGCTGCCACCGCCAGGCGGCCATTTGACACGACCTCCACTTGAATCCCTGCTGTTTCCAGCAATTCCACAGCCACCTGCTGGTTAATTTCATTGTCTTCCGCCAGTAATACAACGACATCTCTAAAAAAATCACTTTCTGCATGGGGTTGTAAGATTCTTTTCTCAAGTGTAACCTTGCCGCTGACATCTCCTGCCAACACATTTATGATGGAATCAAACAGAATGGAACGGTTAACCGGTTTTACCAAAAAGCCATCAATCCCTGCGGATTCTGCGCGTCGGCGAACTTCCTCCCGTCCAAAAGCTGTCAACATTATGATATGAGGTTTTTCAGCTAGACTGGAAAGATTCTTAATCCGTATCGCTGTTTCAACGCCATCCATACCGGGCATATGCCAATCCATGAGAATTAATTTATACGGAGCATTGCTCAAATCATTTTCAATCATTTCCAAAGCATTGGCACCGGAAACCGCCTCTTCTGGCGCAAAGGAAAAGTCTTTCAAGGCATTAACAATGATTTCCCTTGATGTGGCGTTATCATCCACAACCAAAACTCTCATGCCTGAAAAATGGCTTTTGATTAACTGGCTCTCCTGAGGTTGTTCATGCTGGAGGCCAAATGTTGCTGTAAACCAGAATGTACTGCCGTACCCCTCCTTACTTTCTACACCGATTTCACCTCCCATCAGTTCCACCAACCGTTTGGAAATAGAAAGGCCAAGCCCGGTACCGCCGAATTTCCTGGTAGTGGAGGTATCCGCCTGGGAAAACGATGTAAATAGCTTTGCCATCTGCTCCGGTGTCATACCTATGCCGGAATCGGTTACGGAAAAAAGAAGCTTCGCTTGGGATTCCGTACTCTCCGGAGTCCCTGCACTCGCTGTGATTTTAATTATAATGTGTCCTTTTTTAGTGAATTTCACGGCGTTGTTCGCCAGATTAACAAGCACCTGCCCTAATCGGAGTGGGTCCCCGATCAGATTCAAAGGCAGGTCCTTTTGCATGTCAAAGATCAGTTCCAGACCTTTTTCTTCGGTTTTAAGAGTGATGAGAGAGGCCAGGTTTTCCAGCACTTCGTTAAGGCTGAAGGTGATGTTTTCCAAATCAAGTTTTCCAGCCTCGATTTTAGAAAAATCCAAGATATCGTTGATTATGCCCAATAATGCGTTGGCTGATAAAGATATCTTTTTCAAATAATCTGCCTGCTTTAGTGTCAGCTCAGTGCGCAAGGCAAGATCGGTCAAGCCTATTATCGCATTCATGGGGGTACGGATTTCATGACTCATGTTGGCCAGAAAACGACTCTTGGCCTGATTCGCAGCTTCTGCAGTCTTTCGTTCTTTCTCCGCCTTTTCCCTTTCCTTCCTGGCAGTGATGTCCATCACCATGCCTTCAAACATATCCTGCTCTTTGTTCTCGCCCTGGATTAATCGGGCCGATATAGATACCCAAAATTTCTCTTTATTCTTCTTAAATACCTGGGTTTCGAAATTGAGTGCGGTGCCGTTCTCGGTGATTTCTTTCACAATTTCTTCCCTGTCTTCTGGGAAGACATAATAATCTAGAATATTTACACCAGCCATTTTCATGATGTCCGATGAATCATATCCAAACATTTTGGCCATGGTCGGATTCACCCCAATCAAAGTTCCATCCGGTTTTGTTTGAAAAATTCCTTCAACCGCATTCTCATATATTTTTCTGTACTTCTCTTCCGCTTTCCTTAAATTGTTCTCAATTTTTTTCCTTTCCTCAATTTCTGATTTCAACTCCAGATTCAATGAATTCAGGTTGTCATTTGCCTGGTGCAACTCATTTATTTTTGCTTTGATGGTGCTGCGCATAAATTCAAGGCTATGGGCCAGATCCCCAAATTCATCCCTCCGACCGATGTCAATGATGTGGTCATAGTCTCCGGCGCTAACCTTCTCTGCACTCCCTCTTAAAATATTCAGAGGGCTTACAATAATTTTTTGCAGGATAAAGAGCATGCAACTCGCCACACAAAACAACACAAATGCCTGATTGAGAACGGTAATAAGAACATTTTTCCCAAGACGGCCATATACCTGATCAAGGTCAACCTGGATATTGAGTTTCCCCACCTCCATCTCAATTGTGTTCTTCCCGGATTCATGGGTGTACACAATCGGAAAAGAATAGGAGTGGTCACTCTTTTCAAGTTTTTTCCCTAAATGAAGATAAGGAGAACCATCTCTTTCGATTGCAGCATACTGCATATCAGGCAACTCAAAAATGCCCTGAAGCTGAACCTTGAGCATTTCATCAGCCTCCACCCAAAGACTTTGGGCCAGCGGTGGTACATAACTGGTTTTGATCTGTTGTATCCGCTTTTCAATTTGAGCCATTTCCCGGCTATAACTCACCCACACACCAATGACCCCGGCAATGATGGTAAAACCCAAACCCAGAATCACCAGCAGCAGGACCAGCTGCTGGCTTATGTTTTTTCGTTTCATGTTTTAATTACCAATTATTACTGTCGGTTTATTAGGAATTGCACTCTATATCATTTTAATGATATGGTTCCGGGAAATTCATCTTCATTTTAATACCACTACGGGGTCAAATATGAAAGACAGACGGATCCTTTTTATCTGTTTTATTCTGGCAATACTGATATTTGTTTTACCTGAAGGAAGCCGGAATCATGTTTTTGCTGCTGAGTCCCAGACCATACGCATGGGTTATATCGAATTCCCTCCTGTTTTTTATACTGATGCGAACGGTGTTCCCCAGGGATTATTAGTGGATCTGGCCCGCCAGGTTGTCCCGGCCGCTGGTTATCAGTTGGAATTAGAATCACTACCCGTGAAACGCATGGCAAACAGCCTTATTAAAGGGGATATTGACCTATGGGCCGGCCTGAAAACCTTGGAGGGTTTTGAAGATAATACCTTCGCAGGAGATTCGAACCTTTTACAGATTTGCCTGAACGCCTATACTCTCGGAGAAGTCCCTTCAATTTCAAAAAAAGAAGATCTGAACCGGAAAATGATTATAGGGTTGCGCGGTTTCAGTTACGGCAACTGGGTTACCTACTTAAAAGATCCGGTTAATGAAATCGACTTTATCGAGGTCGACTCCCACGAAAGCGCATTGAAGGTTTTGGAGCGAAATAACAATTCGGGCAATAAATGTTACCTGCTGGACTATGAGCAGCCTGTGGAGAAAGCCCTGCAATTCTATCCAGTGGAAAATTTGCAAAAGAACCCAATAAACTGCCTGGATGCTTATTTTGTCGTATCTAAAAAAACACCCAATGCCAGGACCGTACTTGATCGGCTTGAAAATACCTATAATGAACTGAAAAAGAACGGCAAGGTAAAATAACCATCCGAGGATCGCGTCATTGGCGAGACACTAGTCGTACTCGAATAAGTTCACCAGGTTGTATGCGCAATCCGGCACATATATCGTTCCCTTGTGTGCCCAAATCAAAAAAGGCATCCAGATGCCGCCGCTTCCTGGGGGATCACGGAACAGTGTTTTTGCTGCATAGTACTCCAATGTATCCTCACATATGGTGAAGACTTTAAGCACTCGGTTGACCAGGTCATTCACCACCAGCTTGTCACCGTCAACACACAGGCTTGCCGGCAGCATAAAGTTTTCATACTGAACTGAAGGATCTTTTGTACAATATCCTTCTTTGCCATAACTCCACATCGGCCGGTCTTCCTTGTCAAAGACCCTAATACAATTGCCCAGCTGGTCGGCAACAAAGACTCTACCGGCAGCATCAACCGATACATCAGTTGGCATAAAACGCTTATTTGGTTTACCCTTGTCCTCCCAGCTAAAAGTGCTCAGGAAGACGACCTGGCCAGTCTGCAGGATCTGCCATTTGGAAATCCGTTTATTCATGGAATCAGCGATATAGATTATTCCACCTTCAGTAACGTGCAGCCCCTGCGGACCGAACAGGCAATAGTTGCCACTTCCCTTGAAACCGAACGGCAAACCATAATTGGTCAGTTTCCCATCAATATCAAACTGATACATGGTGACATTGGAAAGACTGAAATTGGTGGACAATACGATGGGGGAGCCAGGACAGATCTGCCCCATCATTCCTTCCGGCGGGTAATATACAGCAAGGCCGATTTCACCGGGAATATAGATTCCTTCAAAGAATTTCGTTTGCTCGTTAAATCTGTTTCTATGCTCTGCATACGCCTTAATCTCCCAGTTTCCGGCATCCATGGTAAAGGAGGTATGAGGTAAATTCTTGATCTCCCGCTTGCCCATAGACGGCAACCCGAAAAAAGTATACCAAAATTCATACTGAGCGCATAAAGCCTTGCTCGTACTCATCCACATGAGCTGGAACGGGTTAAAGCGAACCCCAGGCGGCAGTGATGAGACAGACGGTTCTTCAAGCATCTGTTTTGAGATATCTTTTTTGATGCCAATGGAGGAACTAACGCAACTGAGCTGAGAATCCATTTCTTTTACATTCACTTTATTCCTGCGGTGGCCAATGGCTTTTAATAAAAGAACATCAGTTGCATCGGGAAGAAGGGAGGGAATCTCAATTTTTAAAAGCCGGGAGGTTAATGGTTCAGTGACAAAATAAACGCCCTCCCGCTCCCCCTCACAGAGAGCATATGGGCTGATCATGGTACAGTTTATGACTTCGTTGTAGGCAACATCGGAAAAGGATTTCCATTGTGTTTGGGGACGATGGTCAAAAAGCGGTATCATACCATTCAGCATGGTAACGGCTTTACCCTTGGTGGTGTACACAGAAATGGAATTATCCACTTGATTGGCAACAAACACCAGATCCTTCACAACATTCACGCTACGAATGATGTTGCCGAACCCTAGCCCGTCGGGGTCCCCGAATGAATGAAGCAGAACACTTCCCTGTGCAGTAGTACAACGGGCATCGGCCTCAATTTCATGGCGGACGTCGCATTGCAGAACTTCATAACAGCCGGTGTTGGCAATGTAAATATGGCCGTCAGAATCAGAAGAAAGACCCTGGGGCCATTTCAATTCATGATTTTCACCTCCACTGGTTCTGATTTTATTGAACTGGTAGAGGTAATTCCCTTTTTCATCAAATTTAACCACACGATTAAGCAGCGGTTCCTGTTCTGAATTGTAGAATTCGTCTGCCACATAAACAGCAATCTCACTGTCTTCTTCTTTTACAAGGGTAATTCCATTAGGATCACTTAAAGGCAGAAACCCTTCCTGGTTTTTGTCTCCAAAAGAGTATTCGTATGACGCATAGGTCTTTTTCCCGCCATACTTGAACACCACTACCCGCTTATTACCCATATCGGTGAGGAATATCTTTTTTTCATCTGGATGGTCGCACACGTGAAACGGCAACAAAAAATTCACATTATCCGCCCGGGTAATGGTCTGGATGATATTCTCCAGGTGTTTGTCAAAAATAAGCACCCGATTGTTACCGGTATCACACGCCCATATCCGGTCGTTCTTATCCTTTGTAAGCCCCACAGGCGAATTCAAGGTGAATTCTTCATCAATCTTTCCCTGCAAAGAGTCATCAGGCTCAGTCCGAGCCCCAAAGGACTTTACAAAACGAATATCAGGCATGTTTATCTCCAGTTATTTTAGATTTTCAGCAGCGGTTGGGTATGGATTACCCTGAACAAGATGCCGCAGGCAACCATTGAACCTTAAATTATAACTTTTTTCTGGATAAGATATTTGGTCAACAAGCACATAACGTGAGCCATTATATACCTAACTGACCTTGGATTTCAAGCCTGTGCGGCGGTGCTGTTTAAAAGCTCCTTAAGATCTTCGGCATGTTTTCTTTCCTCGGCAATAATACGATTGAGCTGCGCCATCGTGTTTGGATCATCGATGAAGCCGCCAAGCATTTCATAGAAAAGAATGGTATCTTCCTCAAAGCCATGGGATTCACTGATCAGATCGGTTATGTTATCAATTTTGGCAAGAGTTTCGTCCTTGAGCGAAAAGGTCCTGTCTTGTATCATTTCCCGAAGTATTGATTTACCAACAGCTTCCAACTCGGCCTGCTCTTTAGTCAATTTTATGCCCGTTGTAATGGTCTCAAACCACTTGGCGTGACGCTTTTCATCATCAGCCATATGGCTGAACAGCTCGGCCAATTCCTGATCCGCGGCTGCTTCTGCAGCTCTTCGATAGGTTTTCTCGCCATTACGCTCTATTTGTATGGCAATATTGCGGATGTCAGCAATGGTAAACATATTCTCTCCCTTGTTTTGATAAATTTCGGTTATTCTATTTTCCTTCCTCAGCTTGCCCGGATTTCTCATACTTTCAAACAGCGGCAGATTCCCCCCTGCTCGCCGGTTGCCATCCCCTAAGGCCCCAAAGCAGGGAAAGCAGACCTACACAGGTAATTATTGAAGAAACCCAAGCAACTGCAGATATACCACCACTCCTCCAGAGGAAGCCACCAAGAAGAACACCGCTCATCCTTCCTAAGCCGGCAGCGGCAAAAAAACCTGCCATCATGGTAGCCCGGGCTTTGGGCATCAACTCGGTGCTGAGAGAAAAACTGGTGACGATGGTGAACTCAAATGTACAGAATATCAGAAACATGCCGACCATGGCAAGTGGCATTGATACACTAAAGAAGGGAAGGAAAAAATAGGCTAGCGAAGCCAATACCAGTCCAATGACAATTGCTCGTTTCAAACCAATTCTATCGGCAAAAGACGCGGTCATGAACTCGCCTAAAAGCTCTGCTGATCCTATGGCCACGGTGCTGAAGCCCAAGGAAACAAGACTCACATTAAAATCATGTTCGAACCAGGCACCGTAGATGACAAAAAGGTTATCATTGGCCAGGCTTATCCAGAAGCCAAAAGCAAGCATACCAAGTGCAGGACGCACTTTTATAAGCTCTGCCAGTGAGAGCAGCATCTGTTTTACTGCTGGCCCCGAGCTTGGCTGGGACTGATCCGGTGAAAAGATCTTGCCGCTGAGAAACCAGGCGATTAAACCAAAAAAAGCAAGCAGATAAAAGCCGCTGTGTAGACCAAAATATTCGATAACCAGGCCCAGGAGAGGGATTCCGATCAGTGTGCTACCCGCCCAGGAAACCTCGGTTATGCCAATGGCACGGGCGCGCCGGCCATATTCGACTTCTTTACCGATAAACGCCTGCAGTGCCGGGTCAAAAAGGATCTTGCCAAAGCTTGCCAGCGCCAACCCTACAAAAACAACCCAGTAGAGAGGCAATAGCCCACAAATAAGCATACCTATGGCAAGGATAGCCAGTCCGGCACGCATGATGAACCGATAGCCTACCCGGTCGGCTAAAGGACCGCTGAAAAGTCCGGCCAGAGAAGTAATCTGCGAGGTGGCTATTATTGAGGTGATAGCAGTAAGTGGTACATCAAGTCCTCTACTCAACGCCGGGGCAAAAGGATAGACAAACCTCCTGCCAATATTAAGAAGCAGCTTGAACAGAGCAGCGGCAATAATCTGATGAGACAGACGCACCTTCATCTCCGCATCCCCATGCCAATCAACACCTCTGCCAGCAGGTTTGTGAGCGAAACTCTACGGTATCTACTCACCAAGCACACCGACATAGGGCAGATTCCGGTATTTCTGAGCATAGTCTAAACCATAGCCGCAGACAAATTCATCGGGTATCTCTTTGCCGCAAAAGTCGATAGCAATGTCATATTTTCGACGTGATGGTTTGCTGAGGAAAGTGCAAACCTTGAGTGTTTTCGGTTTCCTGTTTTTAATCATGCGGATTATTTTCTTAAAAGTGGTGCCGGTATCAATTATATCTTCCACAAGAAGAACATGCTTGCCTTCAACAGATTCATCAAGGTCCATTATGATTTTTACATCACCACTGCTGACCGTCCCGTCGCCATAGCTCGAAACCGCCATAAAATCGACAACCAGGGGATAATGAATCCTGCGGATCAGATCGGCCATAAACACAAATGACCCCCGTAGGAGGCCGACAACAATGAGTTCTCCTCCGCTGTCCTGATAACAAGTCGTTATTTTTTCACCCAGTTTCCTGACAATTGCGGCTATTTCATCTTCATCTATGAGTTTTCTACTTATTCCGCTCTCCGGCATGATGACCTCTATGTATTCAAATCTTATGCATTTAATAATAATCGGATTGTCTGCAACTCATATGCAAGCCTATATCCATCAGGGAATCTGTTGGAGAAAGCTCTTTTCCGAATCCCTGTGACAATTCCTGGACTGCGCTTAGAAAGCCGACAGAGCCAGGTGTATTACAATAGTTATAAACAATCAAGGCAGAATTGGTTCATTGGAGCGCAATTTTTCAATTGAATAGTACGTCCCCCGCCAGTGAATGCCATGTTCGCTGAAGTTTAACCAAGCAGCGCGCAGCACGATATAAACACTGATATATGGAGTTATCAGTGTTCCCAGCGCACACCAGGAAGCAATGCCGAACAATCTGGTTCCATAATAAAACGCAGTTAGTTTGGTGAAAACTATAACCGTCCAGATTAGTCGGGCATACCCTTCTGAAAACAGAGCCCCCCAGAGAGGCAGGATGTTGAGAAAAACCATACCGAAGAGAAGAGGGATGAGCAGAAGAAATCGGTAATTTATTATTGCCAACACATTTTTCATCAGCCCATCTATCATATCCTTAACACTTTCATACCAGGGGACAGCGACAAGATCGGCACCCAGCAGACAGTCCTGATGATATCCATTTCTCTTAATAATCTTACCAAGCATGATGTCATCGATGGGATGCATCCTGATACGTTCATGGCCATCCACAGCAAAGTATGTCTCTTTTCTTACCAAATTGAAGGCACCAACACCAATAAAGTTACTTGCCGCAGCTTTTTTTGCCCGCCAGGGCCTGAACAGTTGAAGAAGGTTTGCCCCTGATTCAAGAATAAGACTGTTTAAGAGCCATCCGGGTGAGATATTTTTAAAAACAAGCGCCATATGGTCAAGCTTTTTAATACTCATATAATGCGCTGCTCTGGCAAGTGTTGATTCCTCCATGAGGATATCAGCGTCGGTAAAAAGAAGATATTCGCCTTCAGCCAGCTCCGCGCCTCGCTGCATCGCATGCGCCTTGCCCATCCAGTCCCCGGGAAGATCATATATATGATGTACCTTTAAATTGTCGTGTTCTTTTTGCAATGCTTCCAGGATCGCCCCGGTGGAATCGGTTGAACGATCATCGATGGCAATTACTTCAAGGTTGGCATATCTCTGCTTCAGCTGGCTGAGGATAGCTCTCTCTATATTCTTCTCCTCATTACAGGCTGGAACAATTATGGAAACACGCGGTTGTCTTTCTTCAGCCAAAGGTGAAATATCTCGCAATCTGGTCATCTTTCTTATGCCCAAAGAAAGATCGACTACCGCAAAAATGGTCACGAGCAAAACCGAAAGAGCTGAAAAGAGGACAAGGGAGTTCATATCACAAATCGCAGAGCAGCTTCAAGTCTCTGCAGGTAGAATTCCTCGATCTCGGGATATGAAGCCAGACTTTTAAAATACCTCTGTCCGGAATACTCGACATCCTGGCATTCCACAATCAAACCGAGCTGTTCAAGACGACTTTTCCAACTGGCTTCACTGCCCATCAGATCCTGTTCAACATGCATCCCGGCAATAAGCAGCATCGGCAGGATACGGACTTTGCGATACCCCTTGACCTTTATTTCCCTGGCTATTCTTGCCAGCACTGCCTCATGGTCCGGCACTCCCTCAAGGGCAGCCGCCAGGACATTTTCATATTTCTCGGTTACCAGCTTTTCCAAACCAAGATACGATGAATTGACCGGATCAGCCGTCGTCGGTGTGCCATGCAGAGCGAGCAGATTCAGCCCCTCACCTGGAGACAGAAAGTCTCGTTCAACCACAGAGAGGACATCCCTGACAAATTTCCAGCGATGCATCAAGGTCTCGCCCACCACAACTGCTACATTGGGAAAATCAGCCGCGATGGTGCATATTCCCCGATATTCAACACCAGGAAAAACCTGTAAGGGGAGAACAACAGCACTCGCATACCCCGTGTTCTGTAGATGAACGAGGGTTTCGCGTAATCCGGGATCACCGGTCTTTTGCCGTATAATTTTTGAAGTGTAGGCCCAATACACATCATGCTCAGCATAACGCTGAGCAACCTTGTGATGAAAACGGCTGAAAACAGCTCTGCCTCTTTTAGAACTGCCAAAAGCTGCAATTATAATGGCCGGACGGTCACAACGCTCTGAGCCCCTGCTTTGTCCTTCTTCCTTTGTTTGCTGGTTCATGAAATTCTCATCAATCTTTTCATCAAATCGGTTATAAATTTTCTGGATGTACGCAGGGACATGCCCGCGGGTAGCTCCACTATTCGATGGCGGCTACTATGGAACTCAAGTATAGTGTCATTCCGACGAGAACAATAGCCAATAATGAATAGAAAACGTATCCACGGGAGATCATCGTAGTGAGAGAGTGTCGAAACAATTTTGCCCATGGGCCAATGAAACTCCAAACCAAAAATGTTGTCATTGAATATCGTGGCCAGCAGATTAGCTGCGAAAAAACCGTCTACAGCTGTCAGTTTTGTGATTATGAATTACACGAAAACTGGATGGAAGAAAAGCTTAACGAAGAGCTCGCCAAAATCTACGAAAAAAAATTCAAGGCATAGCTGGTCCTTTTGACAGCAACCAGGGATCACAGAATGATGTATCAAGTTGCCCCACACACCGGCCAGGATGATTTTTGACATATATCATGGATCAAGAAGTTCGCGGATTCTCAAGAGAAGGCCATCAATCGTTACCGGCTTTTCATAGTAGGTGCTGATCCCCAGGGCAGTAGCCCTCTTTCTGTCTATATCATCGCTATGGCCGGTACAAAGAATAATGGGCAAATTCGGGTTAATTTCCAGCATTTTCACAGCAAGTTCGACGCCTGTCAGCTCCGGCATGGTCATATCGGTTATTACCAGGTCATATTTCAGGTGATTTTTTTCAAATTCGGCAAAGGCTTCAGAACTGCTGGTAAAAACACGAACCTGATAACCAAAAATAGCGAGATATTTTCCCATCATCTTGGTTATATCCGGTTCATCGTCAACAATTAATAACGATTCATCGCCACCTACAAGATTACCTTCCTCACCTGCTCCAGAAATCTCTTCGACTTCCCCTTCAAACAGTGGAAGGTATATCTCAATCTTTGTGCCGATGCCCTCCTCACTGGATACACCAATATGGCCGCCATGACTCTTAACAATTCCATGTACCACTGCCAGACCAAGTCCCGTCCCCGATGTCGAACCTTTGGTGGTAAAATAGGGTTCAAACATCCTCTCCTGTGTCTCTGCGCTCATACCGCTACCAGTATCTTCGATGGAAAAATGAGCGTATTTACCTGCCGTCATGACCGGTAGAGGACTTTCCCCATTGGTGCTATATTCCACTTCATCCAAGCTGAAGGCCAGTGTCCCACTTGACTCTGCCATGGCTTGATAACCGTTGGTACCCAGGTTCATGATTATCTGGTGAATCTGGGTCGGGTTGGCCATGACGGCGGCACGGTTAACTATCTTTTCTTCTATGGTAATGGTGCTTGGCAAGGTGGACCGCAGCAAACTCACTGCATCTTCCAGTAAATCGGCAAACCAAAGGGGACGCCGCTGCTGCTCATCTTTTCTGCTAAACGTGAGAATCTGACGAACAAGCAGCTTAGCGCGTTCCGCACCTTTCAACGTTCCCTCAAGCAGACTGCGAACCTCGTCAGGATCATCAGCCTTATGCTGAGCGAGCTCCGTATAACCAATAACAGAGCTTAAGATATTGTTGAAATCATGGGCGATACCTCCGGCAAGAGTACCTATAGCCTCCATTTTTTGGGCTTGCTGGAGCTTATCTTCAAGATCTTTTCTACTTTTTGCAGCATTTATTTCTTCGGTTATATCCCGTGATATTCCAAGAAGATATTGAGACTGGTTTTTATTGCCAAGAATTGGGATTTTTTTGGTACTCAGGTAGCGTCTTCCTTCGGGAGTTTGAATTCTCTCCAGAGGTATATTGACCTGTACTTGTTTTTCAAGTGTTTCTTTATCCTTTTTGGTAAAAAAATCAGCCTCATCGGGTGGGAAAAAATCGTAGTCACCCTTGCCGATGATTTCTTCAGCACGTTTACCAAAATACCTTTCAGCAGTCTTATTTAACCTGACAAAACGTAATGTATCAGCATCTTTGACAAAGACAATATCAGGCAAATTATCAAGAACAGAGGAAAGAAAATACTCGCTTGCCAAAAGATTTGCCTCCGATCGCCTTCTTCTTACAATACTCCAGGAAAGCAGAAAGATGAGGATTAACAGACTTATGAAGGCAATGGCGTTTGCCAGCACTATTTCCTGGAATTCCTCAAAAAAAGATAAAGGTCTGCCAAGAATCTTTGCATCGTCGGGTAAAAATTCGAGATGGATTCCAAATCGCTTGAGCTCAGGATAGTTAAAAGCCGGCACGTTTGGACCATATTCAAATTTCTGCTGGCCTTTTTCAGGTTGCTTGCCGGTAATCAGGCTATATCCTTTATCTGCGGCTGCACGACCTTGTGCTCTACCACTGGTGACAATACCTCCGAAAACACCTTGCTCCAGATAGACATCTTCCATGCTGATAATGGCATAGCTACCCGCATGGCGAATTCTTTTAATTGTCTGCCCCAGAGAGATGATTTCGCCCTGGTCATCATGGAATGCACCAATAGTGGTCAACAGAATAATATCAGGCTTCTGTACCTGGATTTCCTCTAAAACTCTGGCCAAAGAAGAGTCTGCCACGAACTGGAGAGCGACATTTGGCAGAAAGTTTTCCGGTTGTAAGTGCAGATATTCATAAATTATTTGAGATGTTGGTGAATTATCACCAATCACGCTAATCTTTTTCGCATGGGGAAACAGTCTTTTGCTCAATTTGAGATTGGCGATTATATCTTTCACCTCAAAGACACCGTAGATTATGGAATCTTTTAGAATTTCTTCCATGGATGTATCATTGACCCCACAGAAGACGGTGTTGACTCCCGTAAAGAGATCCTCTTTGTAGCGAAGCCAAAACCTGACGGCATTGTCATCCGTTAGAAAGAGCAGGTCGGGAGTTCTGTTCAGGTACTTTTTTTCAAGGTAGTATTTAAAAAAGTCCTGATATTCATCCGTGAATGGGATTTTTTTAGTGTCAAGATACTCTGTTGAAATGGCAAGTTTTTTATCTGCAAATCTCTGCTGCAAAGTTGACACAATCCCTTCATTCTCACCTTTTGTCCAGGGATACTCCTGATGAAAGGAGTGCAGAATCAAAACACTGATGTCTGCTGTAGTGCCAGCTTTAGCAGTGAGAAAAAGAATGCTGCTGAACAGCAGGAAGATGACTACCTTTATCTGATGTGCTGAGGGCATGTACGAAATATAAAAGTTCCTATGTGGTTTAATAGAGTTGGCGTTAGAGCCTTACCCCTAAAAAGCTGTCAAAAATATCCTGAAGGTTTCATGAACAAATGCGGACTAAATCTTTTGATGATTCTATTATTATCACAATTTTCAAAATTCACACCAGTAAATTTTTCACGAATATATTCAGCGACTAATGTAGAAATTTATTGCTGTTTCTGATCGAAAATGGAGCATTGTTACAACAATAAGCTCAGTGCGATCCTTTTTCGCACGGTGTCAATCTCCAGAACTCTGACCTTAACCTGTTCCCTGACCTTAACGATTTCAGCGGGATCTTTAATGAAACGTTTAGCCATCTGAGAGATATGAATAAGGCCGTCCTGTTTGACACCAATATCAGCAAAGGCACCAAATTTGGTAACGTTGGTTATAATTGCCGGAAGTATCATGCCCTCCCTGAGATCTTCCATAGTATGAACGGTGTCATCAAATTGAAACTGAACAAACTTTTCTCTAGGATCTCTTCCCGGCCGCCCGAGCTCCTCAATAATATCAGTCAACGTTTCCATGCCAAGACCGTCACCGCAATACTCCCTCAGTTGAATTTTCTTCCGGGCAATATCTGAAACGAGCAGATCATCCAAGGTAATGCCATGATCTTTAGCCATGGCATGAATGAGAGTATATCTTTCCGGATGAACACCGGTGTTATCAAGGGGGTCAGCACCATTGCGAATACGTAAAAAGCCGGCACACTGTTCAAAGGCTTTGGCTCCCAATCGTTTCACCTTGAGGAGTTCGCGCCGTTTGGCAAAAACACCTATCTGCTGCCGATGCTCAACAATTGCGGCAGCAAGAGTCTCACCCAAGCCGGCCACATAGCTGAGCAGTTCGACACTGGCGCTGTTCACCTCAACCCCGACACGGTTAACGCAGTATATGATCGTTTCTTCAAGACTCTTTTTCAGAGCGCTTTGATTCACATCATGCTGATACTGTCCAACACCAATTGATTTCGGATCGATTTTTACCAGCTCGGCCAGGGGGTCCTGAAGCCTTCGCCCGATTGATATGGCTCCGCGTACGGTAATATCCTCGTCTGGAAATTCCTTTCGGGCTACCTCGGAGGCAGAATAGATAGAAGCCCCATCCTCGTTTACTAAGGTTATATGAATAGCAGCACCCAGCTCCAGAGAACGAACAAAGCTCTCTGTTTCCCTGCCTGCCGTGCCGTTGCCGACTGCGATTGCCTCGATCTTATATTTCTTTACCAACTGCCCGATGGTTTTCGCTGCCTGTTCTGCCTGTTTTTGCCCCTGGGTGGGATAGATTGTCTCACGATGGAGAAGAGTGCCCTGTTCATCAAGACAGACAAGTTTAGCCCCGGTTCTAAATCCCGGGTCTAACGCCATAACCCTCTTTTGACCAAGGGGCGGAGCAAGAAGGAGTTCTTTGAGATTGTTTGAAAAAACCTCAATGGCCTCTGCATCGGCTCTGTCTTTAAGTTCCTTGCGCAACTCATTTTCCAGAGATGGTGCAAGAAGCCTGGAGTAAGCATCCACCAGAGCCAGATCAAGCTCACTGTTGTTTTGCTGCTTTCCTCGATAGAATTTTTGCAGCATCTCAATTGTCATTTCAGTATCGGGACGTATTGAAAGCCTGAGGAATTTCAGGTGCTCACCTCGAAAAAGAGCAAGAATTCGGTGTCCGGCAATTTTCACCACCGGTTCCTGCCAATCGAAATAGTCCCTGAATTTTCCTGCGTCAGCCTTATTCTTTTCCACCACATGTGAGCTGATTATTGCCTGGCGCTGAAAAATATTGCGTAGGTATCCTCGGACTTCCATATTCTCACTGATGATTTCAGCAACAATGTCCCGTGCTGCCGCCAACGCCTCTTCTACATTGGTAATTTCATGCTCTGTAGAAAGATACTGTCCTGCCTCTTTCAAGTACGGACCATTCTTCAAAATGAGTTGAGCCAGTGGTTCAACCCCTTTCTCACGAGCAATCATCGCTCTGGTTCGCCGCTTCGGTTTATATGGCAGATAGATATCTTCAAGCAATGTGAGTGTTGAAGCTGCTGCAATTTTTAGCTGTAATTCAGCATCAAGAAGATCTCTTTTTTCCAGGGAACTGCGGATTGCCTCTTTGCGTTTTTCCAGCTCTTTGTAGCTCTCCAGGTTATCACGTATGGAGGCCACGGCAACTTCGTCCAACGATCCGGTCATTTCTTTCCGATACCGGGCTATAAAGGGCACGGTTGCACCTTCCTCAAGAAGGGTGACTGTCTGTTCAATATTTCTGGCAGCAATCCCAAGTGTGCCCGCGATACTTTGTATACAGCTTTCTGCTATTTCCATTTCTTTGCCTTCTTTCTGTTTTCGCTATTACGGTAGTCATAAACGTACCCGATAATTGCTGCAAATAACCATTAAAACAAGGAAAGCAAAACGGCAATGGCTAATTTGGGAATTGAGAATACAATCAGCTATGATGGAGGAAGGATCAGGGCGCCCCTTAAAACTACTTTTTCAGAGGCACCTCAGAGTTTTGCGGATTGATACAAAGTGGACAAGTTTAATAGGATGTGGAATAGGCAGCGATATGATCATCATGAATGCGCTGCTCCCTGGCGAAAACTACAAATCGCTGATCCCCACCTGATCGCCATGAATTAAACGGAAAGCAGGTTATCAGGGTCAGCCAGGGGGTAACGGTTTCCTCAACAAAAAGACTATCTGAATTCTTCACCGCTGTTGAGACCACTTCATAGCTGCGCTCCTGTTGATGAACATTATGAATCTTGAGAATATCTCCACTTTCAAGATTCTTCAGAAAAGCAAATGCTGTGTCACGGTGACCCACAAGGACACAATTGCCATTTGTGGCCGGTTTCGCGCTCTCCGAGAGATGACCGGGACCAAAAGCCAGTACCTCCCCGCTTTCCCCTTCCAGTACAATACAATCTATACCGAGTCGCTCAACCTGGAGCCTGGCCACGGGCCAGGTGTCCGCCCAAGGCCATGGTTTTACCGGGGTATCATATGCCACTGTTTTTTCCCAGGCTCGCAACAGTAAATGCTGAGCAACAATTGCTTTTGCCTTTATGTACAAACCATCGGTAATACAAAGGCTGGCAAGAACCATGCAGAGAAAACAGAAGGTGCGATATGACCATATTTTCATCTGAACCTCCATGTTTGAGAACGAAGCAGTATACCAAGAACCAGAACAATACTGCCTATCAGCAACAGCATTCCCGAAGGTGTTGCTGTTTTTGCCGAGGCACCAAAAACTTTGTCATGCTGCCATCCCTGGGGCATGTTGGTTTTCACCTGCTGGTTCTCTAAACCACTGTTCTGCGGTCTGGAGACAACTTCTTCAACAGCAACAAGACTGGTATAACGACTGGTCAGGTGATGGCTGAGTGCTGTTTTCACGACCTCGCTACGAACATCTTTTTCGTTTGCGCCAAAATGAAGGGATGACATCAATGAGCTGATTTTTTTTCTCGCCCAGACAGCACCAATCCCCGCATGCGACTTTCCGCCTTTGCTGTCCACGATCACATTCCATGGCTTACCCATATTGATGCCACTCAAACGTAATTTTTCCAGAGGTTTGTCGCTTTTTAAAAGAGCAACCATTGGTTCTCCCATATAGAGATCCGGCAATGGATTCGGATACATTTCTATTGAGCCGTTCTCCTCGGACTGTAGGCGTAATCCTGTGACTACAGGTTGTTCAAGCCTCTCGAGAAGAGCTTTCATCTTGGTGTTTACCTCTTCGATTTTACCGATATAACAATAGCTGCCCCGCCCCATGGTGGCTGCGCGGCTCATAAAGTAGGCGTTTGGGGCGGAACCGATGCCGACGGTGAATAATCTGGCATCTCCCAGCTCCCCGGTTATAAGGGAAAAAAGGGCATCCTCATTGCCGACCGCACCATCGGTGAGGAAAACAACCTGACGAATACGCTGATGGTCAGTTCGACCATCCAGAGCAAGCTTTAAAGCAGCAGATATTTCCGTACCTCCAGAAGCCTCAAGGCTGGAAATTGCCAGTCCTGCCTTCTCACGGTTTTCAACATGAGCATCAAGAGAGGAGGAAAACAGTTTTCTGGCACTGTTGTTAAAGACAACGATATTAAACTGATCATTATCATGAAGGCGTGACACCCCATTAATGAGCGCCTCCTTGGCCTGCCGTATAGAACTTCCTGCCATTGATCCGGAAATATCGAGAACAAAAATGACTTCTCTTGGCACCCTGGTTTCTCTTTTTTGGAATGGCGGAGTAAGCATCAGATATGTATAACTGCCACCGGGAGTTGACTCAGTAAAAAGGGCAGCAGAAACTTCTTTTTCATTTGCAGCACGGTATTCCAAAACGAAATCCCGGTCGGCAAAGACCTGCCCATCAAAAACTATATCATAACTACCCATACTGTCTCCTGTAACGGAAACACCATGGTAGAGACTGGAGAGCCCCTGTATGGGAAAACCAGGGGTTAAAGAAATCGAGAGCGCCACAGGATTACGCTGCGGTTCAGAAGATACCGCGACCGGTGGAGTGATCTGTGAAGCATCCATAACTTCATCGGTATCAGCAGCCCAGCCTCCCTCATCAAAAACAATTCTTTTTTCTTCAGCTCCCAGAAGATTTCCTGGGATATACCGTGGACCAACCACCATAGGAAAACGTAACGAAAAAATTCCGTCCTGATAGTGCACCGCATCAAGATAGTGTATCTCTACCTCAACAACACTCTTTGGTGGGATATTGGCCACGGCCATGGTAAAGATATTAGGACGTTTCTGGGCCAGGAGAGAACTCTTTTTACCTTCGCTCTTGGCCTTCTCATAGATGGCTCTGGCTTCTTTTTTTTCCTTTATCTCACCTCGAATAACCCTGCCGCCAACGTTCATCTGTAAAGCTTTGACAGCACTTTCATCGGGCAGCGGAAAGACATAAACCGCCTCTACCCAGGTAGTGCTGGTATTTTGAAAACGCTGTTTGACGACCGTATTTATAACCATTCCGCTTACTGAAATGGCAACATCCTGGCTAAGCAGAGGTGCAGAAACGCCTCCTTCGGATGAGTTATGAGAAATAAGCAATTCCCCTCCTTTGACCTGACCAATGTCGTGGTTTTCAAGCTCTTCAACACTCTGCTCACCGACCGGTGTCTGCGCTGATGCCTGGGAAAAACTGCCCAGCAGCAAAAAAAACACTATTGCGCTCAGATAAATAATCACCAGAATTTTCCCTGGATCATAGATGCCGTCCTCATTTTGTTCGCTGTCGAATGCTCGCCTGTTTTTTTCCATGTTCTGTCTGTCCTTATGTCAAGTATTGATGAAAAACCTCCTCTCCGTGTTGCATCCATTAAAACCTTTGACAATGACAGAGCACTGAATACTTCATGACAATTTGAAGCTCAATTATGACAAAAGATGACAGTCTTCACTTTCGCACTTTTACGCTTGCGATGAAATGGCTGGAGGGATTAGTGTAGGTGGATGAACTGCGAATAATTAAATTATGTCAAACCTTAACGGTATTGCCATGGCCTACACAATCGCTCTTGTCGAAGATGACGAACGACTCAGAACCAATTATGCCCAAGCGTTAAAAAGGGAAGGATATACTGTCTTGAGCTACTCCAGTCGACCGGAGGCGCAGGAAGCCTTTACCAGAAAACTTCCTGACCTCGCTATCCTTGATGTAATGCTCAACGATGAAATGGAAGGCGGCTTCGATCTCTGCCGTGAACTGCGCCGAATTTCGCCCACCATCCCGATTATTTTTCTCACTGCACGTGACTCCGATCTCGATAAGGTGTCGGGACTACGCCTTGGAGCCTGGGACTATCTCACCAAAAATACGACCACTCTGGATTTTTTACCGGTAAGAATCTCAGCGCTTTTTAAAATGCTTGAGGCTCTACAACAGCCTTCGACCAAGGGAGAAAAATCAATTTCATCGGGAAAACTCCTTCTTCACGAGGAACGTAAGCAGGTGTTTTGGAATGATAATCAGATCAATCTCACCCTCACAGAATTCTGGCTCTTGTATTCCCTGGTGCAATATCCCGGTCATGTAAAATCACACAACCAGCTGATGGAAGCCGCGTCCGTGGTGGTAACCAACAATGCCATTGCCGCACATATCAGAAGGATCAGGGAAAAGTTTCGTGAAATAGACCCAACGTTTGACGCCATCAGAGCCGAATACGGCATGGGTTATCGATGGGTGGAATAGGACATCATGCGCATATCCCTGCGGTTTAAACTGGCCCTGATTTCGCTGCTTCTGCTGGCTATCCCCTATTCTGGCATGCGCCTCGCCGCAATTGTCAAAGAGAATCTTTTGGAGAGCAGAAAAGAGGCTTTAATGTTTTCAGCTCGGGCGGTTGCATCGGCCCTTAGCGGGCGGGAGGGGCTCTTTGACCGGGAAATGTTTCACTCACTTAACCAGAATCGTGATCTTTATCTTTTCCAGCTTACCAGTCCTATTCGCCTGAATGGCAAATCCGACGACTGGCAGCCTCACCTGAAAAATGCCCAATATTTCGGCAGAGAGCATATCCTTAGATCCTCACAGCCCTTTAATCCAGATGATTTCAGTTTTTCCCTGCTGGTAGGCAAGAGAGGCAAGTACCTCTACGCCATTTTTTTAATCAGTGACGATAAGCACATTTTCAGACAACAAAACAGTCTGGCTCTCGACAGATCGGACCACCTGCAAATAGCCATAGAGGACAAACAGGGCAATCTCAATAGATATATAATCACCGCGAATAGAGAAGGCTGGGCAAACGGCTTCCATACTTCCCGGGATTTTGACACCATCCTACCCGCCAAAGAGGAACCCCAAATACAGAGCGTCTGGAGAGCTACCGCAACTGGGTATATAGTCGAGGTGCGCCTTCCTCTGGACCTGGTTGGTGACAGACTTGCTTTCGCCGTTGCCGATGTGGATGATCCCATCGCACATAACATTGAGACTGTTATTGGTACTGCCAATATGGATAATCCGGACAAAATCGGATGGCTGCTCACTCAGTCAAGCCGTATTGAAGATATTTTGCGCTCCCTCAACAGACCAAAGTCCAAAATTCAGATCGTTGACAATAATCAGCATATTAGAGCAAGTTTCGGTTCTTTGAATAAGAGCGGGGCGACCGGCAAGCAATCTCACGAACCCGAATCTCTTCTTGCAAAAATCAACGTCTTTCTGTCACCATTGTATCGGCTTTTCTCCGAGCCCTTCAAAACTGATTTTGCCGATCCCAAGGCCCAACCTTCCACTCTGAACAGAGAAGGGGTCTTCCGTGCCTTATCCGGTGAAAGCTCTATCTTCAGCTACACCATAGCAGATGGTGAGGTTGAGGTGATGGCGGCTGCCACACCATTATATACCAATGATACCATTATTGGTGCCGTGGTCGTCGAACAAACCACCAACTCGATTCTCGCCCTGAAAAACAAGGTTATTGAAGAATCGGTGGGCCTTACTCTCCTGGTTCTGGTTTTTGGAGGTTGTGGTCTGCTGTTCTTTGCCTTTCGTATTTCAGCACGTATTCGACAGCTGCGTAATCAAGCTTCGGCGGCAATCGGCAGCAATGGCAAGATCCTTTCTGTACCTTCTCCCGCAAGGGCCCGAGATGAAATTGGCGATTTATCACGAACCCTGCACTCCGTGCTTTCCCAGCTGGAGGCCCAGGGACGCTATCGAGAAAAAATGGCAGATAATCTTGAGCATGAAATGCGCACCCCACTGGCAGGAGCGTCGGCTTCTCTCAAAAATCTTGCCAATGAACTGACGGATCAACCGGAGCATATTAAAAATTACATTTCCTGGGCTATTGGAGATATCAAGCGCATGGAAAACCTACTCACAGATATCCGCGATGCAACCAGCCTTAACAACGCTTTACAGCATGATTTCAAGGAGCAGTTCAATCTCTCTGAAGCCTTGTCAATATGGCTGGAACACAGTTGGAAAAAGACCTTCAACGAGGTGGATTTCCTTTTTTCGAAAGATGACTCCGATATTCATATTCAAGGAGATCCGGATCGAATCCGGCAAATGATTGATAAACTCATTGAAAATGCTGTTGCTTTTCATAAAAAAGGCAGTCCGGTAACACTGCACCTTGAAACACAGGCTGCAAATATTCTGATACAGATCAGCAATGTGGGACCTCATATTCCTACAAATCTGCTGGAGGAGATTTTTAACTCCATGGTATCCATACGGGAAACAGCCGATAAAAATCCTCATCTGGGACTGGGTCTTTATATTGTCCGCACCATTGCCGAACATCATCAAGGTACGGTGACCGCAGAAAATATTGAAGGTGCCGAACCAGGGGTACGGTTCAGCATCCAGCTTCCAGCCCTGACTCTGCAACAGGTATGAAGCAGGTATATTTCAAAAACTATCATATTGAGGAAAGTCCTTCATGAATATTCTCGAACTCTATCCACCTTCAAAGCGGCTTTTCTATAAAGTTTGCCTGTTTACTGCACTATTCGCTCTCATCGTATCTGCGGCAACAATTCCATTCATTTGGGAATCAAAAACCCTGTGGTATAAATTTGGCGTGGACAGAACCCTGCTCCAAGTTGGAAAAATAACCGGATTATGCGCCGCAATTCTGCTCTTTTGTCAAATAATCCTTGCCCTGAAACTCAAATTTCTTGATCGTGTATTTGGCCTGGATCGCCTTTATCGCTTACATAAACAGAACGGTCTGACCATTCTGGCCCTGGCAGTAATACATGCATCACTTATCATTGTGCCGGAAGGAATAGAAAACTTGCCAATAGGCTGGAAATTCTGGCCCGAAATGCTCGGAGGAACAATTCTCCTGCTGCTCATTGCCTTTGTCGGAATATCGCTCTTTCGCAGGAAATTGATGCCCTATCATCTCTGGAGAAAATTGCACCGCCCCATGGGTTACCTGTTTGCCATGGCTCTGTCCGTTCATATTTTCAACGTCAGCGACTCGTTTGAAAACACTGTCCCCAACCATGCCCTCTGGATGCTGATTGGCACAGTCCTCTCTGTTGTCTTGTTCTCAAAATTACGCTCGTTTTATGGTTCACGCAGAAGGCTGGCTATCAACAGCTGTTACCAGGTCTCTGATGATATTCTCTCACTAAAAGTTACAGCCCCACCGGCATTTGCCCATGCACCAGGGCAATTTACCTTTCTGAAATTACACGGCAAGGATATTTCTCCCGAGACTCACCCCTTTACCATCAGTTCAGCTCCTCGTACAACCCCCAACCAGGATGATACCCTGCAGTTCTATATCAAAAAATGTGGCGACTGGACTGAAAAAATTATCCCCGACAGGATACAGCAGGCTTCCATTGAGGGACCGTTTGGCCTGTTCAGCTATATTGCACAACCTCCGGCCGAACTGCTCGTCTTTATAGCAGGAGGGATCGGTATCACTCCGCTGCTGAGTATGCTGCGTCACCTCAACAACCAAGAGAATCCACCCAGGTTGATGCTGCTGTGGACCCTGTCATGGAAAAAAGATATGTTTCTTGAGGATGAGCTAAAATCACTGCAGGACAGGATTGCCAACCTTCAGGTGCATATCTGCTATACCCGTGAGCTGGGAGGAAGACGATTGGATCAGGAGCAATTAGAACAACTGCTTGGATCGGTGCCTCAAAAAACCCAGTTCTTCATCTGCGGTCCCGAAACAATGATGGATCAGACGAAAAACAACCTTAAAAATCTGGGTGTTGCCCCAAGGCATATTTATGGAGAGCGATTTTCCCTCTAACCTCAATATTTAACCAAACTTCAAATTCTTCTAGCGGCACCCTTGATGCAACGACTATGATCTCAGCGGACACTTGAGATATTGAGGTAAATCTCCACCCACCTTTTTCACCACACTTGTATTTAACAAAAAAAGCTCTACTTTGTGATACATTAGCAGTTCCTGTCTAATTATCCCATAATGATCTATAAGGAGGTTTTATATGAAGAAAAGAATAAGTATTGCCTTCCTACTAATACTGTTCATAGCAGCTAATAACAGCTTTGCTCGGGCCGCGTCATGGGAACTGGATAAAGCCCATGCCAATATCTATTTCAGTGTCGAGCATATTTTCACTAAAATTCGTGGACATTTCGAAGATTTTTCTGCCACTATTGCCTTTGATCCTGAGAATCTTGCCGCCAGCAACTTCTCCTTCGAGATAGCGGTAGACAGTATTAATACAAACAACAGCAAACGGGATAAACACCTGCGTTCTGCTGATTTTTTCAATGAATCTGATTACCCGGTCATTCGATTTCAGAGCACATCGATAACTGCAACTGGAAATAACACGTATGACGTTGCCGGAACCTTGAGTTTGAAGGACAAGGAGTATGACTTCATTCTTCCGCTCACTCTGGCTGGCATAAAAGACCATCCGGCGATGAAAGGGACGAAGGTTGCAGGATTCAACGGAGAGGTATCAATTGACAGGCTGGAATATGGGGTTGGTAATGGCAAGTTTTATAAACTGGGCGTAGTAGGCAAGAATGTCGATATTTTTGTGGCGCTCGAAGCCCTCAGCAAATAACCCGTGTCCCGCTTCTGTCGATAACAAAAGCGGGACATGATAAATACTCCGAAGGCCAATTACGTACCTGACTGATCTGTTATCTTTGTATTAAAGAGAATTCAGCCAGTCAGTTATTCTGCCAATGGCTTCAACGGTCCTGTTACAATATTTCTGCAGATATTTTTGATCTAAAACACCATCTTTCGGGAAATTTTGCAGTGCATCTTCGCCATTGAAATCGACATAGGCTAACCTGGCATTGAGCTCGGTGGGAACTCTGCCAAAATCTGAACCTGGAAGTATGGCAACACCAGTTTCAGCTAGAAGCGTATCGCACAGCTCACTGCTGGTGTAAATATTCCTGCTCTCGAGTCTGTCTCGATAACTGGAGAAATCAGGAAAAATATAAAATCCTCCCTGAGCGGGCAGCACGTCGACCTCCGTTTTTTCAAATTGAGCATATACCTCAGCCGCCAGAGCGGCCAGTACCTTCCGGCACGTATCAACATAGCTGTCAATCTCAGGATCGTCCTGAAAAGCGGCCACGGCTGCATACTGTATTGGGGCGCTGGTTGAGGTGAAAGTCTCACTGGCAACGGTGGCCATGGCATCGGTGATCCAGCGCATTGCCTCGGGTACAATAAAAATTCCCAGGCGCCAGCCGCCGGCTCCGCACCATTTACTTAAGCCGCCGCTGAAGATGGTTCCTTCCGGATAATAGTTGACCAGCGAGGTATGCTGACCAGAAAAATCCGTCTTGCCATATATCTCATCTGAGAGCACCAATACCTTATATTCGGCAAAAACAGCCGCAAGTTCCTCCAATTCCTGAGCGCTATATGTCTGTCCTGTCGGATTGGAGGGATAGTTAAGAATCAGTAGCCTGGGTCTGTTGGGGTCAAGCCTGCAGATCGTGTCAATCTGTTTGGCCGTTATCTTCCAACGATCTTTTTTCTCGGTCATAATGGAGTTGACATGCCGTCCTATTATCTTTGCCTGGGGATAATAGGACACCCAGGCGGGCATAGGCAGCAGGATTTCACCATCATAGACAAGTTGCAGGATAAACATCAGCTCCTTCGAACCAGGGCCGACAATGACATCTTCGATACCGCAGTCGATCCCAAAAGCTTGTTGGTGCTGCAAGGCAAGTGCCTGGCGAAGGTCTTCAAGTCCTTTCACTGCCAGATAATCTTTTTGATGCGCATTTTCCTGCAGTGCCCTGACCACCGGCTGCGGTACAGGAAAGGGTGATTGTCCCAATCCCAGTTTATAAATGTTTTTTCCCTCGCTCTGCATTTTTCGGCAGAATTGCTGAATAGCGATGGTTGCAGACGTGGAAAGTCCACCAAGATTGGTATTAAGATTAACGTTGGGCGAGCTGTGATAGATCATTTTTCTCCACGAATAAATCTTCAGATTATATTTTTGTCCATGAGCATCAATTTGCTCAATGTGCCAGTTGTAAACAGCGGCATAACTCTAATCCTCTGTTAGCGCAATGCCAATTTTCCACCAAGATGACCGGCAATTCCTGCAGCAACCAGGTTTATGCCGTAAATTCCAATATATATCAAACTGCTTGTGCTTCCGGAAAAAGCTATTTCCGGATCAATAATTCTCCAGAACACCAAAAGACTGGTCAATACGGCAACGATGGCGGCGGAAACCATCTTAATTTTAAAAATAATGGTCAGGACGCCACCATATTTTTTTTGCCAGACAATAAAACCGGTAAATAAAACCGCTGGCATCATCAAAAAAACCACAATGAGATTAAAAAAGGAGGCTTTCTCTAAAGGTTCATAGCCGAACGCTATTGCCAGAACCAGGAAGACCAAAGCAATTGGAATAACTCCGTTGGGTGTATGTACGCTTATGGGATGCAGATGCAACCGTACGATAAACTTACCTATCCAGCCAAACCGTTCCGTCTTATGATTTTCGGAACCAACTGGTTCATCCTGCTCGATAGCGGACTGCGGCGCTACCTCAACTTTTTCTTCTGTCTTTTCTTCGGGTTGTTCCGTAGTTGTTATCTCAATAAAAAAACTTTTGTCCGCTGCACAGGTTGGACATGTATCCGGTGGCTCATCGCCTATGTGTATATAGCCACAGATAGTACATTTCCACCTACGTTCCGAAGGGGCTTGTGACGTTTCTGCAGACGGCTCAGATGTAATATTCTGTTCTTTCTCTGTCCTGACGTTCTGAATCTGTTGAGCGCTTACTTCAGCAAAAAAACTTTTATCCGCCCCACAGACTGGACAAATATCAGGTGGCGCATCGCCTGTGTTAATATGATTACAAACGGCACATTTCCAATTTTTCATATTGCCACCTCATCACTGTTATATGGGTTCACAACCCTCCTGCTTATATGGTTGCTATCCTAGCATAGATACACCATATTCCCAAACAATTTTGCATCTGTACCTCTACTAAAAGAAGCCCCTTTATAAATTAATGTCTCCCTCGTCAGCCTGCTCCTTTGAAGAGCTCAGCTTGATGGCAAAAGATTACATCTATGTAATGTTGGCGTAAGGTTGTTGTAATGTTTATCGGTTAGAATTATCAGGTTGTATTAAAATGAGTATAGATATTCACCAGCCTACCATATTCATCAATTGACGAGGTCTGCTAGTTAAGGAGAAGATATGTTGGATAAGAAACCGGAAAATGTTGCCGTCTACCCCCCTTCCACGGTGGAGCCGCAGAACGCAGGACAAAATGTTAACACCTACGAATACATTGAAGAAATTACTCAAAAGGTGAAGTCAAGCGCAATCTGGCTGGAACCGTTCCGCGAACAAATGGCCAAGGTGGTAATCGGTCAGAATCATCTCATCGAAAGATTGCTGGTTGGCCTTTTGACTGGAGGCCATATTCTCTTAGAGGGTCTTCCAGGTCTTGCCAAAACGAGAGCTGTAAAAGCACTGGCAATGGCGGTTCAGACCGATTTTCAGCGAATCCAGTTTACACCTGACATGCTCCCGGCCGATATTATTGGTACCGAGATATACAATCCCAGGGATACTTCGTTTGAGGTCAAGAAAGGCCCGGTCTTTTCCTCCATCGTCCTGGCAGACGAAATCAACAGAGCTCCTGCCAAAGTACAATCGGCCCTTCTTGAAGCAATGCAGGAGAAACAGGTCACCATTGGCGAACACACTTTTATGCTTCCTGAGCTCTTTCTGGTTCTGGCCACACAGAATCCCATTGAGCAGGAAGGCACCTACCCGCTCCCAGAGGCTCAGGTGGACAGATTCATGCTGAAGACCATCGTTTCGTATCCATCGGTTGCCGAGGAACGGCGTATCCTTGATACCGTTGATCAAACCGATAACGACCTTGGTGTTGATGCTGTTGTGTCTGCCCCAGATATTCTGGCGGCAAGAAAGGTCGTTAACTCTATTTTTATGGATGACAAAATCAAAGATTACATCGTCTCGCTGGTCTATGCCACACGAGATCCACGATCCTACCAATTAGATCTCCATGAGTATATTGAAACCGGCGCCAGTCCAAGAGCCACAATCAATCTAAAGGTTGTCGCCAAGGCGTTGGCCTATCTCTCCGGACGCGGCTTTGTCACTCCGGACGATGTAAAAGCCGCCGCTTTTGATGTTATGCGGCACAGGCTGCGCACCAGCTATGAGGCTGAAGCAGAAAACATAACCAGCGAAGATATCCTTCGCAAAATACTCGACACTGTTCCTGTACCCTGATCTTATGGAAAACAGCGTTCCCAAAGAAATTTTAAAAAAGGTCAGACAGATAGAAGTACGAACTAATCGTCTGGTCAATGACAGCCTCGCCGGAAGCTACCATTCCGTCTTCAAGGGCAGGGGCATGAATTTTGACGAGGTCAGGGAATACGTTCCAGGTGACGATATCCGCTCCATTGACTGGAACGTTACCGCCAGAACCGGTGCTCCTCACATCAAAAAATTCGTCGAAGAACGCGAACTCACCATCATGCTGATGATCGATATCAGTGGATCGGGGGAATTCGGCTCCAAGGATATCTCAAAAAGAGAAATGATGGCGGAACTGGGTTCCGTTCTGGCCTTCTCTGCGGTACGCAACAATGACAAGGTCGGGCTTGTTCTTTTTACTGATTTTATAGAACTTTATATTCCACCCCAAAAAGGACGTACCCATATACTTCGGGTTATTCGCGAGATCCTCTACTATCAACCGGAGAGAAAGGCCACCGATTTGCTGGTGCCTCTCGATTTCATTAACCGGGTTATTAAAAGAAAATGTGTTGCCTTTCTTATCTCAGACTTCTGTCTTGGCGATGATTTTGATCATAGCCTTGCCGAACTCTCAAAAAAACTGCAGATAACAAATAAACACCATGATCTCGTTAGTTTGATTATTACCGATCCCCGAGAGAAAGAACTGCCCGATGTCGGCCTGATAACCATAGAAGATGCCGAAACAGGGCAGCAGATTGAACTCAACACTGCCGATCCCGCTGTACGTCGAGGTTATCTCAATATTGCCGTCGATCGACACCAGCGGCTGCAGCGCACCATACGCTCTCAAGGAGTCGACCTGCTTGATTTGAGTACGGACACCTCATACCTGTCGCCGCTTCTTGGATTCTTCAGAGCACGTCAGAGGAGGCTTCACCGATGAGATCTCCTGTTCTGCAAATCTGCGGCCTGCTCCTGATAATCCTTCCCGTAAAGCTTTCAGTAGCAGACACCTTGCCCCTTGAAAATGGTGATATTCATGATATCTACGGACCGGTTGCTTTACCTGATCCACTCAACTGGCTCTATTATCTCGGCGCGGCACTGGTCATTCTGGCACTTTTTGTAGTCTGGTTTATTCTCTTTAAAAAACGTAAACCACAGCCTGTAGACGAGATCCCGAGCCATGAAATTGCCCTTGCCGAACTCACCAGAGCCCGGAAATATATAAAGCAGAATCTTTCTCTGAAATACGCCCATAAAGTTTCTCTAATCCTCAGAAACTACCTGGAAATGCGTTTCGACATCCGTTCCACGCGGCAGACCACCACTGAATTTCTGGCTTCATTTAAACATATCTCCAACTCCTCTAAAGAGATGCTCCAGCCATACAGGGAATCTCTACAGATGTGCCTGGAACAGTGTGATCTCTCCAAATATGCCCATAAAACCACAGAGCAGGAAGCCATGGAACAACTTGAAGAGAGCATACGCACCTTCATCCGGCAAACAACCCCGAAGGAGGGCGAGTGATGCGTTTCCTCTATCCTGAGCTTCTACTGCTGCTCTTGCTGCTGCCCATCCTCATGCTGCTGAAGGGCAGAAAAGGCGCCGCCCCATCCCTGCTGTTTCCTTCCACGTCAATAGCTCGAACCATGGCACGGGAGAGAAAAATCCGTTCCGGCAGTCTTACTCTGCTGCTCAAACTCCTGGCCATCGGTTTTCTCATTATCGCGCTGGCACGACCACAACAAGGCAACACCACAACAAAAATTGATGCCAGCGGAATTGATATACTGCTCGCCGTGGACGTGTCAAGTTCTATGAAAGCAATGGATTTCACTCTGAAAGGACGTTCGGTGAATCGCCTCGAGGTGGTGAAAGATGTGGTGGCCTCTTTCATCAAAGACCGCCCCAATGACCGTATCGGTCTCGTTGCTTTTGCCGGCAAGCCGTATCTGGTAAGTCCTTTGACCCTTGATCACAGTTGGCTGCAGAAACGATTGGATGCCCTGGAGATAGGTATGATAGAAGACGGTACTGCCATTGGTTCTGCCATTGGCACTGCAGTAAACAGGCTGCGCAGTGAAGGGGCGAAATCGCGCATTATCATCCTGCTCACCGACGGAGTCAACACCGGTGGCAGGGTTCCTCCGCTTGTTGCCGCTGAGGCAGCGGAAGCTCTGAAAATCAAAATATACACCATTGGTGCCGGTACCCGAGGTCTGGCACCTTACCCAGTGGAACGTTTTGGCCAGCAGCGTCTTGTCAATGCCCGGGTCGATATCGATGAAACCACCTTACGTAAGGTTGCTGAAAAAACGGGTGCTCTGTATTTCAGAGCCACGAACACAACTTCTCTGGCCCAGATATATGATGAAATTAATACAATGGAGACAACAACGCGGACCATTACCAAATTTGAAAATTACCGGGAACTGTTTCCATTTGCCCTTGCTCTTATGTTTACTTTGTTAGGCATGTCGCTCTTTTTAGAGCGTCGGCGTCTACCATAGGATAAGAATATGCACTTTGCTCAGCCCATCTGGATATTTATTGGAATTCCGGCCTGTCTTGCCGTTTTTTTCGTTTTACGACATTTCAGGAAAAAACGACAACAAGCACTGCAGAATTTTGCGGCAAAAACTCTGATCGATAAACTCACCGAAAATGTCTCGGAGAGAAAAAGAGCCGTCAAGGTCATACTGCTGCTGGCTGGAATTTTTACCTGCTTCCTGGCCTTGGCTAGGCCGCAGTATGGGCATCACTGGATTGATGTAAAAAGAAAGGGCATTGATATACTCTTCGCCATCGATACATCACTGAGCATGGGAGTTGAAGATATCCAACCAAACAGGCTGGAGAGATCCAAATTTGCCATTCTCGACTTTCTCGGCCAGCTGGATGGTGATCGGGTAGGTCTGATGCCCTTTGCAGGTTCGGCATTTCTGATGTGCCCATTAACCGTTGACTATAGCGCCTTTGAGCAATCTCTCCAGGCCATTGACACAAATATCATTCCAGAGCCGGGAACCAACCTTGCCGAGGCAATCGGACAAGCCGAAACCGTTCTCCATAATGATGCCAACCATAAGCTTCTTATTATTGTCACCGATGGTGAAAATCTCCAGGGAGATGCCATTGCTGCGGCAGCAAAAGCAGCTGAAGCTGGTATGACTATCTTTACCGTAGGTGTCGGCACCCCCCAAGGTGAATTGATTCCTCATTTCAGTGATGGAAGGCAATCCTTTGTCAAAGATTCATCCGGTAAGTTTGTCATCTCAAAGCTCGATGAGACAACCCTGCGTGTCATAGCAGAGACAACCGGTGGCCTTTATGCCCCCTTGGGGAATAAAGGACAGGGGCTGGCCACTATTTATCAACAAAAACTCGTTCTCATTCCAAAAGAGGCGCTTGCTGAAAAACGTCATAAAGTACCCATTGACAGATTTCCGTGGTTTCTTGGTATCGCTCTGATTCTCTTTATTGCCGAGTATTTACTCAACAGTAGAAAATCCGTGACAGGCAGCTTCCACCTGCCTCGCATTCTGCGGAAAAAACTGGTAATACCCTTCCTCCTGCTGCCGCTATACGGACTATTGGGGTCCCCGTCTCACGCTCTTGCTTCACCAGCTGAAGAGGCCTATGCGGAAAAAGACTACCAGAAAGCAGGCGAGTATTATCAAAAAGGTCTGGAAAAGACCCCGGACAATGCCACTCTGCATTTTAACAGCGGTACCGTTTCCTATAAGAACAAAGAGTATGACGATGCCATTTCGTCCTTTAATCAGGCGTTGCAAAGTGATGATCTGGCCCTGCAGGAAAAAGCCTATTACAATTTAGGCAATGCCCATTTCAGGAAGGGTGAAACACTGCAGCAGAATAATCCCCACAAAACCAAAGAACATTGGCAGGAAGCACTGACAGCCTATGCCGCTACATTACAATTAGATCATGAAAATAAAGAAGCCCGCTTCAACCATGACTTCGTTGAGAAGAAGTTGAAAGAACTCCAGGAACAGGAGAATCAACAGCAGAACCAACAGGATAAAAAAGACAAAAACGAGCAGGATAATACCAATAAAAGCCAGGACAAAAACCAGGAGCAACAGTCCGACCAACAACAGCAATCATCCCAGGAACCCGCTCAAAATCCACAGCCTGATCAGCAAGATACAAAAGAACAGGATGAACAAATCACTTCCAGTGAGATGAAGCAGGAACCGTCCGCTGCAAAGCAGCCTCAGCAACAGGAATCAATGTCTCCACAAAAAATGAGTATTGAAGAAGCGAAACAGCTCCTGCAGGAAATGCAAAACGAAGAGGGAACCCTCAATTTTCTCCCTAAAACAGCAAAGGATAAGGACAATAGCGGAGTGAGAAACTGGTAATGCAAACACTATCCAATCAGACCACCCTTTTCAAAAGAAGTCTTTTTCTTCTGGCTATGCTTATCTGTGTTCAGGGCATGGTTGATATGGTCCAGGCCGCTAACGATTCAAGGCTCTCCGCACGTATCAACACCACACGTTTCAGCCTTGATCAGACTGCTGTCCTTTCCATAACGATCGATGGCACCCGCTCAGCCCAGATAAACCTGCCCGAGCAGGAAAATCTTGTTTTTCACCGGCGCGGGCAAAGCTCAAAGATGCAGGTCATCAACGGATCTTTCTCGTCCTCTGTTACAATTACCTATATCATCCAGGCTCTGAAGGAAGGTCATTATACCATCCCGCCCATTTCCATAGATGTAGATAATGAGGTTCTCCAAACCGAACCGCTATCCTTTGAGGTCGTCTCGACAGCTGTTACGCAAACTCCTGGAAGTGGAAATTCAGACACAACCGGAAATAAAGAAAAGCCCCTTGCATTCATGAAGATCGAAGGCTTGCCGACAGAAGGCTACAGGGGACAAATTTTACCCCTGGAAATCAAAGCCTACTTTCGTGAGGGTATTCAGGCGCAGATTGACAAGCTCCCGCAGATAGTCGGTGCAAGTTTTGTGCTCTCACCCCCTGGCCAGGAACCAACTCAAACCAGAGAGTCTTATGATGGTGTAAACTATCTGGTGGTCTCGTGGCAGACATCCATCTCTGCAATCAAAGAGGGTAGCCATTCCTTTCAAATATCTCTTGATGCCAATCTGCTTATTCCTAAAAGAAACGCCAGGTCACGCTTTGGCAGGGACCCATTTCTAAACGACGATTTTTTCAACGGATTTTTTGACAGCATTGAAAAGAAAAAAATCACCTTAACATCCCCGGCACAGACCTTGGCAATCAACGCACTTCCACAAAAAGGCAGACCGGCAGACTTTAACGGTGCCATCGGAAACTTCACCTTAAAAGCGCAGGCAATACCAACAAAAATTGAGGAGGGAGAACCAATAACACTCACTATGACCGTTTCCGGAACGGGCAATTTTGACAGGGTCACCGCTCCGGAATTTCCCGCTGGCCACAACTGGAAAACATACTCACCTGTTTCACGCTTTGAAAAACAGGACACCAGCTATCAGGGGAAAAAGATATTTGAACAGGCAATTGTGCCGATATCAAGCAGCCTAAAATCAGTACCATCGCTCAGCTTCAGCTATTTCGACCCTGTCCGGCACACATACGTCACCGCCTCGACGGATCCGCTTCCGGTGACGATCACAGCTCAGGCATCTGCTGTTGCCAATACTCAGCAACCCACTGGTCAAACAGCTCCAATTGCGCCTCCAACCCGGCCATCAACTCAATCTGCAACTCCGGTCCAGCAGCATCTCTCCACACAGGGTTTCACCACGGCAATTGTTCCCATCTACCAACGCATATGGTTTATCGCCATCACAGCGTTATGCTCATGTATCCTTGCAGGACTTGCTTTTCTGACATTAAAACAAAAATACCTTGCGAAAAATCACCTGGCCCTGAAACAAAAACAGATCAAACAGCAAAACCGTTCTCAATTAGCTGATCTAAAAATCGCATTGGACCGAGGAAAAACTGATATTTTTCTCACCATCTGCAGAGAAATAATCCAACATTACCTTGGTCATCTCTGGCAAATGGAGCCTTCTGCCATCACCCTCTATGATTTGAGAAACAGGCATGATACCAGCTCGTCTTTGCTCGAGATTTTCACAGCTGCGCAGCAGCATGCCTATGGCGGAGGCAATTTATCAAAAGATGAGATGCAGCGTTTTTATAACATTTTACAGACAACCCTGGAGGATGTGACATGAGAATTCAGCTATGTCATATCCTGCGAACAGGGTTCATGGTTTTCATGATCTCGTTGATGGCTGGTAATGCATACTGTGCCGATAGAGGAGCAGAGCTTCAGACCAATCTTGAAAAAGGTAATGTTGCCTTCACAGAAGGCAGATTCAAGGAGGCAATTACCGTTTACAGTGAGTTGATCCGGGAATATGGATTCAGTCCGGAACTGCTGCATAATCTGGCAAACAGCTATGCTGCAGATGGACAGAATGGCAAAGCAATCCTAAACTACCTGAGAGGCCTGAGAATCGCGCCGGCAGATGATGATCTTCGTGCTGATCTTGCTCTGATTCGTAAAAAAGTGGGTTTGTTCAATGACGAACGTTCCGTCTCTGAACGCTTTTTCAGTTATTATGATATGAACCAGTGGTTAACGCGGGCTTTATTGGGATATGTTCTGCTTACTCTGCTCCTGGGTTTCAACAGTCGTTTTCATCTTAAAAAAGGAGTATTCAGCAGCTCCTTCGTCTTGGCGGGATTGGTGCTCTTCTGCTGTGTAGGCGCATATTCACAACTGCAGAAATGGAATGGAGCAGTTATTATCCAACCGGAAACACGTCTGTTGCTCTCACCTTTTAAAACAGCGACATCTAATGGCAGTCTGATTGAAGGAACCCTCGTGTATAGTCAGAAGATACATCTGGGATATCATTATGTCCTGGATGAAAAAGGTAGATCAGGGTGGATTCCGTCAACCTCCTTTAAGCCGATAAATGCATCCTCACTTACATACACCCCCGAAGGTGCTGGACAATAGAGACAGCAGCAATAGCAGCGGTTTCTGCCCGAAGAATTCGCTCCCCCATGCCAATGGTCTGCCAGCCATGAAGCCGGGCTTGCTCAACTTCGTTTTCAGTGAAACCACCTTCAGGCCCGAGAACCAACAGAACTTTCCTGCTCTCTCTTAATTCACGACTGTACCCAGTAAAATTATTCTGCCTCTCTTTTTCCCAAAGCAATAGCCTGAGCACTCCTTCTTCCTCTTCCAGAAGAGATATCATCTCAGAAAAAGACAAGAGCTCCTGAAGTTCCATGGGCTGTACCCTCAGACTCTGTTTACAGGCTTCATTAATTATGCGCCGCCAGCGTTCTCCCTTGCCGCGATACTGCTGCACGACATTTCCCTGACTGCGCTCACCGACATAGGGATAAAATCCATCGACCCCCAGTTCGGTACATTTTTGAACGACAAGCTCCATATTCTTGTTTTTAATGGCCCCCTGCCCAACAATGAGCTCAGTGCTGCTCTTCTTCGTATCACCTATTTTCGTATGAATTTTCAGCTGTACCTTCTTTCCGGTTCTGACTATTTCTGCAGAAAAAATATGGCCTGAAGAGTCGCAGAGCTCAACCACGTCACCATTTCTAAGTCTGAGAACTGTGCTAATATGATGAGATTCATCGTCACTGAGCGTAACCAGATCTTCTTGACGTTGATCGGTGGTAAAAAAAAAGCGTCTCATAAAAATACCAGGGATAAATTACGTTTTTGATTTCATCTCAAAAAATGGTACAACACTATAAGCAAATCCGCTCAGCGACCATAGCGAACTCAGGAGTTGCATGCTCTCTGTGGTTTCAGCAGGACTGTCGAAACAACCCTAAAAAGGCGGGAATATTTTATTCAACATTAAACACAAAAAACCACCCTTTTACCATGGAATCACACGACCGCAGAAGGCAAGAGCGATTTTCCCTGGATATTCAGGCCAAACTCAGTGCCGATGTTATGAGTGAGGAGAGAAAAATCACCGAAAAGACCCTCGCCACAAACATTAGCTCTGGAGGAGCATTTGTCACCACAAAACTGCAGATTCCTCTGGCCAGCAAGGTGTATCTGGAGTTTCTGGTTGATTATGAACAGCTGAAAATGCTCCGTTTCATCCTCTCTTTGGAAAGCCTTAAAGCTTTTACCGGGCAAAAGATCTGGGTAAAAGCTACGGGCATTGTTATCCGGGCCGAAGAAAATGGAATTGGAATTATTTTTGATCAGGATTATCAGCTCTCACCCATGACTGGCAGGTAGATAAATAGTTTTCATCCCGAGACAGCCCTTTCTCCCCTAACTCTTTGTTGTTCTCAAATGTGATTTTTAGAGGGAAACGGTTGCTGGCATAAACTCGAACTCCTCGACTTAGCCTGAACTGGCGAAAATTTCGAGCTAAAATTAAATACCTCGTTTCAAGACAAAAGCGAGATGGCAATCATGCAACTTTCGTAAAAAGTAACGCCGACCATTCCTTTAGGCTGCGCATTTTTTCAAGGGAAAAACCATGTTTTTCATACACGGAAATCACCGATTCAGCCTGGCTGCCGTCAAGAATTCCTGAAAGGACCAGTTTGCCTCCCATTTCAGTCACCCGGTTCAAATCCGCTACCATCTCGATGAGAACATCATGTATTATATTGGCAACAACCAGGGAGTATAACTTTTGAACCTCCGCCAGCGGTTGTTCGTCGACCCCCATGATTTCAGAAAGATTATTCAGCTTACAGTTTTCCCGGGCAACCATCACAGCCACCGGATCGTTATCAATGCCATAGACCTGTTCAGCACCAAACAGGGCTGCAGCCATTCCCAAAACACCAGTTCCGGTGCCGACATCAAGCACGGCGCGACAGTGTCCGCTCTCTAATATCTCATCTTCAAGAAATTGGACGACCAGGGCGGTGGTCGCATGATGACCGGTACCAAAGGCCATCCCTGGATCCATTACCAATACCTTTTCATCTCCTTTAGCCCTGTAATCCTCCCAGGTTGGGGCGATAACAAGATTTGCAGTAACGGCAAACGGAGAGAAATGCTTCTTCCAATTTGCCCCCCAGTCCTCCTCTTCTATCAGCTCCCAGGTTAGCTGAGGCTCCGCAACCTTAAAAATATCAGCAAGTTCCCGACCATGTTGAACGACAAGAGAGACAATTGCCTGCATTTCTGCTTCGTTGAGGTTCTCCTGCTCCACGTATACATTCATGGTCCGCAGAGAAACCCCTTCATCGACACCAAACTCTACCCCGGCGTCAATTATGCCAACAAGAAAATCGGCAAGAGATTCAACTAATACCGGCTCAACCACAAGAGTAATTTTCAACCATCTTTTTATGTTGTCCATTTCCATTTCCGGATTGATGAGTTTTTATGTATTACCAAAGAAAGATATCCTTACTTCGTATTAATCATTTGAAGAATTAAAGGGAAACTCCCTCTGAATATTGGAACCAAATTCTCTCCATCTACTGTCACAGTAACACTGACTACTAAAAATATTTCGACAAATCCAGCATTTCAGATTACCATCAGAGTATACATATCCAGAGTTAAGCTGTATAGTACCATGCCTGCAAAAACCCGGTTTCTGTTCAGCTGCACGAAAGGATCCGTGTAAAAAACTTTGAACCTCTAAGCAAACATTTCCCAGTGAAACCTGATACACGCAGAACTTTTGACAGAAATGACTGGTTTCTTGCATGTCCCGACTGCGACCTCGTCTTGCCAAAAGCACAACCACCTAAAGGCAGTAGAACGGAATGCCCTCGCTGCGGTTGTGTCCTGTTAAATCATTGTCAGGATACGGTCTCCAGATCACTGGCACTTGCTGTTTCCGGACTACTCTTCTATTTTCCGGCAATCTTCATGCCTTTGTTGACCTTTCGCAAACTCGGTTTGAGTGAGAGCGGCAATGTTTTAAATACTATTGCCGAATTTATCGACAAGGAATATTACCTTGTTGCCGTTGTCGTCTTTTTTTCCGCGGTATTCTTCCCCCTGGCCAAGCTCTCCCTTTTAGGTTCCGTGTCATTGTGCCTGAAAATAAACTGGCATCCGGCCTTTCTGAAAACCTTCTTCAGAGTATACAACTTCCTCGAAGAATGGGCCATGGTCGAAGTATATCTTCTTGGCATCACGGTAACTATCATCAAAATGCAGCATTCCACTGAAATACAGTTCGACGCCGGTTTTTACTGCTTTATTGCTCTTGTGCTGATAACAATGGCAACCTCTCTCAGCGTCTGCAAAGAAAGCTTCTGGATGCTCATTGAAAGTAAAGGTAAAAGAAGTTGGCAGTTTTTTAACAATACCCTGTCTTCTTCTCTGGCAATAGGTGTACGAACTGCTGCGGCAAACAATCTCTATCTTTGCCGAGAATGCAACTTATTGAGCTACAGTCATCCCGAGAATGGCAATAAAAAGCAGATCTGCCGCCGTTGTGGGGCAACACTGTATTTTCGCAAACCGGCCAGTATCTCAAGAACATGGGCACTTACCATCACTGCGCTGCTGTTAATGTTTCCGGCGAATCTTCTGCCGATCATGCACGTTGACTTTCTTGGCATCCCCAGCAACTCTACAATTCTCGACGGAATTAAGATCTTTTTCCAAGAAGGTTCATACTTTATTGCCCTGATCATTCTGACTGCCTCAATCCTGATTCCGATTTTCAAAATCGTCGGTCTCACCATTATCCTCCTCACCATTAAATTCAAACGGGTAAAATATCTCCGTCAGAAAACCTCAATGTATCGTTTTATCGAGTTTATCGGCAGATGGTCAATGCTTGATATCTTTGTTATCGCTCTACTTGGTTTTTTCATAAATTTTGGTTTTCTCTCGTCAATAGAGACAGCTCCTGCAGCAACCTATTTTTGTCTGGTCGTGGTTACCACCATGTTTGCGGCAATCACTTTTGATCCACGCCTTATGTGGGACTTGCTTAATTCCGAGGAAAAAGATGAATACTCAACTTATTAGTCTGGAGAAATGGTATGGAACCGATTCCTGTATTTAAGGAAAAGAAAGCGATTTCACCAGTCTGGACCCTACCTATAATCGCCCTGGGTATTTGTGCCTGGATCATCTACACAAGTTACCAGAATGCCGGCATTCCAATCACTGTCTTTTTTGAGGATGCAACAGGTATTACCCCTGGAAAAACCCAGGTTATCGCTCGTGGAGTACCCATTGGAACCGTTACCAAGATAAGACCAGACCTTAAAAACAGAAGAGTTAAAACAGTCATCAAAATGGACAAATCAGCAACAGATATGCTCGTTGAAGGTACTCTTTTCTGGATTGTTCGCCCCGAAATATCTGCGGCCAGCGTACAGGGACTGGACACTCTTTTCTCTGGTAGTTATATCGCCATTCAGCCAGGGACATCAACTGTGGAAACCAGTGAATTTAAAGGTGTGGACTCGGCGCCCCCCATCCCAAAAGAAACACCGGGGCTGCATATCAATCTTCGTGCAGAGGAACTTGGTTCCATTCAGAATGGCTCTGAAGTGTATTACCGTAACGTCGTGATTGGCTCAGTCACCAATCACAGTTTTGATCAACAAAATGATTCCATTATTATCAATCTTTTTATCCAGTCACAATATGCCCATCTGGTAAGGGAGGGAAGCAGGTTCTGTAATGCCAGCGGCATAACTATTCAGGGTAAACTCACCAATTTGAAGGTCCAGGTTGAGTCCCTTGCCTCCCTCATCAAAGGCGGTATTGTCCTGCACACCCCCACCGAACTCATCGATACCAAACCGGTCAGCAATGGTCACAGTTTTCCACTCTATAAAGATTTTGATTCAGCACGATATGGTATTCATATGACCCTGCAACTCGCCTCGAGCAAAGGAATCACAGAAGGTGAGACAAAGGTCATTTATCGTGGATTAGTTGCAGGTGTCGTAGAGGAGATCGAATTCAGCAATGACTCAAGACAATCCGTAACCGCTCGAATCATGCTGGATCCCCGAGCGGAAAGAATTCTCAGAGAAACCACCCAGTTTTGGCTGGTCAGTCCCGAAATCAGCCCGGAACGTATAGACAATCTCGATCTTCTGCTCTCAGGCCCCTATATCACCTTCAGCCCGGGAACCGGACCATTCCGGGATCATTTTGAGATTTTATCAGAACCGCCTGCTCAGCCTCCTCTGCGACCTGGTAAAGAACTGCGGTTAGTTGCCGAGGAGACCTACTCTTTGGACCGTGGTGCTCCTGTTATGTATAAAAACAAAAAAGTTGGCGAGGTCGTTGATATCGACATCAATCAATCGTCAAATGTTTTTGAAATCTCTGCGTTTATCTACAAACCCTATGAAAAGCTGGTGACACCGACTTCTGTTTTCTGGAGTGATGGTGGAATTTCAATAGAAGCTTCCATACAGGGAGTTAACCTGAAAGCAAATTCATTGGGCTCTATTCTGAGAGGGGGAATATCCTTCATCAGCGCGGATTTCTCCGGAAAGAAGGCAAACACCAAATTAGACGATACTTTATTTCCAGTGTATGCGAGTTATGCTGATGCAGTTGAAAAGTCTCCGTTGTTGAAAAAAGCCGGTTATTATTTTCAACTTATTACCGAGTCTCCGGAGACATATGAAAAAGGCACGCCGATTTATTATAAACGGATAGAGGTCGGCGAGATAACAGGCCTACGCTTATCAAAGGATAACAAGTATGTCCTTCTCGACTGTTTTATCGACAAGAAGTACGCCGACACGGTGAATTCATCTTCCAGGTTTTATGATCTAAGCGGCATTTCCATTGAAGGCAATTTATCAGGCGTTTCCATGGAAACAGGCTCTCTGCAATCTATTGTTAAAGGAGGTTTGAGCTACTTCACAGCCGACCAGAATGCACCGCAGAATAAAAAGCCGACCTTCCCTCTCTATGAGACTAAAAACGATGCTGAGTCTATCGATAAGATAGCAATTTCAGTGAAATTTAAAGATTGTGGTGATCTGCATGAAGGATCTCCGGTAAAATATAAGGGTGTTCAGATCGGCCAGGTGAGCAAACTACGCTTCGATGACAATATGACCGATGTCATCGTCTCTCTGCTGATAGACAAGCCTGCGGGTGTATTCTTCAGAGCTGAAACTGAGATATGGCTGGAAAAAGCCGAAGTGAGCCTTTCCGGAATAAAGAATATCAAAAATATCCTTTTTGGTTCGTACATAAATATTCTGCCAGGTCCTGGCAAACCGCAACGAACCTTTTATGCACAGAGCAAACCGCCGACAACTCCCGCTGAAACCACCAATGGGCTGAAACTGGTATTGAAAAGCAAACACCTTGGCTCTCTGAAAATTAATTCGCCGGTGTATTATCGCCAGATACCGGTTGGCAGAGTAATTAATTATCAATTGTCGGAAACATATGAGGATGTTCACATTTTTATTGACATCGAAAAAAGATATGTTCCTCTGATCCGTGAAAACACAAGGTTCTGGAAAGCCAGTGGAACAAAGATCAAAGGTGGTCTTTTCTCCGGTCTTTCAATTTCAACGGAGTCCCTGGAGTCTCTGCTCACTGGGGGCATAGCACTTGCGACCCCTGGAAATTCCAAAATGGGCAAAAGGGTGGACGACAACCATCTTTTCACACTCTATGAGGAAGCTGAAGATGAATGGCTTGACTGGCAGCCAAGCATCACTCTGGTCGACAAAGAAAAGAGTCAGGATAGCTCGGCACTCAAAGCAAAGAGCAAGTAGAGCTTTTTCGGTCTAACAACGCAGTAGTCATGGAATTGTAGAGCAAGGACGATGTCCGAATGGACTACCATGGCGGTTTTTACAAAGATATCCGTTCGCAACTATTGATTTGCGTGAAGAATTGGACTCATTGAAAAACCGTGGACGTCGCAATATCTCACATTGCTTCTAAAAGAAATGCGGCTCCATGGTTTTTACATCTCGGCGCTTATCACTCGTGAAACAGGTGCAGTGTAATATCTGTTTTCTGCAGCAGTAACAACGGTATCATCTTGATTCTTGACGTTATCAGCAAAGGCAATGAGATTCAGGTGGAGTAGATTATAGATCTCATTACAAATCTCTTCAAAAGAAAATGATAAACGTCTCTCAATTTGAGTAAGAGTAGTCTTGCCTTTGATACAGGAAAGCACCTGCAGCATTCTCGGAGTGATAGAAATCTCACCGAAATTCCACTTTTCAGTTCGTATAAACGACATGCCCTGGATGTGGGATCTGTACATGAATCTCTCCTAACAGATTTTAAATAATTGACAATTATCTTAGGAAGAATTGCAACGCGGAATATTTCCGGTTGCTCATGTTGCAGGTAATATGCCAATGCGCCAGCCCATGTGCATTTGAGCTGTATCCTCTTTAAAGTGCACGTATAGACATATAGCCACGCTCTAAACAAAATCAGGTTCGTGGGAATTTTTTGTAACAAAACCGGTCCTTCTGTGCAAATTTTCTACCATTGTGAGCAAAACTTACTCAAAGAGGAATAGTTTGTATACTCATGAGAAAGCGCATTTTGAGCGCTGATGGCGAATAAAGTGATGCTGAATTGGTCCCCGAAGACCAAGATCAAAGAACAATAAAAAATAGCCAGGGCAGAACGACGACCAGGAGTCCTGTAGAAACCAGCCAGAGACTGTTGGCAAGCTCGAGGTCAAGATCAAAAATGGACGCAGCCACAAGCGCATTAAAAGCAACAGGCATTGAGCTGAGAATCACAACTACCTGAAAAGGCAAGCCTCCCGCCACCTCATGGAGATTGAGAAAGTATGCCAGTGAACAGGCAATGATCGGGATAAATATAAATTTTATCGATGCCACTGCAGCACATTCTCTTATGTGGCCGGCAACACTTGAAAAACGCATCCCCAAACCTATAGAAAATATTAGTATAAATGTTCCTATCGGAACGAAGAAAGCGGTAATCTTTTCGAAAAAGTATGGTCGCTCCACGCCGGTGAGATTAAGCAACAGACCAATACAAAAAGCTGAGAAAGCCGTTGCTACAAACGGGTCTTTCAGGACATTTGCAAATCGCTGCAGCAATGACCCCTGTGAACTACGGCCCGAGCCATAATACCTAGCAATAGGGAACCCGATGGTATAATAACTCATTTCTTCAAACATCTTGTACAGTGCGACCAGGGCAAATCCCTCTTCTCCCAGGAACAGGAAGCAGACCAGACCACCAATTGCGCCAATATTGGTAAATGAGCCACAACAGTACATAACTCCCCTCTGCTTTTCTGCCACTCCAAGGATTTTCGAAAAAAGCAACCCTAAAGCTCCTCCGGAAAGTAAGGCAGTAACTCCAACCACGGGAAGCCACACCACTCTGAGATCACCAAAAGAAACCACCCAGACAGCGCCTAGAAAGGAAATAGGCATAAAAAACAGCAAGCCGATTTTTTGTAAGATCTTGCGTAGATCAGTAATATCGAGGGGTAACGATACCACTTTTGTTAAAGTAAGCTTCTGCAGAAAATAACCGAGGGCAAGTGCACTGAGGATCAGCAGCAGAGAAGATACCAGATTTACCATGGCAGAGATTGACAAGAATGTATTAACATAACGAAAGAAGCTCGTTCTCAATGAGTATCAGTGATTCAGATAATTACAGATACTATTTCCGTTTCCTCTTAATGTTGTATCGTTTTTTGGCCTCGCTGGTAAGTTTTCTTATATTTATACCAAGGTCTTCTTTTGGATCAAGAATGCACAAACTATATTTAAGCAAACGTCGGCCAGGATTTGTCTCTGCGTATATTCTCAATATTCCAAGAATTTGCAGATCCCCATACTGGGCACAAACATCTTCTGGTTTAAACTTCATTTTCTTTCTCTTCATCTCTTTCAAGAGCAATGGAGTTACTGCTTCAAAAGAAATAGTGGCAAATTCGCCAAACTTACCAATACCCAAAATTCTGGTCAAACCGGTAAAATTGCTCTCTTTGTAGCGGGTATCATGGCATACAACAATGTGCGGCGAATAAAGAACCTTACCATCACTGGACATTGTTTGTTCGCGCGCCCTGTCCAGATCACGAATGAAGATCTGCGCCTGTTTTTGAGAGAAATTGAGCTCCGTCCTGTTATAGGCAAAGAACATCGGCGGGTTAATCAGTCCTACCGCTATACAGGAGCTGATTCTGGTGCGTGCACCGTATGGCGGTTTCATGTAGGTCGGGCAGTGACTTTTGATGATGTCGTCTGCTGAAATTTCAATCGAGCTGTCGTTACCTATTTTCATGGTGCGACGATGTGCCGCTCGTTTATAGGTGTATATTCTGCGAGCTGCTTTGGAGAAGAAACCGCCATCAAGATTGATACCCGTGGCCAATCCATCCGGATAAAGAAGAGAAGCATTGTCATAACGCATCGATTCCCTTATCCTTTTTCTGAAACTCTCTCCATCAATCTGCCCATAGGAATTGTAGCGGATAAAGCGCTCATCAACATCCTGATAAATCAAACCACCCGGAATAAAAATAGCACCCTTATTATCAAACTTGCCGGTGGCTCCCTCGTCACAACTTGCCGGAAAAAAACCTACCTCATACTGTCCTATCATCTTCCACAGCGTATCAAGGCGTATTGCCACAATTTCGCGAATAAGCTCATTGTCGATAATCGTTTTTTTGGGGACCATATTTTCTCTTGTTTTTTGACAGCTTTTCAGGAGTAAGACACTCAATGCATGGAGCAGCTTAAGCTACTCAAAATCTCGTTGAATCTTAACAACTAACGTACTACTGCATTAATCAACCACTTCCGACTGCCAACTCAATTTCAATAAAAAAATCGACACTGGAATATAGGCAGCTAGCGCAAAAGCCGCTACGAATGGGTAGATAATCTGTGTTTCCGGCGAGTAAATTAGTAAAAACGCAACAAAAGCAGGCATTTTATCAAACTGCAGTACCGCAAATAATGCAAGAACTACCCTTCTCATCAAATCCGGATAGTTACTGATAACACCTTTCGATGCTTTGTAAAATAGATACAAAGCTGCAACAGTACCGATGAGATACAGACATGTACCATAGAATACCTGCATACCCAGATCAGAAGAATCCAGACTCAGGCGCCTTTCATCGGACGGAAACCAGAGAAGAGCGGGCAGAAAGACACTGAACAAATAGGCAAAAAAACCACCGATAATATATTGTAGATGCAAGGAGCTGACAGTTTCCTCGGCAGCATGTTCTCTCCTCTTACCAAGAACAAGAAAGACAATGCCTATAAGAACAAGGGCCAAAACAAAAAAAGGCCAAGCTGCGCCATCTCCATAAACAGGAAACCAAAGCTCATGATTTTCATTGGGTACAGCAAAAAGAATACCAAAGAAAATTGAGGCTAAGGCACCGAATCCAATAAGCAGCGCACTCATTAACCGTGCAAAACCTGCCATATAGCAAATACCTGATGCCCCTGAAACAAAAAGTACAAATATAATTCGCAGAATCATTCCAATACTCCAAAATATTACAGAAATGGCCTTTACTCATTACGGATCATCTGTATATACGGCATGCAGACAACAGTGTGCACTCCCTGTCATTTCGTCTCCAGCAATCGTACCACGATCTACAAATTTTTTCCTTTTCATTACGCAATAGTCATGTGATACTGTTTATAAATTTCAGTCGTATTGGACTGGATTCTTGTCAATGCTTCTCCTGAGAGATAGTTGTTTCCTGGGGAAACCCATGTTTCAGCAAAATACTTCAAGACAGTATTTACGACATCAACATCTACATCACGGGATCTGGGAGAGTTAAGATGCGAGTAGCAGTTCTAGCCGATATCCATGGCAACCTAGAAGCTTTTCAGTCTGTAATTGCAGATATGGAAAAACAACACGTCGACAAGGTCGTTTGCCTGGGCGATCTCATAGGATATGGTCCCGACCCGGAGGAAGTTGTTGTTCTATTTCAAAAGAAGTGTTTTTTTTCCGTGCTGGGCAATCATGAAGCAGCACTGCAAACCCCCAAAATGCGTGACTGGCTCAATTTCCAGGCACGGGAAAATTCACTGCATACGGAAAAACTGTTATCCCCGCAGAGTATCGCGTATTGCTGTGGATTGAAGGAAAGTGCATTCTTTGCCAAGGCATTATGTGTCCATGGTTTTCCCCCCTCGTCGGTGGTTAAGTATCTCACCAGAATACCGGACAGTGAAATCGTTTCTTTTTTTCAAGACAGTGACACACAGCTCTGTTTTGTCGGCCACAGCCATGAACTTTTGAAGGTCTCCTGGGAAAATGAGAAGTTGCACAAAGAAACGTTAACAAAAGGAATCTACCCTCTCTCCGCATCGGCAAAATATCTCATTAATGCAGGCAGTGTCGGGCAGCCTCGCGACGGTAACAATAACTCAAAGTATCTCATTTGGGATACTGAAAAGAATTCCATTGAGGTGAGATATGTTCCGTATGATATCGAGACCACAATACAAAAAATCATTGACCGTGGTTTTCCTAAAGCGTATGGCCAGCGCCTCCAGTGATATATGAATAAAGTCGGAAGATATACCATAGAAGGACGCCTTGGACGGGGCGGCATGAGCACCGTCTATAAAGCGAAGGCTCCGGTCACAGGAAGGACTGTCGCCCTGAAGATATTACTCCCTCGTGATGATATTTTTGAAGAGCTTGTCGGTAAAGAACGTTTACGTCAGATCTTCATAGAAGAAGCGAAAATTATGGGGGAAATCACCCATGACCATGTTGCCAAGATTATTGATGCCGATGAGAATGGTTCATCACCCTTCATCGTCCTTGAATACTTTGCCCACTCTCTCGGTTCCCTGATTGGAGAGACATATCAACTGGAAAAACCTTCCAGAATAATCAGTGTCAACAAAACCTACGAATACATCAAACAGTCATTGAAAGGGCTTGAACGTCTTCATTTTGCTGGTATTATTCACCGTGACATCAAACCCTTCAATCTGATGATCACCAACGATGACAGAGTAAAAATCATTGATTTTGGCCTCTCCAGGGTGCGGGGAGAAGAGAAAATGGCCATCCCCGGTATGCAGGTAGGTTCACCCTACTATGCAGCACCGGAACAGGAAAAAAATCCCCAAATGACCGATGAACGTGCAGATCTCTTCAGTGTTGGAATTATGGCCTATAGGATGGTTACCGGACAGTTGGTCAGTCATAAGCACAATAGAATTCCGCCACCAAGTGATTTTAATGCCGAACTGGACCATGCCTGGGACAGCTTTCTCTTGAAGAGTATCCATAAAACCCCTGGTGAGCGTTTTGCCAATGCGCAGGAAATGCGGATAGAACTCGAGCATGTCCATGCAACTTGGGCACATCAGTCAAAAATGCAGTGTAACTTCAACGCCATGGATCAGGCAGGTCCTGACCTCGCCAATATAAGAAACCGAGCCGTACCACAATTTCTTCGTCATCGGGATCTCAAAAAAAACCTTAACCTGGACACGCTTATGCGGCCCAGATCTTTCACTCCACACCGCTTTGAGTTTACTAGCAAGGTCCTGCTTCATTGTCTTGATGCGGGATTGTTATGGCAAAGGAGGGGGGCAGAGTTTCCCGTGACCTGGCAGCAAGCCCAAGACTATGTTGAATATCTCTGCAGCAATAACTGGCAGGGACATTCAACCTGGCGACTTCCAACCATTGAGGAACTCTTCTCGTTGCTGAGGCCACCGACACTTGTACGTGACTTCTGTTATGAGTCATACTTTGCCAAGGACATTCACTGGATCTGGAGTTGCGACACCAGCACCAAGCAGAAGGCCTGGACCGTGGATATTCAGGAGAGTTATATCGAGGAACTTGATAAGGACGGAATGGCTTCGGTCTGTGCAGTGACCACGGTGTAATTTCGTTTGGAATACAACCTAGCCCAGCTGATACTTCTCTGTAGAATAGCTGAAAAGATCAACCGGGCTGTAATGGACATCAGCACCGTATAGGACTTTCAATACTTTATATCTCTCTTTCGCAAGTCTGTTGGCTCAAGCACTTTACATCCGCTCAATCGGTCTTCTCTCCGGAATCTCAACATGGTTTACTTCGTTGTCATTCCACGCTCTGGAAACATAGAGCCCGCAATAACAGCTGCCAAACTCAGCAACATCAGGCTCACGGTATTCACAGGGACAAAAGATGTCCTTGTCTTTCTTGCGGTCATTCGAGGCCAATCGGCACGGACAGGCCATGTAGCCGTATCGCTCTTTGTTGAACAACAGAGCCCTGAGAAGATGAAACGTCTGTTCCCGATTATGATTAAAATAGTAGCCCTTCTTTTCATTTATTTTTTTCAAGCGCTCATAAAGATCATCGACTTCAGTGTGGATACCAAGAGTTTCTTTGATTTTCTGGGCCTGATAGCCGGTAATCACCTCATCATCAATGACCGTTGTCGGAAAACCACATTTCGGATTTACCTTTTTCAGATCTTTCAGCATCGATTCCCGCTCTTCTCCTTCAAGTAGGTCAGCCTCAATATAGGTATGGTCAATTTTAAGATCGGTAAGCATTTTTTTGATGGCCTGACAAAAGCTACAGGTGGAAAGCGCATACAGGGTTATCTTATGAGCCATGTTTCCCTCCTCTGGTAGTATGAATGGTAAAAACGGCTAATAATCTCAACATTAAGTATCTTTTAAACCTTGACGACAAATTGGTAATTTTCACATTTCTATCATACCCCTAATTTCCAATATTGCCTCGTCAGAAATGACAATTCATAGAAAGAGCACCAGGGACAATACAGGAAACGAGAGAAGTGTCGAAAGGAGTATCGCAGCAGAGGCAAGCTCGGTATCACTATGCATTTGCGAAGAGAGTACGTAAATAGCCGTTGAAGTAGGAAGTGCAAAAAATATCATACCCACCTGAAATGGAATGCCATTGATACCAAAGAGGTGCAGCGAGCAGTAGCCGACAAGAGGGAAAATAACGAGTTTCGCTGATGCTGCCAGAAGAGAAACAGGAAGATGTTGACGAATACCGGCAAAAGAGAGTGATCCACCGATGGAAAGGAGTGCCAGCGGCAAGGTGACCATGGAAAGAAGACTCAGACAATTATTGATAAATTGAGGAAAACCAGAAAAACTTCGTGAATAAATAATACCTATGACACAGCCCAGAATAAGCGGGTTGGAAAGCAATGCCTTTATGACTATTTTACTGCGCTTTAGTACAGGCAGACTCTCCTGTGAAAACCAGATAAGAGTTGTCACGGCAACCACGTTAATGATGGGAATGGCAATACTAATTACAAGGCCGAAATGTTGAATGCCCTCTTCACCAAGACTGTTTAGGATGACAGCAACACCTATGTACGTATTAAAACGATAACAGCTTTGGGCAAAAGAACCAGCCTGGAAATCAGTGATTCTGAACACTGTAATCATGACGAAACTCAATACAAACATGATCGCCAAAGCGAGAACAACAGCAAAACATAGCGACCAGTCAATACCGTTTTCAAAGGAAGAACCACCTATTTTCCAGAAGAGCATTACTGGAAAGAAAATATAATATACAAGCTTGTCAGAGGTCTGTAGAAATGTAGCCGTAGTCATTCCCTTTCTTTTGAGAACAAAACCTAAAAAAATCAGTACCACGACCGGAAACAACGAGTTGAGTATAAGCATAAAGAGGCTCTTCCTGCTTGTAGGAGATTAAGAGATGAAACATTGCAGTTCTTACCCGAGTGTTACCTTTACCTGAATTTTTCAATGCCGGCAATGATGCAACAATGCGTTTTCCATCAATTCCGTGTTCACTTAAAAATGCCGAGTGTTTCCCGGTACGCAAGCTCTCTATACTGCAATCTACTTTTACCAAAAAGCATGCATGAAAATTATAACTTTTGTGGTATTCTATGCGGATATCCTTCGTTACGTTCGCCAGCGTTGTACAATCAGGCGAATATCATGACTATCTTGAATAACCATCATGCGCATTTGCTGCATTGATACAGGAGCATAATAATGATTCCAGTAATAATGGCAGGCGGTACCGGTAGCCGTCTCTGGCCTTTGAGTCGAACCTTATACCCAAAACAGTTTATGACGTTAAACGGCGAAGATTCAATGCTGCAGGCATCTTTGAAGCGACTCCAGGGACTTGAGACAAGTCCTGCTATTATCATCACCAATGAAGAGCACAGATTTATTGTCGCTGAACAGGTTCGTCTCACCGGCAAGCAGCCAGGCGCCATTATTCTCGAACCGGTTGGAAGAAACACAGCACCAGCTGTAGCACTTGCGGCCATTGAAGTGCTGAACGACGATGAAGATCCGACACTTCTGATCATGGCCGCCGATCATGTCATCGATGACATTGCCGCTTTTCAAAGAACCGTCAAAGAGGCGGAAAAAATTGCCGAAGCTGGAAAACTGGTAACCTTTGGAATCTCTCCCACCGTGGCGGAGACAGGCTACGGTTATATTCGGGTGGATGGATTGGCAGCAGAGCTCAAAAAAGGTCAGGAAACATCATATCCCGTTGCCGAGTTTGTCGAAAAACCAGACTTTGTGACAGCACAGCGTTATCTGGAAAGCGGAGAGTATTTCTGGAACAGTGGTATGTTCATGTTCAAGGCCAGACGTTACCTGGAGGAGCTCGAAAAATTTCAGCCGGATATTCTTAAAGCCTGTCGCGCTGCGATGAAAAAGGCATCAAAAGATCTTGAATTCCATCGGATTGATGAAGCGGAATTTGCCGCCTGCCCAAGTGACTCCATCGACTACGCAGTAATGGAAAAAACCAGCGATGCTTATGTAGTGCCTCTTAATGTCGAATGGAATGACATAGGCAGTTGGTCGGCTCTCTGGGATATTGCCATAAAGGATGAGAACGACAATGTCATTAAAGGCGATGTCATCAGCCATGACACCCACAACTGTTATATAAACACCACCGGTAAACTGGTGGCAACTGTAGGGCTGAAAGATGTCATTGTAGTCAACACCAAGGATGCCGTTCTTGTCGCCACCAAAGACAAGGTGCAGAATGTTAAGAAGATTGTCGAAATTCTAAAAAAACAGGAAAGATCGGAATATTATAACCATCGGGAAGTCTATCGGCCCTGGGGAAAATATGATTCCATAGATGCTGGAACTCGCTATCAAGTCAAACGCATAACGGTGAAGCCGGGAGCCAAGCTTTCCAGACAGATGCATCACCACCGGGCGGAACACTGGGTTGTTGTCTCCGGCTCGGCGAAAGTCGAAAAGGGCGATGAAACCATTTTGCTCACCGAGAACCAGTCTTTGTATATACCCTTGGGAACAACCCACTCGCTTGAAAATCCGGGAAAAATTCCACTTGAACTGATTGAAGTTCAATCAGGTTCTTATCTTGGGGAAGATGATATTGTCCGCTTTGAAGATGTCTATGGCCGTATCTAGTTCAATCCGGAAGAGAAGAAAACATCCTGGTCTAAAAAATTTGGAACTGAGACTACGGCTTTTTCATAAAGCGTTTATTGACCACGACTTCACCTTTGCTTGACTTCTTCTCTTCTTTATTCAGATCGGGGTCACAGGTAAACTCCTCTATCAGTGAAACGGCCTGGAATGGAACCATCAACTGACGGACGGCTGAAAAGCTGCGCCTGATCTCATCATCAGCCGGAGTGATCAAAACAGGACTTTCTTCAGGAAGAACCAGATCCTTTATGCAGACGAAATAAGGATGGGTCAGATCAAGACTTTTCGCCTTGAGGATATACTCTTTCTCTTTCCAGGTGAAATGAAGGCGATAAATAGGCATTGAGAGATAATGTTAGAGCTACTGTAATAAAGATCTACAAAAATCATCCTCTAAAAGAGGGTCATTTTTTGTACCAGCTTCCATCCGGTTTCTGATACCAATGCCCCGATGGCCCATTTTTAGCTATCATCTTGGCACGGCTCTGCTTCACCAGAAGGAGTGAAGCGCCCTGGCTTTTTGCAATTGCATTGTAGACTGTGTCCCTGTCTTTATTTTCACTGACAATCAGCTCACTCTGGGGTTTCTCCTCCGTACGATATTGAAGAAATCCCATATTATCTTCACCTATAATCCCCTGATTTTTCAGAGCATTAATTTCAGGAATACGCGCGGCCATGCGGTCTCTGATCGAATCGGCATGGGCGGCAGGTACAGCCAGAAGAAAGCTGCAGAGAAGAAGCAATACAAATGAGTAGCGGGAAAGGTTCATGAAACGCCTCGTTGGTAGTGTTGTCTGTTATTGTGCCTGCAATTCATCCAAATCGCCGAAGAAATCTTCAAGTGCTCTTTCAACTCTCACATTCACATCAATGGTAATGTGAATTGGTTTGATCTCTACAGGTTTTACTTCAATCTCATGTCTGGTGCACGCCTGAAACAGCAATGCCGATAGTAACAGGGACCAGACAGTCGTCACTTTCAGAAATTTCATTTTACATATTCTCCATAAAGGATTGAATACTTTTTCCGTAACGAAACAACTCACGCATTGGCAGGCGAAAATTTACATCAAGCCGTATTGGATGCTGTATGCCATCACCTTCGTTTGACCTGGCAATCTGACCTTCTCGGTAGCCGTAAGGCAATGGCTCCGCTGGTTTGCCATCAAGCTGCAGCTGTATGAGAAGCTCTTCGTCCTTGGTATTAAAGGTCAGCTTCGTCCAGTTATAGGAAAAATTTTCCAGCGCATCCATCGAATAATCCAGATACACTGTTCTGCCCATCCCAGCCATTCCCTGGCGCAGATTCTGGGTATTCTTGAACCTGACTATACCACTATTGCCAGGTGTGGAAAACAAAAAACCATTATCAAATTCTATACCATCCCTGCTGATGATAACCGGCAACCGTCCATTCAGCGATCCTCCACCTTCGGCATCGCCGATACCAAACTGACCGAGAAGATCTGTGTAATGCAGTCTATCGCAGTACAGTGTTGTTTCAATTTTTTCCATATTCTCAAACAACTTGACAGCACCTGCTTCCACCAGTCCGCCACACCAGTTCAACTGAGCCTTTTCTATGAAAATGACGTTCTTCTCATCTATTCTCAGAGTCACCTTTGCATCCGACATGGCAATTTTTCCCATGTTGATCTGATCAATGGTGAACAGTTGGCTCGGGCTGCTCATAATATCCGGTAGTCTGGGAAAATTTACACTTCCGGAAAGACCCTTGAGGTTGAAATCATTGAAATTGACATTTATATCTTTTGTCGTAATTCTGGCATCCCCCTGTGAAACACCGGCGGTTACTGAAAAGTGCATCTCGCCACCAATCATTCCTGCAATTTTAAGCTCCTTTGGAAGAGAAATATATTGTGGGAAATGTACTGAATCAATATTGAATTCTGGAAAACTGCACTGCAGATCAAGATCGTGCGGAACAATCGCCTCCCCACTACAGGTGAGTTTGAAGTTGTTAAAAAATGGCGAGCTGATTTGTGCAGACAACCGGGCTTGATTCGGACCGAAACTCAGTAATCCTTTGAGTGTTGCGCTGTGTTCCTTCTTATAGCGTATTTCGTCGATGACAATATTACCAGGAGGAGTAGATGCCTGTATTGGATAGCTAAAAGGCAGCTCTAGAGAAATGCCGGTCAGGGAAATATCATTTTTTGTGTCCGCAATGCTGGGAATCTTAGCAATAAATTTCGCAGTAAGAGCACCATCTTCAATCTGCACCGCGCCCTCTGCGCGAAACGGAGCTGAAACAATACCGTCTGCAAGTTTAATTTGTTCCCCATGTATCAAATAATTTATCGCGGATTTTTTCCCGAGATTTCCCTGAAAATTGATATCCACTGCTGCCTTTGTCCTCTCAGGAAGGAGATGGATGTTGCCGTGGAACTCTTTTTCAGTCAAGGCATATTGACCATTCAGACGCAGGGAACATTGCTCAGGCTGAAGTAACTCCAGACCGGCTACCTCATATTTCACTTGTATCATATCACCCTGCAATTTTAAGCTCACAGGCGCTTTACGTGTTTCGTTTTGCAGTATCAGCTGTCCTTTTCTAAAACTGAAATCACTCAGTTCAGCTTGAATATCGTAACCAGCTATGCGTTGCATTCCCTCTGTCCACATATTTCCCCGTACCAGCAATCCTCCGGTGGGACGCTCTTCCGGCAAAACATTGAGAGTGGCAAATGGCTGGCCTATATCCTTAATTTTCAATTCAAAATTGACCCTGTGACCAGCTTCCTCCTGTTGTGTCGTAACGATACCCTGAAGACCAAAAGCTCCTCCAGTACTGAAATTCATGGTTAAAGTTTTGAAATGGTAAGAAAATGTGGAAAGCTTTTCATATGTCGGCAACACAACTCCATTGACCAGGAGTTGCTGCTCTTGATCATTTTCATGCACAATTATTACTGAGTTCTTCAACTCAATTTTTTCAACGCCAAACGGAAACATAGGCATTTCTGCCTCTTTTGGAGTATTCGAGTCCGAGGTGAATTGTGGAGAACCTGGCAGTGACAGGCTATTTGCAGTTCTATTGAGATGCAGCAATGCTGAATCCAGAGTCACTGAATCAATCCTGCCTTCCATGAGGGAAGCCGGAGAATAAGTGGCTTCTATCCTGGCTATGGAAAAATTATCTTTTCCATGGTGAGCAAATCTCAATGTCCCCTGCATCCTCCAGGGTGTTAAACGAGACAGGTTCAGTCTTTTTTCATCGAACGGCAGGTTCCTGACTACACGGGGAAGCACATAGGTATTGGCAAGAAACGGGACGAGCATGTAAAAGAAACTGCCGCCCAGAATAACAAGGAGCAGAAGAGCTAAAACTGCAGTGGTAGCTTTGTTCTTCATGGAAGATCAAAATTGATTTTTTTTATAAAACATAGTTACCTACAATCTATAGGCCTCAGCCCTCCAAATGTCAAAAAAGTTTTTGACCATGTTCACCAGGGCAATACAATCAGGCTCATGAATTATGACATTAGTATTTAAGATAAGTCTTGCGTAAAGATGTTTATGCCCTATAGTTGCTTATTTCCAACCCTTCAGTGCAAGAGTTTATTATGATAGGTAGATTCAGGCTCAAATGGTGCAGCTTGCCATTGCTCACTTGTTTTTTATATTGTCTTTGGTTGCAACCTGCGTTTGCATCTCAACCAATAGATACTGTTTTTGTCAGCATTTTACCGCAGAAAATGTTTGTCCAGCAGATAAGTGGAGAGAGCCTGAACATCGAAGTAATGGTCCAACCAGGTGCAAGCCCTGCGACCTATGAACCCAAACCTTCGCAAATGCGTAAGCTTGCCTCAAGCAGTGCCTATTTTGCCATAGGTGTTCCTTTTGAAAATGCCTGGCTTGAGAGGATAAGCGGGGTCAATCCTGATATGAAGGTAGTCCATACCGATCTTGGTATTGAAAAAGTAGCAATGGTTTCACACAACCATGATACCCCTGAAGATGAGCACGAGCAAGATCACCAGGGTGGACTTGATCCGCATATCTGGCTCTCTCCTGTTCTGGTAAAAATACAGGCGGCAAACATAACAGCAGGCCTGATACAACTGTTTCCTGAAAAGACAACTCTTTTTCAATCCAATTTTCGCCTCTTCGAACAACGTCTTGATGCTCTTCACAATGAATTGAAAAACCGACTACAACCATATCGGGGTAGGCGGTTCATGGTTTTTCATCCATCCTGGGGATACTTTGCCAGAGAATACGGTCTGGAACAGGTGGCTATCGAAATTGAGGGCAAAAGCCCCAAACCTTCCCAGGTAAGTGAATTTATTGAGCAAGCAAAAAAAGATGGTATTCGTATTATTTTTGCGCAAAAGCAGTTTTCCACGAAAAACGCTCAAGTCATAGCCCAGGCAATCGACGGCATGGTTGTTCTCGTCGATCCGCTTGCTGAAGATTGGTTTACCAACATGAATGAAATTGCTCGGGATTTTCAAAAGGCACTACAATAAAAGATCATTGCACTATGGATACTCCTGTCATTGACATACATGATCTCTGCTTCTCTTACAGCGGCAAAGAGGTCCTTCATGAAATCAACCTTCGGGTGAATAAAAACGATTTCGTTGTTGTTATTGGTCCCAACGGTGGTGGAAAAACCACACTACTTAAGCTCGTTCTCGGCCTGCTCAAACCAACCCGGGGCAATATTTTACTCAATGGTAAACCCCTGGGTTCAAACAATGCCACCATCGGCTATGTTCCTCAGCAAATCAATCACAATCTGAGTTTCCCGGCAACAGCATTGGATATCGTCTTGATGGGCAAACATCGACCCAACCGGCGATTTATCTTCACCAACTCCAAACAGGATCGCCTGGATGCCATTGAAGCACTTGACCAGATAGGTATTGCCGATTTTGCCCATCGAAAAATCACCGATCTCTCTGGAGGACAAAGACAGCGAATTCTCATTGCTCGCGCCCTGGTAACCAAGCCGGAACTGCTCGTTCTTGACGAACCAACCGCAAGTATTGACACCAAAGGACAGGCAAATTTCTATGAGCTCCTGCAATCACTCAATACCACGCAGACTATCCTTATGGTGAGCCATGACCTGTTAAGTGTCTCTTCCTATGCCAAATCCATAGCCTGCATCAACAAACGTCTTTTCTGTCATCAAAGCTTTGCCTCATCGGAAGAGCTGCTGAGCGCCTTTTACTCATGTTCAGCACTCGAAATACCAATACCTGAAACCAGTATTGTGGAGCAGGAAAATGGTTGATGCACTTCACTTCGAATTCATGCGTAATGCCCTGATGGCTGGAGTTTTAGCAAGTGTAATCTGTGGTGTGATCGGTACTCTGATTGTGGTCAATCGCCTTGTTTTTCTCTCAGGCGGCATTGCTCACAGCGCCTATGGAGGGGTGGGGCTCGCCTTTTTTCTTGGCATGCCATATATGGTCGGGGCGGTTGGCTTCTCTTTCCTCGCCGCAATGCTGATGGCAAGTGTCTCGATAAAGTCAAAACAGAGGGCTGACACCATTATCGGGGTAATCTGGGCAATGGGAATGGCCAGCGGTGTTCTCCTTTTAGATATGACTCCCGGTTACAACGTTGATCTGATGAGCTACCTTTTTGGCTCCATTCTCAGTGTCCCCGGTTCCGAGCTGATCACCATGTCGGTTATCGGTGCCCTGATCCTGATGACAGTGTTTTACTTTTTCCAGGATCTCCTGGTCATGTCCTATGATGAAGAGTTTGCCCTTGTTCGTGGAGTGCCCGTAAAACGTTTATATTACATGCTCATAGGGATAGTGGCCGTCACCGTTGTCATGGTGGTTCAGGTGGTTGGGCTGATTCTCGTAATCGCTCTGCTGACTATCCCTCCATATATATCTGAAAAATATACTAAATCGCTTTTCCAAATGATGCTTCTCTCCTGTCTGCTCGGGACCTTCTTTACCATTGGAGGCCTATGGGCATCCTACGTTCTCGATCTGACCTCGGGAGCAGCTATTATCTTTTTTGCAGGGATTGCCTTTTTCCTCTCATTGATAATAGACCGGATCGTTATACTCTGGCGTAAAAAGATGATGGCCAGAGCTCATCATGAGGAGTTGCATGCCATGGAAAAGCGGATCAAATAAGGAGCTGTTATGAGTGAGCGAGGCAAGACAAAATTTCAGATAGATTTGCGCAGACACCTACGGGAACGGAATGTTGAACCCGATCTTGTCCACCTGATCTGTGAGATCTCTGAAGCATCAAAATACATTATCAATTCCATACGCACTGGCGACCTTGGCGTTGCCGGTACTTCAAATCTCTATGGCGAAGAGCAACTCGCCCTGGATGTCCTCGCGGATAGAATTCTCACCAAAAGGCTGCAGCATTCTGGAGTCGTCGGTAATGTCCTCTCGGAAGAGGCTGATGATATTATCTGTATGTCAGACAACTGTGGTGCCCTCTATTCTGTCGCTTTCGATCCACTTGACGGTTCATCTATTGTTAATGCAAATCTTGCTGTAGGCACCATTATCTCGATTTTTAAGGGGTGTAATCTTTTAGTGCCGGGACGAGAACAGGTTGCGGCCATGTACATTCTCTATGGACCTCGAACCACGCTTATGTACAGCACAGGAGAGGGTGTGCATGAGTTCGGTATGAACCAGTTGATGGAATATACCCTTTTACAGGAAAATATCCGGATTAAGGACAAAGCCAATTTATATTCGCCAGGCGGACTGCGGAATCTCTTTACTCCGGCCATAGAGAGGTATGTTAGAGAACTCGAGAAGAGTGGCTGCAAGCTGCGTTATAGTGGAGGCTTTGTCCCGGATATTAATCAGGTGCTGATCAAAGGCAGTGGAGTGTTTCTCTATCCCCATCTGCAGGGACATCCCAATGGTAAACTTCGCCTCTCCTTCGAGCTCAACCCCATGGCCTTTTTGATAGAACAGGCAGGTGGCGCGGCTTCTGACGGTCACGGAGCTCTCCTTGACCGTATGCCAAAAGACAAGGATGATCGCTCACCGGTATTTATCGGCAGCAAAGAAGACGTTGCTCTGGCGGAAGAACTCATTGCCCAATACGCAGAGTAAGCTACTTTTTCGCGAAGAATTAATGACCTGCTTCTGCAATTTTTTCCTTGGTATGGCAATCTCCTGCGATACGCCGCAGATTAATGTTAGCCACAACCCATCACTAGAGATTGTCTAGGTACCGCTGCTTTATGGCTGTCTCACGATCTTGGAAAATCGCCATCCCGGTCAGCAACCGTGAAAATCCCAGTTTCTTATAGAAAGACTCCTTGCCAGGAACAGAGTAAAGGAGGATCTTCTTGTGTTCCTTTGAGTCAGCAACCAGCCTGGACACCAGTTCCTTTCCCAACCCCATCCCTTGATGGCTCGGGAGAACGGCAATGTCACAGATATATGAGCAGTCTGCTCCGTCTGCCAGAGCCCTACCGGCAGCGACGAGTTTGTCCTCTTCGTGTACAAACCATTTGAACATGCTGTTTTCAAAAACCAGCCTTAAATGAGCTGCACTCTTATTCCCTAGCGGAGCAAGGCGATAGAGCGTTTCCAACTCATTCCAATTGACTGCCTCTTGGTTGTTAACCCAGTTGAGCATAAATCCCCCTATAGAATGCGATGTCTGATGTTTTTCAGATCAATTTACGCAACTCATCCTGATATCCCTCGAATTGCTGACAATCCAACTGATTTCATTCCGGCAATGGTGCAAACCTCATCGTTATCTCCTGTATCATCTGAAATTCCGACTGCTCCGACCACCTTTCCGTCAACACATACAAAAAGGACATCTCCTGGCACACGTATATTCGTCCTTGGCTCACTGCTGAGAGTGCAGCATCACTTGTTGTGTTTACCTGAGACTACTCAACCGTGGTCATAATATTTCTAAAGTTTAAGACATAGCCCACAGCTTGCCTGGCCTGTGTGGTTTTGAGGCAAAGGGAAGCCGGTGGTTGGACGTCATTTAATCTGATTGCTTTTTGTACACTTTATTGAAAGAATGCATCCCCACTTTGGAAACCAAACCCCGGGTGATTGTCAAACCGGACCACACCGACCGGAACTTTGCCATTTATTGCACGGTTTACAGCTGCTGCGCCTTCGTTGCCAAATCCCGCGCATAACTCTATTACTTCAACTCCTTGTTTAACAAGTTTTCTAGCAATCGTTTCGGCTTCAAGGTAATTCTGCACGCCAATAACAGTAAGTTCGGCGACCGGGGTTGTGATAGTGGCTCTATGTTGCTGAGAGTCGGTCTTAGGTGCGATAAACATAAATGCTGCTTTCATACTATTTCCTTTTGTCGAAGACTAATTATGCCGGGGAATACTGCAATATAGCCGTAACTTAAAATTGATATAGGAGGTGTCCTTTTTCCCCTGGTCATGGCTGACTGGTTCGGTAACAGTATCTCATTACTCTCGTTTCCCTGTCAGATTGACGTGTAATGCTTTCTTTCCACAAAAGGAGCTTTTTTTATTGTAAAAATGCGACATGAAGTTTTTTTCCTGTAAAAAAGCCGACGGAGTTTCCTGAGTAAATTTTTTAAATTCATTGATAAAATGTGATTGGTCGTAGTAACCAGCATCAAGCGCAATACTTAAATAATCAGTTTCTTCTCGCAGCAACAATTCACGAATTGTCTGCTGAAAACGGGACAAAAGACAGAATTTTTTCGGACTCATGCCCAATGCCTCACGGATGAGTCGCTGAAAATGACGGGGACTGAGTTCTAATTCCTTGGCAAGATCCTGTGGTCGTAGGGAGTCAGCCGAGTAATACAACCGATTAATAGCATAATCAATTCGAGATTCTTCACGTTTAAAACGGTGTAGGAAGTCGGTTAAGTAATGTTCAAGCAGGATAATACGGTGCTGGAGATTGTCTGCCGCTATTATTCGCCGTGATAATTCTGCCCCGGTTTTCCCCCAAATCTCTTCTGCACTGACAAAGGTATCCATCAATTCAGCGGGAGGATGTGGGGAAAAATGACGAAATGCACCGCCTCGAAAACGAACTGAGAGAAAACCTATGTTTTTGGCGGGATACAGTTGAAAAGGCGATGTTTTTAGGTGGGCAATATGGCACATTGGTGTTTTGAGCACCTGGGATCGGTGCTCACCATGAAAGGAGGCCTCGCGATAATGAAAAACAAGCTCAACTCCAGTGCCTGGCAATACTTTTGGCAGAGGAATTTCTTTCTTACCAAGGCTCTCCCAGCCCCAATACCGATCAATGTAGGCATGTAACAATTTACCTGGTGAAATAGAATATGTTTTCATTGAATTGCGGTACCGAAAAGCTAGGGCCAGGTTTCGCTATTTGACGTCAAAATTTGCAAAATACTATATCTGTGTCCCTGTGGCTTCGTATATTCTTCTCATCACGAATAAACGCGCATAAATGTGGACGTATTTATTCTTTCATTTTTCGATTTTGGACAGGAGAATTTATTATTTTACAATATGAGCCTATTATTGAATGCCGGCCTCATCAAATGAAATATCAATTACTCTTTGATTTGATTGAGGAATCTACCTGCTTGAGCACATCATTGATACCAGCCTCGATCAGGTCCGGTTCGAGAAGCATTTTCAGTTTTTTTGCACCCCTTGCATCAACAAAGGTATTTTCGTAACCGATGTTGCTTTTCCTGATTATTTTCACCGTATCATCAAGCAGAATAAAGTGATAACTCAACAGGCCATATCCTGCTGCCAGGGCCAATAACAGGCCAATAACAAATTTTTTCATACAGCTTCCTTTTGCTTCAAACTATGCGCTTTTTAAGGGAAGAAGAACCGTGAATGTAGTGCCACATTCTATCTTGCTCTCAACTCGGATAGAACCAAGATGGGCATCTACGATGGACTTGACAATGGCCAGTCCCAACCCTGTCCCATGAATTTCTCTGGTGTTTTTATCCTTCACCCGGTGAAAACGATTAAATATTTCAGCAAGGTCTTCTTCGGGTATGCCGTATCCGGTATCACTTACCCGAATAACTGCATGCTCGCCTTCAACATCGGCTGAAACCGTTATTTTGCTGTCCCTGGGAGAGTATTTTATGGCGTTGCTCAGCAGATTGGTAATAACTTCCTCCATGCCCTGCTTGTCAGCCTGAATAACAGGCAGGTCTGTATCAAGCTTCTGTTCGATACCAATATTTTTTTCATCGGCTGATGCCCGATGAAACTCCACTTGTTCTGTTAGCAATTCCTTAAGTTGCAGATCCTGCATTTCCCTGCCCACCATTCCAGCCTCAATCCTGGCCAGATCAAGTAACTCGGAAACGAGGTTTACCAGATTGTTAATCTTACCGGATGCCCGCTCCAGAATCTGACGTTGCTTGTCCGTCACTTCACCGGCCAGCCCATCCAGAATTATCTTCATTTGAGCAAGCAGTGAGTTCATCGGACTGCGAATCTCGTGGGATACCATGGAGACAAAATCCGATTTCATTCGATCCATCTCTTTGATCGTGGTGATATCATGCAAAACAGTTGTTGTACCAAGGATTTGACCTGCTCTGTTACGAAACGGGGAGCAATGAACACTGACTATTCTGTCGCTTGCACCCTCACCTGTTGAGATTGTGACCTCCCGGTATGATTCTGCTATGGTGTCATCTGGCATTGCCAGAGCTTCATTAATACTGTCAATAATCGATTCATTGGAGATCACCTCTTCAACGGGCTTTCCCTGAACCTGCCCTTCAGTATAGCCCACCATGGTAAGAAATGCGGGGTTGGCGAGGACGATTCTCTTGCTTCTGTCAGTTGTCATTACACCGTCGAGCAGGCGATTAACCATAACTCGAAGCCGTGATTTTGAATCGCGAATATCTTGTAGTGCTCTGGTATATTTTATTGATTTTGAGACAATAGTCCTGAGTTGATCCGGGGTAAAAGGTTTGGGGATAAAATCAAAAGCACCCTTTTTCATGGCTTCGATGGAATGTTCCACCGTTGCATATCCGGTGATGACAATAACCGCTGTATCAGGATGCTGCTCTTTCAACTGTGGTAACACCTCTAACCCTGAAAGATTTGGCATCATTAAATCAAGGAGGATGACATCAAAATGCTGCTCTTGAATCATCTTCATCCCGAGTTCACCATTATCTGCAGTAGCTAACTCATACCCTTCTTCCTCCAACACCATGCTGCAAGCATCGCGGATTCTCTCCTCATCATCAATCACAAGAATCCTTGGTACAATCATTTCCAATTCCATCATTTCCTCTCTACCCTATCGAATCAAACAGCAACCCTTCTGAATCAGCAAGTGCTGGTAATTGCATTATAATTGTGGTCCCCGCAGGACCAGTTTCCTTTACCCGGATTCGTCCTTTATTCTCTTCAAGAACCCCATAGGCCATACTCAATCCCAGCCCGGTTCCTTTGCCAGGGGCTTTCGTTGTAAAAAACGGATCAAAAACCTTCGTGAGATTTTCCTCAGAAATACCGCAGCCAGTATCCGAAACCTCAAGGTACGCTTTGCCAGTGTTCGGCTCCCCATATGTCCTGAGGGTCAGTGTACCATTGCCATCCATGGCATCCATTGCATTGATGATCAGATTAATAACTACCTGGTTCAACTGGTTTTTATCAGCATCAACGTAGATCATTCTATCGGTAAGATCTTTGATCACCTCAATGTGCATGAACAGTTTCTGGTCCCTGATCAAGCCCAGGCTTTCATTGACCAGGGCATTAATGAGAAAGAGTTCCTTTTTAGGATTGGTCTGCCTGCTGTAGGCCAAGAGATTTTTTACAATTTCCTTACAGCGCTCAGCGTCCTCCAGAATATAGTTCAGATTTTTTTTATTGGGATTTTCCGCTTCAAGTTTTTCCTGCATCATATTGCCATAGAGCAGGATCGAGGTCAGAGGGTTATTTATTTCGTGGGCAACTCCCGCCGCTAAACGGCCTAAAGAGGCCATTTTTTCACTTTGTATAACCTGAGCCTGTGCTTCTTTCAGCTTTTTCTCCACCGTAAGCTTTTCCCGCAAATCATTGAAAATTGCAGCGGTTGCTGATTCTCTGTCATCCTCGTAAATTATCGCAGCGGTCATTTCCACAGGTATTTCCTCACCACTGCGTGCCCGTATATTCACTTTTGTAATCGGCAACTTACCCTTTTCTCCCAAACCAGGATCACGGAGTTTGCGCATGATTTCCCGGGCGACCCCCTGCGGATAAAAATCCTCAATGTTTACCTCATCCGCCTCTGTACTGGTATAGCCAAAAAGCTCCTCCGCAGCAGTGTTCATTAAAATTATATTACCTCTGCGATCAGCAGCTATTATGGCTGAGACAGAACTCTGGACGACATTGTCTATCAGTTCCTGTATGCCGCTGTACATCTTCTCCAGAGTTTTTATTTTGGTTATATCCCGAAAACTTTCTATGATATAGAGAACTTCACCATCGTCTCCTAATATGGGCGAAAACACATGTTCTTCCCAACTCTGTTTGCCCTGACTGTCGGTGGTGGTAAAAACAATAGATTGTCCACTCTTTTGTTTTACTGCATCACTTAAAATTGGCTCTGTTGTACCTGTCGGCAAGGACGACTCGTCGGCCTGATGGAGCTGTTTGATGTCCTGGCATTTCTGGCCGATAGTATCTTCTGCAGTGCTATCTATTTTATCGATAAAGCGCTGGTTTACGGCAACGATGGTACCGTTTGGTGTGAGTATTCTTGTTGGATAGGAAAGCGAATCAAAAACCCGCAAACGCCAGTCAAAATCCTTCTCGTTAGGAAGCATAATTACACGTCTTTCCTTGGTCAGGCTTAAAAGTTTCCATTCATACCTCCTCGCCTCTTATTGTTTAGCCTCACCGGATGGTATCATACATACCTTGTCTAAACACTGGGCGACTGAGTCACCCTCTCCTGCGGCCACGACTATGTGAACGCTGGTGCCGGTGCATCCGGATGCCACCAGTCGTATTCCACCTTCATGCAATGCAGTCAGAACTCTTTCGGCAATCCCAAAACGATCCTGGAAATGGGGACCATGAAATGAGACCATGTCAACATTTCCGGAACAATTCAACAGAGCAAGGGGTTCAGTTGCGACGAAATCCTGCAGATCGGAGAAAAGACTCTCTCTCCAGCAGGAATCGACAAGGAAATCACAACAAAATTCATCTTGACCATCTTTTTGAGCCAGCAATAAGCGGAATTTCTCTTTCCTTTCACCAATATTCTGCCACCTCATAGACTTCAAGGCAGCAACGGGACACTTGAGAGAAAGATGGCTCAGATCATGCTGAACATCCATGCCGTAAATACGTATCCTCGGCTCCCAATACACGGCAACCGTTTCTACAGCCTGATCTCCCAGAAGAACCACGGGACGTAGCGGTGTGTGATTTTCGGGCAACTCGCACACCCGTAGAATTGCCTGAACCCCTTTTTCAAGAAGAGTATAATCAGTCTGAATAACGAGTGCCGAAACAGAAGTACTTATGCCGTAAAGCGGAATATTATCATGGACAAGGGCATGAAGAACCCTGGTGAAAAGCCCAATTTCAAACCTGTGCGGGAAGAGCGTAATCGAACCCACAGCCGGCAACACCGCACTACTCCCCCCCTGCAGAAGGGAATCCACTTCTTTTTCTACCCACTGGAAATCTGCTGCTGCCAGGCAGAGCGTCGATTGTAGTGATTTACCGGATCTTCTCTGATGTAGATGGGGAATGGTGATTTCTGCTTTGGCAATTTTGCTCAACAGATCGATGAACTTTTCAGAAGAGAAATTCAACCCATGAAAATCAATCTGAATCAGTTCACCACTCAGTTTGATGCCGCCTAATCTGAGCGTATCAACCATGCCGCACCTCAAAGGTGATGAAGGCAATCAAGGTGACCACCCTCCTATAAAACCGGGAAGTCACCTTCAAAGTTTGCAACCCAACATACCGAAAATTAGAGATTATCCTTGACTATCTCCATGAGCTTATCAAGGTCAATCGGCTTTGGAACAAAATCATCGGCCAACGTTGTTTTACCACCCATATGGGTGTAATTCGTAGAACTGACAGCATCGGAGACTGCTGTGAGGAGAACAACGACGATATCCTTGTAATCATCAGAGTTTTTCAGCTCATCACAAAGAACATACCCGTCCTTTCTCGGCATCATTACGTCAAGAATGATCAGGGCTGGCTTTTCTTCTTTAATCTTTTCGAAAGCCTCGACGCCATCATAAGCCTTTGCTACCTGGAAGTTTTCACTCTCCAGTTTCATGGAAATCATTTCCACCAGATCAGTATCATCATCAACCACCAGAATGAGTTGCTTGTCGCTCATTATTCCATTCCTCCTTAGACAATCTCAATTGTCACGATTTAGACTACAGGGTATTTTATTACACCTGCGGCCTCGGATAAAGGCCAGCTCTTTTGACTATTTCTTCAACTTTTTCTTCCCACTCTATTGCCATAATATGAAATCCTGCAACTCCTTCAACCTTTTTTAGCCTCTCCATGGTTTCAACACAGATTTTTACCCCTTCTTCGGGTTGCTCTTCTTTAGGTACGGAGGCCATACGATCGACAATTTCCTGGGGTACATCCATCCCAGGCACCCTGTTTTGCATGTATCGTGCTGCGCCCACTGATTTTATCGGAGTTACACCGGCAAGGATATAACAACGCTCATGAAGACCTCGGGCTCGAACACCTTCCATCCATTTCTCAAACTTGTCCACATTGAATATACACTGTGTCTGGATAAAATCAGCCCCTGCATTAATTTTTTTGGCCAGACGCATTACCCGAAGCTCAAATGGATCAGCAAAAGGATTGGCTGCTGCACCGATAAACATCTTTGGAGGGTTACCTTTTAGATCCGCTCCACCTTGAAATTTTCCTTCATCGCGCATCTGTTTTACCATCTGGATCAACTGAACGGAATCAATGTCATGGACATTGGCCGCCATAGGATGATCACCGAATTTGGTATGGTCACCGGAAAGGCAGAGCATGGTATCAATACCAAGCGAATAGGCACCAATGATATCTGCCTGCATGGCCAGCCGGTTACGATCCCTGGTCACCATCTGCAAAAGGGGATGCAGACCCTGCTGCCGGGTAAGAACGGATGCTGCAAAACTTGACATCCTCACCATCGCAGTCTGGTTATCGGTAATGTTGACAGCATCAACGGCACCTTCAAGATACTTACACTTTTTTACCACTTCCTCAGGGATTGCACCACGAGGGGGACCACATTCCGAAGTAACTGCAAGATGACCAGCACATAGAACTTTTTCTAAATTACTCTCTGTTTTCATTCTGCCAAATCCTCTCTGATAATCTTTCGTGGTCCACTGCCCCCACCGGATCTCCAATCCTTTGCAGGCGTAATTTCAACAAAGCTCTCTTCTCTGCCCAGGGCCTTAAGGCGGTCCCAGATAAGCTGCCAGGCACAATCGACGTCATCACCGATTTCGCAATGTCCACCTGTTGAGCCGCCGCAGGGGCCATTCATCAACTGTTTGGCACATCTGGCAATGGGGCAGACACCACCGGTTTCGCCCAACAAACAGTTGCCGCAGCCCTGACATCGTTCAGCCCAGACGCCTTGTCGCTCTGAAGCTCCCATAAACTTGGTGTTGACCGCTGGAAATACCGGTTTGTCTTTATAACGCATGGCGAGCTGTTGAACACCGCAGCCACATGCCATTGACATAACGGCATCAACTCCATCGATCATGGAAACAATCTCCTCAACGTACTCAGGATCGCATTGTCTTTCCAGCGTATGCTGTCTGATATCGATGGAATTTCCACTTTTAAGAAGGGCCATCTGCAGCCCCGAGGCCAGCAGACCAACTTCCTTTCGGCCACCGGCAGCGCATACTGTCACACACTCGTTGCAACCGAGCAGCAGCAGGCGCTTATATGGCTTTACGTATTCAATAAGTTCTTCTAAAGGTTTTCGTTCAGCAGTGATCATTGTGGTTCACTCTCCTTCTGAAATTTTCCATCAACAGGCCACCTGCCCGCTCTTGCAGGCTTCGGCTGACTTTATCGGGCTCGGTCCGAGCTCGCGGATTTTCTCGGTAATCTCCGTGGCTACCTGGGCAAAACGATAGCCCATACCGGCAGACATGTGGACCATATCGAGCCGTTCTGGCTCAATGCCTATCTCTTCGAGATACCTCTTGGCATACTCGACTCTCTTGGCAGCCCTGACGTTGCCGCTCTTAAAATGGCAGTCTCCTTCAAGACAACCCGCAACGTAAACGCCATCGGCTCCTTTTTCAAAGGCCTTGACGATATGCAGAGCATCAACCTTACCGGAGCAGGGCACCCTGACAATTTTTACATTTGCAGGATAGGGCAATCGCTGACTGCCTGCCATATCGGCTGCTGTATATGCACAGTAGTGGCAGCAAAATGCCACTATTACCGGTTCAAATTTTTCCATTATACCTCAGCCTCCAAACCATCAAATAATTTCTCAAGCTTTGCTAATATTCTGTCATCTTCAAACTGCATAAGCTGAATAGCCTTGGCGGGACATTCAGAAGCGCAGAGGCCACAGCCATGACATTGCGCCGGATCAATTTCGGAATATCCTTCCGCATTAATATACGGCACATCGAACGGACAGGCCCTTACACAAATGAGACAGGCAGCACATTTATCGCCATCCACCCTTGCCGATGCCGCTCCCAGGTTGATGGAATCCTGCACCAGCATTGTCTGTGCCCTGGACGCGGCAGCACGTGCCTGAACCAGGCTCTCTCGGATGGATCTGGGCGAATGTGCTGTTCCGGCAACATAAAACCCGGGCATAGCCAGATCAACTGGTCGCAGTTTGACATGATCTTCGAGAAAATACCCATCGTGGGTACGCTGCAGTTTGAAGGCCATTGCCAGTTCCTCTGTGGAGTCTTTATCGGCAACAAGACCGGTGCTCAAACAGAGATAATCGGCCTGAACCTTCAGGTTCATCGCCAGAATAGGATCGGTAAAGCTCACCTCAACCTTCTTGCCGGCAGCCTTGACCTTTGGAGGATTATCCACATCATAGCGTACAAAAATGACACCCTTCTCACGGGCCTTCTGATAATACTCTTCCTGGAAACCATAGGTTCGCATGTCACGATAGAGCACAAACACCCTGATATCAGGATTTATTTCTACAAGTCGCAAAGCGTTTTTCACCGCATTCTGACAACAGATACGCGAACAGTTGGGATTTTCTTCATTGCGGGAGCCGACACACTGGATCATCACCACATTTTCCCATCCCTTGACCTTTTTCTGTTCTTCATCCATCAACGTCTGCAACTCAATCTGCGTTGCCACGTTATCGTGTTTGCCGAGAAGGTATTGATCCGGCCTGTTTGGAATGGCGCCAGTTGCCATGATGGTCACACCATGCTGTATCTGCCGGTAAAACATCTGTTTGCCGACCTGCATACCGGTTGTGAACATACCAGGCATACCGCTGTGGTCAACAATAAGAGCCCCGGTGATCACCTCGATCAGTTCATGCGCTTTCACCTGATCGATAAGATCCTTGACCAGAGCCTGGACATCATCTCCCTCCAAGGTCTTTTTTAACAATGCAGCGACTCCGCCCAGAGCATTGGTTTTTTCGGCGAGATACACCTTAAATCCCTGTTCGGCAAGTTCCAACGCCGAAGTCATTCCAGTGACACCGCCACCGACCACCAAGACATCCTTGTTCATGGGCAGGCTATGCTCAGAAAGGGGTTTGGAAGCGATCGCACCGGCAACCGCCATCTTGATCAGATCTTTTGATTTTTCCGTTGCCTCAACCGGAACCAAGCCATGGACCCAGGTAGATTGATCACGAATATTAGCCATCTCCAGTAGATATTTATTGAGACCAGCCTGGCGAATCAACTCCTGAAATTTAGCTTCGTGGGTTCGTGGCGAACAGCCGCCAATGACTACGCGATTAAGTCCTTCTTCAATAATACTGTTTTTTATCTGCTCCATAGACTCCCGGCTACAGCCGTGTCCTTTGGCCTGAGCGACAGCAACGCCGGGCAGGGTTGTGGCAAATTCAACAAGTTGGTCAACATCGACAACGGAACCAATGTTCTCACCACAGTCACAGATAAACACGCCAACCTTGGCTTCTTCACCACTGATATCACGTTCTAAAACGATACTCTGCTTTTCTTCTTCAACCTCAGATGCGGATGCGATATCCTTTGCCGCCATACATGCTGCGGCACTGGCCTGAACCATGGTTTCAGGAATATCCTTAGGCTCCTGAATAGTTCCACAGACATAGATACCCGGCTTTGAGGTTGCCACAGGATTAAATCCCGGAGTTGCAGGAAAATTCTCAGAATTAGTTTCGAGTCCCATGGCTTCGATAAGTTTTTTACTTTCTTCACTTACCTTGAACCCGGTGGAGAGGACTATCATGTCATAATTTTCGGTAATCTGCTGAGAATTCCCTTCCAAGGTATAGGAAAGCTCCAGGTCATCGGTGCCTTCGGGCTGTAGAATAGAGTGGGGCCGGCTGCGGATAAAGCGGATACCAAAATCGTTTTTGGCCCGCTGGTAATACAGCTCATAATCCTTGCCAAAGGTGCGCATATCCATGTAGAAAATGGTGGTTTCAATGTCTTCTTGAAAACGCTCCTTGGTAACTATAGCCTCCTTCAGGGCAAACATGCAGCAGGCACTGGAACAGTGTGACCCGGCACCTTTCTGGATGCCTCTTGAACCTATGCACTGGATCCAGGCAATTTTCTTGGGCTGCTTGTTGTTTGACGGTCTGAGCAGTTTTCCCTGGGTTGGACCGGATGCCGAAAGAATGCGCTCATACTCCAGACTGGTGACCACATCCGCCTTGGTCTTATAATCAAGATAATCAAGATGGCTGGGATCAAAGAGCTCAGCACCAGTTGCCATAACGATGGAGCCACATTTAACTTCCCGGTTTCTGCCTATATCATCGGGTTCAATCGCTCCAGCCGGACATACTTTCACCAATGCTTCGACATCCTCACATTTGTCTAGATCTATGGAGTATGCCTGGGGTATGGCCTGGGGATAGCGCATACATGTCGGCGCCCGATGATCAAGTCCCGGGGTAAAGCGAACGCATTCGGGAAAAGCCTTGAAACAATCGCCACAGGCGGTACATTTCTCCAGGTTTATATAGCGTGGTTCAGTTTTCAGAGTGGCGACGAAGTTTCCTTTCTCTCCACTGACCCCTGTAACGGTGGTCATTGCTGCAAGCTCTATATGTTTTTGCCTGCCACCTTCAGAAAGATTTGGAGCCAGGGTACAGAGATCACAGTTATTGGTGGGAAAGGTCCGGTCAAGCTGGGTCATCAATCCGCCAATATTATAGGACGTATCGACCAGGATAACATCCTTTTCAGCCTCTGCCAGATCAAGCGCGGTACGAATACCGCCAAGACCACCGCCTATTACGAGTACCTTGTTGCTGATTGGAAGTGTATTTGTATTCTGCATTTCTACCTTTTCATTCACTGATTGGATGGAGTATACGCAATCCTCTTTGCCAACGCATCGATGGCAAGATTATCCCCGCTAAGCTGTTGGAGATAAGTATCTTCAAAAATCGTATTCAAGAACCGAATAGATTCCCAAGGTGCTTACTTAAACACCGGCGACATCAAAAATATCCGGCAGCTTGTGCTCCCAGCCCAGCGTCTGCACTTTGACACCCTGTGCCTTCTGCTTCAGGGCCGCAATGGTCTCACCGGCAATTTTAATACCCTCAACCTCTCTATCAGGAGACTTCCGAATCCTGCGAATAAGATCGTCAGAGATATTCGCACCTGGCTCGCTGTTGGCAATATACTGCGCTATGGCAAGAGATTTCAGGAGAAATACGGTGGGAATCACAGGTACGCCCAGCCCTTTTGCCTTCTCCATAAAACTATCAAAGGTATCGAGATCAAAAACCGGTGGGGTTATAACAAAACTTGCACCTGCCGCTACTTTTTTACTGGCAGCTTCGATTTCCTTATCAAGCATCTTTTCATTTTCATAAGAGGCAATGGTGCAGCCTGTGGTAAAAGCAGGAATACCATCGAGTTCAAACCCCTCCATGTCCCTGCCCTTGGAGAGCGAACGCAGGGCGGCAAGAAGTTCGCTTTCGTCAATGTCATCAACGGTTTGTGCTTCACGGTGATCACTCTGGCTCATCTCTTCACTGTGGGTTACTACGATATTGCTGATTCCTAAAACGTGTGCAGCCAGGGCATCACCCTGCAATGCAAGTCTGTTTCTATCCCTGCAGTACATATGTATGATGGTTTCAATGCCTTCCTGACGCATGAGCACACCACCGGCCAAAGCACTCATCCTGACGATACCATTATCCATATCCGGCACCACGATGGCATCAACTCTGCCCTTTATACGACGGGCATCATTGACCAGCCTGGCAATATTAACCCCTTTGGGTGTGTGCATCTCAGCCAAGACAGTAAATTCTTTCGATGTTAGTTTTTTCTGAAAACTCATGGCGTATATTTCCTCCAAGTCAGAGATATCTGTTAACGACTCTGCCGTGCATTAAAGCCTGAGAAATACTCTCAGGCAGGTATCAAGATCATCTGGTCTAGTACAACGACGTTTCAGGATGGAACACATTCACGTCTTTAAGATCCTCCCCTAAATATTCACGCTCATTGGGTCCTAAAATGCCAAGAGACAGGCAGATGAGTGTCCAAATATGAACCGTGCTATAGGCGCCTCCATAATGGTGACCGATGTCATGGACCTGAGCGTGGCAGTTGTGGCACCCCGTGATACAATAGTCAGCACCCGTTTCCATGATCTGATCAAATTTGAATTTGCCATAGGCCCGGCGTTCTTCCTGGAATCCTGACTGGAGAAAACCACCGCCGCCACCACAACAGTAATTGTTCGATTTGTTGGGAGTCATTTCGATGACGTTTTCTTCACCAACAACCTTTTTCACTACATAGCGCAGGTCTTCGGCAACAGCATCGCCATAGCCTTTTCGTACGATCTGGCAGGGATCCTGTATGGTAAATTTGATTTTCCTCTCTTTATTCCAGTCAGAACTCACCTTTAATCGACCCTCACGAATCCATTTGGCGTAATACTGATAGATGGAAGCTACTTCAAAATTGTGGTCTATGTTGAATTTTTTCAGCCCGGCCCGGACTGAGAATGTTATGTGGCCTCACTCGGTATTGAGAAAGACCTTGCACCCCAGATCATCGGCCTGTTTGGCAGAAACCCTGGTAACATGTTCCCAGCATTTATTGTCAGCAAGAAAGAGGCAGTAGTTTTCCGCAGCCCAGCCCTTGCTTCCATAGGTCCAGTCAACACCTGCAAGATGGAGTATCTTCCAGAGCGGTACCAGCTCATCCGGTTCGGTTACCGGTTCCCTTGAATTCTGATTGAGAAAAAAGTGCGCTCCAGCTTTATCAATTGGGGCAACCATGTCTTTGAATTCCGGCTGTGCCTCCTGATACTCGGCCAAAACATCTTCAACAACAAAGATAAAATCATCGGGAGCTGTTCCCATGGCGCTGTTGGAATCATTACGCAGGGCCATGTCACAGGAGTCTCGGATTCCCTTGGGTCGCTCATCTCTCGGCCAGGTTGCCCGAGCATTAAAAACCAGCTGGGGAATATCAATTTTCATGGGACAGACATAGATACATCTCTGACACATGGTACACATCCATACCCAGTTTGACTTGGTAGCTTCTTCATCCATTCCCATCGCACACATGCGCAGGAATTTTCGTGGGTCCATGTCCTCAAGTCCAGAAGCGGGACAACCGGAAGCACAGGCGCCACACGTCAGACATAGGTTGAGATTGCCGCCTTCCGGCAATATCTCCTTGACCTTGTCCATGAAGGAACCCTTCTTTTTCCCTTTGATTGTAATACTGCTTTCTGCCATTGATTTCGTCCTTTTAGTCCTTGTGCAACTTATGCTCTCTGATTCTGTTGTCGACAGTGTCAACAACGCCTGCAAACCGAGTCAGCCAATTTTACGAATACAGATCCAGGTAAGACCACTCGCATCAACATTATCTTCAATCTTCATAATTTCATATGCTTCCTGCGGGAGGACTTTAAACAGATCCTGCTGTATATCGGCATCAACCCCTCGTATCTCTAAAATTTCAGAGAGGTTCATACGATTGAACACCTGGGTCACCTTCAACAGCGATATCGTCGAAAGCGAATCTCTGAAATCGATTATCTTTTCTGCAACTCTTGTCAATGATAACTCCTTTGAAAACGATTGAGCCTACCAGCTCCCTCACAGAGCAACATCTGCGCCAGGAGTAAATCAGAAATATTGAAGAGAGGTATAAATCTAAATATTGCTGCGCAATCCGAGGACATAAACGTTCAAATTTAATCCATATCCCACATTGTAGTAGAGTTAAAACTATTAGGCTTGTCAACAAAATGTTAAACTGTTAAAAGTGTTTTGCTTTACAGGTGTTAACACTTAACAGAGGAACAGATGATCGGTCGGGAATTAGAAGGGTACTGGAAAACAGTGGTGAACACTATTCGTGACGGCATAATGATTGTCAACACACATGGGGCCATTGTCTCCGTTAACACTGCATTTGAAAAAATCACCGGGTATTCCCGGAATGAAATTATTGGTAAATCATGCGAAATACTGCAGTGTGATATCTGCCATGAAGCCCGTCTACATGGTGAAGGTTGCTGGTGCGCCCTGTTTCGTATAGGTGAGGTCGAACAACGAAAATGTACAATCAGGCGTAAAGATGGCACTTTTTTTCAGGCCCTTAAAAACGGTGCCATTCTCAAGGATCCTGACGGTCAGGTGATCGGGGCTGTCGGTACCATCGCAGATATCTCCGAAATCGCAGAGAAAGAGGATCAGATTGAAGCCTATCGACAGCAGCTTCATGCGGAGGATCTCTTTCAGGGTATTGTTGGTGTTTCCTCACGCATGCACCAGGTATTCGATATGATCCGTAACGCCGCCACCTCGCAGGCACCTGTAATAATTTATGGTGAAAGCGGTACCGGAAAAGAACTGGTCAGCAGGGCAATTCACAATCTTGGGCCGAGAAAAGACAAGGCATTCATCAAGGTAAACTGCGCTGCCTTGACGGAGTCGCTCCTGGAGAGTGAACTTTTCGGTCATGTCCGCGGTGCCTATACCGGTGCCTATAAAGACAGAATTGGCCGTTTTGAAAAAGCCAATGAAGGCGATATTTTTCTTGACGAAATTGGCGATCTGCCCATCTCCACACAGACGAAGCTATTACGCGTTCTTGAAGAAAAAGTCATTGAACGCGTTGGCTCAAGCAGCCCAATCCGTACTGATGTACGAATAATTTCGGCAACAAATCAGGACCTTCTGGAACTCGTTGAACAGGGTGTTTACCGCAAAGACTTTTATTTCAGGATCAATGTCATCCCTATCTTTCTGCCGCCTCTGCGTCATCGTGTTGAAGATATTCCCCTGCTCTCGGAATCACTTCTGAAAAAACTCATCCTCAAGGAAAATAAAAACATCAAAGGGATAAGCAAAGATACCATTGAAGTCCTCATGAGCCATTCATGGCCCGGTAATGTCAGGGAATTAAAAGGTGCCTTTGAATACGCCCTGGTTACCTGCCACGATGAGATAATCCAGCCACATCACCTTCCTGAGACCATTTTCAGACCCAGGCGCAAACTCACTGGCAGCGGCAAGAAGAGCTCTTTCAACATGCATGAAATTGAAAAGCGAGAGCTGCTCGAAGCACTCAAGAAGACCAAAGGCAATCAGTCTAAAGCAGCCGACTTGCTGGGTGTCTCCAGGGTAACCGTCTGGAACAGGATGAAACGTTTCGGTATTGATGCCAGGAGACTTATCAAAGTGCAGGGTGATACTCCTCCCACGGACCAGATCAAATAATTCTTTCTAACCTTGTTACCCTTTCTTTTCTGGCCATATGGCTGCGTGCCCCACCGAGTTACTTTCTGCTCTATTTTGGCAAAATCAGCCTTGAGCACACCTTGCAGAAAGCGGCTGTTCCTGCAATCACAAAAGCAATAATCTGATATTTTTTATTTTTTTTCTGGAAAAGTGTGCCGCTTCACGCATACTATTAAATTTAATAAACTGATATTGTTATCCACGGAGCCTTTTGCAAATACCAAGTCATGCTAAAATTTTTTCTCACAGACATATAGTTGATATTGGAGTCTTCGCTTACCTCCGAAGAAAGTATTTTGAGCAAAACTGAGAGTTTGGGCAGGCAAGCGCAGACTACGAAAACACAGTTTTGCTAGAGGCTCCACGGGATATAGCTGTAGAAAAAAATAAGGATATATAATACGCAATGTCTGATAAAATTCTATTTGTCGACGATGAAGTACATATACTCGACTCAATGAGACGTCAACTCCGCAAACGTTTTAACATAGAAACGGCTGAAAGTGGCCAGAAAGCTTTGGAAATACTGAAAACAAATGGGCCGTTCAGCGTTATTGTCTCTGATATGCGCATGCCTATCATGGATGGTGTAGAGTTGCTTGCCACCATAAAAGATATGTATCCGGACACTGTCAGAATGATGCTTACCGGGAATGCCGATCAGGAAACCGCCATCGAAGCCGTAAACAAAGGACAGATATTCAGGTTTCTCAACAAACCCTGCTCCGTAGCAACGCTGGTCACTTCTCTGGCCCTTGCTCAACACCAATATCGACTCATCACTGCAGAGCGAGAGCTTCTAGACAAGACCCTCAAGGGAAGCGTTAAAGTGCTCTCGGAGTTGCTCAGTTTTGCCAGTCCGGCTGCTTTCAGCAGTGGTTTGAGAATACGTGCCCTTGTTGTCCAAATGGCAGAAGCCATGGCGATAGATCAAGTCTGGCAATTAGAAATTGCCGCACTTATGTCCCAGATAGGTTGTGTGACTCTTCCGAAGGAAATTATCGACAAACTTTATGCCAACATACAGCTGGATGAAGAAGAACAGGAGATGTATGACGATCATCCACAAGCTGGTGCTGGTTTACTGGAGAACATTCCCCGAATGGAAGGGGTAACCGCGATCATCAGAAATCAACTCAAAGATTTCGATGAATATGAATCTGACGATGCGGAAATCGAGGAAACCGACCTTGGCGCCCAAATTATCCGGGTCGTTTTTGATTATGATCTTCTTCTTTACCAGGGTGTATCACACCGGGATGCTGTTCGTCACCTGCTTCGCCAGGACAGTTACAACCCTGAAATCGTCAAACACCTCGGAAAGATTAAAAAAACTGATGATCAGGCTCAGGTTGTCAGTTTGAAGATCAAGGATTTGACTGTGGGTATGGTGGCTGAAGACGATATTATCGCTAAAAATAATACCCTGTTGGCTCCCAAAGGCCAGGAGATAACCTGGCCAGTTTTGCAGGGACTGCGGAACTTTTCGAGAAAGGTAGGAGTAAAAGAACCGGTTAGGGTATGGGTCAATAAATAGAGAGAATGAAAATGTCTACAAAAACAGACAGAAACACGTCTATCCTCCTGGCTGAATGCAACGCTGCCGAGCGGAAGGTGATTGCCGATTTCCTTGATGGTGAAGGATACCATATCGTGGAGGCAACAACGGGAACAAAAGCTCTCGAATATGCACGAAAAATTGGACCTGACATCATTATCTCAAACCTCAAGATGCCTGATGAACTCAACGGTATCGAACTGTTAAAAATCATCAAAGATGAATTTAAAGACACTCCTTTTATTATCATCTCGGACCATGGGAACATGAACGATGTCATTCATGGTTTGAGGCTTGGTGCGTGGGACTATTTAACAAAACCCATTGATCCCATTGAGCTATTGAAGCACAGCCTGAATCGAGTGCAGGAAAAAGCGAATCTGTTGGAAAAAATCAATCACCTTCGAGATTCTCTGAAAGATCTGGAGCAGCAGCGGGCCTCCGCTTTACTGAACCAGAATCAAAATAATGAACAAGAACAAAAAACACGGCAGAACATGGAAGAACAGGCCAGATCGGCTGAAGAAGAATGGTGTAGAATAGTTGACGCTCTCCCTGAGATGATAGCCATCATTGATAAGGACAAAAATATCGTTCGCATCAATAAATCTCTACTCAACTTCATGGGCAAGAAGGAAGAGGAGGTGCTGGGAACCTCATGCTTTATGTGCCAGATACAACATGAATGTATTCACAAGGAAACACTGAAGGATTCAAAATCACGAAAAACTGAAATCTTCCTCGAAAAAGAAAACAAATACCTTGAGGTTAAAATTGTCCCTTACTCCTCAACTCACGGCAAGTGTCTGGGGTCAATCCATGTTTTTCGTGATATAACCGAACGCAAGAAACAGGAGATGGAAAAAGAGTTATTACAGTCGAAAGCGCTTCACAGTCAAAAAATGGAATCGGTTGGTCAATTGGCCTCGGGCATCGCCCATGAGATCAATACTCCAACGCAGTTTGTCAGTTCAAACATCGCCTTTTTTGACGATGCCTTCCATGACATTCAGTCATCTATCAATAACATTATTAATGCTTGTTCAGAAAAAACCGTATCCTCTGAAATAATTCTTGGTGAGCTGGAAGATGCAGACTGGGAGTATCTGCAACGAGAAATACCCTCTGCTCTTGAGCAATCGAGAGAGGGCCTAATGAGGGTACGTTCAATCGTGCAGGCCATGAAAAAATTCTCCCATCCTGGAAGCAAAGATTCTCAGGATGTGGATATTAACGATGTCATAAACGTCACGGTGACTGTTGCCAGAAATGAATGGAAATATGTCTCTGAAGTAAAACTTGACCTCAGTCCGGAAATTCCTCAGATTTCCTGTCTATCTGCGGAAATTAGCCAGGTAATTCTCAACATTCTGGTAAATGCTGCACACGCCATCGAAGAAAAACTCGGAGAAACCCCTGAAAAAGAGAAGGGGACTATTACCATTAAAACGTACCTGCAGCATCCTTGGATTGTCATTACCATTTCCGACACGGGTATCGGGATGCCCCAAGCTATAGTTGATAAAATATTTGATCCTTTTTTCACAACAAAATCAGTCGGCAAGGGAACCGGACAAGGATTGGCTATTACCTACGATGTGATTGTCAACAAGCATAATGGCAAGATCATGGTCACAACAGCGCCGGGAGAAGGCACTACCTTTACCATCAAGTTGCCGCTAAATTCTGAAGAAAAAAATTTCCTGGTAAGAGGAGATATTCATGAGTAAAAAAGAAATTCTTTTCGTAGATGACGAACCAAATATTCTTTCAGCGATAAAAAGGATGCTGCGTTCCATGCGCAAAGAGTACGACTTCTATTTTGCTGAAGGCGGCAAAGAAGCGCTGGAACTGATGGAGTCGAGAAGTATCGATGCAGTTGTCTCCGATATGCGTATGCCGGGGATGGACGGCGCCGAGTTTTTAACCCACGTCAAGGAACGTTATCCTCAAGCAATCAGAATAATGCTTACCGGGCAGGCGGATGAAGAGTCTGTCTATCGCACCGTCAGCGTTGTTCATCAATTCCTCTCCAAACCATGTGATCCTGACACTCTTAAAAATATTATCGTCCGCTCATGCGCCCTTCGTGAACTGCTATCCAGTACTCATCTCAAAGAAATTGTTTCCGGAATTGATCATCTTCCGAGTCTTCCATCAATTTTTTCAGAACTCCATCATGTTCTGAAAAAAGAAGATGCCAGTGCTGAGGATGTTACCAAGGTAATAGAAAAAGACATCGGCATGACAGCAAAGCTGCTTCAACTCGTCAATTCTTCCTTCTTTGGCCTCTTTCAGAAAGTTGAAAGTCCGGCAAGAGCTGTAAAGCTGTTGGGTTTTGACACCATTAAGATACTTGTACTCGGCGTCCAAATTTTTTCTGAAATAAAAACAAGCTCCTCAGCCATTATCTCTTATGATTTCCTGCAGGAGCACAGCATGATAGTGGCACAGTGCAGTAAAAAAATAGCCCTGGAAGTTACCGATGATCCTGACGTTATTAATAATTGCTTCCTGGCGGGAATGCTTCATGACATTGGCCGCCTTCTCCTTCTTTCTCAATTGTCTGACAGTTATATGGCGATTGCGGAATCGGCAAAAGCCAATGAAACGGCTCTGGTTACAGAGGAGCGCGAGCAACTGAATGCGACACATGGTGATATCGGTGCCTATCTTATTGGCCTTTGGGGGTTTAACGTAGACATTTTAGAGGCCGTTGCCTATCATAATAACCTCTCAGCTTATCCTCGAAATAGTTTTAGTGCAGCAATGGCTGTCCACGTTGCTGATGCCTTTTATTATCAACACTATCCGCAAAAGGCTATTGGCATGGCGCCTGTTCTCGACCTTGAATATCTCGACAAACTTGGCTTTTCAGAAAAAATAGAAACATGGTCCGAGTTGTGTGCAACTATTTTGGAGAGTGATGATGAGTAGTGAAAAAATTCTTTTTGTCGATGATGAACAATCTGTCCTGGACGCGATAACTCGCCAACTGCACAAATCATATCCCGTCGAAACGGCAGGAAGCGCTAACGAAGCTCTTGAAATACTTGAGACCAAGGGACCTTTTGCCGTCATCGTTTCAGATCTGCGTATGCCCGGCCAGGACGGCATTGCCCTTCTGTCAGAAGTGAGGAAAAGGAACCCGGATATTACCAGGGTAATCCTCTCGGGTGATGCCGACTTGGGAAAAGCCATCGAAGCGGTAAACAGCGGACAGGTTTTTCGTTTTCTGACCAAACCATGCTCGGCAAATGGTCTTGCCACCACACTCTCACTGGCAATACGTCAATATCAACTTCTTACCGGTGAAAAAGAACTGCTCAATAAAACCCTCAAAGGCAGTATCAGTATGCTCAGTGAGGTTTTAAGCCTTGCCAATTCACGAGCCTTCAGCAAAGGCTACCGAATCAGGAATATTGTTATCGAGATTGCTAAGAATATGGGCATGAGACCATTATGGCGATATGAAGTCGCAGCACTCATCAGTCAACTTGGGTGTATTGCCATTCCGGATGATATTCTAAAAAAGGTTTCCCTCAATGAAACGCTCAATGCCGACGAAAAAAAAATGTTCGATGATCACCCCAGGATCGGTGCTCAATTAGTGCGCAGAATTCCTCGACTGGAGAGTGTTGCCGATATAGTTAAGAACCAGCTTCTTGATTTTGAAGAGAGTTTACCCTCAGATGATCAGCCGGATAACAGTAAAGTGGGATCTCATATTCTCAGAGCCGCTCTTGATTATGATCAACTCACCACTCAAGGCATGACCCACAACGAGGCTATCAGTCAGTTATACAGCCGCCAAGGTCGCTATAATCCAGATGTATTGCTGCAACTGAAGCAGCTCCAACCTCGCCTCCCCAAAGAAGGTACCACTGTCTCACTTCTCTTTGACGAACTGGTACCGGGGATGATTGCAGCTGAGGATATTCATGCCCAAAACGGTACCACGATTATCGAAAAAGGTCAGGAAATAACCTGGCCAGCCTTACAGGGTTTGCATAACTTCATAAAGCATATTGGCATTAGGGAACCGATTAAGGTCTGGACGGAGTAGGGACTGTTGGTAATCGAAAACTCCTGAAATTATCAGGTATACCTGAAACGGCTCCTCATCGAATAGAAAAATTTGATCTGATCTTGATACTTGAGATCATAGTCATGAGAAATACAGGCTATTCAGGTTCTGGACCGCCTATAGCTTCGTCGCAAAAAATGGGGAGTGTAAAAACAAATTCTGTGCCTTCTCCCGGTTTTGAATCAACCCGAAGAGTGCCTCCATGGCTATCAATGATGACATTATGTACGAGGGCCAGTCCCTGTCCTGTTCCTTTACCAACTGTTTTCGTTGTGAAAAATGGATCAAAAATCTTCTCAATAATTCCTTCAGGTATTCCCGTCCCCGTATCCTTTACCGCTACCTTCACATTTCGACCTTGTAGATGCGTGGAGATGGTAATTGTACCCTTTTCTTCACTCATTTTCTCGGCAATGGCATGAGCGGCATTAACAATAAGATTTAACACTGCCTGTTTTATCTGCCCTGAATAGACAGGGACTCTTGGAAGTGAACTTTGCAGCTCAAGGGTAACATCAGCGCATGTTTTCCACTCATTAGTAGAAACTGTAACCGTATTTTTAATGAGCCGGTTAATGTCTTCTGCCTCTTTTTCCTGACCACCGGGATGAGAGAACTCTTTCATGGCTTTGACCACAGTCGCGATACGATCCAATCCATCCAAAGCACCATCTATCGCCTTTCCCGTCTCTTCGTTGAGGTATTCAAGATCAATCTCTTCTTCATAGGCTGTAATTAACTGGGTTTGATCATCAAACATTTTTTTCTCAGCAGCAGTTTTATAGAGACCTTGATACAGTGTGTTCAATTCTCTTAAATCCTTGAATACCTCTTCGAGGAACCTGGTATTGTCGGTAACATATTGAATTGGGGTATTAATCTCATGAGCAATCCCGGCAGCAAGCGTTCCAATGGCTTCCATTTTGCTCATCTGCAAAAGCTGCCTCTCCATTTCCAGCTCCTGAGTTATGTCCCTTTTGATTGCCACATAATTGATTATTTTTCCAGCAGTATCCCTGACCGGAGAGATAGTGCAATCTTCTGTGAAGATTTCTCCCTTTTTGTTTGAATTTTTTATAAGACCTCTCCACACCTTGCCATTATTTATGGTCCGCCACATATCGCGGTAAAACTCTTTGTCATGCAAACCACTACTCAGTATCTTAGGATTTTTGCCAATTACCTCTTCTGTACTATATCCGGTTGTTCGTTCAAATGCGGGGTTAACGTAAACAATCTGGGGGACCGTGTTCGTTATCACTATTGTCTCGGAGGTGTTCTCAATAGCTGCAGCAAGCCTGCTCTGCTCTTTTTGCATTTTATCCTTATAGGCAATTTCGTGGCTCAACTCCTTATTCACTTGCACTAATTTTGCTGTTCTTTCCTCAACTATCTGCTCAAGCTTGAGTTGATGCTGTTCAAGCTGGGTCTTTACTTTTTCCAGCTCCTCTGTCTGTCGCTTCCGCTGCAGGTTGAGATAGCCCATGTTCGAGATCTCATTTGCCAACAACCAGAGGAAAGTAAGAATTTTCTCAAAATGCTCTATGGAAATCTTAGGCATCTGCTCAAAAGCTGTGACCATTTTTTCCTCGTCAGCACCAATTTCCCTGGAATACTCTCTAATCCGAGTTCCATCAACATCGAGAGTATGATATTGGCCTATGAGCCAGTTCGCAATATGTTGGCCGTTAACCAGAATTGGTGCTGCAGCATCACAAAACCCACAGCTCAAACACTTTTGATGGAAGGGAGTCATCCGCCTGGCGGCCTTCTGCCCTAGATACTGTCCTGATTTTTTACATTTTTCCAAGCCTCTTTGGGTGGCACGAATCATAGTACAGACATCGCTATGATTACTAGGTTTGGTGATAGGCGTTCCATCTAATTCTACGATAGTAGCCGCAACTCCGTTAGCCTCGGCAAAGGCGTCCTGTATCTGTTGCAGTTTCTCCAAACTCACCAGGTCGGTTAACGAGTAGGCAGGCTTAAGATCAGTATGTGTTCCTTTGTTTCCTCTCATGTCGGGATTTACTTTTTGTATTTATTAAACAAATGACCTTAAACCTGGATGCCCTCTACTTATTCAGAACTCACTCAACAGGGAATTAAATAATCGTATCTTTTTTTGGGTTGAAATCCAAATTTTTTATGAGATTAAAGGCTTGCTTTGAAAATGAGACACCATTTGTTATCTCAATGAATATTCATGAACACGGGACATTAAAGAGGGGAAATACTGTTCAAAGGAGTTGCGAAGGACTCCTTAATACCTTGTGAGTGCATTTATAAGCCAATCTTTTTTCTCTTGATCAAGCAAATCCTGGTTATGGATATACTCAATGAATTGTTGATCGGTTATTTTGGTCTCAGCAAGCACTTTTTTAAAACTAGGCTCAAAGATTGCTTTGTCGATATTTTTTGCTTTGTAAAAATAAACAGGTTTTATCCCTTTTATCTCAGTGAATTTACTTCCTGTTAGATCAGAACCGATGAAAAACACATTATTAAGTTCCGACCCGGAGAAATCGACACGTATCAAATTGGACTCATTGAAAAATGATGTGTTAATCTTGCAACCAATAAAGCTGGTTTCTTTGATATGTGAATAGGAGAAGTAGGTACTATCAATAATTGACTCGTCAAACTTTGTGTACCAGATGTTCGAAGAAGAAATAGTACTATCTTTAATACGTGATTTACGAATCTCCAACTCCATCAGACTGGCACTATTCATGCTGTTACGGAAAAAATCCAACCCCTCTATCGGGTAGTTTTTTGTTATGTTCAAGAAGTTGGAAAGAAAATCAGAAATAACCTGTTGATGCATACTCAACTCATCAAATGCGCTCTGCCGCTGCACTGATTCCTTCCATTTGGAATTCATAAACTTTTTTAGATTCTTTATTATTTCCCTATCTGCTGCGGTGGAGTTAGCTTGATAGGACAAGACTGCTTCCCGATAATTTTGAGAGCTCTCCTCATAGTTTTCTCGTGCTGCCTTGCTCCAATTCGTTAAGGCATACTTCTGAACCAAGAAGCTTCTATCTATATCCTGAAGTTTATTAATAACCAAAACAAAGTCTTTTGGGGCAACTTTTTCCAGACTCCCTTTGATTGCATTGAGCACATTGTAATCAAGCTCAATGGATAATCTGTTTACGAGTATATCAATCGCTTCCTGGTAATACTTATCTCCTTTCATGATGAACGTACCAGGGCTGGAAATAAATGTACCGGTGCTGGATGCTGCCGCTAAACGTTTTTCTTTTTCAACTGAAGATAAGTTCTCCACGACAGCTCTGAAATTCTTGTCCATTTCCTGCTGGACAAACTGTCGATATTGAATAATAGCAGTCATAAAAGAAATGAGGAAAGTGGCAATACCTATTAAAGTAGCTACTACTTTAAAGATATCGACTTTACTCATCTTGCCAGATTCTGGTTTTTGCTCACCGCTGACTCCGTTTGTCATGTTTCTTTCCTCCGAATGTCACCTTAATAGCCATCTGTCTATACACCGTGAAAATTGCGAAAGAAGTCCGCACCACAACCTGTAATCAAAGATAAAGGTGCGAACATGAAAAAAAACAAAAGGTCTGTAATAATTATCTGTAAGGGGTATTACAAGACTGCCGCATGCGGCTCATGAAGAAGTCCTGTAACCGCATTATATACATCTCTCAAATATATTACCCCAACCACCTTCCCATCCATGGCGATTACCGGCAGCCTGCGAATCTGTTCCGAGAGTAGTCTGTCTGCACAACGCAGGATTGAGTCACCCGTGCGAATGGTCCGCACATCCTCGGTCATGATATTGCGAACATGAAGACTTTTTGTCTTGGTTATATGATCCTGGCGCAAAGCCTCCCAGGACATGCTGCCATGGTCATCATCAAAAAACAGATGTGATGGAATAATTGCCCGAAGAATATCCGTTGTGGAGACAATTCCAACCAATTTCCTCTCTGAATCAAGTACAACGATACCGTTGACGGATAGACCATGGCCCCGCTTTGACTGGTGCATAATGGCTATAGCCTCATGCAGAGTCATCTCTGGAGTTAACCAGTGTGTCAAAGGCTCCATAATATCTAATACTTTCATGACCCCTCCTCTTGCTGTATAAATGATTATGACCTTGGAATCTTCTCCAATACAGCCCCTTCTTTCAAGAAATCATCTCTATGAATAGTAACATATCCACTCTTTGTTTCAAATATATTGATGCAAACAATAATAAAAATATATATTCAAAGTGACTGAGCCGTATTTGTTCATGATACCCTTCGGGTACTCTTTTAAGTCCCCCCCGAGGGGATTAGTACCTTAGTTGCATATCCACCTTAATGATTTTAATGGTTTTTCCTTTTTCTTGTTTTTTTATACCCTTCAGGCATACGACAGACTCCGAATGGGTACTGAACAGAGTGACAGGTGTTTAAGACTAAGGTCCTAAAAAAGCTCAGGCTCTTCTGTTGACAATTACTCCCTGTAGTCGTTACTGTTTCATCATATGCAAATGGCATTTTCAATTATGCCCTCTCCCCAAAAGGCCTTAACCATGAGTCATGATCATTTTCACCATCTTGTATACGGATCGCTGCATGATTATCTCAATGGTGAAGAACTCACCGACACCGATGATGAGCGTATTCGCCAGGATATCAGCAGATATATGGTGGAAAACAGGGGATATCACAAAGAAGAACTCATACCACGCCTATATATAGAAACACTTTTCACCCATCACTTTGTCAGATCGACTATTGACCTTACCGTTGAAATGAAAGGACGTCGGTTCATGGTTATCCGCTATGGCCCCGGCTCCTTGGTCAGCCGGGAAAGATCCGCTATTGCCGCAGCCAGGGTTCTTCACCCTGAGTACCAGATTCCTCTTGCGGTGGTCACCAATGGCCGTGATGCAGAATTAATTGATACAGCTACTGGCAAGATTCTCGGGAATGGGTTAGAATCTATCCCTGATCGTGATCAAGCGGAAAAACTGCTCGCCACTCTTCAATTCCCTGCCAGACAGAAAGATCCTGAACTGGAGCGAGAAAAGCGAATCCTTAACGCTTTCGATGTGGAGCGGTGTTGTTTGTGAACAACTGTCTACTTATCATAAATATTGTCAACTATCTCTATCTACAACACCCGACGAGGTAAATCATGTCACAACAGGAAAAATGGACAAAATCAAGTTGGAAAAATTATACGGCCTTGCAACAACCAAACTGGCCAAATGAAGATGAAGTGAAGAAAGTCCTGGACAACCTCGAAGTCCTGCCCCCTCTGGTTTTTGCCGGTGAGATCAGATCGCTGAAAGATATGTTGGCCAAGGCCGTCACAGGTGATGCATTTTTATTGCAGGGAGGGGACTGTTCTGAAAATTTTGACCAGATTACCGCACCCAAGATCAGGGAAACGCTGAAGGTCCTTTTACAGATGGCCATTGTTCTTACCTACGCCGGTGGCAAACCGGTGATTAAGGTCGGCCGCATTGCCGGACAGTTCGCCAAACCTCGCTCTGCCGATACCGAGACAATTGATGGAGTAACCCACCCCTCCTATCGTGGGGACATGGTAAATGCCGCCGAATTTACTAAGGATGCGCGTCTTCCAAACCCCAAGTATATGCTCAAAGGGTATAACATGGCAGCCTGCACACTCAATCTGCTGCGAGCGTTTACCCGCGGAGGTTATGCTGCTCTCCATAGAGTTCAGGCATGGAACCAGGAATTTGTTGTTCAATCTCCCATGGGCAGGTCCTATAACCGCCTGGCCAAACAAATTGACCAGGCCATCCGTTTTATGAACACGATTGGCATTCCAACCGATATTCCTCAGCTCAATCAGACCCAATTGTTCACCTCACATGAAGCATTGCTGCTTGGCTATGAAGAAGCTCTCACTCGTATCGATTCAACGACAGGGGACTGGTACGATTGCTCTGCCCACATGTTGTGGATAGGGGAAAGGACGCGACAGATTGACGGAGCTCACGTCGAATTCCTCAAGGGTGTTCACAACCCTCTTGGTGTTAAGATCGGTCCCACCTATGATATGGACAACATTAAGCAGCTTATTGATGCCCTCAATCCGGAAAATGAGCCCGGTAGACTGACCCTGATTACCCGGCTTGGCGTTAAAAATATTGAAAAGGTCTTACCGCCCCTGCTACGCGAAGCCAAAAAAGAGGGATACAACATCGTCTGGAGCTGTGATCCAATGCATGCCAACACCTATACCACCGAACAGGGGACAAAGACGAGAAATTTCAATGATATTCTTGCGGAAATCACCTGCTTTTTTGAAGCCCACTGGTCGGAGGGAACTATTCCAGGCGGTCTGCATTTTGAAATGACCGGAGAAAATGTCACTGAATGCACAGGTGGAGCCAGAAATATTGTTGCCGAGGAACTGCAGAACAATTACCTCACTTCCTGTGATCCACGCCTCAATGCCGAGCAGAGCCTGGAGGTAGCCTTTCAAATAGCCGATATGATAAGAAGTTAGGATCATCTATAAACAATCTGTTATCATGGGGAGTAGGCCTTCATGTCTACTCCTTTTTTTTGACCTTTGCGCCGCAGCCTTTCACCTGCTACATCCTTAAAATTACATTTCAGTAATCTTGCTTGACGCTCTACTTATCAGTTTTACTGTTAATCACAATGAAACAGCAATGCTGTCATCAACATTTAACAACCAGAGAACAAAGGGGATTACCTATGCAAAACATTATTCAACCCAAAAAACAGGCATCGTATTTCCTTGCCGTGCTGCTCTTGCTGGCAGCTGCACTGCAACCGCTTAACGCCTTGGCAAGTAACGATGAAGTGGCAATTCTACGTAAAACATCAAAGGCTTTTTCCACCGTTGTGAAAAAAGCCACACCGGCCGTGGTCAATGTGCAGGTGGAAAAGATGGTGGGGGCAAGGGATTATAACTTTGAATTTTTTAACAATCCGTTTTTTGAACGGTTTTTCGGACCACAGTTTCGGCACCAGATGCCGCAACAACATCAGCGCGAAAAGCAGATAGGGCAGGGTTCCGGTTTTATCATCAGTAAAGACGGCTATATTCTCACCAATAACCATGTGGTAGCCGATGCCGATACCATCACGGTAACCTTATCGGATAACAAGAAAATGGATGCAAAACTCATCGGAAACGATCCCCAGTCAGACGTGGCCCTGATAAAAATTGATGACGGCAATAACCTACCGGTTCTTCCGCTGGGGGATTCCGATGCTCTTGAAGTTGGTGAGTGGGTAATTGCCATTGGCAATCCTTTCGGGCTAAGTCAGACTGTCACCGTTGGTGTAGTCAGCGCCAAAGGAAGAAGCAGGGTGGGTATTAATGAGTATGAAAATTTTATCCAGACCGATGCTGCTATCAACCCAGGTAATTCCGGCGGCCCTATGCTTAATATTGACGGCGAGGTGGTCGGTATAAATTCCGCACTTTTCTCACGAACTGGCGGCTATATGGGTATAGGCTTTGCCATCCCCATCAATATGGTCAAGGCCATTAAAGATCAGCTCCAGAAAAATGGTGAAGTGGTCAGAGGCTGGTTGGGTGTTGCCATCCAGGATATTGATGAGAAATTAGCTCAATCCTTCGGCCTTGACGAGGCACGAGGTATTCTTGTCAGCGAGGTACAGGATGGTTCTCCTGCGGAAAAAGCAGGGATTGAACAGGGGGACGTACTCATCAAACTCAATGGAGTTGAACTGAAAAGTGTCAATGATCTGCGTAATAAAATTGCACTTATCATTCCAAACACTGAAACGGAAATCACCATCATCCGTGATGGCAAAGAAAGAACTTTAAATGTTCTTATCGGCGAACAGCCCGACGATTTCGGCAAGGTCGCACAATCTCAAGCAGGTCGAGACTTCCTTGAAAACTTTGGCCTTACCTTCCAGGAGCTTACCCCTGAACTTGCAGAGCAGTTGGGATATCAGGGTGAAAAAGGAGTCCTTATTGGTGATGTCGAACCAGGCGGTCCTGCAGATTCAGCAGGATTAAGACCAGGTCAACTCGTTCAGGAAATTAACAAAAAGCCCATAGCAAATATCAGTGATCTGAGAGCTGTTTTAAAAAACGCTCCTGACCTGAAACAGGTACTTCTGCGGGTACGTGCTGGTAAATTCAGCCAGTATGTTGTCCTTATTGCAAAATAAAACCCGCTTTTTATAAAATACCCGCCTGTCTCCTCTGACAGGCGGGTATACTTTTATCCCTCGGCTTTTGCTCGTCGCGCTGCAATCTGTTTGAAAATTTTCATAACCACAGGGAGTCTCTCAAAATCACTCCCCGATATTCTACGTAATACAACATCGGTGTTGGCGATAACAGTGGCATTTCGCAGGCCATTGCCAGAAAAATATGCCATTTCACCAAAAACATTCCCGGCCGTCAGCGTGGTAATCAGCTCACCATTGTCATCAATTACATTAACACTGCCGTTATCAATGTAATAAACGCCATTTGGGGGTTCACCAGTTCTTACGATCTTGTTACCTTTCTTCTTCCAGATGAGCTTGAATAATCTTTCCCATTCGGTATCGACAACCAAGGTATGATAAAAATCAACATCCATGGCCTTCAGCAGCTCATTGGAAAGATGAAGCAGCCGGATACCAAGTGAGTCCCCGGTAGTTTCCCGGATCATCATACCCATGTTTTTAAAGTCTTCTCCGGGAAAGGGAGTGTTGCGAATATATTCAAGCAGCCGCTCTGAAGGCACATCTTTTTTGCCAGTCATGGCGATAAACAGCCTCTGGACCTCGGTGAGCTTTTCCTTGGCCAAAGGAAAATCGGCTAGATTCCCCTGGAGCTGATTGCCACAAAACAGGGAAACCGCTTCATTCTTTAGCTCAATAAATTCAGCCAACGCTTCCACATCCACATCTATTGGACAGTTGTGTATTCCCGGTTTATAGATGGTGTACACATGAATGGGGTGATCAAAATTCTTAGGTGTAATCTTGCCAATGGCTACGGTAGAACTTTTTTCTATCGCCTGCCAGAAAGCAACCTCCCTGTCCATGAGAAAGCTTGTACCAAAATAGCCGCATAGTTCTTCAAGTCTGCTGGCCACGGAAAAACTGGCACCAAACCTCATGGTTTTACCGCCTATGGATGCTTCGATTATATCACCAGCAAAAATTCCAATTCGAGTCTGAGGAATTCGTCCCTGTTCCATGGCAATCGCAAGATTGATCGCGGCAGTAATAGCCCGGTCACAGAGATCGGACCTGCCCTCGCCAGCCCTTTTTTCAAATATCGCGATAGCCCCGTCTCCTGCGGACGGCTCGATGAGTTGATACTCGTCTTCATCGATATTGATAATTTCCTGAAGATTATGGTGGTACTCGACAATAAAATCACGGATTTCTACGGGACGCATCTCAGCAGTAATCTGCGAGTAGCGCACCATATCACAGAGCAGGATAACTACCTGCTTTTCACTCCCCTCTTTGCTATCCTGAGCCTTCATCACTGTTACCCGCCGGTTTGCCGAATGGATTCTTCAGCTTCATTATTGACTGAGCCCTTTGCAAAATGATGTGCCGGTAAATGTTGATACCGGGAGGAACATTTGTAAATGGCTCGCCTGTTACTTATTTATCATGCCAAGAAAAAAGATAGCGGCAAGAACCGCCACAAAGAAAATGGCAACTTTTACACATACCGAACTATCCTCATGCTCGTGCTGATGTTCACTCATAGACATACCTCATTCTCCTGATTTTTAATGATTTACGGTTATATAGTATCACAACTATGAACTTGATGTTTGAAAAAATTACTTTGGATATGTTCAAAAGTACTTCATTTAGGAACTACCTCTTTCAACACACCCAGACGTTCCTGATAAAAAGATACCACGATAAAAGTGGCTAAAGGCTGAGCAAAAAGTATGACAAAAGGCATGGATCCTCCGATGGAGATAAGCGCAATATAGACGATAGCGATGACTACATGATCCATGACCGGCTGGGCAATAGCCATATCCCAGGAGGATTGCAGAGCTACAAAAAGTCCCAGCTTTTTATCGGTCATGAGCGGCATCAAGTAAAGACAGGCAAAGACCAGTAGCAGCATCACTGCAAAGCCGGGAAGCACCAGAAGTATAAAACCAATGGTAATAGCACAAAAGGATAGAAATCCCAAAAGCAACAACGGTAGAAACAAGGACATATGGGCAAAAAGATCCATTACTTCAGGCGCTCTGCCCTCACGTTGAGCTCGTAAAAGCGACTGGAAATACCCGGCAGAGGTCACCGGGCCAAGAATACCAAGGCTGAACACAGTAACTACCAGATGAACAAAGGTGACAAGCAGCGCTGGCCCGATAAATTTGAGCAGCGAATTCCAACCGGTTTCCAGATGGTCTTTTAACTCCATTATCTACTCCTTTTTCAGTAAAAAACGCTATCCAAAAGCTCCTGAATCGTTGCGACTCCAACGAGCTTCATCTTTGATTGAAGGCGAAGGCGCTCAAAGTTTCCTTTAGGCATGATAAATCGCTGGAAACCTAGTCGTTCAGCCTCATGCACTCTCATTTCAACCTGTCCGGCAGCCCGAACCTCGCCGGCAAGTCCAACCTCACCACAAAGAACAGTGGCCGAAGGGATTGGTTTTTCAAGCATACTAGAGGCAAGAGCACAGATTACTCCCAGATCAAGAGCCGGCTCGTCAATACGTATTCCACCAGCAATATTTAAAAAGATATCATGACCGTAGAGATCCATTCCAGCCTTTTTCTCTAAAACCGCACATAATAATGCCAACCTCTGCGGATCTGCACCTATGGCTGTTCTTCTTGCTGTGCCAAGATTGGTGGGACTGACCAGCGCCTGAACCTCCACAAGAATTGGTCTGGTTCCCTCTACACTTGGGATAACCACCGAACCAGGGACATCAAGTGGACGTTCAGCTAAAAAGATTTCGGAGGGATTTTTCACTTCGACCAGCCCCTCTTCTTTCATTTCAAAGACACCTATTTCATTGGTGGAGCCAAAGCGGTTCTTCTGGGTTCGTAAAATGCGAAAGGCATGGCTGCGATCACCTTCGAAGTAGAGAACCGTATCCACCATGTGCTCCAGAACCTTCGGTCCGGCGATCGCTCCATCCTTGGTGACATGGCCGACCAGGACCACCGGAATATTTTCTGTTTTCGCCATGGTGGACAGCATTGCTGCCGATTCACGGACCTGGGTTACAGACCCTGGTGCCGACTGCAACTCATCGCTGCTGAGTGTCTGGATCGAATCAACGACGAGAAGTGCTGGCCGCATCTCCTTGGTCATCTCGACGATCTGCTCCACGTTGGCGACCGTGGCGAGATACTCTTCGGGATGGATTGCCCCAAGTCTTCTCGCCCGCATTTTAATTTGCCTAGCCGATTCCTCACCTGAAGCATAGAGTACCCGCTTACCATGTTCGGCAATGGCGGCCAGCATATGCATGACCAGTGTGGATTTGCCAATTCCAGGATCACCTCCCAACAGCACCACTCCACCAGGAACAACGCCTCCTCCCAGCACCCGGTCAAGTTCTTCTATTCCGGTAAGAACACGCTCTTCCTCTCCGTCAGGAGCACTGTGAAGAGGTTGTGGTTCAACCTTGACTCGACCTGCCGAGACCACGGGACGGGTGATTTTTTCCTCAAAACTCTCCCACTGGTCACATTCGGGGCAGCGTCCCAGCCATTTGATACTCTGATATCCACAGTTTGTACAAATATAATCGATTTTGTTTTTCTTTTTGCCAAGAGTTGTCATCTTATCTCACCTTATCCCTTTACTCCCTCTCAAGATTTGCTACTATTGCATACAGTACCTCAACCCAAGGCAATCCGAAATATAACACGGATAAAAAATTACTCATAAACATTATAATTCTCAAGATATTCCATGAAAGCACTCAGATATATTCCACTTCTTACGTCCATTGGCTTTTTGTTCAGCAAAAAAAGACTTCTCGGTTGGAGCCTGATTCTTTTTCTGGCTACTATATTCTTCACCTGGCTAGGCTATCATTTTAGCGTTGGTTTTGTAGATGATTTGACGGGAAGATTTTTCAACAATCCGCCGGAAACAGCAACAATCATTGGCTGGCTGAAATATGCAGGCTGGATTATCGGTAAATGGCTCTATCTTTTTATTAGCCGTATAGTGGCTTTCTATATTGCCTTTTTGCTTGCTTATACTCTAACCACACCAGGCTATGTCCTGCTCTCAACCTCTGCAGAAAAACTCCAGGCGGGTGAACATTTTGAAGATGATGGAGGACTGTCTCTACGGGGCATTGCCCTTGATCTCCTTGAGGGTCTTAAAATTGCGCTTTTTGGCATATTGGTCACCATTACAGCCCTTTTGGCCAACTTCATACCTTTTTTCGGTCAGATCTTTGCCTTCCTGCTCATTACCTATTATTCAGCCCTAATGTTTCTAGACTATCCGGCATCACGCCGCCGCTGGTCGCTGGGCAAAAAACTTAATTGGCTGAAAACCCATAGTGGTCACTCTTTGCGCATGGGGTTGTTGCCGGCACTGGTAAGTATGATTCCCTTCGTTAATATTTTCCTGATGGCTTTGCTCTTTCCCTTTCTTACCGTACATGCCACCTTAAACTTCACTAATCTTGAGCTGCAGCGGCAGTCTCAGCCAACAAGGAGTCCGAATGGCCATTGAAATTGAAAAAAAGTTTCTGGTCAACGGCGAAGACTGGAAAGAGGGCAGTAGTTCGAAAATTTATTATCAGGGCTATCTATGCTCAGGATCCGGGCAGACTGTTCGTATTCGTATTGCCGGTGACAAAGCCTGGCTCACCATAAAGGGCAAGCACACAAATATCAGCCGACTGGAGTTTGAGTACCCTCTCCCCCTGGACGAGGCCCAGATTTTGCTTGATGAGGTGTGTGAACAGCCAATAATACATAAGCGCCGATTCTTCAAAAAGTATGAAGGTTTTACCTGGGAGATTGACGAGTTTTATGGTGACAACCAGGGGCTTGTTCTTGCTGAAATTGAGTTGGAGCGCGAAGATCAGGAATTTCCGCGGCCTGCCTGGCTGGGAAAAGAGGTTACTCATGATGGTCGCTACTATAATGCCAACCTGAGATCCCACCCCTATTCATTGTGGAAGGATAGTGAACAGTAAAATCCGATTGACCGACTCTTGATATTTACCCAGTCAAATACAAAAATCAGAGAACTATTTGCAGCGAACTCATCTGACATTCAGCGCTCACCAAGCAACAGGAATTCCTTGAGCTTGATCGGTTGATATTCTGAGTCTTCAAGAGCATCTTGTACTTCTTCTGCTGCATCCTCCATCCCGCTATCGAAGGCATGACATCGCGCAGCAGCTTCTGCATAATTGCTGTCATCGATGGCAAGATTTTTTGCCTTGGTTCTTATGGTTAGCTTCTCTTTTATGAAATCCATGCCAGCACCAGGAAACATCGTCTCGAAAATGCATTCGGCATATTCTTTTTTAGCAACATCTTCATTGGTAACATGGCCAATATGAGTATCAACATAGCCAAGGAGGTATCCGGCAACATACATGGCGTTGAGCCTGTCATTAAACACCTTCTCATCGACAATACCGCCATCCTTTGCCTCATCCCGGGCGTGCTCTATCTGGCGAAAAAGCGTCTTTGCCACCGTTGTTGCAAAATCCTCCTGCTCCACTGATTTCTTTTTCGATCTGAATAAACCAAACATTATTTCTCACCACACCTACTATTGAATTTAAATAAATACTGCTTGTCACTATTGATAGTGTACTCAACTCTAGATGATTTTGCTGTAAGAAGAGAAAGTCACAGAGGAAAATTTTTTTGAACTGGCCGGATCTAGAGGATTTCAAACTCCAACCAGTCTTTAAAATAACAGAAAATACAATTAAAAATAATGGTGTGTGATAGATACCTTTGAGGTACTAAAACACATAGATGTTCATTTTGTTGTTCTTTTTGACATTGTCATAATCTTTACCATAATCAAAAAGAAGGCGAACAATCTTTTACTCCCTTGATGAGCATAAGATCGTGTTTCGTTCCTTACACAATCTATCGGAATACGTTAGAATTTTATCATAATTGTCTCGATGTTTCATATGCTAACTCGTAGTATTTATTCCCATTAAACTCAAATTCATTAATTATTGTCATTTTTAATTTTCGAGTGTGTGCTTCGAGTGATCTAGGGTTATTTTTGTTAACAAATGTTAACATAACCGTATATTTGTCTGCCATTTGCTGTCTAGAAAAATCAAAAAGTGACTCGAGTAAACCTGTTCCTCTATAAGCTTTATCTATACATATTGGACCGTATTGGTATGAGTTTTTTGTAGTTAACCTCATATCCCGGTAAGTGAGTTTCGGTAACTCCTGGAGCATGAATTTGAACATCGGCCACTCAGCCCAATATTCCCATGATGCAGACATTGTATAGGCAGCGATTTCAGAATTTTCTTCTGCAATGAAGAGACCTCTTTCATTTAATATTAGCTCTTTCAGTTGATTGTAAGTAAATGGTGTTGTAACAAAACCATCTTTCTTATCTTCCTCATTGATCGTATCAACCTGATACTTCTCCTGAAGAGCTAAAACACCTTCAATATTTTGCAAATTTGCGATTTTGTACTGTGGCATATTTATTGTGACTCAGGGAATTATTTAGAAACTGTATGTCCATCATTTTGTAATGTTATACAAAAAGCAGCCTTGTCGGACAACTGAGAAATTAAAGCGCTATTCTTGCGATATTGTTAGTGCCAAATAAATCGCCTGCGATAAGACGAGGCTGAGAAGCTTCGAGTGGTGGGGTAAAAAAGAAGGTCACAGGGGAAGACCTTATTTGAAACTGGTCGGGACGAGAGGATTTGAACCTCTCGTTAACATTCTAAGCCCCTTAAATAATATCATATAAAATACATGTGTGATACACGTGTGATACGTATGAATATTTTTTATTCGTTTGATTAAAGAAATATCACTCAATTATAATATTTCTAATCTACCTCAAATATCTATCCTTCATTAAATATTAATTTCTGCAAATTATCTAGCATTTTTATCGGCCACGGAATTTAAGCATAAAATTAATTACATACTTGTTTTATCTTATAAACGTAAAAAAGTGATTGTTTTTTTTTTACGTTTATCGCTTTACACAAATGTTTACTCATGGTATTTCTGGTTAGGAGCACATCTCTATTAGGGGGAAAGTTGAAAAGGAATAAGAATTCCAGGCTTGTTCACAAAGAGTTTAAATTCTCGCGTCAACAGTTGTACTATTGGAGAAGAGAAGGACTCATTTCGCCTAAATCAAAAACATCCCAGAAGGGAGACTTCAAATATAGTTTCAGAGATCGTAAAGTGCTGAAAACTATAAAATATCTCAAAGACTCTGGAATGAGCACTTATCGGATTAAAAAGTGTTTTAAACACTTGAAAGATCATTTTCCAAATATAAAAAATCCATTCGCAAGTAATCCAATTTTCGTTTTTGGAAATTCAATTGTTTTTTGTCACAAAGGGAAGTCTTATGATGCTCTGTCCGGTCAATTATTTTTATTAGATTTTGGCAAAATGAAAGGATGGGAAGGAAAAATATTAAAATTTGATCAGAAAAAAGTATCTAATTATATGAAAATAGACATTTTTGCTGAGAGTGTTGAAGCGTGTAATAGAACAACTTTAGACAAAAAAATAAAGTGATCGACCTAATCTCATTGCAAAATGAAATGATCATGAGTTTTGGGTTTTTAAAGTAACATCAAGATATTGTTATTATGCGATATTTTACTTTCAATAATTGACATGTTACATATGGTGTTTTAAGATGGTTTTTCTTAAGAAAAAAATATAAAGGAGGCTGATATGACTAGTTTTGGCTCTAACGAATTTACTCTAACTCATCAAATTGGCTCTACATCAGCTCGGGTTTATAAAATATTGTGTAGAATTGAGAATCAGAGTCATAAGCTTGGAGAAAAGGACTATAGGGCCTTGGCTGAAGGGGCAAATATAATGTCTCAAATCATTAGCGGTTCAAGCTTTGTTGAAGAAAAAAAGGATGTTGGATCACTTTCTCCCTCACTGAAAGGTCTTGCTTATTTTGGTAAAGCCTTAGACGTACTGGAGTTGTGTGGTAAATATATCAAGGATGGTGAGCTGACTGAACATTTCATTGAATACAGAAACCTGCTTAATGATTTAGCGAATAAAAAGCCATTAACAAAGGATATCGACACAATAAAGACATTTTTTTATATGTTATCAGATGTAGTCCAAGCTGATATTATAAATGAAAGGCTGACAAACCCATATGAAAACAAGAATTATGACATTCTTGGTGGAGCAGATATTTCTGCAACCATATGAATTACTTTGAACAGTCACAGTATTATACAGTTGAAATTTACTCTCGTGCACAATCAATAATTGGTCAGTGTGAATCATTATTGACTGAGGAGTTTGCTTCAGATGCACCCAAAAATCTAGCATATTCGATAATCGAAATGTGCAGATTTTTCCAATCTGCAGCTATAGCATTTCACAACGACTCCAAACAAGATGTTGATGAAATATCTATAGCTGAGCTTCGAAATCTTGACAATGCCGTAAAAGAAATTGGAGAGCATGTCAAACATGTTGATTCTGCAAGAATTCCAAGAACACCATGGAGTATCATTCCTACTTTTGAAAAATTGGCCAATGATTTGCTTGGCAATGTGGAAATCATTTTTTGTCCTTTATGGGGCTATAATTATGAAATTCATATGCGGGATTTAAAATCTCTTTATGAAAATACATTAAATCATTTTAATAGCTTATATGACATTCCATATGGAGTTAATGATTGCCTTAATCACTTAAAACATTCACTTTACATTATTCGATTTCCATCATCAGAAAGGCTAAACTTTAGATTACATGCAAATATTGGTCATGAATTAGGGCACATGTTAGCTCATAAATACATTGATGGATTAAAGGACGATAGCTTTTTAAGTCCTATAAGAAGTGATATAGTAAAGATTACAGATAAATACATGGAGATCTTTAAAGCATCTTCAGATATCAGTTTTACCAAAAAAGAAGAATCAAATACAAAAACAAAACTTTTTACCCAACTATGTCAAAGAGCAATAAAGACTTGGAGAAGGGCTCTTGAAGAAATTATATCTGATATAACATCATGTATAATATTCGGCCCAGCTAGTTTGTTTTCGCTTTATGATATCGCAATACAAAGCACTCTCGATCACACTCCTAATTATCAAACTAAATATTATCCTCCAATGCGTTATCGTCTTCGTATTATGATACGTATTTTAGATGAAATTTGTGATGATATAAAATTTTTTCCTATATCAGAAATTGATTTTGATGGCAAAATTTCTAAAAACAGAAAAAAGAAATTAGATAAGTTATATAATTCAATAAAGGCAATATCTGAAAGTAATGATGATATACAGTCAATAAATAAAGATGATATTGCAGATTTGGTATATCAACAACTTGATTCTTGGATAAAAAAAGGAACCGATTTTTTACTTAAAAAGTCAAATTTAAAACAGAATGTTTTAACTGCTGAAAAGTTATATAAGGAATTACATTGGCTTATTGAACGTTTAGATCATGGGATAATTCCAAATGCAATTGAACATAATGTTAACAATAGAAAGCCTGTTGAAATATCAACAATACTTAATTGTGCCTGGTATTACTGGCTTACCCAAGATAAGACAATTGAAACTGAAATCGGTGGAGATTCCACTATTTATAAGAATAGAGTTAAAATGAATAATCTATGCTTAAAAGCAGTTGAGTACGCTTTTGTCGAGAAAAGATATAGAAATAAACTTGGAGATCCTAAAGCTATAGATCCTGAAAGATATATTACAAAAGAGAAAAAAGAGAATCAGTAATGAGTGTCATCTCTTCAAAAAAAATATTAGAATTAATGGATGATGTTGCAACACCAGACATATCCAAAAGATTGATAATTACACCTTTACTGGAACCTATAAAAATAATTGATCCTATTTCAATTGACCTAAGACTAGGTCATCAATTCATTATTTTTCAGCATCATTCGTTTCCGCACCTCGATATAGCATCAGAAGATTATGATGAAAATGTTAATAAATATCAAAAAAGATTGGTAAGAGGTCACGCTGAGGGAATTACAATACATCCTGGACAATATATTATTGGTAGCACGTTAGAATATATTCAAATACCACTAGGAGTCATGGGATATGTTATTGGCAAATCAACTTGGGGACGTATGGGGTTAATTATTGCGACAGCAACAAAAGTTGATCCTGGTTTTAAGGGGTGTGTTACGCTTGAAATTGTAAACGATGGGGAAGTTCCTTTAGTATTGTATCCAGGTGTTCCAATTGCACAATTTGTTTTACACAAATCTGATGATCCTGTTCAAATAGAATCTTCATCATATCGATATGCCATTGGTCCTCAGTTCCCGAAATTCAAAAGAAAAGATTGGAAGTATTGGACAGAAAAAAACGATAACTCATAAAATAAATTACAAATTATTCCCTCACTCTTTATCAGAGTGGGATATATCTACTACACTTTTTTTAGGCACGTATTTCAATTCCATACCATCAATTTGAAGCACAATATATCCGTTGTCATCATAGCTGATCACCTTGCCTCTTGTGTCTATTATTTTCCCTTCTCCATCTGAATATCTAACCTTTGCTTTAACACCAATTTTTAAGCCCTGGATATCCGTTTTACCTTGATTCATTGTCACCTCCATCACAGTAATAAATCTATGGCCATTGACACCAATTAATATTAAAAATGAAAGGCAGAATAGTGCTGTTATCAAAAATCTTATATATTTTTTCGACTTATTTGCCGTTTCATAAACATACCAAAATGATTTACATTCAATAGAGCTTGCACTAGCAATATCTTCAAGAATAGTCTTAATCTCGTTGTTATTAATATCTGCTATTTTAAACCCACAGGACTCATATTCATTCTTTAACTGTGCAGGTAGTTTGCCGAGATTTTGATATTCTTCACATCCATCAAATCTCACAATATCTGGCTTAAAAACATTATATAATATTGTCGATATTGTTATTAAAGTAGCGGAAACATATAGTAATGCCATGTCATAAGAAATGTTCCACCCAATTCTAGCTAAAAAAGGAACAATAATTAATAATATATTTAGCGACCAAAACGACTTTGATTCTGCCAAGTATCTTAATTGCTTCCAATTCATAACTATCCAAAATTAAAAGTTTCATTTCTCATAGTCTTAGAATGTATATTAATTACAGTTGCTATGAAGCCTATATCCTGCATTTAGAGCTGCTTGTTTGCTTGAAAATTTTTTAACACAATTTTTGCAATCATAATGCTTGCAACTAGGCCCATGAAATACATGACTTCTCACATTGCCATGATATATGATTGACGAGTTATTTTTGTCTATTTTGGAATATGAATCTAGTGTAGAGTTCACAGCATCAGATCGTTTAGCTTTTCTCCACTCCCAAGGTGGTTTTGCACCAAGATCAGCCCATAATCCAATCTTTGAGTATTTTGCTTTCTGCTCCAACTCAAGCCATTCATTACAAAATGATTCATGACAATATTTTCTATATTGCCATGCATAACCGGCTTCAATCAGTTTTTGATTTACATTTATACCTTCGACAACCACAACACCTACTGTTCTCCCATATTTGTCTTTATCAATAGGGACAACATGAGCAATTTTTCCTGCTGTTAGTTTAGAGGTGTACTTTTTGGCAGAATTGCCAAATGCTTGACCTTTCTCAGGTGTATCAATGCCATAAAGGCGAATTTTGTATTGAGTGTTGCTACTGTCCAGAATGGTTATCGTATCTCCATCTGCAATATGGATTACTTTACCTTTGATGACTTGAGAGAATGCAGGAGTTGAAAGTAATATAAGGCTAATGAGAAACAGGAGGGACTTTATATTAAAGTAATTATGGGTATATGATTTTTTTATGTGAGTGGTTGAACTCATACAAAATACCTATAAAATGCTGTTTGTATTGTATATTTATATTTTTAAGCTACATTCGATCCTGAAAAATTACAATCTTCGTCTTCTTTTTCTTCCCTTCTTTTCTTCCATTCCTTGAACATTGGAAAAGTGTCTTCAATTGATGCTTTGAACCATTCTCTTCGATAGGGTTCTTTTACCACAACCTCTGAAAGCCATTGGTTTAGATCATTTAGAGTTTCAAATTCATATTTATCGTTTTTTTGAATATCAGAGATACGTCTTGGGCCTTTACCTGTCAGTATCCATTCTGTTAACAGATCGTACTTTTTACCTATCCGATACGCCCATTCTTCAGGCCAGATGTCTTGTGTTTTCCTACTAGAAACAGCCCCTTGTTTAACTCCAACGACCTCAGCTAAATCTGACTGATACTTTATGTCAGTTGATTCAACAACACGGGACCAGACACTTTCAAAACTATGCGTATCGATTTTTTTATATTTATCGCTTGACATATCGATTTATTGATAATAAAGAGTAGCTATGTACTATAAATTTGATATTAAAGTTGTTGTGATATTAATTTTTCAGTTTAACCACAAACAAGAGCAAAAGACGAACATATTTTATCAATCACCTAACCCATGAAAGCACCCAACAGAGAAAACCACATGAGCCAGAAACGTAAAAAAGAGATCATCCTCGGCAATTTCATTGTTCGTGGAACCAGGAATCCTTATACCGCAGCTCGTGCATTGAAGAAGCTTATGTCACTGGAGAGATATGGACTGAAAGAGGCGAAGTACGGCATCTCGGGCAAGACCATCATCATTAAACCCAATCAAAACTAACAAACGGAAAACAACGGAGAATTCAAATGGCAGAAAAAACCAACATCAAACCAAGTTGTCTTGAAATTAAGGTAAGCGGAAAACTCGTTGCTGTTGAGCAGATCCAGGGCAGACAGAAACAGTTTTACGCCAACACCATCGTAATCCCGGCAGAAGACGAATTCCATAAACCAACGCGAATAGTGATCAACTCCCGGATGCCGATTGCCTCGGAAGGGGACATCGTCGATACCATTGCTCATGTGGTTCCGCAATGGCGCAGCAACAACAATAAGTGGTTTTTCAACTGTAACCTGTGGAAAGAGAAGCTGGAAAACTAAATGATCATGATAGTCCAGGAGAAAGAAGGGGTATGGAGCTTCCGGCGTCGGCCGGTGCTCCGTACTCCTTCTTTCTCATATGCTCCATTCAGCGTTTTTGCCCGGCTGCTTCTTCTCCATTTTAACTGACAAGGATTAACTCATGGAATGGACCCCGCTCATTCAGTCAACCTACTTTGACGGCATAAGAACCGATTTACTGACCACGGTTTCAGGCATTGTCGGCTGCCTACTAATCGTTGTTGCCCTCGGAATACTCTACAAGGTGTTCCACTAATACCAACCTCAGCAAAGGAGAACATTCATGGACGCATTGTTCGCCGCAGTTGATGTCACTACCCTCAGCACAAACGTAAGCACCCTGATGCTCGGTTTTATCGGCGTAGGTCTGCTGTTTGTAGCCCGGAAGTACATCGGCAGAACTGCAAAGATGCCTGTGTAAGGACAGGGGAAAGGGAGAGGCTAATAACCTCTCCCTTACTTGCTTATGAATGAAATGTTCACCATGCAGGATATCTTCTCGCAGATGTTTCCCTTTTTATCGGGGATCTCATTTGATCTGGGCACAGTTTTGCTAGGTATCCTCTCCTTAGGTTTTCTGATCGTTGGTTTTGATCTGATTAAGGCCATGCTCTTTGGCCGTTATGAACGATATCAGTATGGCAAATATGCGGACTATTACTTGAGTCAAGCTGAAGAAGCACGAATGGCAAGAGATACGCAGCAATCGGGAAGTGTCCGCTGGCAGGAACAGGATATGATTTACCGCAGGTTTCTCAAGAAATCTGTTGATTCACGAATGAAAGGCTGGAGGAGATAATGCCAGGAATATTCGACTATGACGATGGTAACGGCAATTACGACGTGCCAAGTAAATCCGACTATGAACGCTGGCAGGAAGAGAAGCGCGACTACCAGGAAGAGCGACAACAGCGCTGGGACGATGCTTCAGAAGAAGAACGAGAAAACGGCCTTTGGGACTGCCCCTATTAATCATGACAATTAATTTAACATTATTCGGTGCAGGTATTGGTCTTGTTATGACCGGCTGGATAGCTGGTCTTGTGGTGTCCTACCTGTTTTCCATTAACATCGGTATCAGTCAGATCCCAGGGAAGAGATGATTGAGGAAGCCTACATACTGGTGATAGCCTCGGCATTCTATCTGCTCAGCCAGTTTCTCATGCACATTGGTGTTCTATGACTCCGGCTGAGCTTACAGCAATACTTAACGCAATTACCCTGCAATTAGCCGATATCATGTCCTTTGGTCTTGGCGGCTTAACAGGAATTGCATTTGTGATAACAGCAAACAAAAGGTGGTTGTAATGGATCAAGCCCAACTTACCCAGATAGTCTCGGAATCAATCAGGCTCTATAACGTGGCCGTGATCGTGCCTGCTTTGTTAATGGTGATGGTCGTGAACATTGGTGTATGCCTTGCCATGAAACCGAAGAAGGAGAAGTCATGAAATTATCGAAATTTCTAAGAGACGCAGATCAAATCTTTGATGAAAAGATTCCAAACAATATTCTCACCGTTTACCGGGTCTTCGATGTCAAAGATATAGATATGACATTCGAACAAATTCTAGCCAGATTTGAAGAAATGATAAAGGACACCAAATATAAGCATTTCTGGTTGACCTTCAAAAACGGCAATTTGGAATACTTCAAATTTTCAGAGTAAACCCATGATAACCCTTCCTGCCGGTTTTGATGCCTCAGTTTTGATGGGCGAGTTCTTTTCAATCGCTGCTCCTTTTGTGGGCATCTCCTTTCTTATCGCCTGTGGTATTCTCATCGTCAACTACTTCAAGAGTATTGATTTCTGATGAAGATCCCTACACCTTCATTTTTCAGGATACGGGTTGTTGCGCTTATTCTTTCTTTTCTAGCTTTGTGCTTGTTTGTTGGGCTGTTGAAGAGTGCTTTTGCTGTTCAAGGGGTTGTTTATAATGGTCAATGTTATGCATTGTCCTATTCAATTTCCAATACAGGAACTGCCAATGCATATACCGAAATGATTCAACTTCCATCTGGAGTGTGGAAAGCAGCAAACAATAATTATGCACTTGTCTCATACTCACAGTTCTGGAATCAAAGTTTTACCTGGAGTGGGGCAAGTTGGGTTCAATCTCAAAGCAATGTATCAGATACATATAGTTCTAATCGATATTCAAACACAACTTTAGCTCCTGTGCTTGAATTTTATCAATCACTAGGACTTTCAGAGGACATGCATCCTGATAATTATTGGCCAAATGGTCCTCCTGAAGATTGTGGATTACCAGAACCTTGTGAAGATGCAATACAACAGGCTATTAGTGATTGCGGCGGTGAAGGAAATATAGACTGGACCAACTACACCGAAGAAAGCTGTAACCTTTCCTGTAAATGCCAATCGCAAATTGATGAAGCAGAACTTTTCTGTTCTGCCGGTTATACATTAGATCGAGAAAACTGCACCTATGACTGTGTTGATTGTGACGATTATTACCAGGATGCAGTTGCTTTATGTGCAGATAAGGGCGGAATCCAATCCTTTAACTGCAATGTTCAAAACTCGTTTGATCCCAATGTTCAAAACGAACCACCTTCCTATACCTGTGTTGACGATAATCAGGTAACCCAAGATCCGGACAATGATACCGGAGATACCCCGGAAGATCCTGCCGACGATCCAACCCCAGATCCAGAAGATCCCGATTCCGATATAACCAATCAATGGCTTGCCAAGATCAAGCAGAACACGGATACCATTGTAAACCAGAACAATACTTCCAACTCTCAGCAAGCAAACATAGCCGAAAATATGCGTAGATCTGTTGAGAATCAAAGCGTAATCAATGATTCAATCAATAACCTCGGCAAGAACCTCTCTAATATTGGTGCAGGAATAGGTGATGAGGTAGCAGAGGGAGTAAGAGAAGGGATGCAGGGTGTTGAAGATGAACTGGAAGAGATCTCTTCCGGTTCATATACTCCTGGAGATCCGCCGGACCCATACGCAGCCGAAGAAGAATATTCTTTTGGTGACAGGGCCAGTGAATTTCTTGATCAGATGAAATCAACCGGCGTTTTTTCACTGCCTAATCAACTATCAAGCGCCATTCCAGGGGGTGGTACTTCAACACTTATCATTGAGGGTGGCGAAACCTACGGCAGCCATACCATAGACTTCAGCGATTATTCACCGGCCATCCTTATTTTACGTGGGATCTTCCAGATAGCCGGGATGATCATAGCCATTCGAATTGTCACATTGAAGAGGTGATTTGAGTCATGCAATGGTTAAAGGACTTCATAAACAGCTTCTTCTCGTATCTCTGGGATGGTTTTCTATGGCTTGCTGAGGCAGTAGGTGAGATCCTCGGTTTCCTGCTCTACACCATCTTTGATGGTCTGCTCACGGTAATTTATCTCTTTGCCAGTGCGGTTGATCTCTCAGCCGTGGCTTTCAATATGGCAGCGGAATATTCCAGCCTGCCAACACAACTTATCTGGATAATCAATCAGGTCAACTTTCCTCAGTTTGTTGCCTATATCTCCGGTGCGATAATTGTTCGCATGATCATTAACCTTATTCCCACCTGGGCAACGAGGGTTTAGTTATGATTATCGGCTATGTGGGTACTCCCGGATCTGGGAAGACATACGAGGCGGTTAAAACCATCCTTTCGAACCTGAAAAAGGGCAAGGTGATCTACACCAACATAGACGGACTCGAGCAGCCGATCTGCCGGGAAATGATCAAGAACGTTTGCGACCTTTCACCTTACGCCATCGAACGCCAGCTCAAGATTCTGGAACCGGATCAACTCGAAGATTTCTGGAACCATATAGAACCGAAATGTATCGTTGTTATCGATGAGGTACAGAAAGTTTTTTCATCTCGGGACTGGCAATCGGAGAAGAACAAGCGGTTCGGCTCCTGGGCATCCACCCATCGTCACCACGGCTTCGAGGTTATTCTTATTACCCAGAACCCGGAGCGAGTCGATTCCGCCGTCCGGGGACTTTTTGAATGGACCTATTTATTCCGTAAGGTGAACTTTTTTGGCGGGGCTGTGCAGAAAAAATATATCTGCTATTCCTATGCTGGCGACGATACCCACGGCCAGCCTCTTGTTAAGAAAATCAACACCTATAACCCGCTGGTGTTCCGTTGCTATAAGAGCTATGTGAATGACGATATCAAGGAACAGGATATCAGAAAACACGTTAATGTTCTCAAGCATCCTATCTTTTTCATAATTCCCATAGTCTTTGGCATCACCCTCTATCTGTTCTTCGGTAAATCATCCTTTGCCACCGGGGATCTCTTCGGCACCAAGAAAGTAATGACCCAATTTGATGAAAAACAGAAAGCCTCGGTTGAGCAGGTTCAGCAAGAATCACAGGCAGAAGTTTATACGGCAGCGATCAGCAAAGTAACGCAGGAAAACGGCGTTATAAAATACACCAACAGGTAATCACCATGAAGAGAAGAATACTTTCAATTATCTTTTGTTTCTTAGCATCACTCATGATTACCGCTAGTCAGGTATCAGCTGCTACTGATGCCAGTGATCCAGACAACTTCATTAGCGTTGAATTTAACAATGCACCGCTTTCTGAAATTATTCTGCTTATCTCCGAGATTACTCAAAACTCATTTGTAATAACCACAGGTGAGATAAAGCTCTCCTGGATCGAACCGAATATTCCCAAAATAGCTTTGATGGACAGGTTTAGAAAAGTTGTCACCGGTGCCGGGTTATCTCTAATCAAAGTAGAAGGGAAGAAACCACTGTATTTTATCAGGGAAAAAGCCTCTGTCGTGGCGAACTCTGTTGAAGCAATAGCTTCCTATCATCTGAAAAACTTAAACGCTGACTCACTCAAAGATACCTCAGAAGTGCTTTATGCCGGGAACCTTGTCGTGCATCCTATAGAAAACAGTAAGGTGGTTCTCTTCACCGGCACCCCTGAGCTCGTTACTCAATTTACAGAACTCTTACAGAAGATCGATGTTCCCCAGGAAAATGATATCGAGATCTTAAGGGTAAAAAACATATCGGTTAAAACCGCAATCAAAGCTCTTACCGATACCAAGCTTATTGCCGATAATACCTTCTTTCCCGACTACTGGAACCGTTCAATAGTAGTTAAAGGCACACCCTACGAAAGACAAGTAGCAAGAGCGGTAGTCAGTTCCATTGACAAACCGCAAACCGGCTGGATAGATCAGCTTGAATACATCCGTACCGTAGACAGTGAAGCGGTTATAAGTGTTCTTACTTCAGCATGTGAAAATATAGAAGTGAGAAAGGTAGCAGCTGATAGAGTTCTTATCTCCGGCTTTGAACAGGATGTAGAAAAGGCCAGCGTACTTTTACATAAGATCGACGGTACCGGCCTCCAGGTGAAGGTAGAAGCAATTATTGCCTACCTTACTGACCGCGAATTTAAAGAGCTTGGTATAAAGTTAAATCATCAAAGCAGCCGCTTCACCGGTAGCTTGAACAGCAGTGTTATTAATAAAATTACTACTCCAAACACCGGTCTTTTACTCGACTTCTTCAACGATCAATTAGGTATCAGTATTGCCGCTAAAGAAGGAAAATCACACGGTGAAATACTCTCTTCACCAGTTCTCACCGTTTTAAACGGCCAGAAAGCACGAATTCATGTTGGTCAGAATGTCCCTTATTTATCCACTGCTAATTTTAACAAGAATAACGGAGAAGAAACCGGAACCAGTATCGAACGCAAGGATATAGGCATAACCTTTAATGTCAGACCTTCCATTGAACCGGGTGGAGAATTCGTCCACCTGGAAGTAAGCCAGGAAGTGTCAAATGTCACCGATGATTCTGAACTGAGCCAGGATGCTATTGATATCATCGTTGATAAGAAGGAAATACAATCAACCGTGATGATCGCAGACGGTGATACCATCTTCCTTGGTGGTCTAAGATCCGAAGAAAATGGTACCGCAAAAGATTACGTTCCCCTCCTTGGTGAGCTTCCGATCGTCGGCAAGCTCTTTACATATGACGTTGAGCAGAAAGAAAACCGGCACCTGATTGTTTCCCTCAGGGTCAAGGTGATCGGTAAGACGTAACTCTGTTTCTCAAGGTTTCTAAAACCTTGTCGCCGAAGGCAGCTGTTGTGCTGTTGTCTTCATGAACTTCGGGAGAATTTCTCTCGAAGATTACAGAGTCAGGTTCAACCGTAGTGGAAAACGTGTCAATAAAAAAATGATCCTTCCAGAACTGAAAAGAGCTACGAATCCAGCAATTAAAACCAACTAATCAGACGCTAATTTTTTTATTTACTCGTTTGTAACGCAGGTTACCGCAGGCGCATTTTGCCTGCCAAACTCATTCTCATAAGTAAGAGGATTCCACATGTCACAGCAAATTTCATCAGAGGAATTTTCAGGCGGCTTTTCAAAATCCCAAGACGGATTAACAAGGGGGGTCAGAATCTCCAAAGGTCTAGATCGCCTCAAGTTTGGATTCTATGTTGAGTTTGCCATGCCGCTGTTATTCGATGTCTTGACTGACGCCAAAGCTCAGGCGCAGGAATCACGCCAGTTAATTCCCATAAAACTCGGACCTGATGAAAACTACCATTACAACTGTCATCCTACCGGCAAAAGTGGCGGCTATGCTTTTCATATCTCCAGGGCTGATGTCAATATCTTTGTTTCTGCTCGAAAGGACTGGATGAATACCCCGAATGTCTGGGTTGATATTGGTTCGGCTTCTTGCTGGTCACCCGGATATGATGCCGTTATTCAGCAAGTATCAATGCTTCTTCGCTTATACTCCGGTAGGATCCATAAAAATTCTGTTTCTGAGGTCCATATCTGCTCTGATTTTATCGGACTTGATATCAACTCTCTCGGTATTGATGAGAAGAAGAAATGGATTACCAGGGCAAATCGGATCAACTCATATCATGATCGTTACAAATTCACCGGTGTGAGTCTTGATCAGACTGAGGGGGATCTCGGACTTGCTGAGGAAACTGGTGTTTCCATCGGTAAAGGTGATATTGCCCTGCGTGTCTATGACAAGGTTTTTGAGATTAAGAAGAACAATTCTAAACGCTCTTTATTCGCCTCTGTTTGGGAGAATGAAGAATACGACGATTTGCCGGTAACTCGTGTTGAATTCCAGTTTAGAAAGACTGTTCTTAAGCAATTCCGTATTAAAACCCTGGAGCAGCTCTTTACCCATATGAATGCGCTCTGGCGATATTCAACCCACGACTGGGCGAGATACTGCCTAAAACCTTTCGACCGTGAAAACCGGCACCAGGATAGAGCCATCATCCATCAATGGTGGCGTGAGGTGCAAGATTTGGACTGGGGTAGATATACCATGGTGACCAGAAAGAAGCCTATCCCGCAGAAAGATAAGAAACAACTCATAGATCAAATGGTTGGCTGCGCTCTAAACGTTGCTGCAATTCACGGATGTAAGCATAACGACATAGACCAGATTACCACCTATCTCATGGGGGAGGTTGATACATGGTGTCGGATGAAATCGCAAAAGAAGGATCCGAAAACAGGCCTTACTGAACTGCAGGAGAAAATGAAGCAGAAGTATAACGAGGTCTGGCCGTATGGCTTTGGTGAAGTTCACGGATATACTCAGCATGATATGAACACATTGTAGGTTATCTTGACTTTATTGATCAAATCGCATACTGAACTTTGTATGCGAGGAAGAATATACTCAGATCAAAGATGCCCTTTATGTGGATCTGCTTATCAACACATTGATAGGAAAAGAGGTTTATTCTGCCCTACTCATCATGATCAACAAGCAAATAGACTCTTCACAGTTCAATTTGGGCGGAAGCTTCGCAAAAGGTTTGATAATTTTTTATCTGCTGAAAGATTCCTTGATGGTTTGAGATACGAAGTAGACAGAGGAACTTTTGATTATCGTAACTATCTTTCCAGTAATCCTCTTTCTTTCACCCTACTCTCTGAAAAATACCTCGAAAAAAAATCCATCAAAGTAAAGTCTGGAACTTACTCTCACTTAAAACGTTATATTTCTGTATTCCAGGAATACTTTGAAAACACAAATGTGAAGGAAATTCATTATAGCCATATAGATGATCTTCTTGATTCTTTAGACGTTTCGGATAAGACCAAATCGAATTATCTTTCCTGCTTGAAAAACTTTTATAACTGGTTGCTGCAAAGGAAAGAGATAGATAGAAGTAACTTGCCGGAGTTTCCACAAATAAATTATGAACTAGGCTATAGAAAGACTGTAACCAAAGAAACTCAGGCCGCCATAGTCGAAGAAGTTAAGAGATTGACTTATCATCTTACTCCTAAAATATGGCTTGGGATTAAATGGCTGACTACCTATATTTCTATCCGTCCTGGAGAGATGCGTAATTTAAAAGAAGAACATATTGATAGGCAGCAACAATTCTTTTTTATTCCTCATCCAAAAGAAAAAAGGCCTAAAATAGTTCCATTAATCCAGGAAGATATTGAAATTCTCAGTAGAATTCCAGAGGGTTTACCGGATCTTTATTTTTTCCGTTATAGTTCCAACTATAAACGTTGTACTCCAGGTCAACGATTTGGCCAGAGGGTCTTTTATAAATGGTGGAAAAAAGCTTGTGCGAACCTTGGGATTGAAGGAGTCGATCTTTATGGAGGGACTCGACATTCTTCAGCAATAGGCCTCAGGGAATTTGCCACACCCGAGCAAATCAAGCGTGCAACAATGCATTCGACGAACAAGGCATTTGAACGCTATTACATACCATCACGCATAGAACTCCAAGAGCTTTATCAAGCTACAAAATGTGATACGGGTGTGATACGGAAAAGGCACAAGAAAATAAGGTAAGTTATTGAAATAATACCGCGTTACTGGTCGGGACGAGAGGATTTGAACCTCCGACCCCAGCGTCCCGAACGCTGTGCTCTACCAGACTGAGCCACATCCCGACACTTGAAAGGGTTACTAATAGATCTTTTTTAGTTTAATGTCAATTAAAAATCTTCTCCCTGATAATAGTTGCTTCCCGTCCGGGTCCCACTGAGACACCCATTTCACGGGCTGCCGCAATAAAATCCTGAACAATCAGGAAATATCCGGGGAATCCCATTCGCTGAATCGTGCCCAATTCAAAATCAATTCGCTCCCTGATCTCATCGGTAATCTCAGGATATCTTTTTTTTGCTCCCTCATAGGTGATGTGTTTGAGATACACATCTTCATTTTCATACCCTTCAGGCAAGAGAAAGAAAGGCATCACCGGATTACTGTTCAATTCATAGAGTTCCACCTTTTCTGCTACCTCGATGGTATTATTTAATACCTCCGGAAGGTCAGAGAATGCTTCCCTCATTTCTTCCTGGGTCTTGAACCACTCCTGCCGGGTATATCGCATCCGGGTGGGG